>JBMHCS010000011.1:0-419398 GCA_049889795.1 Puniceispirillaceae bacterium (SeqCode) | reverse complement strand
AAAAATGTGCCAAGCGCACAGGTCAATGTCAGCGAGCGGAGAAGATGCAACCCTGTCATGCCGGCAAAGGGATTGCGCCATGCCGGATGGTGACTGACAGCAAGCCCGCCCATGCCGATGGCCATCTGTGCAAGGAAATAGATTGCGATCGCCAGAAGGGCGGGCACGGATTCATCCTGTGCCTTCAGAAAACTGTCCTTGACCGGAAAGGTGATCGCCGCAACCGCCATAAAGGCGATGCCAAGACGGTGCATTGATCGGCTGTCAGCAGGCGACACCATACCCTCATGATAGAGGGATTAAGAAACACTGGTGAACGGTTTCAGTTTTGTGGCTGGCAAGCCGGTGCCGAACCTCAGGCGCTTACCCGGTCGAGAAACCCAATCGTCCGGTCCCATGCCAGAGCAGCGGCCGCTGCATCAAACTGCCCGCGGGCATCACAGTTGAAGCCATGGTCGGCGTCATAGATATGCGTTTCCACGGCAGGTGCGGCATCGGCCTGTGCCTTGATAAAGGCGTTGACGCCCTCCATGGGAATGCCGGCATCCTTGCTGCCGAAATGCGTCAGTACAGGGCAATGCGCGACGAGACCGGCCTTTGATGGCAGTTCGCCGCCGTAATAGGACACGGCACCGGCCAAGCCGCCAAGGCAGGTCGCTGCCCGCCATGCAAGTGAACCACCCCAGCAGAAACCGACGATGGAGACCGGTCCTGCAGATCGGGCGATGTCGATGGCCGCCGACACATCAATGATCGTATCCGCATCAACCACGTTTTTGAGATCGATGCCGCGGGTCTTGCCATCCGCATTATAATCCAGCTCGATGCCGGGCTCGGCCCGGTCAAACAAGGCCGGCGCAACAGCGTAATATCCGGCTTCGGCAAACCGCCGCGGCAGATCGCGGATATGCGCATTCAGCCCGAAAATTTCTTGCAGGACAACAACGCCGCCCTTTGCGTTTGCCGGGTCGCCGGCCACACAGGCCGCAAGTTCGATGCCGTCCTCGGCTGTCAGTTTGATCATCTCAGACATGGTAATTTCCTGTAGGCAATGCGTTGTGGTGAATATCTGCCAGCCGCCCGGGGCGCCTCCAAACTATACGTTGAAACGGAAATGGAAGACGTCCCCGTCAACAACCTTATAGTCGGCGCCCTCAATGCGCAATTTGCCAGCATCACGGGCACCACTTTCACCCTCGCAGGCGATATAGTCATCAAAGGAAATGGTTTCCGCACGGATGAAGCCGCGTTGGAAATCAGTGTGGATGGCGCCCGCCGCCTCTGGTGCGCTGGACCCGGCAGCCACGGTCCATGCGCGTGCTTCCTTGGGGCCTGCTGTAAAGAATGTCAGCAGATCCAGCAAACCGTACCCGGCCCGGATCAGGCGCGCCAACCCGGCTTCGTCAAGGCCCAGTTCGGCCAGAAACTCGGCTTTGTCTTCTGCATCCAACTGTGTGATTTCTGCTTCGATGGCGGCCGAAACAACCACATGTGCCGCACCATCCTTTTCGGCATAGGCAGCGACAGCCTGACTATGATCATTGCCGGTGGCAGCGTCGCCTTCCGCGACATTGCAGACATACAGAACGGGCTTTGCCGACAATAGCTGCATCTGCGGCAAACGGCGGGTTTCATCGTCGCTCAGCCCGGTAACGCGGCGCGCGGGCACCCCGTCAGACAGCCCAGCAAACAATTTTTCCATCATCGCCAGATCGCGCTTGGCATCGACATCGCCACCACGGGTCTTCTTCACCAGAGCGGCCATGCGCCGTTCCAGCGAGTCGATATCGGCAAGCATCAGTTCCGTCTCTACCGTTGCGGCATCGCGCAGCGGGTCAACCGACCCGTCGACATGCGTGATCTCACTATCATCAAAGCAGCGCAGCACATGGGCGATCGCATCCACCTCGCGGATATTGGCGAGAAACTGGTTGCCAAGCCCTTCACCCTTGGATGCACCGCGCACCAGGCCTGCAATATCAACAAATTCCAGCTGTGTCGGTATGACGGTTGCGGACCCGGCCAAACTGGCCAGCGCATCAAGCCGCGGGTCAGGCACCGCAACGCGCCCGGTATTCGGCTCGATCGTGCAGAAGGGATAGTTGGCTGCTTCGGCCGCAGCCGTTTCGGTCAGCGCATTGAAGAGGGTTGATTTGCCGACATTGGGAAGGCCGACAATACCGCAGTTAAATCCCATCCTGTTCCTCCGTCCGCTTTTCCTTGCCAGATCCCGATATGCCCGATTGCGCGCCTTTTTCGCTTTCGCGCTTTGGCGCTGGTGCCAGATGGGCAACACGGCTCATAAAGCCGGCATCATCCAGTCCGACAAGCCTGTTTGCCTCGCTGGCAATGGCGCCCAGAAGATCGGGCACCCATCCATTGCGCTCGTCGGCAGTAAAATCCATCAATACCCATCTGCGAATATCGATCGCTGATCCTGGAAACAGCTGTTCCGGGCGACCCACCCCAATGCGGATGCGCCAGTAATCAGTGCCGATATGACGGTCAATATCGCGAATGCCATTATGCCCGCCATGGCCGCCACCCCGCTTGACCCGCACCTTGCCGGCGGCGAGATCAATCTCGTCATAGAACACGAACACACGTTCCGACGGAATCTTGTAGAACCGGGCAATGTCGCCAATTGGCCCGCCGGATTTATTCATGAAGGATTGCGGTTTCACCAGCAGGACTTTTGCCTGCCCCAGCCGGCCTTCGGCACAAGCCGCACCTGATTTGGATTTCCACGCAGAAAAGCTATGGTGCCCGGCGATTTCGTCGAGCGCCATGAAACCGGCATTATGCCGGTTGTCAGCATAGTCTGTGCCTGGATTGCCAAGCCCCGCAAACAGCAGCATGACGGTTCCAATCTGGAACAGGGTGTCAGCCGGGGGCGCGCCCCGGCCAAACCGTTCCGATTACTCCCCGGACTCCTCGGCATTGGCTTCTTCGCCCTCTGCCGCATCCTCGTCATCCTCGTTCTTCACACCACCGCCTGGCGATGCCAGTGTCGCAACGGTAAAGTCACGGTCGGTGATGGTCGGGCTCACACCCTCGGGAAGCGGAATGGCGCTGATATGGATGGAGTCACCAATCTTCACACCGTCAAGATCAATGGTGATCTTTTCCGGAATGGCGGTTGCCGGGCAGTTCAGCTCGACCTCATAGCGGACAACGTTCAGAACGCCGCCAATCTTGATGCCGGGGCACTTGTCCTCATTGATGAATTCTACCGGTACAGCAACAGCGACGGTGGCGCTTTGCGAGACCCGCAGGAAATCCAGATGCATCACGACATCGCTGACGGGATGGAACTGAATGTCGCGTGTCAGCACAGTTGACTTGGTGCCGGCAACATCGATTTCCAGCAGCCGGCCGAAAATGCCGGGCTGATGCACGATCTTGGTAATTTCGCGGGCTTCCATGGTGATGCCCACCGGATCTTTCTTGTCGCCGTAAATTACGGCAGGGACGAGGCCTGCGCGGCGTGCCGCACGGGCGGACCCCTTACCGACCCGTTCGCGCTCGGAAGCGCTGATGGTTGTCATGTCAGACATTGTCATTCTCCTTGAAATACAATGTGCCATGCCTCCAGGGGTGCATGGCGGGCCGAGTATTAGGCCCATCACGTAGAAAACTCAAGGAAAAAGGGGGTAAGTCGCTTGGATTCTGCAGACTAGAAAAGCGTCGAGACCGAGCGTTCCTCATTGATCCGTCGGATTGCCTCGCCGAGCAGCGGGGCAACCGACAGATGGCGGATATTGCGTGCGACCCGCACCGCCTCGGTAGCCGGAATGGAATCGGTGGTCACCAGCGAATTCAGCGGCGATGATGCCACCCGGCTGACCGCCCCACCTGACAGGACTCCGTGCGTCACATAGGCATCGACACTCAGCGCGCCACTATCGATCAGGGCGGCGGCGGCGTTGCACAAGGTGCCGCCCGAATCCACAATGTCATCAACCATGATGCAATGGCGCCCATCGACATCACCAATGATGTTCATCACTTCTGAAACGCCGGCCTTTGGACGTCGCTTGTCGATAATCGCCAGATCAGCATCAAGGCGGCTCGCCAGCGACCGCGCCCGTACCACGCCGCCAACATCAGGCGAGACGATCATCAGATTTCCATTCTGGTAACGCGACTTGATGTCTTCAATAAAGACCGGCGCGGCAAACAGATTATCCGTGGGGATATCAAAAAAGCCTTGGATCTGACCAGCATGAAGATCGATGGTCAGCACCCGGTCAGCACCCGCCGAGGTGATCAGATTGGCCAGCAGCTTTGCCGAAATCGGTGTGCGCGGACCAGATTTGCGATCCTGCCGGGCATAGCCGTAATAGGGCAGCACTGCTGTGATCCGGCGTGCCGAACCGCGGCGCAACGCATCCAGCGCGACGAGCAGTTCCATCACATTATCATTGGCCGGGAAGCAGGTGGACTGGACCACGAATACATCTTCGCCGCGGACATTTTCGCCAATCTCGACGAAGACTTCCATATCTGCAAAACGACGGACGTCGGCTTTGGTCAGCGGGACGTCCAGATAGGCCGCGATAGCTTCTGCCAGGGGCCTGTTACTGTTGCATGCGAGGATTTTCATCTAGAACCCGGTGACCATCGGTACCGCCGCGAGAACACATCTGACAGAGTGATAGCAACCAGCCCTGACACGGGCAAGGCACTTGGCGCGGCTTTATGACAATTTTATTAAATTTTTACTCAGCCCATAAAGCAACTTGCCAGAAGCCCAACGAAAAGAAGTCCAAGAAAAATATAGAGATGCGGCATAGCTGTTATCCAGGTCCTGAGCTGGCAGTTGGTTGAAGTGATCCTCGTCTGATCACTGAAATTTGGCGTCCCGAATCGGGCTGACGGTCATGGGTGGCGCGTCGGTGCGAGAAAAAGAGCAGAGAATCGGCATCCGGTCTGCGCGTGTGGTCGGCACCGCCATAGGTGTCGATGCCGCAATCATGAATGGCACGCACGTCACATGCCTGTAACTGGTGGCGCACCAAGGCTGGCAGATCGAACCGGAAATGATTGACCCCGTCGGCTATAAAGCAGCCGGCGGCCTGATCCTGCAGCGCCGCTGGCATCAGCGCCAGCGCTTCGTCCCGCATCTCGGCGCCAACCTGATAGCTTGGCTGCTGTATGGTCGGGCCGATCATGGCGATAATGTCACCGGCATGGGCATCGCGCATGGCATTGACCGTCGCCGCGACAATGCCCGACACCGCGCCGCGCCAGCCTGCGTGACAGGCGCCAATCACCGCACCGGCGGTATCGGTGAGAAGCAATGGCAGGCAATCAGCGGTCAGAATGGTCAGCGCCAGATCATGGCGGGTTGTGACCATGCCATCAGCTCGCGGCATGGCATTGCGGTCTGCGGGAGCGGGCGTGTCAGTATGCAGACAGACCGCCCCATGCACCTGATAGACGGCGGCAAGCTGTTCGGGTGCCAGCGCCATTGCGCCTGCGGCGGTGGCGCGGTTGCGGCTGACAAGCGCATGCTCGTCATCCGACCCGAACCCGCAATTCAGGCTTGCATATATGCCGCTGCTATGTCCGCCTTCGGCCGAGAAAAACCCATGCGGGGCAATCGCACTGGTGGCGGGGTGATGTACAAATCGGGGCGGGCCGCCAGCAATCACAAAGCCGTTTTGCGTCTGCGGTTTCATTGGCTGTCTCGCGCAAATCCTGGGGGTGTTCCGTCCCCCTGAGGGACCAGCAATGCCACTTTGAAAACCGCGCCCATCTGCGCCGGGCTGGTCAGCCGGTCAATGGCGGCCAGCAATGCGCGGCGCGTTTCGGGCGCAGCCATCTTGCCGGCCTGTTCGGCGCGCGCTGCCAGCCCGATCTCCATCAGGAACTGGCCTTGTGGAACGGGCGGAACAAGACGTGCGCCGGCTGCTGATGCGGCGGTCTCTAAAGCGGCAAAATCCACCCAGTGGGACAAATCGGACTGTCCCGGCGCGTGAAAGATATCAACCGGCTTATGGTCTGCCACCGCCTGCAGGCTGTCCCCCGGATTGCCGTCGCGCCCATAATCGATAATCAGCACCGCACCGCCATATTGTGCCACCTGTCGTGCCAGCGCGGCGATCACCAGATCGGCCTGCGGACAGTGTTCAAGAACCGTACCATCCGCAGATGGAACACATACGTTTGCCATACCATTCATGGCAAATTCTTCTGACACTGACGGGCCAATGGTAAAGCCCAGCCGTCCGTCGATAATGCCGACCTGGCGGTGGTGCCACTGGCCGTGATGACGTATCAGCTGCGCCACAGGCAAGGCATCGAAGAATTCGTTCGCAATGCCAAAGACGGGGCCGGCAGTGGCGGCCAGAAGGTCGGTGATGTCATCATGCCAGCTGACGGCTGTCTTGATCCGGTCAGTCTGGACGGTGCTGGCCTGCAGGCGCCGCAACGCGCGACCGGTTTCAAGGAAATGGAGTGGCAAGCCGGTCATCGCCGGCATCAGTTGCGACCAGACATGCCGCATGTCACGCATCAGCGTTCCCCGTCCCGGGCCAAGCTCGATGGTCGCCGCGTCTTCGGGCGCTCCGGCAAGGTCATAGAGATGCGCCAGATAGAGACCGCACATTTCGCCAAACAGCCCGGATATTTCGGGCGCGGTGATAAAATCGCCAGCTGTGCCAAACGGGTCGGCCTGCTGGTAATAGCCACCCTGCGGGTCGGCGAGGCAGGCGGCCATGAAGGTATCCAAACCCATAGGCCCATCCTCTTGGATGCGGTGCATCAGCCGGTCAGCAAGGGCAGTTGGAACGCCGGCCGTCATCCCGGCAGGCCCGGGGTCTGGCGTCGTCGCATGAGGATATAGATCCCGCCCGCAATCATCGGCAGGCATAATAGCTGGCCCATCGTGACAAGCCCCAAAAGCGTGCCAAGATGGGGGTCAGGTTCGCGGACATATTCGATCAGGAAACGGGCGCTGCCATAGCCGATCAGCAGCACAGATGAAAGGCGGCCGGTGATGGCCAGCCAGCCCTGTCGATAGCCAAACAGCATGATACCGCCAAGAACAAGGCCTTCCAGCCCGGCTTCATAGAGCTGGCTTGGATGGCGCGGCAGGCCGTCACTTCCCGGAAAGACCATGCCCCAAGGCAGGTCTGTTACGCGGCCATAAAGCTCGGCATTGATGAAATTCGAAAGCCGGCCAAGGCCAAGGCCAATCGGCACGACCATGGCCACCCGGTCGCTGGTGGTGAAGACTGATATACCGCGACGTGCCGAAAACAGCCACATCGCAAGAATTACGCCGGCAAGACCCCCGTGAAAGGCCATGCCGCCTTGCCATATTTTTAGAATCTCCAGCGGGTTGGCCAGATAAAAGCCGGGTTGATAGAACAGGACAAATCCCATCCGCCCCCCCAGGATCACGCCCAGCAGCACATGGTTCAAAAGGCTTTCAATGCCTGCCACATCAATGGGGCCGGCACGCTGCGCCTCGCGCCGTAAAATCCAGTAACCACCCAACAGCCCGACAATATAGGCGAGCGCATACCAGCGAATACCAAACCCGCCAAAGCTGATCACAAAAGGATCAAATTCCGGGAGAATGATTCCGGTTGCCATTCGCCTGTCCAGTCCCTGCTGTGGTCTCTACCGGGCTGATCATGCCGGGACACGGCATCCCACACCCGGTGCGTGCGGCGGTACAATATCGCAAAGCGCAGGCCAGTGGTATTGGAAAGCGCCTCGTATTACCCTAGATATAATAGGATGGCGATAGCCAGAGGCAGTTTTATTTCAGCGGCGCATCAACCGTGAGGGGTGCGTGACCAGGGGAGACAGCGATGCGTGCGCGTCCGGGATTCATATCTGATCTTGCACAGGTGGCCAACGGGGCCGCATCTGCTTTTGGCAGCATGCGCGAGGAAATTGAAAACATCGTTTCCGCACGTACAGAGCGCGCCCTGAATGCACGCGGTCTTGTGACGCGTGAGGAGTTTGACGCCCTGCGGACGCGACATGAAGCCCTGGCGGCCCGCCTCGCCGCCCTGGAAGCGGATCGGGCGGCAACGCAACCCAAGCAGCCGGCTGCCAAACCACGCGCGAAAGCGAAAAAAGCAGCAGGCAAATCTGCTGCCGGTACGCGCAGCAAAAGCTGACGCGTCCGCCATCTTCGATAAAAGTGATTCTGATGGGATGATTCTGGCAGGGTGATTCTGGCAGGGTGGTTCTGGCGATTCTTGCCCCTTATTCGCCTTGCGGGGGCCTGTGTGGTCCGCTTGCTGCGCGCCTGCGCAAGATAAGCGCGCCGTCAGGGCCCGTCAGGCGCTGTGGCAAAGCAGTTGAATTCCGGCGATTCTGACGAGTTATCCACAAGTACCTGTGGGTGTGGACCCCAAAGACCACAAAATATTGTGTTGAATGCCATCTCGCCATGCGGCATGTTGAGGCGATCACATCATCTCGGATGCCCCTGTTATGGCCACCAGCACAACATCGACAGAACTGACTTTTGCGCATCCGATCGAACTGGTGACGCAGTTTGTTGTGCGCCAGGACTGGTTTCTGAAGCAACAGCGTCGCGATGCCATCATTGCCGAGATCCCCGGCCGGTGGAGCCATTATCAGCTGGCAGTGTCCTGGCAGGATGATGAAGAGACGATGCAGGTGATCTGCCGCATCGATGTACAGGCGGATGGCAGCATGATTGGCGAGCTCGCCATGCTGGCGGCCCTTCTCAACCAGCATCTTTTTATTGGCCATCTGGCGCTTGATATGGCGACCTGCGAGCTGGAACTGCGCCACACGCTGGCACTGCGCGGTGCTGGCGGGGCCACGCCAGAACAGATCGAGGATGTTGTCGATATCATGCTTGGCGAATGCGAGCAGGTATATCCGGCAATTTATCAGGTCGTCCACGGCACCCTGTCTGCCGATGACGCCACCGCCGCTGTCACAATGATCACCAAAGGAGAGGCATAGCGCCGCCGGGGCGGATGCTTTGCCAGTTGGCCGGATGACCCCACTGATTACGCTTATAGGCTGCGGCAAGATGGGCAGCGCCATGCTGCGTGGCTGGCTTGCCGACACATCTCTTGTGGCTGAATTCGCCATTGTCGAGCCATTTCAGGATCATCTTGGCTGGACTGCGGATCATGCCAACATTCAGCTTTTTGACACGGTGGAAAGCTGTGCGGCCGGTGGCAAGGCAGCACGGATGATTGTGCTGGCTGTAAAGCCACAGATGATGGAAGAGGCCATTGCCGGACTGGGGGCGCTGGCCGGGCCGGATACCGGCTTTCTGTCAATTGCCGCCGGAATCCCGACCAGCTGGTTCCGCAGTCGCCTTGGCGATGATGCCGCTATCTTGCGGTCGATGCCAAACACCCCTGCCGCAATCGGCAAGGGGGTGACAGCATTATGTGCCGGGCCGGATGCGCCGGCCGATCTGGTGGCTTTGTCGCAGCAGCTGCTTTCGGCGATTGGCACAGTGGTGCAGGTTGATGATGAAGCGCTGATGGATGCGGTTACTGCCGTTTCCGGGTCTGGTCCGGCCTATGTGTTTCTGCTTGCCGAGGTGATGACCCGCGCCGGCATTGCGGCGGGGCTGCCGGATGATCTGGCCCGTCAGCTTGCTGAAGCCACCGTGTCAGGCGCTGGCGCGCTGATTGATGCGGCCGACGAGCCGCCATCCCAGCTGCGGGTCAATGTCACAAGCAAGGGTGGTACCACAGCGGCGGCACTGGCGGTGTTGATGGCAGATGACGGGATGGCACCTTTGCTGGAACGGGCCATTCTTGCCGCGCGTGACAGGTCTGTGGCGCTTGGCGGCTAGGCCGGGTGTGGCAGCCTGCTTGACGCTTTCGCAGATAATGCCCATGTCTTGCCTGTATGGGCCGCCGACGCAGCGGCCCTAGATACGCAAACCCTGATTCAAACACAGGATTCATCGTCATGAACGGCGCAGATACCCAGACAGAAATCATGGATCGCCTTGCAGATGCAGCCTGGACACAGCTTGCAGATACGCCGCCGCGTCAGCTGCATATTGATGATATTGCGGCCGCGGCGGGCATTCCAACGGATGCGGCGCGTGCCGTATCGGGCAGCATCACAACGCTGATCCTGCATCGGCTGGCGACACTTGACCGTCAGGCTGTTCTCGAGAGTCTTGCTGATATCGAAGATGCAGGGGACGTGCCGATCCGTGACAAGATTGTCGAGGGGTTGATGCATCGTTTTGAAATCTATGCCCCCTACCGCCAGCAGATTGCCCAGCTTGATCGTGCTGCCAGGCGTGATCCGGCGTTGGGGTTGCGGCTGCTGGACTCGCTGGCGCAGGCGATACGCATGCTGCTGCGCATGGCGGGTGACAATCTTGCCGGCCTTGGTGGCGAAGCCCGTGTGCGTGGTGTTGCGGTTGTGGCGATGCAGGTGGCACGGGTCTGGCAGGATGACGACGCACCTGACCTGTCAGCGACATTGAAAGCGATTGATGCCCGTCTGGCGCAGGCCGAGGAATGGGGGCGTACCCTGCGCGTGCTGCGTGATGACATGGCGGCAGGTGAGGCCGAAGATATGGCCTTTGACCAGAATGCCGAGATGCCGGGCGACGGCAGCCGATACCAATAGCACCAGAAGGCGGAGTGTGACCCATGGGTGACAATGCGCACACAAACCTAGCCAGTTTTGACGATTTCATGAAGATCGATATTCGGGCAGGGACCGTTCTTGAAGCGGCGCCCTTTCCAGAGGCGCGCAAACCGGCGCTGAAGCTGGTCATTGATTTCGGTCCGGAGATTGGCACCCGTAAATCATCCGCGCAGATCACCGAACGGTATGATCCGGCGGAACTGGTCGGCAGTAAGGTTATGGCGGTGGTCAATTTTCCGCCGCGCCAGATAGGCCCTTTCATGTCCGAGGTTTTGACACTTGGTGTGATGAATGACAGCGGTGAGGTTGTTCTGGTCAGGCCGGATGCCGACGCCCCGGATGGCAGCCGACTGCTTTAGGCGGCCCGCATTAAAGAGGGGTCAGACAGGCAGTCTGATACTGACCTGCAGGCCGCCAAGCGGCGCATCATGTAAGCCCAGTTCGCCGCCAAGCCCCAGCACAATATCATTGGTGATCGACAGGCCTAGGCCAGTGCCGCCGGTCTGCCTGTTGCGCGAGCTTTCAAGGCGCACAAAGGGACGGATTGCCTCGGACCGCAATTCCGCCGGAATGCCCGCGCCATTATCATCAAACAGGAACGTTACCTCGTCATTGCGATAGGTGATGGAGATGTTCATCTTCGTTGAAAAGGAAATCGCATTTGAGATGATGTTCTCAAAAGCCCGTCTGATCGCCTTTCGGCGGAGCGGAAAGGCAGGCACCTTGGTGCTGGGCGGGACAAGCGTTATGTCAAAGCCATGCGCCTGACGCGTCTGGTCAACCAACCGGCCAAGAAGCGCAACAACATCCGTTTCTTCCGGCGGCTCGTCGCCTTCACCGGCGGCAAAGCTGAGATAGGCGTCAATCATCTCTTCCATTTCGGCAAGATCGGTACGAATGGAATTGGCATCCTCTTTGTTTGCCATCAATTCCAGCTGCAGCCGGATGCGGGTCAGCGGCGTGCGCAGATCATGGCTGACCCCGGCCAGCAATTCGGTGCGTTCGTTCAGCTGGCGCATGATGCGGTGGCGCATGGCCTGAAAGGCGCGGCCTGCCAGTCGCACCTCGCGCGCGCCTTCAAGCCGGTAATCGGGTGCTGGCCGTCCAAGGCCGAGCGCGCGCGCGGCATTGGCAAGCCGCAGGATCGGACGCACCTGACCGCGCATGAACAGCAACGCGACCGCAAATAGCAGGATGGAAGAGCCCAGCGTCCAGCCGAAAAATGTCCAGCTGGTGGATGAAAAAATGCGCTTGCGGCTGGCATATATTCGCATCACGCCATTATCCAGCCGCAGATCCACATAGATCAGGCTGGGGTCGGAATCGAGATTGATGATCCAGTCCCCTTCAAGACGATCGGACAGCTCTTTGCGCAGCCTTTCTTCGGCATAGCTTTGCGGCGCTTTAACCGCCGGCTGTTGCCAGACAGCATCTTCGTCAAACTGGATCGGAAAGCTGAAATAGGTCCAGCTCATCTCCTGCACCAATTCGATGGTCGCCGCATCGGGCGCACTGCCGGCGCGGTCCGCGAGAAGGCTGATATCGGCGGCCAGCTGTGTTGCCATATGGCGTGTGACGGTGTCCCAGTGGCGTTCGTAAAAGATAAATACCGTGATCACCTGCACCAGTATCATCGGCACCAGAATGATCGACAGCATCCGGCCAAACAGTGTCTTTGGCAGATAATTGCTAAGCTTCATAATCGCTGTCCGGTTGCCTGTCTGTGCGCAGCAGCCACCCCTTGTTCCGCACTGTCTGAAGAAAGACCGGGAAACGCGGATCGGGCTCGATCTTGGCGCGAAGCCGGGCAACAGCCACATCTATCGACCGGCCCCGCATCGAGCTCTTCATCGCCTCGGCAATGTCCTCGCGCGACAGGATACGGTCGGGTGCGTTGGCAAAAATCTGTATCAGGCGCTGCTCGGCGGATGTCATGTGAATGCGGCCGCTGCTGTGCATCAGGATGCCCGAAGTCAGATTGAAACTATAGGGACCGAAAGAAATCGTCTTTGTCTCTGTCGGCGTGCCGCGTGCAGACCGTCCAAGTATGGATTTTATCCGCAATACCAGTTCGCGCGGCTCGAACGGCTTTGACATATAATCATCGGCACCTGCTTCAAGACCGGCAATCCGGTGTTCTGTCTCGGACATGGCGGTCAGGAACAGCGCCGGTACCGGGTTTGTCTCGCGTAAATCGGCGAGCAACTCCAGCCCGGTTTCCCCCGGCATCATGATATCGACGATCATCACGTCAAAGACCAGCGACTCCAGGGCCTGGCGCGCCGCGCTCGCAGAACCGACATCGGTAACACGAAAGCCGCTTTCCTCGAGAAAACGACGCAGCAGCAGGCGCAGACGATCATCATCATCGATTACCAAAATATGCTGGTCGTTCATGCTGCCCTATCCTGTCAGCGGTTGTCATCGCCTGCAGATGGTGTTCCAAGACTGTCGATCTGACGCTTTGTCTGGGGGTCGAGCAGCCCTTCCAGAACCTGATGAAAACCCTCAACCGCGGCCATTCCCGCTTCGCGATAGGCATTGGCAAAACGCCGCCCCTGTACCGCGGTCAGCCGTGTCTCCAGCGCATTGCCGGTTTCGGTCAGGAACAGCAATCGCTGACGCCGGTCCTCGGGACCGGTCTGCTGCAGGACATATCCGGTATCAACAAGCGATGACAGCACCCGCGAAAGGCTCTGCTTGGTAATATTCAGGATTGCCAATAACTCGCTGACAGTGATTCCCGGGTGTCGTCCAATGAAATAGATGGCCCGATGATGGGCGCGGCCCATATTCTGTTCAGCCAGAATTGAATCAGCTTCACTGGTGAAGTCACGATAGGCAAAGAACATCATTTCGATGCCGCGCCGCAATTCCTCTTCACGCAGGAACAGTGCTTTGCCGATGGGTTTTATGTCAGCCATGTTGACCAATTATTCAATGCGATGTTACGGTTGTCCACTGATATCATAATATGTCCGAAATGGAACTAAGTTCTGTGCGGAACAAGGCCGGCATAATTGGCTGGTAGGAGCGAACCCATGGCACTAATGCCCTTTGATGATCGTGACGGCAGCATCTGGATCAATGGTGAAATGATCCCGTGGCGCGAGGCTACATCCCATACATTGAGCCATGGCCTGCATTACGCCAGCACGGTTTTTGAGGGTGAACGGGTTTATTCTGGCGTCATCTTCAAGGGGCGCGAGCATACCGAACGTCTGCGCCGGTCATGCGAAATGCTCGATTTTGAACTGCCACTCAGCGATGATGAACTGGACGCTGCCAAGATGGCCGTTGTCGAGGCCAATGGCATTGTTGATGGCTATGTCCGCGCATTTGCATGGCGCGGGTCCGAGATGATGGCGATTTCGGCACAACATACCACCACGCATGTTGCGATCGCTGCCTGGGAATGGCCCAGCTATTTTGATCCGGAAACAAAGATGAAAGGGATCACCCTTGATATTGCGGATTGGAAGCGGCCATCACCGGAATCCGCGCCGGTCCATGCCAAGGCGGCCGGCCTTTACATGATCTGTACCCTGTCCAAGCATGCGGCGGAAAAAAAGGGGTTTCAGGATGCGCTGATGCTGGACTATCGCGGCTATCTCGCCGAAGCGACAGGCGCGAATGTGTTCTTTGTGGATAAGGAAGGCACCATTCACACGCCGATTGCGGATTGTTTCCTTGACGGCATCACGCGTCGCACGGTGATTGCGCTTGCCGAATCCCTGCAGATGAAGGTCGTACAGCGGCATCTGACGCTGGATGACCTGTCGGACATGACTGAATGTTTCCTGACAGGCACTGCGGCCGAGGTCACACCTGTCTCGCAGATCGGCGATGCCAGCTTTACGCCCGGGGACATCAGCCGCCAGCTTGTCGACGGTTATGAAAATCTGGTGCGGGGCCGCATTACCCTTTAGGGAAAGGCCCGCATCAAGGCGGGCGATTGCCAGGGCGGCGATTGCGAGCGCGGCAGATTACTTCGTCCATTTGTCACGCGCGGCGCTGTCGCTGTCACGTGCATCAACCCAGCTTGTCTTGCCGGCGCGTTCCTCTGCCTTCCAGAAGGGGGCGTCGGTTTTCAGAAAATCCATGATGAACTGGGCGGCATCAAACGCCGCCTGGCGATGTGCCGACGCGGTTGCGACCAGTACAATCTGGTCCCCGGCAAGCAAACGGCCGACGCGGTGAATGATGGTCACATCCTCCAGCGGCCATCGTGTGCGCGCCTCGGCTTCGATCCGTTCCAGCTCGGACTCTGTCATGCCGGGGTAATGTTCCAGCGTCATGGCGGTCACACCATCATCGCTGCGCAGCCCGCGCACCGTGCCCACAAAAAGCGCAATGCCGCCAACGGTGTCGGCCTGCAGCGCGCGGCTTTCAGTACCAACATCAAAATCATCTGTTTGCACCCGCACCACCATCGCCTATCCCCCGGTCACTGGCGGGAAGAACGCCACCTCGTCGCCGGTTGAGACCGGGGTGTCGAGATCGCCATAGGTGCGATTCACGGCGACCCGCACAGTACGCATATTGGAGAGGGCAAGCGCATGCCCCGCGGATCGTGCGCGCAGGTGCGGCAATAGATCGGCGACGGTGCGGGTTTCATCGGGCAGCGGAATATCCTCGCAATCCGTACCGATATGTTCACGCATCCAGGCGAAATAGCGCAATGTGATATGGCTCTGGGTTAAATTGCTCTGGCTCATAAGCCAGTCTCCCGAAATGGCATGAAGGACAGATAGTCTCCGATAGCTACCCCTTCGTTTTCAACAGGAATTTCAACCAGCCCATCCGCCCCGGTCAGGGATGACAGGACGCCGGCACCTTTGCGCCCGTGGCGTTGCAGGACAGGCGTGCCGTCTGCCGCATAGGACAGGACAACGCGCAGATATTCCGCGCGCCCTGCGCCCTTGCGATGGGCAAACCCCGATTTGACCGGCAGCCGCAGGGCCGGTGTCGCCTGCCTGCCGGCCATGCTGGCCAGCACTGGACCGGCAACCAGTCGATAGCAGACAAACGCAGCCACAGGGTTGCCGGGAAGACACATCAACGGCGTATCATCCAATATACCAGCCGACATGGGCCGGCCCGGCTTTATCGCTAGCCGCCAGAAAATGCGGTCGACACCAAGCGTGGTCATGGCACCCTGCGTATGGTCCTCATCCCCATCCGAGGCACCGCCAGAGGTGATCACGGCATCACAGTCAGACAACGCTTCTGCAAGCACGCGCGCCAATTGCGCCGGGTCATCGCCGATGATGCCGAAATCACGCAGCAGAAAGCCGTCACCGCGGATCATGTTTGCCAGCATCGGGCGGTTGGAATCATGCATTTGCCCAAAGGATGCCGGCTGTCCGGCGGGCACGATTTCATCGCCCATCGACAGCAGCCCGATAACCGGCTGGGTATGGACGACAAGCTGGTCAAATCCGGCAGCGGCGGCAATGCCGATATGGGCCGCATCAAGACGTGTGCCGGCAGGGATAATCACTTCACCCTGACGCAGATTTTCGCCTGCCGGACGATTATTGCTGCCCTTTTCCAAGGCCGATCCGATCCGTACAGTTTTGCCGTCCGCGGCCAGATCACAAAATTCATGCATCGCAACCGCATCACTGCCGGCAGGCATGACGGCGCCGGTAAAAATACGAATGGCTGCCCCTTCAGGCACAGGCGCGGTAAAGGGATGGCCTGCTGCGGCGCGTCCGGCAACAGCGAAATCATGGTCCGGATGGCGCGCCAGAAATGCGGCATCAACAGCATAGCCATCAACCGCCGCATTATTGGTGGCCGGCAGGTTGGCGGGTGCCAGAAGATCCTGCGCCAGCACCCGTCCGGGGGCCGCTTCCAGCGTCACTGTCTCATTTGTGCGGGTACTGCCGGCAAGGCGTGCCAAAAGCCGTTCAACCGCATCCGTCGGTGAAATACTGCCCCGATAGAGGATTGCGCTGTCGCTCATGATGCCGCTGCGCCGGATTGTTGGCGGTGCCGCTGGATGATGAAATCGACAATGTTGTCGGGCTGGTCCAGATCCAGTGCAAAAGGGGCGCTCGCCGGCAGACTGGCCGGATCATTGCTGGCAACGGCAATGATCAGCGGGTCATCAGCAAACAGAAATGGATGCGCCAGTTCGGCCCGGTGGATTTCGATCTTTGGAATGGATGATTTCTTGAAACCTTCGACAATGACAATATCTGCAGGCGCGATTGCTGCCAGAAGATCGGCAAGGCTGCGTTCCGGTCCTGACAGATTTTCGGTGAACAGCACCGAGCGTGCCGGCGAAGACACAGCCACCTGGCGCGCACCGGCGGCTCGGTGGCGATAGCTGTCCTTGCCAGGGGTGTCTGCATCAAAGGCATGATGGGCGTGTTTGACAGTGGCGACATCCATGCCGTGCGACACCAGCCCGGCAATCAGCTTTTCAGCAAGGGTGGTCTTGCCGCTTCCCGAAAAGGCGGCAAGCCCGATCACACTGCCATGGCGCCGGATCATCTCGTCAAGGCAGGGCTGATCGTGGCCGGCCCTATTGCGAGGGTTTGTCGACATGTTTGAGAACGCCTTGATAATAGGCAAATCCGGTTTGTGCCGTTACGAGCGCCGCCACCCACAAAAGCACCAGACCAATCATGTTTGCCATCGGTAGTGACGGAAAGACAGGGGCGCCGACCAGAAAGCCGATCGCAACAAGCTGCAAGGTGGTTTTCCATTTTGCAAGGACAGATACCGGCATACTGACGCTGCGTCCAGCCATGAATTCGCGCAGACCGGATATCAGAAACTCGCGGGTCATGATGATGATGGCGGGCAGGATGTACCACCAGCCGTCATCCGTCACATGCGCCAGCGATACAAGGCAAGTGCCGATCAGTACCTTGTCGGCAATCGGGTCCAGCATGGCGCCAAGTTTCGATACCACCCCCAGGCGGCGCGCCATCCAGCCATCAATGAAATCTGAAATGCTCGCCAGCACGAACAGCGTCAATGCCGGCATATAGCCGGTTTTGACATCGTCAAGCCAGATAAGGACGGCAATCACCGGCGCGACTATAATCCGCAGGATTGTCATCCAGTTTGGCACCATTTTCAGCATGGTCATCATGCGGTCATATGTTCCCCGTCATTCAATCCGGCCATGTCCCGATCCGGCCGATTTTCTCGTCCTGCCTGTCCGGTTGCGTGTCCGGGTGGCACCAAGCAGTTTCCCATGTTTGCAGCAGTATGGCCCAAGCCGTCAGGATTGCCCACTGTAAAACCAGTCAAAGATTTGCCGTGCCACCGCCTTCGAAATCCCGTCAACCGCCTCAAGATCCTGCAGGCCGGCAGCAGAAACCGCCCGCGCTGACCCGAAATGCGCCAGCAACGCCTTTTTGCGCCGCGGGCCAATGCCGGGCACACCATCCAGCGGACTGGTCAGTTCGGCCTTCTGGCGACGCGCGCGGTGCGTGCCGATGGCATAGCGGTGCGCCTCGTCACGCAACCGTTGCAGAAAATGCATTGCTGATGCCTGCGGTGACAGGGTAAAGCTGTCGCATCCACGCATATGAAACTGTTCGCGGCCGGCATTGCGGTCTGGCCCCTTGGAGATCGCCACCACAGCGATATCAGCCACGCCAAGATCATCCATTACCTCGGCAACGGCGCTCAGCTGCCCCTTGCCACCATCAATCAGCAACAGGTCCGGCCAGGTCTCGCCATTGCGATCCGGGTCTTCTTTCAACACCCGTTCGAACCGGCGATGAATAACCTGACGCATCATGGCGAAATCATCTCCCTGCGTGACCGCATGGGGGCCATCTTCGCGCATGTTGAATTTCCGGTAGGCGGCCTTGTTGAACCCGTCGGGCCCGGCGACGATCATGCCGCCTACCGCATGGCGCCCCTGAATATGTGAATTGTCATATACCTCGACCCGTTCTGGCGGCGCATCCAGGCCGAACAGATCGCCCAGTTCGCCAAGAAGGCGGCGTTGCGAGCTGGTATCTGCAAGGTTGCGCGCCAGCGCTTCCTCAGCATTGCGGCGGGCCATGGCTGTCAGCTTGGTGCGTGGCCCGCGTTGCGGGCGGCTGATCCGGACAGCGCGGCCTGCGCTGGTCGACAGCGCCTGTTCCAGCAGCGTCGTCTCGTCAGGGGCAACCGATACCAGAATCTCGGCTGGTGGTTCCTTGTCATCATAGAACTGGCCGATAAACGCCATCAGCACGGCGGCATCCGTACTTTCGGTATTATGCGTCATGAAATAGGACCGGTTGCCATAATTTGATCCACCGCGGATGAAAAAGGTCTGGATACAGGATTTCTCACCACTGCGGGCAAGCGCAATAATGTCGGCATCGCGCAGGTTGGGCACATTGATATCCTGGCTCGCCTGAATACCGCTCAGCGCCCGGATGCGGTTGCGCCAGATGGCGGCTGTCTCGAATTCCAGCTTGTCGGCCGCGGCATGCATGCGGTCTGCATAATCGCGCTGGATCGTGGCAGATTCGCCCGAAAGAAAGCGCCGCGCCTGATCCATCTGGGCGGCATAATCGGTCTCGGTGACCAGCCCGACACAGGGGCCGCTGCAGCGTTTGATCTGATATTGCAGACAGGGGCGGGTGCGTGCGCCAAATACTGAATCCGAACAGGTGCGCAACATGAAGGCGCGCGCCAGGTCTGCCACAGTGCGATTGACCGCACCGGCAGATGCGAAGGGGCCGAAATAGTCACCCTTGCGGGTCTTGCGGCCGCGATGTTTGGTCAGCTGGCCAAAGGGATGGTCGGCCGTCATCAAAATTTGCGGCAGGCTTTTATCGTCGCGCAGCAGGATGTTGTAGCGCGGTTTCATCTTCTTGATCAGATTCGATTCAAGAAGCAGCGCCTCGGTCTCCGACTTGGTGACGATGACCTCCAGCATCTCGGTTTCACTGACCATTCGCATCAGCCGGTTGGACAGCCGGTTCGGCTGCGTATAGCTGGCAACCCGGCGCGCCAGGTTGCGTGCCTTGCCGACATACAACACCTCGCCATCCCCATTGGTCATGCGGTAGACGCCGGGATCCGCCCCCAGCTTGCGCACCTCTGCCTTCAGATAGGCGGTGCCGCGGGCCAGATCAGGTGGCAGATTCACGCTTGGTGATGTGGGTGTCTTGTCGGTCATGCTGCCTTAATCTAGCCCGGCTTTGCGATCGCGGGTAGGGGCAAGCAGCCGCAGTCCTGATGGCGAAACCATGCGCGTGAAATCTATCCCCGAAATCTGTGGATAACTATGTGGAAAAAAGGCTGCCACAGGTGGCTTCGTGCTGATTTTATGGCAAATTCTTCAAATTGACTAAATTTTAGGCACTTGAAATAAAACACAATAAAAACAGTAAATTAGCTATACGCCAAATGATTGTGTGAAAAAAATAATCTGCAAAAACCCTTATTTGTCCGCTCTTTATGACGTCTTTGTAACATTGTGCACAAACAGGTTAAAAGCAGTCTTCCGATTCGTGAATTGTGGCCATGCATTGTCAACCGGGGCTGGCAAAAATTTCTTTGTTTTTATTCTGAATCTGGGCCGTTCCAAAAAAGCGAATAAAATCAATTTGCCGCTATTTTCACTACCGTCGCCGCGGGCGTTTGCGGGTCGGTGCGCCGGGGGTGCCGGCGGGGAACCGCGCTTTGCCATTGTCATCGGTGGTGGTGGTATAGCGCTGGGCGATGGCCTGTGGCACGCCAGGGGCATTCAGCCCCAGCTCGGCCGCTTCCATCCGCCGGATTTCATCACGCAGACGGGCGGCTTCCTCAAACTCCAGATTTGCGGCCGCCTCCTGCATTGATTTTTCCAGATCGGAAATGACAGTGGCAAAGTTATTGCCAATAAGGCTGCCCTCGCTGGCGCCGGCCGTCGGGGTGACATGGTCACCGCGCTCATAGACCGAATCCAGAACGTCATTGATATCCTTCTTGACGGATTCCGGCGTGATTCCATGCGCTTCGTTCCAGGCTTCCTGTTTGGCGCGCCGGCGGTTGGTTTCATCCAGCGCATATTGCATGGAATCCGTCACCTTGTCGGCATAGAGGATCACCCGCCCTTCCACATTCCGCGCCGCCCGGCCAATCGTCTGGATCAGCGATGTGCGGGACCGCAGATAGCCTTCCTTGTCGGCATCCAGAATCCCGACCAGCGCGCATTCCGGAATATCCAGCCCCTCGCGCAGCAGGTTGATGCCGATCAGCACATCGAAAATTCCCAGCCGCAGATCGCGCATGATCTCGATCCGCTCCAGCGTGTCGATATCTGAATGCAGATAGCGCACACGGATGCCGGCCTCATACATATATTCCGACAGCGCTTCGGCCATTTTCTTGGTCAGGGTGGTGATCAGGACACGCTGGCCCTTGGCGGCGGCCTCGCGGCATTCGGCGATGATGTCATCGACCTGGTTGCTGGTCGGCCGCACGATACAGTCGGGGTCGGTCAGGCCGGTCGGGCGCACCACCTGCTCGGAAAAGACACCGCCGGTGCGCTCCATCTCCCAGGTGCCGGGGGTGGCCGAAACGAAAATAGTCTGCGGGCGAAAGCCCTCCCATTCCTCGAATTTCAGGGGCCTGTTATCCATGCAGCTCGGCAGGCGAAAGCCGAATTCCGTCAGCGTGCTTTTGCGTGCGAAGTCCCCTTTGAACATCGCGCCGATCTGCGGCACGGTGACATGGCTCTCATCGATGATCAGCAGGGCGTTTTCCGGCAGATATTCAAACAGGGTCGGCGGCGGTTCGCCCGGCCCGCGGCCCGACAGATAGCGCGAATAATTCTCGATACCGGCGCAGGACCCGGTGGCCTCGATCATCTCGACATCGAATTGTGTGCGCTGCTCGATGCGCTGCGCCTCCAGCAATTTGCCCTGTTCGGTAAAATCGGCGATGCGGGTTTTCAATTCATTGCGGATCAGCTTTGTCGCCTGCTGCAGGGTCGGGCGCGGCGTTACATAATGCGAATTGGCAAAGACGGTGATCGACTCCAGCGTCGCTGTCTTCTCGCCGGTCAGCGGGTCGATCTCGAAGATATCCTCGATCTCGTCGCCAAACAGCGAGATGCGCCAGGCGCGGTCTTCCAGGTGCGCCGGAAACAGCTCGACATTATCGCCGCGCACGCGAAAGGTACCGCGCACGAAATTGGTGTCATTGCGCCGGTATTGCAGCTCGGTAAAGCGGCGGAGCAGCGACTGGCGTTCAATCTCCTCGCCGCGTGACAGGCGAAAGGTCATGGTCGAATAGGTCTCGACCGACCCGATGCCATAGATGCAGGACACCGAGGCGACGATGATCACATCATCGCGTTCCAGCAGCGCGCGCGTCGCCGAATGGCGCATACGGTCGATCTGCTCGTTGATCGAGCTTTCCTTCTCGATATAGGTGTCCGAGCGCGGGACATAGGCCTCTGGCTGGTAATAGTCGTAATAGCTGACGAAATATTCCACCGCATTGTCGGGGAACAGCGCTTTCATCTCGCCATAGAGCTGCGCGGCCAGTGTCTTGTTCGGGGCCAGGATCAGGGTTGGCCGCTTGATCTGGCGGATGACATGCGCGGCGGTGAAGGTCTTTCCCGATCCGGTGACGCCCAGCAATACCTGGTCACGATCACCATTCTGGATGCCCTCGACAAGCTCCTTGATCGCGGTCGGCTGGTCGCCGGCCGGCCCGAATTCCGACTGCAGGTCGAAATCTGCCGGCGCGCGCGGGCGCGTGATAATCATCTCGCCAACGGATGTGCCATTACCGGTGGGGGTGCCGGGGGATGGCTGCCCGGGGGCAGGTTGACCGGGGGCAGGTTGACCGGGCGCAGGTGTATCGGGTTTCGGGCTCACATCTTCCATGGGTGAAAGATAGGTAATGCAACCGCTCGAGGGAAGGGCCCAGAGACAGCAGGGGCGAAAGAGTGATGCTTGATTAAAAAAGCACTCTGGCGTTCACGATATTTTTACCATTGACCGGGTAGCGTTTCCAAAAACTGGGAGGACGCTATGGAGGTTCAGTTTCAAAATTTCCGATGTTTCTGTGATACAGGAAAAGTACCTATTCGGCCGATAACGATTTTAGTTGGCGAGAACAGTTCGGGTAAGACGTCGTTCTTGGCAGGATTGAACCATATCGTAGCTTTGTTAGATGACAGCCCTGTTGATCTCAATACAGCGCCATTTCAATTAGGCTCTTTCAAAGACATTGTATTTAGAAGTTCAGCCGGCGCAGGTTTCAGGAGTTTCACTTATAGGTGTTTTTCAGAAAATAATGTTGTGGGCAGCTGGAAATTTGAAGATACAGCTGGTGCACCTGAACTAGCTGAGTCTTCGGTAGAAAGTGGTGATGGGGAATTTCTTTCAGTAGATCGTGAGGGCATAAAAGTTCAGCTGGCGTTGCCTATTGAAACGAGGGATGCGCTAAGAGCACTTGGCGTC
Source organism: Puniceispirillaceae bacterium (SeqCode) (assembly GCA_049889795.1). Classification (GTDB taxonomy): domain Bacteria; phylum Pseudomonadota; class Alphaproteobacteria; order Puniceispirillales; family Puniceispirillaceae; genus UBA8309. The sequence continues at coordinate 396,335 of JBMHCS010000011.1, read as the reverse complement.
GTACTCAAGAAAAAGAAATCTAAGGATCTTTACCGAATAGATCTAAGAGGCGCGCAGCATTCACGCCTATTTCGAAGAGTGATGCCACAGGCCTTCCGGAATGTCTTTAATCGTATTAGTCGCATCACATTCTTAATTGACGATTGGATTAGTAACCTCATCGAAGAGGCTGCAGAGGACAACACACAGCGAGACTTTCGTTTTAAGCCAAGGTCAATTTTCGTCGAATTTGAGCGCCGATTGCGTCATATGACACGCTCAAATCAATACACGCGGGCTAAGTTTAGAGCGTTTGCACCTATAAGGGAGACCCCTCAAAGGGTCTATTTGCATGAGGGTGGTGTTCAAAGCGTACACGATTCAAGTGGGGTACATACCCCCACAAAATTATTGAAGCTATCTCAAGTAAGCCAAGAGCATTGGTACAGCTTTAAATCAGACCTTGAACAATTTGGAAGAGATTCTGGATTGTTTGAAGGCATCGTTCCGCATCCACTTGTGAAAAGATCTCAGTACCCATTCGAAATTAGGATCAAGTCCAAGCATGGTAAGACAAGTAATCTCCGTGATGTCGGTTATGGGGTCTCTCAAATTTTGCCGTTGTTGGTGGAGTTTCTCGATCCTGCATCAAATAGCGGATTTCTGATCCAACAACCTGAAGTTCACTTGCATCCAAAAGCACAGGCAGAGTTTGGAACGCTAATGGCTAACCTCGCCAATAAAAATAAGAATTTTATAGTCGAAACGCACAGCGATTTTATTCTGGAACGTATTGGATTGGAGATAAAGAAGGGCAGGTTAGACAAAGATAAAGTTGTGATCCTGTTCTTTGAGCCACAGCAACCAGAAGTGAAAGTTCACCCCATTTACTTGGCTGCTGATGGCTCGCCAAACACAGCACCACCGAGTTACAGGAAATTCTTTCTGGAAGAATATAGGAGGCTTTGGGGATGACTAAAGCGTTACTCATTGATGCAAATTGTTTTGCAGCTAAACACCTTCCTGAACTGATACACGAGGCAATAAAAGAGGAAGGTTTGCAGGTCATTTCATCCCAAGGCACCAAACTCGAAACAGAACTGAAGAACGCTGATAAACAGTTCTTTAGTACTCTCAAGAGCGCGGCCCGTATTCTCGAGATTTGTTCTTTCTCGGTCCAAAAGAAGACCTCTGAAATCGAAGAGCTTGAGCGAATGAGATATATACAAAGTAATGATACAGCCGTCTTGGCTGGCGCGATAGTTTCTAGAGCTAATACGCTGGTCACAAAGGACGCCGATTTGAAGAAGGACTTCAAGAAGTGCGCATCAATCGATCAAAAAACCGGATGCAAACATCGAATTGACCTGCCTGCTAATTCATGTCGTAAGGTAATCACACCTACCCATGCGGCGGGACCAAAGTGGCCTGAGAAGGGAACACCGGCGAGAAAGGTAAGGAAACTTTTAGCTGAGGCATGCTGCTCCCCCGTCAGTTGCAATTGCGTTAATGGTGGCCCAACTTGTTAGGCGATATGACGCTTGAATTAAATTGGGGTGACAGTCTTAACAACCATCAAAGTACCATCAGTAATCACAGTGCACAGAATTTCTGCGAAGATGATATTTGTGGTCCCCGAGTAACTTTTTCTGAAAGGGTCAATCTTCGTGAGGCGTGACGATATCGGGGGCATTTTCGGATAAGCCTGCGGCAAGCCTGTCGCGGCCTGCGGCTGCCTTCTGGATGGTGGCGCCTTACCACGTAACGTTTTGTTAAGGCGGTTATGGCTACAATGCCATGATGACCCCCCGCCGAAATGATCCTCCCGAGATACCATCCACCGAGAGGATTCCGGCCAAGACGATTCTTGAAAAGACGATTCTGGAAAAGACGCCCCCTGCCGGGGGTGTGCCGGCGGCGAGGGTAAGACCGCTTATCTTCATACGCGGTATCCTCTGGCCCTTTCGGTTGCTGCATCTGGCGCCGCTACTGACGCTTTTTCTGCTGCCGGTTGGCAAATGGCCGGCGGTCATCATCGCCGCCCTCTGGCCATTATGGGTGATCGGCATCTTTTTTCTTGAAATGCAGCTGCTGCACCGCTGGCTTGGCCTTGGCCTGTCACGCGCTGGCCGCGCCTTCCTGCGCAATGCCAAAGCGGGCGATGCGGATGCGCAATACAGGCTGGGCCAGCTGTTTCAACGTGGCAATGCCGGCTTCTGCGGCACCGAAGGCGCGCGTGACACGGCGCTGAATTGGTACCGGCTCGCCGCAGCGCAGGGCCATGTCGATGCCTGCTTTGTGCTTGCCGAGGATCTGATGGTCGATCATGACTTTGGGGGAATGCCCGGTGCGGATGACCTGCCGCCGCACCCCGATGACCCGATCAGCGATTTTCGCCAGCAGCGTATGATCAATGCCGGCATGGCCGCCCGCACAGAAGCGGCCAATTACTACCGTCATGCGGCGGCGCGCGGCCATCCGCGGGCACAGGGCCGGCTGGGTGAGATGTATCGCACCGGCAATGCCATGCCCAGAAACAGGGCGGCAGCCCATATGTGGCTGTCCCGCGCGCTGGCCGGCATGGCGGCAGCGGCTGACGGGGCAGACTGGCCCGCCCCCGGGCGCGCCCGACGCGGTGACGATTCAGAGCGTGAAGAGATGCTGGCGGATTACCACGCCTTTGCCGCCGCGCTGGCAGCGCTCGAAAAGGCCATGACGCCGGCCGAGATCAGCAAGGCGCAGGCGCGTGTGAGTGGGGGCCAAACAAAGGAGGTAAACGAGTAATCAGCAGTTCGGGTGTTAACAAGAATTTTACCGGGACTGGGGTAAGGAGGAGGTAAGAAAGGGCGGGCAAATGGCTGAAATTGCAACACTCAAGAAAATCAACCTTCGTGACGTCTGGAAGGAAGAAGGGCAGTTTTCGGACTGGCTTGCCGAAAATCTTTCACGGCTTGGTGACGCGTTGGGGATGGCGCTTGAACGGTCTGAACGGGAGAAATCAGTTGGGCCGTTCAGTGCAGACATCATCTGTACAGATCAGATTTCAAAATTTGATGTGGTGATCGAAAACCAGTTCACGCGCACAGACCATGATCATCTGGGCAAGATGATCACCTATGCCTCTGGCCTTCAGTCCCAGATCATTATCTGGGTCGCGCCACGGTTTCGCGACGAGCATCGTTCCGCTATCGACTGGTTGAATGATATATCGGGTCCGGAAACCGGATTCTTTGCTGTTGTTCTTGAAGTCTTTCAAATCAGTGATTCAGCCTACGCGCCTCACTTTGATATTGTCGCTAGGCCGAATGACTGGCAGCGACAGGTGAAACGTTCATCATCAACATCTGGGGGTATGCCACCCAATAAGACAGCACTTAAGTTGATGGGTTTCTGGGAAGACGTTCGCGCGTATTTTGAGAAACGTTCCGATTTTATGACTGAACAAAGTTCGGTTAGGGTGGGCAACACCAAATCCGATGTCACGCATTACTTCCCATCTGTGGTGCCTCGCCACTATCTGAGGGCGAGGTTCAATAGAGACATCACACAATTTCATGTTGAGATATTCTTGTCGGGTAATCGTGACCGCCCCGAATATTCGCAAGATTGGCTTAAACACCTGATGGCCGTTAAAGATGAGATAGAAGAGGTGGCGGGCGCACCCCTAATCTGGGATAACACGGAACAGAATGTCGAGATGTCGATCAGGTACAAGCCCGAGACGGCTAACATTGATGATGCAACCTCACGTACCGCGTTGCTTGCGCGGATTTATGACGATGTGCATTGCCTTGATCGCGCCTTCAGACCGCATATAGAAGCCTTTGTCGAAATAAACGGAACATTTTGACCCCCTTCCCCCGGCGCGTTCCCTGTGGCACATCTGATGGCATGAGTGACTCGCCAAAAAACATCGACACCCCCGCCATTCGGTTTGCCGACCGGGTGAACCGCATTGCGCCGTCGCCGACCGTGGCGATCTCGTCGCTGGCGCTCGATCTGCGCGCCGCCGGCCGCGATGTCATCGGCCTTGCCACTGGCGAGCCCGATTTCCCCACCCCGCCGCATGTCTGTGATGCCGCCATGCGCGCCATCCGCGACGGCCATACCCGCTATACACAGGTTGACGGCATCCCCGAACTGAAAGCCGCCATCATCCGCAAATTCGAACGTGAGAACGGCATCACCTTCACGCCGGAAAATATCTCGGTCGGTACCGGTGGCAAGCAGGTGCTGTTCAACGCGCTGATGGCCACGGTCCAGGAAGGTGACGAGGTGGTGATCCCGGCCCCCTACTGGGTCAGCTTTGCCGGCATTGTCGAGGTCGCCGGCGGCACCCCTGTTTATGTCACCAGCGGTTTTGCCGATGGGCTGAAGATGACAGCAGACAGCCTGGCCGCCGCCATCACCCCGCGCACCCGCTGGGTGATCATCAACTCGCCTTCCAACCCCACCGGCATGGGCTATAGTGCCGCGGAATTGCGCGCGCTGGCCGATGTCATCCGCCCGCATGAACAGGTGATGGTGATCTCGGATGACCTGTATGAACATCTGACCTATGACGGGTTTGCCTTTCATACGCTGGCGGCGCTGGTCCCCGATATGGCCGGCCGCATCCTCACCCTGAACGGGGTGTCGAAATCCTATTGCATGACGGGCTGGCGTATCGGTTTTGCCGCCGCGCCGGCGCCGCTGGTGCGGGCGATGGCGAAACTGCAGTCGCAATCGACATCCTGCCCGAACAGCGTTGCCCAGCATGCGGCCATCGCCGCGCTGGACGGGCCGACAGGTTTTATCGCCGATAATAATGCCGCCTTTGCCCGCCGGCGCGGGCGCGTTCTGGCGGCGCTGAATGCGATGGCGGGGATCAGCTGTCCGGCCCCCGACGGGGCGTTTTATGTGTTCGCCGATATTTCCGGCCTGATCGGCAAAAAACGGCCTGATGGCAAGGTGATTGAAACGGACAGCGATTTTGCCGCGGCGTTGCTGGAACTGGGGGATGTGGCGGTGGTGCCGGGCGTCGCCTTTGGCCTGTCACCGGCCTTTCGCATCAGCTTTGCCACCGCCGATGACGCGCTGGATACCGCGCTTGACCGCATCGCCAGCGTGGTGGCGTCGCTGGTCTGACTGTCTGCCCAACTCATGCCACATTGCCCCGGCAGGCTTGCATGCTGGTGGGGACCACATACAGTCAGCCCTCGGGAGACAGAACCATGCTGATCAAGAAACGCCGCGCGTGGGAATTGCCGGAATCCGCGGCAACACCCGAAGATATCTATATGAACCGCCGACAGTGGCTGAAGTCAGCCGGCTTTGCCGGGCTGGGGCTTGCCGGCAGCAGCGCGCTGTCATCCGCCGCCATGGCGGCGATTGGCGGCTATCCGTTTGAACGCAACCCCGCCTATATTCTGGACCGCGCCATCACCGACGAGGAAATGGCGACCACCTACACCAATTTCTATGAATTCGGATCGTCAAAGAATATCTGGAAAAAGACCCGCGATCTGGTGACAGATCCGTGGGCAGTGACCATCGACGGTATGGTCGAAACGCCGATGACACTGGATGCCGAACAGCTGGTATCGGCAATGGGCGGGTTTGAGGAACGGCTTTACCGGCATCGCTGTGTCGAGGCCTGGGCCATGGCTGTGCCCTGGTCGGGCGTACCGCTGGCCAATCTGATGAAGGTGGCAAAGCCGCTGTCCGGTGCGAAATATCTGCGCATGGAAACCTTCCTCGATCCTGAAGTGGCCCCTGGCCAGAAACAGGTCTGGTATCCATGGCCCTATGTTGAAGGGCTGACCATCGAAGAGGCGCAGAACGAACTGGCCTTTCTCGCGACCGGCATCTATGGCAAGCCGCTGCCAAACCAGAATGGCGCACCGATCCGTCTTGTTGTGCCGTGGAAATATGGTTTCAAATCGATCAAGTCGATCACCCGCTTTACCTTTACCGATGAACAGCCGGTATCCTTCTGGCAGGAACTGGCAGGCAATGAATATGGCTTCTGGGCAAATGTGAATCCGGGGATTCCGCATCCGCGCTGGCCGCAGAAAACCGAACGGCTGCTTGGCACGGATGAACGCGTGCCGACGATGATCTTCAACGGCTATCGCGATCAGGTGGAAAGCCTCTATGCCGATATGACCATCACCGACGCCCGGCAGATTTACTACTAGGGGGCAGGACTGCTGCCGAGGGTGGTGCGTCCGGCCTGTAAGCCCGCTAAACCCCCAACAACGCCAGCAACCGGTCTGTCAGCGCGTCCATCTCGTCAAGGCGGGTGAAATTGCCGGGCGGGATTTGCCCGTCAAATGGCGCGCTGTGGCCAGCCTCCATCATATTCCTGTGAAAGGCGGCGATGCGTCCGGTTTCGCCGGTGGGGCTGTGTCGGGATTGCGGCTTCCAGCCCATGACCAGGACAGGTTTGCCGGTGATCGCGGCCTCGCTGGCCATATTCACCGAATCCGAGGTGACAATCACCGCCTGCCCCAGCCCCAGAACACCCGGATAGACATTCGGTTCATCCTTGTCGGGTGTCAGCACATTGTCATCTGGCAGCGCGGCCGCAATGCTTTCAACAAGCCCTGCCGGGGTGCGGCGCGACGGGATAAGCAACAGCTTGACCCCGCTGGTGCGTGCCAGGGTGGCCAGCCGCTCACCCATATGCGCCGCCAGATCGTGGGTGATGGCATAGCGGCGGTTGTCGCCGCCAATCATCACCGTCACCGCATTGCCGCGTGCCGCAGACAGCCAGCGTGTGGGCAGATCCATCATGGCGCGCTGCATGCCGGCAAGGGTCAGCCGGTTCAGCGATCCGGTCGTCACAAGGACATTGCCGCCGCGCGCCGGATCATGCGCCGGCACGATCAGCGCATCAAACAGGCGGGGCGGCAGACGCGGGTCCTGCAGATGCACAATCCGCATCGCGATGCCGGCAGCCTGCGCGCGCCGGCGCAGCGCCAGCGCATAGCCTGCCATGCGCCGCCCGCAGGTAATCAGGATATCGGGATAGCGGCCGGCATGTGGTCGCCGTTCCAGCCCCCCATCGGCGCTGGCGCCATATAATGGCGCGGCCGGCAGCCAGCCGCCCAGTCGCGGCAGCATTCTGATCAATTTATGCGGGGTAATGACAAATTGCTCATAGACCCAGTCCGGCCGTGCCTTCAGCAGAGACTCGGCCATGGCCACAGCTTGTAACCGCATGCCGGCCGTGCCGTCGCTGACAACCCAGAGATGACGGCGATCCGCATCTGGACCGGTGGGCATTCTGGCAGGTGACGGCTGTGTCATACGGTGGCGGCTCCGGACAGGGCTATGTTCCATTCGTAAAAAATCGGTCCAGGTTGCGCAATAATATTTCGCAATTTTCTTGCGCAGCTGTAATACGAACCTTATTCTGGCGACAGAAAAAAATCCCGAAACAGCACCCTTGGCCGTAACGTCCAGGGTCTAGACGCAGACATTTCCATACCATGACAGGCAAACTGAAACTCGACAATGTTGATCGGCAGATCCTGACTGATTTGCAGTCTGACGGGCGCATGACCAATGTGGATCTGGCCAAGCGCGCCGGGATTTCAGCGCCCCCTTGTCTGCGCCGGGTGCGTGTTCTGGAAGAGGGCGGGATCATCCGCGGCTACCACGCGGATCTGGACCCGGAATCCCTTGGCTATTCGGTACAGGTATTTGCCTTTGTGGGGCTGACCAGCCAGGCCGAAACGGACCTTCAGGATTTTGAAGAAATGGTCAGCGCCTGGCCGCAGGTGCGCGAATGCCACATGCTGATGGGCGAGACGGATTTTCTGCTGAAGATTGTTGCCCATGACTGGGATGATTTTCAGAAATTCCTGACATCCCGCCTGACGCCGGCACCCAATGTCAGCCATGTGAAGACGGCATTGTCTATCCGCTCGGCCAAAAATATGCCTGGCGTGCCCGTCGACGGGCTCGAAGGCTAGGGCACTGCTGCCCTAAATCTTGCCCATATCAAACAGCCCGATCGACAGGATCTCATAGCTTTTGATGCCGCCCGGGGTCTGCACCTCGGCGGAATCGCCGACGCTCTTGCCGATCAGGCCGCGCGCGATGGGCGATGATGTCGAGACAAGCCCGCGATTAATGTCCGCTTCATAGGGGCCGACAATATGGAAGACCGATTCCTCGTCGGTATCCTCATCGGCAACAGCTACGGTCGTGCCAAATGTCACTTTCTCGCCTGTCAGCTTTGTCGCGTCGATCACCTCGGCGCGGCTGGTCACATCCTCCAGCTCGGAAATACGCCCTTCGATAAAGGACTGGCGCTCGCGGGCGGCGTGGTATTCGGCGTTCTCCGACAAATCGCCATGCTCGCGCGCTTCGGCAATGGCGCGGATCACGTCCTGGCGCTCGCTGCCTTTCAGATGTGCCAGCTCCTGCTTGATGGTCTCAAGCCCCTGCAGTGTGAACGGAATCTTTTCCATGATGTCTCATCCAGATCGTCAATAGCCGCCACACGCATCAGCCGCATGGCTGGCTATGCGCGGGGTTGTCCCCGCCACCTGGCTGACGCGTCGTCACCCGGCAATGTCGGAGATGAAATCCTGTAGTGTCCGCACGCCCAGCATATCGCGTTGCAGGGCGGTAATGGCCTGCGCCGCCGCCCGGCTTCCGGACACCGTTGTATAGTAGGGGATTTTGTTCGTTAACGCGGTATGACGCAAGGAGAAAGAATCGGTGATCGCGCCAGACCCCTTGGTGGTGTTGAACACCAGCTGAATGCCGCCAGACAGCATTTCATCCACCGCATGCGGCCGGCCTTCCATCACCTTGTTGATGCGGGTCGCCGGCACGCCTGCGTCACTCAAGGCCTGCATGGTGCCGGCGGTGGCCAGAACCGTAAAGCCGAGATCGACAAGCGTCTGGCAGATACCGATGAAAGCGGGCTTGTCCTCGTCCCGGACCGACACAAATACCGTGCCGGATAATGGCAGATCAACACCGGCGCCAAGCTGGCTTTTGGCAAAGGCGCGGCCGAAATCGCTGTCGATCCCCATCACCTCACCGGTGGATTTCATTTCCGGTCCCAGCACCACATCCACGCCCGGGAAGCGGGCAAAGGGGAAGACGGCTTCCTTGACCGCCACATGATCAAGACGCACCTCATCCAGATCAAAACCGGCCAGTTTCTCGCCCGCCATGACACGGGCCGCGATCTTGGCCAAGGGCACGCCCGTGGCTTTGGCGACGAAAGGCACCGTCCGGCTGCCGCGGGGATTGACCTCCAGCAGATAGATGACTTCATCCTTGATGGCGAATTGCACATTCATCAGCCCCACCACACCCAGCGCCCGCGCCAGCGCCTCTGTCTGGCGGCTGATTTCGGCAATCAACCTATCCGACAGGGTCTGTGGTGGCAGGGAACAGGCGGAATCGCCGGAATGAATGCCGGCCTCCTCGATATGTTCCATGATTCCGCCGATATAGACATCATCGCCGTCACACAGCGCGTCGACATCCACCTCGATGGCATTGTTCAGGAAACTGTCGATCAATACCGGATTGTCGCCCGATACCACCACCGCCTCGCGCATATAGCGTTCCAGATCGGCGATCTGATGCACCACCTCCATTGCCCGACCGCCAAGCACATAGGATGGGCGGATGACAACCGGCAGGCCCACCTGGGCGACAATCTCGCGCGCCTCGGCGGCGGAATGGGCGATGCCATTTTCCGGCTGTTTCAGCGCCAGCCTGTCAACCAGCTGCTGGAACCGCTCGCGGTCCTCGGCAAGGTCGATGGCATCGGGGCTGGTGCCAAGAATGGGAATGCCGGTCTCTTCCAGCGCTGCTGCAATCTTCAGCGGTGTCTGGCCGCCAAGCTGTACCACCACCCCATGCATGGTGCCATTGGCGGACTCACGCTGGATGACCTCAATCACATCCTCGTCTGTCAGCGGCTCGAAATACAGCCGGTCCGACGTGTCATAATCGGTCGATACCGTTTCCGGATTACAGTTGATCATGATGGTTTCATAGCCGGCGTCCGACAGCGCATAGCAGGCATGGACACAGCAATAATCAAACTCGATCCCCTGGCCAATCCGGTTTGGCCCGCCACCGAGAATCACCACTTTCTTTGTGTCAGCAGGTGCCGATTCACATTCAGCGCCCCGCAGTGGTTCATAGCTTGAATACATATAGGCGGTTTCAGCCGCGAATTCGGCAGCGCATGTATCAATGCGCTTAAAGACAGGCCGCACCCCTGCCGAATGCCGTGCAGCGGTAACGTCAGCGCGCGATATGCCAGCCAGCGCGGCAAGCCGTGCATCGGCAAATCCCATGGATTTCAGCCATTGAAGGGCGTCCGGGTCAGTCGGTAGACCATGCGCGCACACACCGGCCTCAGCATCGATGATGGCTGCCATCCGTTCAAGGAACCACATATCCCAGCTGGTAATCTGCTGCAGTTCGTCAAGCGGCATGCCATGGCGGATTGCCTGTGCAATGCGCAGAATGCGGAACGGCACAAATTCACCCAGCCAGCCCCGCAGCGGATCATCGCCAAGCGTGCTGTCCGGATCCGGCATTGCGACTTCGTCAAGGCCGCTCAGGCCGGTTTCCATCGACCGCAGTGCCTTTTGCAGGCTTTCCTCAAACGACCGGCCGACGGCCATGGCCTCGCCCACCGACTTCATTGAGGTAGAAAGTTTTGCATCCGCCCCGGCAAATTTCTCAAAGGTGAAGCGCGGAATCTTGGTCACGACATAATCGATCGTCGGCTCAAAGCTTGCCGGGGTCACACCGGTGATATCATTTGCCAGCTCGTCCAGCGTATAGCCTACCGCCAGTTTGGCCGCGACCTTGGCAATGGGAAATCCGGTTGCCTTTGACGCCAGTGCCGATGACCGGCTGACCCGCGGGTTCATTTCGATGATGATAATCCGGCCGCTATCGGGACAGACGGCGAATTGTACATTTGATCCGCCCGTATCGACACCGATCTCGCGCAGCACGGCCAACGAGGCGTCCCGCAGCGCCTGATATTCCTTGTCGGTCAGTGTCAGGGCCGGGGCAACCGTGATGGAATCACCCGTATGCACACCCATCGGGTCAATATTCTCGATCGAGCAGACGATGATGCAGTTGTCGGCCGTGTCGCGCACCACCTCCATCTCGAATTCTTTCCAGCCAAGGATCGATTCCTCGATCAACACCTCGCTGACCGGTGACAGGCGCAGGCCGTTACGGACAATTTCCTCAAACTCGGCACGATTATAGGCAACGCCGCCGCCTTCACCGCCAAGGGTAAAGGAGGGGCGGATAATGACGGGCAGCCCGACAAAATCCAGCGCGTCCAGCGCATCTTCGAAATTATTGACGGTGCGGGCGCGCGCGCATTGCAGGCCAATTTTTTCCATCGCCACACGGAACAGTTCGCGGTCCTCGGCTTTTTCGATGGATGCCGGCCGTGCGCCAATCATTTCCACGCCGAACCTGTCCAGCGTCCCATCCTTGTCGAGTGCCAGTGCCGTATTCAGCGCCGTCTGCCCGCCCATGGTCGGCAACAATGCATCGGGGCGCTCCGCCTCGATGATACGGGCCACGGTGGCCGGTGTAATCGGTTCGATATAGGTGGCATCCGCCATGCCGGGGTCGGTCATGATGGTGGCCGGATTGGAATTCACCAGAATGACCCGATAGCCTTCCTCGCGCAGCGCCTTGCATGCCTGCGCACCGGAATAATCGAATTCACATGCCTGGCCGATGATGATCGGTCCGGCACCAATGATCAGGATGGACTGGATGTCGTCGCGGCGCGGCATGGTCAGGCTTTCCTCTCGTCCATCAGGGCGGTGAACCGGTCAAACAGGTACCGGGAATCGTGCGGCCCGGGCGAGGATTCGGGATGGTATTGAACGCAGAAGGCGGGTTTCTCGCGGTGTCGCAACCCTTCGATCGACCCGTCAAATAATGAAACATGCGTGACTTCCAGATCATCGGGCACAGTGTCCGGGTCAACAACAAAGCCGTGATTCTGGCTGGTGATCTCGATGCGACCGGTTGCCAGATCCTTGACCGGGTGATTGGCACCGCGGTGCCCACGATCCATCTTGTGCGTATGGGCGCCCATTGCCAGCGCCATCAGCTGGTGCCCGATACAGATGCCAAAGACCGGCATGCCGGAATCGATAAGCGCGCTGATTTCGCCGGCGGCATAGCTGCCGGTGGCGGCCGGGTCACCAGGACCGTTCGACAGAAACACCCCGTCGGGGGCCATTTTCAGAATATCCGCGGCCGTTGTCTGCGCCGGCACGACAGTGACATCGCATCCCGCATCCGTCAGACAGCGCAGTATGTTGTGCTTGCAGCCAAAATCCATGGCGACAACCCGGTGGCGCGGCGTGGCTGCGCGGTGGCACGCGGCAAGAAAATCCCAGCTGCCCTCTATCCAGGGCGCAGCTGATTCGCCGGTCACCTTAATGGCAAGATCCATGCCGGCCAGCCCGGGCCAGCTTTGCGCCATGGCGACCAGCTTGTCGGTGTCGATTTGGCCATCAGGATCGTGGCAGATAACACCGGTTGGTGCGCCGCTATCACGAATGCTGCGGGTCAGCGCCCTTGTGTCAATGCCGGCGATGCCCGGCAGGTTGTTGTCTTTCAGCCAGCTGTCCAGCGAGGATGTTGCGCGCCAGTTGGCGTCCGCGGTCGGCAGCTGGCGCGTGATCATGCCCAACGCGGCCGCGTCGCCCGTTTCATGGTCCTGTGCGTTTGCGCCGACATTGCCGATATGCGGAAATGTAAAGGTGATGATCTGCCCCGCATAGGACGGATCTGTCATGATTTCCTGATAGCCGGTCATCGAGGTATTGAAACAGACCTCACCCACATTTGTGGTGGCGGCGCCAAAGCCAATGCCGGGGAATACGGACCCATCAGAAAGAACAAGAACGGCTGTCGGGTTTGTCCGAAGTGCCTGCGGCGCGGCGTGCGGCCGGCCAGAGTTCCTGTTCTGTGCCATGGCTGTCCTTGCGTTTCCTTGTATATGAAAAACCCGGTTGCCCGGATTTCGTCGTCCTGGACGGATCGAAAAGATACCCGCATATTGTGTCGGGAAGATCCGTGCGCGCAAAAGTTGGTGTGTGATACATAAGGCAGACAGGTCGGTCAAGTGGTGCTATTGGAAATGCGACGCCACTTGCAGAATTCGGCTGGAACCGGTAAAAGCCGCCACGCTGTCGTTGGCCCGTTTCAGGTTTGCCTGACAGCACGATGTGCCAGATCCGGTGGCGCTTCGGGAAAGCGATTAAGGCAGGTTTACAATGGCTACATTACGCGAAGACATCGCCTCGGCGATGAAGGATGCGATGAAAGCAAAGGATCAGGCGGCGCTGGCAACACTGCGCCTGATCAGCGCTGCGTTAAAGGATCGGGATATCGCGGCCCGCAGCAATGGCAACCAGGATGGCATCAGTGATGATGAAATTCTGTCGATGCTGCAGACCATGATCAAACAGCGCCACGAATCGGCAAAGATGTATCGCGATGGCAACCGGCCTGAACTTGCCGAATCAGAAGAGGCCGAGATTGCGATCATCACCGGGTTCCTGCCGGCCCAGCTGGGCGCCGCCGAAGTTGCCGCAGCGATCGAGGCTGCGATAGAATCCGCCGGCGCCGCCTCGATCAAGGATATGGGGCAGGTTATGGCGCATCTGAAGGCGAATCATGCCGGGCAGATGGATTTCTCGGCCGCGAGCCAGGCCGTAAAATCAGCCCTTATGGCGAAGGGGTGATTCGGCCGCCTGCTTGCAGGTCTGCGCTCTGCGCTTCATGATGCTGACCTCAGTTTTTTAAAAGCGGGCAGGCGTCATAGGGGAGGCTGACCGCACCATCGGAGTCACATGCCTTTACCACCCGAATTTCTGGAAGATCTGCGCCAACGCGTCCCGCTGTCCGACATTGTCGGCAAGCGGGTCAAGCTGACCCGCAAGGGACGGCGGCATAGCGGCCTGTGCCCCTTCCATTCGGAAAAGACACCGTCCTTCTCGGTGGTCGATGATCAGGGCTTTTATCACTGCTTTGGATGCGGCGTTCATGGTGATGCCATTTCCTTTCTGCGCGAAACGGACGGGCTGGATTTCATGGAAGCGGTGGAGCGGCTTGCCGGCATGGCTGGCATGGAGGTGCCGCGCAGCGCGCCCGAGGACCCTGATCGCCAGCGGCAGCGCAAGGCGGCGCTCGATATATTGGAAGAGACCACGCGTTTCTTTCAGGCCGCGCTGCTGCGCGATGATGGTGCCGCGGCGGCGCGCTATCTGAAGGGGCGCGGGCTTGGCGAGGTGGCATTGTCGACTTACCGTCTGGGCTATGCGCCGCGCAGCGGATTACGTACCGCCTTGTCGGCCCGCGGGTTCAGTGATGATGACATGCTGGCCGCCGGCGTTATCCAGCGCAGTGACCGCGACGGTTCTCTCTATGACTATTTCCGCGACCGGGTCATCTTTCCAATCGAGGATCGCCAGGGGCGGGTGATTGCCTTTGGCGCCCGCGCCCTTGGCGATGCGCAGCCCAAATATCTCAATTCCGGCGAGGGGCCGACCTTCTCGAAAAAACAGGTTCTTTATGGCTGGGTGCAGGCGCGCGAGGGGATGCGGCGTAAATTGCCGCTGGTCGTGGCGGAAGGCTATATGGATGTCATCGCTATCCAGCAAAGCGGGGTCGCCACCGCGGTGGCGCCACTGGGAACCGCGCTGACCGAAGAACAGATCGGGCATCTCTGGAAGCTTCATGATGATCCGATCCTGTGTTTTGACGGTGATGCCGCCGGCCAGCGCGCGCAGATGCGTGCCCTGGAACGGTTGCTGCCGGTTCTGACCCCGGGGCGTTCGGCGCGCCTTGCCCTGTTGCCCGAAGGCAAGGACCCGGATGATCTGCTGCGCAGTGCGGGTGCAGATGGTCTGTTAAAAGTGTTGGCCACGGCGCGATCGCTTGTCGACAGCCTGTGGATCGGGGTGGCGGCGCAGCATGATTTGCGCCAACCGGAACAACGGGCCGAATTCTGGCAAC
Organism: Puniceispirillaceae bacterium (SeqCode); assembly: GCA_049889795.1. Classification (GTDB taxonomy): domain Bacteria; phylum Pseudomonadota; class Alphaproteobacteria; order Puniceispirillales; family Puniceispirillaceae; genus UBA8309. The sequence continues at coordinate 381,311 of JBMHCS010000011.1, read as the reverse complement.
AAATCCGCAGCATGGTGCGCCAGATTGGCCATAATCAGGTACGCAGTGCCTTTGCAGATGATATCGAGGCGCGAATCGGGGCTATGCGCAATGCCAGCCGCGGGGATTCACGCGGCGGAAACGCCTTGCGCGGGCGGCCCCCCATACGCCGTCCGGCGACGGGCGCGATCCACCGCCATCGCGCCATTTGCGCGCTGGTGATGGCGCATCCCGGACTGCTTGCCGAGCTGTTTGAAAAGCTGCTCAGCATCGATTCAGGCGATGATGCGCTCGAAAGGGTGAAAAAAGCGGCAATTGACGCAGTAATCCGCGATCCAGACCTTGACGCGGCGGCCTTGAGGCATCATCTAAACGGGTTGAATTTCGTTGATGAATTAAACGTGCTGGAGGGGGAGGAACTGAAGGCGCGAATGCCTTTTGACCCAGCAAAACTTTCCAGCGAAGAGGCAGGCAAGCAAGTTGCCGAACTATTGCAGCTGGTATCTGGCGCATCGGGTCTCTTTTCCTCACCAGGCATATCGACACGTTGAGGCGTGACGGAGACTGAACCCGGCGGTATTTCATGTCGCCACCCGCGAGTGAAGACCCGGCCATGGGGTTGGCGGTTCACTCGCCAAGATAAAAGTGACGGTCTGCAGGGCCCGTATTGGTTGTGTCAGGCGACTGAGGATACGGTGCTGGCAGATTCCCCGATCACGGGGGCAACCGATAACTGGAAAGCGGACGACGTTAATGGCAGTCAAGGCAACGCAGCAGAGTGAAACAGACATCGCGCCAGCTGAGGGTGCAGACGGCGCCTCTGGCGCGGATGCCGCCCAGCAGGCCATCAAGACGCTTATGCGTCTTGGCAAGGAGCGCGGCTATATCACCCATGATGAGCTGAATGCCGCTTTGCCTGAGGGCGATTACACCTCCGAGCAGATTGACGATTACATGTCGAAACTGTCGGAGATGGGCGTCAATGTCGTCGAGGCTGCCGATACCGAGGAAAGCGCCGAGGGCGAGGAAGAAGAAACCCGCGCCACTGGTAACGTATCCGACAGTGATGTTTCCGGTACCGACGATCCGGTGCGGATGTATCTGCGCGAGATGGGCAGTGTTGAGCTGTTATCGCGCGAGGGCGAGATCGCCATTGCCAAGCGCATCGAGGCCGGCCGCGAACTGATGATCGGCGGGATCAGCGAATCACCCCTGACCATCCGCGCCCTGCTGCACTGGCGCGACCAGATTGCCGATGGCGTGGTGCCACTGCGTGACATCATCGATCTCGAAACCACCTATGCGCGAATCAATGGCGGCCCGGTAGACGAGGCGCCGATCGACAGCATGGGGGATGGTATTCAGGATTCCGATCTTGAGGATGACGAGGACCAGGAAGAAGAAGAGGAAGAAGCCGAAGAAGAGGAAGAAGGTGAATATGGCGATGCCGACACCGACACCTCTACCCGCGACGCCAATAGCGGTGACGAAAGCGAAGATATGAACATGTCGCTGGCAGCGATGGAAGATGCCATCCGCGACCAGATGATGGCCCTGTTCGATGATATCGCCAAGCTGTTCAAGCAATTCAGCAAGTCGCAGGATCGCCGCCTTGCCCGCATGTCTGATGATGAACAGCTGCCGACCCGCAACGAGACGACCCATATGGAACTCAAGGTGCAGCTTGTCGAGCTGATGGAAGGGGTGAATTTCAATCCGGCACGGATTGAAGCCCTGTCCGACCAGCTGTTCATGCTGAACCGGCATGTGACCGGTCTGGATGGCCGGTTGATGCGGCTGGCGACCAGCGCCGGCCTGACTCGCGAGCAGTTTCTCGAGGCATGGAATGGCCGCGAATGTGTCGATTCATGGCCCGGCGACAGCTATCGCAGCAACCAGTGGCGCAAGCTGAAGGCGCAGCATGGCGACGAGCTGGCGGAAATTCAGAACAAGATCCGGCTGGTTGTCGATGATGTGGGGCTGTCTGTCCCCGAATTCCGCAGCATCATCAAGACCATTCAGCGGGGCCAGCGCGAAAGCGCGCGCGCCAAAAAGGAAATGGTCGAGGCAAATTTGCGGCTGGTGATTTCGATTGCCAAGAAATACACCAATCGCGGCCTGCAATTCCTTGACCTGATCCAGGAAGGCAATATCGGCCTGATGAAGGCGGTTGATAAATTCGAATATCGCCGCGGCTATAAATTCTCGACCTATGCCACATGGTGGATCCGCCAGGCGATCACCCGTTCGATCGCCGACCAGGCGCGCACCATCCGGATTCCGGTGCATATGATCGAGACGATCAACAAGCTGGTGCGTACATCACGCCAGATGCTGCACGAGATTGGCCGCGAGCCGACACCCGAGGAGCTGGCGGAAAAGCTGTCCATGCCGATCGACAAGGTACGCAAGGTGCTGAAGATCGCCAAGGAGCCGATCAGCCTGGAGACGCCGATTGGCGATGAGGAAGACAGCCATCTTGGCGATTTCATCGAGGACAAGAACGCGGTGCAGCCGCTGGATGCCGCCATTCACGCCAATCTGCGCGAAACCACCACGCGGGTGCTTGCCAGCCTGACTGCGCGTGAAGAGCGTGTGCTGCGGATGCGGTTTGGCATCGGTATGAATACCGACCATACGCTGGAGGAGGTTGGCCAGCAATTCAGCGTAACGCGCGAGCGGATTCGCCAGATTGAGGCCAAGGCGCTGCGCAAGCTGAAGCACCCGTCGCGCTCGCGCAAACTGCGCAGCTTCCTCGAGAATTGATGTTTTTAGAGCTTTGACCCCTTTGCCACGCCACCATCGTCGCGGTACCGTGCAACCGGGTCATCTCCCCCTTGGGGGCCTGTAGTTCAATTGGTTAGAACCCACGGCTCATAACCGTGTTGTTGCAGGTTCGAGTCCTGCCGGGCCCACCACCACCGTCAGCGTCACGCCTGTTGGTGCAGCAAAGCGCCGGCCACCCATGTCTGGCGGATATCTGCCGGTGTGGCCAGCATGATGATCTTCTGCAGCAGCGCGTCATCGACAGCTGCCGCACCGGCGTGCGGTTCATCCTGACCGCTATCCCCGCGTCTGGTATCTCTGGGCCCACTATCCCCGTGCCCGCTATCCCCGTGCCCACTGTCTCTGGGCCCGCTATCAAGCATCTGGTCATGGGGCAGTTGGACCAGCATCGCATCGAACTGGCGGCCGGGCGCAAAACATCCGACCGGCAGGTCCAGCGCGATGGCACCGCCCATGGTGGCCAGCCAGAAGGCGGTGCGGAAATCGACACGGTTTTGCGGGCGGCCACGCGCCGCGGCGGGCGTGTCGGCATCAACGCCTTCTTCCAGCATCCGCGATGCGGTCACGGTCATGCGGGCATTGTCCATCAGCGACGCCGAGGGCCCGCCGGAAATATCGGTGCCAAGCCCCACATGCAGCCCTTTTTCAAGCGCGGTGCGCAGCGGGAATACCGCATTCGAGAAATACACATTTGACAGCGGGCAATGCGCCACGCCGGCCCCGGCCGCCGCAATCAGCGCCATGTCATCATCATCAATGAAAGTGCCATGCGCCAGCACCGTTCGCCGTGTCAGCAGGCCGAAATCACGCAGCGCGGCGGTATCGCTCTTGCCCATCCGGTCATGCACATGATGATGTTCCCAGTCACTTTCCGAACAATGGGTCTGCACATGCGCCCCCGTTTCCGCCGCCAGCGCGCCCAGCCCGCGCAGCGCCGCATCGGAACAGCTGGGAATGAAACGCGGGGTGATGGCAGGCAGCACCCGCCCGTCATTACCGGCAAGGCGGGGCACGGCCGCAACAAAGCGGGCGGTATCGGCAACGGAATCCGCCGGCGAGGCATCGCGGTAATTGTCCGGGCAGCTTTCGGCAAGGTCCATCGCCACCCTGCCTACAAGCGCGCGCTGGCCCATCTCGATGCAGATTTCGGCAAGCCGCAGGCTGGATTCATAATGGATGGTGGCAAAATACATCGCGGTTGTTGTGCCATTGGCCAGCAGCCGGCGCACCAGCGCGCGATAGACGCGATCAGCAAAATCGAGATCGGAATACCGGGATTCCAGCGGAAAAGTATGGGTCTGCAGCCAGATTTCCAGCGGCACATCCAACGCCTGGCCCAGCTGCGGGAATTGCGGCGCATGGATATGCAGATCGACAAATCCCGGCAGCAACACCCCCTGGCCGCGCAGATCGGTTACCGGCGTCGGGGCGGCGAAAGGGCCCCCGGGCGCACGCGACGGATCATCGGGCCGCAACACCGCGGTGATGGTGCCGTCTTCAACCACAATCAGCGCATCATCGATACGTTCAATGGCAGCGGTTTCGCCAGTCTGCAGGACGGGCGCATGGAACAGATCCGCCCTGAAAAAGACCCTCGTCATGATAGCATGCCCTGCGGTTCGGCCTGGTTGTTCAGAAAGGTAGAAATCGTCGGCATTCATGGCCGCACACCCTGCCTGTATCCGGGTTTACAATAAGGCCAGCAGCTGTGCAATTGCCATGCTGCCAAGCGCGGCCAGGGTCAGTACCATCCCGCCGGTGCGCAGCGGCATGCTATGCTTCATAAAGCCGAAACAAAACCCGTGTGCCAGACGGCCGAAAAGGAACATGGCGCCGCAACTATGCAGCAGGGTCGCAGACCCGCCTGACTGCTCGGCAATCAGCATCAGAACCAGCATAATCGGGGTGTATTCGGCAAAATTGCCATGGCCGCGAATGGCGCGCTCCAGGCTGTGCCTATCATCGCCGGCACGCTTTAGAACAGCGAATAAGGGGTTACCCCTCAGCGCGATGACCCGTAATGACAGCAGGATGAAAAAAAGGGCCAGCAGGCTGGCATAGAGCGACGTGATCATGGGGAAATCTGGAGTAATCATGGGGGAATGCGTTCCTTTTGGTGTCGGTATCGTGGATTCTATCCATCGTTAACTGCAGGGCCAAACCCGCAATCTCGAATGCGCAATTTAAGTGTTTGCGATATAGGGGTGGGCAATATAGGGGCGGGCAATATTGGGCGCGCCATCAGGCAAGCCCGCATATATATGTTTCCTGATCATCAGTCTCGATGGCGCCGGGGCGGCAGCGACGTGTTGTGGCAATGGCCTCATCCGCCGCGACACCGCGCCTGACCAGCAAGGCGGCAGCAAGCATTCCGCTGCGGCCAAGGCCGGCATGGCAATGGATGGCAAGCCGCGCGCCTTCATCCAGCATCACCGACAGATCCACCAGCAATTGCTGAAAGGCGGCGGCCTGGCCGGGTTCGGGCACAGCGCGGTCGATAATCGGAAAGCTGCGCCAGTTGAACGCCGCCGTCATCTGCGCCGCCAGCAACGGCACCCCGATCAGCCGAGATTCATCGGCATCAATCAAGCTGACAATAGACGAGATGCCAAGACCGGCAAGATGATGCAGATCCTGCGCCAGCAGCGTTTCCGGCATCCGCATCCCGTCGCGCGTGCCGGGGCAACGGCACAGGCCCAGCCCGTGCGTCGGCAGCGCCGGGTGATCAATCCATGATAATTCGAATCCAGAATCAGCTGCGCCCCGTATGGGGGCGGGCGGTGTCGGGGCCGGCGGTGTCGGGGAAGGCGCCATGAACAGCCCTAGAACCCGTAAGTCAGTGACAGCACAATCGCAGCATCACGGGCCAGCGCGGCACTGGCTGGATCATCCTCGAATTTTGACGGCCATTTGGCGCTGAAATCCGCGGTAACCGCGTCATTGATTCGGCGGCTGCCGGTCAGGTTGATCAGCTGGGCCCCGTTATCCAGATCGCGCGATATCAGCAGCATCGCCTCGCTATCCTCGACATCATTGAACAGCAGTCGCGCCCCCACTGCCAGATCGTTCTGGAAACCGCTATGGGCAGCGGCCTTGCGGCTGTCGCGTGCGATCTCGGCAATCAGCACCAGATCACGGCCAGCCCCGTCAACATCATAGATATTATGTTCGATCCCCAGCACTGCTGCGCGATAGGATTTTACCGCGCCATTCAGATCATACTGGCCGGACCGGCGGATGAATTCGCCTTTGAATGCGCTATCACCGTGAAGGTACAGAACATCAACTCCGGTCTGGGTAATGCGGCTGTAATCAGGCTGCAGCGTGCCGTCTGTCTGCGGCAGAAGACGTGGGTTGACCCCGGTGCCACGGAACCAACTCACCCCGAGATCCACATCCCCAAAAAAGCCGGACCAGCGTAGTGCTGTTGCCAGATCGTCCTTTTTGGCGCCATGGCTGAAGCTGTGCTGGCGGCGCACGGGCAGGCCGGGCCGTTCCCGCAAGGCCGCGCCAGGATAGATATTCGGCACAAAATCGATGGCAAGCAGATCAATCTGCCCCGGCCCAACGGGCAAGGATATCCGCAGCATCGGCGCACCGCGCTTTTCACCGCGCATCAGCCCGCGACTGAAATCGCGGCTGTTCACGACATCGACAGGATTATAGCTTTCGGTCTGGCCCCAGAACAGGATGGTGCTGCCCAACAGAATATCGGCATCGCCAAGCCGGGTGGTGACATGCGCCTCACGCAGATCAGCGCTGCCATGTCCGGCCGATCCACCGGACAGGCGGGGCTGCAGCAGGAAGGTGGCACTGTCAGCCTCGAGATAGAGTTCGGGACGCGCCTCAAAATGACTGAAGCTGTCCTTTTGTCCTGCATAGGCAGCCTTGCGCGGATACCAGCTTGCCTCCAGCGTGATCTCGCCCTGCTGTTCACTGTAGATCTCGGCAATGGCGGCAGACGGCATCTGGCATGCCAGCCCGCCCGCCAGCGCCGCCACCATCGCCAGGATCCGGGCCGTTGGACCACCCCGTGCCTTCATGCAGGACACCCCTGAAATCACGGTCATTACCGGCTTGCCTTGGCCAGCCCTTGCGGTGTGAAGTCGCGCGCGCCAAGACCATTGGCAAAGCTGTATTCATCCCATGTCAGGGTAGTGGATTTGCCTGTCTGGCTGTTGTTCATCGTCATCACATGGGCCCGCCAATACGCATTCAGATATTGCCGGTAATCGCTAAAGACCAGCGACTTTTCCAGATCCCCGCGGCGATTGTAGAAATCAATGCGGTGGACCCGGTATTCTGCCAGATCAACAAAGGATACGCGGCGCGAATAACCCGACTTCTTGTTTTTCGGCCGGCTTTCGACGGCGGCGCAGGTCAGGCTGGCATCATGCGCACATGGCGCGTCTTCCAGCCAGATGTGATGATTGTCGGCCACTTCCTCGGACCCCAGATCCTCGTATGAGAATTCCGAAGACACGAATTTTCCGGTCCGGTTTGATGATGAAATCCGTTTCACCCGCTTAACAGCCGGCAGAAAAATCCACTGCGAATCATCATCCGGTTCAATCTTCGAATGTGTTAGCAGGGCGGTGCCGCGCACGTCACGCGGTTCGGAAAAGGTGATAATCGACATATCGCCAACAGCCGCATCATCGGCTTCGAGAATGGTCGACCGGAATTTGCGCACGGACTCGTTACCGGCCTTGTTTTTCAACACCATTTCACCTTCAACGGTCACATCGCCCCAGCCACGGTCGCGCATGTCGACCTCGGTTGCGATTTCCAGACCGCGCGGGTTGGATATGTCATCAGCGCGGGCATTGCCGGCCGGCAACAGGGTGGCAGCAAGAATGCCGGTTGAGAGCAGGGCAGCCAGCGCTGCCGGTGTTGCGGAAATCTTCATCGGTTTCATCCTGTCCAGAAAGATCAGAAGCGGGGGAAGGAAGAGAAAGTCAACGAACAGCGCAAAGGCCAATGTGATGGCTGTCAGCTGCGCCATATCGCGATTAACGGCAAAACCTGACTGGCCAAGGATGGCAAATCCCACGACAAGGCCGAGCGAGGTTACTGTCAGGGCCATGCCGACCGATTTGAAAGCATAGCGCACACTGTCCTCGGCGCTTTCGCCGCGCTTGCGGGCGTTGGCATATTTCAGCATGAAATGCACCGTGTCATCGACGACAATGCCAAGCGTCATGGCAACGACGATGGAAACGGCCAGCGTGACATTGCCCACCATATATCCCCACAGGCCAAAGCCCATCAGCGCGGGCAACAGGTTTGGCACCAATGAGACAAGGCCAAGCTTAAGATTGCGCAACACCAGGAAGATCACAAAGGAAATGAAAATCAACGCCAATGTTGTCCCTTGCAGCATCGAGGGCACGTCCCGTGCCGAGATCATCGTATAGACATGGGACTGACCAGTGACCGGGCTTTTCAGCTCCGGCGCGTTGGTGTCAAACCAGTCCTGGATCTTGCTATCCAGTGCCAGCAGCTGGCGCGTTGTCGCATAGCCGACAAAAGCCGAAATGCGCGTTGAAGACCGGTCAACATTGATCTGGTCGGTCAAATCCATGCCATAGCCAAGCGACAGCTCGTAAAGGAACAGGAATTGTGAGGCTTCCTCATCAGTGTCCGGTATCCGGTAATAGGCCGGATCATCGCCATTCATATTCATGTTCAGCCGTTTGATGGTATCGCTGAGCGACCGGATGTGGCTGATTTCGGGCTGGTCACGCAAAAAGGCGGACAGGGCGTCCAGCTTTTGCAGATAGGCAACCGAATTGATGCCGTTCTCGACCCCTGTTTCGACTGAATATTCCAGCACATTCAGACCGCCAAGTTCCGTCTCATACAGATCAGTGGCCTGCCGGGTCTCAAAGCTCTCGTCAAAATATCGCAAGAAGTCATCTTCAAGCTTGATTTGCGAGATGCCGGCGGCAAAGGCGATGATGACCACCGGGATGCCAAACAGAAGCCGCTTTTGGTTGCGGATCACGAATTCGCCAAGTGCCATCATGATGCGGTCTACGGATGCCGTAGCTTTTTTCTGGCGGATCGGGATCCAGCAGATCAGCCCCGGTAACAGGAACATGGTAAAGATCCAGACGCCGATCATGCCGCCAGCGACCATGTTGCCAAGCTGGCGGAAAGGGGGCGAGATCGAGAAATTCAGCGATAGAAAACCGATGGCGGTGGTGAAGACCGCCACGGTGATTCCCAGCCCGTGATCGGTCAGTGCGCGGCGCGCCCAGATGGTGCGGTCCGATGTTTGCTGCATTGTTTGCCGCACGGAAGATAACACATGCACACTGCTGGCAACCGCAAGGGTGATGACCATCAGCGGTGCCACCGCGGTAGCGGAATTGATGGGCACGCGCGTCCAGCCAAGAGCGCCAAGCGAGACGAGGGCCGACAGGGTGGCAAGGATCAGGATCAGCAGCGATCCTGTTGCCGATCGCAGCAACACGCCAACCACCACAAGCATTGCAACCAGCATGGCCGGGGTCAGGGTTTCGCCATCCCTCTGGCTGGCGGTGGCAAATGCCTGGCTGACAGCAACCGATCCGCTGGCCTTGAAGGTGATGTCGGGGTAATCCGCCCGATACCGTTCCAGCAATGGCTCGGCCTCGGAAATAATGTCTGGAATTTCCGAAACAAGATCGACGCCCGGCAGGCGGAAAATGACCGAAATCGCGGTGGCGCTGGCATCGTCATTGATCAGGCTGTTGCGGATTTCCACACGGTCCAGCGCAACGGCGCGTGCGGCGGCGGCCTCGGCATCCGTGACCATTGATGGTTCCGGCACCAGATCCTCAACCACCATCATGTCACCGTCAGCATAGGTGTTCTGGAACCGGGTGATGGAATTGACCAGCCTTACATAGGGCAGATTCCACAATTCTTCGGTCAATGCGCCAATGGCGCCAAGCGTGCGTGGCGTGAAAATTGCGCCATCCTTGGGGACAATGACGATTGCCAGATTGTCGTCCTTGGCGAATTCCTGCTCGAACCTGTCGAGAAGAATTTTGTCCGGGTTGTCCGCCGCCATAAAGACCCGGCCATCGGTATCAAGCTTCAGATTGGGGATGCCTGCATAGACAGCAAATGCCATCAGCATCGTAACGAATGCCATCTTGATCCTGTTATTCACAACGAAATCGGCAAGCCGTTCCATATACCCAACTCCTGTTAACGGTCTGAATTACGATATGCGCTCTAAACAGCCATATTGGCGGCATCCAGGGATGTGCCGCAGGCTTCCCTGTCTCGGCATTGCATTCATGGCCAAACCATCTCGAAAGGCTGATCTGGCAGACAGCCACGCACGGCGCGACTGGCGGCACCCTTCGCGGCGCGGCCTGTCCGTGTTTTTTACGCGAATCCCGCCGGTGAGAACAGCTAGCATGCTCCCCATAATATAGGCAATGACCCTAGTGGCATTCAACAGCGACCGCACATGTTGGCGATTGCAGCCCCCGAATCCAACTTGTAGCATTGCGACACACCCGGTGGCCCTTGCTTCCGGTACAGATCGAAAGGACCTATGTCATGCGTGACGCTGTTATCGTTTCAACCGCCCGCACCCCCATTGGCAAGGCCTATCGTGGCGCCTTCAATGACACGCAGGCGCAGACACTTGGCGGGCATGCTATTGCCCATGCAGTAGATCGCGCTGGCATTGCCCCCGCTGACATTGAAGATGTTGTGATGGGGGCGGCGCTGCAGCAGGGGTCAACCCATATGAATGTTGCACGGCAGGCGCTGATCCGCGCCGGCCTGCCAACCAGCGTGCCGGGGATGAGTCTCGACCGGCAATGCTCGTCCGGCCTGATGTCCATTGGCGTGGTTGCCAACCGCATCCAGCTTGGTGAAATCACCACCGGTGTGGCTGGCGGGCTGGAATCCGTGTCGCTCGTACAGACCCCGCAGATGAATATTGACCGGCTTTTTGATCCGTGGATCGAAACACACCGGCCGGACATCTATATGACGATGCTGGAAACGGCAGAGATTGTGGCAGACCGCTATGGTGTGTCGCGCGACGCGCAGGATGAATATGCGGTTGAATCGCATCGGCGCACAGCTGCAGCCCAGGCCGCCGGCCGTTTTGATGCCGAGATTGTGCCGCTGCCCAGCGTGATGAAAGTCAAAGACCGGGAAACAGGCGAAATCACCGACCGGGCGGTGACGCTGGACGCCGATGAAGGGGTGCGACCAAACACGAATTTTGAAGGTCTGCAGTCGTTGCAGCCGGTCTTCAAGGACGGGCAGAAAGTGACTGAAGGCAGCTATATTACGGCCGGCAATGCCTCGCAATTGTCAGACGGGGCGTCGGCTGTCGTGGTGATGGCGGCGGATGAGGCTGCGCGTCGCGGTCTTGCGCCGCTAGGCATGCTGCGCGGCATTGCCGTTGCCGGATGTGACCCAGAGGAGATGGGCATCGGCCCGGTCTTTGCTGTGCCCAAATTGCTGGCGGCACATGGGCTGCAAATCGATGATATCGACATCTGGGAGCTGAATGAGGCCTTTGCCTCGCAGGTCCTGTATTGCCGTGACCGGCTGGGTATTGATCCTGAAAAATACAATGTGTCAGGCGGCTCCATCGCTGTTGGGCACCCTTATGGCATGACCGGCGCCCGCCTTGCAGGCCATCTGTTGATTGAAGGCAAGCGACGAGGGGCAAAATTGGGGGTCGTGTCGATGTGTATCGGTGGCGGCATGGGGGCTGCCGGACTGTTTGAAATTTTCTGACACCCTTTGCCGTAATGAACGGCATTGCGCGATGGCGCCCGATAGCTAGCAGACCCCGATAGTTTACAATCAGAAATAAATGTAGATTAAAGAAATATAGTTTTTACCGGCAATCTCATTGTAAAGTTTCCGCGAGAAGTTTTTTTGCGTTTTGTCTAGCGATATTGACGCCTTGTGAGGACGTTGGAATGATTGATCAACAGGACTACCAGCTTTTAAAAACGATTGGCGAGCAGGGGTCGGTTCAGCGCGCGGCAAGTGCCATGGGCGTGTCCTGGCCATCGATTTCAAAGCGACTGGCAAAAATCGAAAGCAAGCTCAATGTGACCCTGTTTGAGCGGCGGCGCGGCAGAAGCGGTATTGCGCCTTTGCCGGTGGTGAACCGCGTGCTTGCCGAATTTGAGCGGTTTTCCAAAACGCTGTCACATGCGCTCAAAGAAGATTTGTCGGTGAATGATCACACCGGGCAAGCCAATATACGGGTTGGTGTTGGGTCAACCATTGGCACCAGCGATATTGACCGCGCCATGGAAATAGTCGGCCGGCTTGGTGACCTTGCGATCACTGATCTGAATGCAAAGACGGCCTTTAAAGCGTTGGAGGATGGCATTGTCGACCTCGCGCTGCTGGCCGAGCCAACCTATCCAGACCATTTCAAGAGTTACCTCGTCTCGGTAGACCCGTTTCAGGTTGCCTTCCCATCGGGGCACAGGTTCGAGAATCAGAGCAACATTCAGCTGAGCGATCTTGATGATGAGTACTATATTAATCGCAGCCTGTGCGAGTTTCCCCGTTATTTTGCTGAACAGACAGGCGGCGAGGTGATCAAGCCAGAAGGTGTCAGGGATGGCCCACACAGGGTTACGAACGAGGTTGTCGCCCAGATTATGATCCGTCGGGGACATGGCGTTGCCGTCATTCCGGAATCGCTTGTTGTGCTGCAGGGTCTGAAAACGCGCGCTCTTGTGCGCCCGTCAATTAACCGCAGGATCGCGCTTGTAGTGCTTGCTGAATCGGCCCTCAATCAGCGGCTGCAGTCAAACGACACGCCGGCGGGGCCGCGCCGCAAAGACTGATCTCTGCTGCCGGAACATGCTGCAACGACCCCATGTGGCATAGGGCGTAAACAGCGGCAACGCGCCCTTTTATTGAATGCTGTTGCAAGCATGGTTAGCATGCCGCATCGACCCATTTGCATTTTCGCATTGTTGCAAGAGAGCATGTCCCATGCCCGAATCCCCGTACCAGCCGGCACTGATCGCCCTTTCGTCGCTTCTGGGCGCGCGTCTGTCGACAGGCGCGTCGGTGCTGGCGCTGCATGCGCGTGACGAGGCGCATACCACGCCGGCGCTGCCTGATGCGGTGGCATTTCCGCAGACAAGCGACGAGGTTGCAGAGATTGTAAAGATCTGTGCGGCGCATGGCTGTCCGGTCATACCTTTCGGGATCGGTACATCGCTGGAAGGGCATGTCGTGCCCGTTCATGGCGGGGTCAGCGTCGATCTCAGCAGGATGAATGCGGTTCTGGATATCAACAGCCGCGACATGACCGCCACTGTCGAGCCCGGGGTCACCCGCACGCAGTTGAATGACGCCTTGCGTGCGACCGGACTCATGTTCACGGTCGATCCGGGGGCGGATGCCACCATTGGGGGCATGACAGCAACCCGTGCCTCGGGAACGAATGCCGTGCGATATGGCACCATGCGCGAGAATGTCATGGCGCTGGAAGTGGTGTTGGCTGACGGGCGCATTATACGGACCGGCAGTAAAGCCCGGAAATCCTCAGCCGGTTATGACCTGACGCATCTGTTTGTCGGATCTGAAGGCACGCTCGGCATCATCACGAAAGTGACGGTCCGCCTGTTCGGCCAGCCGGAACAGGTCATGGCGGCGACCTGTGCGTTCGAGACGGTTGAAGGGGCGGTGGACGCCGTCATGCTGGCCATCCAGTCAGGGTTGCCTATGGCGCGGATCGAATTGCTCGATGACCTGCAGATGCGGGGCATGAATATTCGGAACCCGGATATGCAGCTTCCCGAAACACCGCACCTGTTTCTTGAATTTCACGGCAGCGCGGCGGCGCTTGAGGACCAGATTGCAATCTTTGTTGATATTGCCGCTGAACATGGCGGGTCCGGGCTGAATTGGGCAACAAAGGCCGAGGATCGCAACCGTCTGTGGAAGGCGCGCCATGATGCCTATTATGCGGCAAAGGCGCTGCGCCCGGGGGCAGAAGGCTTTGTGACGGATTGCTGCGTACCGATCTCGCAGCTGGCTGAAGCCATTGCCAGGGCGCGGGTCGAAATTGATAAATCCGGCCTTATCGCGCCAATCCTTGGCCATGTCGGGGATGGTAATTTTCATCTTGTGGTCCTGATTGACCCCGACAGCCGTGACGAGCTGAATGCCGCCCATGCCCTTGCTGGTGCGCTTAATATGATGTCGATAGAGCTTGGCGGCACCATGACGGGCGAGCATGGGGTTGGTCTTGGCAAAAAGCCCTATATGCAGGCTGAACACGGCGATGCCTATGCGGTGATGGCCACCATAAAACAGGCTATGGACCCGCAGAATATCATGAATCCGGGCAAGATCGTGTCCATCAACTAAAGCCCCTGCCTTGCCGGCGTGGCAGAGATGCGGAGACCGACAACATTATGCGCCTTGTTTTTCTCGTGGCGGTCACTGTGATCCTTGTGCTGCTGCTGGCGCGGCTGTTCCCGCGGCTGCGCGCGCAGCTGCGCCGGGTCCTGGCCAGCCCCTTTGTGCGCCGCATTCTTTTCGGGGTGGTGCTGCGCATCATCAGGCTGCTGCTTTTCCGCCGGTGACGCGGCTGTCCCTTATCGCTCTACGCCCCTGACGGGTCAGCGTCAGGACGCCATGTCGTGATCGGGACGGCGCGGCGTGACCAGTGCCAGCCCGAGCAGCATTACCACAAGCGATGCCCAGACCCAGGCTGAATGGGTTTCGCCAAACAGCGCAATTCCCCAGAACACGCCGGCTAGCGTGACGAGATAGCCGCACAGGCTGGCAAAAAGCGGTCCCGCAATATTGATCACATAAATAAAGGATGTGTAGGCGCCCGCCGTAATCACCGCCAACCCGATCACGGCCCATTCCAGCGGCCCAAAAGGCAGGCTGGGCAGGAACATATGACCGGACGCGATGGCCAACGGCCCCATGATGGCAGCCGACACCAGATTCATGCCGCAGGCGGTGCGCACCGGACCGGTCTCATGTGCCCCCGGCCGTGCCAGATAGACATTTTCCAGCGCATAGCAGACCGAACTTACACAGGCCAGCAGCACCCAGGGAATGGCGGCGCGGTCGGGAAGGCTGGTATCCGGCAGCACCAGCATCAAAATCGCAATGGTGCCACAGGCGATGCCGGTCATCCGGATGGCCGATTTTTCCTCATTGCCGAGAAGCAGCGCCATGCCATAGGTCAGCATGGGAACCAATGTGACGGTGATCGCCAGCACCCCTGCCGAAACAAATTCAGCTGCCAGATAGAAACAGCTTGCCGGCACAGATGTCCCTAGCAGCGCCACGATGACATAAAAGCGAATATGGCGCGGTGACACCGGCAGCGGCCGGCCCCGTGCAAGACTATAGGCCAGCAACAGGCTGCCACAGACCAGATTCTGCCAGAAGGTGATGCCAAAGGCCATGCCGCCATTCAGGATGGCGATGCGCGCCACCGAAAAGGACAAGCCCCAGGCTATGCCCATGAACAACAGCAACAGCCAGGGAATGACAGACAATAAAAATGATTTGAAACCATGTGCCATGGCGCACCACTCCCGCGGGATACCCACCGCGCATCGGGTTGAACGGGTCGGCTGGCACCTGCCGTATATGTCGCCACTCTGCCCGAAATCCCATCAGCGTCAAGATGCTGAATGCAGCTGCCATCGCGCTGTGCGGGGACCTGTGCGCCGCTTTGCCTGTCAGGCCAAAAGGTACCATTCGAAAAGACAGCTTTGCCGGGTGTGGAACCACCGCTATATCTTGAAGCTTGCCAGCAATCAAAGGTGCCACCGATGCCAGTTGAAGCCTCTGAGCCCATCACCGATGCGGCCCGCAGCCCGTCGGATATTCCGATGCTGACCGCATTGCGCCGCGGGATTGCGCGGCGTTGCCCGGCCTGTGGCAAAGGCCCTGTGCTGGCCGGTTATCTGCGCCGCCTGCCATCCTGTGCTGTCTGCGGCGAGGACCTGTCGCACATCCGTGCCGATGACGGGCCTGCCTGGGCAACCCTGATTGTGGTAGGGCACCTGTTGGCACCCTTGATGATCATTCTGGGTCGTGACGAAACCATCCCCGTCTGGACCGCCATATTGCTGCTGTCGGCGGCGATGCTGGCTGGTGTATGGGTATGCCTGCCGCGGGCCAAAGGGCTGTTCATCGCCCTGATCTGGCGGACGGGCGCGACGGGGGAAGATGTGTTCTCCCATCCGGCATCGCACCATGATGACAGCAATGGCGAGTCCCGCTGACGTCTGCCTCTTCCAATGTGAAAAAAATCACCCTTTTTCATCTTGAGATGAAAATTCGATTGATTTTTTCATTTGCAAAGCGCAACGCTTTCAAAGGCGTTGATGCATCATGCTGTTGGGGAGCTGCATTTTGCTGGTGAAGATCGAGAAAAAATTGGCTGCCAGTGTGCCGATCCGGTCCTCTGGATCGATTGGCGCCGATATCAGGGCGCTCCGCCGGTCACGCGGCTGGACGCTGAGCGATCTTGCCGAGCAGCTGGACCGCTCGGTCGGCTGGCTGTCACAGGTGGAGCGCGGCCAGTCAGAGCCGGCCCTTGCCGATATCCGCGGTGTTGCCGCGCTGTTTGATCTTCCCGTCAGTTTCTTTTTCAGCCAGAGCCCGGATACCGCCGAGGCGGCCTATGTCGTGCGTGGTGACAGCCGCCGGACGATGAGCGATGAAGGCAAGGGGTTGGTGGAAAGCCTGCTGTCGCCGGACCTTGGCGGCGCTTTCGAGATTGTCCATTCGGTATTTGCCGCTGGTGCGCGCTGCCCCGAGCCGTTTGTACGTCCGACCGAAGAGGCTGGCTATGTCATTGAGGGGTCGCTGACGCTGATCATTGATGGCGAGAGATTCATACTGAAACAGGGGGACAGCTTTCGCTTTGCCGGCGAGACAATCTCCTGGGTGAATGAAGGCGAGGTGCCTGCGGTGCTGATCTGGGTGATCGCGCCGCCTGTCTATTAACAGGATTTTTTGGAACAGAAACTGTGCTGAACATAAGGGGCGGGGGATCGTTCCGTTGTAAGGATGAAAGAGAGACTGGACATGGATGACGTATCTGCGCATGGCGAGACGAACAAGGCCACAGGCAAACTGCCAAGCACAGCCCGTGTGGTTGTCATTGGGGGCGGCTCGGTCGGGGCTTCGGTGCTGTATCATCTGGCCGAAAAAGGCTGGACCGATGTCGTGCTTCTGGAAAAGAACGAATTGACCTCTGGGTCAACCTGGCATGCCGCCGGCAACTGCCCGAACTTTGTCGGGTCCTGGACGATGATGAAAATCCAGTCCTACTCCACAAAGCTTTATCGCGAGCTTGGCGAGAAGGTCGACTACCCGATGAATTATCACGTCACCGGGGCGATCCGCCTGGCGCATTCGCGTCAGCGCATGGAAGAGTTCCGCCATGTCGAGCGGATGGGCCGGCAGATGGGCGTCGAATTGCAGGAAATGTCGCCATCCGAAATGCAGGAGATTTACCCCTTCCTTGAAACGCATGATCTCTATGGTGGCCAGTGGGACCCGTTTGACGGTGATATTGACCCGGCGCAGCTGACCCAGGCCTTTGCCAAGGGCGCGCGCGATATGGGCGCAAAAATCATCCGCTTTTGTCCGGTAACCGGCGTTCGCCGTGACAATGACGAATGGGTGCTGTCCACACCGCAGGGGGACATCCGCTGCGAATATGTGGTCAATGCCAGCGGCTATCGCGCCAATGAAGTTGGTGCGATGTTCGGGCGCAATGTTCCCTGTGTATCGCTGGCGCACCAGTATCTGATCACCGAGGCAATCCCCGAGCTGACCGAACGCGCCAAAAAGCTGCCGCTGCTGCGCGATCCTGACAGTTCATACTATCTGCGCCAGGAAAAGGACGGGCTTCTTCTCGGGCCATATGAAAAGAACTGCCGCGCCCACTGGACCACAGCTGACGACCCGATGCCGGAAGATTTCTCCTTCCAGCTCTATTCCGACGATCTGGAGCGTCTGGAATGGTATATCGAGGATGCCTGCGCACGGGTGCCGCTTCTTGGCACTGCCGGCATCACGCGTGTGGTGAACGGGCCGATCCCCTACGCCCCTGACGGGCTGCCGCTGATCGGGCCGATGCCGGGCGTGCCAAATGCGTTTGAGGCCTGTGTCTTTACCTTTGGCATTGTACAGGCCGGCGGTGCCGGCAAGCTGCTGTCCGACATCATTGTCGAGGGTGAGTCCGAGACCGACAGCTGGGCTGTTGATCCGCGTCGCTTCACCGACCATGTTGATCTGGCCTACACCGAAGCCAAAGCCATTGAGACATACAGCCACGAATATGCGATGCATTTTCCGCAGATCCAGTGGCCGGCAGGGCGCAAGGCAAAAACCTCGCCGCTTTATGATACGCTGGCGTCGGCCGGTGCCGCCTTCGGGTCCTATGGCGGCTGGGAGCGTGCGGACTGGTTCCCGCGTGATGGCGAACAGGCGCATGCTGCCGACAGCTATGACCGCCAGCCCTGGTTTGACGCGGTGGGCGCGGAATGCCGCCATGTGTCAGAACATGTCGGGGTTCTGGAGCTGACCGGCTTCTCGCGCTTCATGGTCAAGGGACCGGGGGCGGCTGACTGGCTTCGTAGTCTTGTCACTGGCGGCCTGCCCAAGGTTGGGCGGATCGGGCTTGTTTATTTCGCCTCGGAAAAGGGCAGGATCCTGACCGAGATGACGGCGACCCGCCTTGGCGAGGACGAATTCCTGATGATGACCGGTGCCGGTGCCTATTGGCATGACCGCGATCTTCTGAATTTCAACCTGCCGGGCACCAGTTCGATCAGCATCAGCGATGTCACCTCCGAGATGGCAACGCTTCTGGTTACCGGTCCGAAAGCGCCGGCGGTGATGGCCGGGCTGACCGGCGAGGGCATGGGGCATGATGAATTCCCGTGGCTGACCTATCGGCAGATGGAACTGGCCGGCGTCAAGGTGACCGCTATCCGCGTGTCATTTGCCGGTGAATCTGGATGGGAGCTGCATTGCGCAATGGATGATGTAAAGCCGCTCTATGACGCTGTCTGGGCCGCCGGCGCGGCACACCAGATTGGCAATTTCGGGATGCTGGCTCTGGATTCAATGCGGCTGGAAAAGGGCTATCGGTCCTGGAAGGCGGATCTCACATCGGATTACAGCATGTTCCAGAGCGGCCTGTCCCGCTGGGTGAATCTGAACAAGGACAGCTTTACCGGCAAGGCGGCCCTGCAGGCCGAACATCAGGCCGGCATCACCCAGACATTTGTCACATTGACGCTGGATGATCCGACCGATGGTGAACCGTTTGGTGAGGCGGTCTATCTCAGCACGGTGCGCATCAATGGCAATGACGCCGGGTTGGTTGTCTCGGCAGGCTATGGCCACCGGGTCGGCAAATCGATTGCGATGGCGGTTGTCGATTCAAAGATGCTCGCGGCGGGTGGCGCGTTCAGCGTCGATGTGCTGGGGCGTGAACGCGCAGCCCATCGTGTCGTTGGCGATGTTCTCTATGATCCGGAAAACGCAAAGATGAAGGTGTAATGTGATGGATATCCCGGCAAAGGCACGAGCGGTCATCATCGGCGGCGGGGTCGTCGGTTGTTCGATCGCCTATCACCTCGGCAAGCTTGGCTGGAAGGATGTTGTCCTTCTTGAACGCAAGCAGCTGACATGTGGCACCACCTGGCATGCTGCCGGACTGATCGCCCAGCTTCGGGCCACCCAGAACATGACGCGTCTGGCGCGATATTCGCAGGAGCTCTATTTTGGTCTGGAGGAAGAGACCGGCGTCGCCACCGGGTTCAAGCGCAACGGGTCGATCACCGTGGCGCTGACAGATGAGCGTATGGAAGAACTGCGCCGGTCTGCTGCCATGGCGCGTGCGTTCGGCGTGGAAATCGACGAGATCGGGCCGTCTGATATTCAGTCGCGCTATCCGGGTCTGAAGGTGGATGATTCGGTTGGCGGGGTGTGTCTGCCAAAGGACGGGCAGGCCGACCCTGTCAACATCACTCAGGCGCTTGCCAAGGGGGCGCGCAATCTTGGCGTGAAGATCATCCAGGGCGTAAAGGTCACCGACATCCATCAGGCAGGCGGTCGGGCCACCGGTGTGATGACTGATCAGGGACCGATCGAAGCCGATTATGTGGTCAATGCCGGCGGTATGTGGGCGCGCGAAATCGGCGCCAAGGCCGGTGTCGTCGTGCCGCTTCATGCCTGTGAGCATTTCTACATCGTCACCGAGGGGATCGACGGGTTGACGGCGAACCTGCCGGTGCTGCGGGTGCCGGACGAATGCGCTTATTACAAGGAGGATGCTGGCAAGATCCTGCTTGGGGCTTTTGAACCCAATTCCAAACCCTGGGGCATGAACGGCATTCCCGAGGATTTTGAGTTTGATTCCCTGCCCGAGGATTTTGATCATTTTGAACCGATCCTCGAGCGTGCTGTAGAGCGTCTTCCGGTGCTGGCCGAGGCCGGTATCCAGACATTCTTCAACGGGCCGGAGAGCTTTACGCCCGATGACCGCTATATTCTTGGCGAGGCACCGGAGTTGAAGAATTTCTTCGTTGCTGCCGGTTTCAATTCCGTTGGGATCCAGTCCGCCGGCGGCGCCGGCATGGTGCTTGCGGAATGGATGGATAGCGGCAATGCGCCGATAGATTTGTGGGATGTCGATATCCGGCGGATGCAGCCTTTCCAGGCAAATCGCTCCTATCTCAAGAGCCGTGTGTCGGAAACGCTTGGTCTTCTCTATGCCGACCATTTCCCCTACCGCCAGGTGGAAACCGCGCGCGGGGTGCGGCAGTCACCCATCCATGACCGGCTAAAGGATCTGGGGGCCTGTTTTGGCGAGGTCAGTGGCTGGGAACGTGCCAACTGGTTCCTGCCAAAGGCCGAACAGGATGCCGGCAAGCAGGCCGCATATGAATATAGCTGGAAGCGCCAGAACTGGTTTGACTATAGCGCTGATGAACATAAGGCGGTGCGCAGCAATGTCGGCATGTTCGACCTGTCCAGCTTTGGCAAGATCAGGGTTGTCGGCAGAGACGCCGAGGCGGTTCTTCAGATGTTGTGCGGCAATGATGTCGCGGTGCCGGACGGCAAGATTGTCTATACACAGTTCCTCAACGAGGCCGGACATATCGAGGCGGATGTGACGGTCACCCGCCTGTCATCGGATGAATTCCTTGTCGTCACCCCGGCAGCGACCGTGCGTCGTGACCTGCACTGGATCAATGGCCATATCCCGGACGGGGCGCATTGCTTTGCCATGGATGTGACCGTGTCCGAGGCGGTGATGGCGGTGATGGGCCCCGAGGCGCGTGATTTCCTGCAGCCGCTGATCCCGCAAAGCCTGGCGAATGAGGATTTCGCCTTTGGTACGGCGCAGCCAATCGAGATCGGCCATGGCATTGCCCGCGCGCACCGCGTGACCTATGTCGGCGAACTTGGCTGGGAACTCTATGTGTCCACCGATATGGCAAATCATGTGTTTGACACGCTGATGGCGCGCGCTGCGGATCATCCGTTGCGGATGTGCGGCCTGCACACGCTTGACAGCTGCCGCATCGAAAAAGCCTTCCGCCATTTCGGCCATGATATCTCGAACGAGGATCATGTTCTCGAGGCGGGCCTTGGCTTTGCCGTCAAGGAAGGCAAGCCGGATACCCGCTTTGGCGGGATGATTGGCACCGATGCGGTGAAGGCAAAGCGCAATGATGGCCTGTCTCAACGTCTTATGCAGTTCCGTCTGACAGATGCGCAGCCGCTTCTGTATCACAATGAAGCGATCCTGCGGGATGGCGAGATTGTCGGTTATCTGACAAGCGGCAATTACGGCCATCACCTTGGTGGTGCCATCGGCCTTGGCTATGTGAAATGCCGCGAAGCCGGTGAATCCGCCGAACAGCAGCTTGGCTCGGATTACAGCATTGATGTTGCCGGTACGATTGTGCCGGCAGAGGTCAGCTTCCGGCCCATGTACGACCCCAAATCAGCCCAGGTGCGGCTGTAACTACAGGAGCGCGTGATGAACAGGCATCTCTTCCCGTCCGTCCCCCACTCAGCCAGACGGTCAGGTGGCCGTGCCGCGCGCCGGACCGTCCGTGCCGCCCCTCTCGCCGAAGAGCTGCGTCCCATCCGGGCGGGCCTTACAGGCGGGCAGTATCGTCCGCTTGATGACGCCGCGGTCAAGGCCATTGATGATGCCGTCTATCAGATCCTTGAGGAAATCGGCCTCAGCCAGGCGCCGGAAACGGGTGTGCAATATATGACAGCCGCTGGTGCGATTGCCGGTGATGACGGGCGGGTGCGTTTTCCGCGCGCGCTTGTCGATGACACGCTGGCAAAGGCGGCGCGCAATATCACCTTGCATGGGCAGGACCCAAAGCATGATTTGTTGCTGTCCGGATCGCGGGTGCATTATGGCACGGCTGGCGCGGCGGTCCATGTGGTGGATGTAGAAGGCAACGCCTACCGCGAATCCTATCTGGCCGACATCTATGATGCGGCGCGCATTGTCGAGAAGATGGACAATATCCATTTCTTCCAGCGTCCGATGGTCGCCCGCGATATCGCCGAACCGGACGCGCTTGACCTGAATACCGTCTATGCGGCGGTCAAAGGCACGACCAAGCATGTCGGCACAAGCTTTACCGAAGCCCCCTTTGTCGCGCCGGCAATGGCAATGCTGCATGACATCGCCGGCGGTGAGGACAAATGGCGCGAACGGCCGTTCGTCTCCAACAGCAACTGTTTCGTGGTGCCACCGCTGCGTTTTGCGACCGAATCCTGCCAGGTCATGGAAGAGGCGGTAAAGGCCGGCATGCCGGTATTGCTGCTCTCTGCCGGTCAGGCGGGGGCCACCGCGCCGGCCGCAATTGCCGGGGCCATCGCACAGGCGCTTGCCGAGGTGATTGCCGGACTGGTCTATGTGAATGCCATGAAGCCGGGGCATCCCTGCATTGTTGGCACCTGGCCCTTTGTGTCCGATCTGCGCACCGGCGCCATGTCGGGCGGATCTGGCGAACAGGGACTGCTTACCGCGGCCTGCGCGCAAATGCTGCAGCATTACAAGCTTCCCGGCGGTGCGGCATCGGGTATGGCCGATGCGAAGATGCCGGACGCGCAATCGGGCTATGAGAAAGGCAGCACGCTGGTGATGGCGGGACTGTCTGGTCTCAATATGGTCTATGAGGCCGCAGGCATGCATGCATCGCTGCTTGGCTTCTGTCTGGAATCACTGATCATCGACAATGACATGCTTGGCCAGTGCCTGCGCTGTGTTCGCGGTATCGAGGTGAATGACGATACGATCGGCATCGCGGTGATGAAGGATGTCTGCATGGGTGGCCCGGGCCATTATCTTGGCCATGACCAGACCATCGGGCTGATGCAGACTGAATATGTCTATCCCGATCTCAGCGACCGCTCCAGCCCCAAGGAATGGGAAGAACTTGGCAAACCGGATCTTGTTGCCGAGGCGGTAAAGCGCAAGATGCAGATCCTGTCTGACTTCCATCCACAGCATATTCCGGCCGACCTTGATGCGCATCTTCGCGCCACCTACGACATCCGGCTTGCGTGACCACTGGTCCTGCGACGAAAAGCCGGTATCATAAAGGCGCATATTGCGCTTTATCTTGAGCGCGGTGCGGGCTCTTTTTGTTAAGGCCCGTTTTGCAAAGGCCACTGCACAGTCACAGGGAAGGGAGCAAGCCATGTATCAGGCGCCACTTGACGATATGAAATTTGTTCTCCGCCACCTTGTCGGAATCGACAGGGTTGCAGCGATGCCGGGCTATGACATGGTGTCGGATGATCTGGTCGATGCGGTACTTGATGAAGCCGGCAAACTGGCGGGTGAGGTGCTCGCGCCCTTAAACCATTCCGGTGACATGACCGGGTCGGTCCGCAATGCGGATGGCAGCGTGACCACACCGCCCGGTTTTTGTGATGCATGGGCGGCGATGGCCGCGGGTGGCTGGGTTGGTCTCAATGCCGATCCCGAACATGGCGGGCAGGGCCTGCCGCAATGTGTTAGCGCGGCTGTCAACGAGATGTGGAACAGTGCCAATATCAGTTTTGCCCTGTGCCAGCTTCTGACACAGGGGGCCATCCATGCGCTCGAGGTGGTTGGCAGCGATGCACAGAAAGCGCTCTATCTGCCAAAGCTGAATGCCGGTGAATGGACTGGCACGATGAACCTGACCGAACCCCAGGCGGGTACTGATCTGGCGGCGTTGCGCACCACAGCCACGCCCAAAGGTGATCATTACCGCATCCGCGGCCAGAAGATCTATATCACTTATGGCGAACATGACATGAGCGAGAATATCATCCATCTGGTGCTTGCTCGCATGCCTGATGCACCGCCGGGTGTGAAGGGAATTTCGCTGTTCATCGTGCCAAAAATCCTGGTCAATGAAGATGGCAGCCTTGGCGCGCAGAATGATGTGCGCTGCCTGTCGATCGAAAAAAAGCTGGGTATCAAGGCCTCGCCGACATCGGTGCTGCAATATGGGCAGGAGGACGGGGCAATTGGCTATTTGCTCGGTGAAGAGAACCGGGGCCTCGACTGCATGTTCCTGATGATGAATTCGGCGCGTTTTGATGTTGGGTTGCAGGGATTGTCGCTATCCGAACGCGCCTATCAGCAGGCGGTCAGCTATGCGCGTGACCGCGTGCAGGGCACGCCGCTCGAAGGCGAGAAAGGCCAGACGATCCTGCATCACCCCGATGTGTTGCGCCTTCTTACCGCCATGCGCGGCGAAATTGAGGCGATGCGGGCGCTGCTGCTGGTCGGGGGCTACAGCCTCGATATGGCACATGCTGATACCGGCGATGATGCCGCTTTCTGGCAGACCCGGGCCAATCTTCTGATCCCGGTGATCAAAGGCTGGCTGACCGAACGGTCATTGGAGCTGACATCCGACGCATTGCAGGTGCATGGCGGCATGGGGTTTATCGAGGAAACGGGCGCCGCCCAGCATTACCGCGATGCCCGCATCCTGCCAATTTATGAAGGGACGACGGCGATTCAGGCAAATGACCTGATTTTCCGCAAGACGCTGCGCGATGGCGGGGCGGGTGTGCGCAGCCTGCTGGCGGAAATCCGCGGCGATATGGATGAGATCAGCGCTGGCGCCAATGGTGTGTCCGCGAGTGCAGGGGCCGTTCTCTCAGCCTGTGATACGGCCGAAGCGGCGCTGAACATGTTGCTGGCGCGGGCCAATTCGCCACGCGATGCGGCGGCATCGGGCACCGACTTCCTGATGATGCTTGGCTATCTGTCCGGCGGCTGGCAGCTGGCGCGCGGGGCGGCAGCGGCATCACATGCAAAAGCGGCCGGCGCGGGGGACCCGGGCTTCATGGCGGCAAAGCAGGCGACAGCGGGTGCCTATATGGCGCACAGCCTGCCGGAGGTTGCAAAATACGCGGCCAAGATTGCCGGCGGCCCGGATGCACTTTCCGACATGAACCCTGACTGGCTCTAGGCCGCCACAGGCGTCAGTTCCTGACCGCTGCGCCGTCATCCAGCATGGTGCGGATGCGCTCATGGGTTTCAGATGTTTGTGCCAGCCTGATAAAGGCGGCGCGTTCGCGCGCATAAAGCGCGGCTTCATCAGCGGTTTCACCGTCACCCGACCCGCGCAGCATGACACTGGCGATTGCCATGGCGACGGTCTTGTCATGCGGGAAGAAATCGCCGCGATCAATGCCCTGCTGCATGAAGTCTTCCATCTTTTCGGCAAGCCCACCATCCGCAAGCTGGGCCACGGGTGGTGTCGGGGCCTGATAGCCGTCCTGCATCTTGGTAATCATCTCAATCGCGCGGGGCAGCAAGCGGTCACGGTTCATAACGGTTTCGTCATGGCCGTCCCGGAAATACATCATCCGTGCTGAAAGCTGTGGCGACGACCCGGTGGCGCCATAGCCGATATTCATCCAGGTCTGCCATGCAGCCTCATCCCAGCTGCCCTTGGCGGCATGCCAGCGCAGATAGGTATCTTTGATACCGCCACCCCCGGGCACAACACCGACACCGGCTTCAACAAGACCCATCACCGAATTGGTGTGGACAACAAGCCTGTCGCAATGCGCCAGCACTTCGTAACCGCCACCGGCAGCAAGGCCCGACGGTGCGCCGATAACGGGCACGGGCGTATATTTCAGCTTGCAGACCGCATCCTGGAACCGCGCCAGGAACGCATCAATACCATCCCAGTCCGATGCCTCAATCAGTGACCGGAAGGCATTGAGATCAACCCCGGCGGAAAAATGCTGGGCGTCATTATGGATGATGATGCCCTTGCCATGGTCGTCTGCAGCTGCCGCCACAATTTCCATTGATTCATCGGTCAGCGCATTGGCCTTGGAATGGAACTCGACAAGCCGCAGATCACCATCCAGTGCAAACAGGCTTGCCGCATTATTGCTGGCGATCGGCGTCAGGGTCTGGCGCGTCATATGGAACCGCATGACGCCGGCTGGAAGGTGGACCGGCGACCGGCTGCCATCTGCCTGCCGCACCGTCAGCACATCGCCGTCAGGCTGATAGAAGGGTTCATCTGTCGCCAGCACCGGCGGCACATCCAGATTGGCCTCCTTCAGCAATGCGGCCATGCGTGACGGCCCGATGGCGTCGATCATTTCGAACGGCCCGCGTTGCCAGTTAAAGCCAAGCTTCATGGCGTCATCAATATCCTGCGGCGAGCGGGTGACCTCTGGCACAAGGCTGGCGGCATAGGCAAGAACCCGCCCCAGAACGCGGCGGGAAAAGCGGGCGCAGCTATCATTGCCATCGAGAAGTTCCAGCAAGGGCTCGCGCCGTGTGGCGGTGGCATCGGCGGCGCGGATCGCCGCATCGGGAAGATCGCTACTGGCTGGCCGCCAGTCGGCAAGCGCCGCGCCTGCGCCGGTCAGGGGGCGGGCCATTTCGCTGCCATCATCGCCGGTCATGTAAAATCCGCCGCGCCCTTTATTGCCGGTGAAGCCATCGGCAATCATTGCCGAAATCATTGTGTTCTCGCCGCCAACCGCATGAAAGGCATCACCTTCGGGAAGGATCGAGCGCAGCGAGGCGACAACATCCACCATCAGGTCGATGCCAATCAGGTCATAAAGCCCAAAGACACCGGTTTTGGGGATGCCCATCGGGCGGCCCATCAGCGCGTCTGCCTGTTCAATGGTCAGCGCGTTGCGCATCGCCTCGTCAATGCCGACCTGCAGGGCGAAGACGCCAACCCGGTTGCCCAGGAAACCGGGTGTATCGGCACAGCGCACGACGCCCTTGCCAAGCACGCGGTCGTTGAAATCGGCCAGCCTGTCAATGACGGCATCTTCAGTATCAGCACCGCGGACAAGTTCCAGCAGACGCATATAGCGCACTGGATTGAAATAATGGGTGATAGCAAAGCGCTTGCGGAAATCTGCCGGCATGTCTTCGACAAGAAGGCTGATCGGAATGGTCGATGTATTGGAGCTGACAATACAGTCAGGCCCGATGGTGGCATGAAGCCGTGCATAGAGATCTTTTTTAATATCGAGACGTTCGACGACTGCTTCGATGATCCAGTCGCAATCGGCAAGTTTGTCGAAATCATCACTGATCGTGCCGGTGATGATGCTGCCGGCGTTGCGCTTATGCATCAGCTGTGGCGGGTCCGATGCCAGCAGCCGGTCAATGGCTATTTCCGCAGGTGACTTTTCCGCACCATCGCGTGCCGCAAGGTCCAGCAACAGGACCTGATGGCCGGCATTGGCAATCTGCGCGGCGATGCCGCTTCCCATGGTGCCGGCACCGATAACGGCGATGTTCCTGAATCCGCTGTCTGACATGGTCTGATCTCTCTATCTGACGTTTCTACTGGTCAGCGCGCCAAAAAGGCGGCAAGCGCGTCATTGACCTCGATCGGGTATTCTGCCGGCAGGAAATGGCCAGCACGGTCAAACATCCGCAGCTCTGCGCCCTGGATGCTGGCGGCCATTTTCTGCCCGAATTTGGCCGGTGTCATCTTGTCCTTGGCAGCGATCATGCACAGGGTCGGCTGGGTGACAGATGCCGCAGCGCCAGCGCCATCATCATAGCGATTGCAGGCCACAAGATCGGCATGCAGCGCGGCATCGTCATTTTGTGCCATCACCCGCCTGCCATATCCAAGGAAGGCATGGCCCGGCTGCGTGTTGTCAAATTTGTGCGCCCCCGGACCGTGGCCCCAGCTTGTCATCATCCGGAACGCCTTGGCTGGTGCCGATTGTGACATCTCGATCAGGGCGTCATTGACGGGGATGGCCATGGCGCCGGCGATCAGGGCAAGCGCGGCAACCCGCTGCGGATGACGTCGGGCGGCTTCCAGCGCCACCAAAACACCCTGCGAATGGCCAACCAGCGTCGCTGTGCTGACGCCAAGACTGTCCAGCAGATCATCAATCCAGTCTGCCATCGCCTCAATATTGGTCAGCGGTTTGCCTTCTGACAGGCCATGGCCCGGGAAATCCGGGGCAAGGACGGCAAAGCCACGATGCGCAAAATAGCGGGTCTGCAGCACCCAGGTCAGGTGGCTCTGGCCGCTGCCATGGATGAAGAGGATCACCGGTTTGGCCGCGTCGAAATCCAGGCCGCCCGTGGCGATATGGATGGTCTCGCCGTGAAGCTCGTGTTTCATCTCGCTCTCCCTGCGGGCCGCGCTATTCGGCAGCTTTCGCTGCAACGCGCGCCGCGGCGCGGAACCCGATCTCGAAATCGGCAGTGATATCGGCAATATCCTCAAGCCCCACCGACAGGCGGATCATATCGTCGGACAGACCGCCCTCTACCATCGCTTCGGCCGAAATGTGAGAATGGGTGGTGCTTGCGGGATGAATGACCAGAGTCTTGGCGTCGCCCACATTGGCCAGATGCGAGGAAAGCTCGACAGCCTCAATAAACGCCTTGCCGGCATCTCGTCCCCCTTTGAGCCCGAAGACGATGATCGATCCGGCCCCTTTTGGCAGCATGGTCTTGACCAGCTCGTGGCTTGGATGGTCTGGCAGCGTCGGGTGCTTCACCCAGGCAACAGCATCATGGCCGCTCAGGAATTCCAGCATCGCGGCGGTATTGTCCATATGCTTTTGCATGCGCAGCGGCAGCGTCTCCAGCCCCTGCAGGATATGAAAGGCATTTGTCGGCGACATGGATGGGCCGAAATTATACATGCCCTCGGCGCGAAATTTCGCGGTAAAGGCGGCGGGGCCGAATTCTTCGAAGAAATTGATCTCGTTCATCGCGTAATGCGGGCCGGCGATGGTCGGGAACCGGTCATCCTTGCCCCAGTCGAAATTGCCGCCATCAACAACAGCGCCGCCAATGGCGATGCCATGCCCGCCCATCCATTTTGTCAGCGAATGGATAATGATATTGGCCCCAAGGGTGATCGGTTTCAGCAGCCAGGGCGTGTTAAAGGTGCAGTCCAGCATCAGCGGCACATGCGCCTTTTTGCCGATCGCCGCAACAGCGGCCACATCCATCACATCGAGCCCGGGATTGCCAATCACCTCGCCAAAGATGATTTTTGTGTTTGGCTGGATTGCCGCCTCTATGGCAGCGAGATCGTCCGGTGCAACGAAGGTGGTGGTGATGCCAAAACGCGGCAGGGTGTTTTCCAACAGGTTGATATTCGCACCATACATGCGCGAGGACGCAACGATATGGTCGCCGGATGAACAGATGGTCATCACGGCTGTCGCCAGCGCCGCCATGCCCGATGCGGTTGCCGTGGCAGCCACACCGCCATCAAGCGCGGCAACACGCTGTTCCAGAACGGCAAGAGTCGGATTGGAAATCCGCGTGTAGAGATGTCCGCCAAGCTCCATATTATAGAGGGCTGCCGCATGCTCGCTGTCGCGGAAGACATAGGATGTTGTCTGGTGGATTGGCACTGCGCGCGATCCATGCTGCGCGTCGGGGACATGGCCCGCATGAAGGCTTAGCGTGTCAAATTTATAGTCGTCGCTCATCGGTGACGCTCCGCAAGATGGGCCTGATGCCTGTTTGTGCCGGACTGGAAGGGGTTAGTCAATCGCGCGGCAGGGGCTGCGACGCTGTGTAAATTGCGGTCAGCTGGTGTGGAAAATCGCCACGCCAGCTTCCATGGTGCGGGTCATCTCGCCGCGCGTAACGAGGTGATTCAGATGCGCCCGTGCTTCACAGCTGGCAAAGAAAACCTCGTGATCGGTCAGCTCCATCTTGAACAGGCTGTCCATGGCATCGGCCGTTGTCTGCGGGCCCCCGGCCGTGCGCAACCTGTCCAGACGCTTGTCATGATGCGTGATCAGCTGTGCGGCGCGGCGTGCACCATTGAAATAATGCCAGTCATGGCCGCAGATGATCTGCCAGTCTTCGCCCATATGATCCAGCCCGGCAAGATAGTCATAATAATGGGCCAGCACATCCCCGTCCGGGTCGCGCAGGCTGACCGAAATATTGGGTGAAATCCGGCCCAGCAGGAAATCAACAGCGATATAGAGTCGACGGTCAGGGTCATAAAGGCCCAGATGCCCCGGCGCATGGCCAGCATCAAACCGCACCTTCCAGCGGCCTGCTATGGTATGGAACAGGCTGTCTGTGGTGATGATTTCGGCCTCGGGGAAATCACCAACAAGCTTGCGATAGTAATTGCCAACCTTGGTTGTGCGCGCGACAAGCGCCTGCGGAAGGCCGAAATTGGCATAGGTGCCGGCGGCGATGGCGGCAAAACTGTCTTCGCTCTGCGCCAGTGCCCAGCGTGCCATATCATGTTCCACCTGCCCGATATGGATAGTGGCTCCCGTGCGGTCTGCCAGCTGACCGGCATAGCCGATATGATCTGCATGGTGATGGGTGACGATGATCCCGGCGACCGGCTTTTGGCGCTGCAGCTGTGGCAGGATTGCATCCCACTGGGCGCCAATCTCGTTGCTGTTTATGCCGCAATCCACCAGCATCCAGCCATCGTCAGTGTCCAGCGCGAACAGATTGATGTGGTTCAGCCGAAAGGGCAGCCGAAACCGGAACCACAACAGATCATCGGCAATGCGCACCATCTCGCCATCCCCGGGGGTGGCGAGATCCAGCTTCGTCAGCATGTCGGTTTCGGACGGGGCAGCCATGGGACCTCGGACGATCAGCGTTACACCAGGTCAGGATTGGCTGGCAGCGTCACCATACCGGCAAAATCACAGCGGCGCCACGCTTCATAAAGGACAACAGAGACAGCATTGGCCAGGTTCAGGCTGCGATTGCCGCCGGTCATCGGCAGGGCCAGCTTCTGGTCATCATCAATGGCATTATGTATCGATTCCGGAAGGCCGGTTGTTTCTGCCCCGAAAAGCAAGGCATCCCCGGGTGCAAAATCCGCGCTGTCATAGCGCCTGGACGCAAATTTGGTGATGGCGAACATGCGGGGGTTTCCGATCGCCCTCAGGCAGTCATCCAGCGCGTCATGCTGATGCACATCGGACAGCGCATGATAATCGAGCCCGGCCCGCCGACAGGATTTCTCATCCATCTGAAAGCCGATCGGATGGATCAGATGCAGGCTGGCACCGGTATTTGCACAGAGCCGGATGATATTGCCGGTGTTGGGCGGAATCTGCGGGTTAAACAGGATAACGTGAAACATCAGGACGCAGCTTTGTTCACCGCCTCCGGTGCGGCTTTTGCAAAGGCAGGCAACGACTGGCAGGCATCGTCAATCGCCACAAGACGCGGCATGGCATCTAGCGCTACGCCCCACCGGCGTGCATTATAGATCTGCGGAACAAGCACGCAGTCAGCAAGCCCCGGCGCATCACCATGCAGAAAGGCGCCGGTCGCCGGGTGGTCGGCCAGCTGTTCGACAGCGCGCAGCCCCTTGTCGATGAAATGCCGCATCCATGTTTGTTTGTCAGCATCGCTGCCGTCAAAGGCGGCGGCGTGCTGTGCCACCACGCTTGGATTGCAGATCGGGTGGATTTCCATGGCGATGGCATAGGCAATGGCGCGCAGCCGCGCGGCCTCGGCCGCATCGGCGGGCAGCATGGTCGGGGTGAGGGTGCGTGCCTCGAGATATTCGATAATGGCCAGCGACTGGGTCATCATGTGTCCGTCAATCTGCAATGCCGGCACAAATCCCTGCGGGTTGCGGGCCAGATGATCGGGCGCGCCATGTTCCTGTTGCAGCAAATCCACAGCCACCGTCTCATAGGCAATGTTTTTCAGATTCAGCGCGATGCGCACGCGATAGCTGGCAGATGACCGCCAGTAATCATACAGAATGGGGGTGGACATGATGTGGCTCTCCCGCGTCTGCGCGTCAGCTATCCAGCGATGCGCGCGCCTGTGTGATGGCATCGCGGATCACCGCAGCATCACCAATATGGTTGGACAGCAACAGAATGATGGCGGCATTGAGCTGGCTGGATTCATCTTCGCTCAGCCCGTCATGCGCATTCAGCAGATCGTTGAACAGCCCGTCACCATCGGTGCCAAGATTGAAATCAGTATTCAGCGGCATGTCACGTTCCTTCCGCCCGGTCATGTCAGGCGTTAGCCTGGGTGGGCTGTGGCTGTGCAATGGATTGTGCCAGGGCGGCGGCGATATCCCCCGGTCCCGGCGCGGCCCAGCGGGCGGCAACATGCTGGTCAGGGCGGATCAAATAGACCCCGCGGCCATAGCGTTCCGCCACCTTGCCATCAATATCACCAAATCCGCCCTTGCCGATCCGTACCACAGCCACATCATCCGGAATGATGCCGCCATCCGGGTCCGCATCACCGATAACAAGCAAGGTGAAACTGCCACCAAGCTGTGACATCAGCCAGCAGGGGGCGCCGTCTGTGCCTGTCAGCGGCGCATCGAGCGCGACCATGCCAACCTGTTGCGGCACACTAAACGCCGGGTCATCATGCCCGTTCAGCCCACTGTCGGTCAGCTGGCAGGGCACGGACAGCCGGCCGGCATTAACCAGGCGGCGCGCAAAGGGATGGTCGACGGCCAGTCCCAGAACGGCATTGCGAAAGGCCATTTCGACGCCGGGTTCGGGTGACATGAAACGCGAGGTCCAGCTGGAATTGCGGATGTTTTCATCCGCGCCATGAATGCGTTCGGCATTATAGCTTTCCAGCAGGGCAGGGCCAGATTTGCCGCTGATTACATGCGCCAGCTTCCAGCACAGATTGTCGACATCATGCATGCCGCCATTGCCGCCGCGCGCGCCAAAGGGCGATACCACATGCGCCGAATCCCCGACAAAGATCACCCGGTCATGGACAAAGCGGTCGATGCGCCGGCAGTTGAAGCTGTAGACCGATACCCAGTCCAGCTTGAAGGGGCGTCCATCCACAACCTTTTCGATGCGCGGGATGACATTCTCCGGCTTCTTTTCTTCTTCCGGGTCGGCATCGGGGCCCAGCTGCAGGTCAATTCGATAGATATTGTCCGGCTGTTTGTGCAGCAATGCGGACTGGCCGGGATGGAATGTCGGGGTAAACCAGAACCAGCGTTCCGACGGAAAATCGGCCTGCATCTCGACATCGGCGATCAGGAACCGTTCTTCAAAATAGCGGCCTTCGAAATCCAGACCGAAATGGCGGCGCAGACGGCTATTGGCACCGTCACAGGCCAGCAGGTAATCACCTTCCAGCCGGTACGTGCCATCTGGTGTCTCGATCTCTGCGCTGGCGCCATTATCATCCTGCGCGACCGACAGCACACGGTTCTTGAACCGCAGGTCAATCAGGTCCGGGAAATCAGCGCAGCGTTCGACCAGATATTGCTCGACATAATATTGCTGCAGATTGATGAAGGCTGGAAATTTGTGGCCGTCCTCGGGCAGCAGGTCAAAGCTGTAAATCTGCGCGTCACCGCGATAGACCCGGCCAAGCTGCCAGGTCACGCCTTTTTCCAGCATTCTGTCGGCAACGCCCAGCCGGTCAAAAATCTCGAGACTGCGCTTTGCCCAGCAGATGGCGCGGCTGCCAACCGATACAACATTATTGTCATCGACCACGGTGCTGGCGATGCCATGCGTTGCCAGATCAATGGCCGCGCCTAGCCCGATCGGTCCGGCCCCGACAATGATGACAGGGGTGCGGGCAACGGCGTCCCCCTTCAGTTCGGGCGGGATCTTATAGTCAAACGGCGTATATTGATATCGTGCCATGGTACCTGTCCGTTCTGCCTGACCCCATCCGGTTCAGGCCATATTGCCCTTACCCGTTCTGCAGGGCATTCCACATTTCAAGATCGCGCTCTGCCGTCCAGATGCGCGGTGTATCTATGCCTTTTGCCTCGTCAAAGGCGCGGGCCACATTGAATGGCAGGCAATGTTCATAGATCGCATAATCCGCAAATTTTGGATCACATTCTTCGCGCACCGCATCCCATGCATCCTTCAGGCTGCCGCCACGGGCGGCGACCATCGCTGCCGACCGGTAGGTGCTTTCAACAAAATCGCGGGTATTGGCAATGGCGTCGCCAACCATCTTGTCACCGACCAGCGAATCACCGCGTCCCGGCGCGATCGCGGCCGGACGAAAGGCGGCGATATTATCCAGCGTCCTGCCCCAGTCATTGAAGTGCCCGTCACCGCAATAGCAAGCAGAGTGATATTCGACGATATCGCCGGTAAACATCACCTGTTCATCCGGGACAAAGGCAACGATATCGCCGGCCGTATGGGCGCGGCCAAGGAACATCAGCTCAACCCGCCGCTTGCCAAGATGGATGGTCAGCCGGTCATTGAATGTCAGTGTTGGCCAGGTCAGGCCGGGGATGCTTTCATGCCCCTCAAACAGCCTTGGAAACCGGGCAAATTCACTGTCCCAGTCTTCCTGCCCGCGTTCATGGATCATCGCCAGGCATTTTTGTGACGCCACGATTTCCGAGGCAGAATAGGCCGACGCACCCAGCACACGCACCGCATGGTAATGTGACAGCACGACATGTTTGATCGGTTTGTCGGTGACGCTGCGTATTTTCTCGACAACCATCCCGGCAAGGCGCGGCGTCGCCTGCGCGTCAATCACCATCACGCTGTCATCACCAATGATGACCCCTGTATTCGGGTCGCCCTCCGCGGTGAAGGCCCACAGATCGCGGCCAATTTCGGTAAAGCTGATTTTCTTTTCGCCAAGGTCACCCTGTGAGGCAAAGGATTTAGACATTGAATTTTTCCACTATCTGGTCGATACGCCCGAAAATGCTTGCCCCATCATCATCATGCATTTCAATGCCGACCCGGTCACCGAACTGCATGAAGGGGGTCAAGGGTTTGCCATCGCGAATTGTTTCTACCATACGTATTTCCGCAAGGCAGGAATAGCCCCGTCCGCCCGCGGCAACAGGCCGGCCCGGCCCGCCATCCGCATCGCGGTTTGAAATGGTGCCCGACCCGATAATTGCGCCGGCCCGCAGGTTACGCGACTTCGCGGCATGCGATACCAGCCGTGCCAGGCTGAAAGTTGCATCGGTGCCCGCATCGGCACGGCCAAGGGGCGCGCCGTTCAGATCAACCTCCATGATCCGGTGCAGCACCGAATCCTGCCAGGCATCGCCCAGCTCGTCCGGGGTGACGGCGACAGGCGAAAAGGCGGTTGAAGGCTTTGACTGAAAGAACCCGAAACCCTTGCCCAGCTCGGCCGGGATCAGATTGCGCAGCGACACGTCATTCACCAGCATCACCAGCTTGATATGGCCTGCCGCATCCTCGGCAGAAACGCCCATGCGCACATCATCGGTGATGACTGCCACCTCGGCTTCCATATCGATGCCCCAGCTCGCATCAGGAATGGCGATCGGCGCGCGCGGCGGTGTGAAATCATCCGACCCGCCCTGATACATCAGCGGATCTGTCCAGAAACTGTCGGGCATTTCGGCCCCGCGTGCCTGCCGCACCAATGCCACATGATTGACATAGGCCGACCCGTCAGCCCACTGATAGGCGCGCGGCAGGGGCGAATGGGCGTGGCTCTGGTCAAAAGGATCGCCATCAATGCGGCCGTCCTGCAGATCGTCAAACAGGGCGGCCAGACGCGGGCCGCATACATCCCAGCCATCAAGCGCCGCCTGCAGGGTGGGGGCGATGTCAGCCGCGGCAACGCAACGCGACAGGTCGCGCGATACCACAACAAGGCGGCCATCGCGGCTGCCATCATTCAATGTTGCCAGTTTCATTGTGGCATCCTTTCGCCTTTGGGTGTTGTCGTCATGGTTTCCTGGTGCCGTCAAACTGCTTTTGCAGGCCTGCCCAGCAATCAATATAGGAATCCTGAAGCTGATCCGTCTCGGCGGCAAATTTACTCACCTGCTGCGGGAAACGGGTTTCAAACATGAACGCCATGGTATTGGTCAGCTTGACCGGGGCAAGATCGGCGTTTGATGCCTTTTCAAAAGCATCAAGATCAGGCCCGTGCGGCAGCATCATATTGTGCAGGCTGGCACCGCCCGGCACGAATCCCTCTTCCTTGGCATCATACTGGCCGGTAATCAGCCCCATGAATTCGGACATGATGTTGCGGTGATACCACGGTGGGCGGAATGTGTTTTCGGCCACCAGCCAGCGTTCGGGAAAGATTACGAAATCGATATTCGCGGTGCCGGCGGTTTCGGATGGTGCGGTCATGACCGTAAAGATTGACGGGTCAGGATGATCAAAGCTGATCGCACCTACCGGCGAGAATGTGGACAGGTCATAAGAATAGGGCGTGTAATTGCCATGCCAGGCGACAACATCCAGAGGTGAATGGTCAAGGCGGGTGGTGTGAAAACCGCCACACCATTTGATGACAAGCTGATGCGCCGAGTCATCATCCTTGAACGCGGCAACTGGCGTTTTGAAATCACGCGGGTTGGCAAGGCAGTTCGCGCCAATCGGGCCGCGGTCAGGCAAGGTGAATTTGGCCCCGTAATTCTCGCAGATATAGCCGCGCGCCATCTTGGCATCGGTGCGGATCTTGGCCATCATGCCCCGCGGCAGCACGGCAATATGCCCGGAGGGCACAACCATCCGGCCCATTTCGGTAAAAATGTCCAGCGTGCCGCTTTCCGGGACAATCAGCATTTCAGCATCGGCATTCAGCAACACCCGATCTGTCATATTTTCATTAAAGGCGTAAAGGCTGGCAGCCATGCCAAGATGCTGACGCGCATCGCCGGTGCTGGTCATGGTCCGGATCCCGTCGATGAAATCGCAGGGTGTATCGGGTGCCGGCAGCGGGTCCCATCTATATTGCCCCAGCGGCAGGTCGTGCGGGTCGCCATCCGGCGCCGTCTTCCACAACGGCACGTCAATCTTTGCAAAGCGCCCGGTATGCCGGACAGACGGGCGGATCCGATAAAGCCATGATCGTTCATTGGTCGATCTTGGTGCCGTGAACGGGGATCCGCTCAGCTGTTCGGCATAAAGGCCATAGGCGCATTTCTGTGGTGAATTGCGCCCTTGGGGCAGCGCCCCCGGCAGCGCCTCGGTTTCAAAGTCATTGCCAAAGCCCGGCATCATCAGAGGTGTGTCCGACATGCGACTCTCCCGTCTTCATTACGCATTGACAATCATTTCAAATGAAATGATTGTCAATGATATTTATCGTGGTCGGTCACCACCACATAGCTGCCTCTGGCCCTTTTGGGGGCAATCATATGGGGGCCGGCTGGGTGCGACGACAAAAGCAGGAGACGACCCCGATGACAGACGCAGATAAAAGCACCGGCAGCATTGAGGTTCCGCAGGCCGAACAGCGCCAGCCAAGGCTGCGGCTTGATGACTTCCTGCCCTATCGCGCTGCCCGGCTGGCAACAGCACTCAGTAACGGGCTTGCTGCACGATACAAATCCCGCTTTGACCTGTCGGTGGCCGAATGGCGGGTGATGGTACATCTCACACAGGAATCGGAAATTTCCATTCGTGATATCTTCAACCGTGTCGATATGGACCGGGCCCGTGTGACCCGTGCTGTCCAGCGGCTGGAAGGGCGGGGCCTTGTATCGAAAGCTGTGAATGAGACGGACCGCCGCCTCATCCGGCTGGCGCTGACCGCGTCCGGCTGGGAAATGGCAGATGCCGTATCGCAGATCGCGCATAGGTTCGAGGCAGAGCTGCTGGCCAGCGCCGAAGATGGCACGGCCAGAATGCTGTTAAACGGGTTTGACGCGCTGGAACAGGCCTTGCCGGCAGAAGGTGATCCCGACTGACGCGGATGCGGTATCGCCGATCTGTTGGCTGGCCTGACAGATGGACCGGCATTGGGGCAGACACAGGCTGACAGCATCCAAATTTGTAAATAAATCATTATGTTAAGTATTTCTTAGGCATATTCACGCAAAAGAGAAGCGGCTAGGGGCATTTAGCCGTTTTCTGCGGGCGATCTTTACGAAAAATTACCTGACGGCGGCCTATTCTCGCGTTTGTAACGTGATGTTTAACGAATGCGAGACTCACAACATGCCCGATCCAGCCCGCCATGCGCCCCGCCACTCTTTATCTCCACCTGACACCGCGCGATGGGTGCCGGATGCGCCCCCCCTGCGCCTGCTTTCCGTTTTCGCACCCGCACCCTTGCAAGGCGCAACAGCCACAGGTGTTTTTCTGCGGCGACATCATGGTTGATGGCAACGGCGCTGTGCGGGTTGGTGTTTCTGGCTGTGCCCGTGCGGGCGCAATCAGCCGACAATGATACCGGCGCCGCAACCGACCAGACAGGCACCACGACGATTCAACAGGACCGGCTGGCACCGGCCGTGCGACAGGCAGTGTTGCTTGACCCGCAGGTCAGCGAGGCGACGGCCCGCGCCTGCCAGATGGCGCACAGGCTGGGTCTGACGCGGGCCGAGGGTCGCCCGAAAGTGACAGCCACCATCAGCGGCAGCCGGCAGCTTGCCAGCCGGATCAAAAAACTTCCCCCTTTGCAGAGGGATCCAAGTCGCCCTCTCACATACTTGCCTGAAACATCAGAGAGGCGCGAAATTCGTCTGACTGGCGCAAGAACGCGCGAATTCGATCACAACGAAAAGAACAACATTTATGACGCAAAGCTGTCGCTGCGTTACACGCTGTTCGACTGGGGCCAGCGCCACAACCGCACCGAGGCCAGCCTGCTGGCATTCGAGGTGGCGCGGATTGATGCCAGTGACGTGATGCGGACACGCAGCCATGATCTGCTGCGTCTGGCATTGAGTCTGAAGCGGCTGGACACGCTGGTCGACCTGCATCGGCAAACGCTGGAACAGGTCGATTCGTATGTTGCAGATGTGCGGGCACGGGTTGAGGCCGGGGCCGGACGCGTCCTTGATCTGCGTGAGGCGCAGCTGGTGTCGCTAGACCAGGAAATTGCGCTGAACCGCGTTGAGGCAGAACGTGACCAGCTGCGCGAGATCCTGCGGAGCGAGTTTGAACTCGAGGTGGTGGATGCGGCTGCCCTTGCCCGGACCTTTGCCATCTATCGTCCTGATGATCTGCCAGTGCTGCTTGCCGACCGGACGGACAAGGCGCATGCGCTAAGGCTGCGAAAGCGCCAGGTTGCGCATGAGGCGGAAGGCATTCGCGGTTCGCGTTATCCCAAGCTGGATGGCGTGCTGGACGGCACCATCTTTGATTTCACGGATTATGAAGACGAATATGAGCTGGTTGGCCGGATCGAAATGACCATGCCCCTTTATGATGGTGGCACGGCACGGGCGCGGCTGCGCGAGACAGACTGGCGTGCGCGCGAACTCCAATCCAGCCTTGATGCCCTTTATCGCAACCATGCCCGCGAAAGTGAATCGCTGGCGCAGCGCGTCCAGCAGCTTAAGCGTGAAAAAAATGAGGCGCTGGCCCGCCGCGATGAGCTGCAGGCGCGGTTGCAGGCGCAACTGACACGCGAGGGGCAGACGGTCAGCGCGCCGTTGGCGCTGGCCCGGCTACGCGCGGAAATTGGCGCGGCAGAGGTGCGGATTGTCGAAATTGCAAGTGATCATGAACTGACTCGCGCCCGCGCTCTGCTGGTAGCGGAACAGCTGGATAAGGTACTGGGACTCGCCATTGGAGATTCTGCATGTTGAATAGCGCTGCGCCACGTGACGATCATTGGTTCTTCGGACCTGTTTTTGACAGTAAGGCGATTTATTTTCAGGTGATGTGGGCATCTGTTCTGATCAATATATTTGCCCTTGCTTCGTCGGTTTACATTATGACGGTCTATGACCGGGTGGTGCCCAATAATGCCATCCAGTCGCTCTGGTGGCTGACGACCATCATTGCCTTTGTCATCCTGTTTGATCTGGCGATGAAAATCCTGCGGGGTGTTTTTGTCGACCGCGCCAGCGCGCGGGTGGATGCCAAGGTGTCGGCTGCCCTTTTTGAACGGATTGCGCGGCATGATGCCACCCTGACCAATACGGCCACCGGATCGCTTGCCGGTACGGTGCGCAATTTCGACATGCTGAAAGATGCAATCGGATCTGCCAGCTTTACCGTGCTTGTCGATCTGCCTTTCATCTTTCTGTTTATCTATGTGCTGTATCTGATAGGTGGCCCGCTGGCTTTTGTGCCAATTGTGATCGTGCCCACAGTTATTATCTTTGCGCTCATATTGCAGCCAATCATCAAACGGATGACCGAACTTGGCCAGGCGCAGGGCAAATCCAAACAGGCAGTGATTGTCGAGATGATTTCGGCGCTGGAAACCGTCAAGACGGTGCGCGGTATTTCCATGCTGCGCAACCGCTGGATGAATTCGGTGCTGCATCAGGCCAAATCCACCATGAAGACCAAGGTGACAAGCCAGCTGGCGGCCCAGTTTGCTCAGTTTGGTCAGCAGGTCAGCCAGGTGGTGATGGTTGTCTATGGCGTCTTTCTGATTGCTGATGGCAGCCTGACGATGGGCCAGCTGATCGCCTGTGTCATCTTGTCTGGCCGGACAATGGCCCCGCTTGCCCAGTTGACGGGCCTGCTGGGGCGCATGAATTCGGCGCTGTCTGCCTATCGGGCGCTGGATGAACTGCTGGCCGGCACCTCCGAGGAAGAATCGCGCGCGCAGGCAATTGAACGCAAGACAATCGACGGTGCTGTCGCGTTTTGTAATGTCAGCTTCACCTATGAAGGCCAGCCGGAACCCGTTCTGAATGACATCGATTTCAGCATTGAACCGGGAGAGCGGCTTGCCGTTGTCGGCCGTATCGGATCTGGCAAAACCACATTGCTGCGTCTGTTATGCGGTCTCAACCCGCCGGACAAGGGTGCTGTTCTGGTTGATAATGCAGATATCCGCCATATCAGGCCGGATGATGTGCGGCGCAATATTGGCGTGGTGATGCAGAACCCGGTGTTGTTCTCGGGCACCATCCGCGACAACATCCTGATGGGCAACCCCGATGCCAGTGACGAAGATATTGTCGAGGTCGCACGGATGGCCGGTGTCGAGGCTTTTGTCGGCATGCTGCCAGGCGGGTTTGACTTTCCCTTGTCCGAACGGGGACGCGAACTGTCCGTCGGGATGCGCCAGTCGGTGGCGATTGCCCGTGCCCTGATCGGCAAGCCGAATATCCTGCTGATGGATGAACCCACTGCGGCGCTCGATGCGCAGGCCGAAATGGCCATGGTGAATAATCTTGAAATCGCCACGCGCGGATTGACGACAATTTTCGTGACCCACCGTGGTGCGCTGTTGCAGATCGCCGACAAGGTGCTGGCCGTAGAACAGGGCCGTGTTGCCGCTTTTGGCCCGCGCGACGACGTGATGAAGCCTGCGCCAGTCGCGACGGCATCGCCTACGGCCTGATCACCTCACCCATGACTGGAAGGAATTACTGACGTGTCCTTTATCAAATCGATTTTGCTGTTTCCCTTTCGCCTGATTGCCATTGCGCTGAAAATTCTGACATGGCCGCTGCGCACCCTCTTTAGCAGGCTGTTCGGTCCGCCACCGATGGTGATGGGTGGTCCGCCCGTCGATCATTCGGCGCCCGAAATTCTGCCGGAAAAAGGCGGGATCAAGGGGCAGGTCCTCTATATCCTGATATCGATCTTCTGTGTCATTGCGGTCTTTTGGGCAATGGTCGCCGAAGTTGATGAACAGGTGCGCGCCGAAGGCCTGATCTTTACCCCGTCTGACGTCCAGTTTGTGCAAAGCCGGCTGCCCGGGTCGGTTGTTGATATCAATGTGCAGCTGGGCAGCGAGGTGCAGCAGGGTGATGTCCTCTACCGGCTTGAAGATGAGGATGTGACGGCAAATTTCACGGATAACGAGATTGCGCTGAACGCGGCCCGTGCCGCAGAAATACGTCTCACGGCTGAAGCTGATGGGCGGGATCATGCAGGGTTTCCGGCGGATCTGGTCGCTGCCGCACCGGATGTCGTCGCCAAGGAAGAGGCGCTTTTTGCAACGCGCAAACAGGCGCTTGACCAGCGTCTTCTGGTGTTCGAAGAGGGCATTGAAACACTGAACCGGGTTATTGAAGAAAAACATGCCGAACATCGCATCGCCAAGGCAAAGGCGGCGCTGGTGGCCGAAGAAATTTCCCTTCTCACACCGCTGGTTGAAGGCGGGCATGAGCCACGCGCCATGCTGCTGGCTGCACAGACACGCCATCACGAGGCCGAAGGCGTTGCCGAACTGGCCATGTTGTCTGCCGCTGCCCGTGATGCCGACCGTGCCGGCAAAAGACGCGAGATGGATTCCCTTATTTCCGGGTTTCGCGCCGCGGCGGCAGAAGCGCTGGTCGAGGAGCAGACAAAGGCAGCACAGCTGCGGGCGCGTCAGGACGCTTTGCGCGGCAAGGTACGCCATGCCGAGGTGCGGGCGCCCCTGCAGGGGGTCGTATCTGCCGTCCATGTAAAGACGGTCGGCGCGGTTGTTCAGGCGGGCACCATGCTGGTCGAGATTGTGCCTGCCGAGGCAGAATATCTGGTCCGGGCACAGATCAATCCGCAGTATATTGCCGATGTGCAGCCAGGGCAGGTCGCCCGCATTTCCCTGTCTGCCTATGATCCGTCGCGCTATGGCGTGGTCATGGGGGTGGTGCGCCGTGTGGCGTCAAATACCACGCAGCCCGAAAATGCAATGCCCTTCTACGAGACGATTATAGCGATCCCGGAAGTGGCCTTTACCAAATCGTCGGAACAGCCTGTAATCACCTCCGGCATGCCGCTGCGGGTCGATATTCTGGGGGGCAAGCGGACGGTGATGCAATATATCATGACACCAATCCAGAAATCACTGGCAACGGCATTTCGCGAAACTTAGGCCGAACAAAAAAACCCTGCCTCATGTCTGGGGCAGGGTGCAATTGATACGGTCCGGTGGCAGATCTGCCCGCTATTCCATCCAGAACATCCAGCTATAGGCGATGATCACTGCGGGTATCGCTGAATAGAGGGTTGCCACAATGGCTACCTTTGGCGCAATCGCGATAGCCGGGAACAAGGCATCACCATCATTGCTGATGGTGTTGCCAATCTGCGCGGACAGCGGCACAAGACCGGCCAGATACATGGTTGTGACAAGCACCTGCGGGCCACATCCAGGCAGAAAGCCCAAAAGGATGGCGACCATCGGTGTGAAGAGCGCCCAACCGTCAAACAGCGTCTGCAGGTCGAGCCCAAGGCTGTAGACCGAAAGTTCAAACACCAGAAAGGCGCCAATCACCCAAACAGTGATGAAATTAGTGTCCTCTACCGTGCGACGCACCAGACTGGCGCCCATGGGCGACTGCAGGCGCGGACCGCGCTGGCGTCGGGGCGCGAAACGCATCACCACTGCAAGCGTGCCACCGATCACACCCAGCAGCGTTGCCGGTGCCGCGATAAGTCCGTTGCCGAGCGCGGCATCCATATCCACCTGAAAAGCCACAAAAAGGGCGATAATGATGCCTGGTATCAGAACGGCGATCCAAATCCAGTCTACCGGACGGGTCTTCCAATCTTCGGGAAACAGAAATGACAGAACCGGGCATTCGGATTGCACCCCGTCGCCGCGCAGAAAATTGCCGCCGTGAATGGCATTCACGATCCAGCCACTCGCCGTTCCGACAACAAAGCCCAGGACAATCATTGCAAGTCCGGTCAGCGGTTCCTGCGCCAAAAGCAGGAAAGCAGCATCCCCCATCGTTGCGGTAAGGGCTGCCACAACACTGCCGAATGACAGCCTGCCAGTGACGAACTGGGTGACAACAATGACCGCGCCGCCACAGCCCGGCATTGCGCCAAGTGCGGCCGCCATGGGAACCTGCCATGCGGTATCCCGTCGTAACGCCGCCACAGCATCGACTTTTAAGAATTTTTCCGCGCTATAGATCAGCAGGAATGTTCCG
The DNA here is from genome assembly GCA_049889795.1 of Puniceispirillaceae bacterium (SeqCode). Classification (GTDB taxonomy): domain Bacteria; phylum Pseudomonadota; class Alphaproteobacteria; order Puniceispirillales; family Puniceispirillaceae; genus UBA8309. The sequence goes on along the minus strand of JBMHCS010000011.1, from coordinate 337,239 downwards.
GCCACAAAGGTGCTGACCTGAATATAGGCGTCCGCCACAGCCGCGAAGATAATTTCAACAAGCTCATGTTCGGACGTCAGATACAGCCCGGCGGCGGCGGTGACAGCCAGCAGCGTCAAAAACAACATGGCCACATCTTCGAACACTGCGTTTCGAGATGGGCCAAATGTGGCCAATGGCGGCTGGTCTGATGTTATGTGGCGCATGACAAGAACTTAGTGGTAACTAAGATTGATAACAAGCTCTAAATAGTGGGGCTGGTCAATAAAATCAGGCCGACCGCGCGGGGCATGCAGCCCATTGGCAAAATATTTTGACCCCGCTTGCCCTATTTTCTCCTATTCTGCGGGGATGGTGACTGTTCCAGATCATATTCTGACTTTCGACCAGCCGGTCATTCTGGTTGCTGCGTCGCCCGTGCCGGTGGGCCCTGTCCTGTCGATGCTGCCTGCCGCCTGGCCTTTGCTTGCGGCTGATGGCGGGGCAGATGCGCTGCTCGATCTCGGTCGGCGGCCGGATATGGTGATTGGCGACATGGATTCGGCCGTCACGCTGCCCGATGATTTGCCCTGTATGGCGCTGGACGGGCAGGATGATACCGATCTGCAGAAATGCCTGGCGCGAATCGACACGCCGCTTCTGGTCGGGTTGGCATGTCTTGACGGCCGGTTCGATCATGCGCTTGCTGCCATCCATGCGCTGATGACATTGCGTCATGACCGGCCGGTCATGCTGGTGGGGGCGCATGATGTGGTGCTGCGGGTTCGCGGGGAATGCACATTTACCGCCGACGCGGGATGCCGGGTGTCGGTCTGGCCGCTTGGCCGTCAGGCATTTGGTGTTTCCGACGGGCTGCGCTGGCAGCTCGACGGGCTGACAATGGCTGCCGGATCAATGATCGGCACATCGAACGCGGCGCAGGGCGGCATGGTCCATATTCGGCCCGCGCAGGCTGCCAGCAGCGTGGAAAACCAGCCGGACAATGAGGGTTATGCCGTCATTGTCCCGCATAGCTGTCTGCCGGCGATGCTTGACGCGCTGTTGCCGTCCCTGTCGATTTAGCTGGCAAGCAGCGGGGCAACCAGCCACAAGCTGCCGAACGCCGTGATGACCCATGTGCCGGTATTGATCTCGGCGTTCCGGCCGCTAATCAGCATGATCGTGCAATAGGCCAGAAAGCCGACTGCGATGCCGGCCGCGATGGAAAAGGTCAGCGGCATCAGGATCGCCATCAGCATGACCGGTACAGCGCTGGCAAGATCATCCCAGTCCAACTGGCTGAGCGGGGCCAGAAAGCCTGCTGCCACAAAGACCAGTGCCGGGGCAGCGGCAAAGCCCGGAATCGAGGCAAAGAGCGGCTCAAAGAACAGGCAACACAGGAACAGAACGGCCACGGTCATCGCGGTGAGCCCGGTGCGTCCGCCTGCACGAATGCCGGTCGCGCTTTCCAGATAGGTGGTCATGCTGGATGTGCCCAGCAGGCTGCCAACCACGGATGCGCCTGTATCGGCCACGACCGCACGGTCCAGATTCTCGATGCTGCCATCGGCGCGTCGCTTGTTGGCAATATCGGCGATTGCTGTCAATGTGCCGGTGGTATCGAAGAAATCGAGGAAGAACAGAATAAAGACGACCGACAGAAAAGCCGCGCTTGTCACGGCCGAGAAATCCAGCGCAAATGCCGCGCTGGCGACCGGCGGTGCCGCGGCAATGCCGCCAAATTCGGCAATCCCCGTAAGCCATCCGACAAGGCTCAACCCCAGAATGGTCAGCAGAATACCGCCGCGTATGCCGCGCGCCGCCAGCCCGGCCATTATCAGCAGCCCGGCAAGGCTCAGCAATACAGCCGGGCTTCCCAGATTGCCAAGACGCAGCAGCGTGTCCGGATCATCGACAACAAGCCCCATGCCTTGCAGGCCGATCATGGCAAGGAACAGGCCAATACCAGCGGTAATGCCAAGGCGCAGGCTGACGGGAATGGCCCCAATCAGCCAGCTGCGCAACCGCGACAGGGAAAACAGAAGAAACAATACGGAAGCAACGAACACGGCTGCCAGCGCCTGTTGCCAGCTGAAACCCTGTCCAAGGACAAGCCCATAGGCGAAATAGGCATTCAGCCCCATCCCGGGGGCAACCGCCACCGGCCAGCGGGCCCACAGCCCCATGATGGCTGTGCCGATTGCCGTCGCTGCTACCGTTGCGACAAAGCCTGCGGCAAAGGGAATGCCGGCGGCTTCCAGAAACATTGGGTTCACCGCAACGATGAATGACATTGTCAAAAAAGTGCTGATACCTGCCAGTAATTCCTGACGGATCGAACTGCCGGCGGCTGTCACCCCGAAAAATCTGTCCATTGTTGTAACCTCTCCCTTTGCCGCCAGCGTTCAAAAACGGGCTGCTTTTGTCTGTGGGCCTGGGTTCGCAAGAGTGCCGCTTGACATTGCGTCGGCCGGCGAAACACATCCTGGCCGCCTTGTTGCCTGGGCCATTGCGGCAAAAATAACGCATGCTTGCTGCTGCCAGGGGGCGTTTGACTGCCGATCGGCCAATTCCGCCGCCTATATGCCGCGCTATCTCTGCAAATGTCCAGCCTTCTTCGGTGCGGCATAACAGGCTTTGTCTTTGCGGTAATCTTGCCTATATTCGGCGCGTGTCGTCTTCGGCGCATTTGCTGAATTTTCGCGCCAAAACCTATCCAACACTGCCAATATGGCAACGCCAACAGAGTGACAACAAAATGCTTTCTGCAACCCGACACGACACCATCATGGATACCATGCTGCCAGCCATCGCTGGCGACAGGCGGATATCCCGGCTGCTGGCCCAGCTTGTTTTCATCCTTGCTGGCGGCACGCTTCTGGCTGCTTCGGCGCAATTCAAGGTGATGGTCCCGCCAAGTCCTGTACCCATCACTGGCCAGACATTGGTCGTGCTGATGATCGGCATGGCTTTTGGCCCGCGTCTTGGTGCGATAACGGTCATTGCCTATATTCTTGCCGGCCTGCGCGGCCTGCCGGTTTTTGCCGGCGGGGGTGCCGGGTTGCCGGTATTGGTCGGAACATCGGGGGGCTATCTGGTCGGCTTTGTCGCCGCAGCGTTTGTGATCGGTCTTCTTGCCCAGCGCGGCATGGACAGGTCAATCCTGCGGACCGCACTGGCCATGGTGGTCGGCACGCTTGTCATCTATCTTTTCGGCTTTGCATGGCTTGCCAGCCTGATTGGCATGGAAAAGGCATTCCTGTTCGGAATTCAGCCCTATCTGTGGGGGGATGCAATGAAGCTGGTCGTTGCGGCCTGCCTGATGCCGGCCGCCTGGCGCGGCGTCAGGGCCGTTGAACGGATGTCCTCTGATGGACGAGACTGACGCTAAACCTGCCTTGTGTCATAACGATATGTCGCCGTCGCAATGTTGACGGCGATTGTGATCACCCTGTCCATTGTTGCGCTCGGCTATGAGTTGCGGCAGGTAGGGCTGGTCCCTGATGACGCCTGGGTCTATGTCGGACGGCTATGTTACTGGGTGCTGTTTCCCGGCTTGTTGTTCAACCTTATGTCGCGTGCCCCGCTTGGCAGCGGCTTTGTCGGTAGCTTTATCCTGACATTGGCCATTGGCTGTGTCGTGATCATTGGCTACGCCTTGCTGGCAGGCCGCTTGGCACGGCTTGACGGGCCGTCGACCAGCTCTCTTGTGCAGGGGGCGTTGCGGCATAACGGGTTTCTGGTGCTGTCAATTGTGCAAGGCGCCTTTGGCATGGCGGCATTGGAAATTGTTGCGATTGCCATCGCCTTTCTGGTGCCGATTTCAAATATCGTGTCGATTATTGCACTGCTCGGCTTCAAATCGCGTGGGCAGGGGGGCAGTTTGCGCCGTGCTGTCGCGCGGGAAACCATGCGCAACCCGTTACTGGCAGCCATTCTGGCAGGGGTTCTGGTGAATCTGCTGGCCATTCCGGTGCCCGCCTTCCTTACCGGCATGGGCGAGATGCTGGGCAATGGTGCCTTGCCGCTTCTGCTGCTTGGAATCGGGGCATCGCTGCGTTTTTCGGCCATTCAGGGCGATGCCGTACCCCTCATTCTGGCGGTGGTGGCAAAGATCCTGCTGTTCCCATTCTGTCTGGTGATGGTCGGGGTGCAGCTTGGTCTCGACCCGCTTTCCCTTGCTGTCATTGCGGCGGTCGGCGCTGCGCCGACAGCCACATCCAGTTTCGCATTGGCGAGCGAGTTGGGCGGTAATACAAGGCTTATGGCTGAAATCATCTCGGTCCAGACGCTGGCAGCAGCGCTGTCGATACCGGTCTGGATATGGGTATCGGCGCGCCTGGCGGCAGGCTGATCTGTCTTTGCATGCCGGCCAGCCCGAGCCCCTTATGACAGGCCCCTCATGACGGACCCCTTATGACAGGCTAGGCCAAAATGATCGGGGTCATATCAGACGCGGCTACGCGCCCTTCTGCCTAGATTAATCCCATCAGGCTGTTGTCATTTGCCGGCGCCCATTCCGGTTGCAGATGGCAGGCATCCAGTTCCGCAAGGGCGTCATCGGCGTCGAGCACCTCGACATCACCGCTTTGTTCAAGAATATCCAGCAAACGATCCTCGGGCGATTCATCTGTGGAATGCAGGATCGTCACGGCGATGACGGCCGCGATGCTCGTGGCGGCCACCTCCTGTGACGGTGTGCTTGGGCGATGAAACGGAATGACGTGGCATTCCGGCCGATGGTCTCGGTCGGTCACTCGCATTCTGAGGCTCCTGTAACAATGTCGAAAGACAGGGATGGTGTGGTGGTTGTATGAGGAATGTCGGATGGCTGTGCAGCCGTTATGCGGGGTAACAAGGCACCCGTGGCGCCACCGCGCAGGCTATCAACACTTAGGTGCAATCGCTTGTGTCTCATACAAGATGAAGTGTGGCCGCTTTAGGAATCGCTGAAAAGAAAAAAAACAGGTCACGCACAGAAAAAAGCGAATTGCACAAAAAAGAGGCCCGCAAGGGGCCTCTTTGTACCTAAAGTCTTACCGTATGTCGGTCGCCGTCAATGCCGGCCCCTGTTAGCCACCAACGCGGCGGACAAAGATGGTTCCTGCCGGCTTGTTGTTGATGTTTTTCACTGTATTGGTCGCCTGGCTAAAGATCACAGTCTCTACGCCAAAGCTGTCGACAACAGCGACGCGCGCACGAATCTGCTTGTTCACCAGAGATTGGGACAGGGGCAGCTGTGTCGACCCGCCGGTCTCAATTGCCCGCCAGTTGCGGCCATCGGTGGACGCTTCCCAGCCAATGGACATGCTGGCAATGCCGTCTTCGTCAGACACGCCGTTGGTGCTGACAAGAATGGTCTCGCCTTCGGTTGCCTTGCCGGTGATCAGCACTTCGCCCTGCACCGGATCATCAACATTCCGCACTGTCTCTGACGGGCTGGTGATCAGCAGTTCCTTTGTGCCGTGCCCATCCATGTAGGATACCACTGCACGATAGGAATAGCCGACGTGACGCTGGGACAGCGGCAAAACCTCGCCGGCAACTTCAGGAAATGCCTGCCAGTCGGTCTTTGTGCTGGAGCGCTGCCAGACAATCGAAAAATTCCCAAGTCCGTCATCATCCGAGATCATGCTCGTATCGACGACAAGCGCATCTTCTTCCATTGCGGCGCCAACAAGCTGCGGCGCACCATTTGGCTTGTCATTGACGTTCTGCACCGGACTTGAAGGCGGGCTGAGAATTGTTTCCAGATTGCCCTGGCCATCCACATAGGACAGCTGAACCCGCAGTTGGCGGCCGACATGCCGTTCGCGCGGGGTAAATGACTGGCGAATTTCACCGGACAGGTTTGACCAGGCAACGCCATCATCCGAAACCTGCCACTGCACCTGCATGCTGCCAACACCATCGCCATCGACAACAGATGACGCGTCGATGATCAGCGGGTCGTCTTCAATGGCAATAAAAGAGCCGGTTTCCACCTCGCCCTGATCGACACCGCCCGAAGCGGCGCCGTCGGCATCAGCGCCATCAGACCCGGTTGTCTGTTGGGTATCTGTCGCAACGTCTGCAGTATCGCTGCTGGCAGAAGCTGCGCCAGTGCTGGTTGCGCCGCTTGTGCTGGTTGCCGCAACGGTCTCTGTAGCGGCCGAGGTTGTCTGCGAAGTAGATGACGCGCTTGTCGCACTGTCATCGTCAGATGCCGGCAAGCCACCCGCATGAGCAGCAGTGCCGATGGCTACAATCGAGCCTGCAAGCATGTATGTCCATGGCCGGCGCATTCTTAATGACCCCCTAATAATCATGAGTCTAGGTCGCGACTGTCGAGAGACCTGTGCAAGACAAGTAAGACCAGTCTTTACTCAAACCACCCGTTACAACAATAAGCATACTGCGTTGGCAGTACGGCAATTACCAGCAGAAAATCGCCCAAATTGAGGCAGATGTCTAGCATTTAAATGGTTCTACTGTAAGCGGTGCTAGTATCGCTGTACTTGTTCTGTGCAGCCGCTACCTTTGCAGAGGGCGCGACTGTGGCAGGCAAACAGGCCTATGCTGACGTTTCATCCAGCACTTTTTTTGCCGCGCGAAAGCACTCCAGTGCCTGCGGAACACCACAATAAATACCAATAACATGGATAATGGCGCGGAGTTCCTCACGGGTGACGCCGTTCTTGATCGCGCCCCGGCAATGCAGTTCCCATTCATGCATTTTGCCAAGCGCACCGATCATTGCCAGATTCATCATGGACCGGGTTTTCGCGTCAATCGCGTCATCGCCCCAGCCAAATCCCCAGCACCAGGCCGTCATGGCCTCTTGGAACGGTTTGGTGAAATCGTCAGCGGTTTCCAGTGTGCGTTCGACATAGGCGTCTCCCAATGTGGCCTTGCGCTGTGCAAGGCCGGTTTCGAACATGTCTTCCATGATGGTGCCTTCCTTGGGGTTTTTCAGGTGAAACAGACCGGCCGGGGTGGCCTGTCTGCATATGCAAGATAACAGTGAAGACTGGGGCACAGGAGGTCAAGGCATCAGGTTTTTTATAAAAATCACACAAAATCAATATGATGTGCGGTTTTGTTGAAATTATTTATTGTGTTAATTTTGTATTAATCCGATTCGAACCAAACTTCATTGATCAGGATCACCTGACGAAAGACCGATGATCGAAGTGAACCTAACAGATGGGGCGTCCGGCGAGGCCGAGATCCTGCAGTTGCTGACAGCTTATTTGTCAGACAGGCTGTTCACGCCGCGCCAGCGCAAGACCATGCAGGTCTTTGTTGATCTGACGCGCGCCGCTGTACGTGTGCCGGTAACGCGCGCCATGTTGATGCCGCGGCGGTCTGGGCTGCGCACCATTGCGCCGGCCAGTTTCGAGATGACAGTTTCAACAGCTGCCGGGATTCGCGATGCTGGTGAAGTGCTTGCGCATGAGATGATCCATATCTCGCAGGTGATGAATGGTCGGCTGGTGCTTGGCCGGGCCACCAAAAAGGTTAACGGCAGCAAAACAACGGTTGATCAGGCGCGCTGGATGGGCGGCAAACCTGTGATCATCGACCAGCTGGAATGGCGCCACCGGCCCTGGGAAATAGAGGCCTGTCACTGGCAGACCATTCTGGTTGACGAATTTCTGAAGCTTGCGGGCGGCAATCACGCGGTCCTGCAGCTGCAAAAGGCAGGCAAGAAGCATCTTGCGCTTTTTGAGGCTGCCTTGCCGGTTCCGCAGGTCGCGCGCCCCCATCCCGAACCGCATCTCGACATGATTGACGCGCCTGCGGCCCTGTCGTCCGGGGCCGATGTCGGGGCCACTGAACCAGCAGGTCATGTCGCGGCAGGTCTGGCCTCATCTTCATCGAATGGCACATCCCGTATTGCCGATAATGCGGCATCGATCGATTCGCTGCTGAATATGCCGATGCCGCCTGCCAAAGCGGCATTGGACCATCAGGCGCATCAGACCACAACGCAAAGCGCGGCTGATGAGACGGATGATCACGCGATCAGCGCGGCAGCGCTCGAAGCGGTGTTTGGCGTTGTTGAACCGCAGGCTGAGGATTCGCCCGCGGACATGGCGCCGGCTGCACCGCATTCTGCGGCACCGGATCTGGACCTGAATGGGCCAGACCTGAACGGGACAGAGTTGAATGGTGCGCATATAAACGGGCCCTGTCTGAATGGCGCCTCTGCAAATGGGTCAGGTACGAATGGTCATCACCCTGACACTGCTATTCTGGCGCCAGATGATGTGATGCAGATTATTGTACCCGGGCTGGAATCGCCGCGTCCCCTGCATGCGGATTCACTTGTCGCCAAGCGGCAGGATCTGCAACAGCGCGGCCTGCTGAACGGTTAGGCAGGCGCCGGTACGGCATGTCTTGACGGGTCGAATCAGGCTGTGACGGTCGTCTGGCAGCTTACCTTGCAGCCCGTCATTTCCTCCAGCTGGCCCTTTCTTTGCCTGGCTGCGAATAGCAAGGCGCAAAGCGGGTTGTGATTAGCGGGTGACCTTTTTTCTGCAACCGGCTAGGTTGTCGCCGAAGGTGCGCGGACCCAAATAAACGCGAACCACAATCATTTGACATGGATGGCAATTCAAAACCCATGAATATTTACAAAGCCGTCACCGAAGAAGTGCTGGTGCCCATACATCCCGCCGGATGGCCGTTCATTTTCCTGTTTGTACTGATCAGCATTCTGATCACCATCTTCTGGTCGCCTTTTGCCTTGCCCGGCACATTGCTGTCGCTCTGGTGCGTGTATTTTTTCCGCAACCCGCGCCGCACGACGCCGGTAACAAACAATCTGGTGATTGCACCTGCCGATGGGCGGGTGTTGTCCATCGGTGCTGCCGACCCGCCGGCCGACCTTGATCTGCCGGATGGCGAATGGCGGCGCGTGGCGATTTTCATGAATGTCTTTGATGTGCATGTGAACCGGGCCCCGGTCAGTGGCATCGTATCCGCCACCAGCTATCACAAGGGCGCTTTCGTCAATGCCAGCCTCGACAAGGCGGCCGAGGCGAATGAACGCCAGAATATCCGTATGGAGACAGAGTCCGGACAGGTTGTGGGCATTGTCCAGATTGCCGGTCTGGTGGCGCGCCGGATCCTTCTGGAGACCGGCGTCGGTGACCGTTTGGTCGTTGGCCAGCAATTCGGCATTATCCGCTTTGGCAGCCGGGTGGATATCTGGTTGCCCCTCTCAACACCGGTCACCATTTTGCCGGGTCAGCGCACAGTGGCGGGCGAAACCGTTATTGCCGATCTTGATGGCGTGATGACGGAACCGGCACAGACGCGGGTTGCCTGATCATGACACCTGCGGACCAGCATCGTCGTTTCAAATCGGTTTCGATTTTCTGGTTGTTGCCGAATGTGCTGACGGTCGCCGGGCTTGTATCCGGGCTGACCGCACTGCGGTTTGCCCTTGATGGGCGCTGGTCGGGGGTGATTGGCCTGATTGTGCTGGCGGCGGTGTTCGACGCGCTGGACGGGCGGACCGCGCGCCGGTTCAAGACATCTTCGTCCTTTGGTGCGGCGCTGGACAGCCTCAGCGATCTGGTGGTTTTCGGGGTTGTGCCTGCTCTGTGCCTCTATCTTTGGGCCTTGCAGGATTCCGGCCGCATCGCCTGGTGGGCGACATTATTCTATGCGGTGGCAATTGCCCTGCGGCTGGCGCGATTCGATTCCGAATTGCGCGACCCGCCGGGCCATTCCAAAGATTATTTTACCGGCGTGCCGGCACCGGCCTCGGCCTTCTTGTTACTTGTGCCGATCTGCGTTGATCTGGAATTTGGCATCGGCTGGGCGCGTGAACCGCAATATGTCTGCATCTGGCTTGTGACCATCGGGGCGCTGGCGGTATCGGCGCTGCCGACATTTGCCGGCAAGCGGGTAAAGCTGCCGGTGGGAACCGTGCTGCCGGTCCTGGCGGGCGGATCATTGTTGATTGCCGGCGCTTTTGTACAGCCATGGCTGACCTATGTCTTGCTTGCCGGCGTCTATGTAATCAGCCTGCCGCTGTCGGTCTTGCGCTTTTACCGCACACGGCCGGCCCCCGGCGTGGACACTGACTGACATCTTTTCCAATGGATACCATGCATCCGTGACCGCATGCATCGCATGGGTTTCAGCGATTGCCTGATTCCGGTCCGGCGGCAGCGTTTCTGCGCCGTGCGCTGATTCGCTCGCGGTGGAACAGATATAATCCGCTGATAATGATAATCGAGACACCGGCAAAGGTGGTGTTGGCGGGCACATCGCCAAAGACAAGAAAACCAAGGGTGCTGGCGCCGATGATTTCAAGATATTGAAAAGGGGCCAGAAGGTTGGTCGGGGCATATTTGGTCGACAGAACCATCAGCAGATGGGCAGAGGTGGCGATAACACCCATTCCGATTACCCAGCTGATCTGGGTCAGTGAAAGGGCTGTCACACCGGCCCCTGATATGCCGGCCCAACTGCCAAGCGCCAACAGGGCGGCCAACACAAACATCGATGTTGCGCTGCCCAGAAACTGCATCTGTATCGCGCCCACCTGCGCCGAAAGATGGCGGGTAACAATCATATAAAGCGCCATCATAAGCGCCGATGCCATCGGAAGAGTTGCCGCCCATCCAAAGGTGAGAACCGATGGCTGGAGAATGATCAGGGTACCGATAAAGCCGGCAAGAATAGCGCCCAGCCGCCTGGCCCGCAGCTGTTCCCCCAGCAACAGCGCCGACAGCAATGTCAGGATCATCGGTTGCATGAAGAAAATAGATATTGCCTCTGCCATGGGCAGTGTTTTCAGCGCAGCAAAAAAGAAGGCTGTTGCGGCCGCCAGGAACAGGCCGCGGATCATCTGCAGCAGTAACGTGCCCTTTGGTATCGCCCAGGCACCAACCGCAATGATAAAAGGCAACATCAGCACGGTCTGCATAAAGAATCGCCAGAAGGTGATTTCCAGCCATCCACATTCTGCGCCCAAAAGTTTGGCAAATGCGTCAAGCGCAGGGATCATCAGCATTGAAATGCTGATCAGGGCCATGCCGACGCCGGGGCGTTGTATTTGCCGCGATTCTGTCATAATGCCAGCATGCTGCGCCTTGCTTGTCCTATTGGTCAATCTATCTGATCGATGCGTCTTTTTAATGGCCATCTTGATGTTTGCCGCCGGACGTTGCACACTGCTGCTAGAATCCAGCGCGGCTGCACATGCCGACAACTGCAAGAGAAACTATGTCCGAAAACTTGCTTTCAAGATGCCTCAAGCAAGGCATCCGCATGACCAGTCAGAGACAGGTAATTGTTGGTGTGATTGGCGATGCCGAGGATCACCCGGATGTTGATGAACTCTACCGGCGCGCGGTCACGCAGGACAACACCATTTCCATTGCCACTGTCTATCGTACGGTAAAGCTGCTGGAAGAGGCCGGGGTTATTGAACGGCTGGAATTTGGCGATGGGCGCGCCCGTTATGAAGAGGCCGGCGAGCATCATGAGCATCTGGTCGATGTTGAGACGGGTGAGGTGACCGAATTCTATCATGCTGAACTCGAAGCGCTGAAAGAACAGATCGCGCGCGAGATGGGCTATGAACTTGTTGATCACCGGCTGGAACTGTTTGGCCGGAAACTGCCCAAAGATGCAAATTGAACGATAGACGCAAGCTGACCAGGACCTGATCCTGCCCCTTTCATGATGACCGGTGATACTGGCGGCCCTTCGCAGATGGCAAAACGCGCCGGCTATTGCGGGTGCCGGTCCCGTTTCTTTCCGATAGATTTTGGCCCCTTGGCCTGTTGAGGTATTTTCGATGCAGACCAGACAACACAAATCGAACGTCGTAAGGCTTGCGGTTGCGCAGGCGCTTTCGATGACGTCGATGAATGTGAATATCATCAATACCGCGCTGGTCGGTTATGTGCTTGCCCCGGTGCCGTGGCTGGCGACATTGCCGCTGTCACTGCAATTTGTCAGTGTGATGATGATCACATTGCCGGCATCACTATTGATGGCGCGTGTTGGCCGACGGCCGGTCTTTATTGCCGGTGTTGTGATCAGCAGCCTGTCATCCCTTAGTCTTGGCCTCGCCATTATCTTGCAGAATTTCCAGATGTTCTGCGCCGCCGCCATGGGGCTCGGCATGGCAATGGGGATTGCGGCCTATTACCGATATGCCGCCGCTGACGGGCTGCAAGAACGTGATCGGCCAAAGGCCATATCCTATGTGTTGGTTGGCGGTCTTGCAGCGGCGCTTATCGGGCCTGAAATCGCGCGCAATACGGTTGATCTGTTGCCCGGGTCGCTCTATGCCGGCTGTTTTTTCACCGTTGCGGTCGTGCAGCTTGTTTCGTTGGTGGCGCTGGCCGGGGTAAAGATCGAAAAGCCGCCGCGGGCAACACGCGATGAAGGGCGGCCGATCGGTGCGTTTTTCCGGATGCCTGTCTATATTGTCGGTGTGTTATGTGCCGCGATTGGCTATGCGCTGATGAGCTACCTGATGACAGCAACCCCGCTGCAGGTGGTCAATGTGGTCAAGCTTGGCCACTCCGCCAATGCCACCATCATTCAGTGGCATGTTGTGGCGATGTTTCTGCCCTCTTTCTTTACCGGTAATCTGATTGCGCGTTTTGGTGTCTCGCAGGTGCTGTGGGCTGGCGCGCTGTTCTATGGCGCAACGATTTACCTGTCGCTGACGGCAGATGGTTTCTGGCTGTATTGGGGTGCGCTGGTGACGCTGGGACTGGGATGGAATTTCCTCTATGTCGGTGGCAGTTCACTGATTGCGCAGGTCGCGAAACCGTCAGAGCGTGGCCGGGTGCAGGGTATCGGCGATCTGCTGACCACCACAACGGTCGCCATTGCATCGCTAACGGCCGGCGCGGTCCACAGCCAGTATGGTTGGCAGATGATGAGCCAGCTTGCCATTCTGCCAGTCAGTATTGTGGTGCTGGGCTTGTTATGGCTGGGTGTTGTGCGTCGTCGCGATGCGGCATTATCCTAGCCGCTGCACCATCCTTATCCGCCGGTCACATTCATATGCCGGCTGACAGCCGGGTCGCTGTTATCGCGGTCGATGATGAAATCATGTCCCTTTGGCTTGCGCGTAATGGCTTCGCGGATGGCGGCGTCCAGACCGTCGGCACCGCCATCGCGCAGGGCGCGCCGCAGATCGGCATTATCGTCCTGGCCAAGGCACATATAAAGCTGTCCCGTGCAGGTAACGCGCACCCGGTTGCAGCTTTCGCAGAAATTATGCGTCAGCGGGGTAATGAAGCCCAGCTTGCGGCCGGTTTCCTCAACCGTCACATAACGCGCCGGGCCGCCCGTGCGAAACGGGATATCGGTCAGGGTGAACCGTTTGGAAAGGTCGGCACGCACCGTCGATAGCGGCAGATACTGATCCAGCCGGTTTTCGCTGCCAATATCCCCCATCGGCATCACCTCAATGATGGTCATGTCGAATCCCTGTTCCCCACACCAGGCCAGCATGTCGCCAAGTTCGTCATCATTGACGCCGCGCAGGGCCACCGCATTGATCTTGACCTGCAGGCCGGCTGCCTGCGCCGCCTGCAGGCCTGCCATCACCTTTGACAGATCCCCCCAGCGCGTAATGGCGCGGAACCGGTCTTCATTCAGCGTGTCGAGCGAGATATTGATGCGGCGCACACCGGCAGCAAACAGATCATCCGCCATTTTTCCGAGCTGGCTGCCATTGGTGGTGATGGTCAACTCGTCGAGATTGCCTGCCTTGACCTCGGCGCCAAGCGCCGAGATGAATTGCATGATATTACGCCGGACAAGCGGCTCGCCGCCCGTCAGCCTTATTTTTCTGACACCGGCAGCCATGAAACGGCGACACAGGATCTCGAGTTCTTCAAGGCTTAATAATTCCGCTTTGGGCAGGAAGGTCATCTCTTCTGCCATGCAGTAGACACAGCGGAAATCACACCGGTCGGTCACCGAGACGCGCAGATAATCGACATTGCGACCAAAGGGGTCTATCAACCGGTCGGTTGGCGTTTCGGACGCGATCGCAATCTGGGCGTTGTCGGGTGTCATGCTGCGTGGTCCTGCGTCAATTCAGATGTCATGGTAAACGCCGTTGCAATCCTTTTGCAACAAAGGGATAGCAGGGCAGGGCGGGCATCTTGTCGCCCCCGCGAAGATGCCGTCGGACCGCCCAAAAAAAAGGCCGTGAGAAATCTCACGGCCGAGTTTAGGGAGGAAACGCGCAGCCATCGGCCGCGCACGGCAGATATGCGCCTCACAGCATGCGGCGTCAACCCCTCAACACCTATTTTCTGCATAAATAGGTCAGAAAATATGACTTAAAAAATTAACAATTAAAACAGCTAGTTAATGAATTTTTGGCTATTCGTGAAGTTTTAATGACGATAATTGTGGCAAAGTTGCAACAATGTTATCCACAGTCTGGCCTGCCTCTCTGAGACTGGCAAGGCTTGCCGCCTTGTCCCGTTTTGCGAGACGCTTACCACTCTTTGTCGTAACAAGCGCGTGGTGAAAATAGACCGGGCGCGGCAAATCCAGAAGCGCCTGCAAAAGCCGGTGTATATGGGTGCTGTCGGCCAGATCTTCGCCGCGGGTCACATGCGTCACCCCGTCCATCGCATCATCGACCACCACCGACAGATGGTAGGATGTGCCGATATCGCGGCGGGCAATAACCACATCGCCATGCGCGGCCATGTCAACCGCCACGTCACGACCGCTTCGGGCGTCAAACCAGCTGATCGGTCCGGCCCGGTCCAGCGCGGCAGCGCTGCGCAGTCGCCAGGCGGCGGTCCTGCCATCTGATACGCGGCGGGCTGTTTCTGCGGCCGGCAACAGGCTGTCAGTTGCAACCGGTGCCGGGCGGCCATGCGGGGCGCTCAGCACCGCATCCAGTTCCTTGCGTGTCAGATAACAGGGATAGACAAGATCCATCGCCTGTAACCGGCTCAGCGCATCCGCATAAGCGGCAAGCCGATGGCTCTGGAAGACGGGCGCGCCCCGCCAGGCAAGCCCCAGCCAGCGCAGATCATCCAGAATACCGGTCACGAACCTGTCCTGGCACCGCGTATGGTCGATATCATCAATCCGCAGGATATAGCCGCCGCCGATATGGTTTGCCACCATTGCCGAAAAGGCATGTCCAAGATGCATGTCGCCTGTGGGGCTGGGGGCAAATCGCGTAACAGGCTGTCTGGTCATGATGGTGGTGATCCGGGTCGGGGTAAGAATGAACCATCGGTGGGCAGGGCGCAGTCTAGCGACTGATGATCATATTTGTGAATAGCGGCCTTGTCGCGTCTGGACCCTGCCGGGTCAGTGGGTGTAGCGTTTTGCGCATGATGATGTGTCACATATCCGAAAGCGCGCCAGCGGCGCCGGATGCACGGGAAAGGAATGGGGATGACGAAAAGGCGGTTTGGTGATCTTGATGGATTTTTTACCCCGCCGGCGCGCGGCGGCGCGGCGTCCAGTCTCATTGTGATCCTGCATGGCTGGGGCGCGGATGCCAGTGATCTTGCCGATCTGGCCTATCCTGTGTCGCTTCGCTTTCCCGGGGCAGCCTTCTTTGTGCCGGATGCCCCTGAAATCTGCAGCATGAACCCGATGGGCCGGCAATGGTTTGATCTGGGCGATTTGGAAAACGGGCCGCCTGCGGCGGCGGCTGTCATCCTGCCATGCCTTGCCGATGCCTGTGCGGCGCTGGATCTTGAAATGGATGCGGTTGCCCTGACCGGATTCTCGCAAGGCGGTATGATGAGCCTTCATTGCGGTCTGGGCGCGGCCCCGGCACCTGCTGCGATTGTCAGCTTTTCCGGTGCCTTGCTGCAGCCTGCTGCGATCATCGATGCCGCGGCACCCCCAGCGGTGATGCTTGTCCACGGAACGGATGACCAGGTGGTGCCATTTTCCAGCATGGACAGCGCGCGTGAGGTGCTTGCCGCGCACGGCATCACGGCGGAAACGGTGGCCCGCCCCGGACTTGGTCACGGGATCGACCCAGATGCGCTGAGCGCAGCAATTGATTTTCTAGCCCGTGCCCTGCCAGCCTGATGCCGGCAACCGGTACAGGGGGGCTTTTGTCATCCGGGCGTCCTGGGTGACGCGCAGCGTTTGACCCGCAATATTTTGGGAGAGTGCGATCACACAACGCAAGATGTGGTGGAAGCCCTTGTAATTGGCGTCATGTCATGTTTTGCTTGAATCGTTAGATGGGCCAATCAGATTGGGGGAGACGATGAACGCAGGCAATTTTGCACCAGCATTGGTCCTGAATGCCGATTTCCGTCCCTTGAACTACTTTCCGCTCTCGCTCTGGTCCTGGCAGGACGCTGTAAAGGCTGTCTGCCTCGACCGCGTGACCATTGTGTCTGAATATGATGTGTCGATCAGTTCGCCCACCATGGAAATGAAGCTTCCATCGGTGATCGCGCTGAAGGAATATGTGCCGCAGATGCGCAACCCGGCGTTTACCCGTTTTAATGTCTTCCTGCGCGACCGGTTTAGCTGCCAATATTGCGGCACAGGTCATGCGGCTGCCGATCTGACATTTGACCATGTGGTGCCCCGTTCGCGTGGCGGACGCACGACCTGGACCAATGTTGTGGCCGCCTGCAGCCCCTGCAACCTGCGAAAGGCGAACAAGCTGCCCGAACAATGCGGCATGCAGCCTTTGTCAAAGCCGGTTGCGCCCAATATCTGGCAATTGCAGGAAAATGGACGCGGCTTCCCGCCAAACTACCTTCATGAATCCTGGCGTGACTATCTGTATTGGGATTCCGAATTGCAACAGACCTGATGGCGTGCGTCTGCCGCGCGGTCAGACCCGCTCGGCAATCCGGATGGCCGTGCGGCATCCCTGCTGGATGACCGCCTTCAGCGCAGCATAGAACATGGCTTCGCGCCCGCGATGTTCAACGGCAATATCGCGATGCTCAAGCTCTTCATCGCGAAAGCGGGCGATGGTCGCCCGAAGATCCGTCTCATCATCATCCAGACGGTCGGCCTGGTCCGCATAATGCTCACCAATCACTTCTTCGACGGCGATGGTACAGGCCATGGCTGCCTTTGGCCCCATGGCGGCGGTGACAGCTCCAAGCGCAAATCCGGCGGCACCCCAGACAGGGTCCAGCACGGATGGCCGCACCCGGCGTTCATTCAGCAACCGTTCAAAAGTCTGCAGATGCTCGATTTCCTGTTCCATCATATGCTGGATTTCAGGACCCGAGGAATGGTTCCGCAGGATGGCCAGCTGGCCGCGGTAAATCTGCTGCGCGGCGCGTTCGCCGGCATGATCCACACGCAGGAAACGTTCGATATCGCGGCGGCCTGCTGCCGGTCTGCTGTAATTGGTCATGATGCGGTATGCCCGAAACGGCCTCCGAAAATGAAAGACAGGGTCGCAAGTGCCACAATATCTACACTTAACAACATGTTCCACCCTGCCATTGACAGGCCAAACAGGGACCATGGCACGTCGTCGCACCGCACCACAGGCGTTGCCAGCAGGCTGTCGACGAGATCGGCGATATCAGCCCCCGTATCAAGGGCGGCGGTACACCCGGCCGGGCCCGCCCAGAGCTGCCATTCAACACCGGCATGATACCCGGCAATGCCGACGCTCGACAGCGCGGCCATCATGGTGATGACAAGCCCGGCGCGCAGCCGGTCCGGTGCCCCGGCGCCATATCCAAGGCTGGCAAGGGCACATATGATGATCGCAACATGCGCCCAGCGTTGCCAGATACACAGGCTGCAGGGCGCCATGCCCCCGACATATTCAAACAGGAACGCGCCCGCCAAAAGACTTGCGGAAATCAGCGCAGCGGCGATCAGCCCACGCTGCGGTGCCAGCAGAACCGACAATTCATGCTTTAATGTACCAGCCAAAATCCACCCCCGAACAGGATGACGAATACGCTAAGCAACCCGATCACCATGCGATAGTTGCCATGATGCCGCGCAATCGCCGCAATCAGCGCAAAGCGGATGCCGCGACCGATCAGCGACACGATCAGAAAGGGGATGAGGGCAAAGCCGGCAACACCGGCACTGACCGCGATCACCTTATAGGGCAGCGGTGTAAAAGCCCCGATAAAGACCAGCAGGATGCCAAACTCCACAAAGCCTTCCCGCACCGCGGCAAATTTGCCTGGTGCCGCGATGGCTGGCGGCAGGGCTGCCAGAATCTGCTCGATACCGATCCCCAGCACGCCACCGATCGCCCAGCCAATGCCGCCACCGATCACCGATGCCAGCGTGCAGCCGACTGTCAGCCTGACCCATTTGGCGGGGCGCGCCAACACGGTGGCGACAAGCAGCGGGTCGACAGGAATCGGGATGATGATGGATTCAAGCACCGCGAACAGCAGCATCAGCCGTTCGGCAAGCGCGGTTTCCGCCAGTTTCAGGACGCGGTCATATTGTTGGCGGCAATAACGCCACAGGGCTGCCATGCGGGCTCCGTCAGGTCATGCCAGGCATGGTACGAGTGGGGGGACTCGAACCCCCAAGTCCTTGCGGACGCTGGATTTTGAATCCAGTGCGTCTACCAATTCCGCCACACTCGCATCTTTGGCCTTGCCGGAACGGTACTAGCCGAGCCGGGATCAGGAGGCAAGCCTCTGCTTGACGAGCCTGACCAATTTTTCCAGATGCGGGTCCCGATACCCCTCTGATTTCAGCGCCTCTGCCGTGTCAAAGAGATATTCACAGCAGGGGCCAATAAAGCCGCTGGCTGCCGCAATCACATCCGCCTCGCTATTGATCGACATGGGCGCGGCATAATTGGGCCGGTCCGGGCGCGACACAAACCCGATGCCGCGCTTCGGGCCATCGGGCGTATGCATCTGCAGCCAGCAGGCGCGATAGGACAGGGTAACCATCTCGCGCCGCCATAGCAGATCCAGCTCGGCAATGGCATTTTGCGGGTTCAGCTGGTAGGCAACGCCCGTGCAGCTGCCGCCACGGTCCAGTGCCAGCACCAGCCCGGGGCATTCTGGCGTACCGCGGCCAAGCCGTGTCCACAGGCAGAACCGTCGGTGATGGCCGAAAATGCGCGCCCTGACACGATCAATATGGTCCATGATCGGATTGAAAATCAGGCTGCCATAGCCAAACACCCAAATGTCAGAGCAATCTGCGTCATCAGGTACGATATTGCGGCGGGACGCCAGCAATTCATCCTCGCTGGCCAGCTGCGTGGCCGCGTCACCGCGTTCGGCCACCAGCCGTGCAACCGTCCCGGCTTCGAGATTTTCCCGCGTTATGCGAAACAGAGGTTCATCAGTCATCAGCCTGTATCATCCCCGCCCGCCACGGACCTGTTATCCAGATGATGGATAACACGCTGCGGAAAGGGAATTTCGATGCTATGCGCATCCAGAACGCCTTTCAGCCGCCGGTTCAGGTCCCAGTAAAGATCAAAGAAATCATCATAACTCGCATAGGCGCGAAGACGTACATTAATGGCGCTGTCACCATAGCTGACCACTAAAAAGCGCGGCGGTGGATCGCTCAACACCCGCGGATCCGCCGCAAGCGACATCAGCGCTGTTTCAGCGGTATCAAGGCTGCTGTCATAGCCGATGCCGATATCCAGATCCATGCGCCGCGTGCCATAGCGCGCATGGTTGATGATATTGGACGACCAGATGGATGAATTCGGAATGCTGATATAGACATTGTCGAACGTGTCGATCGTTGTTGTGAAGAGGCCAATCTCGCGCACCGATCCAGACACGCCGGCAGCTTCTACCCAGTCACCAATGCGGAATGGCCGCAGGAACAGCAGCATCAGTCCGGCAGCGACATTTGACAAGGTGCCCTGCAGGGCCAGTCCGACAGCAAGTCCGGCCGCACCCAGAACGGCGATGATCGAGGTGGTTTCAACCCCGAAATTGCCAAGCGTGATGACAATGGTCAGCGTCAGTCCGGCATAGCGGACCAGCGCGGACATGATCGGCACCAGCGTCCGGTCGAGCCGGTCGACCTTTGACAGCCAGTCCGCGGTCAGCCGTGATGCCCGCCGCGACAGCCAGATACCAAAGATCAGTGTCAGTATCGCGGCCACAAAATCCAGCCCGTAAGCAGTGACAAGCGCCAGCATCTGTTCGGCGGCATCGCCGGACATATCGATGTAAGACATGATGCTTTCGGTCGGGTTGCTGTCCATAGGGCCTGCTTTTATCTGCTCATCTTTCGCGTGTTGCAGCCGGATTTTTGTGATTTCAGCCCGGTCGTTTCAACATCGCTGCGCTATTGTGCCACAAATGCGCCCCGGTTGGGTGAAATAAAGCGTTTACATCGTTGATATTCCCGCGGGTTGCGCGATATAGTGCCGCCCCATGATCCAGCACAATCCAAATACATGCCAGATCACGCAGTGGGCCGTTGGTGACGCGTCACTGGGCCTTGGCGAAATGGTTGCCGCCATTGGCAATTTCGACGGCGTGCATCGCGGCCACCAGCAGGTGATCGAGGCTGCCCGCAGCGCTGCGTCTGCACGGGGGCTGCCGGTTGGCGTTGTCACGTTCGATCCGCATCCGCGTGAATTTTTCCGGCATGATGAAACGCCCTTTCATCTGGCGGACCGGGCCGAAAAGGACCGGTTGATCGCCGCGCTCGGCGTGGACCGGATCATTCATGTCACTTTTGATGATAATCTGCGCTGCACCAATGCGGATGAATTTGTCACATCGGTGCTGCCGGCGCTTGGTGTGCGGGCGCTGTTTGGCGGCGCCGATTTCGCTTTTGGCCGCGGGCGTGGGGGCGATATCGACACCATTAATGCAATCGGGGCCAATGTCGGGATTGCGGCCACCGCCGTGCCCTTGCTGGTCGATGCAAACAGTGCCGTCATCTCATCTACACGGATCCGCGCCGCGCTGCAGTCGGGAGAACCCGATTTGGCGGCGGCCATGCTGGGGCATCACTGGGCTGTCACGGGCGTTGTGGAACAGGGCGACCAGCGCGGCCGCACCATCGGTTTCCCGACAGCGAACATCCCGCTTGGCGCATTGCTGCATCCTGCCTTCGGCGTTTATGCGGTGCAGATTTTTGACGCCGCGGCAGATGGTAATTTCACCCTTCTTGGCAATGGGGTTGCCAATATCGGTGTCAGGCCAACTGTCGAAAATCGCGGCGTGCTGTGCGAGGCGCATCTGTTCGACCAGCAGCCCGACCTCTATGGTCGCCGGCTGGCGATTTGCCTGCATGCCTTTCTGCGCCCCGAGCGTAAATTCACCGGCATTGACGAACTGACCGCGCAGATTGCAAAGGACGCGCGGGAAGCGCGTGCGATTTTGCCACCTGTCAAGCAAACGGCCTGATGGCGGCCATCTGGGGCCGCAGCGATTTCCGCCGTGCCGGGCGGTCCGATCAAGAGAGCGTGTGATGAATTACAAAGATACCGTCTTCCTGCCCCGCACCGATTTTCCGATGCGCGGCGGTCTGCCGAAAAAGGAACCGGAAATCCTGGCCGGCTGGAAGCAGATTGATATTTATCGCAAACTGCGCGAGGCGCGTGCTGATGCAGAATTGTTTGTGTTGCATGACGGCCCGCCCTATGCCAACGGGCAGCTGCATATCGGCCATGCGCTCAATAAAATCCTGAAGGATGTGGTCAACCGGTCACAATCCATGCTTGGCAAGAATGCCAATTATGTGCCGGGCTGGGACTGCCACGGCCTGCCGATCGAATGGAAGATCGAAGAGCAGTATCGCAAGAAAGGCAAGGATAAGGACGAGGTGCCAGTTACCGAATTCCGCCAGGAATGTCGGGATTTTGCCGCGCACTGGCTGAATGTCCAGTCCGACGAATTTCAGCGCCTTGGTGTCCTTGGCGACTGGGATGATCCTTACACCACAATGGCCTATGAGGCCGAGGCCACGATCGCCTCGGAACTTGGCCGGATCCTGATGGAAGGCAGCCTCTATCGCGGTGCAAAGCCGGTGATGTGGTCACCTGTCGAAAAGACCGCCCTTGCCGAGGCAGAGATCGAATATCAGGATCATACCTCGGTGACCATCTATGCCCGTTTTGCGGTGACAAAGCCCAGCCATCTGGCTCTGGAAGGCGCGAATATCATCATCTGGACAACAACCCCCTGGACCATGCCGGGCAACCGGGCGATGGCCTGCGGCGCGGATATTGATTATTCGGTGCTGCGGATCACCGGCCTTGCCGAAAATGCGCTTGCCACCGATGGCGATATCATCTGCCTTGCAACCGAGTTGGTGGAAGAGGTGACATCGGCCATCGGCATCACCGGCACACAGACACTGGCAACGCTCAAGGGCACTGATATTGCCGGCACAATCTCGCATCACCCGATGCATGGTCATGGCTATGACCATGAGGTGCCGATGCTGCTTGCCGATTACGTCACGACTGACCAGGGTACCGGTTTTGTGCATATTGCACCCGGCCATGGTGTCGAGGATTACGAACTGGCGCATCTTGTCCATGGTATTCCGCTGCCCGATACGGTGGCTGAGGATGGCAGGATCATGGACCATCTGCCGATCTTTGCCGGCATGCATGTGCTGCGGGACAATGCGCAGATTGCCGAGATCATGGCCGAACATGGCGGCGTCATCGGCATTGGCAAGCTGGTCCATTCCTATCCGCATTCCTGGCGGTCAAAGGCCCCGCTGGTCTATCGCAACACGGCGCAATGGTTCGTCTCGATGGAATCCCACGGGCTGCGCGATACCGCCGTTGCCGAACTTGGCCGCACCGCATTTTATCCGCCTGCCGGCCAGCGCCGTCTGACATCGATGATCGAGCAGCGCCCTGACTGGTGTCTGTCGCGCCAGCGGGCCTGGGGCGTGCCGATCACCGTTTTTGTCAATAAGGCAACGGGCGAGCCTTTGCGCGATCAGGCGGTGATTGACCGCGTGGTAGAGGCGATGCGCGATGAAGGTGCGGATTGCTGGTTCTCGTCCGATGCGTCGCGTTTCCTGGGGCCAGACTATGATGCGGATGATTATGAACGGGTGACCGATATTCTGGATGTCTGGTTTGATTCCGGGTCGACACATTCCTTTGTTCTCGAACAGCGCCAGGACCTGTCCAGCCCCGCCGATCTTTACCTTGAAGGCTCGGATCAGCATCGTGGCTGGTTCCATTCCTCGCTGCTGCAATCCTGTGCATCACGCGGCCGCGCGCCCTATAAGGGGGTTCTGACACATGGCTTTGTTCTCGACGAACAGGGCCGCAAAATGTCGAAGTCACTTGGCAATGTCGTGACCCCGCAAAAGGTGATGGACCAGAATGGCGCCGATATCCTGCGGCTCTGGGTGGTCAGTTCTGATTATTATAATGATCTGCGGATCGGGCCTGAGATCATCAAGCGGACAACTGACAATTACCGGCGCTTCCGCAATACGCTGCGCTATCTTCTGGGGGGCCTTGACGGGTTTGCCGATGCCGAGAAGGTCGCCCATGCCGATATGCCGGCGCTGGAACGCTGGATGTTGCATCGGCTCGCCGAGATTGATGCCCGCATCCGCAAGATGACGGACAGCTATGATTTCCACGGTATTTTCACCGAACTCCATACGCTGTGTAACAGTGACCTGTCGGCCTTCTATTTTGAAATCCGCAAGGACCGCCTTTATTGCGATTCTGCGGATTCCATCGAACGCCGGGCCTGTCGCACGGTGATGTTCGAGGTGTTTTCGCGCCTGACCGCATGGCTGGCGCCGATCCTGTGCTTTACCGCTGAAGAGGCGTGGCAGTCATGGGTCGATGATATGGAAAATTCGGTGCATCTGCGCAGCTATGACACCGTGCCGGCGGAATGGCATGATGATGCGCTTGCGGCGCGCTGGAACGGTATTCGCCAGGCCCGCCAGGTGGTGACTGCCGCGCTCGAAGCAGCGCGTAATGATGGTGCGATCGGCGCGTCGCTGCAGGCGGCGCCGACCATCCATGTCAGCACGGATATCGCGGCCATGTTTGAAGGCGAAGATGCGGCGGCACTGTGCATCACCTCTGATGCCACGCTCACCACCGATCCAGCGCCCGCCGATGCGTTCCGCGTTGAGGGTGTTGAGGATGTGGCGGTTGTCTTTGCGGCGGCCGCGGGGGGCAAATGCGCCCGCTGCTGGAAGATCACGCCAGAGGTGACAGCCGAAGACGGTATCTGCAACCGCTGTGAAGATGTGGTGAATGGATAACGGGGCAACCGCGCCAACCCCTGACCCGTTGACCGGGGCGTCACGATTGCGCCGGCCGGTGTTGATGCTGGCCGGCCTCATCATCCTGCTTGATCTGGTCACAAAGGAAGTGATGCTGGCGCTGATTTTTGATCCGCCGAGGCGCATCGAAATTCTGCCCTTTCTGAATTTTGCACCGGTATGGAACCCCGGGATCAGCTTTGGCATGCTGGCGGATGGCGGCGTCCTGATGCGTTATGCGCTTACCGCGCTGGCGCTTGCCGTGGCTGGCTGGCTGGTCTGGCGGGCACCGACCTTCATGCGGTTGGAACGGCTTGGTGCCGGCCTGATCGCGGGCGGGGCCATCGGCAATGCGGTTGACCGGCTGCGCTTTGGCAAAGTGGTTGATTTTATCGACGTTTACGTACAAACATGGCACTGGCCTGCCTTCAATATTGCGGATGCCGCAATCAGTGTAGGCGCCGGTATCTGGATCTTCAGCATCCTTGTCGAACGGGAGACCGACGCATCATGAAGCCTTGCGAGACACAGCGTGGCGACACCATTCTTTCAGCCGGCCGCTTGCGTCGTATGACGCTGGGGATTGTCGGCCTGTCGATCCTGGGTGTGGTTACTGCCGGATGTTCCGATTTCCGCCGTGCCATCGGGACGGAAAAATCTGCGCCTGACGAATTTGAGGTTGTGGTACGTCCGCCTTTGTCCCTGCCACCGGCCTTTGCGGCCAGCGCGGCAGATCTCAGCGACGGAGCGTCGGCGGAATTGGCTACGAGTGCGACAACGGATGCCGCCTCCCGCGCCGCCACCATCTTTGGTGCAAATGAAGGCAGCGCCAGTGACGGATATGGCCAGATTTTCAACTTTGCCGCTGTTCCGGACAATATTCGTCAGACCATTGATGAAGAAACCTATGGTATCCGCTTTGAACGCCGGCTGCCGTTGGAAGTGCTGTTTGGCGGCTTGCCGAATATCGGGCCGGTGCTGGACAAGGTGGCCGAGGATCAGCGTCTGCGCCAGAATCTGCGCGATGGCAGATTGCCTGATGACGGAGCAACCCCGGGCATTGATGCGCAGACCAACGAGCCTGTCAGCGTCGGCGACTAGGCTGGCGGCCGGCGGGTATGGGACATATCCGGCAACTCCCCGATACGCTGGTTGACCAGATTGCCGCTGGCGAGGTTGTTGAACGACCGGCCAGCGCCCTCAAGGAACTTGCAGAAAATGCACTTGATGCAGGCGCCCGCCATATTCGGGTGACGCTGCGCCGTGGCGGCATTGACGAGTTGATCGTCAGCGATGACGGGACGGGCATGTCGGCCGATGATCTTGCCCTTGCCATCCGCCGCCATGCGACATCGAAACTGCCTGACGGGCGGCTGGATGATATTCGCTTTCTCGGATTTCGGGGCGAGGCGCTGCCATCTATCGGGGCGGTGTCGCAGTTGCGCATCACGTCGGTACAGGCAGGTGACCCGCATGCCTGGCAGATTGACGTGAATGCCGGTGCCGTGCAACCGGTCCAGCCCGCGGCGCTGGCCACCGGCACGCAGGTGATTGTACGCCAGCTGTTCAAGGCGGTGCCTGCGCGGCTGAAATTTCTGAAGACAGAGCGAACCGAGCAGGGGCGCTGTGTTGATGTCATGCGGCGGCTGGCGATGGCGTGGCCACAGGTGGCATTCTTCCTGACAGGTGACGGGCGCACGCTGCTTGATCTGGCTGCTTGCGGTGACGGGGATGCGGGCCGCGCAAAGCGCCTTGCCGATGTGATGGGCCGTACCTTTGCCGGCGAGGCGATGATTATCGATGCGCAACGCGATATCGTGCGCCTGTCCGGCATGGCCAGCCTGCCGACGATGAACCGGCCGACACCCGCCTCAATCTTTCTGTTCGTCAATGGTCGGCCGGTGCAGGACCGCTCTCTTCTGGGGGCCATTCGTGCCGGATATGGCGATACCCTGCCGCGGGGGCGCCATCCGATGGCCGCGCTGTTTCTGACGGTGCCGGCTGAATCACTGGATGTGAATGTGCATCCGGCAAAAACCGAGGTGCGTTTTCGGGATGCGGCGGGCGTAAGGGCGCTGCTGGTCGGGGCGCTGTCGGCGCAGCTGCAGGATGCGGGCATCAGAACAACGGCCGAGGGCGGGGATGCCGCGGCCCGGCTGCTGGCGCATTCAGGTGCCGCGCGCGGGTTTTCCGCACCGCCCGGCGCCGGATATGAAACGCCGCCCGCAGGCTGGCAGGCGCCGGTGGTGCCTGCTGGCGGCACTGACAGGTTGATGCAGGATTTGCCGCCGGCGGCCCGCCTGGCTGAAGCCGAAAATATCGTGCTGCAGGATGTGCCTGCTGGGTCCCTGCTGGGCGCGGCGCGCGCGCAGCTTCACAAGACCTATATCGTTGCCGAAACCGATGACGGCATTACCATTATTGACCAGCATGCGGCGCATGAACGTCTGGTCATGGAACGGATGAAGGCGGCGCTGGATGCCGACGGTGTGGCGGTGCAGACCCTGTTGCTGCCCGAAATTGTCGACCTTGCCGATGACCAGCGCCAGGCCGTGCTGGATGCCGCGTCCTTTCTGGCCGGGCTGGGGCTTGAACTGGAAGCCTTTGGCGAGGGGGCGATCCTGGTGCGGGGAGTGCCGGCCATGCTGGGCACGCCGAATGCGGCCCAGCTTGTACGTGACATCGCCGAGGAGCTGGTGGAGCTTGGCGGCAGCCAGACGCTGGAGGACCGGCTGTCCCATGTGCTGGCGACAGTGGCCTGTCATGGATCGGTGCGGGCGGGCCGGCAGTTGAATGACGCTGAAATGAATGCGCTATTGCGCGAAATGGAAGTCACGCCGCGATCCGGACAATGTAATCATGGTCGGCCAACCTGGGTGCGGCTGTCGCTGGCGGATATCGAACGGCTGTTTGGCCGTCGCTAGGCAGACCCGCATCTCAGAAAATGCAATAGCGCCCGGCCATAGCGCCGTGCCTCCAGCAGCTGCAGCCCGGCAGCGGCCAGCATCTCTGCATCCATTGTTTCATTGCTGTCGGTCTCGATGACAATCAATGCCGCATCTGCCAACGCACCAATGGCGCGCAATTGGCGGATCGCGGCAAGGCCATCGCCGCTGCCATAGGGTGCATCGGTCATCACGAGGGTTGCTGCATCCCCTTGCCAGCGTGCAATGCGCAGCGCATCACCCGCCAGCACGCGGCTGTCTGCCGCGCGTTTCAGCCGCGTGATATTCTGGCGCAAAGCGGCAAGTGCCTGCTGATCGGATTCCATAAAGCTGGCAAAGCGGGCCCCGCGGCTCAATGCTTCCAGCCCCAGCGCGCCGGTGCCGGCAAAGGAATCGATCACAACCGCATCGGCAATAACCTCGCCAAACCGGCCGCCGGCAAGGATATTGAACAGGGATTCGCGGGTGCGATCAGCTGTTGGTCTGGTTCCGGCGCCCGCGGGAAGGGCCAGCTTTGTGCCGCGATGGCGGCCGGCGATGATGCGCATCCTTGCCTCGTCCGTCTCGTCTGTCTGATGGGCCGGCACGCCGACCCTGATGACCGGGCTTGCCGCTACGCGCCTTTGGCGCCTGTTTTGCGCCGTTTTGCGGCGTTTCGGGGGCGAGCCCCAACTGATCGGCGATAATTCGCGGCTTGACCTCTTCAAACCCGCCAGGCGCGATATCGCCCAGCAGGAACGGTCCATAGGACACACGGATGAGCCGGCTCACATGATGGCCCAGATATTCCATGATCCGGCGCACTTCGCGGTTCTTGCCTTCGCGAATGGCCACTGTCACCCAGGCATTGCTGGTCATCTGCCGGTCAAGCCGCGCGCTGACTTCGCCATAGCGAATGCCGTCAATCGTAATGCCATCGGCAATGCCGGCGAGTGCCGAGGGGTCAACCTGTCCCTGCATGCGCACGCGGTATTTGCGGCTCCAGCCGGTGCTTGGCAATTCCAGATGCCGCGCCAGCCCGCCGTCATTTGTCAGCAGGATCAGCCCTTCAGAATCCATATCCAGCCGCCCGACAGACAAGACACGGGGCAGCTTGCCTGCCAGCGAATCAAAAATTGTCTCCCGTGCCTTTTCATCACGGTCAGTGACCACAAGGCCGCGCGGCTTGTGATAGCGCCAGAGCCGCGTTGCCTCGCGCTGGGGCAGCGGTTTGCCATCAACTGTAATGCTGTCGGATGCTGTGACATTCAATGCCGGGCTGGCAATGATCTCGCCATTCACACTGACGCGTCCGTCAAGAATACGCGCCTCGGCCTCGCGGCGCGAACATAGTCCGGCGCGGGCAATATGTTTGGCGATGCGTTCCGGCGCGTTGTTGGATGGCGCAAGAGTGAATGGTGGTTTAACAGGCATGTCGCTGGTGTAGTCGCAATTGGCCGGCTTTGCAAATGCGATGCGCTATGCGAAAAGGCATGGATGAATGCGCCATCGACACGCCAGGATATCATGCAGCATCTTCTTGAGGCGGCGGCAGAGGCTGCCGCGCAGGGTGAGGTGCCCGTGGCGGCTGCCGTAACCGATGCTGATGGTCATATAATCGCGCTGGCCCGCAACAGCATGCGGGCGCATGGCAACGCATTGCATCATGCTGAAATTCTGGCGCTGCAGGCGGCGATGGAACATCTTGGCCAGGACCGGCTTGACGGCTGTGACCTGTGGGTCACGCTGGAGCCTTGCACCATGTGCGCCGGCGCGATTGCACATGCACGGATCCGGCGTCTTTATTTTGGCGCGCGTGATCCCAAGGCAGGGGCGGTTGAATCCGGTGTCCGGTTCTTTGACAGTGCCAGCTGTCATCACAGGCCGGATATTTACGGCGGGCTTTCAGAACGCGCCGCCGCGGCGCAGCTTCAGGCATTTTTTGCAGCGCGCCGCTAAGGCCAGGCGCCAGCTGCCCGCAGGCCAAGCCGACAGAACGGGCCGCAGGCCTAGCCGACGGCGATGTCGCTGCGGCAGAATCCCTCCGGCCAGTCTATCTGTGCCACTGCCCGATAGGCGGTATCGCGCGCGCTGGCCGCATCATCACCCATGCCAGTAACGGCAAGCACCCGGCCGCCAGCCGCGCGCACAATGCCCTGATCGTCAATATTTGTGCCAGCGTGAAAGATGATCGCATTATCCATTTTGCCGGCAGCCTCCAGCCCGCTGATGACGCTGCCCTTTTCATAATCGCCCGGATAGCCCTTTGCCGCCATGACAACGGTCACTGCCTGGCTGTCCGCCCACCGCAGTGACAGATCGGCAAGACCGCCTTCGACCGTTGCCAGCATTGCGGTGACAATATCGGTGCGCAGCCGCGGCAGGATGACCTGCGCCTCGGGGTCGCCAAAGCGGCAGTTGAATTCGATGACCTTTGGGCCGTCCGCGGTCAGCATCAGCCCGACATACAGGATCCCGCGATAGGGTGTGCCATCCGCATCCATGCCGCGTACCAGCGGGTCGACAATCTGGTCCATGACCTGTTGCTGCAGGGCCGCATCCAGGCGCGGGGCTGGTGAAATGGCACCCATGCCACCAGTATTCGGTCCCTGATCATTGTCATAGGCCCGTTTGTGATCCTGTGCACTGCCAATGAACAAGGCGGTGGGGCCATCCACCAGCGCGAACAGCGATGCCTCGGGACCGCTGATCCGTTCTTCGACAAGAACCGTGCTGCCGGCACTGCCAAAGCGGCCGCCCAGCATGGCGTCGGCGGCTTCAATGGCCTCGTCGCCGCTATCGGCAACAACCACGCCTTTGCCGGCGGCCAGCCCGTCTGCCTTAATAACGCAGGCACCGCCAGCCTTGGCCACTGCATCGCGAACAGAATCCATGTCGCTGCAGGAGGTGAAAAAGGGTTGCGGAATGCCATAGGCCTGACAGATCTCACGGGCAAACGCCTTGGATCCTTCCAGTGCGGCGGCGGCCTCTCGCGGACCAAAGGCCCGGTGGCCGGCAGCCTCCAGCCGATCGACAAGCCCGGCGACAAGCGGCCCTTCTGGCCCGATCACAATCAGGTCTGGTCCCTCATCATCAGCAAGCGCCAGCAGCGCTGCCTGATCATCTACCGCGACATCAACGCAGGTGCCAATCCGCGCCATCGCATCACTGCCGGGCGCAATCACCAGCCGGTCGGTCAGGGGGGATGCCGCAATGGCCCAGGCGAGGGCATGTTCGCGGCCGCCGCTGCCGATAAGAAGGATGTTCATGGCTTAGTCCGTTACCATTCAAAACTGATAGAAGATACCGTCGTCAACTGGCCGGACCTGTCTTGCCGGCCGGAAAAGGGGGCCGGGGCAACGCGAGGCCGATTGCGGCGGGGTGAATGTTGGCAGGGCGGTGGCAAAGCCGGTTGCCCCGCCGGCAATATGGCATAAGATTGGGTGGTGAACAAAGAGGTCCTTTACCATGCCGTCAGATCAGGAATTTCCCGTCTCGTCACCGTCAGCCGGTGATCGCGGGTCCAATACGCCTTTTCTGACTGTCAGCGAACTTGCCGGACGGCTGAAGGCAACGGTTGAAAATGCCTTTGATTTTGTGCGTGTGCGTGCCGAAATCTCGCGCCCGACCCGTGCTGCTTCCGGCCATGTCTATTTCACCTTGAAGGATGATCGCAGCACCCTTGATGCCGTCTGCTGGAAAACGGTTGCCGGCCATCTGGCCGTCCAGCCCGAAGAGGGGCTGGAAGTCATTGTCACCGGCAAGCTGACCATTTATGGCGGGCGATCAAAATACCAGATTGTCGTGCAGCAGATGGAAGTCGCCGGTGAAGGCGCCATGCTGAAACAACTCGAGGAACGCCGCAAGCGGCTGGCGGCCGAGGGGCTGTTCGATTCAACACGAAAAAAAGCTCTGCCGCAAATGCCCGCTGTGATCGGGGTTGTCACCAGCCCGACCGGCGCGGTGATCCGCGATATCCTGCATCGGCTGACAGACAGGTTCGGCGTCCATCTGTTGTTATGGGGCACCTTGGTGCAGGGTCCGGATGCCGCCGCACAGGTGGCGCGCGCCGTGCGCGGTTTTGATGCCATGCCGGCAGATGGTGCCGTGCCGCGTCCCGATCTGTTGATTGTCGCGCGTGGCGGCGGATCACTGGAGGATCTATGGGCATTTAATGAGGAAGAGGTGGTGCGTGCCGTTGCCGATTGTTCGATCCCGGTAATCTCGGCCATCGGCCATGAAACAGATACCACCCTGATCGATTTTGCAGCTGACCAGCGAGCGCCAACGCCCACTGCAGCGGCGGAAATGGCAGTGCCTGTACAGGCCGAATTGCTGGCAAGGCTGGCGGAAACAGATGCCAGGCTGCAGCGCGGAATCGGGGGCAGGCTGGATCAGGCGGGACAGCTGTTGCGTCTTGCCATGCGCGGTCTGCTAGACCCGGGTGAAATGGTTGAACGGCGCGCCCAGGCGCTGGATCTGGCGCTTGCCGGGCTTGATCGCGGGCTGGAAAGGCGGCTGTCCGATCTGATGCTGCGGGTCTCTGGGCTGGCCTCCCAGCTGCGCCCGCCGGAACGGCTGATCGCGGCGTTTGGCGCCGAGCTTGGCAATTATGGCGGCCGGCTGGACCAGGCCGTATCCACCTTTGTTGAACGGCGCGGCGCGGCGCTGGAATCGGCATCGCGCCTGTTGTCGGCCAATTCCTTTGAACGTGTGCTTGACCGCGGATTTGCTCTGGTGACGACACCTGACGGGCGCGCCCTGAAACGCGCCGGCGAGGTGCCGGCAGGCGCTGATGTGACCATCCGTTTTGCAGATGCCAGCCGCACCGCACGCATGGATGGCGCGTCAGAACCGTCCGCACCAACATCCGCCGCACCAACACCCGCCAAACCGGACCGGGCGGCCCCGAAAAAGAAAGCCGCAAAGCCGGGCTCCTCCGGACCAAAGGACAGCGGTCAGGACAGCCTGTTCTGATTCCCTGGCACCCGGTCAGATATGTTTGCCCCAGCGGCGATGTGGCCAGAACCAGTGTTCGGGTCGCGCCCGGATCCAGCCTTCGATGGTGCTGTTGATCTGTGTTGCAACCGCGACGATGTCACCATCGCCATCACTCTCGGGCAGGGCAAGCGGCGGTGATATGGTCACCCGAAAATGACAGCCCCCCAGCCGTTCCGTATGCATATAGATCAGCGGCACCTTCTTGCGGATCGCCAGTTTGATATGGCTGATCGAGGTTTGTGCAGGATGTCCGAAAAAAGGCACCGGCATGCCCTCGCGCAGCTGCTGGTCAACCAGCAGGCACATCATCTGTCCCTTGCGCAGCGCGCTGACCATACCCAACGCGGCCTCGCGCCCCTTGCGAAAGATATCCCCGCCATAATGCGCCTGCCGCCGTTCCAGCAATCCTGACAGCAGCGGATTGTTCAGTGGCCGGTAAATGGCGGCCACCTTGTGGCCAACAGACATGGCGGCATAGGGGCCCGTTTCCCAGTTGCCAATATGCGCGCCAACCAGAAAGGCACCGCTGTCCAGCGCCTGCAGATGTTCCAGCCCGGAAAACTGAATTCGGCCGCTGGCGGCAATGCGTTGCATATGCGGAAATTCGCCAACCACGCGCCCAAAATTATTCCACATCCCGGACAGCACACGCCGCTGGCCAGCCGCATCCAGTTCCGGCATGGCCAGGGCCAGATTGCGGCGGGCGCGGCCCTGCCATGGTGTCAGCGGGCCAATCGCCTCAAAGACAGACCCCATAAGGGCGCTGCTGGCGGCCGGGGGCAGCAGACGTGTGGCCCCGAACAGGAACAGGGCCACCGCCGCCTCAAAAGGCCAGAAGACAAGACGCCGGACCCGGCGCAGCAAGAGGCGTGTGGATTCAGTCATGCCGGCCTCGGTCCTGTGGCTGGCGCAGGCGCGCCTCAACCTGGTCAAGAAGGGCGTCGCCATCCTCGGGCAGGATGGATACGGGCAACAAGGTCACACGCTCGCGCCATTCTGCTGGCAGGCGGATCCAGTCTTTATGCGTTGTGATCATGGCGGCGCCATGGTGATGCGCGTCTTCCTGAATACGGGTCAGATCATGTGCGGAATAGGGATGATGGTCGGCAAAGGACAGCGTTTTGGCGATCTGTGCGCCGGCCTCTTTCAGGCTGTCAAACATGCGGGCGGGCCGGCCGATACCGGCAAAGGCCAGAAGCGGCGTGCCCTGTAGTGACTCCACCACCTCCTGATCGATCTGTGTTTTGACATGATGTACGGGAAGGCGCCCGGCGATATGTGCGGCAATGCCCGCACCATCCGTGCCGTTGATGATCGCCATATCCATCATGCCGATACCGGTGCGCCAGCTGGTGCGCAGCGGGCCTGCCGGGATCAGCCAGCCATTGCCAACCCCGAAACCACCGTCAAAGACACCAATGCGGACCTGCTTTTGCAAATGCGGGTTCTGCAGGCCGTCATCCATGATAATCACATCATAGCTGCCCTGCGCCGCAATCGCGCGGGCACCGGTCACCCGGTCGCGAGACACCAGAACGTCGCGTGACTCTGCCATCATCAGGGGTTCATCACCGCACATGCCCGCATCATGGATGGTGCCATCGACCCAGACCGGGCCGGTTATGCTGCCCCCATAGCCGCGGGACAGGATGGCCGGTCGCCAGCCACGGCTGGCCAGATGATCATATAGCCAGCTGACAATCGGCGTTTTGCCAGTGCCGCCTGCCACGAGGTTCCCGACGCAGATCACGGGCAATGTCACCTGTTGCGGGTGTGCGGTTGCATGGCGCAGCCACGCAGCCAGCGCCCACAGCGCCGACAGCGGCAACAGCAGCAGTGCAAGCCAGCCGCGACTGACCCAATGTGGCGGGGTTCTGATCATCTGTCCTTTGCGATTTTGGCGATCACCTCAAGGATTGATCTTGCCGCCAATTCCGGCCGCTTACCAGCCTCAGCGGCAAATTTACGCGCTGCTTTGGCTGTCGCCCGGTCTTTTCCGGGCGCACCCAATTGCGCTGTGGCGGCACGGGCAAGCTCCTCGGCATCCGTCACAATCTGCAACAGGCCGCGTTCCGCCAGCGCGTCGAACTCTGCCTGATTCCGGAAAACATGCGGCCCGCTGATAACAGGCAGGCCGGCGGCAGCGGGTTCAATCGGGTTATGCCCGCCAAGCGGCACAAGGGCGCCTCCCAGAAACACCACATCCGTTGCGGCAAACAGGCTGGCCATCTCGCCAAGGGTATCAACGATATAGACGCTGTGATCAGCATCGGGGCCGGCACCGCTGCTGCGGCGCAGATGAGTCATGCCGGCCGCCGCCGCCATGGCGCCAATGTCCGCGCCGCGTTCCGGATGACGCGGGGCCAGAAGGGTGAACCAGCCGTCGCCAAGCTGGCTGGCGGCGTCAATGACGATGCGTTCCTCGCCCGCATGGGTAGAGGCGGCCAGCAAAATATGCCGGCCGGCGGCAGCCTTGTGAATATCGGCGATGAAGGCGGTGTCCAGCGGCGCGTTGGTGTTTGGCAATTTCAACGACCCGCCAATGGTAATCCGGTCGCGCGCTGTGCCCAATCTCGCAAACCTGTCTGCCTGTACGGCATCCACGGCCAGAACGGCATGTGGTGCGGAAAACACATCTGCTGCAAGGGCCCCGCGCCGTTGCCAGCCGGCAAAGGCCCGTTCTGACATCTGCGCCGATGCAAAAATGACCGGAAGGCCGCGTTGCAGGCTGCGTGTGATCAGGTTTGGCCAGAAATCTGAAACAAGGAAAATGGCCGCGCGCGGGTCCAGCGCCTCCAGAAACCGGTCAACAATCGCGGGATGGTCCAGCGGCTGATAGAGATGGTGGATCGGCGGGCTGTCCGGC
Organism: Puniceispirillaceae bacterium (SeqCode); assembly: GCA_049889795.1. Taxonomy (GTDB): domain Bacteria; phylum Pseudomonadota; class Alphaproteobacteria; order Puniceispirillales; family Puniceispirillaceae; genus UBA8309. The sequence goes on along the minus strand of JBMHCS010000011.1, from coordinate 302,283 downwards.
TGCTGCGCCGCGGCCGCGATCTGCGCCGCTGCGGTTTTGGTGTTTGTTGTGATCAGGAACGCGTCCTTGATACCGGCATCATGCAGCGCCCGGACCACAGCCAGCACCGCCATGCTTTCGCCCACACTGACCGCATGCAGCCAGATCGGTTGCTGCGGCAGGTCAGGCCGGTGCTGATAGCGGGCGAAACGTTCGCCGCGGCGCTGCGGGTCATCCTTGCCAGTGCGCCCGCGCCGCCACACCATCAGCGGCAGAAAGGGCCGCATCAGCCGCCAGGCGGTGTTGTAGCGACGAAGTGCCGGTGTCTGGTCCGGTGTCTGGCCCGGTTCCTGGCCCGGTTCCTGTTCATTTGGCAGGCTGGTCATGGCAGCTTGTCCAGCGGTGGCTGGTCGGTCAGCTGGTCAGCGGCGCGCGTCACATCGTCCAGCGCCTTGTCCAGCGCGGCGCGGGCGGCTTCCAGATCATCGCGGTCCCCGCTTGCCGGCGGCGCGATAAGATCGCCAACAACAAACACACCGCGGGTAAAGGGTTTTGGCACCATTAACCGGTCCCAGCTGCCGGCCCGCCAACAGCGTTCCACTGACCAGGCGACTGGCAGGATCGGTTTGCCGGCAAGGTGCGCCAGCGCCACCGGCCCCATCGCCGTTTTGCGCGCGGGCCCGCGTGGTCCGTCAGGCGTAATGGTCGGGATCCCGCCTGCATCCAGGATGCGCTTCATCTTGCGCAGCCCGGCGGCGGCGCTGCGGTTGGAACTGCCCCAGACCGTATTGACGCCAAAATGATTGACCGTATGGGCAATGATGCGCCCGTCAACATGGGTGGATTGCAGGGCCGTCAACCGGTGCGCGCGCGGCCAGAGCCATACCATGGACAAAAGCCGTTCATGCCAGAAGACCAGAATGAACCCTTTATGGTCAGCCAGAATGGCGTCGAGATGTTCCGGGTGATGCCGCCGCCAGCGGATACTGGCAAGCAGCAGCCCGATCACCAGCGCGGCCACCCAGCTGATGATAAACATCCCGGCTCTGGTGCGTTTGAGTTGTTTCAGCATGGATGATCTTGTCCGCTGAGGCGTCACAGGCCGGCATCGCGATGCCGGGATGGCGGGTTCGCCCACCTCGCCAGCCGTTATAGCGATGATCCGGGGATGCGTCCAGTTGCCTGCCGCTGCCGGTCAGTTTGGCACAAACAGATAGTCGCTTGCCGCATCAATGCCCGATGCGGGCTGCAGGTTGAATTCATCGTCAAAATGATAGGCTTTATAGCCATTGCCGGTAAAGGTGGCGAACAGCATCTGCGCCGAATCACCAAAGCGCTGCGCCCGGCTTTCATCAATCTCGACATACCAGATCGGCCGCACTTGTTTCAGCAATGCCGGGGCCCCGTCCAGCACCAGCTGTTCTGCCCCCTCCACATCCATCTTGACGACATCGATGCTGTCGAGCTGCCTGTCCGCCAGAAAATCATCCAGCCTTTGCGCCGGAACGGTTTCCGTCAGCGTGTTGGTGTCGCCCGCAGCGCCAATATAGGACAGCCCGACGCGCAGCGACCCTGACGCCTTGATCGGTGTCTGCAGGTCAACAGTGCCAGCCGCGCTGCTGAGCGCGATCTTGTGACATTGCACCTGATGCATCCGCTTTGTGACAATCTGCAGGATGCTGAACACATAAGAGGAGGGTTCAAATGCCAACACAAGCCGGGGCCGCCGGCCGGCCTTGACGAAGGCGCGTGTAAAGGCACCGACATTTGCCCCGATATCAAGCACGACCGGGGCTTTGACCGTTGATTGCGCCAGGATGGCGTCGGCCACACGGTACAGGCGCCGGTCCTGCAGGGTGCGCCATAATAGCCGCAGCCACCGGATTTTCTGGCCAAGGGAATAATCAGCGTTTGAAAGGATTGGGATCGAATGGATCATCGATAACGGGCCGGCCTGCACCAGAAAAGGGGGACATATAACAAATTCGGTAATCACTGTATTAGTACAACCGAATGGAATCCCGGTCACCTCAAATCTGGCCACCCCAAATCTGGTCACCTCAAATCTGGTCATGTATCTGATATCCGCGCGGCTGCTGGCGGTATCCAAGCTGCTGCTGGACGACAGTCCGCTTCCTGTGGCATTTTCTGAACCGGACATGGTGCCTTGAACCGGAGACAGACTCTGCCAGATCATCCCCAAACCGCGCAGCACGCGCCCGGCACCACGCCCGGCACCGCGCCCGATACCGCACCGGCCGATGGCCGCATGGTCATGCGACGTATCTGGTCTGGCTGGGTACGCCCCTATATCGGCCGTCTGATTGGTGCCTTGGTGCTGATGGCGGTTGTGGCGGCATCGGCGGCGGCCTATCCGTTGCTGACGCGCCATATCTTTAACGCTCTTGCTGATGGCCGCGCCGCCGAGGTGATCTGGGTTGCGCCACCATTGATTATTCTGCTGGCCCTGATTAAGGGCGGGGCGCTGTTTCTGCAGACCATTCAGGTGAATGCGCTGGCATTGCGGGTCACGACGGATCTGCAAAAGGATATGGCCCGCGCCCTGATCATCGCCGATCTCAGCGTGCTAACGCGCGAGCCCGCCGGGGCCTTCATGTCACGGATCATGAATGACCTCAATCTGGTGCGCGAGGCTGCGGTGCGGCTTGCCAATAATCTGGTGCGCGACGTGCTGACCGCCATCGTTCTGATCGCCACGATGATCTGGCTTGACTGGTTGATGGCGCTGGTCGTGCTGGCCGTCTATCCGGTGGCGTTGCAGCCGATCATCCGCATTGGTGCGCGCCAGCGCAAGGCGTCGGGGCATCTTCAGGAACATATGGAAGATGTGACCGCGCTTCTCGCCGAGACATTGCAGGGTGCGCGCATGGTCAAGGCCTATCAGCTTGAGGAAAGCGAGTCGGTGCGGACGCGCCGCGCCTTCGACGGGCTATATGCACGGCTTGTCAGCCTGTTGACGGGGCGTGCCAAGGTTGACCCGATTCTCGAAGTTGTTGGCGGTGTTGCCGTTGGTGGTGTGATCGCCCTTGCCGGGTGGCGCGTGTCTGCCGGCTATTTGGCGGTTGGCGATGTGATTGCCTTTATCACCACCCTGATCCTGCTGGTGCAGCCGGTGCGCGCCATCGGCACGCTGAATGCTGTTACCAATGAGGCCATTGCCGCCGCCAGCCGTGTTCTGGCGCTGCTCGACCGCCCGAACCGGATCACCGATGCAAAGGATGCGGTGGATCTGGGCCGGATGTCGGGGGCTATAAGCTTTGCCGATGTCTGGTTTGACTATGCGGTGGATGCGGCTGCCGGTGATGCGCAGCCGGGCATGGCTGCCGCCCCGGCGCTGGTCGATGTGTCCTTTGATATTGCGGCCGGCCAGATGGTGGCGCTGTGCGGGCCAAGCGGGTCCGGCAAAAGCACCGTGATCAATCTGTTGCCCCGCTTTTTTGACAGCACAGCCGGCAGCATCACCATCGATGGTGTGGATTTGCGCCAGATCGGAATCGAACCGCTGCGCCGTAACATCGCGCTGGTCAGTCAGGATGCGGTCCTGTTTGACGATACCATCGCGGCGAATATCGCGTTCGGGCGCCCGGGTGCCAGCCGCGACGACATCATTGCCGCGGCCAAGGCCGCAGCGGCGCATGATTTCATTATGGCGCTTGATGGTGGCTATGATGCGCCGGTCGGTACGATGGGGAACCGCCTGTCGGGTGGCCAGCGGCAGCGCATTTCAATTGCGCGGGCAATGCTGAAGGATGCGCCAATCCTGCTTTTGGATGAGGCGACGGCCGCGCTGGATGCCGATTCCGAACAGCAGGTGCAGACCGCGCTCGCACGGCTGCAAAAGGGACGGACAACGCTTGTCGTGGCCCACCGGCTGGCCACCATCCGCGATGCGGATCTGATCCTGGTGATGGAAGCAGGGCAGATTGTCGAGCGCGGCACACATGCCGGGCTGATTGCGCAGAAAGGTCTTTATGCGCGGCTGTGCCGGCTGCAGTCACTCGACAGCGCCAGCTGAACTCTGCCGGTGATTATGCCCGATCATTATTCCCGATAATCATTCCCGGTGCAGGATGCTGTCCGTCAGTCTGACGGCCCACCCCTTTGCCTGAAAATTGCGGGTGATCTCGTCCGGGTCATAGATATTATCTACCCAGTCAAAGAATTCCACGCCCTTATCCTCATAAGGGGCATAGGCAGCAAAAAACGCATCCAGCAGCCCGGTCTTGGCCTGTTTGACATGACCATATTTCCAGGCCAGCTGTGCGGCTGCCTCGCGCACCGGGTGTTTCTCCACGATCAGCAGATACAGCGCCGACATCAGGCCGGCGCGGTCGGCCCCGGATTTGCAATGCATCATGGCCGGTGTCTGCACTGTTTCGAACAGCGCGCGCGTCGCATGCAGCATGGCCTTGTCGGGTGCGGCCCGCGATCGCGCGGTAAAATCCAGAAGGGTGATGCCGGCCGCGGCACAGGCCTCTGCTTCCAGTTGCCAGCCACCATCACTGCGCGGCCCGCGCAGATTGATGATGGTGCGGATGCCTTGCCGGGCCGCGGCATGTACGCGTGACGGGCTTGGCTGATTTGACCGGAACATGCCCGGCGCAACCTCATGGAAATTATGCCACCAGACGCGCAGAAAGCCGTGATCCTTGAAAATCAGATCCGTCCAGTCGCGCAGCCCGCGCCGCGATGCTGGTGGTGCGTGGAAATTCATGAACCGGCGACAGTCATGCCATCAATGCGCAGCGATGGTGCTGCCGTGCTTTTCCGCATGTCGATATCATTGGCGCGCGTGATGGCCTTGAACATGTCTTTCAGGTTGCCGGCAATGGTGGCTTCGCTGACAGGATGGCTGACCTTGCCGCCGCTGATCCAGAAACCGCCTGCACCGCGGCTGTAATCACCGGTGATCATGTCAACCGAGCTGCCCATCATCTCGGTGACGAGAAAGCCCTCATCGATGTCGGCGATCAGCGCTTCAAGACTGAGATCACCATTTTCCAGATAAAAGTTGGATGACCCCGGGGACGGGGCGCTGCCCATGCCGCGGGCCGCCTGGCCATTCGGTGTCAGCCCCAGCTTGGTGGCAGAGGCAATATCAAGGAACCAGCTTTTCAGAACCCCGTCCTCGACCATGGCGCGCCGGGCAACGGGCAGGCCCTCACCATCAAACAGGCGGCTTGCCATGCCGCGTGGCCGCAGCGGGTCGTCAATGAAAGTCAGCCCGGCGGATGTCACCTGTTCCCCCATGGAATCCTTCAGGAAACTGGTGCCACGCGCAATGGCCGCGCCATTGATCGCACTTGCCAGTGTCCCGACGATTGACCCCGATACGCGCTGGTCATAAATGACCGGAAACTGGCCGGTTGGCGGTTTTTGGGGGCCAAGGCGCGACAGGGTCCGTTTTGCGGCGCTGTTGCCGACATCTTCCGGCGCGTCAAGATCAGCGCCATAAACGGCGGCGCTATAGTCATAGTCGCGTTCCATCGCCCCGTTCTTTTCGGCGATGACAACAGCCGAAAATCCCTGCGATGAACGTTTGTAATTGGCAGCAAAACCGTTGCTGGTGGCGATCATCATATGGGCCTCGCCATGGCTTGCCGACCCGCCCTCGGAATTGGTGATACCGTCATTTGACAATGCGGCTGCCTCAACCGCCGTGGCGGTTTCGGTCAGATGTTCAACCGCGGGCACAGCATCATCATAAAGATCGATTTCCGGCAATGTGCCGGCAACCTCATCCGCTGTTGCCAGCCGCACATAGGGGTCTTCCGGCGCGACCTTTGCCATGGCGACGGCGCGTTCGGCCAGCGCGGCAATCGAGTCGCTATCCAGCTGGCTGGTCGAAACGGATGCGTTGCGTTTGCCGACAAAGACCCGCAGCGCGGCGCCGATATCCTCGGACCGTTCGGATGATTCAACCTTGCCAAACCGGACGGTGACAGATGTACCTTCGCTTCGGGACATGCCGGCATCGGCACCATCGGCACCAGCCGCGCGGGCGGCGTCAAGAAGCTGCGAAATCAGGGATTCAGTATTTTTGCTCATAACCTCTCCCAGATAACGCCTGCCCGCAGCGGTTTCAAGCGGCAGTCACGCGCGAATGGCCTGCGCCGCAGGATCCCTGCACCGGCTGACCCTTATATCACCGGATGATCTGGCATTGCCGGACGATCCTGCATCACCGGACGATCTTGCATCAAATGCCTAATAACGGTATCACCGATCCCATGACATACCGCATTTTTATCGATGGTGGTGTAGGCACAACGGGCCTGCGGGTACATGAACGGCTGGAATCCCATCCTGCCGCCAACGCTGTTGTGCTTGATGATGATTTGCGCAAAGACAGCAATGCGCGGCGCGCAATGATGGCGGAAAGTGACATCACCATTCTGTGTCTTCCCGATGATGCGGCGCGTGAATCAGCGGCACTTGCCGATGAACTTGGCGCGCGGGTGATTGATGCGTCTTCGGCGCACCGCACGGCGGAAGGCTGGGTTTACGGTTTTGCGGAACTGACAGATGATGCCGCTGGCAAGATCGCCACGGCGCAGCGGATTACCAATCCCGGCTGCTATCCAACCGGGTTTCTGGCGCTGGCGCGCCCGCTGATCGATGCCGGCCTGATCAATGCGGATGCCAAGCTGGTGGTGCCGGCTGTTTCCGGATATAGCGGCGGTGGCAAATCGCTGATCGGCAAGCATGAGACGGGAGCCCTGCCCCCGCATGCTGCCTATGGGTTGGCGATGGCGCACAAGCATGTTCCCGAGATGATGCATTATACCGGCTTGCACACAAGGCCGATCTTCATGCCGTCCATCGGGGCATTTTATGCCGGCATGCTGGTGCATCTGCCGCTGCATGCGGCACAGCTTTCAAAATCAGTCACCGCCGCGGATATCCGCGCGGTGCTGGCGGCGCATTATGAAGGCGCGGCGCTGGTCGGGCTGGGTGCGGCACAATCGGGTGACCCGGAAACGGCATCGCTGTTGCTGGATGCCGCGGCAATTGTCGGGCGCAACGATATGGAGCTGTTTGTCTTCGCAAACGATGATAACAGCCAGTTCTGGTTGACCGCCCGGCTGGATAATCTGGGCAAGGGGGCGTCTGGCGCCGCGGTCCAGAATATGAATCTTGCACTGGGGCTGGATCCGACAACCGGGCTGGTGGCCTGACCCGTTCTGCGGCAGGCGCGATTGTTGTTAAACGGGTCTGCTATCAGATGGGGCTGCTATCATTTCAGTCTGCTCCTCAATATGTCCGTAACCATGTGGGGCCGGTCGAAATGGCCCCTGTTTCCGAGTGATCATATGCGATGACAGCGTACCCTGACGGCGCCCAGTTCCTGCCAGACCAGACAGCTGCGCAACGGGCATCCGATTATCCCTATCTTGCCCCGCAAGGCGGGTTTGTTCTCGATCAGGGGCAGCTTCGCGTCTTTGACGATGCGGCGTTGCTGGCCGGTCGGACGGCGGTTCTGTCGGTCGGGTCAAACCGGGCGCCGGTTCAGCTGCTGCGCAAATTCGGGCCGGATGCGCTGGTGCCTGTCACCCCTGCCATCCTGCATGATTGTGATATCGTTCATAATGCGGCCATCAGCTATTATGGGGCAGTGTCCTGTACCGCCTTCCCGAGCGTCGGCACCGATGTCCTGTTGAATATCGCCTGGCTGGATGATGACCAGCTGCCGGTCATGCACAAGACCGAGGCAGTGGGCATTGCCTATGATTTCATGCGCTATATGACCAGGTCGGTGTCGCATCTGCCTGTATTGACGGCGGGCGGTGATATCGTTTCGGCGTCGCAGCCGGTATTTGGCTATGCGGCGCGCGGGGGCGTTCTTGATGCCGGGGCCGGACAGCCTGCCGGGCTGGCCGCGATCAGTGCGCGCAACCGGCGGTTTCAAACGCTGTCGCAGGCCAGTGTTGCGGCGCTGGTTGCGGCACGCGCAGGCCATCCCCGCGGCCAGAAAGTGGCAGATTTCATCGCCGGCCTGGTTGATGATGCCGCGTCCCGCAAGGCGGTGAACCAAATGCTGGCCGAAACGGCCCTTCATGGCGATGGGCCCTGGAAGATACAGCCGGTAGACACAACAGATGTGAGTGCGTTTCTCTAGCTTCAGGATGCGGTCGATGCCATCTGCGCGGCAAGAAGGCCAGCGGTCAGCAACAGCCCGGCATCACGGTTGGATTTGAAAAGCCGCAGGGCGCCTGCCGGATCACTGCCGTCAAGACGCCTCACCTGCCAGCCAAGATGCAGCGCGGCCAGCGCGCCACCTGCGATCCAGATGCCGCCGCCCAGCAGCAGCCAGAATCCGGCCCCGGCAAGACCGACGGCCAGCACATAGGCAACCGCAACCCCGCGCCGCAGATGCTGGCCAAGACCAAGTGCCGAGGACCGCACGCCGACGCTACGGTCATCCGCCATATCCTGCACAGCATAGATCGTGTCATAGCCGAATACCCAGGCCACGCTGCCGGCATAGATCAGCCCGATAGCGAGCCATTCATCGCCAGCAGGCAGGGTGCCACGCATCGCCGTCCATCCCAACGGCACGCCCCAGGAAAATGTCAGCCCCAGAACCGCCTGCGGCCACCAGGTCACACGTTTTGCTAGCGGATAGAGAACCACCAACGGCAAGGCGGCAAAGCCGGTCAGGATCGCCATCAGCGGCAATTGCACCAATACGGCAAGCCCGATCGCGCCAAGACAGACGATAAACAATGCGGCCTGCATCATGGAAATGGTGCCGGCGGCAAGGGGGCGTCCGGCGGTGCGTGCCACCTGCTGGTCGAGCCGGCGGTCCCACATGTCATTAATGACACAACCGGCGGCACGCATCGTGATTGCCCCGACAAGGAACAGCCCCATCACCCAGATCGTGCTGGCAAAAGTGATCGCGCCATATGTGCCGGCTGCCGCGATGATCCACCATCCCGGCAATAATAACAGCCACCAGCCGATGGGCCGGTCGATGCGTGCCAGCAATAAATAGGGATGGACCCAGCCCGGAAGATGCCGCCACCAGCCGCTGGCGGCGATATCGGTATGCGGCGGGTCGTCCATCTTTTTGGTATTGCGGGTCATGCCCCAGACATAGACCAACCTGTCCTGAAGGTACAGCCCGCCACCCGTGCCTTAATGCCGGGCAGGGCACGCGCCGGTCCGATGGCTGAACAGCCACTTATAGTGCGGCCGCAGCAACCGCAGATAGATCACCGCCCAGGCATTGAAATGCCGGTTGCGGCGGATTACATCCCGGTCATGGAAGTTGCTCCCCCCAAGACACGACTTTTCCTTGATGCTGTTTTTGACAGCGGTCTGTCGCTATCTCCGACAAGTGACCAGCAGCATTATCTGACCACGGTGATGCGTCTGGATGCGGGCGCTGTGGTGGCCGTCTTCAATGGCCGCGACGGTGAATGGCTGGCGCAGATCGAAAAGACCGGTCGTCGCAGCTGTAATCTGACCCTTGAACGGCCGCTGCGGCCACAACAGGCCAGTCCCGATCTGTGGCTTATGTTTGCGCCTGTCAAAAAGGCGCGGCTGGATTTTATCGCGGAAAAGGCATCGGAAATGGGCTGCCGCTGTATCTGGCCGGTGCGCACCAGCCACACCCAGGTCAGCCGGGTAAATACCGATCGGATGCTGGCCAATGCCATCGAGGCGGCAGAGCAGACAGAACGGCTGGATATCGCTGAAATCAGGGATTTCACACCCCTTGCCGAGGCGCTGACAGCGCTGGAAGATGACCGCAAGCTGATCTTTTGTGACGAGGCGGCTGCCGGCCAGTCGACGGACAATGCCATCGATGTTCTGAAGGCGGCCGGCCCGATGCCGCGTGCCGCGATCCTGATCGGGCCGGAAGGGGGCTTTTCGGATGATGAGCGAACCATGCTGGCGGCACGCCAAAATTGTTTGAAAGTTTCTCTTGGGCCGCGCATATTGCGCGCAGATACCGCAGCTATCGCTGCCTTGACCTGTTACCAGTCGGTCTGTGGCGACTGGGTGCAATGAACGGCCAGTATTTTTCTTGTGATCTGCCTCGGCCCAACCCTGTTGTGCCGCCATGTCGGCAGATGGAATTTAGACTATGAATAACACATATTCCTCACCGGTTGATGTTCAGCAGATGATCAACTGGATTGCGGCTGGCGAACGACCTGCCAGTGATTTCAAGATTGGTACGGAACATGAAAAATTCCTGTTCCATCGGGCCGATCTGTCGCCGGTTACCTATGAGGGGGACACCGGTGTCGGGGCCCTACTCGAACGTCTGTTGACCGAACTTGGGCCTGACGCCGAACCGATTCTGGAAAAGGGCAAGGTGATTGGCGTTCGCAGCCATGACGGGGGCTCGGTCACGCTGGAACCCGGCGGGCAGCTGGAATTGTCTGGTACGCCGCTGGATAATCTGCATCAAACCTGCCGCGAAACCGGACAGCATTTGCGGCATATGCGCGAGGCGGCACGGCCTCTGGATATCGGGATGCTTGGCCTTGGCTTTCACCCCACCGCCACACGCGATGATATCAGCTTCATGCCGAAAGGCCGCTACAGGATCATGAGCCGCCATATGCCAAAAGTTGGCACGCTGGGGCTCGACATGATGCTGCGATCCTGCACGGTTCAGGTGAATCTTGATTATTGTGATGAAGCGGATATGCGGCAGAAATTCCGCACCTCGCTGGCGTTGCAGCCGCTGGCGACGGCGCTGTTTGCAAACTCGCCTTTCAAGGATGGCCAGCCTTCAGGGTTGCTCTCTACCCGCGCGCATGCCTGGACCGATACTGATCCCGCGCGCTGCGGCGTGCCGGCCTGCGTGTTCGACCCCTATTTCGGCTATGAGCAATGGATCGATTATATCCTTGATGTGCCCATGTATTTTCTGCATCGCGGCGATGATTATGTTGATGTGGCGGGTCAGTCCTTCCGTGATTTTCTCGACGGTATGCTGGAAGGGTATGAAGGCCAGTTTCCGAGCATGGCGGATTTCGAAGACCATATCACCACGGCCTTTCCTGAAGTGCGGTTGAAGACCTTTCTGGAAATGCGCGGTGCGGATGGCGGGCCCTGGGCGAATATATGCGCGCTGCCCGCTTTCTGGGTGGGGCTGTTATATGATCCGGAATCGCTTGAGGCGGCTGGCTGGTTGATGGCGGATATTACCGCCGAAGATGTTATGGAAGCGCGCCTGTCTGCGGCACGCGACGGGTTGCGGGGCCGCCTTGGCCGCTGGGATCTGCATGATCTTGGCCGCAAAGTGTTGCAACTGTCTGAGGACGGGCTTCGTCGTCGTGCCCGGCTTGATGATGATGGGAAAGACGAGACAGGGTTTCTGTCTCCGCTTGTCGACGCCATTGCGGCGGGCCAGACGCCGGCGGAACGGCTGTTGGACATGTATCATGGCGCCTGGGATGGCGACCTCTCGCATGTGTTTGAGACGCATCAATATTAAAGGCAGTGATGGCCCTGCCATGGGCTGCATGTGACACAAGGATGGCGCTGCCGAACGGCAGGCGGCCTGTTATGGTCAGGTGATTATCGTCAGTCGATTATGGTCAGGCGATTATGGTCAGGCGAAATGTGACCATGTATCATGGACAGATCATGTGATCAGGGCCGGCCTTTGGTCACACAAATCTCTATGAGGGTGACATGCCGGTTCTGTTGCTGATTGTCGGGATCAATTTCGTCGGGGTCGGGGCGCTGATCCCGGTATTGCCCTATGCGGTGATTGACACGATGGGCATGCCTGCCAGCGTGATGACGCTGCTGCTGGCGTCCTATGCCTTTGCAATGTTCCTTGCAAACCCGGTGCTTGGCCGGCTGTCAGACCATTTTGGGCGGCGGCGTATTCTCTGGATTTCACTTGGCATTGGTGCGCTGTCGCATCTGTGGTTTGCCCTTTCGGGTGACATTCTGACGATGTTTGCGGCGCGGATCATCTCTGGGTTTGCGGCGGGCAATACCGGCGTCATTCAGGCAATGGTCGCAGACAGATCAAGCCCTGAAAAGCGGGCCCAGTATATGGGGCTTTTTGGTGCGTCGATCGGCCTTGGCTTTGTCGCCGGGCCGGCGGTTGGCGGTCTGCTTGGCGGGCTTGGCGGTGGTCCGCCGCATCAGGTTCCCTTCCTTCTGGCAGCAGGCCTGTCGATGCTGGCGCTGGTGCTGACGCTGCGGTTGAAACCGGCGCCCGCCGACCGGTTTATTCCTGAACGCAGCCCCCTGACGACTCTTCAGCGCATCGCTGCCTTGCTGCGCTCGCCATTGGCGCTTTATGCCATTGCCTCGATGTTTCTCAACCTGTCCTTTGCGCAGGTCGAGGCATCCTTTGTTCTGGTGCTGCGCGATTATCTGGGCTTCGGGGTGCGCCAGACAGGCTGGCTGTTCACCTATATCGGTGTCTGCGTTGTGATCGTTCAGGCGGGGCTGATCCGTCCGGTGGTGGCGTATATCGGTGAAGTGGCAACCACCGGGCTTGGCGCGTGCCTGTTAATGCTGGGCCAGTGTCTGACGGCCGTTGCGGTGCTTGGCCTGCTGCCCGGCAATGACTATCCGCTGGTGCAGACGCTGATTGCCACGACGGCGATCTGTTTCGGGTTTGCACTGACAACCCCGGCGATTTCCAGCGCCGTCAGTAAAATTGCCGACAAGACGTCAGTCGGCGGCTCGCTTGGCACCATCCAGGGGTTTGGATCATTGGGGCAGGTGGGCGGCCTTGTGCTGGCCGGACCGCTCTATGACCTTGGCGGCTCGCAATATCCTTTTGCCTTTGGCGCCTTGATCACACTGATCCTGATCGGCACCGTGCCGCTATTGGCGCGTCCGGCGCGTGATAGCGGCTAGGCCAGCAGCAACCAATCCGGAACCTGTCTCCCGATCAGGCGGCCTCGGTGCCGCCTACGGTGATGCCACCCATCTTCACGGTCGGTTGGCCAACACCGGCCGGCACGCTCTGCCCGCTCTTGCCGCAGGTGCCGACGCCGCTGTCCAGCGCCATGTCATTGCCGATCATGCTGATCTTTGTCATGGCATCGGGCCCGTTACCAATCAGTGTTGCCCCTTTGACGGGGGCGCCGATCTTGCCATTCTCGACCAGATAGGCTTCGGATGCGGCAAAAACGAATTTGCCGGATGTAATATCCACCTGTCCGCCACCAAAATTGACGGCATAGATCCCCTTCTTCATCGACGCGACGATTTCGTCGGGTTCATACGCCCCATTTTCCATAAAGGTATTCGTCATGCGCGGCATTGGGGCATGTTCATAGGATTCGCGGCGGCCATTCCCTGTCGGCTCGACCCCCATCAGGCGGGCGTTCTGACGGTCCTGCATATAGCCGCGCAGCACGCCATCCTCGATCAGCACATTGCGGCGTGACTGTGTGCCCTCATCATCAATCGTGATGGACCCGCGCCGGTCCTGCAGCGTGCCGTCATCGACAACAGTAACGCCTTTCGAGGCAACCTGTTCACCCACCCGGCCGCTAAAGACAGAGGTGCCCTTGCGGTTGAAGTCACCTTCCAGCCCGTGACCGACGGCCTCATGCAGCATCACGCCCGGCCAGCCGGACCCCAGCGCCACCTCGATTTCGCCAGCCGGCGCCGGTACCGAATCAAGATTCACGGTCGCGATGCGCAAGGCTTCGGCAACCTGTGCCTGCCAGGTTTCAGGCTGCATGTAGCTGTCAAACATCACGCGCCCGCCAGCGCCGGAAGACCCGGATTCCATCCGGCCATCCTGCGATACCACAACCGAAACATTCAGCCGCACCAGCGGACGGATATCAGCGGCGCGATGGCCGTCTGCCCGGATAATCTGGATGGCCTGCCAAGATCCGGACACGGATGCGGATACCTGAACCACACGCGGGTCGGTGTCGCGGGCATAGGCATCAATCTCCTGCAACAGCGCCACCTTGTCTTCAAAGGAAATGCCGGTCAGCGGGTTGCCGTCATCATAAAGCGGCATATTGCTTGCCGATACCGGCGCATCCGCCTGTGTGCCGGAATAGCCGCGCGTTACCGCAGACACGCTGGCGGCAGCGCGCCTGAGTGCGGCTTCACTCATCTCGCCCGCATGCGCATAGCCATGCGCCTCGCCGGCGATGGCACGCAACCCGAAACCGCTGGACTGGTCATAGCTGGCGCCTTTCAGGCGTCCGTCATCGATCATCAGCATCTCGGAGTGGCGCATCTCGAGGAACAATTCGCCATCATCCGCCCCGGCAAGCGCATCGCGCACAATGGCTTCGGCACGATCCCGGTCGAGCGCCGTGTTGGCGAAAAAGATCTCATCGGTCTTTGAAAGGTGGTCCATCATATCCTCGGCCACAGGGGCGTCGTTATCTTGAAAACTATCCTTGAGAATGGGACCTTACGGGACCGAATTCAAGCGTGCTGTCCGGTGCTTGGCGGCCAGTTCGCAGACAGACCGGAAAAAGCGCAAAAAAGTGGGACAGGCTGCCGCACAGGGCTTTCCAATTGGCAAATTTACGTCTAATAAATGCAGGGTCAGGCAGCACGGTGCAATCAGGCTGTCCGGACCGCGGCCATCGCAGGCCTAGTATTTTTTTGGGGGAGATATCCATGGCATTCATGGCCACCTTTTCTTTCGCGCGATTTCCGGTGCTGTTCCGGCGTGTCGGCACTCTGGCCGGCCGCGTCGCAGCGATGCTGTGCATGACAGGCACCGCCGCCCTGGCGGCAGAGCCGCTGCCGTGGCAGATGGGGCTGCAGCCGCCGGCCGGCTCGATCGCCGAAATGGCTGATGACCTGCATAATCTGCTGCTGGTTGTCATCACGCTGATTTCGCTGTTCGTCCTTGGTTTGCTGATTTATGTCGGTGTCCGTTTCCGGGCCAGCGCCAATCCGGTGCCATCAACGACATCGCACCATACCGTGATCGAAATCCTGTGGACGGTCATCCCGGTGATTATCCTCGTTGGGATCGCCATCCCGTCTTTCCGGCTGCTTTATTATCTCGACAAGACGGCCGACACCGACATGGTGATCAAGGTGACTGGCAACCAGTGGTACTGGAGCTATGAATACCCCGATGAAGGCATTGTCTTTGACAGCTATATGGTGGATGAGGAAGACCTTCAGGAAGGCCAGACCCGGCTGCTATCCGTTGATTACCCGATGGTTGTGCCGGAAAACACCCGCGTCAAATTGCTGATCACCGGCAATGACGTCATGCATTCCTTCTTCGTGCCGTCGCTGGCCGTGCAGGTCTATGCGTTCATCGGCCGCACCAACGAAGTATGGATCGATGTGCCTGAGGGTGAGAAAACCTATTATGGACAGTGCAACCAGATCTGCGGCATCAACCATGCCTATATGCCGATTGAGGTGCGTGCCCTTCCCGAGGCGGAATACAAAGCCTGGCTTGAAACCGCCCGCGAAGAATTTGCAATGAACGAGACGGTCCCGACATCTGTGAAACGCGATGTCGTTGTCCTGGCTGCGGCCGATTAAGCGTCTTAGCGCAGAGGAAACAAAAATGAGTGCTCACGCCCACGCTGACCATGGTGCACCGACAAGCTTCGTGCGCCGCTGGCTCTATTCCACAAACCACAAGGACATCGGCACGATGTATCTTGTGTTTGCCATTCTGGCCGCCTTCATCGGCGGCGGATTGTCTGTCTACATGCGCATGGAGCTGATGGAGCCTGGCGTACAATATATGGCTGACGGGCATGTCTGGAACGTCTTCACCACGGCCCATGGATTGATCATGGTCTTTTTCGTGGTGATGCCGGGGCTCATTGGCGGGTTTGGCAACTGGTTTGTGCCGATCATGATTGGCGCGCCGGATATGGCCTTTCCGCGGATGAACAACATTTCCTTCTGGCTGCTGCCGCCTTCATTCATCCTGCTGCTGCTGTCAGCTGTCATGGATGGCGGTGCCGGTGTTGGCTGGACCATTTATCCGCCACTATCCTCATCTTCCGGCACGCCCGGCATGTCGATGGATCTGGCGATCTTCTCGCTGCACCTTGCCGGTGTGTCCTCGATCCTTGGCGCCGCGAATTTCATCACAACGATTTTCAATATGCGCACGCCGGGCATGACGCTTCACAAGATGCCGCTTTTTGTCTGGGCGATGCTTGTGACAGCCTTCCTGTTGCTGCTGGCTGTGCCGGTTCTGGCAGGTGCCATCACCATGCTGCTGACCGACCGGAATTTCGGAACAACCTTCTTTATTCCAGAAGGTGGTGGTGACCCGATCCTGTTCCTGCATCTGTTCTGGTTCTTCGGGCATCCGGAAGTGTACATCATGATTCTGCCGGCATTCGGCATTGTCAGCCACATCATCTCGACCTTTTCCAAGAAGCCGGTATTCGGCTATCTGGGCATGGCCTATGCGATGGTGGCGATCGGGTTTGTCGGCTTCATTGTCTGGGCACACCATATGTATACGGTGGGTCTCAGCGTTGACACCCGTGCCTATTTCACCGCGGCGACGATGGTGATTGCGGTGCCGACCGGGGTGAAGATTTTCTCATGGATTGCCACCATGTGGGGCGGGTCGATCACCTTCCGCGTCCCGATGCTGTGGGCAATCGGCTTCATCTTCCTGTTCACCGTTGGCGGCGTCACTGGCGTGGTGCTGTCGAATGCGGGTCTGGATGTGGTGCTTCACAACACCTATTACGTGATTGCGCATTTCCATTATGTGCTGTCGCTTGGCGCCGTGTTTGGCCTGTTTGCCGGTTTCTATTACTGGTTTTCGAAAATGACCGGTTACGAATATTCAGAATGGCTCGGCAAGCTGCATTTCTGGGTCACATTTGTCGGGGTGAACCTGACCTTCTTCCCGATGCATTTCCTTGGTCTTGCCGGCATGCCGCGCCGTTATATCGACTATCCGGACGCTTTTGCAGGCTGGAATATGGTGGCATCCATCGGCTCCTACATTGGTGCCCTTGGCGCGATCCTGTTCCTCGTCGTGATTGCCGAGGCGTTCATTACCAAGCGTCGTGCTGCCGACAACCCGTATGGTGAAGGGGCAACAACGCTGGAATGGCAGGTTGCATCGCCGCCGCCATATCACACCTTTGACGAGCTGCCGAAGGTAAAGTAACCGCGACATTGTCGCAGAACACTGGCTGGAAACGATGGCAATAACATCACACCAGAACATCACCGGGACGACCGACGCGCTGCAAGGCCCGTCGGTCGCCGACTTTTGGCAGCTGCTGAAGCCGCGGGTGATGAGCCTTGTGATCTTCACCGGATTTGCCGGCATGTTTCTGGCGCCTGCCGACATGCATCCGTTGCTGTTCGTGATTTCGCTGTTTGCGATTGCTGCCGGGGCCGGGGCATCGGGTGCGATCAACCAATGGTATGACCGCGATATCGACGCCATTATGATGCGCACAAGAAACCGGCCGATTCCGTCCGGCGCGGTAGAGCCTGCCGAGGCGCTCAGCTTTGGTCTGGTGATATCGGCCCTGTCCGTGTTGTTGCTGGGGCTTGCGTCAAACTGGTTGGCAGCCGGCCTTCTGGCATTCACGATCTTTTTCTATGGGGTGGTCTACAGCATCTGGCTGAAACGCCGGACGCCGCAGAATATCGTTATTGGCGGTGCCGCAGGGGCGCTGCCGCCCGTGATTGGATGGGCGGCGGTTTCTGGCACGATGCCGATTGAGCCGCTGATCCTCTTTGCCATCATCTTTATTTGGACGCCGCCGCATTTCTGGGCGCTGGCATTGGTCCGTAACGAGGATTACCAGCGGGCTAATATCCCGATGATGCCGGTGGTTGCCGGTGCGCCGGAAACCCGCCGCCAGATCCTGATCTATGCGCTCCTGTTGGCGCCGTTGGGTGTGCTGCCAACGCTGATTGGCATGTCATCGGTCTTTTATGGCCTGTTGGCAGGGGCGCTTGGTGCGAACTTCATCCGCCTGGCATGGCAGCTATTCCGCACACCGTCGGATGATGCGGCACGGCGTCTGTTTGGATTTTCAATTATCTATCTGTTCCTGCTGTTTCTGGCGTTGGTTATCGACCAGGCGCTGGTGGCCGGACCATTACTGGCAGGTGTCCTATGAGTGCGCGTCAGCAGCCGAAAACGGCAGATGAAATGATTCGTATGCGCCGCGGGCGCAATCGCGCCATTCTGGGCGCAATCGCCGGGTTCGCCGTGTTGTTTTTCGTCCTGACCATTGTGCGTATGGGAGGGGCGACCGGATGAGCGTGCCGGCATTCCAGCACATGCCTGAACAGGGGGCCGGCAACCGCCGGATCCTCGTGATTCTGGCAGTTGTTGTGGCGGCGATGGTGGGTCTGGCCTATGCCTCGGTCCCGCTTTACCAGCTGTTCTGTCAGGTCACCGGCTATGGCGGGACGACGCAGGTAACAGGCGATGCGGCGGTGGAAATTCTTCCCAACCATCCGGTCAGGGTACGTTTTGATGCCAATACGAACCCAGCACTGAACTGGCGTTTTGAGGCTGTCGATGCGCCGGTAACGCTGAACCCGGGTGAAGAGGTGGTGATCAATTACCGCGCCACAAATCTGGGCGATACGGCATCTGCCGGCACATCCACCTATAATGTGACGCCGGTCAAGGCAGGCCCGCATTTCATGAAGATTGATTGTTTCTGCTTTATCGAGCAGACGCTGCAGCCGGGGGAATCAGTGCTGATGCCTGTGCGGTTCTATATCGACCCCGATATCGCCAGCGAGCCTGGGACGGCTGACATTGACGAGATTATTTTGTCCTATACTTTCTTTCCGGTCCTCGGCGGGTCGGAGGATACTTGATCGTGGGAGAGGGGGAGCCGGCCGCAAGGCGGCTCCAGATTGAGAGGAGAACACTATGAGTGGTGCAAACAAACACCCTTACCATCTTGTCGAGGCAAGCCCATGGCCTGCCGTTGGCGCTGCCGCAGCCTTTACGGCGGCGATTGGAGGCGTCATGTATATGCATGAGGTGGCGCATGGCGTGGCCGTTCTCGGGCTCGGTCTGGCGTTGGTGCTGATGACCATGTTCATGTGGTGGCGCGACATCATCCGTGAAGCGGAATATCAGGGGCATCACACACCGATTGTGCAGATTGGCATGCGCTATGGCATGATGCTGTTCATCGCATCCGAGGTGATGTTCTTTGTCGCCTTCTTCTGGGCCTTCTTTGACCGTGCGCTGTTTCCCGTAGGTGGTGTATGGCCGCCAGAGGGTATTCAGACATTTGATCCGTTTGATCTGCCGCTGATCAATACGCTGGTCCTGTTGCTGTCTGGCTGTACGGTGACCTGGGCGCACCATGCGCTGCAGCATGACAACCGCCGCGATTTCATGACCGGCCTTGGCATGACCGTCATTCTGGGCGTTCTGTTTACCGGACTGCAGGCGCTGGAATACAGCCATGCGCCTTTTGGGTTCACCGACGGGGTCTATCCTTCGGTCTTCTACATGGCCACAGGCTTCCACGGGTTCCATGTGCTGGTAGGGACCTGTTTCCTTGCCGTCTGCTGGTTACGCGGTCGGGCCGGGCATTTTACCGGCAAACAGCATTTCGGTTTTGAGGCTGCGGCCTGGTATTGGCATTTTGTCGATGTCGTCTGGCTGTTCCTGTTTGCTGCTGTCTATTGGTGGGGCGGCTGATCGCGGCCCCTCTGGCACGCAGCCGGAAAGACAAATTCGGGGGGAGCGCTTTTTTACGGGCGCTCCCTTTTCTTTGGTGCTATGCACATGGCGCCGAATAGACAGGTGGAACAATGAAACTGCGACCGATTTTCTGGCCGACCCTTGTAGCCTTGCCGGCACTGATCGTCCTGCTATGGCTTGGTACATGGCAGGTCCAGCGGCTGGAATGGAAAAACCAGCTGATCGAGGATTTCGAGAGCCGTGCCAATGCCGCGCCGATTGATCTGCCTGCGGGTGTGGTCGATCGCGAGATGGAGTTTCGCCGTCTTGCCCTGACCGGCCGTTTTGACCACGCCAAGGAAGTCTACATGACCGGCCGCACCTATGAAGGCAATGCCGGTTTTCATATCGTGACGCCCTTTACCCTTGATGATGGCAGGATGATCCTTGTGAATCGCGGTTGGGTGTCTGAATCCTATCGCGACCCGGCCAAGCGCAGCTTTACCCTTGTCGAAGGCGAAACCCAGCTTGATGCCATTATCCGGTTCCCCAACAAGAAGGGCTATTTCGTGCCCGAAAATGATCCGGAAAACGGCTTCTGGTTTACCCTTGTGCCGGCACAGATTGTCAGCCACCTGCAACTTGACGGGCAGGCCGAAACCGCCATCTATGCCGCGGCACTACGCACAACGGATGAAATCAGATTGCCCATCGGGGCGCGGACGAAAACCAACCTGCGCAATTCCCATCTTGGTTATGCCATCACCTGGTACGGCATCGCCTGCGCGCTGATTGGCGTCTATCTCGCCTTTCACTTTCAGGCAGGACGGCTGACCATTGGTGCATGGGGTCGTGACCCTGAAGCCTGATCGCGGAGACACGGGACAGATGAAGTATATCAGTACACGCGGCAATGACGGGCCGCTCGGATATGAGGCTGCTTTGCTGAGCGGGCTGGCGCGCGATGGCGGGCTGTATCTGCCCGAACAATATCCTGCTTTTTCGGTTGATGACATCCGTGCGATGGCGGATCTGCCTTATGCCGCGCTGGCTGGCCGGATCATGGCGCGCTTTACCGATGGTGAGATTGACGAGGCAGAACTTGCTGCCATGGCGCAGGATGCCTATGCCGATTTCACCGATCCGGCGGTGGCACCTTTGAAACATCTGTCCGGCGATATCCATGTGCTGGAACTGTTCCACGGGCCGACCATCGCTTTTAAGGATTATGCCATGCAATTCCTGTCGCGCGCCTTTGACCGGGCGCTGCAGGGGGCGGGCAGGCAGGCGGTCATTCTGGGCGCAACAAGCGGTGATACAGGATCAGCGGCGCTGGAGGCGTTTCAGGGCCGCGCGTCGGTTGATATTTTCATCCTGTTTCCTGACGGGCGCGTATCGCCGGTGCAGCAACGCCAGATGACATCGGTAGACGCCGCCGGGGCGCATGCGGTGGCCGTTGCGGGTGATTTTGATGACTGCCAGGCAATCGTCAAAGCGCTGTTCAATGACCATGATTTTCGTGACACGGTAAATCTGTCAGCTGTGAATTCAATCAACTGGGCGCGGCTGATGCCCCAGATTGTCTATTATTTTTCCGCGGCACTGGCGCTTGGCGCGCCGGATCGCAAGGTCGCCTTCTCGGTGCCGACCGGTAATTTTGGCAATGTTTTTGCCGGCTATGTGGCCATGCGCATGGGTTTGCCGATTGAAAGGCTGATCGTGGCGTCGAACCGCAACGATATCCTGACCCGCTTTTTTGAACAGGGTGCGATGCAGCGTGACAGCGTTGTACCATCGCTCAGCCCCTCAATGGATATTCAGGTTTCCAGCAATTTTGAGCGGCTGCTGTTTGAGTTGCTGGATCGGGACGGCGCGCGGGTGGCAGATATCATGGCCAGCTTTGCAGAGACCGGGTATTTCGATCTGCCGGCAGAAGCCATGGCGAAAGCGCATGGGATTTTTTCCGCCTACCGGCTGGATGATGACGGCACCATTGCCGAGATTGCAGCCAGCATGTCAGGTGAGGGCATGTGTCTTGACCCGCACAGTGCTGTTGGTGTGTCGGCAGCGCGGCGCGCCATTGCCGATGGCACTGTTGGCCCGGATATCCCGGTGGTGGCGCTTGCCTGTGCGCATCCGGCGAAATTTGAGGGCGCGGTGAAACAGGCAACCGGCACGGCGCCGGCCCTGCCGCCACATCTGGCCGATTTGATGACGCGGCCGGAAAAAATGGACAAGGCGCCGGCCAGTGCGGCTTCTGTCCGCGATCTGGTGCTGGCGCAGAGGAGAGGCGGATGAACGGAAGTGAAGTCACAAAGCTGGCCAGCGGTTTGCGCGTCGCAACCCGCAGCATGCCGCATGTGAACAGCCTGTCAGTGGGCATCTGGGTGATGGCCGGCGCGCGTGACGAGACCGATTCCGAAACCGGCATTGCCCATATGCTGGAACATATGGCTTTCAAGGGCACACAGAAACGCTCGGCACGCGATATCGCCACCGATGTCGAAAATGTGGGTGGCTATATGAACGCCCATACCAGCCGCGAGGAAACCGCCTATTATTTGCGGCTTTTGCCGGAATATCTCGATATGGGCATTGATATCCTGTCGGATATTCTAACCGAACCCACCATGCCGGACGATGAAATCGAACGCGAACGCGGCGTGATCATTCAGGAAATCGGCCAGTCACAGGATACGCCTGATGATGTGGTGTTTGATATGTTCGCCGATGCTGCCTATGGCGGGCACGGACTGGGCCGGCCGATTCTCGGCTCTGTCGAAAGTGTCGGCCGTTTTGGCAGGGCCGATCTGCGCGGCTTCATGGACCGGTATTACGGTGCTGGGCAGATGCTTGCCGTGGCAGCAGGTGCTGTTGAACATGACAGTTTTGTCAAAAAGATTGAGGGCCGGCTTGGCGGTCTGGCGCCGGCCAGCATGACACAGCGGGCCGCACCGGCATGGCAGGGCGGCCGTCGGGTTGAACAGCGCGATCTGGAACAGTCCCATATTGTGGTGGGCCTGCCATCCTTTGGTGCGCGCGACCCGCGCCGCTATGCGATGATGGTGCTCTCGACCCTGTTTGGGGGTGGCATGTCTTCGCGGCTTTTTCAGGAAGTGCGTGAAAAGCGGGGCCTGTGCTATTCGATCTTTTCCTTTGCCAGCATGTATGGGGATAGCGGGCATTTCGGAATCTATGCCGGCACATCGGCGGATCAGGTGAATGAGATGCTGTCGGTAACGGCGGCAGAATTGGCCGATCTGGCGGGGGGTGTCGGGGGTGACGAGTTGGCACGCGCCAAGGCACAGCTGCGTGCGTCATTGGTCATGGCACGCGAATCCGTTGCCGGCTCGGGTGAGGCACTGGCCCGCCATGTCACCCTGTTCGGCGCCCCCATCGATGATGCGGATGTGCTGGAAGGTATTGAGGCCATTGACGCGCAGATGGTCAGCGCCGTGGCAGCTGAAATGGTGCAGGCCCGCGCGCCGGTTGTTGCCGCTATCGGGCCGCAGGGTGATGTGATGGAAAATGCCAGGCTGGCCGATCTTCTGGCGGGTGCCGCCTGACGCTGCCTTCATCGGGATGGTCAGCCGCCATCCAAGGGCGTGCTGCGCTCAGGCCGTGCCGGCATTGCCGGCAAAGAATCCGGGGTCAATTCCCAATGTGGCAAAGCCGTGGTCCCATAATGTCTTATGGTCATGATCAAAGACCAGCTGCGCCGATGCGGGCAGGCTCAGCCAGACATTCTCGGCCATCTCGCGATCCAGCTGTCCGGCGCTCCAGCCGGCGCAACCCAATGACACGATGGTGTGCATGGGGCCAACGCCCTCGGTGATGTCGCGCAGCATATCAATGCTGGCAGTCAGGCCGATTTCATGTGTAATCGCCATGCTGTCCGGCAGCATATGGTCCTGTGAATGCAGCACAAAACCGCGATTGCCATCAACAGGGCCGCCGATATGGACCGGTTCGTCGACACAGAATCGGGGCGCGCCTATATCGAGTTTTTCATAAAGATCACCAAGGCTGAGATTGCTGGTGCGCCGGTTGATCACCAGCCCCATCGCCGAGTCGGCATCATGGTGACACATCAGGATGACCGATTTTTCAAACCGTTCATCGCCAATATGCGGCGATGCCAGCAACAGCTGGCCCTGCAGGCTCTGCATCGATGTTGCCTTGTCATTGCCGTCATCAGCTGCCATGTCAGGTGAAAGCGGCTTTGGCGATCCGGATTTCTTGTCCTGCGTCATAATCTAGCCTAGACAGGAAAAAAGACTTGGGTAAAGGTCCAATTACAGCGTCTCGCCTTTGCGGAAACAGCATGACTCCCGGCCAAATCTCCTTATATCCCATTGCTTGCCATGGCCAGACAGCGCGCTGTCTGATGCAGCTGCGCGGCATGATGTGCCCGTTTCTGGCGCTGTGGATCTGGCTTGGCGCTGCCCTTGCATCTGTTCTGGCGGCATCGCCGCTGCAGGCAGCCGAGTCAGGCTGGGTTGGCGACGCTACGATTGGCGAGGCGCGCCTTGTGTCTGCCGTTGCCGCCACAGGCGATCTCGATCATCTGCCCCTTGGTCTGGAATTCACCCTTGCGCCGGGCTGGAAAATCTATTGGCGGACCCCGGGTGAGGCGGGGCTGGCCCCGGTACTATATCCGGATGACGCGGCCACGCCCGGGATTGATGTTACCTTCAGCTGGCCATTGCCGACGCGGTTTGATGCGTTTGGCTTTGATAATTTTGGCTATGAGAATGCTGTCATTCTGCCGATTTCCCTGTCCGGCTTTACCAAAGGCGCCGCGGTCAGCCTGTCAGCCGATCTTGAAGCCCTTGTCTGCAAGGATATCTGTGTTCCGTTGCAGGGTCGCCTGTTCCTGACCATTCCAGCCGGTCCGGCAACCCCGACGCGCCATGCGCAGGCAATCGCCCAATTTGCCGCCATGGTACCGCGGCCTGCCAATGCAGATGGCATCAGCGCCAGCGCGCCTGATCTTGCAATCGCTGCCGCGTCGATCTCACGTGATGGCAGTGGCGCGCCTGGTCTGTTGCTGCAGATTGAGGGGCTGCCCGGCCCGGTGCGGGATATCTTTGTCGAAGGTGTGCCGTCAGTTGCCTTTAAGGCACCGCTGCCGCGCGATGACGGGCTGTTCATGAAGGCTGTTGGGGCCGACATACCTGACCTGCGCACAGTGCTGTTCACGGTGACGGTGGATGCGCCGCCGCAGGCCGGTGCATTTCTGGTCAATATTGGTGATGATACAGCACCGGCCCAGCGGTCAGAGCGCGCGTTCGAAACATCGCTTCTGGGCATCATGCTGGTCGCGGTTCTTGGCGGTCTCATTCTTAATCTTATGCCATGTGTGCTGCCGGTGCTGGCGATGAAACTGTCGGCGGTGCTTGCCACCGCGGGCGCAGGGCGGCGCGAATTGCGGCTGCGGTTTCTGGCGGGGGCGGCCGGAATCATGGCCAGCTTTATGCTGTTGGCGGGGGGGCTTGCCCTTGTGCGGATGGCCGGTGGCACCGTGGGGTGGGGAATCCAGTTCCAGAACCCGATATTCCTGACGGTGATGATTATCATGATCGGGCTGTTTGCGCTCAGCCTTGTTGATGGTGTGCGCTTTGCTGTCCCCGGATTTGTTCAGACTATTGGCGGGGGCAATAGCGGGGGCAGTGGCTATCGTCAGGATTTCCTGACAGGCATGCTGGCAACCATCCTGGCAACACCCTGTTCGGCCCCCTTTGTCGGCACCGCGGTGGCGGCTGCCTTGTCAGGGGGTATGGGCGCGCATTTTGTAATATTTGCGGCGATGGGTGCCGGTCTGGCGGCGCCTTGGATGCTTGTTGCGGCCTTCCCGGCAACAGTGGGGCTGCTGCCGCGTCCGGGCCCGTGGATGGTATGGATGAAGCGCGGTCTGGCGCTGATGCTTGCCGGTACCATGATATGGCTGATGACGGTGCTTGCCGGGGTGATCATGCCAACAGCCGCACCAGACAGGACAGGCACTTCAGACTATGTCTGGCAGCCCTGGAGCCCGGCAGCGATGCAGCAGGCGCGGGCAGCCTCTCTGCCTGTATTTGTTGATGTGACGGCGGACTGGTGCATCACCTGCAAGGCCAACAAGGCGCTTGTGCTGGACCGTGATCCGGTGGCGTCGGTGCTGGCGCGTGCCGTGGCAGACGGAAAGCTTGTGCTGCTGCAGGCGGACTGGACGCGTCCAGATCCTGAAATTGCGGCCTTTCTGGCTGCGCATGGGCGCTTTGGTATTCCCTTCAACATCATCTATTCCCCGCCGCAACCGGATGGCGAGGTGCTGTCAGAACTGCTGCAAGCGCGTTCGGTTCTAAGAGCCCTTGAAAATGCGGGAATATCAGCCAAATAGAGGCGGTGGGTCAGTGCCATCCAGCGTTGGTCCTTTCCTAAAGCATCTATCAGGACACATAAATATGACCATCGAGGCCGGGCAGCCTGTCCCGCAGGCGACTTTCCAGATCAAGACAGAAGACGGTGTGGCTGCGCATGACAGCACAAGCTATTTCGCAGAAGGGCGTACCGTTCTGTTTACCGTTCCCGGGGCCTTTACCCCGACCTGTTCAGCCAAGCATCTGCCAAGCTTTATCGAATATTACGACAATGTTGTTGCGGCAGGTGTGGACCGCATTGCCTGCCTGTCGGTGAATGATCCGCATGTCATGAAGATCTGGGGCGAGCAGGGCGGGGCCACTGGCAAGATTGACATGCTGGCCGATCCGCTTGGTGATCTGTCAAAGGCACTCGGCCTGCTGGTCCATATGGGTCCGGTTTTGGGTGAGCGTGCAACCCGCGCGGCGCTCATCATTGATGATGGTGTGGTGACCAAGGTGCTGCTGGAAGAGGTTGGTGCCTTTGAGGTGTCCAGCGCCCCCCATGTGCTGACCCAGCTCTAGGCCGGTCAGTCGCGCGCCGCAATCTGTATCTGTGTGGCGGCAGCGCGGGCTAGCACGTCGCAGCGTTCATTCATGTCGTTTCCTGCATGCCCCTTGACCCAGTGCCACCGCACATCATGGCCGCCAAGAGCAGCGTCAAGCGACTGCCATAAATCCTGATTCTGGACAGGTTTTTTTGCGGCAGTGCGCCAGCCATTCACCTTCCAGCGCGGCATCCATTCCGTGACACCTTTCATCACATAGGTGCTGTCGGTATAGAGGTCGACCTGCATTGGGCGTTTCAGGGCGCGCAGGCCCTCGATGGCCGCCTGCAGTTCCATTCTGTTATTTGTAGAATCCGCCTCGCCGCCGCTCAACTCGCGTTCCTCGTCGCGCCATTGCAGGATGGCAGCCCAGCCCCCCGGACCCGGATTTTCAAGGCATGAACCATCGGTATAGAGAATGACGGCGTTGGTCACGTGACTGTCCTCATAAGCCGATTCCATAGGCGGCTGTTCCTGAAACCGACTGGTGGAAGCGCAGAATGTTCCAATATTCCATCGGGTCTTTCGGGCTGACAAGCGCATCTTTTGGCGTATGGATCCAGTCATAGAGCCGCGTCAGGAAAAACCGCATGGCCGAACCGGCTGCCAAAGTCGGGATGGCGCTGATTTCGGCGTCCGACATCTGACGCACCGCATTATAGCCCCGCAACATGGCGCGTGATTTTGTCAGATTAAAGCTGCCATCAGCCTCAAAGCACCAGCTGTTCAGACAGATCCCGAGGTCATAGGCAAGAATGTCATTACAGGCGAAATAGAAATCGATAACCCCGGTCAGCTCATCCCCGATAAACAGCACATTATTGGGGAACAGATCCGCATGGATCACGCCGCGGGGCAGGGCGTCCGGCCAGTCGACAAGAATGGAATCAAGCCGCGTTCTGATTGTCTCGCCCATCCCCGCACGCAGGATATCGGCATCATCACCGATACTGTCCAGCAGCGGACGCCACCCTGCGGGACCCAGCGCATTTTCACGCAGGCGCGTTACAGGCGTGGCATTAAGGTGCAGGGATGCGAGTGTTCTGCCAAGCGCGGCGCATTTTTCGCGGTTGGGATAGCGCGACCAGGTGCCGTCGAGGAAGGAAAAAATGGCGGCCGGCCGCCCGGCCAGTTGCTGCAGGATGCTGCCATCACGCGCCGGCACCGGCAGCGGGCAGGACATACCTGATCCGGCCAGCACCTCCATCACTTCGATGAAAAAGGGCAGGTCCTGCGGGTCTACACGCTTTTCATACAGCGTGAGGATGTAGTTGGCGCGGTCCGTGCGCAGCAAAAAGTTCGAATTCTCCACGCCCTCGGCAATGCCGGCAAAACTCAGCAGGGTGCCAAGATCATAGGCCGACAGGAAATCGGCCAGGGTGGAATCATCGACTTGGGTATAAACGGCCATTGAGAATGTTTGATATCTAGAGGGTGATGAGGGGATGTGCCAGAAATGATATGCCAGAAATGATAGGTCAGGCTTGGCGGGTCAGCACCGGCGGTAATTTAAAGGTCACAGTTTCTTCAACAAGCGCATTTTCATCCAGCATAAGGTCATAGCGCGACCGCATGGCGTCAATAATTTCATGGACGAGCGATTCCGGTGCCGATGCGCCGGCGGAAAGACCGATATGCGTGGCCCCGTCCATTTCGTCCCAATCGATGGCATGCCTGTCAGCCACAAGCCGCCCGCCGGCAGCGCCTGCCGTCAGCGCCACCTCGACCAGCCGCTGTGAATTGGATGAATTTTCCGCGCCGACGACAATCATAAGGTCGCACTGCGCGGCGATTGCCTTTACGGCATTCTGCCGGTTGGTCGTCGCATAGCAGATATCCTCGCCGCGCGGACCGGTGATTTCGGGGAACCGAAATTGCAGGATCGAGATAATCTCCGCCGTGTCATCCACCGAGAGGGTGGTCTGGGTGGCAAATGCAAGATCGGCATCAGCAGGTGGATTGACGGTGCGGGCATCCTCGGCGGTTTCGACAAGGGTAATCTCACCGGCAGCAACCTGGCCCATCGTGCCTTCTACCTCGGGGTGTCCGGCATGGCCAATCAGCAGCACATGCCGTTTGTTCTCGGCGTGGCGACGGGTCTCGACATGCACTTTTGTGACAAGAGGACAGGTGGCATCCACCGCAATCATATTGCGGCGTTCGGCTTCATCTGTGACGGCGCGCGATACGCCATGCGCGGAAAATACCACCGGCGCACCTTCTGGCACCTCGTCCAGTTCGGCAACAAACACCGCGCCCATATCCGCCAGCCGGTCAACAACTGTCCGGTTATGCACAATCTCATGCCGCACATAGACAGGTGCGCCAAATCTCTCCAGCGCGACCTCGACAATGCGGACGGCACGGTCGACACCGGCACAAAAGCCGCGCGGTGCGGCAAGGTGCAGAAATTTGCGTTGCTTGGTCATGTATGTGTGTTTGCTTGATTACGCCGCAGAGGTCAATTGCTGTTGTTCGAAAAAGCGGCTAGGATGCCGCCATGAAATCGCCGGTGATATCGCCCATGACCACGCATCTCTCTTTTCTGAAAACATCTGTCGCCCTGTTACTGGGCATGGCCGCCTTGCTGGCGGGATGTGCCGGTAAAGGCGATCTTGTCGCCTGCCCACAGGTCACCGCGCCGGTGGATACGGTGAATGGCTACCAGCTGTCAGATGAAAGCGCCGCGGTGGTGGATATGCGCTTTAACGGCGTCTCGGCCGTATGTGAGGCGCTGGATAATGGCGATATCCGGATGGATCTTGCCATTGGCATGAAGCTTAAGAGGCTGGAAAAGAATGATCTGGATGACACGGTCAGTATCTATATTGCGACCGCTATTGTGGATGGCGATGACAATGTCGTTGGCAATGACCGGATTGTCTACCAGGCAGGAATGCAGGCGGATTCGGCGCTGAAATATCCGGTGATTGAATATCGCGCGACCGTAAAGCCAGATCAGCGGCTGGTCATAAGTTTAATGCCGGCCCCGTAATACGGAACCGGCAATAATAGGCGTCAGTGGGCCGGCGTTGCTGCCTGCCACACCAATCAGTTCAGTTTTTCGATTTCCTTGGCCGCATCATCAATCAGCCCCATGCCGGCCTTATCGTCCAGCTTGGCGGTGATGATTTCGGCTGCCGACGCGATGGCAAGGCTTGCTGCCTTTTCGCGCAGTTCGGATACCATGGCTGCCTCGGCCGCCTTGATCTTGGCTGTGGCTTGCTGCTCACGGCGCTTGACCATTTCCTCGGCGGCTTTTTCGGCATTCTCACGGATCCGCTCGGCAGTGGCCTCGGCGGTCTGCAGAATGACCTTGGCTTCTTCTGCAGCCTCGCGGTGCAGACGCTGGAACTGATGCAGCTCATCCAGCGCTTCTTCGCGCAGGGCACGTGCCTCATCCAGCTCTGTGCGGATCTTGTCCGCGCGGGCATCCAGCATGGATGACAGCGCACTGCCAACCTTGCGCCATACAAGGATCACAAAAATCGCAAAGCCAACGGCGACCCAAACGGATTCCATCACGATGCCTTCCATCACTCTGCTCCTTGTGTGGCGCTTGCCTTGGCCGCTGCCTTGACCGCCTTTTCAGCCTGCGCCTTTGTGGCTTTCACGCCGGCCAGCTGCTGTGCGGTGTCCATTGCGGCCTCGGCGGCCACGGTAACGATGTTACCTTCCGCCTCGCTGCGTGCGGCAGCCAGCTTGGTTTCAGCAGCCGCAATCTTGGTTGCCATTTTCTTTGCAGCTTTTGCCTCTGCCTTTTCCGCCTTTGAGGCGGCGTCAGCGGCGGCATTGCGTGCAAATTCGGCAGCCTCGTTACGGGCAGCTTCAAGGCTGGCCTCATAGTCAGCACGTGTCTGGGCGGCTTCGGTGCTGGCCTCGCGGGCACGGGTCAGGTCATCATCCAGCCGTGAACGGCGTTCTTCGAGAACGGAACCGATCCGCGGCGTGACAACACGCGCCATAAAGACGTAACCGACACCAAAAATCACCACCAGCCAGAACAGCTGTGATGGCCAGGTCTCGATTTTCAGCTGCGGCAATCCGGCTTCACCACTGGCCGCGAGGGCCGATGTGGCAAATGTCAGAACCGCGGTGCCTGCAATCATTGCAGACGCCGTTCTGTTCACTCTGGTCATGCCAGTCTCCTTTGTCCGACTGCCTGCGCCAGTCTTGCCGGCGCAGGTAATCACATTCGGATGCGGGACGGTCGGCTTACAGCGCGAACAGAAGCAGCAGAGCAACAACCAGCGCGAACAGCGCGATCGCTTCGGTCAGGGCAAAGCCCAGAATGCCGATGCCGAACACTTCACCGCGGGCTGCAGGATTGCGGGCAATCGAAGTCACGAGTGCCGAGAAGATGTTGCCGATACCGACGCCAACGCCTGCAAGGGCGATAACAGCCAGACCGGCGCCAATCATTTTTGCAGCTTCTACTTCCATGTTCCTAGTCCTTCCGTTGATTTCAAATCTAGGTTTCGTTGAATATTCAACCGCTGTTCCAAAACGTCAGCGGAAAACGTTACGCCGCGCGGCACCTGCCCCTAGTGCAGATGCAACGCGTCATTCAGATACATGCAGGTCAGGATGGTGAATACATAGGCCTGCAACGCGGCCACCAGCACCTCAAGCCCGGTTAACCCGATCAGCGCCAGCAGCGGCAGAACCGATCCGGCCATGGCAAACCCGCCAGCGCCCGAAATCATCACCGCAAGACCGGCAAACACTTTCAGCATTGTGTGGCCCGCCAGCATATTGGCAAACAGTCGTACAGACAGGCTGACTGGCCGCACGAAATATGAAATCACCTCAATGACGATCAGGAACGGGATCAGCACTTTCGGCGCGCCCTGCGGCACGAAAAAGCTGAAGAAATGCAGGCCATGCTTTACCAGGCCGATGATTGTCACGCCGACAAACACAAAGGCAGCCATGGCGAAGGTCACAATGATCTGCGAGGTAAATGTGTATGAATAGGGGATCAGCCCAAGCATGTTGCCGAACAGCAGGAACACAAACAGCGTGAAAACAAACGGGAAATAGGCACGCCCGTCATTGCCGACATTGCTGCGTACCATATCCGCTACGAATTCATACATCATCTCGGCAGCGCCCTGCATTCGGCCGGGCACCAATTCGCGTTTGCGCATCGCGCTGGCAAGGAAGACCCCGCCAACCACCATCGCCAGCAGCATGAACAGGCTGGAATTGGTAAAGGAAATATCGTAACCGCCCGCAGCAAGCTCGATAATCGGTTTGATCTCGAATTGCTCGACCGGCGAATGCATACCCTCAGAAGCCATGCCCAGATCGTCCCTTTCTACTCGTCTTTGCCTGCGTCACCTGCATCACGCCGGTGCTCGTCAAAATATCCTGTGGCCAGCCCGCGTCCAGACACGATCCGCCACACATTCAGCATGCCTGCCGCCGCCCCCAGAAAAAACATCAGCACCAGAAACAGGGGCGATGTCTCAAGCCAGCGATCCAGCACCCAACCGATAAAGGCCCCGACCAGGACACCGGCAACCATTTCGGTTGCCACACGGCCAAGGATGGCACCCATGCCTGCGGGAAGTCCATTGTGCCGCGGCGCGTCATCTGCCTGTTTCGCATCCTGCATATTGCTGATCCGGCGTTCAATATCCTGCAGGCGGTCGGAACTGCGCTGAGGTTTCGGATCTTCCATGAGGTTGCTTTCAGCCGGTAACCGGATGTGTCCGGGGTCCCGATCTGCCAGAAATAACGGTGTGCCGCTGCTGTCCCGTAATGGTTGCCCTTTATCCGATTGGGCCTTGTTGTGCCAGCCAATTGCCGGCCGCCACAACCTTGCCGAAATCGCGCACAAAATAGGGGGCTGGCTCGGCCTTTGTCAAGCTTTCAATAGGGGCTGTTTTTCCCAGCAAATCCGCAGGTTTGCACCTGCATGAAACCGGCCGTCACAGACAGCGGGTGCAGGGTCACGCCACAGCGGCGTCGCGGATTCGCTCGGCGGTCTGCAGATCGACCGAAACAAGCTTGGAGACACCGCGCTGTTCCATGGTCACGCCAAACAGCCGGTCCATGCGCGCCATGGTCATCCGATGGTGGGTGACAACCAGAAAGCGGGTGTCTGTCTTGCCCGCAATATCACGCAGCAAGTCGCAGAAACGCGCCACATTCGTGTCATCCAGCGGGGCGTCCACCTCGTCCAGCACGCATATAGGCGCCGGGTTGGTCAGGAAAACAGCAAAAATGATGGCAAGGGCCGTCAGGGCCTGTTCGCCGCCGGACAGCAGTGACAGCGATTGCAGGCGTTTGCCTGGCGGCTGCGCGAGAATTTCCAGCCCGGCCTCCAGCGGATCGTCTGATTCGGTCAGTTGCAATTCGGCGGTGCCGCCGCCAAACAACACCTTGAACAGATCCTTGAAGTGATTGTTCACTGCGGCAAAGCTGCTCAATAGCTGTTCGCGCCCCTGCCGGTTCAGCCGTGAAATGGCGGACCGCAATTTATCGATCGCAGCCACAAGGTCTTCCTGCTCAGCCTCGATGGAAATGATGCGGGCAGCCACTTCTTCCATTTCGGTTTCGGCGCGCAGATTGACCGGTCCGATATTATCGCGTTCGCGAAGCAGACGCTGCACCCGGTCTTCCAGCACATCCGTATCTGGCAGGCTGCTGGCATCTTCGATATCAGCAACAATGTTCAACCCGTCGGGTGTGCAGTCCAGCTTTTCGGCAATCTGTTCCTGGACGACGCGCCGGCTTTCGGTTGCAAAGTCACGCGCACCTTCGGCCCGGACCAGTTGCTCGCGGCTTTCGGCAAGCGCGGCATCCGCCTCACGCTGGGCTGTTTCGGCTTCGGCAAGGGCGGTTTCGGCGCGGCGCAGCACATCCGATGCCTGCTGGCGCGCCGCTTCGGCTGTTTCCAGCGTGTCGGCAAGTGATGCGCGCTGGCGTGCCAGATTTTCTGGCATGGCTGCCAGACGCTCGATCTCGGCGGTGCCTTCGGCCAGACGGGCAGTCATTTCAGTGACGCGGGTTTCCGCGCCGGCCAGACGTGTCTGCCAGGCATCGGTTTCGGATGTTACGGATGTCAGCCGTTCACGCGCCGCGCGCAACGCCTCGGCAAAGCGCGACTCGGCCTGCATCGCTTCGGCCACGCGGGCGCGCACACTATCTGCTGTCTGGCGCGCCTCAGCCTCGCTTTTCTGCAAGGCGGCATCGTCACCCAGCGCTGCGGCCTCTGCCTCGGCACTGGCCAGGTCATCACCAAGGGTGGCCGCTGTGGCCCGCAATTCCTCGGCGCGTTCCTCTGCGCCGGACAGGCGCAGACGGGCTGTTTCATCGGCGCGCCGCGCGGTCGACAGGACGGTCTCGCTGTCGCTTGCGTCGGTACGGGCGCGCGCCTGCGCGGCGCGGGCCGCGGCAAGGGCTTCATGCGCTTCGGTCGCGCTGGCGTGAAGACGTTCATTGTCTGCCGATGCCGAACCCAGCTCGCCTTCCAGCGCTTCAAGGCGCTGGCGCTGGCGGATCCGTTCGGCACCGCTGTCATGCGCCCCGGCGCGCCGCACAAACCCGTCCCAGCGCCACAATCCGCCCTGCGGCGTGGTCACGGCCTGTCCCGGGGTCAGGCTGTCCTGCAGGAACTGGGCTTCGGCGCTGGTATCAACAATGCCAATGCCAGCCAATGCCGCTGTCAGTTCAGGGGCCCCTGATACAAAGCCGGCAAGCGGACGGGTCTTTTCGGGTGGTGACAGCCCCTCTGGCACAACACCGCCGCGCCAGTAGCTTGCCTCGCCAGCGCCGGCTGGTGACGCCAGCTCGTCGGCAAGACAGGCAGTCAGTGCCTGTTCCATGCCGCCTGATACCATCAGCTTGTCGGCAATGGGAACATCCCCGCTGCCATCCTCTCCTGCCAGCAGATATCCAAGGGCGTCGATTTCAGCCTGCAGCCGTGTCGATCTGATATCGGCCTCGCGATGCAGGGTGGTGGCCGCTTCTGATGCTTTCTGTGCATCGGCAAGGGCGATATCGGCGGCGGCCAGGGCGTCGGCATCCCGCCCATTGGCGGTCTCGGCCTCCTGCAGCGCGGCCTGTGCGGCGGCGGCAATCTGATGTAATTCCTCCAGTGAAATGGCGGCAAGTGCAGCCTCGGCCGCCTGTCTGCGCGATTGCAGATCGGCAATGCGGGCGGTCAGCGCGGCGCGTGTTGATGCGGCGGCGCGCACCCGTCCTACCGCATCGGCAAGGGCGGTATCGGCCAGTTCCTGTTCGGCGCGAATGGCGGCCAGCTCGGCCGCTGCGCTTTCCTGCTGCGGGGCGGCCTCGGCGATGGTGGTTTCCAGCGCCGTGTGATCCGCGGTCAGCCGGTCGATCGCCGCGCTGGCATCAGCACGCAGGCTGGTTTCCCGCTCGATATCCGCTGCAATGCGGTCTTGCTGGTCTTTTGCGCGTTCCAGCGCCTCGCGAATACGGGCTTCTTCGCGGTCCAGCTCGTCCCGGCTGATGCTGATGCGCTGGAATTCGGCAGCCCGCGCCACCTCTGTTTCCCGCAGCGGCGGCAGTTCGGCGGCAAGTTCTGCGCGCTTTGTGGCATGGGTGGCGGCAATACGCGTGCGCTCTTCGCTTTCCGTCTGCAACAGCCGCAACGTCTCGGCAGCGTCGGTCAATGCCGCTTCGGCGGCATGCCAGCGCGCCATCAGATATTGTGCTTCGGCCTTGCGGATGCGGTCGGCAACCGACCGATAGCGCGCGGCCTGACGCGCCTGTTTCTTCAATGAATCACGCTGTTCAATCAGCCCGGCCACGACGTCATCCAGCCGTTCAAGATTTGTCTCGGCGCCGCGCAGCCGCAATTCCGCCTCATGGCGCCGGGCATGAAGGCCGCGGATATTGGCCGCCTCTTCTAGAAGCGCACGCCTGTCGGTCGGGCGCGCGCCGACAATCGCACCGATTCGGCCCTGCGAGACGATGCCCGATGACCGGGCGCCGGTGGCACTGTCTGCAAATAGCAACTGCACATCCTTGGCCCGCGCTGGCCGCGCATTCACAAAATAGCTGCTGCCCTTGCCGCGTTCGATCTTGCGGGTGATTTCCAGATCATCATCATTGTTGAATTCGCTGGGCGCAGACCGCGTCCTGTTGTCCAGCTGCAAGGTGATCTCAGCCAGATTGCGTGCCGGCCGTGAATCGGTGCCGGCAAAGATCACATCATCCATTTCGCCGCCGCGCATCTGGCGGGCATTGCTTTCGCCCATGACCCAGCGCAGACCCTCGACAATGTTGGACTTGCCGCATCCGTTCGGACCAACGATGCCCGTCAGGCCGGATTCGATATCAACCTCTGCATTTTCAGCAAAGGACTTGAAACCGGCGATTTTCAGCGAACGAAAAATCAAGTCTTTACACCGCTGCGACCATTATCCAGCTGCAGCCTTTTCTTGGGTTATGCGGGACGGGTTATGCCCCAAACGCGCTGAGCGCCTCGGCGAAGTCCTCGTAGCTCTTATTGCCCGAGATCAATAAATCATCATTTACCACGAAAGAGGGTGTCGACGACACGCCCCATCTTTCCGCACCGACCTGCTGCATTGCAACGATGCCCTCTAGCAGCGGACGATTGCGCATGATGGCGTTGAAGTCATCGGCCGTTACGCCGGCAAGCCGTGCCAGTTTCTGCAGCTCGGAAATCGGGTCGTTGGCACGCACCCAGACAGTATGTTTGGCCAGCAGCAACTTGACCATGGCAAAGAATTTGGCCTCGGGCACGGCGCGTGCCAGCGCATGCGCACGCAGCGCCAGCCCGTCAAACGGGAAAGGCCGCATCTCAAATCGCACAAGGCCCTCATCAATCAGCCGGGCTTTTACCTTGGGAAAGGTGTTGTTGTGGAAATCGGCGCAATGGCTACAGGTCATCGAATAATATTCGGCAATATGGATCGGCGCGTCGGCGCTGCCGATGATCCGTGGTGCCAGCGCGTCATCAATAGATAATTCGGCGGCGCTCGCAATGGTGCTGGCCATCGGGCTGGCCAAGGTCAGCCCGGCGAATCCGGCGCTGCCGGCAACAAAGCTGCGGCGCGATGTCATGCGCCTGTTTAACGTGGGATCTGGGGACAAAGCGGTCATGTCATCCGTCATTTTCGGGTGGTCGGTTTTCTGCAGGCACAATAGACAATGGGCGCCGGGTCGGCAATGCGAGAATCATCATCCCACGATCCAAGCCTGCCTGCCGATTGCGGCAGCAATTTGTGCAGATTGCATCCGCATGGCCAGCGCGGTCAGTCATCCCGTTCCAGCGGCGTGCCGAGGCGCCGCAACGCCGCCCGGATTTCCGGTGACTTTACCTTTTCAAGCTTGCTGTCCAGTGCCCATACATCATGCGGCTTTGTCTGCGCATGCGTATCTGGCGCCATTGGTGCTGCTGCTGGCGGGGGCAGGGTCTGGACAAATATGATTTCGGATACAGCCCGATAACCAAAGGCTGCATTCACCCGGTCAGCAAGGGAATCGCGCATCTGCAACGCCAGCGGGCCAAACCCGCTGCGGATGGCAATCGTCAGCTTGCCCCCGCCATCCTGTTGGAGCGCAAGGCGCGAGGGGCGGCTCCAGCTGGCGATATCACCGGCAATGGCGGGCCATTCCGATACCAGCCGGCTCATCACAAAGCCGCGCTTGCGCACGCTTGGTGCCACCATGCCGTCAAGCATGGTGGACAGGCGTGTCATGCGATTCTTGCGGGTCTTGTCCATCGGCCTACCTGATAAAACTGTCCTGTTTGACGGATGTAACGTCCCAAACAGCGTGACGTGCGAAAAAGGAACGCGATTCATGAAACGCGAAGATGCGCGGCATTTCCGGAAGCGCATCCAGACCGGCCATTCAGAGCGATCCTCCAGAACAGACTAGCACAGACTATCCCCGCCCTGGCCAGTCTATTGGCATGTTCAGCATCACATCGGGCCGACCGGTTGGAAGACGGCACCGGGCGCGTTGCCGGTTTGCCCGTGATCATCATGGATGTGATCCTTATAGATGCGACCATTCTGCCGACCATTCTGCTTGCCTGCTGCGTTGAATGGCGGACAGGGCTGTGCCAGTCTCGCCGGCATGATGATGACCCCGTTTCCCGCTGATGCTCTGTTTGACTGGTATGACCGGCATGGCCGCACGCTGCCCTGGCGCAGCCGCTGGCCAGATCTGGCGCCGGCCTATTATGTATGGCTGTCGGAAATCATGCTGCAGCAGACAGTCGTGGCAACGGTCATCCCCTATTTTCTGGATTTTGTGCGTCGCTGGCCAACGGTCTGCGATCTGGCGCGGGCGGACAGCGATTCGGTCATGGCGGCCTGGGCCGGGCTTGGCTATTACGCGCGGGCGCGCAACCTGCATCGTACTGCGCAGATTGTCTGTCAGGATCATGATGGCCAGTTCCCGGACACGGTTGACGGCTTGCTGTCACTGCCCGGGGTCGGCCCCTATACCGCCGGGGCCATCGCGGC
This sequence comes from Puniceispirillaceae bacterium (SeqCode), assembly GCA_049889795.1. Classification (GTDB taxonomy): domain Bacteria; phylum Pseudomonadota; class Alphaproteobacteria; order Puniceispirillales; family Puniceispirillaceae; genus UBA8309. Next base: position 264,251 of record JBMHCS010000011.1, on the reverse strand, counting down.
AATGGCATTTGGCGACATGGCAGTGGTCGTCGATGGCAATATCGAGCGGGTATTCGCCCGGTTCTATGCCATATCCACACCGTTACCGGCTGCCAAAACGGATATTGGCAATGCCTATGCAGCGCAGCACCCGCGGGTGCGTCCATCCGATTTTCCGCAAGCCTTGATGGATTTTGCAAATGCCGTCTGCACGCCAAAGGCGCCGGCATGTGACAGCTGTCCCCTGGCGGCAGGATGCGCTGCCGCCGTTGCCGGCACGCCAGAAATCTGGCCGGTAAAAGCGTTGAAAAAACCCAAGCCAGATCGTCAGGGGGTCGCCTTTGTCGCGCGCAACGACAAGGGCGAGGCATGGCTGGTGACGCGACCGGAACGGGGCCTTCTTGGCGGCATGCTGGCTTTTCCCTCTGCCGGGTGGACATCCGCTGATGGTGTTGTGGATCCGGCGCGGCCGCTGGATGCCGCGCCCTTTGCCGCAGACTGGCACCTGCAACCAGACACGCTAACGCATGTGTTCACGCATTTTCGCCTGACGATGCGCGTTGCGGTGGCCGATATAGGGTCGCCCGACAAGGCCGGTCCGATGCCAAAAGAGGGTTCTGGCAGCTGGCAGCGGGTCAGGCCTGCCAGCCTGCCGACATTGATGCGCAAGGTCTGGAAACTGGCCGAGGCCGCCTGACCGCCCCCCCTGGATCGCTGGTGCGATTTCCTGATCGCGACATAAAGACAGGTCACACCAGACACCGGCCACACCAGACACTGGCCACACCAGACACCGGCCACACCAGACACCGGCCACACCGGCCATCGACAATATCAATGATTGAAATGCCGCATGCCTGTCATGGCCATCACGATGCCGGCCGCGTCAGCCGCCGCAATCACCGTATCATCCGCTTTTGATCCCCCCGGCTGGATAACGGCGGTGGCACCGGCGTCGATCAACGCCTCCAGCCCGTCAGCAAAAGGGAAAAAGGCATCTGAGGCAGCAACGGACCCAATGGTGCGCGGCGCGTCCCAGCCGTGATGCGCTGCCATGTCGCGTGCTTTCTGGGCGGCTATGCGTGCCGAATCAACACGGCTCATCTGGCCTGCACCGACGCCGGCGGTGACGCTGTCCTTCACAAAGACGATGGCATTGGATTTCACATGCTTGGCGACGCGCCAGGCAAACATCATGTCGGCCAGCTGGCCGGCATCCGGCTTGGCGCGGGTGACGATATTAATGTCGGCCTCGGTGATGTGGCCGTTATCTCGGGACTGGGCAAGGAACCCGCCGCTGACCGATTTCAGCTTTAGGCCGCCGGCCTGCGGGTCGGGCATGGCACCGGTCAGCATCAAGCGCAGATTTGGCTTGGTGGCCAGAATCGCCTTGGCCTCTTCGCTGGCATCCGGCGCGATCACAACCTCGGTAAAGATGTCGGCAATCCCGGTGGCCGTATCTGCATCCAGTGTTACATTGCTGGAGACGATCCCGCCAAAAGCGCTGACCGGATCGGCATCCAGCGCCTGTTGCCACGCATCGGCAAGCCTGTCCGCGCTTGCCACACCGCAGGGATTGGCATGTTTGATGATGGCAATGGTCGGTGCAGTGAATTCGGCAGCAAGTTCAAAGGCAGCGTCAGTATCGTTCAGATTATTATAGGATAACGGCTTGCCCTGCAGTTGAACCGCGCTGGCAACACCCGGCCGTGCGGCCCCACCCTTATAGAGTGCGGCGCGCTGATGCGGGTTCTCGCCATAGCGCAGTTCCTGCGCGCGCCCGGCAGTGACCTGTAAAACGTCACCAAAATCATCACCCGCCATCCAGCCCGCAATAGCCGCATCATAACGCGCCGTCCGTGCAAAGACGCGGGCGGCGAGGGTGCGCCGCAATGCAGGCCCGACATCGCCATCGGCATCCAGTGCGGCAATAACCTCGTCATAATCGGCCGGGTCGCAAACCACAGTGACAAATTCATGATTCTTGGCGGATGCGCGCAGCATGGCAGGTCCGCCAATATCGATGGTTTCGATCAATATGGCCGGATCATCGGTGCGCGCCAGCTGCGCTTCAAAAGGGTAGAGATTGACGGCGACGAGATCGATATTCTCGATCCCCTGTTCGCGCATCGCGGCAATATGCGCATCATTATCGCGCCGTGCCAGCAGGCCGCCATGGATATTCGGATGCAGCGTCTTTACGCGCCCATCCATGATTTCGGGAAAGCCGGTGACATCCGATACATCGGTTACGGCGATCCCGGAATCGCGCAGCATCGTCGCCGTGCCGCCGGTCGACAATATGTCATAGCCATGCCGGACCAGCGCGGCGGCAAACGCATCAAGGCCTGTCTTGTCAGAAACGGAAAGAAGGGCGCGGCGTCGGGTCATGTCTGGTCTGTCTCTCTGGCGTGTCGAAGATAGGGGTTAATGGGTAGCACGGCGTCTCCGCGCCGTTATGACAAAGCGGCATGCGAAACGCAATCAGCAGGCTGTCAAAATGGCCCGGTTTATTGCCGCACGCCTATCCGCCGCGGGTAAAGGCCCATCGCACTTCATGCGTGCCGATTGTGCGTATATCAGTGATGACCGCCTTCAGGATGATCTGTTGACAGGCCTGGCGGACGCCGTCGTCAAAATAAACCGAATTGTCAATTTCCGCTACTGCGCCGCTGGCTTTCATTGTCCAGCCGGTTTTGCTGCCCCGAATTTTCATCAGCACTGACCCATTGGCCAGCATCGCGGCGGTGACGCGAGGGTGCAGATGGAACCGGATCAGCGCCAGCTGCGGAATTTCTCCCGGCGCGCCGGTATATTCCAGGATGTCGGCGCCGCGCAGATTGGCACCACCCGTTTTCAGATAGAGTTTACGGTGGTGCAGCAGCCCGTGAGACGCATCAAAACCGTCATGTGTTGCAACGGCAAGAATGCCGCCATCCGCCTCGCCAACCTCGACGCCCGAAATGCTGGCCATGCGCCCTTTACGCGGGCTGGAGGAATTCTGGTTATCCAGCCCCAGCGTCGAATGTGCCGCCGTTGACGCCATGATCCGGCGCATCGTCGGATCTGTCATCATCTGGCCCGGATTGACGATCAGCTGTGTCTGGCCGACGCTCATTTCAAATCCCAATGTGCCAAGCCCGGTCACATCCTGCCCGTCACGGACCGCCACTGGTTCCCCGGCATCCATAATCACAACGGTGCGTCCGCTGCCGATCCGCAAAAAGCCACTATAGGGGGCCTGCTGCAACGGCTTGCCGCGCACGCCGGCGCGCAACAGCGTTTCCTCGACATGCGCGGCATTGATGCCACCGCCGCCATTAAAATGCGCCAGGCGCCCGTCACCATGACGCCACATGCGAATGAGAGCGCCCATGCGGGTAATCATATCCCCAAGCCGTGTGCTGTCGACACCGGCAGCCGAGGCAGCGATGCGCAATTCCACCAGCTGGCGCATCAGCGTCACATTGCGGTCAGGCATGCGGCTGACATGGCCACCATCTGCAAGGATCACGCTGTCCAGCTTTGGCATCATCAGGTCCAGCAATGCTGCAAATTTCTCTGGCGATATGCCAAAGGCAATCTCGGCAAGGGCAAGTCCGCGCAACGCACTGATCTGGTCTTCGGCAGACCGCATGCGCCGCCAGTCAGTGGCAAGGCAATTCAGCTGCATGTCCAGTGCAGCAGACAGCTTGTCCTGAAATTGTTCGGGGGCGGAATGGCCATACCAGCCATAATTCAATGCCAGTACCGCAAGGCGTCGCCCCATGATATCGGGCCGCCAGTCGGGAAGCTGCCAGCTCTGGTTATTGTCAAGCCAGCCTGCAATCAGGTCACGCGCCCGTGCTCGCGCATCGCTGCCGCCTTCCACACGCAGATCACGGATCCATTCAAAGGACTGGAAATAGGCGGCGTCATCCAGCGGGTCCAGCCGGTGTGAAAGGATATCCCGGCCATTGGTCAGGTCGCCGCGCCACGGGTCCTGCAGACTGGCACGCAACAGGCCGCGCGGTTTCCCGCGCAATTGCCAGCCGAACAGACCGGTGCCACGGATCACCCGGTCGATGGCTGTAAGGCGCATGCGCTGCGGGTGGGCCATGGGCGCCAAACCGGATTCGATGATGTCAGTTTTTGCTGGCATGATGGGCTGACAAATCCAAGGCTAGACGCAAACAGACCGTCTGTTTGCGGTATTTCCGTTGCGATCGGTTTTGGCCAGGCATAATGGCCGCAGATGTCTTATTTATCCGTCAGAGGCACGAAAGCGCGCAACAAAAAACCCGTCAACACCACCAATATCCGTAAACAGGTCAGGGCGCAGACGCACCGTGCCTGTTGCGGTCACCGCAGCAGCAAACGCCCCCGCCTCTTCAGTGCGCACCGGCAAAGGCGTCAGGCCGGACTCTGGATCTGCCGCTATGGCTTCCGCAACATCCTCACCTTCTTCAGGTTGCAACGAACAGGTGGCATAAATAAGGCATCCATCAGGCTTCAGCCATCCGGCGGCCTGACGCAGAAGCGCTGTCTGCAGCGCGGCAAGGGCGGTAATTTCATCCGGCCTTCTGCCGCGCAGGATATCGGGACGCCGCCGCAATGTGCCTGTTGCTGAACAGGGCGCGTCAATCAGAACCGCATCGACCTTTTCAGCAGGCGCAAAGCTGCGGCCATCCGCTGTGACGCATTGTGCTTTCATCCCGAGGCGGGCCAGATTGCCGCGCAATGTCTTCAGGCGCTTTGATGCGCTGTCTACAGCCGTCACCTGCGCGCCGGCCGCAATCAGCTGGGCCGTCTTGCCACCCGGGGCGGCGCAAAGGTCGATCACGGTCTTGCCGGCAAGATCCCCAAACAGGGTGACCGGAAAGGCGGCAGCGGCATCCTGTACCCACCAGGCGCCTTCCTTGAATCCCGGCAAATCAGCCGGATCGCCATCAAATGCCCGTCTTATGGTGTGGCCATTAATCAGCCGCCCTTCCAGCTTTGTGGCCCAATCGGCCTGTGTGTCTGCCGGCGTGATATCGAGCGGTGGTGGCTGCATTGCCAATGCCATGATGGCATCGGTTGCCGGTGCGCCATAATGCTGCTGCCAGCTGTCGCGCAGCCAGTCGGGCAGATTATCGGCAGGTGTGGTAGCCGCAAGCCGTCGCGCGCCTTCGCGCGTCAGCCGTCGCATAATGGCGTTGGTCAGGCCTGTCAGCCGGTCAAACCCGGCGACCCGCATCAGTTCCACGGTGCTGTTGACCGCGGCATGCGCGCCGGTTTCGAGAAACAACAACTGTGCCGCGCCCATCCGCAGGATAATCATGGCGTCGCGCTGTTTGCCAGATGGCGGGCGGTCCAGCAAATCAGCGAGAATCAGGTCAAGCTGGCCTGCCCGGCGCAGACAGGTTGCGGCCAGCAACCGCACAAAGTGCCTGTCGCGGTCATCCAGCCCCCGTGTCTGCCGCAACGCCTCATCAAGATGGCGCCCGTTTTCCACAAGCCGCAACACCTCAAAGCACTGGATCCGGCTGTCGGTGCCGGGCGCTTTGCGCGGCGCGGGGGTACGGTGTGCCGGTTTACGTTGTGGTGCGTTACGTTGCGGCTGTGGTTTTTGTCCGGCTGGCGGCATGGTTGCTACGCTTGTTTTTGCATGATCATGGGGGCATATAGGGTTTCATGGACACTGACAAGACAAAGGCTGATACGCCTGCCGCCGCCGAGGGCAGCGAAACAGCCCCATCCGCCGGGCCGGATGCCGGCGCATCCGATGCCGCCCCGCGTGAGGTCAACGGCCCAAAAGGACCGGAACCAACGCGGTATGGCGACTGGGAACAGAAAGGACGCTGCAGCGATTTCTAGCGGTGCAGTTTTCGCGGCCAATCCGAATGGCGTGATCGGGGGGAATGGATCATGGGCAGGATAAAGACCGGCATGCTGGTTGGTGCCGCGGTACGTCTTGCCAGTGCCGAACTGATCGATTGTGTTGTTGTGAACCGCGGTGACGCTGATGCCGGCGCGCTATTCGTGCATATTGACGCGCTGGATGGCCGGCACAAGCTGCTGTCGCGCGTCATCGGTTTTGATGGCGCATATGAATGGCGGTCAGTGCTTGGCGATGATGCCGATGGCTGGACAGATGCGGCAGCCGTCGCGCAGCGTCTGGCGCGCGAGCGTGACATTGACCCTGATATCTGGATTATCGCCATCGCCGACAGGGCAGGGCGCAACCCCTTCGCCATGCTTTGATCCGGGTGCGGCGGCGCATTCGCATTATATAAGGCGCCTGGCATAGTGGATTATGGGATCATTGGCTGGCCAGCAGCCGGGAAATCTGTCCGCACTTAGTAGGCCCGCACATGTAAATCTGCACAGACAGGCGGCATGGCAATTATGCGCTAGTTGGGATATATAGGCGTCATGATGAAACAGCAGTCAGACACTGGCAGGCATAGCGGCGATCAGATGATCGACCGGCGTTTGTGCGTTGCCCCGATGATGGATTGGACAGACCGGCATTGCCGTCTGTTCCATCGGCTGATTGCACCTCCAGCCTTTCGCTTTACCGAGATGGTTACGGCAGAGGCCATTCTGCATGGTGACAGAGACCGGATGCTGGCGCAGGCGGCGCCGGACCTGGACGGGGCGGCACCGGTCGCGCTGCAACTTGGCGGCAGCGACCCGGACCGGCTGGCGGCAGCGGTGTCCGCCATATCTCCCTATGGCTATGCCGAAATCAATCTGAATGTCGGATGCCCCTCAGATCGTGTTCAATCCGGCCGATTTGGGGCCTGTCTCATGGCAGAACCGGCGTTGGTTGCCGATTGTGTAACGGCGATGCGCGCGGCCACCGATCTGCCGGTCACCGTCAAATGCCGCATCGGCATTGACGATATGGACCCGGAAACAGGGCTCGACCGGTTTATCGCGCATGTCGCCGATGCCGGTGTCTCGGTGATCTATCTTCATGCGCGCAAAGCCTGGCTGAATGGTCTTAGCCCGAAAGAAAACAGAGACATCCCACCCCTTGATTATGACCGCGCCCGCCGCCTTGCCGCGGCAAACCCTGATCTTCAGGTTATTCTGAATGGCGGGTTGGACAGCCGTGACGGGGCGCTGGCAGAATCGCATGGCTTTGCCGGCGTGATGCTGGGCCGTGCTGCCTATCGCACACCGATGGTGCTGGCCGAGATTGCCGCGCAATTGACAGGCATGCCGTCACCATCACGCCTCGAGATTGCCACAGCCATGGCTGACTATGCCGACGAAGCGACAATGCAGGGCGTGCCGCTGCATAGTATTACGCGCCACATGCTGGGCCTCTTTCATGGGCAACGCGGTGCGCGACTCTGGCGGCGGCATCTGGGCGAAGAGGCGCGCAGTCGTAAAGATGGCGGCACCCTGATCCGCGAGGTTGCGGCGGTCTGCGAGGCGATGAATGGAGCCCTTGCCGCGTGAGGCGATACCCTTCATAGAGATGCCCCATCACAGAGATGCCGCTTTATAGCGACGACAGCTGACGATTTGTCTGGAGATTTGAGTGACTGACCATAATTCCGATACCGATATGCAGAAAGACGCCGCCCCCCAGGGCCAGGGACGCAAGCTACTGCTCGACCTTGGGCCGCTTGTGGTGTTTTTTGCCACCAACTACATAACCGGCGATTTCATGCTGGCTGTCGGGCTCTTGGTGGCGGCGACGGTTGTGGCGCTTGCTGCTGGCTGGATGTTGGAACGCCGCATATCGATGATGGCGTTGTTCGGCTGTGTCGCCGTGGCGTTTTTCGGCGGCTTGTCGCTGTATTTTGACAATGAACTGTTCATCAAGATCAAGCCGACTGTGCTGACTGTTCTGCTGGCAGCGGTGATTGCTGGCGGGCGGTTGCTTGGCCGCAATCCGCTGGGATTGCTGATGGGCACACAGCTGCGCATGCGCGATGCCGGATGGCGGGCCCTCAGCTGGCTGTGGGTCGCCATGTTCTTGACCACTGCGCTTGCCAACGAAATTGCCTGGCGCAGCCTTAGCACCGATGACTGGGTAACGTTCAAAGTCTTCGGGATTACAGCGATTTCACTGCTGTTTGCTGTCCTTAGCGTGCCGGTCATGACAAAGCATCAGATCGAGGACTGACGGGCCTGTTCCATCCCGTTTGAACGGGGCACGGCCTGTCTCGAACCGGCTTTCTGTTCTGATTCCATCCCCATTGTCGTGAAATGCATATAATTAGTCGTCAATAAAAGACAGCCGGTGCATCTATTGTCGCACATGTGGATTTCTAATGGTGCAACGCATGGCCGCGTTGCGACGCCCTGCCTTGAGGAGTTCGACCATGTCTGATGAAGAAGAAATCATTCTCGCCGATCTGGATGATGATGAGCTTGTCCAGCAAATGCATGACGACCTCTATGACGGGCTTCAGGATGAAATCCGTGAAGGGGTTGAAATCCTGCTGGCGCGTGGCTGGACACCTTATGATGTCCTGACCAAGGCGCTGGTTGAAGGCATGACCATTGTCGGGATCGATTTCCGTGACGGTATCCTGTTCGTGCCTGAAGTGCTGATGGCGGCCAATGCAATGAAAGCCGGGATGTCCATCCTGCGCCCGCTGCTGGCCGAGACCGGCGCGCCAAAGGTCGGATCGATGGTCATTGGCACGGTCAAGGGCGATATCCATGATATCGGCAAGAACCTTGTGTCGATGATGCTGGAAGGCGCCGGTTTTGACGTGATTGACCTCGGGATCAATAACCCGGTCGAGAACTATCTTGAGGCGCTTGAGGAACATAAGCCCGATATTCTGGGCATGTCGGCGCTGCTGACAACGACGATGCCTTACATGAAGGTCGTGATCGATGCGATGGTCGAAAAGGGCATCCGCGACGATTACATCGTGCTGGTCGGGGGCGCGCCGCTGAATGAGGCATTTGCCGATTCCGTCGGTGCTGATGCCTATTGCCGTGATGCCGCCGTTGCCGTCGAAACCGCGAAAGAGCGGATTGCCGCCAAGCGTGAGGCCCAGGCTGCTGTCGGCTGATCGGCGTGATGCCGCAGACGCCACCTGTATGGCGTCTGACACGGGCGGGCTGACACTTGTCGCCTGCGGCGCACTTGCACCGGACATTCTGGCCATTACCGACCAGTTTCCCGCCGGCATGGTTGATCTGACCTGCCTGCCGGCATCCTGGCACAATCATCCTGAAAAAATCGTACCGGGGCTGGCCCGTAAAATCCGTGCATTGCGGCGCAGGGGGCGGCGGATTGCTGTCATCTATGGTGATTGCGGCACAGGCGGGGCGCTGGATGCCTTTCTGGAACGTGAAAATATTGACCGCATCCCGGGGCCGCATTGCTATGAAATGTTCATGGGAAAGCCGGATTTCGATTCCGCGATGGAAGACCAGCTTGGCACCTTTTTCCTGACCGACTATATGGTCCGCCATTTTGAACGGATCGTCATGCAGGGGATGGGCCTTCGCAAACATCCGCAGCTGCGCGATATGTATTTCGGCAACTATACCCGTCTTCTCTATATCGCACAGACAGACGATCCGTCATTACAGCTCAAGGCGCGCCGCGCAGCCGATGCGCTGGGGCTTGCCTATGAATATCATTTTGCCGGAATGGGACTGTTTCCGGCGTTTATTGCTGACGCAGTTGCCGGTGGGCAGGGCGCATCGGTGACGAGGTAAAAGATGGCACAGTTGATTACATTATATTGGCGGGATATCCCGGCGCAGGTCATTGCGGAACGTGGTCGCGGGCGCAAGCGCGAACAGGCAAAGATAGAACTTCACCGCCGGTTTGCCATCGCAATCGACGCGGCCGCCATGCGTGACGGGGCGGATTCAACGGATGATTATCTTGCCGAATGGCGTCGCGGTGAACCCGTCGCGTGTGGTGAGGATCTCGAAGCTGCCGCCGCCGCGCATGCCAGCACGCTGGAAGCCGAATATCCTGCAGAGCGCGTGAAAGCGCTGGTTGAGAATGGCGGGAACGCGCCGGACTGACACGGCTTTTCCCTACATGTCGCAATCGGGAGATAGTGGGGCGTCGGCAAGCCATCGCGGCAGATACGAAATCGCCATGCTTCCGCCACCTGAGACCCGTGCCGCAGGGCCGGCACAGGGCAAGAAACTGACACGCTGAACACCAACGCTGATCCGGGATTCGACATGGCTACAACGATCGAGACAATCCAGAGCGCTGCATCGAACTGGTCGATTGAGGTGACCCCGACAGGGGCCACCAAGATCGAAAGCTTCCGTGATTGTCTTGATCCGGGCACAACGGTGAATGTGACATTCCTGCCGGGCACTGATCCGGCGGATACCATCGCCGTGTGCGAACGTCTTCATCATGACGGCATGCGGCCGGTGCCGCATCTGGCCGCGCGGTCGCTTCGTGACGCCGACCAGCTCGACGCGCTGCTGAGCGCCTACACCACGCGCTGCGGTGTGGAAGAGGTGCTGTGCATTGGCGGCGGCGTTGACAGACCGGTTGGCGGTTTTGACGCGACGATGCAGGTGCTGCAAACCGGCCTGATCCAAAAGCACGGAATCCGCCATATCGGCGTCGCCGGCCATCCTGAAGGCAGCCCCGATATCAGCGATGACGAGATCGCCGAGGCGTTGGATGCCAAGAATGCGCTGGCGAAGGCCGAGGGGCTGAACCTTTATATCGAGACACAATTCTGTTTTGAGGCCGACATTGTTCTCGACTGGGAACGCCGCGTGCGCACCGCCGGCAATGCGCTGCCGATCCGGATCGGGATCCCGGGTCCGGCCACAATCAAGACGCTGTTCCGCTTTGCCCAGATTTCGGGCATCGGCCCGTCGATGCGATTCATTTCAAAACAGGCAAAGAATGTTGCCAAGCTGATGACGGTGCAATCGCCGCATCTGCTGCTGACGGGCCTTGCCGAAGGTATGGCCGCGGACAAGGAATGCCTGATCCGGCATTTCCATTATTATCCATTCGGGGGATTTGCACGCACCGCGACCTATGCCAGTGCCATTGCCAACGGCAGGATCGAGATGTTGCCAAAAGGCGGATTTGACGTGATCGACGGCTGATCGCCGTATCACCAGAGGAGCAGGATTATGACCAGAACCCTTATTTCTTCCGACAAGCAGGAAGTTGTGATTGGCTTTGACGCGCCTTTTTGCGTGATTGGTGAGCGGATCAATCCGACAGGGCGCAAGCTTCTGGCCGCCGAAATGGCCGAAGGCAATTATGACCGGGTGATTTCCGATGCGCTGGCGCAGGTCGAGGCTGGCGCCACCATGCTGGATGTGAATGCCGGCATTCCGATGGCGGATGAACCGGCGATCCTCGCTGAATCCATCAAGCTGGTCCAGGATACGGTTGATGTGCCGCTTGCCATCGACAGCTCGATTGTCGCCGCGCTGGAAGCCGGCCTTTCTGTCTATAAAGGCAAGCCGCTGGTGAATTCTGTGACTGGTGAAGAGGAACGCCTTGAGGTTGTCCTGCCGCTGGTGAAGAAATATAACGCCGCCGTCGTGGCCATCTCGAATGACGAGACCGGCATTTCCGAGGACCCGAATGTGCGGTACGACGTGGCAAAGAAAATCGTCGAGCGGGCCGAAGATTACGGCATCCCGCGTGAGGATGTTGTTGTTGACCCGCTGATCATGCCGGTTGGTGCGATCAATCTTGCCGGCCGTTCGGCGCTGGATCTGATTATCCGCCTGCGGACCGAATTGAAGGTGAACACCACCTGCGGCGCGTCAAACATCTCATTTGGCCTTCCCAACCGGCATGGGCTGAACGCTGCGTTCCTGTCAATGGCGGCTGGCGCCGGCATGACATCGGCCATCATGAATCCGCTGCATGCCGAGGAAATGACAGGCATTATGGGGGCGAATGTGATGAACGGACAGGACCCGGAATGTCGTCGCTGGATCCAGAAATTCCGTGAGCCTGCCGCCACAGGTGAAGGTGGCCGCGAGCGTCGCCAGACCCGTCGGCGTCGCAGCGCCTAGCGGCAGACAGGCCACGCCATGGCGGATTCAGGTACCGACATCAAGATCGTTTTCACGCCGTCTGGCCGACAGGGGCATGTTCCCGCCGGCACCACCGTGCTGCAGGCGGCGCGGACCCTTGGTGTTGATATTGATTCCGTCTGTGGCGGGCGTGCGCTTTGCGGGCGCTGCCAGGTTGATGTTGGCGCTGGTGACTTTGCCAAACATGGCATCAGTTCAGGCGCGGACAGCCTGTGTGGTGTGACGGCAGTCGAATCCCGCTATGCCGAGAAAAAGGGCCTTGCCGAAGGGCGTCGTCTGTCTTGCCAGTCGACCCTGCAGTCGGATGTGGTCATTGATGTGCCGCCGGAAAGCCAGGTGCATAACCAGCTTGTCCGCAAGGCAGCCGATGACCGGCAGATTGAGATGGACCCGGTCATCCGGCTGTGTCTTGTCGAAGTGCGCGAACCGGATATGCATGAACCATCCGGCGATTTTCGCCGTCTGGCCGAGGCACTCGTGGCGCAATGGCCAGAGCGGGTCAGTGGCGAGATCACGTGTGATCTGCATATTCTGCAGCAGCTGCAACCTGTCCTGCGTGCTGGTAACTGGCAGGTCACGGTGGCACTGCGCGATGGCCATCATGTCAGCGCGATCTGGCCAGGGCTGAAAGAGGCGGTTGTCGGGGTGGCGATTGATGTCGGCTCGACCACTATGTCAGCGCATCTGTGCGATATGGTAACGGGCGATGTGTTGGCATCCACCGGCGCGATGAACCCGCAGATCCGCTTTGGTGAGGATCTGATGAGCCGGGTGTCCTACGGGATCATGAATCCGGGCGGGCATTTGGAAATGACAACGGCGGTCATTGCCGGGTTGCAGAAACTGATTTCCGGTGCGGCGGAACAGGCCGGGCTGACATCCGAGGATGTGGTTGAAATTGTCCTCGTTGGCAATCCGGTGATGCACCATCTGTTGCTTGGCATCGATCCGGTGGAATTGGGGGGCGCGCCTTTTGCGCTGGCGGTTGATACGGCGATTGAACTGCGCGCCACCGAAATCGGGCTGGATGTAAACAAGGGTGCGCATGTTTATGTGCTGCCCTGTATTGCCGGCCATGTCGGCGCGGATGCGGCCGGTGTTGTGCTGGCCGAGGCCCCGCAGAAAGACAAGGTGAATACGCTGGTTGTTGATGTCGGCACCAATGCCGAGATCGTTGTCGGCAATGCCGATCGCATGCTGGCGGCATCGTCGCCCACCGGACCGGCATTTGAGGGCGCGCAGATTTCATCTGGCCAACGCGCTGCCCCGGGGGCGATTGAACGCATCCGTATCGACAAGGATACGCTGGAGCCGCGCTTTCGGGTGATTGGTGCAGAACAGTGGTCGGATGAGGACGGATTTGACGACGCGGTGAAGACAACGGGGATCACCGGCATTTGCGGATCGGGCATTATCGAGGTGCTGGCCGAGATGTATCTTGCCGAAATCCTGACAAGTGATGGTGTCATTGACGGCGCAGTGGCTGCCCGCACCCCGCGGATTGAGGTTGATGGCCGCACCTTTTCCTACCGCATATCGGATAATGTCGTGGTGACCCAGAATGATGTGCGGGCGATCCAGCTTGCCAAGGCGGCGCTCCATGCCGGTTTTCGCCTGCTGATGGACAAGATGAAGCTGACATCGGTTGATCGGGTGGTTCTGGCGGGTGCCTTTGGCACGCATATCGATCCGAAATATGCGATGGTGCTGGGGATGATCCCTGATTGTGCCCTTGAAAATGTACGGGCTGCTGGGAACGCGGCCGGCACCGGCGCGCGCATGGCGCTGTTGAACAAGGGCGCACGCCGCGAAATCGAGGATGTGGTGCGCCATATCGAAAAGATTGAAACCGCTGTGGAATCCGGCTTTCAGGACCAGTTTGTGAAAGCCATGGCCATTCCGCATCAAAGCGAGCCCTATGAAAGACTGTCTGCCGCCGTCACGCTTCCGGAACGGATTCTGACACCGGACGAGGCCCCGGCCATCGAAAGTGGCCGCCGCCGCGGGGGCCGCCGTCGCGGGCGGTAACCGGCATTAGCGTGACCTGTTGGCCGCGCGGTTGTCTTCCATCTCTTGAAGATTGTTCGCGGCGCGTCTGGCGCGCTGCCAGCTGGACAGCGCGATCCAGACCATCCCGCCAAGGGACAGGGCATAGCATGGCCAGATAAAGACGCCATAGCCGCCCATTGCCAAGAATTCAGCCATCATCCTGCCTCGCCTGTCATGCCGCGCAGCTGCAATGCCGCGATCCGGCGTTCTGCAAGCAGGGCCTTCATCCGCAGGATCACCACAACGGCAAAAAACAGATGCGTGCCCGCCAGCATCAGTAACAGCGGTGTCAGCATTGCCGGGTCAATTGAGACACCGCCGCTGCGCACAAGGCTGGCCGGTTGGTGCAGGGTATTCCACCAATCCACCGAAAATTTCACAATCGGCACATTCACCAGCCCGACAAGCGCCAGAATGGCTGCCGGGCGGCTGCCGCGCTCGGGCGTGTCGAAGGCATTGGCGAGCGCGATGACGGCGAGATAGAAAAAGAACAGGATCAGCATCGATGTCAGCCGGGCATCCCACACCCACCAGGCGCCCCACATCGGCTTTCCCCACAGGGCACCGGTAACTAGCGTCAGAAAGGCAAATAATGCCCCGACTGGCGCCATGGCGCGCAAGGCGATATCGGCAAGGGGATGCCGCCACACAATATAGAACAACCCGCACACCCCCAGCGCAACATAGCCAAGTGTCGCCAGCCATGCGGCCGGAACATGCACATACATGATCCGCACCGTGTCCCCCTGCTGATAATCAGGCGGCGATGCCAGCAGCCCAAGATAGAGCCCGGCTGCCAGTAACAAGGTCGCCAGCGCGGCCATCGGCACCATTAGCAGATCGGCAAGGCGCATAAACCGTGTCGGATTGGCAAGATAATCAAACATCATGTTTCCATATGGTGTTCAGCGGGAAAAAACCAGCCCCGGTTGCCAGATGCCGGGTAAAGATATGTCTGTTCATGACGAGTCAGTCTCCGCCTCGACCAGCGCTGCGGCCGCTGCAACCGGCACGATGGCCAGCAATACCGCCAGCACCGCCATCAGCAGCAACATATGCGGTGACAGCAGGCCGCCATCATCCGGTGTTGATGCAAGGGTGCCGAAAATCAGCACAGGCACCGCCAGCGGCAACACCAGCAGCGCCATCAGGCTGCCGCCATTGCGGGCCCCCTCGCCAAGGGCCGCCGCTAATACGCCAAGAAGGGTCAGCGCCATCGTGCCGATGGCAAGTGCCAGCATCAATGGTGCCAGCGATTTAAGATCGACATAAAGCATAAGCGCCAGTACGGGCGTCGCCAGCAACATTGGCAGGCCGCCAGCCAGCCAGTGGCTGACCGCCTTTGACAGGGCGTAAATTCCAAGCGGCAGAGGTGACAGGGCCACCTGGTCAACCCAGCCGTTGCGGACATCCTCGGCAAAGATCCGGGAAAATCCGGCAAGGCTGGCCAACAGCGCCGCAATCCAGATGACGGGCAGGGCCATCGGGCGCAATGTCGCCATATCCGGCCCGATGGCCAGCGGAAACAAGGTGATGATAATCAGGAAGAAAGCCAGCATCACCGCCGCTTCACCGCGTCCGGCCCATAACAGCGCCAGATCGCGCCGCATCTGTGCAAACAGGATGTTCATGCTGGTGCCGCCATCATGCCGGTGCCTTCAAAGTCAGCGTGCCGCCGTCATGGACTGCGGCCAGTGGCAGATGCGTTGCCGCCATGACCATGCCGCCGCCATCAAGATGGCGCCCGATCACCGCATCCAGCTGTGATGCAGCGGCACTGTCCAGGCCTGTGCTTGGTTCATCCAGCAACCACAGTGCCGTCTTTGGCCCCAGCAGCAGCCTTGCAAGCGACAGCCGGCGCCGCTGTCCGCGCGATAGCACGCGTGCCGGCAGTTCGGCAAAACTGGTGGCTGACATTTCTGACAGCACTGCCGCAATATGGTCCTTTTGCGCATCAAAGCCGTTCAGACGGGCCCAGTCTGCCAGATTGTCCCGCCCGCTGCGCGCTGCCGCCAGCGCATCGGCATGGCCGAGATAGATAATGGGCACATCACAGGCAATCACGCCGGCAGCGGGGCGCAGCCGTCCGGCGATGGCGCGCAGCAAAGTTGTTTTGCCGGCGCCATTTGGCCCGTGCAGGCGGGTGATTTCGCCGGCGCCCATCCGGTGTGACAGCCCGCGTTGCAGCACGCGCATGCCGCGCATCAGGGCAATGTCGTCGATGCGCAGCCCAGCTGGCGAAGCAGATGATGATGTCGCGGATGCGCTCATGATGCGGTTGTACCCGTGAAGGGCATGCCCGGTCCAGCGGTGACTTTGCCGCGCCCCGGCCGGTCCCGCCAATTTCCAACTGGAAAAACGGGCACCATATGGTTATATCAATAGTGACCGTCATGGGGCACTCCCCAGACTGGCCGGCCTGAATTTTGGGCCCAAATTTCCAATGAAATGACAGGCGTTGGCCATTCTTGTGCCGGCCCGCCTGCCAGACCGTGACTGTGGCGTCTTTGCCGCGGCGACGGGACGGGTGCATGTCGCCTCACGCTGCGACCGCGTCTGATCCGCCAGCCCTGTATGCGAGCGCCGGACAACATGCCTTCGTGGGGGACGAAATGTCTTTGTTTACTGCCTATCTGGAAGAGATCGAAAAACGCAAGGCCGAGGGGCTGAAGCCAAAGCCGATAGATGATGCGGCCCTGACGGCTGAAATCATTGCGCAGATTAAGGATGCCAATCATCCGCATCGCACGTCATCGCTGGATTTCCTGATCTATAACACGCTGCCCGGCACAACCGGTGCGGCCGGTGAAAAAGCGGCCTTCCTCAAAGAAATTATCGTTGGCGCGGTGACGGTTGCCGAAATTTCCGCTGCCTTCGCCTTTGAACTGCTGTCGCATATGAAAGGGGGACCGTCGATCCGGGTCCTTCTCGACCTTGCGCTAGGCGATGATGCGGCCATTGCGGGTGAGGCAGCCGCAGTGCTGAAAACCCAGCTGTTCCTCTATGAGGCTGACAGGGACCGGTTGAAGGCAGCGCTGGATGCCGGCAATGCGGTCGCACGGGATATCCTTGAAAGCTATGCCGCGGCTGAATTCTTTACCAATCTTCCCGATGTGGATGAAGAGATCGAGGTTGTGTCCTACATCGCTGCCGAGGGCGATATTTCCACTGATCTGCTGTCGCCGGGCAACCAGGCGCATTCACGGGCCGACCGCGAACTGCACGGCAAATGCTTGATTTCGGAACGCGCGCAGGCGGAAATCAATGCGCTGAAGCTGCAGCATCCGGACAAGCAGGTCATGCTGGTTGCCGAAAAGGGCACGATGGGCGTTGGCTCGTCGCGTATGTCGGGCGTGAATAATGTCGCCCTGTGGACCGGCAAGCAGGCCAGCAAATATGTGCCGTTCGTCAATATCGCCCCCATTGTTGCGGGCACAAACGGCATCTCGCCCATTTTCCAGACAACAGTGGGTGTGACGGGCGGCATCGGCATCGATCTGAAAAACTGGGCGCGCAAGACCGGCGCTGATGGCAACCCGATCCTGAATAATGACGGCAATCCGGTGCTGGAACAGAAATATGCGGTGGATACCGGCACCGTTCTGAAAATCAACACCCGCACCAAGAAGCTGTATGATGAAACGGGTGACGAGCTGGTCGATCTGTCACCATCTTTCAGCCCGCAAAAGCTGGAATTCATCCGCGCTGGTGGATCCTATGCCATTGTCTTTGGCAAGATGCTGCAGACATTTGCCTGCGAGGCGCTGGATGTGCCGCTGCAATCTGCGTTCGCACCATCAAAGGAAGTCTCGATCGCTGGTCAGGGGCTGACGGCTGTTGAAAAGATTTTCAATGCCAATGCCGTTGGTGTGGCGCCCGGCACCATCCTGCATGCCGGATCCGATTCCCGCGTTCGGGTGAATATTGTCGGCTCACAGGATACCACCGGGTTGATGACCGCGCAGGAACTCGAGGCAATGGCCGCAACGGTGATCTCGCCCAAGGTGGATGGTGCCTACCAGTCGGGCTGTCACACTGCGTCCGTCTGGGATTTCAAGGCTGCCGAAAACACCCCGCGGCTGATGAAATTCATGCATGATTTCGGGCTGATCACCGGACGCGATCCGCTGGATAAATATCATCCGATGACCGATGTGATCCACAAGGTGTTGAATGACATCACGGTCGATGACTGGGCGATTATTATTGGCGGCGATTCCCACACCCGCATGTCAAAGGGCGTGGCATTCGGGGCCGATTCCGGCACCGTTGCGCTGGCGCTTGCCACCGGCGAGGCCAGCATGCCGATCCCGGAATCGGTCAAGGTTACCTTTACCGGCAGCATGGCCGGGCATATGGATTTCCGGGATGTGGTGCATGCCACCCAGTCGCAAATGCTCGCGCAATTTGGCGAGAATGTTTTCCAGGGGCGGGTTATCGAGGTGCATATCGGCACCTTGCTGGCTGACCAGGCCTTTACCTTCACCGACTGGACGGCCGAAATGAAGGCCAAGGCATCTATTTGTATTTCCGAGGATGAGACGCTGATCGAATCCCTCGAGATCGCGAAAAACCGTATCCAGATCATGATTGATAAGGGGATGGAAAATGACGACCAGATGCTGCATCGCCTCATCGGTATCGCCCAAAAGCGTATTGCCGAGATTCGTTCAGGCGAACGGCCGGCGCTGGCCCCTGATGCCAATGCCAGCTATGCGGCAGAGGTGGTTGTCGATCTCGATCTGATCGATGAGCCGATGATCGCCGACCCCGATGTGACCAATGCCGATGTCTCAAAGCGCTACACGCATGACACCATCCGGCCAATTTCATTTTATGGTGCGGATAAGAAGGTTGATCTTGGTTTTGTCGGGTCCTGCATGGTGCATAAGGGCGATGTGAAGATTGTTGCGCAGATGCTGCGCAATCTGGAAAAGGAAGCCGGCAAGGTGGCGTTCAAGGCGCCGCTTGTGGTGGCCGCACCGACCTACAACATCATCGATGAACTGAAGGAAGAAGGCGACTGGGATATCCTGCAGAAATATTCCGGCTTTGAATTCGATGATTCCATCCCGAAGACCGAAGCGCGCACGGAATATGAGAATATCCTCTATCTGGAACGTCCGGGCTGTAACCTGTGCATGGGCAATCAGGAAAAGGCGGCCAAGGGCGATACCGTGCTGGCCACCTCGACACGGCTGTTCAAAGGGCGGGTGGTTGAGGATTCGGCCGACAAGGCCGGCGAATCGCTTCTGGCATCAACACCGGTTGTGGTGCTGTCGGCCATTCTGGGGCGCACGCCGACGCTGGATGAATATAAATCCGCCGTCGACGGCATCGACCTGACGAAATTCGCCCCGCCGCTGGCCCGCCCGGGCACCACACAGTCAGCGCATTTTTAAGGCGGATGATTGGCGCGTCATCTCTGCGGGCGGTTGAACGCCCCGGATTTTGATACCCCAATCCATTACGCCCCAAACCATTATGCCCCAAATCATTATGCCCCTGCCGGATCGTCCGGCGGGGGTTTTTCGTGCGTCTCCCCGCGTATGGCTGCGGAAATACGTCTTGCGGCGGTATCGAGATAGCTTTGCGAGATATCGATCCCCAGCCAGTCCATGCCGCGTTCCTCGGCCACAACACCGGTTGTGCCACTGCCGATAAAGGGGTCCAGCACCGGTCCCGTGCCAATGGCGGCAAGGCAGTTATTGACAAGTTCGGGTGGGAACGGGGCTGGGTGCGGGGTGTTTACCTGCTGGCCGATGCGCCAGACACAGCCCTGTCCATGTGCGCCGGGCGCCAGCACGAAATCGGGTTTGGCGATCAGATAGATCACTTCGTAATTTGGTAGGAAATAGCCCGGGTTGAAATTGATCCCGCCAGACCGGTGCCAGATGATGATCTGACGCACCGGAAAGCCGGCCACGATATCCTGCCTGTCCTGCAACAGGCCCTTCTGGACCCGCCAGGTGTGGTTGTAGAAAATCGCGCCGTCCGGCCGCAACAGCCGCATCATCTCGGTAAGGCAGGCGCGCTGCCAGGTCACATAGCGTTCATGCGGCATGGCATCGCCATGGGTGGCATATCCTTTGAGCAGGGCAGCGCGTCTCCATTTGCCGCCCCGCCCGTCGCGCAGGCCGTTGCCCGAACTGTTGCGCAGATTATAGGGCGGCGAAGTGACAATGCCGCGAAAGCTGGAATCCGGGAGACGGGCCATGATGTCAAGACAATCACCGTGAAGAAGCGCGCCACTGGCCGGGCGACCGGGTGCCTTGAACAAGGCATGAAGATGATCGGTTGCTGATGCCAGAATTGTGGCAACGGACACTGACTAACCCCCGGAGTTTCCCGGAAATTCCGGTGTCATGGTCATAACCTACTCAGGTAAACAAAAGATGAATGGATACGTAATTCTTGTCTTGCCGGTGGAAATTTCTGCGCCATAAACCCGGGGTGCGCTGTGAAACGCGGATGCGTTTATGGGCGAAATTCGCTATTGTGTGTCTTTCCCGATTCGCTTGACCGGTCTCAACCCATGTCACCCCCACATTTTTCCAATCCGCGATCAGCGGTCACAAACAGCCATGCGGCCGGCGCCGGTGTCACGGTGGTGCTTGGCCCGACCAATACCGGCAAGACACATCTGGCGCTGGAACGGATGACCGGATACAGCACGGGCATGATCGGCTTTCCGCTGCGGTTGCTGGCGCGTGAGAATTATGACCGGTTGGTCGCACGATTGGGTGCGGCCAAGGTCGGGTTGATCACCGGTGAAGAACGGATCCTGCCGCCGGGCGCGCGATATCTGTGCTGCACGGTTGAATCGATGCCGGTCGAAGGCGGTGTGGATGCGCAGTCGGTGGCGCATGGCGATATCGCAAAACGCGGCTTTGAATTCATTGCCGTTGACGAGGTGCAGCTGGCTGGTGACCGCGAACGTGGCCATGTGTTTACCGACCGGATCCTGCATGTACGCGGCCTGTTTGAGACCATGTTCCTCGGCGCGGAAACGGCGGGCCCGCTGCTGCGTGCAATCCTGCCCGATGCGCAATTCGACACGCGCCGCCGCCTGTCAACGCTGAGTTATGCCGGGTCAAAAAAGCTGACGCGTCTGCCGCGGCGCAGTGCCGTTGTTGCTTTCGGGGTGTCCGATGTCTATCAGATCGCCGAATTTGTCCGCCGCCAGCGGGGCGGGGCGGCCGTTGTCATGGGACGCCTCAGCCCACGCACACGCAATGCGCAGGTCGAGCTGTATCAGAATGGCGATGTTGATTTCCTGGTGGCGACGGATGCCATCGGCATGGGGCTGAACCTCGATCTTAATCATGTGG
Organism: Puniceispirillaceae bacterium (SeqCode); assembly: GCA_049889795.1. Taxonomy (GTDB): domain Bacteria; phylum Pseudomonadota; class Alphaproteobacteria; order Puniceispirillales; family Puniceispirillaceae; genus UBA8309. The sequence continues at coordinate 242,892 of JBMHCS010000011.1, read as the reverse complement.
CGCTTGCGGCTGACATGAAATTTGATGGTCGCAAGATGCGCCGGCTGACCGCAGCGGAAACAGCGCAGATCGCTGGTCGGGCCGGCCGGCATACGAATGACGGCACCTTTGGCGTGACAGATGGGTGCGAAGCTCCCGAGCCGGAATTGATCGAAGCGATCGAGCAGCACCGGTTCCCGCCGCTGCGCAGTTTCTGGTGGCGGTCACGCAAGCTGGATTTTTCATCAATCGACGCATTGCAGGAATCCCTTGAGGCACCACCGCCCTTGCCATTTCTGTTCCGCAAGGCGGATGCGCTGGACCACCGCGCCCTGATCACATTGTCGGATCGCGCCGATATTCGCGCCATGGTCGGGGATGCGTTCCGCGTGCGTTTGCTGTGGGAAGTGGCCTGTATTCCCGATTTCCGGCAAAGCCTGAATGAAGATCATTATGACCTTCTGGCCGGGCTGTTCATGTCGCTGGCGCGCGATGGCCGGCTGGGAACAGATATGGTGGCGCGGGCGATGGATCAGCTCGACCGGCTGGACGGGGATATCGATACGCTGATGACTCGTCTTGCCTATATCAGGACCTGGACCTATGTCACACATCGTGCGGACTGGACAGACAACCCTGCGCAATGGCAGGATCGGGCCCGAGCCGTCGAGGATCGGCTCTCTGATTGTTTGCATGAGCGTCTGTCGGAACGTTTTATTGACCGTCGCGCTGCGCATTTGAGCCGCAAGTTGAAGGAAACAAGAAATCTCATGACGTCGGTGAAGAATGACGGGACAGTTCTCGTCGAGGGTGAGGAAGTTGGTGTCCTGAACGGGTTTGTATTCCAGCCTACCCTGAATGAAGGTGACGAGAAGGCAACCATCCTGGCGGCGGCCCGCCGTGGCCTTCCAGACGAGATTGAAAACCGGGTCCGCGCCTTTGCCGCTTCGGCAACGCCAGCTTTCAAGCTGGGGGATGATGGCGTGATCACCTGGCGCGAGGCCGAAGTGGCGCGTCTTGTAAAGGGTGACCAGCTTTACGCGCCCCGCCCCGAGCTGATTGCCAGCGATCTGCTGTCGATTGACCAGAGCCAGCGCATGACCGGCCGCCTTTCCGAATTTGTTGCCGAACATGTGCGTGACGTGCTGGGCCGGCTGGTGGTGCTGGATAATGCCGAAACCGCCCCGCTGCCCGAACGCAAGGCGCCGGTATCGCGCCCGCAATCGCCGCAGCCACAAGGCGATGACGCCGCTGCCGCCGGGCCGACAAAAGATGAAATCGCCGCAACGCCGCCAGAGGCACAGCCGGAGATTGTCGAAGCGCCGGCTGCTGAAACAGTGACCCCGCTGAGCGGGCAGGCCCGTGGTCTGGCCTTTATGCTCTATGAGGGGCTTGGCACTGTACCGGCCGTTACCGCCGTGCAGCAGGTACGCGGGCTGACTGAAACAGACCGGCCACGCCTGGCACGGTTGGGCCTGCGCCTTGGGGTTGAAGCCATTTACCTGCCTGACATGCTGAAGCCGGCGCAGATTGGCCTGCGCGCCCTGTTGTGGAATTTGCAGAATAGTGAACCTGGCGCCTTTCACGCCCCGCCGCCTGCCGGACGCGTGACGGTCGACTGCCCCGACGGTGTGCCCGACGCGTTCTGGCTGGCTGTCGGATACCGACGGCTTGGCGGCCGGATCATGCGTGTGGATATGGTTGAACGTGTGGCCCATCTGGTCCGCGCTGCGGCGCGTGAGGGCGCGTTCCGCATCAATGAGGATATGCTGTCACTGGCAGGCGCCACACGGGAACAGATGGCCGCAATGCTGCTGGATATGGGGTGCAAGGTGGTCGGCGAAGAGCCGGATGCAGATCCGGAAAAGCCGGCAATCCAGATTTTTGAGCGGGTAAAGCGCCAGGGGCACCGGCAGGCACGCGACGCCAAAGCCGGGGCAGGCGCGCCGCAGGGCCGCGGCAAGCATCGTCCGGACAACAAGTCTGGCAAGAAATCAGGCAACAGGTCCCGCCAGGATGGCAACAAGCGTGGCCATGCGGGCACGATGTCGGCTGGCGGCGGCAAGCGGCAGGAAGCTGATCCGGATTCACCATTTGCCGTTCTGGCAGGACTAAAGCTGAAATCGTGACCGAAGCGACCCCGGTTCTGCGGCTGGATAAATGGCTGTGGTTTGCCCGCTTCTACAAAACACGGGCGAATGCCACACGGGCGATCGCCAGCGGCCGGTTCCGGCTGGATGGGGCGGTGATGAGCAAACCGCACCGTGCCGCGCTTCCCGGACAGGTGCTGACCTTTATTCAGGGCGAGCGTGTGCGCGTGGTCAAGATCATCGCGCTGGGCACAAGGCGCGGGCCTGCCAGCGAAGCAATCACCCTTTATGAAGACATGTCGCCACCGGTTGCGGCGCGGCCCGGAAAAGGCAACACCGCACCTGGATTTGAAAGCCGTGACTCAGGCGCCGGCAGACCCACCAAACGCGACCGCCGCGCCACAGAACAGTTGAAAGACACCTTCTGAGACGAATGCCCGTTACGCCGTTTTGGCCCGACATGCAGTTTTGGCCCAAAAGGCAGTTTTGCCGGCTGCAGGTCTTTGACCTTGGCGATGCTGTGCTTATCTAGGGCTGATATGATAAATCGGGGCCGGTCATCCGGACCTGTAATGAATGAGGATTTTTCGCATGCTTGGTAATCTGAGGACCTGGATCCGTGATTTTAAAGATGACAGTGCGGCGGCACCGCCAGATGACAGCGCATGGTCACAGGCACTTGCCGGTCTGCTGGTCGAAGCTGCCATGGCAGATGGCAGCCTTGATGCGCAGGAGCGCGCCCAGATTTCCGCAGCGCTTGAAGCTGATCTCCATATGACCAGTGACGCGGTGGCGGCGGTAATCGACGCCGCGGTAACAGCGCAGGAAAGCCGTGTTGAGATTCACAGCCTGACCCGCTCAATCCGGTCGGAAACCGATGCCGAGGACCGCGCTGCCATTATGGAAATGGCCTGGATGGTGGTGCTGGCCGACGGCGAGCTGCATGAATATGAGGCCCAGCTCATGCGCCGGCTGGCCGGTCTTCTTTATGTGGATGATATCGATTCAGGACGCGCCCAGAAACGGGCCCGTTCGCGCCTTGATGCCCGTCTGGCATGATGCTTGAACATGATCCCAGTACATGATCCCAGTAGATGATCCGGGGCGAAAGCGCGCTCATCTTGTTTGACATTTTTTTCTGGGCTACAACCCCAGACGGCCCCGTTGGGCCGCACGCTGCAGAGGAAGTTCAGTCATGACCTACATCGTCAATGAAAATTGCATTGCCTGCAAATACACTGACTGTGTTGAAGTTTGCCCCGTTGATTGTTTCTACGAAGGCGAGAATATGCTGGTGATTCATCCCGATGAATGTATCGATTGCGGGGTATGCGAGCCAGAATGTCCGCCCGAGGCAATCCTCCCCGATTCCGAGCCGGGGATTGAAAAATGGCTGGAGGTCAATCGCGAGATGGCCGAAATCTGGCCCAACATCACGCAACGCACTGACCCGATGCCGGATGCCGAGGCCCGTAAGGAAGAAAGCGGGAAATATGACAAGTTCTTCTCGTCTAATCCGGGGCAGGGCAACTAACGTTATGCGGCAGACAGGCCGGCACCCCGGCCGGCCGGTGACGCTGGCCTGTGCTTGCTGTGCCTGATTGCTTTTTCAGTTAAATTCAGATATATTTCACTTTAATTACAACATTCCCTGACGGTCTTTACCCCGCATTCAGCCTAAGGTGGCGCCGCCTGTCGATATACAGGTTCGGTCACGGTGGCGTGGGTGGTAAAAACCGGTGGCAAGCGCTGATATTCAGGGGATAGTGCCGGCAGGCGGATGCGCAGAGGGCAAAGCGCAGATCGCAGGGCCCGGGACTGACGAGGAGCAGGAATGAGCAAGAAAACGGAAAGCACCTTTGAGAAGGATGATTTCGTCGTGTATCCGACACATGGTGTCGGCCGTATTCTGGGTACCGAGAGCCGTGACGTTGGTGGCAGCACGCTTGAAATGCTGGTTGTCCGCTTTGAACATGACCGGATGACGCTGCGGGTTCCGCTGGAAAAGGCGCGTGCGCTGGGCCTGCGGACACTGAGTTCGAAAAAGCAGATGGAACAGGCCATCACCACCCTGCAGGGCAAGGCGCGGGTCCGCCGTACCATGTGGTCCCGTCGCGCCCAGGAATATGAAACAAAGATCAAGTCCGGTGACCCGGTATCGATCGCCGAGGTTGTGCGCGACCTGCACCGGCGGACGAATCAGGCCGAACAATCCTATTCGGAACGGCAGATGTATCAGGCAGCGCTGGAGCGTCTTGCGCGCGAATTTGCGGCCATTGAGAAAATTGATCAGGAAGCTGCGGCGACAAAGCTTGAAGATCTTATGGATGTCGCCTGACCACCGGTCGGGAACGGCAGTGACACAAGGCGGCGCAATGCCGCCTTTTGTTTGTCATGACCGTTGACCTTGTTCCTGTTGACCGGCATCGGGTATGATCCAGCCATGGCGCACGCATTTATCGAAGACAAGGAATTATTCCCGGCGGCGGCCCCCTTTGCCAAGGGACGGCTCGACCGCGGGCTGCATCAGATTTATTTCGAACAATGCGGCCGCACAGATGGCAAGCCGATCCTGTTTATCCATGGCGGCCCTGGCGCCGGGATCTCGCCAACGCACCGGCGCCTGTTCAACCCAGACCGGTATCATTGCGTTCTGTTTGACCAGCGCGGCAGCGGCCAGTCGATGCCGCATGGCGAGACGGCGCAAAATACAACACAGGATCTCATCGCCGATATAGAGGCATTGCGCAAGGAACTGGGGATTGACAGCTGGTTGCTGTTTGGCGGGTCATGGGGCAGTACGCTGGCCCTTGCCTATGCAATTGCCCATCCGGAGCGGGTAACGGGTCTGATCCTGCGCGGCATTTTTCTGGGAACGCGCGCCGAGGTGGACTGGTTCCTCCATGACATGGGACGGTTTTTCCCCGAAGCCTATGACCAATTCATCAGCTTCCTGACAGTCGAGGAACGCAAGGATATCTTGCTGAGTTATCATGAAAAGCTGACCGACCCGCAGGCGCTGGTGCATCAGCCTGCGGCCGAGCGTTGGGCATCCTATGAAACAAGCTGTTCTACCCTGCGGGCCGGTATCCGGCGTGTGGCAGGCAGGTCCGCATTAAGCATGGCGCGGCTCGAAGCGCATTATTTTGTCAATGACTGCTTTATGCCGGATCAGCATATTATCAAGAATATCAAAGTAATCCGCCACCTGCCGGCACATATCATCCAAGGGCGTCATGATGTGATCTGCCCGCCAGCATCTGCGCACCGCCTTGCCGAGGCATGGGGGTCGAATGCCACGCTGCGTATGATTGATGATGCCGGCCATTCCACCTTTGAAAATGGCATTGCCCACGCCTTGCTGTCTGCCCTTGATGAATGTGCCATCTAGCCGCCTGGATGCGGTAGACAGCGCCTACAATGCTTCTGGATTCAGGTAAATCCATATATGATGGTCAGACGCGAAGCGCATGTTTGCATGTCTGATATCCGTTCCTGATCGCTTCCTGTGATGGTCTAGCCCTACAGAATGAGGTCAATGGATGCCTGCAGAATCGCCGTTGGAGCGGAATTTCCGTATCACCAATAACAATGCCATCGACAAGCATGTTGGCAAGCGCGTGCGGTTGCGGCGCACACTTCTTGGCCTGAGCTAGGAGCAGCTTGGCGCTGAGTTAAATGTAACTTTTCAGCAGGTACAGAAATATGAGCGCGGCGCCAATCGGATCAGTGCGTCGCGCCTGTGGGATATCAGTCAGATTCTCGATGTGTCGATAGGCTATTTCTTTGATGATATGACCGAAACCACAATGCGCAGTTCGCCCCGGCGTGTGGCAAGCGGTGTGGATTCCGGCATGCCGGCAGATGAAGCGATCAAAGATCCGATGGCGCGGCGCGAGACGCTGGAACTGGTGCGGGTCTATTACACGATCGAGGATGCTGGCATCCGCAGGCGCGCCGCCGATATCGTCAAGAGCATTGCGGCGGCCCTGCCGACCAAATAGACTGTCCGGCGTGAAAAGCCCGGAGATGTGCATGAATGATACCCCGCCCCCTGCCGACCTGCAGACAATCAGCTTTGAGGATGCGCTCCGCGAACTGGAATCGATTGTGACCGCGCTGGAGGCGGGCAATGTGTCGCTGGATGATGCCATTGGTGCGTTTGAGCGCGGGACGGCCCTCAAGGCACATTGCCAGGCGCGACTGGAAGAAGCGCGCATGAAAGTGGAACAGCTGCGTCTTCCGGCAGACGGGTCATCGCCGGACAGTGCGGTCCCGTTCAGCGCTGAAGATTGAGGGCCGTGTCACTCCCACAGATTGTTGAACGGGATGCCGCGGCAACCGCCGGGTTCCTGGCCGACATGTTCGACAATATGAATGGCCCGGCCGACCGGCTGGTGGCGGCCATGCGCTATGCAACAATGAATGGTGGCAAGCGGATGCGGGCCGCGCTGGTGCTGGGGGCGGGCCGCCTTGCCGCGCAGGACAGCGCAACAGGCGGTGCTATCGCCAGCGACATTGATATGGCGGCGCGGCTGCGCGTAGCGGCGGCCATAGAGTGCCTTCATGCCTATTCGCTGATCCATGATGATTTGCCGGCGATGGATGATGCCGATACCCGCCGCGGGGTGGCGGCGTGCCATATTGCCTTTGACGAGGCGACGGCAATTCTGGCAGGTGATGCGCTGCAGACATTGGCTTTCGGGCTGCTGGCAGACAGCGCAACCCATCCCGACCCGGCTATTCGTGCTGCCCTGTTATCCGGTCTGGCGGACGCATCGGGTGTTGATGGTATGGCGGGTGGCCAGATGCTGGACCTGCAGGCAGAAGATCGTGCCGAGACAGGTGACAGCCTGTCGCTGGATGAGGTGCGCCAGATGCAGGGCATGAAGACAGGGGCGCTGATCCGCTTTGCGGCATGTGCGGGTGGTATCCATGCCAATGCCGATCACCGTCTGATGGCCGCGCTGGACAGCTATGCGCGCGATCTGGGTCTGGCATTCCAGATTGCGGATGATTGTCTGGACCATGACAGTACCGCCGAGGCGCTTGGCAAACCTGCCGGGCAGGATGCGGTGCGCGGCAAGGGCAGCTTTGTGACGCTGATGGGGCTGGAGGCCGCACGTGCCGCTGCCACCGGGCTGATTGATGATGCCACGGCGGCTTTGGCCCCCTGGGGTGAGGCTGCCTTGCCGCTTCAGCAGATTGCACGATTCGCTATTGAACGGCGTTCGTGATACTTCTTATATAACGACAGAACGACTTGTGACCGGTAGACGCGCCTGCCATTGGATTGCTGAATGACTTCAACGCCGCTTCTTGATTCCATTGCGTCTATAGACGCGCTGCGCCGCCTGCCGGAAGGCGATCTGCAGCGTCTGGCCGGCGAATTACGGAGTGCTACAATCGGTGCGGTGTCAAAGACGGGCGGGCATCTGGGGGCCGGGCTTGGCGTTGTCGAGCTGACTGTGGCCCTGCATTATGTTTTCGATACGCCGCATGACCGGTTGATCTGGGATGTCGGGCATCAGGCCTATCCGCACAAGATCCTGACAGGGCGGCGCGCGCAGATCGAAACCCTGCGCCAGAAAGGCGGGCTGTCCGGCTTTACCAAACGTAGTGAATCGCCCTTTGATCCATTTGGTGCCGGCCATTCCTCAACATCAATTTCCGCCGGCCTTGGCATGGCGGTGGGGAGCGACCTGCAGGGCGAGGCGCGCAACGTCATTGCGGTGATCGGGGATGGCGCGATGAGCGCCGGCATGGCCTTTGAGGGCATGAACAATGCGGGTACGTCGGATTCGCGGCTCATTGTGATCCTGAACGATAATGACATGTCGATTGCCCAGCCGGTCGGCGCGATGAGCAGCTATCTGTCAAAGCTGATCACCTCTGAGCCCTTTCATTCGATCCGTGATCTGATGCGCGAGGTTGCGTCAAAATTCCCGGCCGAAATAGAGCGCACCGCGCGCCGGGCCCGCGAGGCTGCGCGCGATCTGATCAGCGGTAATTCGGTTTTCAGCCAGCTGGGCTTTCTGCATATCGGCCCGATCGACGGGCATGACATGGCGCATCTTTTGCCGGTGCTGAAGAATATTCGGGACGGCCATGCGCGTGGCCCGGTTCTGGTCCATGTTGTCACGGAAAAGGGCAAGGGCCATCCCTTTGCCGGCCCGTCTGCCGAAAAATACCATGCGGTGCCCAAATTTGACGTCATCACCGGGACGCAGCAAAAGACTGCCGGCAATGCGCCAAGCTATACTTCGGTGTTTGCCAAGGGATTGATGGCGGCTGCCGAACAGGATGAAAAGATTGTCGCCATTACCGCTGCCATGCCTTCTGGCACCGGTCTCGACAAGATGAAGCAACGCTTTCCGGACCGGGTGTTTGATGTCGGCATCGCCGAGCAGCATGCGGTGACTTTTGCCGCCGGCATGGCAACTGAAGGCATGAAGCCTTTCTGCGCCTTATATTCCACCTTCCTGCAGCGCGGCTATGACCAGCTGGTGCATGATGTGGCGATTCAGAATCTGCCTGTGCGCTTTGCCATCGACCGGGCCGGGCTTGTTGGCAATGACGGGGCGACGCATGCCGGCGTGTTTGATGTGGCCTATCTGTCCTGCCTGCCCAACATGGTCATCATGTGCCCGTCTGATGAGGCGGAACTGATGCATATGGTGGCCACGGCCGTTGCCTATGATGACGGCCCGTCTGCCCTGCGCTATCCGCGGGGCGAGGGTGTCGGGACGGATCTTCCGGAAAGGGGCACGCCTGTGCCTGTCGGGCGTGGGCGCGTGATCCGGGATGGGGCTGATGGGGCCGGGATCGCCATCCTGTCGCTTGGTACGCGCCTTGCCGATGCCATCGCCGCCGCAGATAGTCTGGCCAGCAGGATAGGGCCTGTCACCATTGCCGATGCGCGTTTTGCCAAGCCCGTGGATACCGATCTGGTTGACCGGCTGGTAAAGGACCATGACCGGCTGTTGATTGTCGAGGAAAACAGCCCTGGCGGTTTTTCCGCCCATGTCCTGCAATATCTGGCAAATGCCGGCCATCTGGACAGCGGGATGAAGGTGCGTTGCCTGTCGCTGCCTGACCAGCTGATTGATCATGACAGCCAGTCCGGACAGCTGGCACTTGCCGGCATTGACAGCGACGGTATTGCCGCAGCGCTGGAGATGCTGGCCAATGGGGCAGCAACCGCAAAGCCTGCCCGCAAGACCCGTACCTAACGTGCCTTCCGACCAGGGTGATCGCGCCGTCCGGGCGGATGCGATGATGGTGGCGCTGGGGCTGGCCGCATCGCGTGACCGGGCACAGGCACTGATCGCAGCCGGCCATGTGGCCGTCGATGGTGTGGTGCTGAAAAAACCGGCGAAAAAACTGCTGCCCGATGCCGACATCACAGTCACTGCCGCGGATCTGCCATGGGTCAGTCGCGCCGCGCTAAAGCTGGTTGGCGGGCTGGCAGCCTTTCCATCGATGAATCCTGCCGGACTCTATTGTGTTGATATCGGGGCCAGCACCGGCGGCTTTACCGAGGTTCTGCTGGCGCAGGGGGCGGCACATGTGGTGGCGGTGGATGTCGGGCATGGCCAGTTTCATCCGCGCCTTGCCGATGACCCGCGCGTGACAGCGCGCGAAGGGGTGAATGCCCGCCACCTGAAAGAGGCTGATTTCGACCAGCCGCCGCAGATGATTGTCTGTGACGCGTCATTTATTTCGCTGGCCAAGGTGCTGCCGCAGGTGATGGGGCTGGCGGCAGACGGCGCGCGCCTGCTGGCACTTGTCAAACCGCAATTCGAGGTGGGCCGCGCACAGATCGGCAAGGGTGGTGTTGTGCGCGATGCGCAGGCGGTACGCGATGCCGTAGCGCGGATCGAGGATTGGGTGGCGGCGACCATGCGCTGGCAGCTTTTGGGTACAGTGGCGTCCCCCATCACCGGGTCGGACGGCAATCAGGAATTTCTGCTGGCCGCGCGTAACGCGGGTGAATGAGTGTTGCCCATGTAAGGCTGGCTAGGCGTCGGCGCCCAATCCGCACTGTCCGGTATGGCGCATCAGCGCATCAAGAAGGGTGATGGCCATCATCGCCTCGGCAACCGGCACCCCGCGAATACCAACGCAGGGGTCATGCCGCCCTTTGGTGACAACATCGACATCCGCACCATCGAGATCGACTGACCGGCGCGGCGTCAGGATGGAACTGGTCGGCTTAATGGCAAGACGTACCACCAGTTGCTGGCCGGTGGAAATGCCACCCAGAACGCCGCCATTATTGTTGGACAGGAATTCCGGCCCTGTTTCACCGGCGCGCATCTCGTCGCCGGCCTCGGCACCATCCATCGCCGCAAGGGCAAAGCCCCCACCGATCTCTACGCCCTTGGCCGCATTGATGGTCATCATCGCTGCTGCCAGGTCACTATCCAGCTTGCCATAGATGGGCTGGCCAAGCCCGGGGGGCACACCGTCAGCCACGATTTCGAGGATGGCGCCAGCAGAACTGCCGGCCTTGCGCACCTCGTCCAATATTGCTTCCCATGCGGTGGCGGCCACCGGGTCGGGGCAGAAAAAGGGATTATTTGCGGTTTCATCCCAGTCCAGCCGATTGCGGTCAATCGGATGCTGACCAATCTGCACCACCCCGCCCCGAATACGGAAACCATCGCCCAAAATATGTTTCAGTGCCAGGTCTGCCACGGCACCGGCGGCCACCCGTGATGCGGTTTCGCGCGCTGATGACCGACCGCCGCCGCGGTAATCGCGGATGCCATATTTCTGCTGGTAGGTAAAATCGGCATGGCCCGGCCGAAATTGCCGCGCGATATCGCCATAATCCTTTGACCGCTGGTCTGTGTTGCGGATCAGCATTGCCACCGGCGTGCCTGTGGTCATGCCCTCGAACACACCAGACAGGATTTCCACACTGTCCGCCTCGCGGCGCTGGGTCACAAAGCGATTCTGTCCCGGCTTGCGGCGGTCCAGATAGGGTTGGACAAGTGCCTCGGACAATGGAATACGCGGCGGCACGCCATCCACCACACAGCCGATACCGGGGCCGTGGCTTTCGCCAAAGGTGGTGAAAGAAAAAAGCTGGCCGAAGCTGTTGTCAGCCATCTCAGACGACCGAGATATCAGGCGCGTCGACAGCCTTCATCCCGACAACGTGATAGCCGCAATCAACATGGTGTGTCTCGCCGGTCACGCCGGATGACAGATCGGACAGAAGATACAGCCCGGCCCCGCCAACATCATCAAGATTCACATTGCGCTTCAGCGGCGAATTATATTCGTTCCATTTCAAGATATAGCGGAAATCACCGATGCCGGATGCGGCCAGAGTTTTCATCGGGCCGGCCGACAGGCCGTTGACGCGGATATTGCGCCCGCCCAGATCAACGGCCAGATAGCGCACGGACGCTTCCAGCGCCGCCTTGGCAACGCCCATGACATTGTAATGTGGCATCACGCGTTCGGCGCCATAATAGGTCAGGGTCAGCAAAGAACCACCGTCATTCATCATCGCTGTCGCCTTGCGGGTGATTTCGGTGAAGGAATAGACCGATATGTCCATGGTGCGTTCGAAATTGTCACGCGTCGTGTCGACATACTGGCCTTTCAGCTCTTCCTTGTCGGAATAGGCAATGGCATGCACCACGAAATCAAGATTGCCCCATTTTGATTTCAGGGTGCTGAATACGGCGTCAACGCTGGCCTCGTCGGTCACATCGCAGGGCAGGACCAGATCGCTGCCAACTGAATCTGCAAGAGGCCGCACACGCTTTTCAAGCGCGTCTCCCTGAAAGGTAAAGGCCAGTTCTGCGCCTTGGTCGGCAACTTTTTTTGCAATTCCCCAGGCAATGGAACGATCATTGGCTACGCCCATGATCAACCCTTTTTTGCCGGCCATGACGCCGGATTGCTGCTGCTCGGACATATTTTCACCCATTCAAGATTTGGCCCTGTGCGGTGCACAGGAATGCGGCCGCCATTCTACACGACTGAATAAAGGGAACAAGTCGCACGGCATCACCGATGCATGGCAATCATACGTAAAGAGGGGCGCGCGTCAGCGCAGGCTGTACGTTGTGCGCCGGTTGATTTCGATGCGTTCGCCAACAGCACGCGGCGTTTGAGACTCCAGCGAGATGATCTTGCCGTCAACTTCGACCCGCAGGCGATAGCCGGTGATTTCTTCGACTGTCTGTTCCATCATCACGGTGCGGGTGTTGCAGACTTCCTGCTGGCGATAGCCGATGATCTGCTGATCACCGTTGTTTTTCTTGGCATGTTCGCGGCCCAGCAAAGCGCCGACAACCGCACCGGCGGCGCCAGCCCCATCATTGTCGGATGTCTTGTTGCCAATCGCCGATCCGATTACCCCGCCAATAATCATGGCGCCAAGGTCGGAGTCATTGCTGCCACCACCATCGGCATAGACAGGAACGTCCTGCGTCTGGCAGACGCGTTCATCCGTCGGTGTCTTGCGGATATAGCTTGTGCGGATAGGGTCGGCGCCCGAAATGGTGCCGATAACGGTTTCAATGCGCGTCTCGGCGCTGGCTGACGGTACGACGCCAGCGATGATGGTTGCGCTCGCAGCAATTGCCAAACCCAGTGTAGTGCCGCGCTTAAATTGAGGATTTGCCATGGTTCTGATCCGTCCAGTTATATGTCATTGATCGCAAGGTAGACTCAGAATCGTGCAAAAATAAGGCAGTGTGTTGCGCTGTGATGTGGCCAGACGCGGCGATCATATTTGCCGGCATATTTGCTGGCATATCTGCTGGCCATTGCCGAAAGGGTATATGTTCCCCATCTATCAGGCGGGACCGCCAGACCAGACATATTATGGCGCACGATCCAGCAGGGAGATCCGGAAAATGAATATCGCCGCAGGCACTGATCCATTTGAGCTCTTCCAGAGCTGGTATGACGCGGCCGTCGCCGCCGAGATCAACGACCCTGATGCCATTGCACTTGCCAGCGTTGATCCGGACGGCATGCCTTCGGTGCGGATGGTGCTGCTGCGTCAATGGTCGGATGAAGGTTTCTTTTTCTTCACCAATTATGAGAGCCGCAAATCCGGCGAGCTGTTGGCGACCGGCAAGGCCGCTTTCTGCCTTCACTGGAAAAGCCTACGCCGCCAGATTCGTGTCACCGGCGCAGTCAGCAAGGCAAGCGCTGCGCGATCCGATGACTATTTCGCCTCACGCGGACGGGGCAGCCGGATCGGGGCCTGGGCATCCGCGCAGTCGCGCCCGCTGGAATCGCGCGATGCTCTTGCAGCAGAGGTTGCCGCGGTCGAGGATCGCTTTCCGGATGAGGTGCCGCGCCCGCCGCATTGGGGCGGGTTCCAGATTGTGCCGCAGGAAATTGAATTCTGGCATGATGGCGAACATCGCCTCCATGACCGCTTCCGCTTCACCCGCAATGGCAAGGGCGGATGGGATATCCAGCGCCTGAATCCGTAACCGGGGCACCGCCCGTCAGATCCATGTGGCGATGACCGGCGCAACCGCGCGCTTGGCATGATGGCGCAGTCCGCCTAATCACGTCAGAACAGGTCGCATGGTAAACGCTTTTTGCATGCCTGATTGCCTAGACTTTCGTCCGGTTGCAGGGCCAACAGCCTGTCATGCTGTTTGCTGTGGACGCGCCCATTATACATTCGACAATGCGCGTCCGGTCATGTTGTCCAGGAGGATTTGGAATGAAATCGCATGCACGCGTTGTGGTGATTGGTGGTGGTGTTGTTGGCGTCAGCGCGCTGTATCATCTTGCCAAAAAGGGGTGGTCGGATGTTGTGCTGGTTGAGCGCAAGGAACTGACGTCTGGTTCAACATGGCATGCGGCGGGCCTGTTGCCGCTGTTCAACATGTCCTATTCAGTTGGCCAGATTCACAAATATTCGGTGAAATTCTACCAGGAGCTGCAGGAAGAAACCGGCATGAATGTCGGTTTCCGCAATGTATCGAATATCCGGCTGGCCCAGACGCAGGAGCGGATGGATGAATATCGGCAATATGCCGGTGTCGCCAGCACCATCGGGGTACAGGTCGATTTCCTGACGCCGGAGCAGGTACAAGAGATCTGGCCGCTTTGCAATCCCGATGGGCTTGTCGGGGCAATCCAGCACCCCGATGACGGCTATATCCAGCCTGCAGACCTGACACAGGCCATGGCCCGCGGCGCGCGTGACCGCGGTGCGGAGATCTATCGCAACACAACCGTGACCGAAATTTCGCGGACCGCATCGGGCGAATGGAAGGTGACCACCGACAAGGGCGAGATCACCTGCGAACATATTGTTAGTGCCAGTGGTAATTTTGCCCGCAAGACAGGTCGTATGGTAGGGCTGAACCTGCCTGTCATTCCGGTCGAGCATCAATATATCGTGACCGAGCCGCATGACGCCATCCGCGAACGTCAGGCGCAGGGGCTTCCTGAAATGGGTGTGCTGCGTGATTCAGACGGGCGCTGGTACCTGCGCGAGGAGGCTGGCGGCCTGATCCTGGGACCGTATGAGGCTGGTGCGCCGGCCTGCTATGTAGACGGCCCGAGCGATGAGTCGGAATATGAGTTGTTCCAGGAAGATCTGGAACGTTTGATGCCGCACATCGAATCCGCCATGCATCGCGTCCCGGCCTTTGGCGAGGTGGGCGTCAAAAAAGTATATAATGGCGCCATTGCCTATACACCTGACGGCAACCCGATCATTGGCCCGGCATGGGATGTGCCGAATTTCTGGCTGAGCGAGGGTCACAGCTTTGGTGTGACAGCCGCTGGCGGTGCCGGCTGGCAGCTTGCGGAATGGATTGTCGAGGGCGAGCCGACCATCGATATGCTGGGCGTTGATCCGCGCCGCTATGGCAGTTACGCCACCGAATCCTATCTGAAGGTGAAGAATGAAGAGGCCTATGAGAATGTCTTTGTCATTCACTATCCAGATGAAGAGCGCGGGGCCGGTCGGCCGCTGCGGACGGCCCCCTGCTATGACAGGTTGAAGGATCTGGGGGCTGTTTTTGGCCAGAAATTCGGCTGGGAACGCGCCAACTGGTTTGCGCCTGAAGGGACAGCGCGGGAAGATCACTGGTCGTTCCGCCGGTCCGACTGGTTCGAGCATGTCGGCAATGAGGTCCGCCATACCGCCGCCCATGCCGGGTTGCTGGACATGACAGCCTTTGCAAAATGCCGCATTTCCGGCCCTGGTGCCGAGGCGTTTCTCGACAGGCTGGTCGCCAATAAGCTGCCAAAAGGCATTGGCCGCGTGTCGCTGTCGCATGCGCTGACAGAACGCGGCGGTGTGCATTCGGAATATACCATCCAGCGGGAAGCGGAAGACAGTTTCTATATTGTGTCCGCGGGTGCCGGCCAGCGTCTGGACCATGACTGGATCAAGAAACATATGCCCGATGACGGGTCCGTGCGTTTCGACAATCTGACCAATTCGATCGGGGTGCTTGTGCTTGCCGGACCGCGTGCCCGCGATATCCTGCAAAAGGTCACACGCACCGATTTGTCCAATGCTGCCTTCCCGTGGCTTTCCAGCAAGATGATTGATGTCAATCTGGCGCCCGCAATGGCGTTCCGGATGACTTATGTTGGCGAGCTTGGTTGGGAACTGCACCACCCGATCGAATATCAGAACCATATTTTTGACGCGCTGATGGATGCGGGTGCTGAATTCCAGCTGAAACCGTTTGGTATCCGCGCCATGGATGCCATGCGGATCGAGAAATCCTACCGCATGGTCGGCACCGAACTGTCGATTGAATATGCGGCCCTGGAAAGCGGGCTGGACCGGTTTGTGCATCTGAACAAAGGCGACTTTATCGGGCGTCAGCAGCTGAGTGAATGGCAGCAGCGCGGCTTTGCCAATGCGATGGTGACGCTGGAAATCCATGACACAACCGATGCGGATGTCATTGGCGGTAACCCGGTAATGCTGCCCGATGGCGAGGTGATTGGCCGCGCCACCAGCGGCAATTACGGCTTCCGCATCGACAAGTCGCTGGCGATGGCCATGGTGCGGCCGGATCTGGCCGCTGTGGGGACCGAATTTCTGATTGATGTTCTGGATCAGAGGCTGAAAGCCACAATTGTCGAGGAATCACCCTATGACCCGACAAATGAAAAGCTGCGTGCCTGATCATTGGCACCCGCAGGACAGGGTAATGGTTGTGTTGTTTGTTAGGAAAGAAGGTTAAGTCATGGCGGAAACTGAAACAGGCCAGCGGCGCGGCCGACGTGGCGGCGGACGCGATGCACGTCGCCAGATGCGCGCCAGTGGTGGTGCCGCGGCAGCGCCATATATCACACGCGGCATTCCGCCAGTCGATATTCTGACGGACGAAGCTGCCGAGATTATCGAGCATAATGCCGAAACCATCCTTGAGGAGATCGGCATCGATTTTCTGGAGGATTCGGAGGCGCTGGATCTGCTGCGCAATGCCGGATGCGATGTCAGGGGCGAGCGGGTGCATTTTCCGCGCGGCCTTGCCCGCAAGCTGTGTGAAACCGCACCCTCCAGCTTTACCCAGCATGCGCGCAATCCGGAACGGTCGGTTGAGATTGGCGGCAACAACATGGTGTTCGCGCCGGTCTATGGCCCGCCTTTTGTGCGTGATCTGCAGAATGAGCGCCGCTATGCCACGATCGAGGATTTCCGCAATTTCGTGAAGCTGGTCTATATGCTGCCCGGCTTTCATCATTCCGGCGGCACGGTGTGCGAGCCTGTCGACCTGCCGGTCACCAAACGTCACCTCGAAATGATCTATGCGCATCAGTTCCTGTCGGACAAGCCCTATATGGGGTCTGTCACCGCGCCCGAGCGCGCGCAGGATACTGTCGATATGTCAAAGATCCTGTTTGGCGATGAATTCGTCGAGAACAATACGGTATCGATCAGCCTGATCAATGCGAACTCGCCGATGACATGGGATTCGGTCATGCTTGCGGCGTTGAAAGTCTATGCGCGCAACAATCAGGCCGTGATCACCGCCCCCTTCATTCTTGCCGGGGCGATGTCTCCGGTATCTGTTGCGGGCACGCTGGCACAGACGCTGGCCGAGGCGATGAGCGGCATTGCCTTTACCCAGCTTGTGCGGCCGGGTGCGCCGGTGGTGTTTGGCAGTTTCGCCAGCTCCATGTCGATGCAGACGGGGGCCCCGACATTCGGTACGCCCGAGCCGGCCAAGGTGCTGCTTGGATGTGCAAAGCTGGCGCGCCGGCTTGGTGTGCCGTTCCGCTCTGGCGGATCATTGACCGCGGCAAAGACAGCCGATGCGCAGGCCGCCTATGAATCGGCCAATACCATCATGCCGACCGTGCAGGGCGGGGTGAATTTCGTACTGCATGCCGGCGGCTGGATGGAAGGCGGGCTTGTTGCCGATTATGCCAAGCTGCTGCTGGATGCCGACCAGCTGTCGATGATGCAGAATATGGTAAGCGGCATTGACGTGTCTGAGAATGGCCAGGCAATGGATGCGCTGCGCGAGACAGGGCCGGGCAAGCATTTTCTTGGATCCAGCCACACGCAGGCGAATTTCGAAACGGCCTTCTGGCGTTCCGACATGGCGGATAATACCACTTTTGAGCAATGGTCATCGGAAGGTGCGGTGGAAAGTCACCAGCGCGCCCGCACCAGAGCCGTGCAGATGCTTGACGCCTATGAAGCGCCGCCGCTTGACCCCTCAATCAATGACGGCTTGCGTGACTTCATCAGCAAGCGGATGGAAACGCTGCCGGATTCAGAATTCTGAGGCACAAGGCCGAAATAGCAAAAAGCCCCGCATTGGCGGGGCTTTTTCATGCGTATCACAGCGCCTTATAATCGATGACGGCGATGATGCGTCAGGCGCGAAAGCTGGTCCCGAATTCAAGACCGGCATCTTCCAGCCAATCCACCACATAGGATGCAAAGCTGGTCCGGCAGACAAGAAGGAACCGGTTCGCATCGGTTGCAAGCAGGGTGACAGCGGCATGTGACAGATATGTCTGGGCAGATTGTCCGGTCGTAAATACCCGCGGGTGCAGATCAAGCGCGCAGCCCTTTGCCAGCACCTGACGGACGGCACTGCCACGGATATCGAGCGCGCACAGGCTGTCCGTCACATTGGTTGCAGCGGCGTGAAGCGTGTCAAAATCCAGCAGCAGGCGCCCCAGGATATCTTCCTCGCGCCCGGCTTCGCAGAGCAGCAGATATTCATCCGGGCCAAGCCAGACGAGATGCCGGTCACCGACGGTGACAAAGCGGTTATTTTCCGGCAGTGCCTTGCAGCCTGTCTGTGCGGTGATGCCGGTCAGAATGGCACCATCGCCGCGGATATTCAGCTTGCCCAGATGTTTGCGCTCTTCAATGATCAGGCCGGGCTTGTCACCACCGGGCAGGTTGGTGGTGGTATTGTTGCGGCCCGGCAGCGCATTGCGGCCCGGCAGGCGGGATTGCGAACTTGTGCTAGCCATTGATGCGCTCTCCATTCGGATCGAAGAAAATGGGCTCGACGACCTCGGCTTCGATAATGTCGCCATCCAGCATTGGCAGATAGACAGTACCACCTATCAGGCTGCGCCCGCCTTTCAGCATCGCCATGGCGATCGAGGCAGAGACATTTGGCGAATAATAGGATGATGTCACCTGACCCAGCATCTCCATCGGCATGGGCTGGTTCGGGTCCAGCACCGCATGCGCCCCTTCCGGGATCACCCTTGTACGTTCGCGCGTGGCAAGGCCGACAAGCTGTTTGCGGTTTTCGTCAGCCATCGAGGCACGGGCAAGGGCCCGCTTGCCGATAAAGTCGGGCTTGGTCTTTGAGACTATCCAGTCCATGCCAAGGTCTTGCGGTGTGACCGACCCGTCTGTTTCCTGGCCAACGATGATGAATCCCTTTTCGGCGCGCAATACATGCATCGCCTCGGTGCCGTAAGGCGTAATGCCATGTTCGGCCCCCGCTTCCATCAGCAGCGTCCATAAGGCAAGGCCGTGACGGGCACGGATATTGATCTCGTAGGACAGCTCGCCGGTAAAGGAAATGCGGAAGATACGCACGGGCAAGCCGGCAATATGTGCGGTCTGCATCGACATAAACGGAAAATCATTCGGGTCGAGCGAAATGTCGATTCCGGCTGATTTAAGGATTTTCGATGCATTCGGGCCAGACAGGGTGGCAACCGCCCATTCCTCGGTCACCGATGTCAGATAGACCTGCAGATCGGGCCATTCCGTCTGCAGCCATTCTTCCAGCCAGTCCAGAACACCGGCAGCGCCGCCAGTTGTGGTTGTCATGTGGAAATGGTTTTCACCAAGACGGGTGGTCACGCCGTCATCCATTACCATGCCGTCATCCTTGAGCATCAGCCCGTAACGGCATTTGCCGATGGCAAGCTTCAGCCAGCCATTGGTATAGATGCGGTTCAGGAATTCAGCGGCATCCGGCCCCCGAATATCGATCTTGCCAAGGGTCGAGGCATCAAGCAGCCCGGCTGTATTTCGTGCCGCCAGAACCTCGCGGTTGACAGCTTCCCGCATTGTTTCGCCGGGCTTTGGATAATACCAGGCCCGCATCCACTGGCCGACATGTTCAAAGGTGGCGCCATGCGCCCGGTGCCAGTCATCCATGCGGGTCAGGCGCGTTGGGTCGAACAGATTGCCAATATCGCGGCCGGCAATGGCCCCGAAATTTGCCGGGGTGTAGGGCATGCGGAAGGTGGTGGTGCCCACATTCGGGATGGCGTCGCCAAGGGCATCAGCCAGAATGGCAAGCCCGTTGATGTTCGATGTCTTGCCCTGGTCGGTGGCCATGCCAAGCGTTGTATATCGCTTTACATGCTCGACCGACTGATAGCCTTCCCGTGCCGCCAGCTTTACGTCTGATGCGGTCACGTCATTCTGAAAATCGACAAAGGCTTTTGGTCCTTCGCCGTCTGGCTGTCCGTTGGGAATGTTCCACGCCGCCATCGGGCGCCAGCTCTGCGCCGGCGTTGTGATCTCGGGCAGGCTGTGCGTGCTGGTGGCATAGCCAGCGGCGCTGGCTGCGGCGTCGCCGGCCTTTGCCGCGTCGGCCAATACACGGCCGAGGCCAAATACCCCGTTACAGGCGCCGGCATTAAAGCAGGCTTCATGGACCGATTTTGGCTTGAAACACAGCAGATCATCATCCCATGCCAGCTTGCCACGCGCCTGTGAATGAAGATGCACGGCCGGCGACAGGCCACCTGACATGGCCAGCAGGTCGCAATCCATATGGATCGGATCATCCGTGACCTTTGTGGCATCTTCATTGACCGGCGAAATCTCGACACGCGCAATGCGCTGGGTGCCGCTGGCAATGGTGACCGCATGACCATGCATCATCCGGATGCCGGCAGTTCTGGCCGCCTTTGCCAGTGCGCTGCGCACCTCGGCACGCAGATCGACAAGGACGACTTCGGCGCCAGCGGCCTGCAGCGCCAGCGCTGTCCGGTAGGCATCATCATTATTGGTAAAGACAATAGTGCGGTTGCCGGGCACGACGCCATAGCGGTTGATATAGGTGCGGACCGCACCGGACAGCATGACCCCGGGCAGGTCATTGCCGGAAAAGACCAGCGGGCGTTCATGCGCGCCCTGCGCCAGCACCACCTGTGCGGCGCGCACTTTCCACATGCGCTGGCGCGGCAGATGCGCCGGCCGGACCGGCATGTGATCGGTCACACGCTCGACCAGTGTCAGATAGTTATGGTCCATATAGCCAAAGACCGTTGTGCGCGGCAGCAAGGTCACGTCCGGCATCGCTGTCAGTTCAGCGATGGCAGCGGCAATCCATGCGGCCGGCGTATCACCATCGAATTCCGTGTCTGATTCTGCCAGCATCCAGCCGCCAAATTCATCCTGCTCATCCGCAAGGATGACACGCGCACCGCTGCGCCCGGCAGCCAGTGCTGCCATCAATCCGGCCACACCGCCGCCCGCGACCAGCACATCATAATGGGCATTTGTCTTTTCATAGCGGTCGGGGTCGTTATGGTCATCCGCAACCATGCCAAGACCGGCGGCGCGGCGGATGACATGTTCATAGGTCATCCACATCGAGGCGGGCCACATAAAGGTCTTGTAGTAGAAACCGGCCGGGAAAAACCGCGATAGCAGCGAATTCACCGCCCCCAGATCGGCTTTCAGCGAGGGAAAGCGGTTCTGGCTTTCGGCGTAAAGCCCGTCATAAAGCGCAACCTGTGAGGCCCGCAGATTGGGTTCGGCAAAGGCCCCCTTGCCGACACGGACAAGCGCATTCGGTTCCTCGGCGCCGGCGGCCATGATGCCGCGGGGACGATGATATTTGAATGACCGGCCGACAAGATGGACATTGTTGGCCAGCAGCGCCGAGGCAAGCGTATCGCCTTCATAGCCCTGATAGCTTTTGCCATCGAAGGTAAATGTCAGGGGCGCGTCGCGGTTGATCCGGCCACCGGATGAAAGGCGCCCCAGCTGCGGCGCAGATGTTCTTTTGAAAAGACCCATCATCCCTGATCCTTCTTGGCGCGTGCCTTTTTGGCCTGTTGCGGCTGTGCGGCGGCCTCGGCGTCTGTGTCCCGCCGCCAGCTTTCGGCATAGGCAGCCTTGCCGGCCTTTGATTTTGGCAGGCTGCCCATGGGATAGATTTCGACGATTTCATGCGTGACAGTATCGCGCACCATGTTGAACCAGCGACGGCATCCGGCGGCATGGCGCCAGCGTTCAAGGAACAGGCCCTTGGGGTTGTCACGCAGGAACAGATAATCGGCAAATGCCTGGTCGCTGAGCGCGTTTTCTGCCAGCGGGCGGGCAATATGTGCCTCGCCGCCGCAGGAAAATTCGCTTTCTTCGCGGGTCCCGCAATAGGGACAGTCAATCAGCAGCATCCTGTGTCTCTTTCCTGCGGGTCAGTGGGCAACGCCGGCGGCGCCATGTTCATCGATCAGCAGGCCGGTCTGGAACCGGTCCAGCGAATAGGGGGCGGCGATCTTGTTTGGCCTGTCATGCGCAATCAGATCGGCAAAGACATGGCCCGAGCCCGGGGTGGCCTTAAAGCCGCCTGTGCCCCAGCCACAGTTGAAATACAGCCCTTCGATATCGGTCTTTGAGATGATCGGCGAGGCATCGGGACAGGTATCGACGATGCCGCCCCAATGGCGCAACATGCGCAACCGAGACAGGACCGGAAACAGCTCAACCGCAGCGGCGATCATATGCTCGGGTACCGGGAAGGACCCGCGCTGCGCATAGGAGTTATATTTGTCGACACCGGCGCCAAGCACCATCTCGCCCTTGTCGGACTGGCTGATATACATATGGACAGCGTTCGACATGATCACCGTATCAAGGATCGGTTTGATCGGTTCGGATACCAGCGCCTGCAGCGGGCGGCTGGCAAGCGGCAGGCGGATATCGGCCATGGCGGCCATGACGCTGGAATGGCCCGCTGTGACACAGCCCACCTTGCGGGTCTTGATAAAGCCGCGGGTTGTTTCAATGCCGACAATACGCCGTCCGTTGCGCCGCAGGCCGGTCACCTCGCAATTCTGAATGATGTCGACGCCCAGATCATCAGCCGCGCGTGCATAGCCCCAGGCAACCGCATCATGGCGCGCAGTGCCGCCGCGTTTCTGCAGAAAGCCGCCCATCACCGGATAGCGGATTGACTGGTCAATATTGATGATCGGCACGAATGACTTGATCTCGGATGGTCCCAGAATATCGGAATCGATACCGTTCAGACGGATGGCATGGACCCGCCGTGACATCTCGCGAAGTTCATGTTCGGAATGCGCAATTGTCAGGACCCCGCGCTGGCTGAACATCACATTGAAATTCAGATCCTGCGACATGCCTTCCCACAGTTTCAGCGCATGTTCATAGATAGCGGCACTTTCATCCCACAGATAGTTTGACCGGATGATGGTTGTGTTTCGGCCTGTATTGCCACCGCCAAGCCAGCCTTTTTCGACCACGGCAATATTGTTCATCCCGTGGACTGCCGCCAGGTAATAGGCGGTTGCAAGCCCATGTCCGCCACCACCGATGATGACGGCGTCATATTCACTTTTCGGCGGGGCATCACGCCATGCGCGTTGCCAG
This sequence comes from Puniceispirillaceae bacterium (SeqCode), assembly GCA_049889795.1. Lineage (GTDB taxonomy): Bacteria > Pseudomonadota > Alphaproteobacteria > Puniceispirillales > Puniceispirillaceae > UBA8309. The sequence goes on along the minus strand of JBMHCS010000011.1, from coordinate 219,729 downwards.
TCCTGGTGGTAACGCATTGCCTTTCGCGCAATGGCGAAAGCGGAATAGCGGGGCTTGCCGCCTGGCAGGCCGCGAAGGCCGCGATCGGGCTGTTCTGACGCCATGGATCCTCACCTGTCGAACCGAGAGGGCGCTGGCGCCCGACCCGATCTGTTTATCGTGTCGTCTGTCTTGCAAAATCCGTAATGGACTGAGCCAATCTGCTATTCGGTGGGGAAAATTCCTGTTCTTGTGCCGACAAAGGTTAAAACCTTGCCGACACCGCACAGATGTCGCGGTGGCCCGTTGCCGGTCCACAATAACTCCCCACACAAAATAATGCTGTAAATCTACATTGTTGGCCCCGACGGAGAAAGGGCATTCAGCATCCGCGGTGACAAAGCGTCGCAATGCTGTTGGTGCGCGCATCCTATCTGGCCCTTGACGCATCGCTGCCTTGGCCGGAACATGGTGTAGACAGAATGAACAGTGAGGAACGAGAGATATGCCGGTTATCAATTCGCTTGCCGAGCGCAAAGAAGAAATGCGCGAATGGCGCCGAGAGCTGCATCAGCATCCCGAGATCTGCTACGAAGAGGTGTGGACCTCTGACTTTATTGCCGCAAAGCTGCAGAGCTTTGGGATCGAGGTGCATCGGGGCATGGGCAAGACCGGGGTTGTCGGGGTGGTCCGCGGCAATGGCGACAGTGACCGGGCGATTGGCCTGCGCGCGGATATCGACGCGCTGCCCATGCAGGAGCTGAATGAATTCGAACATGCGTCGAAAATTCCGAACCGGATGCATGCCTGTGGCCATGACGGCCATACGACCATGCTGCTCGGCGCGGCGAAATATCTGGCCGAAACGCGGAATTTCGATGGCACGGTATATCTGATTTTCCAGCCAGCTGAAGAAGGCGGCGGCGGCGGTCTGGCGATGATCGAGGACGGGCTGTTCCGCGAATTTGACATGCAGACGGTCTGGGGCATGCATAATATGCCGCAGATGGATATGGGCGAGGCCGGCGTGCATGACGGTGTCTGTATGGCCAATGCCGACCAGTTCGACATGACCATCACCGGGCGGGGTGGCCATGCCGCCCAGCCGCATCTGTGTATCGACCCGATTCCCTGTGGTGCCGCCATTGTGCAGTCGCTGCAGAGCATTGTGTCCCGGCGGGTTGGCCCGGTGGATTCGGCGGTGGTATCCGTGACGATTTTCCAGGCCGGTACGGCAAAGAATGTGATTGCCGATACCGTGCGCATCGCGGGCACGGCGCGCTCGTTCCTGCGCGATACCCGCACATTGCTGCGCGATGCGATCCGCGAAATCTCGGAAACCACAGCCAAGGCATATGACTGTACGCTGGAATTTGACTGGCATCATGGCTATCCGGCCACGGTCAACCATGCCGCCGAGGCCGAGCGCGCCGCACAGGTGTTGGGAGATGTGATCGGCAGTGATCATATTGACCGTGACGTCGAACCGTCGCTTGGGGGTGAGGATTTCTCTTACATGCTGGAAGAAAAGCCGGGCTGCTATATCTGGCTTGGCACCGGCCCGGCGCCGGCAGACGGGATGCTGCATAATGCCCGTTATGATTTTAATGACGAGGCGCTGCCCATCGGGGCCAGCTATTGGGTACAGCTTGTCGAAAGCGAACTGGCACGCTGAATCCCGGTATTGGGGCCGGCCCCTGGCCCTGCCATATGCCGTGAAAACAAACACCCCCACCGCGCTGCGGCGGGGGTGTTTGCGTTCTGGAGCCTTCTGTCATTCTTGATTCTGTTCCCTTTTTGTTCTAGAACAAATCATGAACAAATGATGTAGAACGATATGCCAAATGGCAGGGTCATAGGACAGGGTCATAGGACCGAGTCACATGGCAGAGTCACATGGCAGGAGGGCGCAATATGGCAACCATCAGTGACAGAATTGAAATACCCGCCCCGCATACTGGGGAAGGTTGTTTTTCTAATGAAAATCAACATGCTGAAAATCATGATGCTAGCAGTCTGAATGGTGATTCAGGTGCCGGTAGCGGCTATTCAGCCGGGTGTTCAGGCGGGTATTCAACTGGGTATCTGGCGGATGGGCGCCGGTCGCATTTTCACCAGCTGCGCCGTGATGTGGCGCGCCTGGAGGGCTATATCGATTCGCCGCGTCTGGCGCTGGGGGTTGATGTGCTTGATTCGGCGCTTGCCGGTGGGTTGGCGTTGGGACGCGCCCATATGCTGTGTGGCCGCCCCGGGCATGATGCGGCGCTGACCGGGTTTGCAGCGGCGCTGGTGCGCCGTCTGATGGCACGCAAGGACGGGCCTGTGGTCTGGTGTCCGGCAGCTGCCATGGGGGGAAGCGGCATGCTGTATGCCGCCGGGTTCTCGGCGCTGGGAATCGATCCGTCGCGGCTGCTGATTGTCGATGCACCCAGCCCGACACGCCGCCTTGCCGCGCTTGAGGATATTCTGCGCACCGAGGGTCTGGCAGCAGTGGTTGTCGAATATGACGGGCTGAACCAGTCTTCAGATTACTGGATGCGGCTGGCCCGTCGCGCACAGCTTGCTGCCGAGGCCAGTGGCACCACCGGCTTTCTGCTTGGCTGGCCGGTGGCGGCAAGCGGATTTGACAGCCTGTGGCATGTCGCGCCAGGGCGGCGGCAGGAAACGGATGCGATATCATCCGCAGCCACCTCCTGGCATCCAGTCTGGGATATCCGCATTGCACATGCGCGTGGCGGACGTCCCTGCCGGACTGGCGTGCTGTGGGACAGTTTTGCCGACAGGTTCCAGTCCTGCCAGCTTGCCAATATGGCGGCGGCAGCGGATGACATGCCGGCACGCCTGCCATTTGCGGATTCAGACAGATGCGGTATGGCGGGCCCGCCACGGTCACGCCGGTCGTTGGTGCCGGGGCAGGCAAAACGGCCAACACGCGGTTCGGTACAGGGTTCGGCACAGATTCCGGCCGAAACATCGCCCACCATCATGGCCGGATAGCCAGTCATGACACGGGTGATTATCCATGCCTGGTTTCCGTATCTGGCAGCTGAACGCGTGCGCCGTGATGGTGATCTGCCCGCGGCCCAGCCGCTGGTGATTGTCCGTGCGGTAAACGGGGCAGAGCTGGTGGAATCCGTCTGCCCGCTGGCGTATCGGCTGGGGTTGCGTGGCGGCATGCGGCTTGCCGATGCCAGGTCCTTGCAGCCGGATCTGCTATCGCGTGCCGCGGATGAGGCTGCTGACAGGCAGGATCTGCATCATCTGGCCATGTGGGCCAGACGCTATTGCCCGCTGACCGCACCGGCCGCAGCCCATATGGTGGGTGCTGGTGCCAGTATCGCGCATGATGGCAATGGCATCTGGCTGGATGTTGCCGGGGCCGCACATCTGCAGGGGGGGATCCGTCCGCTGCTGGCTGATATGGCGCGCCGGCTACGCCGTGTCGGTCTGACAGCAAGGCTGGCCGTCGCCCCGACATGCGGGGCGGCCTGGGGGCTGGCCCGCTATGCCCCGGCGGCCCGGCGGTACGGATGTACCCGTTCTGCAACGCCGTCCGCACGCCAGCTGGCCAGCCTGATGGCCGGGCTGCCCTTGGCGGCATTGCGCCTTGACGGCACCATCTGCACGGCAATGGCGGCTGCGGGGTTGCGCCATATCGGCGATATCCTGGGCATGGCACGGGCACCGCTGGCAGCCCGGTTCGGGCAGGCGGTGACCAATCAGCTGGATGCAGCACTGGGGCATGTGAATGAAAGCTTTGCACCGCTGCAACCGGCGCGTCCACATGTGGCCATGCGCCAGTTCGCCGAACCGGTGGCCGCCCCCGCCGATATTCACGCGCTTGCCATCAGCCTTGCTGACGAGATGGCAGCCATTCTGCAGCAGCAGGGGCTGGCGACGCGTCGCCTGCAGCTTGGCTGGCAGCGTGTCGACAATATGGTGCGGGGACGCGACGTGCATTTTTCGCGTCCCAGTCGTGACAATGGTGCCTTTCGCCGGTTGCTGACCGGTGCCGCACAAACCATTGATCCTGAATTCGGGCTTGAACGGATGTGGCTGGAAGCCCATGACTGCAGCCCGCAGGCGCCGGTGGCGGCCCGTTTTGATGAGGGTATCTCGGCAAGCGAAACATATGCCAGCCTTGTTGACCGGCTGGTGGCACGGCTTGGCTATGGTGCGGTGCTGCATTTGCGGGCGCGTGCCTGCTGGCAGCCCGAGGCAGCGCAATATGCCGCCTATGCCGATATGGAACATGCCGGGTTTGAGGATGTGATGACTCATGCCCCGCAAAGCCTGACGGCCGCACCGCGGCCGGTCCGGTTGCTGGGGGTGCCGCAGAAACTGGCGGTGGTGGCGCTGTTGCCTGACCATCCACCCGCGCAGTTTGTCTGGCAGAAACGCACCCACAGGGTGACGCGTGCCAGCGGCCCTGAACGCATTGCCCCGCAATGGTGGCATGCCGCCGCCGGCACAAGGACACGCGACTATTTCCGCCTTCAGGATGAAGCGGGTGCGCGTTTCTGGGTCTATCGCGAGGGCTTGCCAGAACGCGGTGAAGACCCCGGCTGGTTCCTGCATGGCTTTTTCGCCTGATGGGTGCGGCTATGTCAAAAAAAGGCCCGCCATCCGGGCCTGCAGCGCTGCTTGGCTGTTATAGCAATTTCACCTTCCTGGCTGGTGCGTCACACCCGGCCGAGATGGTTGCGGCGGCAGCGGCGCTTGGCTGGCAGGCCGTGGGGATTGCCGATGTGAATTCCCTTGCCGGCATTGTACGCGCGCATGTGGCCGCGCGCGATGCCGGCATCGGTCTTGTTGTCGGCGCGCGTCTGCGTCCTGTCGACGGGCCGGATATTATTGCCCACCCCATCGACCGGGCCGGCTATGAGGCATTGTCTGTCCTGCTGAGCGAGGCGAATATGCGCGGCAGCAAGGGCGCGCCGGTCCTGTATCTTGCTGATCTGGCACGGGTAACATCCGGCACCAGGCTGCTGGTCATGCCGCCACGTCACCCCGATGCGGCGCATGCCACCCAGCTTGGCCGGATCCGCGAAATTGTCACCGCGTCTGTATTTGTCGGGGCGGCGCTCTATCGTGATGGGGGTGACGAGGCGCGCCTGGCGATACTGGCCGAAATGGCGGCATCACAGAAACTGCCGCTGACCGCGGTGGGGGATGCGCTGTATCACGATCCGGCACGCCGTCCGCTTGCCGATGTGCTGGCCTGTATCCGTGAAGGGCAGCGGCTGGACAATGCCGGTGCGCTGTTGTCGCGCAATGCCGAGCGCCAGGTACTGGCCCCGGATGAAATGGCCCGCCGCTGGCGGCATTGGCCCGATGCGCTGGCAAATGCCGACAGGCTGGCCAGCGCCTGCACATTCAGCATGGATGAGCTGTCCTATGAATATCCGACCGAGGTGGCGCCCGGCGGGCGTGACGCCATGGACGAGCTGACATACCAGACATGGAACGGCGCGCGGGACCGCTATCCCGACGGTGTTCCGGAAAAGGTCGGGGCCTATCTGCAGCGTGAATTGCAGCTGATTGCGAAAATGGCGTTCGCCCCGTATTTCCTGACCGTGTTTGATATTGTCCGGTTTGCCCGCAGCCGGGGCATCCTGTGTCAGGGGCGCGGCTCGGCGGCCAATTCCGCCGTCTGCTATTGCCTTGGCATTACCTCGGTTGATCCGGACCGCTCGCAGCCGCTGTTTGAGCGTTTTATCAGTGAGGCACGCGGCGAGCCGCCTGACATTGATGTTGATTTTGAACATGAACGCCGCGAGGAGGTCATCCAGTATATCTATGGCAAATACGGGCGGACCCGCGCCGGCCTGACCGCTGCGGTGATCACCTACCGGTCGCGCAGCGCCCTGCGCGAGGTGGCCAAGGTGTTCGGTCTGAGCAGTGATGTGCAGGCGGCGCTGTCGGGGCAGAGCTGGGGGCGCGAGGCTGGCGGTCCGGATGATGCAGCCCTGCAGGCTGTCGGTATCGACCCGGCGGATCGCCGCATCGCACTGGTGCGCCGCCTGGTGCGTGATATCAGCCGCTTTCCACGGCATCTTTCGCAGCATGTTGGCGGTTTTGTCATCACCCGCGGGCGGCTGGACCATCTGTGCCCGATCAGCCCGGCGGCAATGGAAGGCCGCACCGTGATCGAATGGGACAAGGATGATCTTGACGCGCTGGGCCTGCTGAAAGTCGATGTGCTGGCACTTGGCATGCTGAGCTGCATCCGTCGTGCCTTTGGCCTGCTGACGCAGCATTATAACCGGCCGCTGACGCTGGCCGCGGTGCCGCCCGAGGATGCGGCAACCTATGACATGCTGTGCGAAGGCAAATCGGTCGGGGTTTTCCAGGTGGAATCACGCGCCCAGATGGCGATGTTGCCGCGCCTGCAGCCGCGCTGTTTTCATGATCTTGTTGTGCAGGTGGCGATTGTCCGGCCAGGGCCGATTCAGGGCGATATGGTGCATCCCTATCTGCGCCGCCGGGCCGGTCTGGAAAAAGTCACCTACCCGTCACAAGCGCTGCGCGATGTATTGGAACGAACATTGGGGGTGCCGCTATTTCAGGAACAGGCGATGCAGATTGCCATTGTCGGTGCCGGGTTTACCGGCAGTGAGGCGGACCAGCTGCGCCGGGCCATGGCCACCTTCAAAAAGCATGGTGATGTCAGTAAATTCCACGACAAGATGATCCGCGGCATGATCGAACGCGGCTATGATGCGGATTTTGCCGAGCGCTGTTTTCGCCAGATTGAGGGGTTTGGCACCTATGGCTTTCCGGAATCGCATGCGGCCAGTTTTGCCCTGCTTGTCTATGTATCGGCATGGATTAAGCGGCATTATCCCGATGTGTTCATCTGTGCGCTGCTGAATGCCCAGCCGATGGGGTTTTATTCCGTATCGCAGCTGGTGGCCGAGGCACGCCGCAGTGGCATTTGTGTGCGCCCGACCGATGTGATGCATTCGCATTGGGACAGCACGCTGGAGCCCGATCCGGATAATCATGACGCACGTCATGCGCTGCGGCTGGGGCTGCGGCTGGTCAAGGGGCTTGCCGAGACCGAAGGCACGCGCATTGTGGCCAGCCGCGCCGATGGCTATGACGGGCTGGCGGATATCATGCGGCGGGCCGATATTTCGGCAAAGGCGCTGGAGGCAATCGCCAGGGCCGACGGTTTCAACAGCCTTGGGCTGAACCGGCGAAAGGCGTTGTGGGACGTAAGGGCGCTTGCCAGACAGCGTTGGCATGAATTGCCGTTATTCGCCCATGCCACACGCCATCATCATGATCTGTCTGGCAGCGAGGCGGTGGTGGCCCTGCCTGCCGCCCAGCCAGGCGAGGATGTGGCGGCCGATTACCGCAGCCTCGGGCTGTCACTGAAAGCGCATCCGATGACGCTTCTGGCCGATCCGCTGGCGGCTGCTGGCTGGAAAAGCTGTGCTGTTGCATTTGATGCGCCTGACGGCCAGCGTTTGCGGCTGGCCGGGCTTGTGACCATGCGCCAGCGTCCCGGCACCGCCAAGGGAACAGTGTTCCTGACGCTCGAGGACGGGTTGCAGTCGCTGAATGTGATCATCTGGCCAAAGCTGACCGAGACCTATCGTGATGCCATGCTGCGGTCACAGATTCTCGGGGTTGTCGGGCGGATACAGCGGGAAAAGGCGGTGCTGCATTTCATTGCCGATTCACTGTTCAACCTGAACGGGTTCCTGGGTCATCTGGATGCCGAGGCGGGCCACAACCAGCGTGGCACACGTATGCGTAGTCGCGATTTTCGCTAGGTCTGGCCAGCCGGTCCCTGCTGCGTGTACCCTGCTGCCAGCAAGCAGGGCGGAGGTGCCAGATGGAAGCTGTCATCGCAGGAACAGAAGACCGGGATTTTGACGGGGGCTGCCATTGTGGCACGATCCGTTTCCGTGTGAAGGGGCCGCTGCGGCAGGTTCTGATGTGCCATTGCAGCGACTGCCTGAAACTGTCCGGCACCAGCTGGGGGGCAAGTGCGGCCCTGTTGGGTCACCTGACCTATCTGGGGACGGCGCGGCCGCGCTGGTACCGCAGCTCATCCTGGGCCGAACGCGGATTCTGCGCGGATTGCGGGGCGCAGATGTTCTACAGGCGTGACGGGCGCGATCAGATCAGCATTGCGCCGGGGGCGTTTGATGACAGCAACATGCTGGTGGTGGCCGGACAGATTTTCCGGCATGAACATCCATCCTGGGGGCCGGTAATGCCCGATGATCTACCAGATCTTGACGCCCCGGAAGATGGCCAGGTGTGATCCGGGAAAGAACAGGGGTGACAGGATGACGGACAAAGGTGAAACATCGATGGCACGGCTTGCCCTGCTGGGCCTGCCACAGGATGACAATTCAACTTTTCTGCGCGGGCCGGCGCTGGCACCACCGCTGATCCGCCAGGCATTGCTGTCACCATCGGCAAATATGTTTGCCGAAACCGGCACCGATCTTGGTGTTGCCGGGCTGTGGCAGGATGCGGGTGATCTGCCCCTGTCCGGTCTGTCGGGGCAGGCCGCCCATGATGCCATTCATGACGGCGTGTCGGCAGTGCTGGCGCGCGGCCAGGCGGTCATCAGTCTTGGCGGTGACCATTCGGTGACATGGCCGGCAGTGCGGGCGCATGCGGCGCATCATCCAAAGCTGACAATCCTGCATCTGGATGCGCATCCGGATCTGTATGACAATATGGAGGATAACCGGTTCAGCCATGCCTCGCCCTTTGCGCGCATTATGGAAAGCGGTTGTGTTGACCGGCTGGTTCAGGTTGGTATCCGCACCTTGAATGATCATCAGCGCGCGCAGGTGACGCGCTTTGGCGTTGATTGCCATGAGATGCGGCATGGCGTTGATATTGCCGATATTGCGATATCGGGACCGGTCTATCTGACCATTGATCTGGATGTGCTGGACCCGGCCTTTGCCCCGGGGGTGTCACATCACGAGCCGGGCGGCCTGTCGGTGCGCGATGTGCTGCATATTATTCAGAATTTCGGCCGCAACTCTGATGGCCACAACTCTGGCGGCTGGATGCTTGGCGGCGATCTGGTGGAGTTGAATCCCGACCGTGATCTGAACGGGGTGACCGCAATGGTGGCGTCCAAGATCCTGCGCGAGATGATGGCACGCTGTCTTGCCGATTGCGGGGGTGGCGCGGGGTGACCGGCTAGCCTGTTTCGGCAATGGCCACGCAGGGCCGCCCTTCGGCGAACAGCACGGCGCAGGCTGTCCGTGCCTGTGTTTCATCAAGATTGTGAAAGCGGACCCGCCAGAGCGGGATATTGCCGCGCGTGACCATGGTCAGCCGTGCAGGTATCGCGCCCAGTACGGAACGTGCTGTCCGCCGCGCTGTTGCCGCAGCCTTATGCGCGTTGACCCGCCGCGCAAAGCTGCCCACCTGGACGCTCCATCTTGTTGGCGCGGCCGCGTTGCTTGCAGGTGCCGGGTCATCGCCATCGAGATAGGCGGCCGCGCCCCCCAGCGCCACATCAATGCTGCTGGTTCTGCTGTTGCGCGGGGGCGGCGCAACCGGTAGCGCGCCCGGTGTTGTCAGCGGGGTCGGCAATGATTTCGGGACCACCCTTATGCGCGATCCTGTATCGGCAAGCTGGGTATGGATATCGGCCGGCTTGGCGCGTTTGAAGGATTTATCCAGAATCTGCACCATATGGGCATCGCGACTTTTGCCGCTGCGGCCGCCAAATACAACCCCGACAAGGCGCACGCCATGCCGTTCCACTGTTGCCACAAGATTGAATCCGGAGGCATTGATATAGCCGGTCTTGATGCCGTCCGTGCCGTCATATTTGCTGAGCAGCTTGTTATGGTTGCCAAACCGCTTGCCCTTCCAGCGGAAGGAGGTGGTGGAAAAAAAGCCGAAATATTGCGGGAAGTCGCGCCTGATGGCGATGCCAAGCCGCGCCATGTCGCGCGCCGTGGATTTCTGCTTACTGTGCGGCAGGCCGGACGCGTTGCGAAAGGTGGTGCGGTTCATGCCAAGGGCGCGCGCCTTGCGCGTCATCCGTTTGCCAAATTCCCGTTCCGTGCCGGACAGATGTTCGGCAACGACCGTGGCGACATCATTCGCCGATTTCGTGATCAGCGCATAGATGGCATCGCGCACTGTTACAGTCTGGCCCACCTTGAGGTAGAGCTTTGAAGGGGACCGGCCGGCCGCCGTGCGCGAGACCCGCATCTTGGTGTCCATGGTCAGCCGCCGCGCTTCCAGTTCTTCAAACAGCAGATAGAGCGTCATGATCTTGGTCAGCGATGCCGGATAACGCGCCTGATCGGCATTGCGTGCGAATAGCACGCGGCCGCTATGTTCCTCGATGACAATGGCCGCATATTTGGCGGCGCTGGCCGGGCTTGCCTGCGTCATGGCAAGGCCGCCAATGATCAGAAAAAGCGCAAACAGGCGGGCCGGAATGACAATTTTGGGAAAGCGCGGAACAGCGCCGATTGATTGCCTGACAGCGCTGATAAGACTGTCAAACACTGTGCCTGCGCGCACCGGCATTCATCGGCCTCCAGAAGAAAAGCAACACGTGTCTCTAACCTCTCGCATCATAGAGAATTTAACGCCCCGATCAACCGCAAGGTCACCTGCCCTGCCAGCGCAGCTTGGTGTGCAATAAAGGCGAATCAAAGGCTTGGCCTGGCCAATCTTTCAAGGGCGATTGTTGCTGTTGGTCCTGCCGTTGCAGGATAGGGCTGTCGGCAAATTGCCGCAGTTTGATATTTTTTGCCTGATGGCCTTTTGGCCTGCACTGAAAATGCCAATATCCATAGAGGGCGGTGCTGTGTTGCCGGCAAAGGTGACTGCAAAAGCGGTATCGGCGGTGTTGCGTTAAGGGGTTATTTCTTGAACAATATCACCATATCAATGACGAATTTCCATGTGTTCGGGACTGAATGAAACGCCATGGCTGATAAAAAGACACATGACGGTAATGGCCAGTCGCACGTCGTACTGGAAACGCGCCCGCGCACCAAGAAGCCGTCCATGTACAAGGTCATCATGCTCAATGATGATTACACACCAATGGAATTCGTGGTCTATGTGCTGCAACGCTTTTTCAGCATGAGCAGCGATCAGGCCACCGCCATCATGATGAATGTGCATCAACGCGGCGTCGGCGTATGCGGCGTCTACAGCTATGAGGTGGCCGAGGCGAAGGCCACCCAGGTCATGGATTATGCACGCCAGAATGAACATCCCTTGCAGCTGCAGATCGAAAAGGACTGAACGGCATGTTATCACGTGAACTCGAAGAAACGCTGCGCCGTGCAATGAGCAATGCCACCGATCGGAACCACGAGTTCGCGACGTTGGAACATCTGCTGCTGGCGCTGGTCGAGGATAGTGACGCGCTTGAGGTCCTGTCGGCCTGCAAGGTGGATATCGATGAATTGCGGGCCAGCCTGCTGGATTATATCGAGACAGAACTGACCTCGATCATGAACCCGAACAGCGGCGCGGATGTGCAGCCGACGGCAAGCTTCCAGCGGGTGATCCAGCGCTCGATCATTCATACCCAATCCTCCGGACGCGAGGTTGCCACCGGGGCCAATGTGCTGGTCGCCATTTTCTCGGAACGCGAATCCCATGCCGTCTGGTTCCTCAAATCGCTGAACATGACGCGCCTTGATGCAGTTACCTATATCAGCCATGGCGCCGAGAATGCGGGCAGCCGGGCGACCGAGGAAAGCGAGACCACCGAGGCCGAGGGCGCCGAGGGCACCGATCCGCTCAGCCAATATGCGGTGGATTTGATCGCCAAGGCCGCCGCCGGTCGCATTGATCCGCTGATCGGCCGCGACCGTGAAGTTGACCGGACGGTGCAGGTGCTGTGCCGCCGGACCAAGAACAATCCGCTCTATGTTGGCGATCCGGGCGTTGGCAAGACCGCCATTGCCGAGGGGCTGGCGCTGCGCATTCATAATGGCGAGGTGCCGGCCGTGCTGGCCAGCGCCGTGATCTATGCGCTGGATATGGGCCAGCTGCTGGCTGGCACGCGCTATCGCGGCGATTTCGAGGAACGTCTGAAAGCGGTGGTCAAGGCCGTGCAGGATGATGATAACGCCATCCTGTTCATTGACGAGATTCACACGGTGATCGGTGCCGGCGCCACATCGGGTGGGGCGATGGATGCTTCGAATCTGTTAAAGCCGGCACTGCAGGAAGGCACGCTGCGCTGTATCGGTTCGACCACCTACAAGGAATATCGCGGCTATTTCGAAAAGGACCGGGCGCTTGTCCGCCGCTTCCAGAAAATCGATGTGAACGAGCCAACCATCGCTGACACCATCAAGATTCTAGCTGGTCTCAAGCCACGCTATGAGGAACATCACAAGGTCCGCTTTACAAGTGCGGCGCTGAAAACAGCGGTCGACCTGTCGGCACGCTATATCAATGACCGCAAATTGCCGGACAAGGCGATCGACGTGATTGACGAAGCGGCCGCAGCGCAGAACCTGCTGCCGCCATCACGGCGCAAGGTGACCATTGGCCAGAAAGAGGTAGAGGCGACTGTCGCCACCATGGCGCGCATCCCGCCGAAACATGTCAGCCGTGATGACAAGGTGGCGCTGGCGTCGCTGGAAGATGATCTGAAGCGGCTGGTATTCGGCCAGAACGCGGCGATCACCGCACTGGCATCGGCCATCAAATTGTCACGCGCCGGTCTGCGCGAGCCGGAAAAGCCGGTTGGCAATTACCTCTTCTCCGGCCCGACTGGCGTCGGCAAGACCGAGGTTGCCCGCCAGCTGGCCGAGGCGCTTGGCATTAAGCTGATGCGCTTTGACATGTCGGAATATATGGAACGCCATACCGTATCACGGCTGATCGGCGCACCGCCCGGCTATGTCGGGTTTGACCAGGGCGGCTTGCTGACAGATGCCGTGGACCAGACACCGCATGCGGTGCTGCTGCTGGACGAGATCGAAAAGGCGCATCCTGATCTGTTCAACATCCTCTTGCAGGTGATGGATCATGGCAAGCTGACGGATAATAACGGCAAGATTGTCGATTTCCGCAATGTCATCCTGATCATGACCACCAATGCCGGCGCGCAGGAATTGTCGAAGAAAGCCATCGGCTTTAACCGCGACAATCGCGAGGGTGCGGATGCCGAGGCGATTGAACGGATGTTCACGCCGGAATTCCGCAACCGGCTGGATGCCATCATTCCGTTCGCACCGCTTGGCACCGAGGTGATCCGGCTTGTCGTCGACAAATTCGTCATGCAGCTGGACGCCCAGCTGGCGGATCGCAATGTCGAGATCGAGCTGTCGGATGCGGCGCGTGACTGGCTGGTTGAACGCGGCTATGACCGCAATTACGGCGCGCGTCCCCTGGCGCGGGTGGTGCAGGAACATATCAAGAAGCCGCTTGCCGACATGTTGCTGTTTGGCGAACTGACCGGCGGCGGTCTGGCCTTTGTCGATGTCGAGGATGGCAAGCTGGTGGTCCGGGGCAAGGCACCCGCACCGCGCGCGCTGCCCGGCAAGCGGACGGCCCTGCCGGCACCCGAGGAGCAGTAAAGAAATACTCAGGCCGGCATGGTGAGGGGTGCACTAAGCTATTGATTAATAATAGCTAATTTGCGCCCCTTGTTGACACGGCGCCGGCCGGACCCCATACCGGTGCCCTGATTCCGAAACCGGGGGATAAACGTCTGATGGATATGCTGAATGATCTGGCACAGGTCTGGCCGGCGATTGCCTTTATTGGCGTCGCAATCTGGTGGGCGGCAACGATAAGCCGTGACGTCAAATCGCTGGAAGTCGACGTGCTTGGCCTGAAAGGCGATATGTCCAGCCTGAAAATGGATGTCGCGGTTCTGAAAGCCGACATGGCCACGGTCAAGACCGATATTGCCGAGATCAAGGCCGCTGTCCTGAAATAGCGGCGCGTAACCCGTTACCCTTTTTTGAACGGGCTTGCCCCAATTTCGATATTGTTGATTTCCGCATCGATGCCGCTGCGTTCTGCCGCCAGAAACCGTTCGATGGCGGCACGGAACCCGTCATGCGCCACCCAGTGCGCGGAATAGGTGGTGGCCGGCATATAGCCGCGCTGCACCTTGTGAAAGCCCTGCGCGCCGGCCTCGACCTGCGCCAACCCGCTTTCGATGGCAAATTCGATGGCCTGATAGTAACAGGCCTCGAAATGCAGGCAGGGGATATCCAGATCGGCCCCCCAATTGCGCCCAAAAAGCGTGTCGCTGCCAATGAAATTCAGCGCCCCGCCGATAATCCGCCCGTCATATTCCGCCATGACCAGCAGGATCCGGTCCGCCATGCTGGCATGCAGATGATGGAACACCTCGCGGGTCAGATAGGCGCCGCCCCATTTGCGGTCGATGGTCGACAGGTAAAAACGGTAGAAATCGTCAATATGTGCCGCGGTGATATCATCGCCGGTCAGCCGCAACAGCCGCACACCCGCATCGGCAACGGTGCGGCGTTCCTTGCGGATATTCTTGCGTTTGCGCGATGACAGGGCGGCCAGAAAATCATCAAAATCCCGATAGCCGTCATTTTTCCAATGGAACTGAATGGATGACCGGATCATCCAGCCCTGTGCGGCAAGTGGTGCTATATCGGCTTCCGGTAGGAAATTGATATGCGCTGAAGACATGCCGAACTGGTCCAGATACTGCACCATCCCGTCGGCCAGCGCCTGGCGCAGCTGCGCGGCGCGGTCGGCCGGCACATCCCCCACCAGAAAGCGCGGCCCGGTGGCCGGGGTAAAGGGCACGGCCGACAGCATTTTTGGGTAATAGTCGCCGCCCGCCCGCATAAAGGCGTTGGCCCAGCTATGGTCGAAAATATATTCGCCATAGGAATGATGTTTCAGATAATGCGGCATCGCCCCGACCAGCCGCCCATCCGCATCGCGCAGGACAAGATGCATCGCCTCCCAGCCGGTATCGCCGCCGGTGGCCTGCCCATCTTCAAGCGCGGCCAGAAAGGCGTGGCTGACAAAGGGGTTTGCGCTGCCGGCAACGGCATCCCACTCTGCAGCGGGAATGCTGTTTATCGCGGGTGCAAGATCAAGGGTAAGGGCATCGCCATCCATGCCTGAAAGATGGCGCGCACGGCCGGCCCCCGCAAGGGGCCGGGCACATTTTGGCGGGGCTTTTGGCGGCAGGTGCGACCTTTAGCCGTCAATCTCGAAAACGCCGTCGATTTCCACCAGGCATCCCAGCGGCAGGGCGTTGGTGCCGACGGCAAAGCGGGCATGCCGGCCGGCATCGCCAAAGGCCTCTACCATCAGATCCGAGGCACCATTGACAACCGGCGGATGGCTGTTGAAATCATCGGCCGAGGCGACAAAGGCCCCCAGCTTGACAACGCGCGTCACCCGGTCCAGATCGCCGCCGCAGGCGACTTTCAGATTGGCGATCAGGTTGATGGCGCAGATGCGCGCCTGCGCATAGCCATCCTCAACCGTTGCATTCTCGCCCAGACGGCCGGTCATGGTCAGCTTGCCATCGACAAAAGGCACCTGTCCGGAAATGAACACCAGATTGCCGGTCTGCACGAACGGCACGTAATTGGCGGCCGGGGCAGGGGCATCTGGAAGGGTGATTCCCATGTCATTCAGGCGGGTTTCAACAGTACTGGCCATGCGTGTCTCCATCTATTCTGGTGGCGTTTTCCTGCCGCGACAGTGGCACAGACACCGCCGCCCTTCAAAGCAAATTCGCGCTGATATAAGGGGTAATTCATATGTGGGCTCAGGGCATGAAAAGCGGGTCCAGCATCCCGCCATAGCCGGGCAGTGCGTCCGGCCCGTAAAACCTGTCCTCCCAGAACGCCTCGTCCGCCGGGCCGCTATAGATCAGGGTCGGGTCCAGCCGCACACAGTGATAGATATGGGGATAAATGCCGGGATCGATGCGGACATGATGAGATTCCGGCAGGGGGGCATTGGCCGGTTCGGGGATACAGGAAAAATAATGCGGCGTGTCGGGGGCGGCCCCGTGCGTGCAGCCATACAGGCACAGGACAAAGACCCATGCATGGCGCATGAAATCCTCCTCAGGCAGTCAGATATAGGGATACGAAACAGGCTACGGTCATGGCTGGCCTGGCGTCGGGCCGGCCACTACACAACAACGCGAAAGCGAAGTTCCCGCCGTTTCCCCAAAAGGGTGTTTTATGGGGCGGGCGACCCGACAGGGGGGCATTTTTCCCGCATCCGGTCCATCGCATCTGGCGCGTTCTGTTGTGGCTGACCATTGGCGTCAGGCCAACCACTACGCAACAACGCACAGGCGAAGTTCCCGCCTATTTCCCCGAGGGGTCTTTTATTTGGCAGGCGACCCGACAGAGGGGTCGCCTGTGCATTTTATGCGCAGTGGAGCGCATAGCTTAGGCATCACCCCCGACCTTTCAAAATCGGGGACGCAGATCATGAAAAAACACATATTTTCAATGATATAAGCGCAACGCAACAAGCACATTGGTCTTAACGGAGTATCACCATAATCAACTGACCGCGCACTGTTAACGGAAAAGTAACTTTCCGGGGATAGGGTGACGGAAAACAGGGAAGGAGGGGGAGATGGCTGAGGAAGTATCAGCAGAACTCTATGGACAATCTGTCAGGGCGTTTTTTGACCACGTCCAAAAACTAAAAAACAATACTCAACGATCAATAAAAGGCAATCATCAGGCCGAGAAAGCTGCGTTTATCGAAGAAACTGTTGATCACTTGGAAGATATGCAGACGAATTTTGTTTACACATTGATGTCAAAGACCCAGTCGGGCCATGAAAAAGACGCTGGATATCTTGAAGCTGTTGAGAATCTCAGAAAGTCTGCAAGGCCAGTCTTGTTATCCTGCTTTTGCTTTTTACCCTTTTATTTTGACAAGCTAGAAGTTTCACAAGCGAAGCCGGAACAGGTGGTTATCTTTTGGGGAATCAATCTTTCTGGTCTTACTCAAGAGACGCTGCTGCAAGGCCTGTTTTTCATATGTTGCTATTACTCTGTAAGATACTTGCTGAATTTTCTGCTGCTGAAACTGAACTATTATGATCGCATCACTTTTTTATCAGTCCCGCAGATTAGCGGAAAAAATTTTGATGAAATAAAGATGATTGATGAGGCTCAGACGTGCCTCGCGGAGGTCGCAGCGCATTGCAAAAGCTATGACATTGATGCTGCGCAGAAAATTTTTGGTGATTTTTATTATCAGAATGTAAGCACTAGATCACATGTGAACAAACGACTTGAAGAAATCAAGAGCCGCCAATGTGCCGTGGCGAAAGACTTTCAAAAAAGAAAACGTGGCCTACAGGCTGTTGATGGGGCCAAATATAATCTGTCCTTCTGGATGGTCACAGGGTTTGCCGGTTTTTGCCTTTTTCATCTTTTCGAATCCGCCTTTCTGTAAAAAAAGCTGTCGATCCCTCACCGCATCGTGAAGGCCTGACCGGCCGGGGCCGCTTCCCGGTGCGTGGGGCCGGGCTTATGCTATGACGGTCTGCGGCTCTGCTCATGTCATCCGCGTTGAAGACCTATCGCTTCGTGCGAAGGCCGCTGGCCAGACGTTAGTTGCATGTCTCTGGCCAGTGCAGTCGACCGAACCACCCGCATCGCCACCCGGCGAGCCGCCGCAATTTTCCATGCCATTATGCCTGACCATCCACGTCCATTTTCTGATTACATCGTCTATGTCGATGAAAGTGGCGATCCCGCCCTGACCGGGGTTGATGCCGAATTCCCAATGTTCACGCTAGCCTTTTGTATTTTCCGCGTGTCCGACTATATTGATTCGGTCGTGCCGGCGATGCAGCGGTTGAAGTTCCGTCACTGGGGGCATGACGGCACCATTCTTCACGAGCATGAAATCCGCAAGCGGCTTGGCGATTATTCAGGGCTGATGGCGGACAGGCGGCTTCGCGAGGCATTTCTTGGTGATCTGCACCAGCTGGTGGCCGACGCGCCTTTCCGCGTCATTGCCTCGGTCATTGACAAGGCGGCGCTGAAAAAGCAGTACAGCGACCCGTGGAGCCCCTACAACGTCGCGTTACATCTGTGCCTTGAACGTCTGAACGGGTTCATGCTGCGGCACGGCCAGTCGGGGCGTGTGGTCAATGTGATCTTTGAATGCCGCGGCAAGAATGAGGACCGGGCGCTGGAGCTGGAATTCCGGCGGGTCCTGTCGAACGGTACAGGATGGGGATATCGGCAGATCAACTTTTCTGAGCTGACAATTGCGCCACGGTTCGCGCCAAAAGCTGCCAACCTTGCCGGGCTGCAGCTTGCCGATCTTGTTGCGCGGCCGGTCTCACTTTACAGCTTTCGTCCGGATCAGAAGAACAGAACCTATGAGGTGCTGCGGGACAAACTGGAAGCCTGCAAGATGTTTCCGTGAAGCAGGGGCAAAACAACGAATTTGAAGTAAGAACTGGAAAACCATCCCCCGAAAAACAAAAAGGCGCCGGAAGCCCAGCACCTTTTTGCCAACCGGGATATGTCCCAATCCACTGCCAGATATAAGGGCGATCACCGCCGCAATCAAATCAAATCCGCGTGAACTGTTGCTACGGGGTTGCTGGCCATCCCCCAAAAATACCCGGCATCCCACCCCCCCAAGAAAAAAGCCCCGCGCCGGAGCGCGGGGCCAGTCTGCAGGAATGCTGCAGGGAGAGATCAGCTGCAGCCTGTGGTGCCCCCACAGGTGTTACATTTCAGGCAGGTGCCGTTGCGCACCAGCGTAAAGTTCTGGCATTCGGGGCAGGCCTCGCCCTCATAGCCCTGCATACGCGCCTGCTGGACCCGATCTGCCGTGACAGCAGCTGTATCCTGCGCCGTCCCGGTGGTGCCGGTGGTGGCCGTGATGATGGTCGATGCCGCATCCCCGCCACCGACATTGCCGCCAGCATTGCTGCCGCCGCCATCCGGGCCGCGCATGACCGGCATCGTCTCGTCGACCGCCTGGGCCGCGCTGCCGTCATTCGAATAGACGACAAGCCCCTGCTTGCGGATAAAGCCGCGGCTGGTGACCTTGTTCACCAGTTCCGACTGGCCTTCGCCGGTGCCGGTGGTGGTGACATCAAGATCGTCCTTGTCGACATGCCCCAGATCATGGCGATCCAGATAGGAGATCGCCAGTTCGCGGAAGGTGTAATCAAGGATCGAGGTCGACATCTTGATGGCGTCATTGCCGGTGACAATGCCCTGCGGCTCGAACCGGGTGAAGGTATAGGCCTCGACAAATTCCTCGAGCGGCACGCCATATTGCAGGCCGATCGACACGGCGATGGCAAAATTGTTCATCAGTGACCGGAAGGCCGCGCCTTCCTTGTGCATGTCGATAAACACCTCGCCAAGGCGGCCATCCTCATATTCGCCTGTCCGCAGATAGACCTTGTGGCCGCCGACGGTGGCTTTCTGGGTATAGCCCTTGCGGCGATGCGGCAGCTTTTCACGCTCGGCATCGCGGACAAACCGCTCAACCACACGTTCGATGACCTGCGGGGCCGATGCCGCCACCGGCGTATCGAGCGCGGCCGCGGTATCCTCATCCTCTTCCAGATCGTCGATCAGGCCGGATGACAGCGGCTGGCTGAGTTTTGAGCCATCGCGATACAGGGCGTTGGCCTTCAGGCCAAGCTGCCAGGACTGCATATAGGCTTCGCCGCATTCCTCGACGGTGGCGCTGTTCGGCATATTGATCGTCTTCGAGATCGCGCCCGAGATAAAGGGCTGTGCCGCGGCCATCATGGTGATGTGGCTGCCCACCGACAGGAACCGCTTGCCGTGGCGGCCGCACACATTGGCGCAATCAAAGACCGGCAGATGCTCATCCTTCAGATGCGGGGCGTCCTCAAGGGTCATCGAACCGCAGACATGGATGTTTGCCGCCTCGATGGCGTCCTTGTCGAAGCCAAGCGCCTCGAGCATGTTGAAGCTGTAATCATTCAGCTGCGCGTCGGTAAAGCCAAGAACATCGGTGCAGAACGCATCGCCAAGGGTAAAGCGGTTGAACGCGAATTTGACGTCAAAGGCGCTTTCCATCGCCGCTTCCAGCTTGTCGATCTCGGCATCGCCAAAGCCCTTGTCGCGCAGGGCGTTGATCGAGATGGCCTGACAGTTTTTCAGGCTGCCGGCACCCACCGCATAGCGGATGATGTCGTCAATCTGCGACTGGGCATAACCAAGATTGGCCAGTGCCTCGGGCACGACGCGGTTGATGATCTTGAAATAGCCACCGCCGGCCAGCTTCTTGAATTTCACGATGGCGAAATCCGGCTCGATCCCTGTGGTGTCACAATCCATCACCAGTCCGATGGTGCCGGTCGGGGCGATCACGGTTGCCTGGGCGTTGCGATAGCCATGTGCCTCACCCTTTTCAACGGCGCTGTCCCAGGCGGCGCGGGCCGCATCGACCAGTGCCGTGTCGGGGCAGGATGCGGCATCAAGCGGCACCGGCAGGATGCTGAGACCCTTATAGCCCTTTACCTTGCCATGTGCGGCCAGCCGGTGATTCTTCATCACCCGGATCATGCTCTTGGCGTTCTTGTCATATTGCGGGAAGGCGCCAACCTCGCTGGCGATTTCGGCCGATGTGGCGTACGCGATGCCGGTCATGATGGCCGAAATCGACCCGCAGATGGCACGGCCTTCATCACTGTCATAGGAATGGCCCTGCGCCATCAACAGCCCGCCAATATTGGCAAAGCCAAGGCCAAGGGTGCGGTATTCATAGGACAGCTGGGCAATTTCCTTTGACGGGAACTGCGCCATCAGAACCGAAATTTCCAGTGTCAGTGTCCACAGGCGGCAGGCATGTTCGAATGCCGGGATGTTGAAGCTGCCATCATCGTGGCGGAACTGCATCAGGTTCAGCGACGCCAGGTTACAGGCGGTGTCATCAAGGAACATATATTCCGAACACGGGTTTGACGCATTGATGCGTCCGCCGGCCGGGCAGGTATGCCACTCATTGATGGTGGTGTCGTATTGCAGGCCCGGATCGGCACAGGCCCAGGCGGCATGCGCAATCTTTTCCCACAGGTCAGCAGCCTTGATACGCTTGGCAACGCCATTGTCGCGCCGCTTGACCAGTTCCCAGTCGCCTTCATCGAGAACGGCCTGCAGGAATTCATTGCTGACACGCACCGAATTGTTTGAATTCTGGCCGGCCACTGTCAGATAGGCTTCGGAATCCCAGTCAGTGTCATAGGTCTTGAATTCGATCTCGGTATAGCCCTGGCGTGCAAACTGGATCACCCGCTGTACGTAATTTTCGGGGATCATCACCTGACGGGCGCTGACAATGGCTTTTTTCAGCGCGCGGTTCTTGCGCGGGTCAAACCGGTCGTCACCGTCCAGACCATCGGTGATCTGGCAGGCCGCCATGACTGCGCCCATATGTTTTTGCGCCAGCTTTGAGCCGGCAACAAGGGCGGCGACTTTCTGCTCTTCGACAACCTTCCAGTCGACATATTGCTCAATATCGGGATGGTCGACATCCACTGTCACCATCTTGGCGGCGCGGCGCGTGGTGCCGCCCGACTTGATGGCGCCGGCAGCGCGGTCACCAATGCGCAGAAAGCTCATCAGGCCGGATGACTTGCCACCGCCAGACAGGCTTTCGCCTTCGCCGCGGATGCGGCTGAAGTTGGACCCGGTGCCCGACCCGTATTTGAACAGGCGTGCCTCGCGGACCCACAGATCCATGATGCCGCCCTCATTCACCAGATCGTCACTGACGGACTGGATGAAGCAGGCATGCGGCTGCGGATGTTCATAGGCGCTGGCCGAGCGTGTCAGCTCGCCACTCTTGTAATCGACATAGAAATGCCCTTGGCTGGGACCATCAATGCCATAGGCCCAATGCATGCCGGTATTGAACCATTGCGGCGAATTTGGCGCGGCCATCTGCGCGGCCAGCATATAGCACATTTCATCATAATAGGTGCGCGCATCTTCCTCGGTGGTGAAATAGCCACCCTTCCAGCCCCAATAGGTCCAGGTGCCGGCAAGACGGTTGAACACCTGCTTGGCAGATGTCTCGCCCGTGTAACGCTCTTCCTCGGGAAGCTTGGCAAGCGCCTTGTCATCACCAACGGACCGCCACAGCCATGATGGGACGGCGCTTTCCTCGACCGTTTTCAGAATGGTCGGCACACCCGCCTTGCGGAAATATTTCTGCGCCAGGATATCAGTCGCAACCTGCGAAAATTGCACTGGCACCTCGACATTCTCGGCGCGGAAGACAATCGTTCCGTCAGGGTTGCGGATTTCACTGGATGCAGATCGGAATTCGAGGTTTTGGTATGGGTCCGTTCCGGCGGCGGTAAAGCGTCTTTCGAAATGCATTTATCTTCCTCTGAATCTGTCCCTGCAAACCGGCGTGAATAATGGCCGGTTAGTGTTTGAATCTGGATGGTTTTTTTTCAATTTGCCGACTAAAAATACAAGATTTTGTGGTGCCGACTGCAAAAAACTACCTGATATTGCGTGCGGGGAACAAGTAACTTATTTGCCGTTTCGGCGAAAATTTGGCTTGCCTTGGCTCGGTGATTGTGAATCGCGGGTGTTTCGCCCGATGCAATCCAGCAAAGGTCAGCAAAACAGCCGACCAGCCGCGCTGGCGGGCGGCGCTTTTGTCGCACCTCGGTCGGTATGTGACGCCATTCCCGGCGGCACATTGGTAGTAGCTTGCCCAAAGATTCGCAGCAGGTTCGCGGCAGATTCACAGTAGGTTCACGGTGCATGGCCACTGGACGGGGCGGGTTGCATCGGCCTATAGTGGCGCCAGCAATGCCGGCGTGATCGCGGGCCGTGATCTGATGACGGGCTTGATTGAGACGGGCGTTGCGGAACAGATCAGGGGGATCGCGCGGGACAGGGCATAGCCGCCGTGCAGAATGGGTCAAAGGGTTGCCATCATCATGGATTTCGTCACAAGACTTCACATCCGGTTCAAGACACGCAAAGTCGGCAGTGATGTATTCGGCAATACATATCACGAGGAAAAAAAGGCGCGCCCTGGCAAGCCGCCGCGCCGCTATGTGCGTTATAACGGGATCGTCGAGGCATCAAAGGTGCCAGCCGAATGGCATGGCTGGCTGCACCACACCGAAGCGCTGCCGCCGCCATCGGACGGATATGACCGGCATGGCTGGCAGCAGGATCATCTGCCAAACCTTACAGGCACCAAATTCGCCCACCGCCCGGCAGGCCATGTGCTGAAGGGTGGCAAACGTGCAGCAGCGACCGGCGACTATGAGCCGTGGAGCCCAAGCTGACCGGGCGGACCGCAGGGGTAGGGCCTGCCGCCATCTGACAGGAGATAGGAAATGCAACGCAGCATGCTGGAAACCATAATGGGTGCTGTCGTCCTGTTGTCGGCGGTTGCCTTTCTGTCGCTTGCCTATGAGGCGGCTGACCTGCGCGGGTCTGACGGCTATGAGATCACTGCCGAATTCGGGGCCACTGGCGGGTTATCGGTTGGCGATGATGTGCGCATATCGGGAATCAAGGTGGGCCAGATCGTCCGGCAGGACCTCGACCCGGCAACCTATGTCGCGCGGATTGTGATCGCGCTCGACCCGCGGATCCAGATACCGGCGGACAGCAGCGCGCGGATTACCGAGGCCAGCCTGCTTGGCGGAAATTATCTGGAACTGATGCCGGGGGCGGATCTCGAGATGCTGCAGCCGGGCGATGTGATTTATGATACGCGTGATCCGGTCAGCCTGACTGACCTTCTTGGCAAGGCTGTCTTTGCCGCTGGCGGCGATGGCTCGTAACCGCGCCATTACCGGCATGATGATCCTCGCGGCCTGCTGCTGTGCGGGCGGGACGCAGGCCAGCTGGCTGGAAGGTGACACGGCCAAGCTGCAGGCGCTGGACAAGATCACGGCACGTATTTCCACCTTGTCGGCCCCGATCGGCACGCAGATCAGTTTCGGGACGCTGGGCCTCACCGTACAGCGCTGCGCCTTCCATCCGCCGGAAGAGCCGCCCGAGGATGCGGCCTTTCTCGAAGTTGTGGATCGCGGGCATGACCCGTCGCAGGCGCCAAAGCCGGTCTTTAGTGGCTGGATGTTCTCGTCCAGCCCGGCCGTTTCGGCGCTGGAACACCCGGTCTATGACATCACTCTGTTAAGCTGCAAGCCCGACTGACTGCCAGCGATGGTTTCAGCCGCGCGCGGCGGCCATCATCTCGGCCACCAGATCGCTGCTATCGCGTTCCAGCTGCAGGTTTGCCGGCTGTGACAGGGCGGTGGCCAGCTGTTGCTGGAATCGGTCACGCGATATTTCATAAATACCGAACTGCAACAGATGGTCATTGGTGAATTGCGCATCGAGCAGCCGGAACCCGCCGGCCCGTAGCCGCGCCACCAGATGTACAAGCGCAATTTTTGAGGCATCGGTGCGCCGCGAAAACATCGATTCCCCGAAAAAGGCGGCCCGCAGCGCGACGCCATACAGACCGCCGACAAGCGCATCACCGTCCCAGACTTCAACCGAATGGGCAAACCCAAGCTTGTGCAGCGCAATATAGAGCGCCCTGATATCAGCATTGATCCAGGTATCGGCGCGCGTGGGGGACGGGGCGGCGCACTGGCTGATCACTGCGGCAAAATCCTGATCGAACGTCACCCGAAACGGGTTTTGGCGGACTGTACGCGCCAGACGTTTGGGAAGATGGAACGCCGGTTTGCGGCCATCATGCCATCCCAGCGGGATCAGCGCCCGCACATCAGGATCATAAAAACGGATATCCGTGCTGTCTGCACTGTCCGCCATCGGAAACACACCAAGCGAATAGGCTTTGATCAGTGTTTCCGGTGAAAAGGCAAACCGGTCGGCCATCAGTGGACGGGCTAGGCTTGGTCGCTATCAGCATCGGCGGCAAGGAATATTTCTTCCAGCCACCGGATGTTATAGCTGCCATCCTGTACCGCATCGGCGTCAACCAGCCTTTCATGAAGGCCAAGGGTTGTCGGAATGGGTTCGACAACAAATTCCTGCAAGGCACGCCGCAGGCGGGACAGGCACTGGTCACGGTCATCGCCATAGACGATCAGCTTGGCAATCAGGCTGTCATAGAAGGGCGGAACCGCATAGCCGGCATAGAGACAGGAATCCACCCGGATGCCGGGGCCGCCAGCAGCATGAAATGCGGTCACCTTGCCGGGTGTGGGCATAAAGGTTTCCGGATGTTCAGCATTGATGCGGCATTCGATAGCATGTCCGGTAAAGGTAATATCATCCTGGGTGAATGACAGCGTCAGGCCGGCGGCAATGCGGATCTGTTCACGTACCAGATCGACACCGGTGATTTCCTCGGTAATCGGATGTTCGACCTGCAGCCTTGTATTCATCTCGATGAAGAAGAATTCCCCGTCTTCATAGAGGAATTCCATCGTGCCGACACCAAGATAGCCCATCCGCCTGGTCGCCTCGGCGGCCACCTTGCCGATCTCGGCGCGCTGGGTGGCAGTCAATGCCGGTGAGGGGGCCTCTTCAAACAGCTTTTGATGGCGGCGCTGGATCGAACATTCGCGCTCGCCAAGATGCACCACATTGCCATGGCTGTCGGCAATGACCTGCACCTCGATGTGACGCGGCTGGCCAAGATAGCGTTCCAGATAGACGGTATCATCTCCGAATGCCGCCTTTGCCTCGGCGCGGGCAGAGCTGAAGGCCTCGGCAAGATCGTCGGCGGTTTCGGCAACCTTCATGCCGCGACCTCCGCCACCCGAAGCGGCCTTGACCAACAACGGATAACCGACATCGCCGCCAATGCGCTTTGCCTCGTCAAGGGTTGCCACGGCGCCGGGTGATCCCGGCACCAGCGGCAGGCCCGACTCGGCAGCGGTGATTTTGGCTTCCACCTTGTCGCCCATCGACCGGATATGGCGTGTTTCCGGCCCGATAAATGTCAGGCCATGTGCCGCAACGATTTCGGCGAAATCGGCATTTTCGGCCAGGAAGCCGACCCCGGGGTGAATGGCATCGGCTCCGGTGACACCGGCCGCGGTGATGATCGCGGCAACATTCAGGTAGGAATCGGCGCTGGCCGGCGGTCCGATACAGACCGATTCATCGGCAAGGCGCACGGGCATGGAATCCGCGTCGGCAGTGGAATGAACAATGACATTGGGAATTTGCATTTCCTTGCAGGCGCGCAGCACCCGCAATGCAACATCCCCGCGATTCGCTATGAGAATTTTCTTGAACATTACTCGATGATGACCAGGGCTTCGCCGAATTCAACCGGCTGTGCATTCTGAACAAGGACCTGAGTGACAGTGCCGTCTGCCGGCGCGGTGATCGGGTTCATCACCTTCATCGCCTCGACAATCAGCAGTGTCTGGCCTTTTTTGACGACCCTACCCGCGCTGACAAAATCATCGGCGCCGGGTTCCGGTGCGGTATAGACCGTCCCGACCATGGGCGAGATAACCGCGCCCGGATGCGCGGCCGCATCGCCGCCAGCTGTATCGCCGGCGGGCGCAGCTGCTGCGACCGGTGTGGCGGGGGCTGGCGCTGCAGCCGGTGCGACGGCGGCAACCGGTGCCACTGCGGCGGGCTGGCCGGTGATGCGTGACAATCGGACCGAAACGGAATCGGTTTCATATTCCAGTTCAGCCAGACCGGCCTCATCAAGAATATCAGCAAGTGCCTTGACCAGCGCCGTATCGGTGCCGGCGGATGCTTTCGGGGCTTTAGCCATGTGTTTTGGTCTCCATCGCCATTTCAACAACGCCTCTGACGGCCATGATATAGGACATTGCGCCAAATCCCATGACAACGCCATTGACCACTGCGGAAATCATCGAGTGGTGGCGGAATGTTTCACGTTTGTGGGTGTTTGACAGGTGAATTTCGATCTTGCCGCCGTCGAACAGCGCCAGCGCATCGCGCAACGCCACAGATGTATGGGTCAGCCCGGCCGCATTGATGATGATCCAGTCGGCAACACCATTGGCCTGCTGGATCGTTGTGATCAGATCGCCTTCGCTGTTGGACTGCATCCAGTCAAGCTGGTGCCCCGCTCCATCGGTGATGGCACGGCAGCGGGCTTCGATGTCGGCAAGCGTGTCATGGCCATAAATATCCGGTTCACGCGTGCCAAGCATGTTCAGATTGGGGCCATTGATCACGGAGATGCGGATCGGATCAGTCATAGTGGCAAGCCTATCATTATTGGCGCGGCGCATTCAAAGCCATTTGGCACATCCATCTGGCCTTACCCTGCCGCGAGGCATAGCGGCATCGGGCGCAACAGTCCAGAGATTCATCACCTGCATCATGTCCGCCGCTAGCCGTTTTCGGCCCGCGTGGCAGCGATAATCTGGCGCATTTCGTCAATGCCGATGGCCCCGGGAATAACCTGCGTGCCGATGACCATCCCCGGCGTGCCGGAAATATTCAGCTGCTGGGCAGCGGCGCGTGTACGCTCGATAATCATGGCCACCTCGGCGCTGTTCATATCAGCCTGCAGCCGGTCAAGATCTGCGCCCGCCTCGCTGGCGGCGGCCATGATGCTGTCCATCGATACAGCGCCGCGCGCTGTCATCATCGCAACATGGAAGGCCGGAAAGACGCCCTGTGCCTGCGCTGCCACGGCGGCCTGTGCGGCCAGCATCGATGTCTGGCTGAGGATCGGGAATTCTTTCAGGACAAGCTTTACATCATCATCCTCGGCCAGCAGCTGCTGAAGCGGGGCGAAGACACGTTTGCAATAGCCGCAATTATAATCGCTGAATTCATAGATCACGATGTTGGCATCTGGGTTGCCGATGAACGGGTCACCCGCATCTTCATGCAGGGTACGCAGTGCCACCGTCAGTGCCGCATCCGCCTCGCGCTTGGCCAGTGCCAACAGCGCCTCGCGGACGACTTCCGGATTTGCGCGGATATAGTCCTCGAACATCTTGTTCAGCGCATCGCGGTCGGCGTCACCAATATCTGCAGCCGCCGGCAGGGTTGCAACGCCTTGTGCGCCAAAGGCAAGGGTCAGGCAGATCAGTACGGATTTCACAAATCGGGTCATAGAGAGGGTCTCCTGTAGGCAGGGCAGATGGCGCCTAGATATAGCAACCGGCACCCGCCCTGCATAGCGTGATAAGGGTGTCAGTCGGTCGCGCCGCCATAACGAAAAATAATGTCATGCGCACGGCTTGCCAGCACCGGGTCAATGGAATCCGGCTTCAGCGCCCGCCGTGCCAGCTGGACGGCGCGTTGCCGGTCGCCATAGAGGATGGCTTCCTCGGCAAGCATGATGTCTGCCGCCGCTATCTGCCCGTCCCGGCCCAGCGCGATGGCATATTGCCGGGCCGGAAAGGCCCATAGCGGTTCGCCCTTGTGGGCAGCCTGCAGCGCCTCGATGGCCCGCGGCAGCTGTGTGGCATCGCCGGTTGCCACCAGTGCCCGCCCCAGCGTCAGCTGGATAAGCGGACTGGCCCTATGGAAACGCAATGCTGTTTCAAAGGCGGCCGCGGCATCAGCCGGGCGCGCCATGGCAAACAGGACATCACCCCGAAATTCGTGAAAGAAGCCGTCCTGCGGATAGGCCGCAACAAGCCGGTCCATAATCGCCAGCGCCGGTGTCAAATCCCCCTGGCGATAGGCAGCGATCGCGGTGGCATATTGCCGGTGATCGGCATCGGGGCTGGGTCCGCCATCCTGGTTCAATACCCGTTGCGGGGCCTCTGTCCAGGCAAAAACCTTGGCGACAAGACGGTCAAAAAGACGGGCTGTTTCATCGGATGCCGGGCGCGCCGAATGTGGCGAGCGAATGACATGGTCCTGAAGCGTCTGCAGACGGTCAATCGCGCCGGGGTGGGTAGAATAATAGACAGACTGGCGGTGTTCTGGCAGGGCACGCTGGCGGGCCAGCCGCTGCATCAGATTGCGCAGCCCCACCGATGACAGTCCGGCCGCATCCATTAGGCCCAGCCCGATTTCATCGGCAACGGATTCATTGCGGCGTATCGATGACAGGAACACGCGGTTGGCACGGTCGCTGCCCCCGATCAGAACACCGGCAGCCGCATCACCACTGCCAGAGGCGGCAATCGCCATGGCGGCGATGGTGGCCAGGGCAGCGGCCCCTGTTGCGGCTGTCTGGGCCTCGTCAATGCGCGGCACATGGCCTGCCTTTATATGGCCGATCTCATGCGCCATTACCCCCAGAAATTCCAGCACAGTCTCGGCTTCCAACAACAGGGCGGAATGCACATAGATGGTGCGTTTGCCGGCGACAAAGGCATTGTAATGCGGGCTGATCACCACGCGGACCGTGATCTCTCCCGGCGCATATCCGGCGGCGCTTGCCAACGGCGCGACCAGCTGTTCCAGACCGGCCTCGATCTCGGCATCGCGGATCATGTCGGCGCGCGCTGGAATGCTGCCACAGATCAGCAGGCCGCAGAGCGTCGCAAGGAGCAACAGCCAGCGCCGCAATGGCCTGCTGGTTTTTTGATGGCCCTCAGGATGATGGCAAATGTCAGAAAAGCTGGGCATGCCCTTTTTGGTCCTTGCGGGCGGCGAACTGTAAGGTGCGTTGAGTCTCATATAATGATGGCCCCAATAGGGCAATATCCGCTGACCCGTGAACGGGCCCGTATGACAAGGGTCCGGCAGCAGGGCTTTTTTTTGCCTGTTTCTTCGC
This sequence comes from Puniceispirillaceae bacterium (SeqCode), assembly GCA_049889795.1. Classification (GTDB taxonomy): domain Bacteria; phylum Pseudomonadota; class Alphaproteobacteria; order Puniceispirillales; family Puniceispirillaceae; genus UBA8309. The sequence continues at coordinate 190,071 of JBMHCS010000011.1, read as the reverse complement.
CATATGTTTAAACACCCTGTCACCGCTTGCCGTGTCCTGATGAAAGAGACGCCATTATGGCCCTGAAAACCACCTCGACCAACCGCCTTCCCGCCTTTCTGGCCATGTCGGTGATGAATGCCACCAAGGCTCTCGAGGCCGCGGGCGCAGATGTCATCCATCTTGAGGTCGGCCAGCCATCCGCGCCGCCGCCACCGGCGGTCAATCAGGCCCTTACGGCGGCGCTGGCGGATGTGTCGACGCATGGCTATTCAGTCGCGCTTGGCGAATGGCCGCTGCGCCAGCGCATTGCCACCCATTATGCCGATTTTTATAACGCCCGGCTGGACCCGGAACGCGTTGCGGTCACGCCGGGATCATCGCTTGGCTTTGTGCTGGCCTTTCTGGCGGCTTTTGACCGGGGCGACCGGATTGCACTCGCCACGCCGGGCTATCCGGCCTATCGGAACCTGCTGCTGGCGCTGGGTCTGGAGCCGGTGCTAATGCCGGCGCGGTCAAGCGAGGGATGGGTGCCAAGCCTTACGGCGCTGGCCGAATCCGGGGACCCTTTGCCCGACGGTATGCTGTTGGCGAGCCCGGCCAATCCGACCGGTGTGGTGATGAGCGATGAAGATGTGCGCGATGTCTGCGCATGGTGTCACCGCAATGGCGTGCGGCTGATTATGGATGAAATCTATCATGGGCTGACATTTGGCGGCCGGCCCACAACCGCGCTGGAACATAGTGACAGCGTGATCGTGGTCAATTCCTTTTCAAAATTCTTCTCGATGACAGGCTGGCGCGTCGGCTGGGCCATTTTCCCGCCGGATCTGATGGAAACGGTCGAAAGGCTGGCGCAGAACATGTATATCGGTCCGCCGCGCCCAATGCAGGCCGGTGCGATTGCCGCCTTTGACGATTATGCGTTGCTGGATGTTGAGGTCGCGCGCTATCGCGAAAACCGCGATCTTCTGATCCGCAGCCTGCCGCAGGATTTTCTGGGCGACATGGCGCCATGCGAAGGCGCCTTCTACATCTATGCCGATATCAGCGCGCTGGGGATGCAAAGCCCGGATTCCATCCATATGGCCGAGGCCATGCTGACAGATGCGCATGTGGCCTGCACGCCGGGGGTCGATTTTGACCAGGAACAGGGCCATCGCCATCTGCGCCTGTCCTTTGCCGGCAGTACCGCAGATATGAAAGAAGCCAGCCGCAGAATAAACGACTGGCTTCCGTCTTATCTCAAACAGGCAGGCAATGCCGCCGCTGAATAGGGCCTAGCCGCGGTTCCACCAGCCTGTCCGGCGTGCGGCCGGGGCCGCGCTGCCAACATCCACCACATCATCCGGTGTCGAGCTGATCGGCGCACGGTCCGTCGACGCGTCGGCAGCGCCGTCCGATGATGACGCTGCATCGCTCGATGCCGTATCCGCGGCTTTCGATTTGGCCGCTTTCTTGGCAGTGGCCTTCTTTGCCGCCTTCTTCTTGGTGGCGGCAGCGGTTTTCTTTGCTGCCTTCTTGCGTGCCTTCGGGGCAGGCGTCTCGACGGTTTCGCCCGTTGCCGCGTCGTCGGTTTCGCCCTTGCCCGCGTCGTCGGTTTTGGTGGCACGTTTAGCCGCCTTCTTGCGGGTCCGGGTCTTTGGCTTGGCCTCATCTGCCTGTGCCGATGGATCTGACGCAGCATCACCCGCCTTATCGGCATCGGCTGCATTGTCAGTGCCGGCGGCTGCATCGGCACCCGCATGACCAGAATCTGTATTGTCAGAATCTGTGTCGGCAGCAACGGCGTCTGCGTTGTCACCGGCCGCCGCGCGGCCGCGACCGCGGCCACCGCGCCGGCGGCGTGACCGGCCGGATTTCCCGTCCTCGCTGCCAGATTCTGCCCCAGCATCACCAGCATCACCCGCATCACCGGCATCACTGTCGCCAGCGGCGCCGGCTGCCGCATCGCCGGTCATACGATCCTGTGATTCATCATCATTGGCTGCGGAATCTGCCTCGACGCCATTATCCGCGCCGTCACCACCGCGCCGCCGCCGGCGCCGACCACCACGCCGTCCACGTTTGCGGCGCCGCGGCTGATCCTCATCCGATGCCTCCTGCTCTTCGGCACGATTCTCATCATCCTCGGCATCTGCATCTGCATCGGCCGCGGTGTCGGCGGTCTTTGCGGGTTTGGCAGATTTGCGCTGTGTGCCGCCCTGCCAGCCAATACGCTCGGCCCGGTGTTCGGTGGCGGTCAGGCTGGAATCGGCCAGAATGACAATGGACAGGCCAAACTGTTCCTCGAGTGCGGTGACTGACGCCCGCTTGTGGTTGAGGATATACAGCGCCACATCACTATGCATGGTGATGCGCAGCTGATCCATTTTGCCCTTTGAGGCTTCATCCTCGATGGCGCGCAGCAATTGCAGCGCCGCCGTTTCCACAGACCGGACACGGCCGGTGCCTTCGCAGTGCGGGCAGACATTGCTGATCGATTCATTGAAGCTGATCCGCAGCCGCTGGCGCGACATTTCCAGAAGGCCGAAATGGCTGATCGATCCAATCTGGATGCGCGCCCGGTCATTGCGCATGGCATCTTTCATGCGGCGTTCGACGGCATTGCGGTTTTTATTCTCTTCCATATCGATGAAATCGACGACGATCAGACCGGACAAATCGCGCAGGCGCAGCTGGCGGCCCAGCTCGTCAGCGGCTTCCAGATTGGTCTTCAGCGCGGTTTCCTCGATATTGCGCTCGCGCGTCGCGCGGCCGGAATTGACATCCACCGCGACAAGCGCCTCTGTCTGGTTGATCACCAGATATCCGCCCGATTTCAGCGTAACCTGCGGGCTGTGGATGGTGTCCATCTGCTGTTCTGCTTGATAGCGCTGGAAGATCGGCAGGCTGTCCTCATATTTCTGCACCTTCTTCACATGGCTTGGAATCAGCATTTTCATCTGTGTCCGCGCAGTCTTATAGGCCTCTTCGCCTTCGACCAGCACCTCGTCCACCTCGCTGGTATAGAGATCGCGGATGGACCGCTTTATCAGATCCCCTTCCTCATGGATCATGCTGGGGGCCTGTGATTCCAGAGTGCGGGTCCGGATCTCATCCCATAATTTCGACAGATAGGCATAATCGCGCGCAATTTCGGTCTTGGTGCGTTTGGCCCCAGCGGTGCGCACGATGACGGCAACCCCGTCAGGTGTGTCCAGCCCGCCAACGATGCCTTTCAGGCGCTTGCGGTCGGCAGCATTGGTGATTTTCCGGCTGACCCCGCCGCGACGGGTCGAGTTCGGCATCAGCACGCAATAGCGGCCGGCCAGCGACAGATAGGTGGTCAGTGCCGCGCCTTTATTGCCGCGTTCTTCCTTGACGACCTGCACCAGCATAATCTGCTTGCGCGATACCACTTCTTGGATCTTGTATTTGCGATGGGACCGCTTGGGCCGCACATCCTCGTCATCCGTATCCTCGCCGCCAAGGGTTTCGGGGGCGTCGCCATCCTCGGCGTCGGAATCCTCTTCCTCGGCGTTGGCGCGTTCAGCCGCCATCAGCGCTTCGCGGTCCTCGACCGGGATTCGGTAATAGTCTGGGTGAATTTCACTGAAAGCCAGAAACCCCTGACGGTTTCCGCCATATTCCACGAAAGCGGCCTGAAGGGATGGCTCGACACGGGTCACCCGTGCCAGATAGACATTCCCTTTCAGCTGTTTGCGGTTATCCGTTTCGTAGTCAAAATCCTCAATGCGGGTGCCGCTGAGAAGCACAACCCGCGTTTCTTCGGCTTGGCGGGCGTCGATCAGTAATCGTTTTGTCATTGTAATGTCTCTTCCCGGCGCCGGGGCACAAAGCCCTGACGGCTGGTCTTGCAGCCTGCGGTACCGGTTTGTGATTGTGCCGTGAAACGGATTGCGCCGACGCCACCACACCAGCGACCCGTTCAGCGGGTAACACACTGTGTTTATGGAGGTGGATCATCGTGATCGCCTTTCCCGGCGGGTTTCGAACATTGTGTTCGGATGCCTCTCGCGCTGGCCAACAGCCGCGGGACATCTTCGGAAAGGTCTGGCATAGCTGTACGGGCGCGGTATCACCCGATAGATACTCTTTTGCGGCATGGTGCAGCATGATGACCGGTTCTTGGTGATCGCGCTGTGCGGAACCGCCGCTTTTTGCATCTGCGGTGTTTCGCGCCCTTTGCCAAGGTTGACTATATACACCCAGAACGCAAAATGCCAATAACGGAAAATCGGACCAGTACCCGAAACCGGGTCAGCACACTGGCCTCCGTCAGGAACAGATGCAGGGATTGATGCAGGCGTGATGCGGCAAATGGACGGTGGCTTTCATAACTTTCGGGCGGCGCAATCGCTGGTCATTCTGCTGACAGCGTTGTTGTGGATGACCGGGTTTGCCCAGACCCCGGCCGCTGCGCATCTGCATGACAACAGCGTGATCGGGCTGCGCATCGGCACCGTAACCGTCGAAAATGACAGGGCGCTGCGGGTGGTGATCGAAACCCGCAATCCTGCCAGCACCCGGCTGACATTGCTGCGTGACCCCTACCGGCTGGTGGTCGATATGCCGGATACGGACTGGCAGGTCAACGGCGTGGCCCCGCGCGGCGCGCTGGCCAAGCCGCCGGCACGCGCCTATCGTTTCGGAACGCCGGAACCCGGTATCGGTCGCGTGGTCATAGAGCTGGATGCGCCGGCCATTCCGGTGCGCCGCTTTGCGTTGCCGCCAGATGGGGGCGGGCATCGATTTGTACTGGATCTGGTGGATCGTGGCACCACCGCCTTTTCTGTTGCCGCCAAGGCGCTGGCGCAGGAAGCGGCAGAGGCGGCTGCAGCCAGCCAGACTGCGGTGGCGCAAAATGCCGTTACCGCGCCGGCCAATTCGGCCCCGGCGGCAGCGGAATCAACCACAAAGCCGATGCCAAAACCTGCCACTGCACCATCGCCGCCCGCCGCTGATGTCGTGGCACAGCCCGCCGTGACCATCGCCGCACCATCGACCAAGCCGCGCAAATGGGTGGTCTTTATCGATGCCGGGCATGGTGGCAAGGATCCGGGGGCGATCGGCCATTCGAAAACGCAGGAAAAACACATCACCCTGGCGGCGGCGCTGGAACTGGCCCGCCAGCTGCGCGCCACCGGAATTGTCGCGCCGGTCCTGTCGCGCGATGATGACAGATATTTGCGGCTGCGTGACCGGATCCGGCTGGCGCGCGAACAATCGGCAGATGTCTTTATTTCACTTCATGCGGATGCCGCCCCGTCATCCAAGGCCTATGGCATGTCGGTTTTCACCCTGTCGGATACGGCATCGGACAAGGAAGCCGCACTGCTGGCAGAGCGCGAAAACAAGGCCGATCTGATTGGCGGGCCGGACTTGGCCGTCGAAGACCCGGATGCGGCAGGCGAATTGCTGCGCATGTTCCAGCGGGAATCGATGAACCAGTCCACCTATCTGGCAAGCGCCATCCTGAAACAGATTGGCGATTTGCCGGGCGGCACAAAGCGTGGCCATCGTTTTGCCGGATTTGCCGTGTTAAAAGCCCCTGACATGCCCTCGGTGCTGGTCGAGATGGGCTTTGTTACCAATCGGCGGGACGAGGCCAACCTGAAAAAGGAATCCTACCGCCGAAAGGTTGTTGAAAGGCTGGCACGGGCAATTATTGCCTATCTTGTAGAGTACGGGCCGCGCCGATGAACCGCGATGACGCGACATATAATGATGACGATCTGGTCGAATTGACCGATATAGAAAGCGCTGGAAAACCGCGCCGCAAAGGGTTCGTGCGGCGGTTCATCGCCTTGGCCGGTGTGCTTGTCAGCCTGCTGTTTCTGGGGCTGGTTGCGGCGGCGGCGGCTGTTCTGTGGGTGTTTTGGACCTATGGGAAGGGCCTGCCGGATTATCACCAGCTGGCGACCTATGAGCCGCCGGTGGCGACGCGAATTCATGCCAGCAATGGCGCGCTGCTGGCTGAACACGCCACCGAAAAACGGGTGTTTGTGCCGGTTGAGGCCATGCCGCCGCAGCTGGTTCATGCATTTCTGTCGGCTGAAGATAAAGCCTTCTATTCGCATTTCGGGATCGATCCGCGGGCCCTGCTGCGCGCTGTTGTCACCAATGCGATGAATTACGGTACCGGGCGCCGGCCCATCGGGGCATCGACCATCACCCAGCAGGTGACAAAGAATTTCCTGCTGACCAATGAAGTGTCGATCGACCGCAAGATCAAGGAAGCCATCCTGTCATTGCGGATGGAACGGGCCTTTTCAAAGGATCAGATCCTGGGGCTGTATCTGAACGAGATTTATCTCGGCTTTGGCAGTTACGGGGTGGCGGCGGCTGCGCTGAATTATTTCGACAAGGCGCTGGACCAGCTGACGCTGGATGAAATGGCCTATCTGGCGGCGCTGCCAAAGGCGCCGGCAAATTACCACCCCATACACCGTCCCGAGAATGCACGGGCGCGCCGCAACTGGGTACTGGCGCAGATGGTGGAAAATGGCTTTATTTCCGAGGCTGAGGCCCGCCGCGCAGCGGCGCAGCCAATCACGGTGGCGACCCAGACCGGTTATGATTCAACAAACGCACCTTTTTTTGCCGAAGAGGTGCGCCGCGACATCGTTGATAAATTTGGCGAGGATATGCTTTATGCGGGCGGCCTGTCCGTGCGGACGACACTTGATCCGGCATTACAGCAGGCGGCACGCATGGCACTGGAACGCGGGCTGGAGGCGCTGGACCGTCGCCAGGGCTGGCGCGGACCGCTGGCAAGCCATGACGGGACCGGCGATATCGACGCGATCCTGGCCGGGCATGAAGCCGGCATGCTGGACCAGCATTTTGCCGCGATTGTCACCGAGGTAACGCGGGACCAGGCACAGATCAGGCTGCGCAATGGACGCGGCCGTATTCCGTTCAACCTGGCATTCTGGGCCTATCCGCCGCGGCGCGAAGACGGGGTGCGCCCGCAGCCGCTGACCGATCTGCGCGATGCGCTTGCCGTTGGCGACATCGTCATGGTGCAGCCGCCAGACGCAACGCCTGACCTGATCCGCGACGGGTTTGAACCCCTGCCAGATGACTGGTCGCTGTCCCAGCGTCCGCTGGTGGAAGGCGCCATTGTCGCGCTGGACCCGCATACGGGGCGCCTGCTGGCGATGAGCGGTGGCTATAATTTCGGCGATTCCGAATTTAACCGCGCCGTACAGGCATTGCGCCAGCCCGGCTCGGCCTTCAAACCCTTTGTCTATCTGGCCGCGCTGGATCAGGGCTACAATCCGACAACCCGGATTCTTGATGCGCCGCTGGTGGTTGACCAGGGACTGGGCAAGCCAAAATGGAAGCCCGCAAACTATACAAGGCGGTTTTACGGCCCCTCGATCATGCGGGTCGGGATTGAAAAATCCCGCAACCTGATGACCGCCCGGCTGGCGATGAATCTGGGCATGGCGGAAATTCAGGACTATGCCAAACGTTTCGGGCTGAATGACAATCTGCCACCGCTGCTGTCAATGTCCCTTGGGGCGGGCGAGACAACGCTGCTGCGATTGACTGCCGCCTACGGAATGCTGGTGAATGGGGGCAAGAAAATTACCCCCAGCCTGATCGACCGTGTGCAGGACCGGTATGGTAGGACAATCTATCGCCATGACGCGCGCGACTGCAGTGGCTGTTTTGATGCCGGTGGCTGGTCAGGTCAGCCGATCCCGGTGCTGGATGACACAAGGCAGCAATTGACCGAGCCGACCTCTGCCTTCCAGATGGTGTCGATGCTCGAAGGCGTGATCAAGCGTGGAACCGGACGGCGGATCGACAAGCTGGATTTGGTGGTGGCGGGCAAGACAGGCACAACCAACGACAACACGAATGGCTGGTTTATCGGCTTTACGCCTGATCTGGCTGTGGGTGTTTTTGTGGGGTATGACACGCCGCGCGCGCTTGGAAAGCGCGAGACCGGTTCAACGGTGGCGGTGCCCATCTTTGGTGATTTCATCGCAACCGCATCAGCTGGCAAGCCGGTCATCCCGTTCCGGCGACCGGGGGGCGTTACCATCATTCCTGTCCATTCCGAGACCGGGGAACGCGTATTGCCCGATCATGAAAAGGCAATCTTTGAGGTGTTCAAGCCGGGCCAGCGCCCGGGCGGCACCCTAATTGATGTGCCGGGCAGTTCGGCGCGAACATCGGATGATGACGAAATTGCCATCCCCGGGCTGTTCTAGGCACGCCGACAGGGTATCACCAGCCATCTGCAGCCCTTGTAACCTGTGCGGCGGCGCGCTAGGTATGGCGGGCACGTTTTCGGAACCGGTTTATCATGCAAGCTGAAACGCAGGCCCATATCGACATCATCTCATCCGCGCTGGATCTTCTGCGCACCCATGTCGATTTTGATGCGGCATCGGTGCGGCTGGCCGAGCTGGAGGCGTTAAGCGCCGAAGGTGATTTCTGGAATGACCAGACCGCCGCGCAGAATGCCATGCGCGAGAAAAACAAGCTGCAGCGTCAGGTGGACATGATCACCAGCCTGCAGACCGAACTGAATGATGCCGTCGAACTGATTGAACTTGGCGAGATGGAAGGGGATACGGATGTCGTATCCGAGGCCGAGGCGGCCATTGCCGCTCTGGTGCCGCTGGCCGAAAAGCGCCAGCTTGAAAGCCTGCTATCCGGCGAGGCGGACGGCAATGACTGCTTTTTGGAAGTGCATGCCGGCGCCGGCGGTACCGAGGCGCAGGACTGGGCATCCATGCTGGTGCGGATGTATAGCCGCTGGTGCGAACGGCGCGGTTTCAAGCTGCAGATGATCGAGGAAAGCGCGGGCGAGGAAGCCGGCATCAAATCCGTGACGATGCGGATTGAGGGTGACAATGCCTATGGCTGGCTGAAAACGGAATCGGGTGTCCACCGGCTGGTGCGTATTTCACCTTATGACAGCTCGGCGCGCCGCCATACCAGCTTTGCCAGTGCCTGGGTCTATCCGGTAGTCAATGATGACATCGCGATTGAAGTCGAGGACAAGGATCTGCGCGTTGATACCTACCGGGCATCAGGTGCGGGTGGCCAGCATGTCAACAAGACGGATTCCGCCATCCGCATCACCCATATTCCGACGAATATCGTGGTGCAGTGCCAGAATGACCGCTCGCAACACCGCAACCGGGCAACCGCAATGAACATGCTGAAAGCGCGGCTCTACGAGCTGGAATTGCAAAAGCGCGAGGAAGCGGCAAATGATGCGGCATCCGCGAAAACCGATATCGGCTGGGGCAACCAGATCCGGTCCTATGTATTGCATCCCTATCAGATGGTGAAAGACCTGCGCACCAATGTCGAAAAGGGCAATGCCAATGGCGTGCTGGATGGTGATCTTGACGAATTTGTCGAGGCCAGCCTTGCTGCACGCGTCGGGGCCCAGCGCGGCAGCTGATCAGGCGATTGCCTTATCCGCTATCCGCAGGGGGCGCGAACAGGTCATCGCGTTCCGACATCGGTTGATAAAAGGCAGCCGCAAAGCCGGCGGCCTCACGCGCGGCGATGTTGAAGGGCGGTTTCAACGGGCCGCGGAAATAGGTGCCGACAAGACGGTGCCAGCTGCTGACCGGATCCAGACGCTGCAGCCCGCAGACATAGTCAAACCATCTTTTGCCAACCCCGACATGGCCAACCTCATCATGCATGATGATGGCAAAGGCATCGGCGCTTTCATCATCGCCCACCGCACGCAACCGGTCGATCATCGCCGGGGTGACATCCAGCCCGCGCGCTTCCAGCACCAGCGGGGCGATGGCCAGACGCGCCAGCAGATCATGTGCGGTTTCCTGTGCCGCCTGCCACAGACCATCATGGGCCGGCAGGTCGCCATAGCTGGCATCCAGCTTGGCCAGCCGGTCATTCAGCATCAGGAAATGGCGGGCCTCGTCATCTGCGACACCCAGCCAGTCGTCAAAAAAGGCGCGCGGCAGGTCGGCATCTGCATAGCGGCAGGCCATGTCGAGCGCCAGGTCAATGGCGTTCAGTTCGATATGGGCGATGGCATGCAGCAGGGCAATGCGCCCGCCGGCCAACGGCCCGATACGCCGGCGTGGCACATCGCGGGGCAGTTTTAGTTCGGGCCGGGCCGGGCGTCCCGGCCGGTCAGGTGGCGGGGTGGTGCCAAGGCCGGCAATGCTACCATCGCGCCAGCCTGCCACAAGCAGGCGCGTCTGCCCGGCCTTTTCCACCGGATCGGTGATGGCAAGGGCACCGGCAAGTTGCGCGGTCAGGGGCATGGCACTGTCTGTCCGGGTCTGCATCGGGTCTAGAGGCCGCGCAGCGTGTCCAGCACCTCTTCGGCATGGCCGGCCACTTTCACTTTTGGCCAGGCCGCAAGGCAGGTGCCGTCATTGGCAAGGATAAAGGTCGCACGCTGGATCCCCATATAGGTCTTGCCATACATCGATTTTTCCATCCAGACGCCGAACTGCTCGCAGATATCGGTCGTGTCATCCGCGCCGAGCAGACAGGTCAGACCATGTTTTGCCCGGAATTTTGCCTGTTTTGCCGCGCTATCCTTGGAAATGCCGATCACCCCGCAACCGGCGGTGGCAAATGCGTCAAGAAGGCCTGAAAAGGCGATCGCTTCTTTGGTACAACCCGATGTGTCGGCACGCGGAAAGAAAAATATGACGGTCTTTTTACCGGACTGGCCGGCAAGCGAGAATATTCCGGTATCGGTGGGCAGGGTGAAGGGCGCTATCTTCTGGCCGGGTTCAAGCATCGCGGTGTTCCTTTTCGTCATTTGCGGTCTGATGGCGGTGCCTCAGCAGCCGGTTTGGGGCATAGGATGTGCGATATAGATAGGATGTTGGCGATTGATGGCAAGACAGCCCCGAATCGCCATGATACAAACATCCGAGAAGGTGCTGGATGCCTCAAGCCAGAAAGGGCGCTTTCCGGATTTTTGTTTGGTGCCGATCAGAGGAACGCGGGACGAGGATGTCAGAACAGAACGACCAGGCGGGCAAGCCAGACGGTGGCAATGCGGACAAGACGGCGGATAAGACGCCGGCGCGCGGCAGGCTGTTGCACCGCGTCATCATCGGCATTTTGCTGGTGTCTGCCATACTTGTTGCAGCGCCCCTTGTCTATCTGCAGCAGGCAGGCGGGCTGACAGGTATCATCGAGACACAATTGTCACGCCAGCTGGCAGCTGCTGGCGACGATATGTCGTTGACCATCGGAGATGTCGGGCTGGAGGTGCGCCTGCCGGCGCTGCATGTCACCATCACGGCCCGGGGTGTTGTGATTGACGGCGCCGATACGGTGCTGACCATCCCGGCAGCGAGCGCAGTATTCACACCGGCAGGATTGTTCGCGCAGGCCCCTTTTGAAATGGTGTTTTCCGACCTTGACCTGCAGCTGGATATTGACCCGGCCGCAGCCGATATGCGCGCATCGCCGGCCTTGTCGCTTCTCGCCGGCATGTCGAGTAGCAGCGCCAGCGCGGCCGGGGTAGCGCGCGCGCAGAAACTGCGCATTGACGGTGCCACGCTGAATATCCGTGACCTGACAGGCCGGTTGGCCCCTCTGCGGTTTGACGATGTCAGTGCCAGTGGCAGTTTCGAAGCCGGCACGCTGGTGACAGGCAATATCTCGGCAACGCGGATCATCCGTCAACAGGCGGCAGGCACGCTGGATCTGATGATTTTGGGCGATCCGTTGGGCGGCGATTTCCTTCTGGAGGTCAGCACCGACAAGCTGCATCTTGGCGGTCTGGTGCCCTATGCGCCGATGCTACCCGACCCGGTGGCGTCGAGCGGTGCGGTGTCCGGCCGGATGAACGCCACAATCCGGGATGGTGACATTGCGGTTGTTGATATGGATATGGCTGCGGTGGCGGGTACGCTGGCGTTGCCGGCACCTTTCCGGCCGCTGGATTATGAAACCGCCTTGATGATCATGACCTACCACCGCGACGGTGGCAGCCTGTCTGTGGCGCAAAGCGAGATCGTGCTGAGCGATGGCCGCGTGCTGTCGGTGCAGGGCAACATTGCCGATATGCATGGCGGTTTGCCAACCATCGACGGGCGCATCGATGGCAATGCTCTGTCGCTGGACAGTTTTTATGCTGACTGGCCGGATGGCATGGCCGTGGATACCAAGGCCATGCTGATGGAGCGCTTTACCGGCGGGCAGTTGAGTGATCTCGGCATCCGGCTTGCTGCTGAATTTGACCTTGTGTCACGCCGCATCAACATCATCGCGGTGGAGATGAACACCGCTTTCAAGGCGGTCAGCGTTGATGTGGGTGCCGCGCAATATGAACGTCTGCAGGGTATTGGCGACGGCACGCTGGCGCTGCGCATCGGCATTGGCGGCATTGTTGAGGAATTGTCGGTATCGATGGGTGCCAGCAATGCATTGCTGACCCTTGCCGGGCATGAACAGCCGCTGCAGGTGGGCCGCGTCCAGGCCAACGCAACATTGCAGAATGGCGGGTTGTCGATCGAGGATATCAGCATCAACCTTGCCGATGGCGGGGCGATGGCGGTATCCGGCGAACTGGCGCTCGGACCGTCCTGGACCCTTTCCGGCGGGTCGTTAAACCTGTTGGCCAGCAATATGGATGTGCGCAAATTTCACGCCATCTGGCCACACTGGGCAGTGACCAAAACGCGTAACTGGGTTGGTCGCAAAATGCTGTCAGGCCGGGTGGAAGATGTGCGTCTGGCGCTTGCCAGCCAGCGCCGTGAAGGGCGCCTGAAAGTGACCGAGGTGGGCGGGTCCATCACCATCCAGAATGTCGAGATGGAGCTTGGTGGCGGGGTGCCGCCGCTGCACGCGATCAACGGGCGGATGACCATCGCCGAGAACAAGGCGGAAATTATCCTGACCGAGGGAGAGGTCAACGGCATTGGCCTTGAAGATGGCAAGATCAGCATCGTGCCGGTGATCGGCGGCAAGCCGCCGCGCGCCGTGGCCGAACTTAATCTCGCCGGCGATATGGGAGACGGCATTGCCGTCGCCAAGGCGATGCGCATGATCAAGCGGTTCGGTAACGGCTATGATGCCACGACGCTGCAGGCATCGGGTCAGGCCATATTCGGCATTACCGCAGCTTTTCCGGTGCGGCCGCGCCTGACACCTGACGAGATTGATTTTGTTGCCGAGGCGCGTGTGACCGGCGGTATTTTCAGTTCGCTGCCTTTTGGTACAGAGGCGCGGGATGCGGATGTCACTATTAATGCCCGGCGCAACAATCTGCTTGTCACCGGTACCGGACAGATTTTTGGCCTGCCTTCGGATTTCCGATATCAGAGCACGCGCAGTGATTATAGCGGCACTGCAACCCTCAATCTGACAACCAGTGGCCCCCTGGCTGATTTGCGCACCCATGCCATCAATCTGGGGATTGAGGATGTTGGCGGCATCTATCTTGCCGATATCGAAATGGCCGGCACGGCGGAATTGATGGTTGCAACGCGGTTCCCGACAGGCCGGATCCTGGTGCCCGAGGATGTAGAGCTGGCCGTCGAGATGGTGGTCAGCGATGGTGAATTCGGCAATCTGCCGATCATCGGCACCGTCGAAAATGCCGATCTGGTGGCCAATTTCGATGCGTCTGGCGGTTCCCTGTCAGGTGCGGCGCAATTGTTTGACGTGCCCAGCAATTTTCTGGTCAGTTTTGACTCCGCGGCAGATCGCGTCGCCATGCGGCTGAGTGCACGGGAATCGGCCAAGCTGGCGGCATTTGTTGCATCGCGTACCGGGCTGGAGATCGGCGGCGCGCTGGGTGGCAATATCGAACTCGAAAGCGACTTGCGGCTGCAGAAGGTAGTGATCGGCGCTGATGTCGATTTTGAAGACGCCGCCGCATCGGTGCCGGTCATCGGCTGGGCGAAGCTGCCGGGTGAGCCTGGCACCGCCGCCATGAAAATCCTGCTGGAAGGTGGCAGGCTGGTGCAGATCAGCGAGATTGTCGTGGATTCAGGCAGCCTGTCAGGGGCTGGCGAAATCCTGTTCAATGGGCCGGAGGCAGGGCCGCTGGGCATTCGTGAAGCACGGTTCCAAAACCTGATATGGCCGGGGAATGACATCACCGAACTTGCCCTTAGTGCCAGCAAGGCGGATGGCTGGCAGCTGGAAGGCAGCGCAAAGCTGATAGACCTTGTGCCGCTGCGCCGGAACCGCGGTCTTGGTGCCGGGCGCGCCATCGGCTTTACCTTTCTGGCCGATCGTATCATTGCCGGTGACGGTATTTCACTAAGTGGCGAGATCAGCGGGTCAAAGCGCAGCGCCGGCGGCGGTACGGCGCAGTTTTCCGGCGATCTGTCCTTCAAGGACAGGCCGCTGATCACCGAGGCGCAGGTCAGCATCCAGTTTGGCGAAGGGCAGGATCTTCTCAAAGGCTTCGGTATCGTTGGCGGGGCAGAAACATCCATCCGTTACACGGACAGCCCGGACAACCCGGCCACACTGACCATGACGTCGGATAATGGAGGCGGCACGCTGAAGGGTCTTGGCATCACCGACACGATCCGGTCTGGCAAGATGGTGCTGAAGACGCGATTTCGCGACGGCTACAGCAATTTTGACACCAACATCCGCTTGACCAATTTCCGCGTGGTTGAGGCGCCGCGCGCCGTCCGCGCATTTTCCGTATTGGGCCCGGCCGGCCTTGTCGGCCTGCTGGAAGGTGAAGGCACTTTCTTTGGATGGGGCGAAGCGCAGATCGAAACCCGGGGGTCGCTTGTGCGGATGACGCAGGTGGCCGGGCAGGGGCAGTCTGTATCCGTGGCCTTTGTCGGCGAATATGACCGCGAAACCCGTTTGATGGATGTCAGCGGCAATCTGGTACCCGCCAGTTTCATCAGCCAGCTTATCGGTGTCATTCCGATTGTCGGTCAGATCCTAACAGGTGTCGACAAGGCGGGGCTGTTCGTCACCCAATTCAGCCTGACAGGCGATGTCGATGATCCGGACACCTCTGTGACGCCAGCATCTATTGTTCCGGGCGTGTTGCGCGATGTGTTCAGCCCGTCATGGATTGAGCGCGAGGGCGACCGGATCCTTGGGCCATCAGAGGATGGCTGATCAGCCAGTCAACATTCAGGTGATGACGATCAGCGCATGACGCTTTTTGCCAGCTGAAATCTTGGCGCGGCCGTCGTCAAAATCGGCGGGCTGAAGGACTTGGTCCTCGTCACTGACCGACACATCATTGAGGCGGGCACCGCCGCCGCGGATCAGGCGACGCGCCTCGCCATTCGATTTGGCAAACCCCACCCTGACCAGCGCGGCAACCATGCCCAGCCCGTCAGCTTCGGCGGCGGGCAGTTCAATCTGTGGCAACCCGTCACCGGCACCGCCATCAGCAAATGTCTGTTGTGCTGTCCGCATCGCCTCGGCCGCCGCATCTGCCCCGTGGCACAATGTGGTCGCTTCATTGGCGAGAATGATCTTGGCCTCATTGATGTCGGCACCTTCCAGCGCCCCGAGCCGGCGGACCTCGTCCATGGGCAATTCGGTAAAGAGCGCCAGAAAGCGTTCCACGTCACCGTCTTCGGCATTGCGCCAGAACTGCCAGAACTGAAAGGGTGACAGCCGGTCCGCATTCAGCCAGATAGCCCCATCGGCTGTCTTGCCCATCTTTGCGCCGGACGCGGTGGTGATGAGAGGCGAGGTCAGCCCGAAAACTTCCTGCGCGTCAACGCGGCGGGTCAGGTCGATGCCCGTGACAATATTGCCCCACTGGTCGGACCCGCCCATCTGCAGCAGACAGCCATAACGGCGGCGCAACTCCATAAAGTCATAGGCTTGCAGAATGGCATAATTGAATTCAAGGAAGGAGAGTGGCTGTTCGCGTTCCAGCCGCAGCTTGACAGATTCCATGCCCAGCATGCGATTGACTGAAAAATGTGGGCCGTAATCGCGCAGAAAACGGATATAGGCCAGATTGTCCAGCCATTCGGCATTATCCACCATGATGGCGTCAGTCGGGCCATCACCAAAAGTCAGATATTGTTCAAATACCCGGCGAATGCCCTGCTTATTGTTTTCGATATCCTGATCCGACAGCAGCGGGCGCGCTGCATCCTTGCCTGACGGGTCGCCTACCTTGGTGGTACCCCCGCCCATCAGCACAATTGGCTTGTGACCGGTGCGCTGCATGACGCGGAGCATCATAATTTGGACAAGCGAGCCGACATGCAGGCTGTCTGCGGTGCAGTCAAAGCCAATATAGGCTGGAATAACCTGATCGCATGCGCGTTCATCCAGCCCCACATCATTGGTAATCTGGTGGACATAGCCGCGGTCGACAAAGGTACGGATGAGCTCGGATTGATAGGCCATCTAGCGTGCGGCTTTCTATTCGAAAAGGGGTTCGGGGGCGTCTTCTGTTAGGGCATCGTCAAGATAGCTGGACACCCGTTCGACCATCTGTTCGAGATGATCGGTAAAGAAATGATTGGCACCTGGCACGATATCAACATCAATGCTGACACCCTTCTGGATCGATACGCGTTCAACCAGCTTATGCACTGCATCTGGCGGCACGGTTGTATCTCCCTCGCCATTTACAATAAGGCCGGATGCCGGGCAGGGGGCCAAAAATGTAAAATCATGGGTGATGGCGGGCGGGCTGATCGATATGAATCCGCGAATTTCCGGACGGCGCATCATCAGCTGCATGCCAATCCATGACCCGAATGAAAAGCCGGCAACCCAGCATTGTGTCGAGGCCGGATTCTGTAACTGCAGCCAGTCCATCGCGGTTGCCGCATCGGAAAGTTCACCTTCGCCATTGTCATAGACGCCCTGGCTGCGGCCCACACCACGGAAATTGAACCGCATCACAGCAAAGCCACGCGACTTGAAATGCTGGTATAATGCATAGGTAACGCGATTGTTCATGGTGCCGCCGCGATCAGGTTCGGGGTGCAGGATCAGCGCGGTCGGGGCGTTAGGTGCCTCGGCAGGCATGTAACGGCATTCAATACGTCCTTCCGGACCGTTGATAATCGCCTCTGGCATGGTCAATCCGCTTTTCTTGTGATTTTGTGAAAAGCGCTTATATCTTAATACGATCCACAGGCCAAGCGGGCATGCGCGATGTATAGAGATTTCGTCAGCGCAGCCACGATGTTCCGACCGGCGTAATGGGGGCCGAATATGTTTGCTAAACTGAATCGTGATCTGAACGCCATCCGCGCGCGTGATCCGGCTGCTGGCGGCAAGCTGGCGGCCATGTTCCTGTATCCCAGCTTTCAGGTGATGCTGGCTTATCGGATTGCGAACCCGTTATGGAAGGGCGGCCGGAAATTTGCCGCCCGCTTTATCATGCAGCTGGCGCGGTGGTTTACCGGCATCGAAATCCACCCTGGCGCCACAATTGGATGCGGTTTTTTTGTGGATCACGGTTCAGGCGTAGTGATTGGCGAGACAACGGTTATCGGACGCAATGTAACGCTCTATCAGGGCGTGACGCTTGGTGGTGTGCTGCCCGCCGTAAATGCCGCAGCGCAGCGGGCCGTCAAGCGGCACCCGACATTGGAAGATGATGTGATTGTCGGTTCTGGTGCGCAAATCCTTGGGAATATTACGGTGCGCGCTGGTGCGCGTGTTGGCGGTAATTCAGTTGTAACAAAGGATGTTCCGGCCTCCGCAACCGTTGTCGGTGTGCCGGCCCGCCAGCTGGTGGCACGGCCAACCGCCGAGGTTGATCCACCCTTTGCCGCCTATGGTGTCAGCAATCTGGACGATGTCGACCCGCGCGGCCGCACTATTGCCGCGCTTGTTGATGAGGTGCAGAGCCTGCGGGCACGGCTGAATGACATGGAAGACAGGCTGTCGACCACGGCCATGCATGATGATGCTGGCAAGCCGACCCTTGGTGACGATACCCCCATGCCGCCAGGCACACGCAAAAGTTAACTCCTGGCAATGGCTGCCACCACGGCTCTTTATCTGGATAATAACGCAACCGCGCCGCTGCGCCCCGAGGCGGGTGCCGCGATGCAGGCGGCCATGGGCCCGCCGTCAAATCCGTCATCGGTTCACGGCTTTGGCCGCGCGGCACGTCTGCTTGTCGAAGGTGCTCGCGATGATATTGCCATGCTGGCCGGGTGCCGGGCGGCGGATATCGTGTTTACCAGTGGCGGGACCGAGGCCAATAATCTTGTCTTGTCCGGCTTCGCGCATGTCATCACAACGGCAATCGAACATGATTCCGTGCTGCACGCGGCGGCACAGACAACGCTGGTCAATGTCGATGCGGATGGCCGCATTGATCTGGACCATCTGGCTGCCTGTCTGGCGGCGGTGCCGGATGGCAGGCAGGCACAAACGCTGCTGTCTGTGATGATGGCCAATAACGAGACCGGCGTCATCCAGCCTGTTGATACGGTTGTGGAGATGGCGCGCGCGGCCGGCATTGCGGTGCACAGTGACATGGTGCAGATGCTGGGCAAGACGCATCTGGATTTCTCCGGCAGCGGGCTGGATTATGCCAGCATCTCGGCGCACAAGATTGGCGGGCCAACGGGTATTGGCGCGGTTCTGGTGCGGCAAGGCAACCGGCTCAAAAGCCTGCTTCGTGGCGGCGGGCAGGAACAGGGTCGTCGGTCAGGCACGGAAAATGTCCTTGGCATCGCCGGGTTTGGTGCGGCAGCGCGGGCCGGTTTTGATGATTTCGGGCTGTTCTGCCAGATGGCTGGATGGCGCGATGCATTTGAAATGCAGATGCGCACCATGCGGGATGATGTCACCATTTTTGGCAGCGGGGCAGACCGGATTACCAATACCTCTTGTATCGCCGTTGGCGAAAAGCCGTCAGAGGTGATGGTGATGGCGCTTGATATTGCCGGCATTGCTGTCAGTGCGGGGGCGGCCTGTTCATCCGGAAAGGTGCATGAAAGCCATGTGCTAAAAGCGATGCAGGCGGGCACAGGCGCCAGTCGTGCGGTGCGTATTTCGGGTGGGTGGCAATCGCAGGCGGCTGATTTTGAAAGGCTTGCGGAAGTGCTGCGTGATCTGTAAAAGCGGGGGTCCGGGCCGGGAATAATCGGGCCCAAATACAAACCGACTGACGGGAGTGTCGGGCACATGCCAAATATTATTTTCACTACGCCGGATGGCAAGGAACATACGGTAACGGTTGATGACGGTGTGACCTTGATGGAGGCAGGCCGCGACGCCAATCTCGGTATCGAAGGCACCTGCGGCGGTTGTCTGTCCTGTGCAACCTGTCATGTCATTGTCGAACCTGACTGGTATGTCAAGACTGGCGGGCCAAGCGAGGATGAGGAAGATATGTTGGATTTGGCATTCAGCCTGTCTGAGACGTCGCGGCTTGGCTGCCAGATCACCATGTCGGCAGATCTTGACGGCCTAAGGGTGACAGTACCCGACGAATTCTAGAAAGACGGACAGGGATGACGATAGTAGTGCATCCACAAGACATTGTAACAGACGCGACAGCGCAAAATGCTCTCGGCTTTGCGAAACCGCCATCGCAGACGCGCGTCGTCGTGGCAATGTCGGGCGGTGTTGACAGTTCGGTCACAGCTGCGTTGCTACATGAACAGGGGTTTGATGTCATTGGCATCACCCTGCAGCTATATGACCATGGGGTTGCCATTCAAGCAAAGGGTGCGTGTTGTGCGGGTGCTGATATCCATGATGCGCGCACCGTCGCGGCACGGCTGGGGATCCCCCATTATGTACTGGATTATGAAGGTCGGTTTCATGACCAGGTGATGCAGGATTTCGCCGACAGCTATCTGCGCGGCGAGACGCCGATCCCCTGTGTGCGCTGTAACCAGACTGTCAAATTCACCGATCTTTTGAAAACAGCACGCGATTTGCAGGCGGATTGCCTCGCCACTGGCCATTATGTGCAGCGCGTTGATGGCCCGAACGGGGCCGAACTGCATCGCGGTGCTGACCCGGTAAAGGACCAGTCCTATTTCCTGTTTGCAACCACACCCGCGCAGCTAGATTATCTGCGCTTTCCCCTCGGTGGGATGAGCAAAGATGAGACGCGTGCGCTGGCTCATAAATACGGGTTGTTGGTCGCGGACAAGCCAGATAGTCAGGATATCTGTTTTGTGCCAAATGGTCGCTATGGTGATGTTGTGCGGCGTTTGCGGCCGGGCGCAGTAGAGCCAGGTGAGATCGTGCATCTGGATGGTACCGTTCTGGGTACTCATAACGGCGTGATCGACTATACGGTCGGCCAGCGCCGCGGGCTCGGCATTGGCGGTCGCAAGGATGCTGATGAAGGCGACGGCCCACTTTATGTCGTCGGCATCGATGTGGTAGCGCATAAGGTGATTGTGGGCCCTCAGGCAGCGCTTGCCTGCCATGAGGTAAGCTTGTCGGAGATAAGCTGGGTGGCACGCGATGGGGCACCCGCCGCGGGCACAACCCTCCTGGCGCGTCTGCGCAACACAGCAGCTGCACTGCCGGCAACGCTTCAGTCGATCGACGGTTCGCGAGCCTCTCTGCGCCTGGATTCCCCGCAATTTGGTATCGCCAGCGGACAGGCAGCTGTGCTTTATGACATTGATAATGATGCGGTTGTACTGGGGGGCGGCTGGATTAGCGCAGCTCCGGCGGTTGGGTTTGGCTGACGCCAGATTAGTGGCTGAAGAGCTTTTTTTTAGGGACTTTAATGATGGGTGAGGGAAGTATCCGCGACTGGTTTGGCCAGCAGCTGTTGGCTATGAAAGAAGCCATTAGTGGGCAGGGGCGTCTGCGCGGCGCCATGACGGTCTTCTATTTGCTTGGTCCCTTTTTTATGTTGATTGAGCGCAGTCCTGCAGATGCATGGCTGACCTTGTGCGGACTTGCGTTCCTCGTGCGATGTGTCGTGCGGCGTGACTGGTCTTGGACACGGTTTTTCTGGGTGCGCGCGGTTTTGGTCTTCTGGGTCTGGTGTCTGATTTCGGCATCGGTTTCGGCGTTGCCAAGCTACTCGCTTGGCGAAGCTGGGGTGTGGATCCGGTTTCCGCTTTTTGCCTTTGCAAGTGTCTTCTGGCTGGCGCGTGATAAGCGTATCCTCATGGGCATGCTAATCTCAATTGGGTGCGGGATGTTGATTATGAGTGGCATTCTGATCGCCGAATACACAATTATCGGGCAGCGTGATGGTAGGCTTTCTTGGCCTTACGGCGATATGACACCTGGTAACTATCTTGCCAAAGCAGGCCTGCCCTTGTTCTGTGTTCTTGTTGCGCTGGCTGTCTCTGCGAAAGGCAGAGTTGCTAGCCTTGCTGCAGCAATATCTCTGATAACCATTGTCGCGTCTGTTTTATCGGGTGAGCGGATCAACTTTATCCTTCGTGCCTTGGGCGGTATGGTAGCCGGACTTTTGTATAGGCCAGTTTGGAAAAGATATTTGTTGCTTATGTTTGCTGAAGTTGCTGCGGTCATCGGCATATTTTTTTTTAAACCATCGATTGGTGATCGGTTTGTGACTAGTTTTGTCGCCCAGTTGCCCGTACATGAAGGAAGCCCATACAGGCGGGTATGGAATGGTGGTATTGAAGCTTTCTATACCGCGCCATTTATCGGTGTCGGACCGGATAATTATCGCATGCTTTGCCCTACAATCGCTGCCGGGAATTCAGCTGTCGCTTGTCACAACCATCCGCACAATTATTATGTACAAATCCTTGGTGAGACAGGTCTCATCGGCCTCGCGCTAGTCACTGTAATGTTTGTTGCAATTATTTGGACCTGTTTCAGAGCCAATCTTGCCAACCGTCGGAATGTGTTGGCGGCTACCTGCTTTGTGGTGCCTCTTGGTTTCTTCTTTCCCTTGCAGTCGACGGCTGACTTTTTTGGGCAATGGAACAATGTATTTATGTGGAGTGCGATCGCGTTTTCTTTGACGGCAGCACATCAAACTTTGGGCGAGCAATCTGACAAAGCATAGGCCGAGTTCAATAAGACTTTTGTTCCAACAAAACTGCCTGTCAGGGTTTCCTGACTGAAACGGGACACCTAGGGTGCTGCAATTTGATTCGCCTAGCTATTTTCCGCTCCCCATCTACTCATTGCTGCGCACCTAACTACAAAACTCACCCGATAGCAAAAACGTCAGTGATTATCTGTTGCACTAGAGCTATCTCGGCTTTGAAGGACGTTCGGAAAGGCATGTGCCTGCAATGTCGTCACATGGAGCCGGTCAGGTGATGTCTTCGCGGTGATGGGCCTGGCACCGCTAGTTTAATTTGCCTTTGCGGTGCCGATGATAACGTTGCTGGCGCATGAAGTGGTATTTCCAGATTTTGACAGCTGGATTCGGCTCGCTATATCCTGGCTAATCTTTTGCGGCTGGTGACTTTTCGAATCTGGCGGTGCCAGACAAGTTCTGTTTTGTTGCCGAGATTGTCAAGACCAGCATTGGCAAGATCGAAAAGTAGCAATTGCGCGAAGGATTTACTTGATGCTGGTCAGCCCCTACCGGCGATTCGGTAAATGCGGATATGCGGATAATTATCATAAACGAGCGTGATCCCCGGCGCCTCGATCAACCCAAGATTATAAAGCTTATTGAAGCTGCTATCATAAAGCTGGCGGTGCATAAGCTGTGAGGACAGATGATTATTTGTTTGTAGGGTCTGTACACCGAATGTTGACGCCTCCCTAAAACGCCGAACATCTCTGGCGAAGCCATCGGCCACCCTTGTCCATCCAACAATATTTGGTTCGCCATTTAAAAGCCCTCTTTTAAAGTCAAAACTAATATTGTTGCACTGAACTTGTGCTGGGAAGCCATTGTAACCGCATCGCAGGCCAATATATTCTAGACGTGGTGTTCCGTTATTATTTTCCGGTACCACGGGTTGGCCTGTTTCAATATCCCAATTTCCTAGCTGTGAGATAGACCCAATCCAACCGGCCATTTGGCTTGTCAAAACAAGGTAGATATCTTGGACAGACTCTGATTTGGGCTTTGTTACAGCGGCAAGAAGGGTGTCTTTTGAGTTGTGGTTGCGAATACCTTCCTTGCCCTCCGTCACCAAAAATCGGAGTGTTGCAATCATTTCAGCCTGATCTGATGTGAGTAGTGAACGCGCAACGAAATAGGTGATTGGAGTAGTCTGGCTTCCACCATCATGCAAAGTAGGAAGGTTGTTGAGGAACATTGATGCATAGCCATAGTCCCACCATGTTGCGACAACCGATTGTTCTGAAGTTACGATGTCTCGGAGATTTTCAAAACCTTCAAGGATTGGTTTTGGAAAGCTGGGGCGCGGCAGATATTCAGTAGGTGAGTTAACCCAAGCGACCATTAATGCTACTGAGGCGGCGGCCATACTGACGAGATTCGATTTAGCAAATCGTTCCACGATTTTATTATGGCTGGTTTGTATGTTGACTGACGCTGTTTCTTGGATAACAAAACGCGCTATGCTGGTAAGCAAAAATGCCATGCCAAACCAGAGCATAGGGGCTGAATAAAATACCGCTCGATTCCCAACAACAAAATTAAGGAGGGCAAATCCTGCCAGTGGTCCATAAGCAACTGCAATAATCGGGTGTCTTATAGTCCATAGAACCAAGCCGAAGAGGCACACTATGCCCATCTCAACTGACCCTGTCGCACTCTTTAGAATTTCAGCTACGGAAATTTTCCTTATTTCGCTGATTGTATCCAGGGTGTTAGGGAAAACAAAGTTGGCGACTCCAAAAGTGTCAGTCAAGTAAGGGGAGTCAACGATTTGGGGTAGGCCGATTGGAGCCAAGGAAAAAAAGATCAACAGACACGCTAATGAAACTGTTACCTGTTTGCGCAAGCAGAATAAAAGCCAAATATAGGCAATGGTTGCCATCCAGATAAGTTCCTGTTTCCCATACCAGACCATCAAAAATTTTGCTGTAACACCAGCTCCGAATGCGTATATCAGCGCTGACTTCGTATTCTTGCTGCGCGTGGAAAATACCACAAAGGCGAACATCAGATACAACAACCCAAGATTTAACTGATCTGTATCGATCCGGCCAAAGGAGGAGCGCACAAGGTAGGCAGTCGACAGTCCGCCTCCGACTGCTGCCGCTGTCCCTTCGAGCCAATAGCCTGCAGCTGCAAAGGTCAGGATTATCATCAGAGCTGTGAATCCGCCGCTGATCAGCAGAATGGTGTGAGCGGCATTCAGCAAATCTGAAGGCTCCGCCGTTGGTGACATCCAAGATATCAAGGTTGATAAGAAGGGAAGCTTTGGCGCATCGGCCACGCCTTGTTCAAAGGCTCTCTCAGCATTTGGAAAAGTCCTTTTTCGATGATAGTCATATGTTGACAAGCCCTGCTCAAGCGTGGCTGCGTGCCCGAGAAAAAAGGGTGCGTCGGTAGTTGAAAAAGACATTGCGCCGGCGATTTCGGTGACATTTGGATTGGCCCTCCAAATCTCGCCTTGGTCATAACGCACCTTTACATTGGCGAAGACAGCGATCAGCGCCATCACCAGCGCTGCTAGGATCAGCCCACGCGTCATCGGCAGCGGGCCGAGCCATGGCCGCGCAACCTGGGCGCTGTGCCAGTTTTCCAGCCGGTCGAACAGGGAGGTCAGCATCCTATCAGGGTCCGCCGCATCGCAAGATCCCAACCAGCGACAAGATCGCTGCGCAGGGCGGCATCCATTTTTGGGGCAAAGCAGGCATCACGCTGCCTACGGCCGGCGATATCATCCAGCTTGATGCTGCGGTCGCTCTGCATCAATGCCAGCATCGCTACGCCCAGCGCGGTTGTCTCGCGAACAACCGGCCGTTCCACTGGCAAATTGATAATATTGGCAAGGAATTGCATCAGCCAGTCATTGGCCGTCATGCCGCCATCGACGCGTACGATCGAGACCGGAATCCCGTCCTTGGCAATGGCGGTAAAAAGATCATGTGTCTGATAGGCCACCGATTCCAGCGCCGCTCGGACAAAGTCGGCAGGGCCGGTGTCGCGGGTAATGCCATGAATGGTACCGCGTGCATTCGGCGACCAGTGCGGCGCGCCAAGCCCGGTTAGGGCTGGCACCATATAGACGCCATTGTTGCCGGGCATGGCGCTGGCCATGTCTTCGGTTTCTGCTGCGCTGTCAATGATCTGTAGCCCGTCCCGCAGCCACTGGACAATCGCCCCTGATACAAAGATTGAGCCTTCCAGCGCATAGGTGGTCTTGCCGTCCAAGCGATAGCCAATTGTGGTCAACAATTTATTCTGCGAGGCAATGGCGGTATCTCCTGTATTGATTATGACAAAACAGCCCGTGCCATAGGTAGATTTTAGCGCCCCCGGTGCAAAACAGCCCTGGCCGATGGCGGCCGCCTGCTGGTCGCCGGCGACGCCGCGAATGGGCAGTGGCATGCCGATTAGCGCCTCATCAGCGGTGCCGTAATCGGCAGCGCAGTCCAATACGGCAGGCAGCCCGGAGGCCGGCACATCAAAAATTGCAAGCAACTCATCATCCCATCTGTTTTCATGGATGTTATAGAGGCTAGTGCGGCTGGCATTGGTGGCATCGGTGGCGTGGACCGCCCCTTTTGTCAGCCGCCAGATGAGAAAACTGTCAACCGTGCCGAAACACAACTCGCCGGCGGCGGCGCGTTCGCGTGCGCCATCCACCTCGTCAAGAATCCATGCGAACTTCGATGCGGTGAAGTAGGGGTCTAGCAGTAGGCCGGTCTTTGCGGTGATTGTGGGTTCATGACCATCATTCTGCATCACTTCGCAGATATCAGCAGTGCGGCGGTCCTGCCAAACGATGGCATTATAGATTGGCGCGCCCGTGGCGCGGTCCCAGATAATGGCTGTTTCACGCTGGTTGGTAATACCGATGGCAAGCGGCGTGGTGCCAAGTGCCTTTGCATCTTCCACCACGGCACGGGTCACATTCAGCGTGGTGTCCCATATTGCTTCCGGATCATGTTCGACCCAGCCATCCTGCGGAAAAATCTGCAGAAACTCGGCACCTTTTTGCGCCAAGATCTCCCCATCCTCGTCAAACAGAATTGCCCGCGAAGAGGTCGTGCCCTGATCAATGGCAATGATGGTTCGTTTGTCAGACATGGAATCCCCCGTCTCCTGATTCTTGTGTCTCTATATGTTCCGACTTTAGCCGTTTTCTAGGCAGCATTATTTCCGCTTTTGGTGCCCTGCTTGTGTTTTGGCTTCAGATATTGCTGCCATTCCTGATGCGTTTCCAGGTCGGAAAGATGAACATCGAGCGCTGTATTCGCGATCTGGATTTCGCGCGTGAAAAACAACATTGATATTATCAGCAAGCTGATTGAGCACAGGAACATGATGCTGGCAATAGTTGGTTCGTCAAAATAGGTCGCAATCATCGCCGTCAGCGCCAACATAAACGCTATTGCTGCACAGGACTGCGTGATGCCGATCAGACGCAATCGGTCGCGCAGGCGACTGATCTGTCGCAAGTACCGCTCGGCATCATTGGGCAAGACATTGTCACGGATCACCTCGTCATGCAGGTGACGGATCAGATTGGCCAGCACAGTATAGCGGTTGCCGAAATTCACCATCATTAAGGGAATGGCGGGAAAGAGAACGCCAATAATCAAAATGTCTTGCTGCATCTTCCCCCCGGTTGCGATGTTGTCCCATCATAGCGAATGGCGACAAGATGTCAGCCTCTAGAGCAATACAAACCCGATGATGGTAAGGACCTCGATGACATATTGCACTGACAAGCCAGCAAGAATGATGGCAGTAATTCGCGAAAAGACCATGGAAATGCGTTCATTGATCCAGTTTTGGCAATAACGGCAGCACACAGGATCATACCGGTGGCAACCATCACGGCAATCAGCGCTGCACAGCCTGTGACCATGCTGCCAAAATCGGTGGTGACAACAATGACCAACAATATAGCAGAAGGACCAGCCATTAACGGAATGACGAGGGATAGATAGCCACATTGTCATGATCGCCGTCCCGCTCATTTGAACCTGCATCTTCCGCGGTCCTTCCGCGGGCGCTGTAGCGGTCGGGCGTGACATTGCCTGTGCTTGCTACACGTTTACGGGCCTGACGATTGGTCGTTAGCATTTCAAGAGCCACTAGAAACAGGATGATGCCACCGGCGATCTTGAAAGTGGCCTCTAAAATATTGAGATAGGCGAGAATCCAGGCACCACAGAGCGCAAAGAACAGCATTATCATGGTTGCGACCAACGTGCCTTCCATCGCGGCGCGCATTTTGCGGACGCGGTCCTGCTCGCCCGTGACCGCCAAAAAGTTGGGCGTATTACCAACCAGGTCCATAACGATAAAATAGGCGATAAAGACGGTGATGAAGCTTCCAATCATGACCTATCTCTAACCCAATCCGTGTGCCGCGTCCATCGCTGCCAGCTGACAATCCTGTGAAGCGCTCGCCGTGATGCGGTAAGCGGCGACGGAGGGGTCATGCCGGGCAAATAAACAGGTTGGACTACCGTTGTAAGGGCTATTATTTGGTTTGCGAACAAGGCTTGACCAGACCACCTGATTGGCCCTATACCAACGCAACTTAAGAGGGCACGTCGTATGACACATTGGGGCGGAGTAGCTCAGCTGGTTAGAGCAGCGGAATCATAATCCGCGTGTCGGGGGTTCGAGTCCCTCCTCCGCTACCAACATCCCCTTAAATTTCATCTCCTAAAATCGTTTGGTAGAACGCTTGTTTCACCCTGTTGATGCAACGAATCCTGGCTCGAGTTAATTTAGGCGAAATGTAAAAAGGAACATTGCAGAAATTTTAGAAGGCCAACTAGCTTCTGACGCAAAATAGGAAAGACTTCATCCGCAACGCCTCCATACCAAGGCTCAAAACACTTTGCTTTATATACAAAAATCTTTAGCCATTACCGGCCGGAACGCAATAGATGAGACGCATCAGCTATACGAATGACCGCAAATTGTGGTTAGATGATGCAATCTTTCGCTTCTTAGCCAATTGGATAAAAAGACCGGCCCATAACTTGCTATTTAGGCACCTAAGCAAGTGATGGTGGAACTTCAATAGATGACGCAAGCTGTTTACACATGTAAAAATGTCGCCTGCAAATCGTTTGGTAAGCAGCTTTCTTTTCCGAGTGGTTTGCAACTCCAGCTTTGCACATGGGTGGTCTGTAGGATAAAAAGCCCGGATATATGGGCGATGTTGTAAACACAAAGACCTGGAACGATGGACGTCGTGTGATGTGTCACCTAGTAGCGGGCTAGCTGGCTGTCACACCATCAATCACAATAAATGAATGACCAACGCTTATTCAGCAGAAAAAAAACTTCTGACTTATAGAGAATTTATGAGTCAAAAGGGTGGTTAAAATATGACAAGAGTTTTAGTCGATATGTCATGCACATTGTTGCATCACGGTCATGTAAGGTTACTAAAGAAAGCCGCTGAACATGGTGATGTGATAGTCGCATTAACAACTGACGAGGAGATATTTTCATGTAAAGGCTATCTCCCAGAACTGAACTACGAACAGAGAGCGGAAATTGTTGGAGCGATCCGCTATGTAGACGAAGTAATCCCTTCTAATTGGTTGATAACTGACGAGTTTATTGAAGAGAACGAAATCGATATCCTTGTTCACGGTGATGACAATGCGAATGATATTCGGAGTTGTGAAGTCAAAATTTTTCCGCGGACTCTCGGTATCTCTAGCACATTGCTTAGATTTGGGGCCCAACGGATTGGGAACGAAAAGCCCAAGTAGTGTCGTGCATGGTGAGCGTTACATCGATGAATTAACAAAAGTTGTTTTGCGATCAAAAAGGAACTGACTGTAACAGGTATTGCCCTGCCTAAGGTAGAATTGTAAGCGATCGCCAAGTCTTATCTCGATCGTTTAACTCCGTTCTACGATCGCATAAGTATCGCATTGTCTTCAAACCGTTTTTCGCGAAGTGCTGCTATCAGCCTGTCGTAAGCATTCTGATATTCCGCGCTAGTACCCTTCGGTGTTGTATATTTAATATACTGGCTGGCATTGTTCCAAATTTCGCAAATCCGACTATCAACAACAAAACACGATGCACATAAAGGAAAATTACTTTCTGCCAAAGTCTGGTCAGTAGTGGCCGATCTTAATTTTGACATCATCAATGAACTAGAAACGTCAATCGACCCAGTGTTGGAATGAATAGAGCCGACTATTAAGGAGCCATCATAATCTCTAGCACAAGCGGACACCTGACCATCGACTAAAACATAAGGCTTAAATGCGCTTACAGACTTACAAAAAGAGTTCTGGTGCGTATGTTCAGGCAAACAGTTGTTTAAAATGAAGAAAGTATTATTAGGAGCTAAGCTGTTCATGAAATGAAAATTAATATTATAAATACTGGATGTGTATTTACGAAATTTGTCTAAAAACATTCCAATTTCATTGAAATTACCAAGGGTAAGCGTGAAATCAAAATAAAACTCGTATCCTTTCGGAGTAAGATGCTTATGTGCAACTTCAATATTCCTTTCCAGTTCTTCCCAATTTCCACCGACCCGGATCTGCTCGTAAGTTGCTTTTGTTGCACCATCAACTGAAAGTCGCAAATTCCCAACGATATCCTTGAACTCGACAAGCGTGTCTAGATGTTTTTCTAGCAATAAGCCATTTGTCGATAGAAAGCCAGTATGCAGATTATGCCTTCTTAAAATACTGAAAATTTTGGCGATTCTTGGATTGGCTAATGGATCCCCGATTGTGTGTAATGTGACGCTTTCAACACCACTTGCCTTGAGTTGAATAACCGCCTTTTCGAACACATCTAGGTTCATTAACTGTTTTTGCCTTGGCGAGCTCTTCGTATCACACATCGCGCAATTAATATTACAGCTATTATTTATTTCAATTGCTGCACTTTTACTAATTTCTTGGTCGTGCGTTAAAAATCTTTTTCTCGCGTATTCATCATAACTCTCATTTTTAAGACTGTTTATTAATTTCTGATTGTGTTGACGCATCCGCGCAAATGAGATTTGGTTATACCTGATTGCTTGTTTTGTTCTTTCAAGCTGAACCTTGAAATTGGCAGAGCGCCTACTAGCTGCCAAAAATTTGTATTTAAATGACATTCAACAAAACCTTTTCAGACCGACAATCAATACCATTATCCACTGGCTATTGGCAATATTTTAATTGGAATCTATGTTTGTTCTCTAGATATTTTGTGAGTAATGCTGACCAAAATTTTCGGGAATTTAATTATATGAAGAATTCGAATTTTGAAAGTACCGTAGAGCTCTCCCACTTCATTCGATGCTTATTTGATGATTCACAATTATCTTTTGTTTTGCAGAGGATGGCCAACGTTCTGGCGCTAGACGTTGGTGTTTTAAATAGGTACTTTGGCAACTCAATCTCGAACGCATACAATCACAGACTCGGGCGTTTTGGATCTGGCCTCTCTATATGGAATGTTTTCATTTCAATTGGGCAGGTTTGGGTGTGGATCGTAGCGGTGATTTTATTTTCCCATAGAGGAAGGTGGTTAGGCAAGGAGATAAGTTGTCAAGTGTTGATCGATGGCATTCAAAGCAAAGCTGAATTGGAACGGTGGATTGCTTTAAAAGCTGCACTAAGCGATGATATAGCCTTTTTGACCAAGGCGAACAACATTGCGGTACACGGTTTTAATATTGTTGGATGGAAGCCGCCCTTTGGATATAAAATTGATGGTCATTTTTTAATGGTATGCCGAGTCTGTTTTTTTTCATTTGTCCCTTTTTTGATTCTAAGTTTTAAGTATAAGATTAATTTTTTTAATCTCTTTTTACGAGCAATTAATGACTTTCTATATTACCGCAGTGTTTTTACTAAAATTAAAAGCAGATATTTATTACAGGACAGGAATTTAGGCTCAACAAACGCCATTAGAAATTTCCTTTTTAAATGCTCTGGTGGAATTGCTAGCTGTTGTGTTCAAAAGAACATATGGCAATGCTCCGGCACTGCCTTATACACAGACGTTGACATTTTATTTTCGATAGGTAGGCGGACTGGAGAATTATTGTCGTCGTTCGATTCACGCGTTGAGAAGGTTTATGCCGTCGGTTCTATGTCCATGCAAAACGCGCTTTTGGGCAGGGAATGCGCGGTGTCAGAGCGTGAGGTTTTAGATGTTTTATTCGTTGGCTCAAACACTTCTACCGACCTTCGGCGTGATTGGAGTGCAAATTATGAGGCTATTGATTGGCTTGTCCAAATTGCTAACGAATGTCCCCACTTGAAGGTTGGTATCAAACACCACAAAAATTCGATACCAGATTTGAACGAAGTCAAAATAACAAAGGGTAGTCGAGTTACTTATATAGACCCAGATATGAACACCTATGCGCAGGCTCTCGATTCAAGAATTGTGGTGTCTTACGCGTCTACTCTTATTTATGAGCTGATCGGTATTGGAAAAGACGCATATTTCTTAGACCCAAAAGGTGATAATACCTTTATTAATCCATTTGTATCAAATAATTATATCATCGAAGACGTTAAAACGTTGAAAGAGCATTTGGCCGGTGACGCAAAAAATAACGCTAGGTATTTGGCATGGGGGCAGACCGCAGAGTATTGCATACCAAGTTTGGACGTTGTGAGAGGTATTACTGCAGTAATCAAGCCCGATTAGGCGCATTCAATTGATTTTCCAATTCGCCGATATGGGTTTTCGTCATATTTTGAGGATTAAAAATTGCGCATCGTAATCTTTGGTGGCTCTGGTTTATTAGCCGTGAATTGGGCGATATATTGCAGAGAGTCTCACGATATTCACCTCGTCTTGCATCGTCGGATAATACATTTCGAAGGCGTATCTTTTCACACCGTTAACAATTTCGATGAGTCAACCATTGAGAGTGTTTTAAAGGCAATCAAGCCAGATTTGGTTGTTAATACCATTGCGCTAACTGATGTTGATTATTGTGAGCAACATCAGGCAGTAGCCTTTGCGACTAATTCAACTTTGGCGAGTTTGATTGCTGCTGCTTGTGTTGATCTTGGCGTTAAGCTATTGCATGTTTCTACCGACCAACTGTTCGATGGTGAGAAAATTCAATATCGAGAGGAAGATGTTTGCCGCCCGGTCAATGTATATGGAAGAAGTAAGTTAGCCGCCGAAAAAAATGTACTCAATATTTTTAGTGAGGCGTTGATAGTTAGAACAAACTTTTTCGGCTGGGGTACATCCTATCGGCAGTCATATAACGAGTTTATTGAACGCACAATCCAAAGGAAGTCTTCCATATATTTATCGCCTTCAATTTTCTTTTCACCGGTTTATCTCCGCCAACTAGTCGAGTATTGCATGCAGCTGGCAATCATCGATGCCCATGGCATTTTCCATGTTTCCAGTGACGAGCGCGTCAGCAAAAGAGCATTTGGTCACATGCTTTGTGTTTCGCAAAAGCTGGATCCAAGTTTTATCAGCGATGTTGAGTTTGCGATTGGGCTTACCAAAGTTATTGGCCAACGACCGCACA
Organism: Puniceispirillaceae bacterium (SeqCode); assembly: GCA_049889795.1. Classification (GTDB taxonomy): domain Bacteria; phylum Pseudomonadota; class Alphaproteobacteria; order Puniceispirillales; family Puniceispirillaceae; genus UBA8309. Next base: position 157,618 of record JBMHCS010000011.1, on the reverse strand, counting down.
ATATGGCGCTTAAAAATCAAAAGCTAAAAGATGCCTTAGGCATTGAAACTATTCGAATTAGTGATATGCTTGACGCGTTATCTTTTGATCAAAAACATAAGACAGTTGTTGGGCTAATTTAGACGGGCTCTTCGGCTTTACTAGTTTGAGGCGATTTGATTGCGCGCCTCTTGGACTTGGAATGGCTGCGGGGCTGGGGCGTCTTTTCAAATCCTTCTAAAATTAAAGTTTCGCTGTACTATGGTGGTTCACAAAATTGATTGTAGCTTCTTTATATCCTTGCCCTTTTGATGTCCAAGATCGGCATGAATTCAACGCGGCAATCTTAAAGGACGGCACTGTCTTTGCTTATGAGGAAGGCAAGTGCACAAGTATAAAAAATGATGGGACAACTAAGTTTCCTGAGCGGTCTCTGATGATGGGATTCAAAGAACTTGGTATCCTGCCGCATGAAGTCGATAAGTGGGTGTTTCCTACTCCCAAGACAGTGATCTCAGAAGAGAGTTTTTACCTTTTCTTCTCTTGGGCATTTAAGGCGTTTTTCGATGATCGAGAGCAGTTTGCTCGTTGGTTTTCCAGCAAGGTTGAATTTGTTGATCATCAGGTCGGGCATGCTGCATTAGCGGTGTTGGCGTCTGGTTTTGATCAGTGTTGCTTCCTTTGTATGGATGGCGGTGGTGATTTTGGGGATCCAAGAGGTTATTTATTTGGCGAGTTTGACGGGGGTGAATTCAAATATTTATTTGAATCCCAAGGCACTGACAATATTGCGAATTTTCACTCCTTTTTGACAGATTCAATCGGTTTTAACGGTGAGGATAATGGTAAAACGTCTGGATTGGCCAGTTACGGTGAAGTGGACGAACAGCTTAAGGATGGGTTTGAAAAATTAATTACCGTGACAGTTGAAGAGGGCATCAAATTCAGCCGGCAGCGGTTCGAGAAAACGCGCCCAAACTTAGCGAAGGTGCGTGCAGATACCTATGATCGGTCAAAAATATTTTCGCAATTTCCCAGTGATACAAACGTATTCCGTTTATCATTAGGCAGTTTTCCTCAGGATGTGGCTGCAACTGGTGAGAAAGTGCTGCAGGAGTCAGTGTTAAGGCTGATTTCGCTTCTAGAAAAGCGCACTTCAATGGATAAAATCGTGTTTTCTGGTGGTTTGTTCCAGAACGTAGCCTTAAATGGACGACTTATCCAAAGTGCATTTTCAGATTACTATTTTCCATCGGCCCCTTCAGATTCAGGATTAGCTTTAGGTGCGGCGCTTTTTGTTGAAAACAAGTTTGCGCCGGTTAAACGAACAAGGTCATTGACGGCATTTAATGGTCCTTCGTTTTCAAATGCTGAAATCGAAGAGGTCCTGATTAGTCATCGCTTGTTTTATCAAACCATGGGCGATCAGCAACTGAATGAATCCGTTGCTCAATTGATTTCAACCGGCAATACGGTTGGGTGGTTTGTAGGCGCTGCCGAGCATGGTCCAAGGTCATTGGGGGCCAGATCATTGTTGGCTGATCCAAGGTCATCCAGATCCAAAGAACGCATTAATCAACTATTGAAAAAGCGTGACTGGTTTATGCCATATGCGCCCTCAATTCTTGAGGAGTATCTTGCAGACTGGGTGGACCAGGTTTTTCCCTCCCCGTACATGCAGGTCGCTCTTCGAATAAAGCCGGAAATGGTTGATCAAATACCGTCTGCGGTACATGTCGATGGATCTTGCAGGGTGCATGTAGTCGAAAAAGACAGGTGTCCAAAATATTGGAATTTGATCGAGGCTTTCAGAAATTTGACGGGGGTGCCGGTATTATTAAACACCAGCTTCAACAGGCACGGAATTTCAACAATTTCAACACCAAGACAAGCAGTCGAACATCTCTTGGAAGGATGTATGGATTATCTTGCGATTGGAAATTTTTTAGTTGAATTTGAAAAAAACCGCATAGCGGTGGAACCCATCCAAACAGTCACAGACGAAAGTCTGCTCCTCACGAAGCTGGTTGTATCAAAGCTAAAATTTTTTGATAGGCATGGTTCGGTCGACGATCTTGCAGCATACCTTGCAAAAGTTGAAAAACTAACCGGCATAACTCTGCGTTGCAACGCATCAAAGCAAGTGCTAATCAATCACGAAATGGCCCGATCAGTAAAAGAGGCTGTGCGACACCTGAACAAAATGTTGGAACTAAATGACTCCTAACCATAAAAAAGCCCGCCCAGCTTGTGGTATGAATGGGTTCGGAAGATTCGGTTTGCACTTACTAAACGCGTATCTTTCGGATAATGAGGCTGAAAATTTCAAGATTTGTTTCATCAATGATGAAGTCATTGATGTCGACAGAGCTCACGAAATTATAAGCAAAGACATATTTGTTAGGATTCCTGAAAAATTTAGTGTCAAGAAAGATGGAAATTACCTTGTTTTTGATGACAAGGTTCGGATCCTATTTACGAAGCAAAAAGCCACTGACGTTGAGTGGCTTGGCACGCCGGATATTTTTCTGGAATGTTCTGGAGAATATCGAGACAAAGCCCAAGTCGCTCCCTTTTTGACTGGGAATACAAAGAAGGTTCTAATTTCCGCAACATCTTACGATGTTGATCAGACGTTACTCTTTGGTTTCAACCACGAAGATTACGATAATAACGCAGAAGTCATTTCATATGGCTCGTGCACAGTGAACGCTTACGTGCCGTTCGCGCAGGAGGTGGATAGGCAGTTTGGCGTTAGGTCATCTAGCACGAATGTTATTCACAATGTCCCTCAGTATCAAATCGACTCGGGAAAAGCCACTAGCCTGACGCGGCGTTTTTGTACCCTACAGAATATGGGACCAAAATTGCTTCCATTCATAAATAACAATAATTTTAAAGTAAACTACACACTAGTGCCCTATGCTGGCGTGTCTATTTTTGATTTTGCGTTTCAGCTAAATGAGCAATATACGGGGTCGTCTTTTGTTTTGGACCTGCTTAGCAACAGTAGTAACCCCTTTCTGTCCCAACTCTACTCCACAGTCAAAGAAGATAACGGCCCAGCAGAACACAAACTAACACGAAATTCAGCCGTATTTGTTGAAAATTCTTGTTCGACGGTAGGGGACACGGTTCACCTATTCTCCTATTTTGACAATGAAAATTCTGTAAATAGATACATGGACTTACTGCAATTTATTGCATCAAAAATATAGGCCCAGCTAATGAATTGTCGAGTTTGTCGGAAGCAAGAGGTTGAGCGCTTGTACAAAAGCCCGCCGTTGCCGTTAAAACTTTGGCCTACACTGCAAACTAACACACCGCAAAATCAAGCCGTCTTTTTGATGTTATGCCGGTCCTGTGGGCACCTTCAAACCCAACCAGTTTCCGATAATGAAATCGATGTTATGTATTCTGGGGAGGCGTTTAACTGCACAAATGCCGCCCAGAACATTGAGAGAAAACGCCTTATCGAAGAAATTCAAAAAAAGCCAATTGAGGATCAACGGGTGCTGGAGGTTGGTGGTGGGCGAAACAGTTTTCTGAGCCATCTTTCAGATACAAATTTTCGAATAGTCGTTGATTTTAAGGTAGAGGATGATGTCGCTGACGACGTTGATTTAGTGATCAACGCTAACATCGAAAATGTACTAGATGAGGAGATTGAATTAGATCAGATTTATCTGTTCCATACATTGGAACATTTGGATAACCCAGTGGAAGTTTTAAAAAAACTATGGGGAATGTTGAGAGACGGCGGTAAGATATTTGTTGAAGTTCCAGACTATTGTTTCGACGCTGAAAATCAGCCGCACTACGCACTATTCCAAATGCATATCTCGATGTTCACGCAAAATACTTTAACGAACTGCCTAGCTTTTTCTGGATTTGAGCAGCAGATTGTTCTTCGACATTCTGGGGTGTTATTTGGCGTGTTTTCGAAAGCGACAAAAATACCCGTCAAGGAAAATTTTTATAGAGAGAGTCACGATTTTGCATCACTATTTATGAATTCTCAAAATGTTATGCAAAATAAAATAGATATGGCTTCAGCAGAAATCCAAGACAGCACAACAGCAATCTTTGGCGGCGGTGGCTCAACAAATCTGTTTCTCTACAATCATCCAGATTTGGCAAACAAAATCTGCTTTGCGGTAGATAATGATCCAGCCAAGCAGGGCTTGTACCTTTTCAATGGAAAAATCAGGATAATCTCTAAAGAGGAAGCTACCCGTCTCAATTTACAATCTTTAATCGTCATTGATCCAAGTCACCAAGCCTACTTAAGTTCATCGCGATTTCGTGTCATTAACCTTTGTTTAGGAGGCTCGCTGTGAATAAAGAGCAATTAACTCTGAGAGTTATCCAAATTGTTAAAGAGATAACACAAGCCAAAGATGTCGATGCGTTTAGCACTGTGCACAATCTCCCGAATTGGGACTCGCTGGCGTATATGACAGTAGTGGCGGCTGTAGAAGACGAATTTAAAATTCAAGTTAACCAGGATAATGTCACTGAATTTGATTCGATCGAAAAGATAGTCAAGATGCTCAGTTGAAAACCGTGACGAGGATGGCTATCAAAACACAAGCTATTAGCTTGATTGATTATGCGCCGGTTACTTACATAATTCTTGTCGTCGTATTCGGCCTGTTATCGAGACTTGGTTTAACTTTTTCTTATTTTTATATTTGCGCACTAGCAGTGTCCGCAGCCTTTATTGTGTGGACGTTTGCTCAGAATAGGGTTGTGGCGACCACAATTTATAGCTTTCCCCTGTTGTTTGTTAGTCTGTTCACAGCATTGTATGTTTTGCTTTTTTATTTGGCTAACATCGGCGATTCGTTGATTGAGGGAGTTTGGTCGCCGTCAAGTCTACTTGTTTATCTAGGTGCTTTACTTATTCAAATTGTTTTATCGTTGGTATCCCCCAAAGGGATCAGCATGGGGTTTCGCGCCATTTCTGGTCTCTCGGGGATTTTAATCTTTGAGAGTATTATTTTCTTTCTTATTCCTGAATATAGATTCCTAGTTTCCGATCTTGAGTCTGGGTTCCGATTTTCTAGCTTATTTTTAAACTCATATCTAATGACAGGAGTACTTTTGATATTTAGCTGTCTGTATATGCTCCAAAATCTACGTTCGTATGCAGCAAAGTTATTATGCCTAGTTTTGTTTTCAATAGCGATAATTCAGACAGAGGATCGCTCAATATTATTGTGCTTTACCTCGGCATTAACATATTTTGGCATTGTGAGATTTTTTCGCGTGTCTTCGATTTTACAAAAAGCTGTCATTACTTTTACACTGCCAGCACTAGTTGTTGTTATGGTGATGCTGTCCGAAGTTTTATTAGACAGAGCTGATGTCTTCTCGATTAAATCAACATTGTCTCGTTTATTACTGGGTGTTAGAGCCTTTGAGCTGGTGGCTTGGGGGTGGCCCTATGGGGCTGGGCCTGGCTCCCAAGTTAGGTTGATCTTCAATGACCAGGTGCCGACGAACATCATGTTATATGATTTCAGCTCCATAGGTGTTGATCTTGCATCAAAGATGCTCACCGAACAGCGGCAGTTCATGGCGTACTTTTCTGAAAGGAGACACATTAGTACGCATAACACGTATTTAGACCATTTTGTGTCTTTAGGTTTTTGGGGTGTTCTAGTTTCTGTGGCTTTTTTGATTGTTCAAGTTCATAGTTTTTTTGGTGGATTTTCTCGAAAATCTGTCAATACATTTGCATTTGCATTGGTTTTCTCGACAATTATTTTATTTCTTTTTACTTCATTTATTAACACGATCTGGCTATTTTCAATGGCTTACATGGTTAGCCGGTCTAATGAAGCTGTTTAATACACGGTTTGTTGGTGTTTAGGTCTCCGATGCAGGATTATGGCTACAAAATATTTTAACCGCCGTTCGTTTTTACAAGCCACTGCATCAAGTGGCTTACTGGCCTTGGGATTGAAGGAGGGCGCGTTATTTGATGATTCCTCCGCAATCCATTCCTTTCGGCTCGACCATCTGGCAGGGTTTATTTGTGATGATTATCATTTTGCGTTGAAATGGTATTATGAGATTTTTAGGACTTGGGGTAATGACGATTTGCGCTCTGTCTTGCAATTGAAGATCCTTGATGATTTTGATAAGTCGCGAATAGGATTTAAAGGGCCCTATTTGGTATCAGATACAGAAGTCAACATTTTCAAGATACAAGAAGCATTGAATGGACTTGAATCAGTTAAAAAACGCTCCTCAGCGCGAGTTTGATCTTTGCATTGTCGGCTCAGGCCCAGCTGGTCTTTCTTTAGCATCTCAATTTTTTGATACAGATATCAGCGTCGTCATTTTGGAGTCCGGTCCAGTCGACCCGAGTGAGCAGCATGATAAATTGAATCACTGCATCAGCACGGGTGTTCGTGAAGTCGATGGAGTCAATTCAAGGCTTAGGTGTTTTGGTGGTGCCGGCCGATTATGGGCAGGTGTTTGCGCGCCGATGTCAAATCGTGATTTTGAGGGTTATCCACATCTGGGCATTAATGGATGGCCAATATCACTCTCAGACTTGGATGAATATTACGAATCAGCGGCAGAATTGCTACAAGTAAACATATCGTCATTTTCCAAGCCTGTTGACGTGCTAAGTACCCAAGTTGGAGATGCCTTTCCAAAGTTGGAACTTAATGGTGTTAAGGCTAATATTTATGCAAAAGCCCGCGCGAAAGACTTGTCTAAAGTGCTTAAAAGGCGATTTCTTGGCGCACGAAACATTAAAATTCTTACTAATGCTACTGTTTTAGATTTTAACGCGAGTAATGGTCATATCGGATCAGTTGTTACCTCGACAATTGGTGGTAAGAAATTCGATATTAAGGCGCGCTATTTTGCGTTGTGTACGGGTGCCTTGGAGGTGCCCCGGTTACTTCTTGCGTCTTCTTTGTACGCAGATCTCGATGTGCCAAAACATCTTGGTCGTAACTTCATGTCTCACCCTGCCTTTACGAAGTTGGCAAATATCACGCTATTTAATGACGGCCGATCTTGCGTCAACAAGAGGGGTGGGGAATACAACGTTGACTATGAACTATTCGAAAAGGACATCGAGGCTACCGATATATTACGGCATAATATCAGCATGTCGCCTATATATAGCCTGAAGGGGAAAGGAGCCAATGCGGAAAAGAATTTCGCAGCAAATTTAGGTATTAGGAGCAAGATGGAAGAGTTGTTCTGCCGTTTGATTGGTAAGCGGCAATGGAGTCAATCTTGGTCAGTTTCGATTGGTATCGAACAAGAACCACTTTTGCAAAGACAGCTTCAACTTGCTGATCAAGTAGATGAGCTTGGTATGCAAAAACTGATCATCGATGCGGGCTCCATTTCTCCACTTGAAAAAAAGACCATTTTCGAAGCTCTAAAAGGTTTGGGTAGATCTCTTGTGATGGGGCGTATAGGGGTGCTTGAAGCTAGTCAGGCTTTCCTGTCGGATGAATATTTAAATAGGCAAGATCCTATAAATCATCATATTGGAACGACTAAAATGGGTAGTACCAAAGATGCTGGTGTTGTTGATGAAAATTTAAAAATTTTTGACTTTAAAAATATTTATATTTCAAGTAGCGCTGTCTTTCCAACGTCATCAAATGTAAACCCCACATTCACCATAGTCGCCCTGTCTTTAAGATTGGGATTCCACCTAAAGAAACGGATTCAGGAAAATGTTTAATCGTGACGTTAAAGAAATAAAGCGCATTAAATTGCATCTTTTTGACTTGAAAAAACGGGCTTCATTGATCGAATTGTATGACCTGTACCGAGAATATTTAGACCAATATTATTCGAATTCCCAATTGTCCAAAGAAGTGTTTGACACAATTAACTGCCCAATTTGCAACTCAAGCAAAAGCCGAGAAGAATTGCTTTTAGATCAGATTTCATATCACCGTTGTGAAAGTTGTGAGTGTCTTTACACGCCCTTAATGTTGAAAGATGAGATACTCACAGAGATGTATGCGTCTGGCGTTTACCAAAAGTACTTTCAAAAGCTTGTCAATTCCTCTCAGAAAATCAGGAAAGAGGTGTTAGAGCAAAGGAAATGTGAGCAACTTTCTTCGTTTTTTAAATCGCCAGGAAAATTACTCGATGTGGCCTGTGGTAGCGGATCATTTCTCAGCACGTGTAAAGATGCCGGTTGGGAGGTTGAAGGATTGGATCCTTCTGAGGGCGCAGCAAAGATTGCGAAAGAAAAATACGAAATTGCAGTTCACAGCGAGTATTTTGAAAACTTTGAAACAAGTCAGAAGTATAACGCTGTTAGCGTTTTGGGGTTAGAGCATTTACAGGAACCTTGGATGGCAATTCAAAAGGCACACCATTTGTTGGAAGATGATGGCATCTTTTATTTTGAAGGGCCTTCTGCAGACTGTTTTCTCTGGGAATATCTGAAGCAATACCCTTTTGCCGCAACTAGATACATTGAAGCTGGACGGCACTATCTCTTTTTCTCGCGGACCTGCATAGACAAGATTTGTGATGACATTGGGTTTAAGATCGAATTTCTGGAAACAAATGGATTAGACTTCGAGACAATTCTGCTGGAGAAATTTGAACTAGACGTTCAAGAAAAAATACTGAATATGCAAGACGTATTGAATGGAATGTTGCTTGGTGACCATTATAGGGTTTTCCTGAGAAAAGTAAGCAAAGCTGGAACTGTTTAGACAACTTTGCTTGCTCTACATGCAAGGTTTTAACCATCTCAATCAAAGTATAGTGCCTGAGTGTTAGAACTTTTAGCATTAAATGCACTTGCAATTTTTCACGATATTTTGCTTGGGAAGCGTTTAGCAAAAAATTTTATTTCAAGATGTGAGAGAAGATTCTTGGTGTTGCTTAGGAAAATTCATTTTATTTTAGGTCCTTTTAATTCCAGGATACCCATTCTGCTATTCTTTTTCGTGTTAATTTCGCTTTTCGATGTCTTGGGTATTGGCTTAATTGGTCCATTCGTGAGTGTGCTTTCTGGAAGCCCACTTATAGAATTAAATGACATTTTAAATAAATTAAACTTGGACTATAATTTATCACGCGATGCAGAACTTTTATTTTTCGGCTTTTGTTTGATCGCTATTTTTTCAATTAAATGTTTTTTTGGTATTTTTCTTCAGCGAAAGATACTTAAATTTGGATACGAAATACGGTTAAAAACTGTGAACGATCTTGTTCGAAGATATTATTCACTTGATCATGGCTCATTGATGCAACGTGATTTTTCAAAGGTTATCTTAAATTCAACTACTCATATTGGATTATTTGTCGATTCTGTGTTTATCCCTTTAATGCGGTTATTGATAGAGGTTATTGTCGCCATCGGTATTTGTGTTTTGCTCACGATTACAAATCCCCATTTGGCTTGTGTGTTATTTTTTATTTTTGGAAGCTTAACGATTTTTTATTTTCAGGTAATTAGAACAACACTTTATTCATGCGGACAAATAATGTCTGAGCGAGAAGCGTCACTAATTCAAAGCCTGCGACATTTATTTGGGGCTTTTGTTGAGGTCAAGTTACTGAGGGCGGAAGGTTTCTTTAAAGACAGGATAAATGCCGACATCACCAGCTACGCGAAGGCTGGTGTGACGTCACGGGCTTTGCACTTGACGGCACGTTACTTGATCGAAGTGGTAATGGTCAGCTGCGTTGTTTGTGCGGTATTTGTGATGTTGTTTTTCAACTATTCCTCAGACGAAATATTCGCCACCCTGAGTGTATTTGCAGTTGGGTGCATGCGCCTGGTGCCGTCGGCAAATCAGGTAAGTTTAGGTTTGGCAAACATTAAATCTGGATCGTATGCCATGGATTCGTTGGTTGAAGAGCTATCCGGTTTCGACCACAATGTGCAGCCATGTCCACAAGGGACAGTCGACGTTAAAAAGTCACCATTTCACTTTGAGTCCATTATGTTTTCAGATGTTACTTTTGATTATCCGAGCGCCAAAAACGCGCTTTTCAAAAGCATGAACCTGGAACTCAACCGTGGGGATATTGTTGGCATTGTGGGGCCGTCTGGGGTCGGAAAATCCACTTTCCTGAATCTATTCCTTGGGTTGTTGAGCCCAACTGGTGGAAAAATCCTCATTAATGGTAATTCGGAGTTCAATCTCATGGATGCCGAAATCCGACAGTCTTGGCAGCGTGATTGTGCCTATATTCCGCAGGTTAACTTTCTTCTGAACGCAACAGTTGCTGAAAATGTCGCTCTCGGTCAAACTCTGGAAGAGTTGGACGAAGAGTTGGTATGTACCGCTCTTGCAAACGCTGGGCTGGACGTCCAACAATCCAATAGTTCATTTGGAATATATGATGATATTCAAGAGGGCGCTCACAATGTGTCTGGGGGGCAGGCGCAACGCATCGCCTTGGCACGCGCCTTCTATGCAAAACGAAAGGTACTGGTGCTTGATGAAGCGACATCTGCTCTTGATGAAGCGACCGAAGCATCAGTATTAAAGTTTCTTGCTCAGTCTAGTGGTGAATTGACTATTGTTTTGGTCACTCATAACCCTAGGGTCCTTTCTATTTGCAACAGAGTGATCCGGTTTCCATTGACTGGGAATTTATCTGGGGAAGATAATGTTCGACAATAAAAATATTTTAATCACCGGTGGTACCGGATCATTTGGCAAGGCGTTTGTAAGCAGAATTTTGGCTGAATTTAATCCGAATAGAGTAATTATTTATTCCCGTGATGAAATGAAGCAGTGGGAGATGGAGCATAGCTTCAAAGGTCCAAAAAGTGACAAACTACGGTTTTTTATTGGGGACGTTCGCGACAAGGCGCGCTTACAGCGGGCGCTTGACGGCGTTGATTTTGTAGTTCACGCCGCCGCTACAAAAATTGTTCCGATAGCTGAGTATAATCCCTTTGAGTGCGTTAAGACCAATATCAATGGCGCTATGAACTTAATTGACACGGCTATTGATCAAGGCGTTGAAAAAGTGGTGGCGCTATCGACAGATAAGGCAAGTAGCCCCGTGAACCTTTATGGGGCAACAAAACTCGTTTCCGATAAATTGTTTGTCGCCGGCAACAGTTATACGGGTGACAAAAGCACCAAATTTTCTGTTGTCAGATATGGAAATGTAATGGGATCTCGTGGCTCCATAATTCCATATTTCCTTTCGCTTGGTCCAAACCGTAAATTCCCAATCACTGATAGTCGTATGACCCGATTTATGATCAGCTTGGATCAGGGTATAGACCTAGTATTGCATGCTTTTGCAGATATGATGGGTGGTGAGATTTATGTGAAGAAAATTCCTTCAATGAAGATAACAGATATAGCGAAAGCGATTTCTGACGAACAAGGCTATGACGTCCAAGGTTATGAGGTGGTTGGTATCCGCCCAGGTGAAAAACTCCATGAGCAAATGATTGGCGTCGATGATGCGGAAAACACTTTTGACTACCGTGGGCATTACAAAATTTTGCCTGCTATAAATGGCTGGAACAAGGATCCAGAGCGCATAAAAACAGGTAAGAAAGTCGAATCTGGTTTTTGCTATTCGAGTGAAAACAATAGTGAATGGATGTCTGCTGATGAACTCAGGTCATGGATTAATGAAAATAGAGATGTAATAGGCCAGTTTTGAAATCGAATTTTTTAAATGACATAAGGCGACTGACACTTGGAACGGCGCAATTCGGGGGGAGATATGGTGTCTCTAATAAGTCTAGCGAAAGCGTGACGATAGATGAAATAGAAAGATTGTTGGACTATTCATTTGGTCATGGGATTACGAATCTTGACACTGCTTTTAATTATGGAAATAGCGAAAGTATCTTAGGCGAAATCGGGGTAAACGGATTTACAATTACATCAAAGATTACGCTTGATGAAGTGTACCCAAAAAACAAACAAGGCAAGGTGGTACAAGGCATAGAAAGGTCTTTAAAGCGTCTTAAAGTAAGCAAATTAGACACATTATTGGTACATAATCCACTGGCACTTGATGGACAGGACGCGGATAGATTATATGCAGACCTCAAGTTGGCGCAGAGTTCAGGGATGGTTCAAAATCTGGGTATCTCAATCTATTGCCCACGGGCCATAAAGCCTATTGTGAATGAATTTGAATTGGATGTGATTCAGGCGCCTTGTAATCCATTCGACGATCGTGTCGAAAGATTTTTGAAAGCGCCCAGTATGTCGACAACTAGTTTTGTCATTCAAATAAGGTCAATTTTTCTGCAAGGATTGTTATTAATGTGTGCTGAGACTCGGCCATCTTTTTTCAACCGTTGGCAAGATCGACTGGCGAAGTGGGATCAGTGGTTGATAGATAATCAAATATCGCCATTAGAGGCGTGCGTCAATTTTGCATTTTCCCGAGAGTTTGTAGATAAAATCGTTATCGGAGTTGAATCTAGGAATCAATTACAAAATATCGTTAACATTGTTAATGAAAATTCAAATCAATATCCGTCAGATTTTGCGATGAATGACGACAACTTTTTAGATCCATTCAATTGGGACTTACGTGCGTGATTGTTGCAATCATACAAGCCCGGATGGGGTCCAAGCGTCTTCCAGGGAAGGTATTGTCAAAGATTGGCAGCAAGCCAATGATTGGGCATATCTTGCATAGAGTCAGTTCGGTAGATGAAATAGATTACTGTGTCGTCGCGACGACGAATTCAAGTGAAGAAAATAAATTGCTTGCATGGTGTAACGAGCAGAACGTAGCCGTTTTTCGTGGAAGCGAATTTGATGTTTTGGACAGGTACTATAATTGCGCGCTGGCCTTAAATGCTGAAATTATAGTAAGGATCACAGCGGATGATCCGTTTAAGGACCCAAAAGTAATTGCTCAGGCGATACAAATCCTGCGCCAGAACAGAACACTCGATTATTGCTCCAATACGTTGCTCCCTACCTATCCTGAAGGACTTGATGTGGAAGTTTTCACATTCTCTGCACTGGAGCGGTGCTACTTTAACGCGTCGTTATCCTCAGAAAGGGAGCATGTCACACCTTATATTTGGAAAAATCAAAATTTATTTCAAACGGCCAATTTTTGTTACAAAAGAGATCTGTCAAAGCTGCGTCTTACCGTGGATGAGAGAAAAGATCTCGCCCTAGCCGGAAAATTAATCAAGATATTTGGAGAAGAGACAATGTTCGGAGTTGAAGATATCGCCGAATTGTATCAGAGGGCTCCATCTCTATTTGATATGAACAGTGGCGTTGAGCGTAATCATGGTTACATACTGTCGTTGAAGGGTGACTTTGATGTCATTTGATAATCGTATTTTTGGTAATGAGAGGAAGTATGTTGAGGAAGTGCTGAGCACCAGCTTTGCTAGTTCGAGCGGCGCCAAAATGATGACGCGCTTGGAGCAAGCATTTTCTGAACGGTTTGAACAAAAATTTGCGATATCTTTTGTTAACGGCACTGCAACAATGCACGCTGCCTTGGAGACGCTGGGTATTGGCGAGGGGGACGAGGTCATTGTTCCACCGTTAACGATGTCAGCTACGACATTTGCGGTTCTCCAGTGCAATGCAACGCCCGTCTTTGCTGATGTTGATCCGTACACATTTCAAATTGACGCAGCGTCAATCGAGCAAAGAGTCACCACCGCGACGCGCGCGATAATAACGGTGTCTCTCTATGGCATGTGTCCGGAAATGGACGCAATTAAGGCTGTCGCCGAAAAAAATAACTTGGCTATCATTGAAGATAATGCTGAGTGTTTTCTAGGAAAGTACAAGGGAAGACTTGCTGGCTCATTTGGTGATTTTGCGAGTTACAGTTTTCAGAGCTCAAAACATATAACAAGTGGTGAAGGTGGTATGATCACCACAAACAATGTTGAATACGCTGAGAAAATTCGTAAGGTTCAATCATTGGGATACACGGGCGTTGGAGCGAAAAAAGCTAAAATATCGAAAAGTGACATTCAATCACCGTCTTATGCACGGCACAGCAAACTTGGTTGGAACTATCGTATGCCAGAGCTTTGTTGTGCTGTAGCGTTGGCTCAAATTGAAAATATTGATGAATTGGTTCAACGCCGAATTGATGTGGCAGCAATTTTTTCAAACGCTGCTGAGCAGTTTCGTGCTTGGTTCGTGCCTCAGCAGGTTCCCGATTACTGTGAACATTCGTATTGGACCTGGGTAATCAAGTTGAATGCGGAAAATATTTCATGGAATGAGTTTTACAAAGAGTTTCGTAGCCGGGGCGGGGACGGGGTTTATGGTGCTTGGCGATTAACTTATCTCGAGCCAATGTTTGAAAACATGGATTTGTTAGGAAGAGAAAGGTACATATCCAGTCGGAACAAGGCGCTTTATCAAAAGGGACTATGCCCGATTGCCGAGACCATCCAGCCTAATCTGGTCCAGTTTAAAACCAACTACTGGAAATTTGAAGACGCACAGAGGCAAGCTGAAATTTTGTTTGATACCCTAAGCGCCCTAGACAAACGTTATTGAGGTAGTCATGGAAAACGCTACGAACACGACCATAGAAATAGATGGTCACAAAATAGCTGCCGATCAACCAGTCTATTTTATAGCTGATATAGGTGCAAATCACGATGGCGATATTGAGCGCGCAAAAGATCTAATCTGGAAGGCTGCAGAGGCAGGCGCCCATGCAGCAAAGTTCCAACACTTTTCTGCTGACACAATTGTTAGTGACTATGGATTTAAGTCACTTGGAACCCAAATGTCACACCAAAGCAAGTGGAATAAGTCAGTCTATGAAATTTATGACAGCGCTAGTTTGGACACCAGCTGGACAACAACTCTCAAGGAGACCTGTGATGATGCAGGAATTACCTTTTTTACAAGTCCTTACTCTAAATCCTTGGTCGATCATGTAGATCCATATGTTCCTGCTTATAAAATAGGTTCAGGCGACATTACTTGGCTTGGAATCATTGACCATATTTTAAGTAAGGGTAAGCCAGTTTTGCTCGCCACAGGCGCGTCTAACTTCGTTGATGTGGAACAAGCGATGCAAGTGATACGCGCAAAGACTGAAGAAGTCGTATTGATGCAATGCAATACAAACTACACGGCAAACATTGAGAATTTTAAGTTTATCAACCTAAATGTATTGAAAGAATTTAAGAGACAATTTCCAGAAGTGATCTTAGGCTTGAGTGACCACACGCCTGGCCACACAACAGTCCTTGGAGCGGTTGCTCTTGGGGCGAGGGTTATAGAAAAACATTTTACCGACTCTTGTGAGCGAGAGGGGCCAGACCATAAGTTTGCAATGGATCCGCAAGCGTGGCGAAAAATGGTCGAAGCGACACGTGAACTTGAATATGCTTTGGGAGATGGTGTGAAGCGTGTTGAAGGAAATGAGCTGGAGACCTCCGTATTGCAACGAAGATGCTTACGGGCAACAAAAACGCTTAGCGAAGGCGACAAAATCGGTGTTGGAGA
This sequence comes from Puniceispirillaceae bacterium (SeqCode), assembly GCA_049889795.1. Taxonomy (GTDB): domain Bacteria; phylum Pseudomonadota; class Alphaproteobacteria; order Puniceispirillales; family Puniceispirillaceae; genus UBA8309. The sequence goes on along the minus strand of JBMHCS010000011.1, from coordinate 142,172 downwards.
TTTTGTGCCTTTGCGTCCCTGTGTTGAGAGTGCGATTGGACCGTCTGATGAGTTAAACGTCGTTGGCATGCAACTCACTAAAGCATTTGCTAAAGGACAGGAGCTCAAGTGGGAAGATGTAAAAACTGCGTTGTAATACCTGCACTTAATGAGGAAGAAACGATTTATTCTGTTGTAAGGTCAATGCAGGCCTTCGCAGAGGTCATTGTTGTTAATGACGGTTCCTCTGACGGAACGGTGGATCAAATTAGAAAAGCAGGTGCGATACTCATCGATAACGATGTAAGCCGTGGATATGTGGCAAGTCTGAACAGTGGTTGTCGTTACGCTGTGGCCCATGGGTACACGAATATCATTACGGCTGACGCCGACGGAGAGCACCCTGCAGACTTCATCCCCCTTATGATTGAGAGGTTGAAATATTTCCCGCTAGTTGTTGCCGAAAGAGAGCAGAAAAATCGTATAAGTGAAGCTCTATTTGGTCTTTATACAAATTTCAAATTTGGGATAAAAGATCCGCTATCAGGCTTAAAAGGCTATGATCGCAAATTTCTAGTTAATTATGGGTACATTGGTGATGCCGTCCTAATTGGTACTGCACCAATTATTCAGGCTCTCAACAACAGCATACCCATTGGTAAATTGAAAATTCATGTCAACAAACGTCAGGACAAGGCACGCTTTGGAAGCACATTAAGTGCGAATTTAAGAATATTGAAAGCGATGTATAAGTTTTTTAGGCTGGTCGGCTGAAATATGGTTGGAATTGAGATTTTCAAGCTTGTTGAGACGTTGTTCCCTTTGAACCGCAGCATCGCCGGGGAAGGTCTGCGTTCAACTTTATATTTTTTGAAAGAAAATCATGTTCAAAACATGAACCTGTTAGAAATTCCATCTGGTACCAAAGTTGGCGACTGGACAATTCCAGATGAATGGAATCTTGACCAAGCTTACATACAAACCCTATCGGGTGAGGTAATCGTAGACACAAAAAACTCTAATCTTCATGTGTTGAATTACAGCACCCCTATTGATGGAATATTTTCGAAGGAAGAGTTGGATAAACACCTTCACTCCATGGAAGATATCAGAGATGCGGTGCCCTACGTTACAGCCTATTACGCACCAGCGTGGGGGTTCTGCATTTCTCATGAACAGCGTGAAGCTATGTTGGATGAGCGTTACAAGGCCGTCATAAAGTCTGAATTGAAGCCAGGAGCCCTTACAATTGGTGAGCTGTATATCCCTGGTACTAGCCAACAAGAGATTTTCATCAGCACATATGTCTGCCATCCATCTATGGCGAATAATGAATTATCCGGACCATCTGTCGCAACTTTTTTGGCAAAGTATCTTTCAAAAAGGCAAAATCGATATTCAATCAGAATTGTGTGGGCGCCGGAAACAATTGGTGCAATTGCCTATTTGTCAAAACGAAAACGCGATTTGAAAAATAATGTATTTGCTGCTTTTAACCTTACCTGTGTCGGTGATGATAACAACTGGTCATTTTTACCCTCGCGAAAAGGAAATACGATTGCAGATAAGGTTGCTAAATTCGTCTTGCGTGAGCGTGGGATTAGCTATGAAGAATATAGTTTTCTGAAAGATAGAGGTAGTGACGAGCGTCAATATTGTGTGCCCTCTATCGACCTACCAATGGTTTCAATCATGCGTTCAAAATATGGCATGTATAAAGAATATCACACATCTCTCGACAATCTCGACTTTATAAGTCCGAGCGGTCTCGAGGGCTCATATGAAGTGCATGTTAGATGCATTCAAGTACTTGAAGAGAACAATATATATATAGCGAAGTTAGCTGGAGAACCGTTTCTTTCCAAAAGAGGGCTTAATTATACGTTGGTGGGTGGCCAGCCAACCAATAGCAGCCTTAGGGCAAAGGAAGTCTTAGATGTCTTCATGTGCTGCGATGGTCAAAATGATCTAATAGATATCTGTACATTGACTGGCTTGTCATTTGACGTAGTCCACGACATCACGGATTTTCTTGCTAAAGACGATCTCATTGTGTTGTTAGGTGAGGCATGTGATGAGTAGATTGCAAAAAAAGTTACTAGAATTGTGTGCCGAGCAGACAAATGGAGTATATTGCTTGTCACGCGAGACTTTTATCACCTATGCAGAAATTTGTGATAGCTCGAGACGGTTTGGTAGTGTCTTAGGAAATAAAAAGCAGCAAGTCATTTCCGTTTTGCTCCCTAATTCAATCGAATATATTGAAGTAATGATCTGTTCTTTCCTGACTGGGAATATTTTTAATCCAATTCCCTATTTTATGAGTGATCAGGAAGTGGATCGCTTGCTAACAATCATCGGGCCGGGTGTTGTTTTAACTGATCGAAATCTTGAACTTACGACGGAAAATAAAAACAAAATTGTGAACGTGAACAAATTAAGTTCAATAGACCCTGCTTTCTCTTACGGTGATAGTGATGATGAATCTGTTATCGCATCGCTTTATTATTCTTCTGGTACAACAGGTAATCAAAAGGGTGTGTTATATTCGCATGAAAATGTTTTTGAATTGGTCACATCTATCTGTAGTGAATTTAAGTTTGGTCGCGCAACTCATCACTTAAGTTTGCTTCCATTCGGTCATACAGCATCAATTAATTACAATGTCCTGCCGTGTTTGTTCACAGGCTCACGTTTGACGATCGCTGCAAGCTTCCAAATGATTATGGCTAGGTTCTTCCAAATAGTTGCGGCGAAGCAAATTAATTATGTTCAGATAGTTCCATCAGTTTTGCATATGTTGATGAAAATTGGTGAGGATGTTTCGACGCTGGATCTCTCCTGTCTTCCGTTTATTGGATGCGGATCGGCCATCTTGCCAAAGTCATCACAGATAGAATTTCAGACTAAGTTCGGAATTGCGGTGGCTAATCTTTACGGTCTTTCTGAAACGGGACCAAGCCATATTGATGATCCGCGCAAGGAAGGGTGGAAGCCGGGCAGTATAGGTGTTCCATTGGCGGTCAATGAATGCAGAATCGGACCTGATTCAGAACTGCTGATCAAGGGTAAGAATCTGTTCGTTGGATACCACAACAATGAAAAGTTGTATGAGGAAGTGGTCAAGGATGATTGGTTCCATACTGGTGATTTTGGTTATTTTGAAGGAGGAGAGTGGTATTTTTCTGATAGAAAAAAAGACCTGATAATAAAAAGTGGAATTAATATCGTTCCTGCCGAAATTGAAGAGGTGCTTGTGTCGCATTCGGGGATCCTTGAGGTGGCTATTGTTGGGTTGGCTGATGCTGTGCACGGAGAAGAGATTTATGGTGCGATTAGTCTTAAAAACAAAAACGCTAAGCAAGATAGTCTAGGCGACGAAGTCATTAGGCTGCTTGGCAAGAGCTTGTCCAGTTACAAGTTTCCGAAAAAGGTTTTTATATTTGAAGAGTTGCCAAAGACGCTTAGCGGAAAAGTCATGCGGAAAAATGTACGTGAGCTTATCAAAAATGGAAATTTTGAATCAATTTATTGATCTTGCAAAGGAGTTAAGCAGAAGGTTCGCTCGTCAAAGTTTTAATGTGCAAAGAAAGACCAATCGATTTGAGCAAAGCGAATTAGTCACAGGGGTTGATCTATACTCTCAACAGGCTCTTTTGGCAGTGAAGGATCGGTTCCATAAAGATTGTACGATGATTTCAGAGGAGATGAATAACTTTGACGAATTGTCGTCAGATGGCAGCGGCATGGTGATCATTGACCCTCTTGACGGCACACATAATTTTGTTTCCGGCCTGCCAATGTGGGGTTTCTCATACAGTGTCTTCGACGGTCGCGGTAAGCCGTTGGAGAGTTATGTTTGCTTGCCAGAGTTTAATGTCATATTGGGCTTCGCAAAAGATAATGATGTATTTGTTGTTGCCATTGATACGGGCAGATGTTCACCCTACAAACCAAATGATGTCGAATTCTTGCAAACTAACTTCATAGTTGCCTACGACAATCAGTTTTACAAAGGTGACCGTGATTCATACCGTTTGTTTAGCGCACTCTCGCGGACAGCGTTCAGCATGAGGATCACCGGATGCGCCGTCTTCGATATATTTCATGTTTTTTCAAAAAACTTGACTGCGAGAATTTGGCACAATGTCGATATTTATGATGTTGCGCCTGTATTCGGCCTATTTTCGGGTCCGCAATGCCAGGCTTTTGAGTTTCCATCTGGTGATGAAGCAACTTTAAAAACCAAAAATCTCATCGTAACGCGGAACGAAAACTTTATGCCATACCTGTCTGAAATCGGATGGGTCGATCGGTCAAGCTAATGTTTTTTAATCAACTAGAACTGAATCATATCGGCGTCATCGTAGCAAAAGATGACTTTGAACGAATTGCAACATCAAAAAACTGTGAGCTTATTGAAGACAAAATCCAGGGGGTTCGAGTTTTTTTTGAACTAAACACAATACTCCAAGCGCAAATTGAATATATTGCTCAGGAAGGTCGCGTTGCAAATGCTGCAATTGGTTACAACCATAGTTGTTACAACATAAAGGACCAGCAGCATCTTGATCGTCTCCACAACATGATGAAAGACACCAAAACCGGGTTTCGGTTGACGTTTCCAGAAAGATCTGCCGCACGAGAATACTGTAATCTTGTGGCATTTTATAAAACGATTTATGGAATCGTCGAATTTAATATAGTGAACTGAGTGGAAAAAAACGATGCATTTAACTTCAGTTCAAACGCTGTCCGATCACCTTAAATATGATCTTAAAATACAACCTGGTGATATAGTATTCTTATTTTCAGGAATTTGGGGCCTTGGGAAGTTGGAAGATGGGCTTAATACGATCGACATGGCGTTTGGGCAGACTATAGATACTGGGGCGCTGATTGTTCCAACTTTCTCCTATAGTTTGTCAGATGGCCAAAGTTTTTCACGTTATACCCCATGTCCAGAAATGGGTGCCTTTAGTAATTTTGTGGTCGGCCATAGTGACTATGTGCGCACTGATAATCCTAATTTTTCGGTTTGTATTCGACGGTCAAAGTCTAACATGTCGCTTGTGTCTTTTCTCGCGGATGTTGGTGCAGATTGTTTTGGAGAAGATTCCATTTTTGAAAAGGTATATAAGCTTTCCGCCACGAGAGATTGTTGGGTGCTGCTGTTAGGTGGGGCGTTTAATGATGTGCTTTACCGATCGACGTTTATCCATTTTGCGCAGCAAATGACGGGTGTGTCGCATCGATATATTAAGCAGTTCTATGACTCAGGTACTAAGAGGCAGATCAAACAGCTCGTTCGGTATCTAGACAGAGAGGAATATGCCGAAATAAATGGGGGGCAAGATCCACCTTACAATTTTCCAATTGAGGAAGATTTTAAGCAATATGGTGAGGATGTGGACGCGGCTGGGCTGCTGAAGGTCAAGCCTTTCGGCTTATACCCGTCCAGGATGATCGGGGTTAGAGAGAGTGTAGATTTGATGGTCAAGAAAATCCACACGGTTCCAAACTATGGTGTGTCACCAGGCTCAATCAGGCATGAATAGACGGCTCGTATTTAATCGTTTGGAAGAAGTAAATGCTGGTGAGGATCCCGTTTTTACTGGTGCATGGTGTTTTGATGATTTTGATTTAGAAAAATTCCAAGACTTCAAATATATTTGGTCTGACAGAAAGCGCCTCAGAAAAAGTCATGTTCTTATATTTGAGTGCTACGAAAAGGTCCTTGTACAACTTTCGTCAGAACTCAACACCCTTCATGAAGTGAACTTTCCTGTGAAGAGCTGGCGTATTTTAATCGGTCCGTGGCTGTACCACTTTTTGGCGATTTTATTCGAAAGATCTTCTGTCTTGTTATCTAGCTTTGATACGAGTGAAGTCTTTTACTGCAAGATTCCAAACTTCGATAGTAATCAGTTTGTTCCATTGGATTATTCAGAATTTAATCAGTTTTTCGAATCTGATGAGTGGAATTATTTTATCTGTAGCTTGGTTATAAAACGTATTTCACCGCAATCTGTAGTTGAGACATCTGAAACGTTTGAACGGTTTCCGAAACCTAATCTAAGTGTGAATGCAAGTCTTCGCTACAGACTTGGGACTTTACTTCTTCGGCAACTGACTAAGGCACGCGGTGTTTTCAGCAAAAAGTTAATTTTAGTCGAGTGTGGATTATCAGTCGCTGAAACTCTGCGTATTCTGCTGCGATTGAGATGTTATCCGTTTTCTTTTTACTTTCGTCAGAGAATTTATAGAAAGCATGTGGACGTTGAAAAAAGGAAAAGAATAGGTCTCCAGATTGATGATGAATGGCTCAAGCCTTTTGGCAAGATCTTAATTGATCAAATTCCAATTTCTTATGTGGAAGGTTTTGGTTCTCTAGAGTCACTTTCAGATTCTTTTTTTCCTCAGCATTGTTCTGCGGTACTGACAGCTACAGGCTATTTTTCAAATGAGCCGTTTAAATTTTGGATGGCTAAACAGCATGCTACAAGTTCACTTCAAATTGGCGTTAGTGTGCATGGAGCCCATCATGGAACGGCACTTTTTAACGGGCCTGGTGACTTGACTGAAACAATTGCGGACCGGTTTTTTTCATGGGGTTGGTCTAATCCGTGGTTGCCGTCCGTCAAACTATCAAGAGTTTTAAGTGAAAGAACAAAAAATCGTCCATCAGCGGATTCAGATAGTGTTCTTTACGCTTTTTATGATGCTTCTGTTTATAGTAGCTATGTTGACGCTGCGCCGATTTCTGGTGATTTGGTAAATTATTACTCCAAAGGACTCACTTTTCTAAAATGTATTTCCGATAAGGGATATGCCAGTTATTTCACGATTAGATCTAAAAGAAGTAGCCTAGCTTGGCATTTAGAAAAGGTTATTGCTGAGATTGGGCCATTTCAGTTTTCATCAAATCAAAATGAGAGCTTTAAAGATGCAATGAAAGAAAGCGGTCTTGTGATCGCATCCTATGATTCAACAATCGCTTTAGAGGCAATCGCCGCCAATTACCCCTGTGTGTTGTTTATTGATGAAAGTCACTGGGAGTTATCTGAGAAAGCTAAGCCTATTTTTGCTAAGTTAGAAAGGTGTGGTGTGCTAATTAAGGATCCGGAGGTTCTTGCTGAGTTTGTGGTTCAGTACTTTGGCTCGTATCGGATTTGGTGGGAATCTGATGAAGTTCAGTCAGCTATAAGAGCGTATGTTGATCAATTTGCTCGGCCATCGCTCGATTGGCAGTCTGTTTGGGTATCTGAATTGCAAAAATTAGTTGGTAAAGAGTGATATGAAAGAAGTGACAGCGCTTATTCCTGTAAAGGCTAACTCGGAAAGAGTTGTTTCAAAAAATCTTCGCCCATTTGGCGACACCTCCTTGTTCGAGTTGAAGGTAAAACAAATTAAGGAAGTGAGGGGTTTTGCAGACGTCATCGTTTCTTCCGAAAGTGAGGATGTGTTACGTCTAGCTCAATCACATGGCTTAGGTATTCACTTGCGTGATCCAAGATTGTCAACAAGTGACGTGCCAATGAGTGAGGTTTATTCATCCATCGCTCGCGATATAACCGGCGAGCATATCGCTTGGGTGAATGTCACCAATCCACTCGCTGGTCCTGAAGTATATAGGCGTGCTCTAGAAGAGTTCAGTAGGATGCCCTCAGAATGTGACTGTCTGCTCAGTGTTTTTGAGTTACGAGAGTATATTTTTGCAAAAGGGGCTCCATTGAATTTTCCTCCATCCCCATGGCCAAAATCTCAAGATCTGAGTGGTGTTTACGCGATGTCTTTTATAATTAATATTTTAAGGCGCGTTGATATGATTAAGTGGGGGTCGACGGTGGGAAGTAACCCTTATTTCTTTATTAACGATAGAGTGGAGTCTAGTGATGTTGATTACCAGATAGACTTTGACTTTTGCGAGTTTGTTTACAACCAGCGTAGAAATCCTAAGCTTAAAAAGTAATGCAAAGCGGCTGTGCTTCTTTATGTTTAGTGCTTGTGCTTATTTTTATTAACCATTCATTAGCATAAATGTCAGTCGGAGACTTAATATGAAGGCATTAATTACGACCGTGCCTTTCGGTTCGGTAAGTGCAACGCCGGTTCAACTATTGAAGGATGCTGGCATTGATTTTACGATTAATCCCACAGGTAGGCGCTTGCAGCCGGGTGAGCTGGAGGCGTTAGTTTCGGACTTTGATATTCTAATTGCCGGAACAGAGGAAATTGACATAAGCGTATTTGAAGCTGCTCAAAACCTGAAATTAATTTCGCGCGTTGGAATTGGATTAGACGGAATTGACTTAAAGTGCGCGAAAAAGAGTGGGGTGAAGGTGTCTTATACACCTGATGCACCAGCCCCTGCAGTAGCTGAGCTCACTATGGGTTTGATGTTATCGTTGTTGCGTAATATTCAACAATCTAATTTTCAGATGAAAAGAGGTGAGTGGAATCGTCTCTTTGGTCGGAGAGTCAGCGAAATTGACATTGGAATTGTTGGGTATGGTCGAATTGGTAAACGAGTTGTTAAACACCTGAAAGCATTCGAGCCTAGAACAATACGGTGTTTCGATATAGATCAGGCGAAGTTGGATGGCGCAGATCAAGTAAAGTACACCCCGTTAGCAGACCTCCTGGCGACTTGCGATCTAATTTCATTCCATGTTCCCCTAACTCAATCGACTTTTGGAATGATTTCTAAAAAAGAAATCCAATCGATGAAGAAAGGTAGTTATCTAATAAATACATCTAGGGGAGGGATTTTAGATGAGGTTGCCGTTTTGCAGTACCTTAAAAATGGGCATCTCGGTGGAGTTGCGATAGATACTTATGAAACTGAACCTTACTTCGGAGCTTTGGCGAACGAGATGAATTGTATTAACACTTGCCATATGGGGTCTATGACATTTGATTGCAGGGCAACAATGGAAATCGAGGCAGTACAGGAGGCCATAAGGTTTTTTAGAGGGGAGCCGCTTCAGTCAGAGGTTCCCGATTTCGAATTGCGCTCTCAGCTCTATATGAGGTCATAAGGTGAAAAGGTTAGCGTTATCTCTCCTTTGTCTCGTCCTCGTGTTTGTTTCCGTACCTTTGTGGCATGCCCAAATTCGCCATCTTTTGTATAATGGCATATTAGATTTTCCTGAATTTGCTTACGGACAACTCATCAAAGGATCTTTGATTACTCGAAAATATGAGGTTGTAGAATCGCACCTTAATACTTACGGAAAACTTGTGGATTTTTTTGGCCGAGAGAACAACAGGCTTGTCCCGGGATTTATCGAAACTATCAAGTCAGCATATGAAACGACATTGCTAAACGCGGAACGCCAGCATCTGATGGGTTCATTGCGATTGGCTGACTCCCTCAGCCCAGGAAATATTGATGTTAATCTGATGATTGCGGAAATAATGGCTTTGAAGGATCCTATAGAAGCCTTTGATAGGTTGGTGTTGGTTAATAAATCCGTCGGTTCGGATTTTCGTATTGTTCCAATCGCCAATTTGGCCCAACGAAATTTGGCTTGGCAGAATATTGATGTGAATTGTGAACATGTTGAGCCACAGTCATTTGGTGATTACGAAGGGCTTAAGTCAACGTCTTTGCTTGGTGGTGGCCTTCGGCGTATAGCATTCGGGTATAACGCGCCCAGTGGCGACCAGGTTTTCCTTAATGAAGGGTTGGAACTGAACACGCTCAAAGAGTATCGCTTCTCCACGTTAGGGGAAACGCTCAATCCAACGAGTGCATTTTTCATTTTTTCCACTGGGGGTAACGTTAAAATAAGCTTATATTCTATGGCGATTCATACGACGGATGGAAACGTTAAAACATACGAGTGGGAGCAATTGCAAGCTACTCCAGAAAGTGGGATGTTGTTTGATGGTTCAATTCTCTCTCAAAACCATAATGGCGAGAAGGTCTACATAAACCCTCAAATCCTTGACGGCTTAGACGTAAGCCAGATAGTTTTGAGCGCTCAGTTCGCGCGTGTTCAGCCAAATATTTTAAGTTGCGTTAAAAAGTAATCAATATGCATTTTAGAAGCTGGTATGTATTGTTCGCTGTATTCTTTGTGGGGATTTCATTCTTTTTGAATCTCGTCGTTTTTCAATTTCAATCTGTTTATCGAGAATATAATCAAAGCGTCGAGCCATACAATTTTCTTGCCGTAAATTTGCTGAGTAAGTTAGAGCGGTTGGGCAAGTCTGTTCTTTCTGAGCCTTCTATTTCTTTTGATGACGTCCGTATTTATGTGCCAGAGCAGAAGCTTGCACTTTTGACAGAAGACCTGCCTTACTCGAGGAAAAGTTGGGTCGACGGGTACGTTATTGATCAAACTGATTTGGAAAGAGTAAAAATTCGGATACGGGGAGACAACCCAAATAATTGGTTGCACGATAAAAAGTCTTGGAGGTTAAAAAGGCCTAAGGGAAATCTTAAAGATAAGGTTAGAACGTTCAATTACCTGCTGCCAAAAGATCCATCATTGCTCAATACATATATTGGCTACTTCATTGCGCACAGAATGGGATTAATTGCACCCAAAGTTCGCTTTGTAGATGTTTTTGTTAATGACAAAATACAGGGTCTGTATCTCGAAGTTCCAGCACTAGATGAGAATTTTGTTAGAAATCAGGGGTTTATGCCCGTAAATTTGTATAAGGGATCTCCATCACGAACTGATAAGCCACTATATATAGACACTGATCTTTTTAATAATCCTAGTCTTTGGGAATTGCGTGCTGAATTTAATGGATTTGCTGGTCAGGAGAAGCCTGATTTAATACGGCTGCTAAAGGCGGTCAGGGCGGCTCAGGCAAACGGGTCTAGTTTGTCTGAATTGAAAAAACTTGCTCCTGTGCAACAATGGGCGACGTTTTCGGCTTACGAAACAATAATGCAAACGTGGCATAATTATGAAAAGAACAACCTTTATTTGTTGGGCGATCCTTGGGTCGGTTCTTTTTTTCCGATAGCCTATGATTCAGTGTTTAATGATACCAAGGCCGCCGTAAACGTCAGAGAGAAGGTACTTGTACATAATGCAGCGCACGCATTGACCGAGGTGTTTTCAAACGACGCAGAGTTCCTTGCAGTCAAGCACAAAATAGTACGTGACTTTATAAATTCTGGTGGCTTTGCTGACATCAAAAGAGAGATTGTGCGTATACTGCCAGCTTTGAAAGGGTCGTGGAATGCCGATCCTTCTCATATTCAACACGCACTTGTTCATGGTTTCGGGATGCGTAGCATATTGCCAGGCGCTTTTGCTAATGAAGTTTCGGTACTGATCGATCGACTGACGTTTATTGAAGAAGTGCTTAATCATACTTACGAAACGGGCAGGAGTGTCCTTTGGGCACCGTCACAGTTTGGCTTAACAATCGAATTAAACAGCGTACTGCCAGTTACGCAGGTCAGAGTTTGTGCGCAGGATAACGCGATAAGTCGGCATGATTCGAATAGCTCGGAGAGAAATAGCGATTCTTCGCTCGGAAAAGTAAGCGATGACAATTGTATAACGCGTGATCATTTTATGGCGTCTAGCATGGTAAGGGCAGTGTCAGAGCCTTCGCGTGCCACCACATTTAAAGCCTCAGACGGGTTTGACGCTTATCCGACCACATTTCGGGTGGATATTCCGGTTTCAGAAGAAAGTGAAGTTTATGTGAAGTTTGCCGGCGATAAAAAGTTCACCCGTGTCTTTAGGGGTGATGTTGGCGGTCGCGCGCCAAATTTTCCCTCTTTAAGTATCTACGCCGATTCGACTGAAGCACCGGTTGTTCTAACGGGTACGATGATTTTTGAAGGCTTGAACAAGTTCACGTCGGAAGTATTGATAGAACCCGGAACCATTTTGCTTATGAAAAAAGGTGCGTCGCTATTGTTTGAAAGAAAGGTTACAGCGGCGGGTGTAAAGGGAAGGCCGATCTCGGTACAGCCGATAACTGAAGGTGTTATCTGGGGCGTGTTCGGGATTGTTGGCGAAAAAACCAAAGGTTCATACCTCAAACATATCAACATATCCGGTGGAAGTGGTGGATTTGTTGGAGGAAAATACTTCACGGGTATGGTTTCGATACGGTCAACTTCCAATATCGTCTTCGAACATTCTGACTTGTTTGATAACAAGAAGTTCGATGATTTGGTTCACGTGCTTTACTCTTCTGATGTAGCTTTTTCAAAAATCAAAATTACTAATGCCAGAGCAGATGGAATGGACGTTGATATTTCCGAGCGGGTAAGCGTAGTTGATAGTACATTTGAGCGCATTGGTAACGACGCTATCGATTCAATGACATCATCTTTGTCGATCCGAAACTCGCATCTTTCGTGGTGTGGGGATAAGGGTGTGTCGGTTGGAGAGAATTCTGATGTAACTGTGCATAATGCGACGCTTAGCAATGCTTTGATTGGCATTCAGTCAAAAGATGGATCTGTTGTCAGAGTAAAAAACTCAAGGTTTAACAATAATCAGACGCAATTGGATGCCTACATGAAAAATTGGCGTTACAACGATGGGGGCCAAATTGAAGTAACTGGTTCATCCTTCGTTGGTGACGAAAACATAATTAAGGCCGCTAAAAGATCTTCTGTGATCGTAAATGACTCAGTGTTTCCCAGTCCTAGCAGTGTTACGATCAGCAAACGTGTTCAGCTAAATAACGCATCTTACGACGGAAGCTAGAATTATGGCTGAAGCTCTTGATATGAAGTTCCAAGAATTTAGTAGATATGAATTCAAATATTTACTTGATGCAAATCGTAGAAAGAACATTGAAAGAGAAGTTCAGATGTTCATGAGTTACGATGGGCACGCAATGGGCGATGACGCGAAAAGCTATTTCGTTAGGTCACTATATTTTGATAACTCAGCCATGAAAAACTTTTATGAGAAGATTGATGGTGTACGAAGTCGTTCCAAATATAGATTGCGCACCTATTCCAAAAACGCTGGCGATGCGCCAACGTTTCTTGAAAAAAAGTCACGAAAAATCAATAGGGTTTTAAAAGAGAGAACGCTTATATCAAGTGACGATGCCCGCCTCTTCAAGCCACCGATTAACTTGGATAGGCTGTTAAGAAAATATCAAAAAAATAGGCTAGTAAATGAATTTGTCGGCAGTATGTTGCGAGAGATCTTGAATCCAGTTCTCGTCGTCGATTATTTTCGTAGTCCTTACACAAGCCAATATGATGCTAATTTTCGTGTTACCTTTGACGACTGTCTGTCCGCCTATCCGAGCGATACCTTGTTTGCCGACGGTACGGGGCTAAAAAAAGTAATTGCAGGCTACACAATTCTTGAAGTGAAGTTTAATAGAAAAATTCCCTCCTGGTTTCATAGGATTATTCAAGCTTATAACTTGGAGCGTCTTTCTATATCGAAATATGTGTCTGCTGCAAAAGAAACTGGTATGGCAATAGATTTGTCGTAGGGTTGGATTGTTATGGAAAATAATCAATTATCAGAAGTAATGACTGGGTTCGCGCGGATTTATCTTCCAACAGACATTGTGGTCAACCTATTGGTTGCAGCAATTTTGGGGCTCTTTATAAGTGTCGTTTACAAGAATACACACCGAGGCTTGAGCTACTCCCAGTCCTTCATGGTCACTATTATTCTTGTCACTGTCATTGTCAGCATGGTGATGATGGTTATTGGAAATAATATTGCGAGGGCGTTTGCACTTGTTGGTGCGCTTTCAATTATCCGGTTCCGGACGGTTGTAAAAGATACAAAAGATACAGCATTTGTTTTCATGGCACTTGCTGCGGGGATGGCAGCCGGGACATCAAGCTATTTTCTTGCTATCGTAGGCACTGGTGTTATTTCGACCGTCGCTTTTCTCCTTCATCTATCGAATTATGGAACCCTGCATTCCACAGAGTTTATTCTAAGGCTTAGACTCTTTGACGCTGTAAACCCAGATCAGCATCTCCCGATATTGGCCAATCATTGTAAGAAATCTACTTTGTTGCATCTGGAAAGAGCCGGCGACCAGGAGAGTGTGAAACTGACTTTTGACGTGGTGTTGAAAAAAGATAAAACGCCGCTCGAACTTTCTTCAGCGCTCAATCAGGAAGAAGGTATATCTGAAGTGGTGATTGTTGCATCAGAGCAAGATGTGGATTACTGAGAACGGTGCAGGATGGTTGGTTTAGGTGAGCTATATAGACAGCAGGTAGAATATAATTATCAGCAATCGAAATACATAAAGCAGTTTTTTCGGTATCCATATTCTTATGTTAAAGCTAGATACTACATGTTCTTCGCTGCCCTTCTGGTCTGGTTTTTGCAGCGGACCCGCATAGAGCCAAACAGCGTTACAAAAGTTTATATTGCGCTTGGTATAGTTTCAGCAATCCTCCTGGCTTCTGGGAATACGATCCTCATTTTAATCGGACTTTTTCTGGTATTTTCAAAGGGTGTAGTTGACTGGGCTGATGGACATTTGGCGAGGTTAAAGAAGAAACAATCATTGTCAGGGCACATTTTGGATGTTTTTGGTGCCCGCGTTCACTCTATTGCTTTCTTCACTGCATTAGGTTTTTATCAATTTCAGCTACATGATGAAATCTGGTTTCTCTATTTGGTATGCGCATATCCGATAAGTTACGCGCTGTTAATGAAGAGATTTCAATATAAGTACCTATTCGAGCACTTGCAGCATTCTGCTGATCAGATCAGGCGCCAAAATGACAAGCATGATTCAACCGAGCCGGAGTCAGGAGCTTCAAGCAATACCACTTTGAGACTGCTTAAGTCTGCAGCCATAAATATTTTAGACGACCGATCGAGGTCGATTGATTTGATTTGTTTGTTGATTTTTTGTGATCAATTCACAACGGTCCAAGCGTCGTGGGTTGCTTTTGTTGGTGTTCAACTAAAGTGGATAATGATTTGTTGCTCGTCGTTTTTTATTCATAGCAATGAAAGAGCTATTAATGCGACGTTGGAAATAAAAGATGGTCAAGTCCATAGATGAAAAAATACAGGTCCCTGAGGTTTTATTTGAATTTTACGATTTGACTAACCTGTTGATTTTGCATTCTGAAGGTATATTTTTGAAGGATAGCACACTCAAAAAAAAGTCTTGTAAGTCAGCTTCTATTGAGGGCTTTCTGGCTGGTAAACAATCCCCGATTTGTCTTCAAAGACACAGAATAGTTTTGATCCTTGCAAGCTTGACGGATATTGCATTTATAGATTCCTTGAAAATAACAAGTGTTGAAAAAATTATAATATTTGACGCTTGGTCACCAATACATATTTTAAAACGTATTTTTTTCTCCATTCAAAAACTGGGTGGATATCGTTTAGAAGAGTATTTTATTTTTAAGAAGTTTGGCCACATCAGGTCTATAATGCCAACGATCTCAATTGTTCCTCCACGTAGAACATGGAGTGTACGAGGGAGAGGTTTTCTTTTGTCTTTCGCGCAATTACTTCATTGGAGTTTATATAGGGTAAAGCTTTCTCGAGAGCTTTTGTTTGACAGGATTGTAGTTTATGACTGTGAAACAACTTTTAAGTTTTGATGCTCACAATAGCGGTGTTTTGGTGTCAGTCGCATTAGATGCCAAGGGGTTGCCACAGTGGTTGTATAAATCTTCTTCAATAAAGCACGGTATTGAGCGTCTTAAACAAGAAGTTGAAGGCGCGGAGAAATATAGTGTGGTCATGTGTCAGCCAAGACTTAAACCACAATTACTTATCGAAGATCAGGATAGTTTTTGTTTCCGTGTTTCATATCTGCAGCTTAACAAGTTCAAGTATAACGCTGGATTGCCAAAAAGTGCAGCGTTAGTGGAGCGTGCCTTGCGCGTTTATGCAGACATATGGCCGGCATTTGGAGAAAATGCTTGTCATGGAGATTTTTCTATCGACAACATTCTATTTAATGGTCACGAGGTGGTTTTTGTTGATTGGGAGAATTTTACAATAAATGGACCACCTAGAGGGTTTGACATGTTGAACTTAGTTTTTGAACAAGTTTACTTCAGCTCTTATAAGCTTTCACCGGTGCGTAGAACTGCAAGAATAGCTGCTGATTTGTTGAGGCCTTACTGGTTTGATGAAACTATTGATAAACACTATCACGACGCACCGTTGCAGACATTAATAGATTCCTTTGGATTAGTTAGAGGCGTCGATATTGATACTCCGAGACACCCCGTTCTGAAATTTGATCAGTCCAAAATTGAAGAAATTGATAAGCAACTGGACCGCGAATTTAATAGTGTCCCGTCAAAATAGGATATTTTTAAGCCATGAGTGTCTTGAAGCGAAAAGGAATAATTTTTGATTTCGACGGTGTCATTCTGGACTCTGTATCCATCAAGGGCGAGATGTTTGGAGCGCTGTTCACATCTTTTGGTCAAGAAGTTGTTGACCAGATAATCGCATACCATCACGCAAACGGAGGCTTGCCGAGATATGAAAAATTTGAATTTATTCACCGTCATATACTTAACATAGGATATACGGAGGCAGACAGTCGAAGGCTTGCTTGTGAATTTGAGGCACTTGTGTTGGACCGGCTTATCCAAGCAAATCCAATAGTCGGTGCTGTTGAATTTTTGGAGTTCTGTAAAACGAATGACATTCGCGCTTCAATCAATACAGCTGCGCCTGAATTCGAAGTTAATTGTATTTTAGAAGCCAAAGGTTGGGACCACTACTTCTCTTTCGTTTGTGGAAACACAAAAACAAAATCGGAAAACATTCGCCAGACTTTGGATTTCTGGCGGTTTGATGAAAGTGCTATTCTGTTTTTTGGGGATACATCCAACGATTTAAAAGCTGCGGCCGAAGCGAAAGTTGAATTTGTTGGCATTGGCAAACGAGAAAACTTCGAGGAAAATTCGCCAAAAGATTTTCAGGTATTTCACGATTTTCAGGAAGTGTTGAAGTCTGTGTATTCGTAGATTTGGCTATTGTATCTTGTTTTTCGGTTGAATGAGGGAAGGCACATTGAAACGTTTTAATGTATTCAATGAAAAGAAGGTGCTCCTAACGGGGCACTCCGGCTTTAAAGGTGGCTGGTTGGCCAGTTGGTTAATATCTTTAGGTGCCAAGGTTTATGGGATCTCTTTGGAGGACCCTTCCTCTCCTTGTTTTAGTAAAGTCGTGAATTTGAATGACAGAATGGAGACCTATCATCTTGACATTCGGGATGCTCGTAAATTTTTGAAGATCTTTGTTGATGTGAAGCCTGACTTTGTGTTCCACCTTGCAGCACAGGCGTTGGTTCGCCAATCATATGCGAACCCAATAGATACTGTTGCTACCAACTTGATGGGAACTGTATCCGTTCTTGACGCCATTCGGTCTGCGGATTGGGAATTGTCCTGTGTATTTATCACGAGTGACAAATCCTATCGTAACAAAGAATGGTTTTGGGGCTATCGTGAGCATGATGAACTTGGTGGCTCTGACCCATATAGTGCTTCCAAAGCCATGGCAGAATTAGCCATAAAGTCCTACTTTGACAGCTATATTTCAAAAATGTCAAATGTGGCTTTGGGTGTTGCGCGCGCTGGCAATGTTATTGGCGGTGGTGATTGGGCACATGATCGAATTGTGCCTGATGCGGTATTTTCCCTCGAACAGCGCAAGGTTTTGGAAGTGAGAAGCCCCAAAGCTACACGTCCATGGCAACATGTATTGGAGCCCATCAGCGGTTACTTGAATTTAGCTACAATGCTGAGTTCAACCGCAGATATAAATGGTGAGGCATTTAATTTTGGTCCGACATCAGAACAGAACAGAACGGTTGCTGATCTTTTAAACAAAATGAAAGTTTTTTGGCCAGAAGTTGATTGGATTGATATCTCTAAAGATCGTACATTTGATCACGAAGCCGGGTTGCTCAAACTCAATTGCGATAAAGCCTTGCACCTTCTGAATTGGCGGCCTGCCCTCTCTTTCGAACAAACTGTTAAGATGACAGTGGATTGGTATCGATTATTCTATGAGGGCGACAAAGCAAATCTTTCAAAGTTTGTTCAAATACAGATTGGTGAATATATCGATGTCGCTAAGAAACAAAATATTGAATGGGCTTTGGGATGACATTGGAGTTGTTGCCAGTAGAAGTGAGTCAAAAGTCTGTTATTGCAGGCGTTAATGGCAACGTTCTGCATGCTTTAAAAGAGACCGATGGGTCTTTTAAACGTTTTGGTGAAGCCTATTTTTCAACAATTGATTATGGCCAGATAAAAGGCTGGAAACGTCACCGGCTTATGACGCTAAATCTTTTTGTGCCTTTTGGTGAAGTTGTGTTCACAGTATTTGACGATAGAATCAAAGGCCAGGAGGCAGTTCTTTCCCAATATACATTGTCAAGGGAGCAATATGGATGTCTGACGGTTCCCCCAATGATCTGGGTCGCATTTAAAGGCCTTGGTGAAAAAGAAAGCATCATATTGAATATTGCGGATATAATGCATGACCCACATGAGGTTGACAGATTGAGCGTTGATGCTTTTCCGTTTCCTTGAGCATATGAATTGAACAGGTTAAATAGTCAATGAAGGTTGTAATCTTAGCAGGCGGTTTTGGAACACGGCTCGGTGAATTCACTGATGTTATACCAAAGCCAATGGTGCAAATTGGAAATAAACCGATTATTTGGCACATTATGAAAAACTTCAGTTCTTTTGGTTTAAAGGACTTTTATGTCGCGCTTGGATACAAGGCAGATGTCATCAAAAGCTATTTTTCAAGTTATGCAAGTATGAAGTCGGATTTCTGCGTTGATCTTGGAACTGGGATAATCACGCCTATTGGCGATCCGATGGATGGTGTTGATTGGCGAGTTCGAATGGTTGAAACCGGTGAGCAGACTATGACTGGCGGCCGGTTGAAACGATTGAAAGCGTTTCTGTCGGAAGGTCCCTTTATTTTAACTTACGGTGACGGACTTTCGAATGTTGATATTCAAAAGCTAGTGGCCTTCCATCGGTCCCATGGCAAATTAGTGACCATTACCGCCGTTAGGCCAGCCGCAAGATTTGGTGAATTGGATTTGGTAGATGATCAGGTGACTGCTTTTCAAGAAAAACCTCAAACTAGGGACGGTTGGATTAATGGAGGTTTTTTTGTGATGGAGCCTGGCTTCTTGGATTATCTGGATAGCGACGAGACTGTTCTTGAGGCTGAGCCTCTAAAAAAATTGAGTGCAGCAGGGGAGTTGATGGCATTTAAGCATGATGGCTTTTGGCAATGTATGGATACCAAGCGTGATAAGGACCTGTTGGAGAAGATGTTAGTAAGTGGAAAGGCGCCCTGGCAAACTTTTGAATGAGCTGATTTTGGAGACTTTTGGTGAATTTAAATGACTGGAGACGCACTTATTATTGGTGGGACAGGTTTTATTGGACACCATTTGACAAAAAAACTGTCAGCAAGTGATCTCAGTTGCACTGTATTGTCACGTGTCGAACCGAATGCTCTCAAAAAGATAGTCGGTGTAAATTACATTCAGGCAGACTTAGCGAGGCAACAGGAGGTAAATGCGGCAATTGAAGGTTCGTCATATAAATATGTAATAAATTTAGGTGGTTATGTTGACCACAGTCCATTTATGAATGGCGGAATGAAGGTAGTAGAAACACATTTTTTTGGTCTTTGTCATGTTTTGAATGCAATCAATACATCAAAAATTCAATGTTTTTTGAATGTAGGTAGTAGTAACGAATATGGAATGGCAAAGTCTCCTATAGGCGAGGATATAGACCTTTCACCAAACACGCCCTACGCATTTTCTAAAGTTGCTTCATCGCAATTTCTTGAAATGCTGGCCAAAACTGAGGGCTTCCCAGCTGTAAATGTAAGGCTTTTCTTAGCATATGGACCAGGACAACTTACAAATAGGCTTATTCCTCAACTCGTCACAAGCTGCTTGAAGAAAGAACCGATAGTTATTTCTTCCCCAAATCTTATTCGAGATTTTTGTTTTATTACTGATATAGTTGAAGGAATCTATGCATGTCTCATGTCCAGAGACTGCCACGGTCACTCAATTAATATCGCGTCAGGGATACCAGTCTCGATAATACGACTGGCGGAAATGGTTATTGAAATCTGTGGTAGTGGTTCTTTGAATATCGACATGGGTTTGGCCCGTCCGAATGAAAACGAGACATTATTTGCAAATATTTCAAAAGCCAAGAACTTGGTCGGTTGGGCGCCTGAAGTCTGTCTTGAAACAGGTTTGGAACAAGTGATCCGAAGTATGAGGGGGGAGTTGGATGCTTCATAAAAGCCACCCTCAACATTCCGTCATAATGAATTGTTTTAATGGCTCGCGCTATTTGACAGACGCCCTTGAATCGCTAATTCATCAAACATTCGAAGATTGGGAGTTGATTTTCTGGGATAATCAGTCGACCGACATTAGCAAAGATATCTTGTTTTCGTACAAGGAGCCACGGTTTAAGTATTTTTACGCGGATGAGCATACGACACTTGGGCCCGCCCGCTTGAACGCAATGAATGTTGCTTCTGGTGAATGGTTTAGTTTTTTGGATGTGGACGATATTTGGTTTCCAGACAAATTGGAGGCGCAGGTTGCATGCATTAAATCAAATCCAGGTATCGGACTTGTATTTTCCCGCTGTGAATATTTTTTTGATGTTGAAAAAGAAAATGCACTCACTCGCAGCTCATCAAAGATTCTGCCAATAGTGAAGAAGTTGCCCGATAAAAACTTGGCAACTGAACTTTTCAAAGGAAACTTTATTCCTTTCCCATCATTGATGATTAAAAAAGCCGCGTTGGCGGAACTGGGCCCTATTCCGTCCTATAGCCATCCCCCTGACTATTTTTTTTCACTTGGTATCGCTCGGCTTTTCCCGACGGCGTCTGTAGACCGTGCTTTATGCAAATACAGATTGCATGACGCAAATCTAACAAAGTCGATTCAATATGAAGGATATATTGAATCGATTGATATTGTATCGCGGCTATCTTTAAAAAAAGACAGACAAAAGAACATAAGAAGTAATGTGGTAAGGTTTGCGATTTATCTTTTGTTAAAACGAAACTTTCGACAACTCTACAAAAACATCCGATGTATTTCGATGTGGCATTTCATTTTAGGTGTATGCGACATAGTGAGATATAGATTTAGATATTATGGTTTTTAAAAATCTTACAGTTGCGGTAACGGGCGGCACAGGTTTTGTGGGAAGTGCTCTTGTGACCAGGTTACTTGAACTTGATTGTAGCGTGAAAGTATTAACACGAAATACTTCATGGTCTTGTGAGGGTGTTACAGTTTTTTATGGCGACCTAGCAGATGATGAATCAACTCAGGTAATTGAGGATTTTTGCGATCAGGTTGATGTTATGTTTCACTGTGCCGGTGAAGTCATCAATGAGACCAATATGGAGGCAGTTCATGTTGGCGGTACAACGCGATTGATTAATAGCTGCGGTTCCAATCTCAAGCGATGGATACAACTCAGCAGTGTTGGTGCTTATGGAAGAATACGAGAAGGCAAAATAACTGCTGATACAAAATGTGGACCGGAAGGCTTATATGAAGTTACCAAAACGAAGTCAGATAAGCTGATCGAAGATGCATTCAATGACTATGTTATTGTGAGGCCTTCGATAGTTTTTGGTAAAAACATGAAGAACAAGTCTCTAAGGCAACTTGTTCTTATGCTAAAGAGAAGGCTGTTCTTTTTTATCAACCCCGATGCTCTCTTAAACTACGTTCATGTAGATGACTTGGTTTCAGTCCTTTGCAAAGTTGGATTGGCTGATAAGAATTTGCAGCCGATTGTTATTGTGTCGCGGTCCCTCCCAGTTCGAAAAGTCATACAGGCGTTTTGTCGTGGTTTGGAAATTAGCGAGCCGAGAGTGGTGGTGCCAGAAAGAATTGCTCGAATGTTGGCGGCATGTTTTTCGTTGTATTCAGGCTTTCCACTTACAAATCAACGCATTGATGCGCTTACTAGCAGAAGTTGGTATAGTGATGGCGATTTTAAGCAGATCTTAGGAGCTAGCAAGCCTGTATCTTTGGATCAGCAACTGGAAACATATGCAAAAGAAATCAATTAAAAAGAAGCTAGCTTTTGTTGTTTCTTCCCCAATGACTATTGAGGTGTTTCTCTTACCGCATATTAAATTTTTATTGTCTGAATTTGATATCACGGTCTTTGCAAATTTTGCAGCAACCGATAAGGAACTTAGAGTACGTAACCTCGATGTTACTGTCGTTCCTATTCGTATAGAGAGGAATATCTCTTTATTGAGAGATATTTTAGGTCTCATCCAGCTGGTAAAATATTTTTACACCGGCAAATATACAATTGTTCATTCAGTGTCACCTAAAGCTGGACTGTTGGCGGCCCTCGCGGGGTTATTAGCTGGAGTGCCGTTCAGGTTTCATACATTTACTGGCCAAGTCTGGGCCAATAAGCAGGGCGCAACACGTTATTTTTTTCAGCTACTCGACAAACTAATGGGAATGTTGGTCACGCGCGCATTGGTGGACAGCAGTTCTCAGCGCAAATTTCTAATAGATCGGTCAGTATTGAGCAACTCGAATTCTGTTGTTCTGGGTGATGGTTCAATCTGTGGCGTAGACGCACAGCGATTTTCGCCAAATGTTGAACATACTTCGAAGATTAGAAGGTGTCTTGGTGTCGGTCCGGGGGCGGTAGTCATCACGTTTGTAGGAAGATTCAAACGTGAGAAAGGTATTATTGATTTGGTCGATGCCTTTTCCGACATCGCTGCAAACCTGGAAGATGTTTACCTAGTGCTTGTGGGTCCAGACGAAGAGGGTTTGGTTTCAGAAATTGAAACAAGTGTTCCGAATTTGATGCACAAAATCCACATAACCAATTATACCGACAGGCCCGAAGAATACATGTGTGCCTCAGATATTTTTGTTTTGCCAAGTTATCGTGAGGGTTTTGGAAGTACTGTTATTGAGGCGGCTGCTTGTGGGGTTCCGGCAGTAGTGTCGGACATTTACGGCCTGGAAGACGCCATAGTACCTGATGTTACAGGCCTTGTATTTCGTACTGGTTCTGCCAACGATCTAGCGTCTAAGATTTCAATATTGATAACTGATAAACCTTTTCGTATGAGATTAGGCGAGCAAGCTATGTTTAGAGCAAGAACCCTGTTTTCAAGTTCGGTGTTATGCAAAGAACTGTTTCAATTCTATAAAAGAGAGATGGGTAATTGATCGCTTACGTGGATGTCAAGAGAACTGTCGACATAGCTGGTTCTATATTTTTGCTGTTTTTGTTGGTTCCTTTATTTCTGGTGATTTCAGTTGTCATCTTGGTGAGCATGGGACGTCCGATTTTTTTTCTCCAAGAGAGAATAGGAAAAGATGAACGACCGTTCAAAATTATAAAATTCCGCACGATGCGGGAACCATCTGACCAAGACGCTGATCACTCAAATGACAGGCATAGAACGACCAAGCTCGGAAAAATGATGCGGGCTAGCAGTATTGACGAGTTGCCTGAGCTTTTTAATGTGCTTTTGGGGGATATGAGCCTGATTGGACCAAGGCCGCTTCTGCCAGAGTATCTTCCGTTTTATTCTGCTGAACAAAGCAGGCGTCATATGGTGCGCCCAGGGATAACTGGTATGGCGCAAGTTAATGGACGAAATTTGATTTCTTGGGAAGAAAAATTTGAATTTGACTGTTTCTATGTTGATAATTTAACGCTGATACTTGATTTAAAGATCCTACTCCAAACAGTGATTCAAGTATTGCGGAAGTCAGGCATTAACGACGCTTCTGGAATGCCTGTGGATCGATTTAGGGGTACAAGGAATTGAAGGCTTTAGCTGTATTAGGGGCAGGTGGCCACGGCGGTGTTGTTAAGGATGTAGCCGAACTCGTTGGATGGGAACGCATAACGTTTTTTGATGACAATAAAATAAATGACGGCCCGTCGGGGTTGATGAATTTGACTAACTTTGACGCTTTAATTGAATCTCGGGCTGAGTTCGATGCTGCATTTGTGGCAATTGGTGATAATAAAATCAGGCTTTCCAAGATCAGAGTTTTGATGTCGCTGAATGTAAAAGTTGCAATTCTGATACATCCCAGTGCTGTAATTTCCAGGACAGCCCGATTGAAAGAAGGCACACTCATTGGTGCAAATTGCGTGGTTCAGAACGATGTTTCTATTGGTGTTGGCTCTATAGTTAACACAAATGCAACGGTTGAGCATGACGTGGTTATTGGAGATGGTGTGCATATATCACCTTCAGCCTGCGTTTGCGGCTCTGCCCACATCTCAAATTTAGCCTGGGTTGGTGCAAATGCTGTGGTTGCACCATCCGTTGTTGTCGGGCCAGGTGTGGTAATTGGCGCAGGTGCAGCGCTAATGGGTAACGTTGACCCTAACCGTGTCGTGATAGGGGTGCCAGCGAAAGAGCGTAGGTAGGATCTAAGGGTATTCTTTTGAAATTCAATAATAAAATTTCTGGTTGGCCATCCTTTTCTCAGGATGAAATAAGCGTCGTTCAAAATGTGCTTGGTTCAAACAAAGTCAATTACTGGACGGGAGAAGAATGTAAGAAATTTGAAACCGAATTCGCTCTTTGGCTAGGATGCAAGCATGCGGTTGCGGTAATGAATGGGACAGTTGCTATTGAAGTTGCGTTGAAGGCCATCGGTATTTCCTTCGGAGACGAAGTAATTGTCACTCCAAGAAGTTTTTTTGCGTCAGTTTCACCAGTTGTCGCCGTTGGTGCAAAGCCTGTTTTTGCCGATGTTCAACTGAACAGTGGAAACATATGCCCAAACTCTATCACAAAGTTGATTACGAGGAACACCAAGGCAATTATTTGCGTGCATTTGGCCGGGTGGCCGTGCGACATGGATGAAATAATGCAAATAGCCAAAGATAATAACATTATGGTTATTGAGGATTGCGCGCAGGCTCATGGTGCGAAGTATAAAGGCAAAAATGTTGGGACTATTGGAGATTTAGGAACATGGAGTTTTTGTCAAGATAAAATAATCACAACTGGTGGAGAAGGAGGGATGGTAACGTGTAACGATAAAACGTTGATGAAGGCTTTGTGGAGTTTCAAAGACCATGGCAAAGATTTTGATCTAACGCGCAACCTAACAGCAGGCAATCAATTCAAGTGGTTGCACGTTGCCTTCGGAACAAACCTAAGAATGACTGAGATGCAGGCAGCTATTGGTCGTGTGCAATTAAAGAAGCTGAACGAATGGACATCTCTACGAACCCAAAATGCTCAGGCGATCATAGAAGCCTTTTCTGAATTCAGCCGGGAAACCCCTCTTATTCGACAGCCAGAATTCCAATGTTCATCTTGTACTTGCGGAAGGGTCGACAAAGGGTCTGGTGGTTTGACGAAACCAAGCGGATCTCTGGAAACAAATGGATCATGTACACACGCATACTACAAACTATACGTATATCTGGAATTGCAGAATTTGAAGGTAGGTTGGACAAGAGAAAGGATCATAGACGAACTTATGGTAAAGGGTGTTCCATGTTCCATTGGAAGTTGTCCAGAGATATATTTAGAGAAGGCGTTTAGCGGATCCACGAGCGGAAGGATAGCAAGACAGAAAAATGCAATGGAGCTAGGTGAAACATCGTTGATGTTTCTGGTTCACCCTAGTTTAACGAACGATGATATCATGCTGATGAAAAACGCCATTCGCAGTGTATTTACAAATGCGCTCAAGGCCTGATGTAAGTGCAGAGTAAAAGAACTAAAATGCTGCGTTAATTTAACGGTTGCGTGTGTATCAGGTCAGAGCACTCTTCGATGCTCGGCAGCGAGTTGGTAACCGCGCTGAGAATGGTAATCAATTTCCCAAGATCTTGGTCTGTCACTGCCCTTTCAACTTGGACAATAATCTTTGTAATTTCTTCAGGTGAAGGGCTGGCTTCATTAGCTTTCCAAATTTGGTGATGGGGGGTCTTTGAGAGCTTGTCATCATAACTCAATTCTTCGTAGAGCTTTTCGCCAGGTCGTAGTCCAATGACTTTTATCTCTATGCTCCTCTCGATTTTGTTTGCGCCGGCTGAGTTCAGCACTGGTGTATAGCCAGAAAGGAGCACCATATTAGTCGCCAGATCTTTTATGCTCACTGGCTCACCCATGTCTAGAACGTAGGTATCACCATTAGAGGAAAGAGCGGACGCCTGTATCACTAACTGAGCAGCTTCAGGTATCGTCATAAAATATCGGGTGATGTTTTCATCTGTTAATGTAATCGGACCCCCGCTAGATATTTGACTCTTGAATAAGGGGACGACCGATCCAGAAGAATTCAGGACGTTTCCAAATCTAACGATAGATATATTCAGGTCTTCATTTTGCCACTGGTGGTGTTGACAAGCCAACTCAGCAAGTCGCTTGGATGCACCCATGAAATTTTTAGGGCGGACAGCTTTGTCCGTCGAAATCAATGTGAAGTTTTTTACTGATGTGTTCTTTAAACAGCTCAGCAGCCTTTTTGTACCAAGCACATTGTTTTCAATGCCAGACAGGATGTTATGTTCGATCAGCGGTACATGCTTGTAAGCAGCGGCATGGTACACACTGTGCACATCGTATTTTAAGAGGATTCTTTTTACTAGGTCCTTATTTGAAACAGAACCGATGATTGGAATAAGTGTTACGCCTCGTTCGCGGCTCTTGCTGGATAATTCTTGTAGAACCGTGTAGAGGTTGTGCTCGGACAAATCCAGCAGGACCATTATATCTGGCTTGCAACCCAAAGCCTGCCTGCAGATTTCGCTACCAATCGACCCGCCGGCGCCAGTAACAAGGATCGATCTACCAGTTATGTTTTTCCTCATTAACCTTGGATCAGGTTTAGTAGATTTTCTGCCAAGAAGATCGTCGACCGTGAAGTTTTTCAAATCTTTATAATGCGAATGATCGCTGATGATATCCTGAATTCCAGAAAAAATTTTAACCTCGATGTTTAGCGTTGAAAGGCTGTTGATCAAAGTTTGTTTTGTACCTTCCGTTAGGTCTTCTTTCGCAATAACCAAAGCCTTTACTTTGCTATCCTTCAGCCGGTCTTGAATTTCAGCTACAGGCTCGACATCGAACCGACCTAATTTTCGGCCAATTAGGCTTGGATCATCATCAAATAATTTTACTGTTCTCATTGCTGGATTTGAATGAAGTGCTTGGATAAGTTGGGCGCCGAGTTTCGCCGCGCCAAAAACGGCAATCCGTTTAGGTTCCGTCTTCTCAAAGGCATCCAGCGCGTCCGTAACGAACTTTCGGACCCCAACTACACCTAAAAATAGCAAGCAACAAAAAGTGACAGGAATGATCGGTGCAATTGGGTTGCCAGTTAATTTGGTGGAGAATGCCAAGGCTAGGCTTGAAGATACCGAAGATAAAGCCACTATCCCAATCTTAGCTAGAGTAAAGTAACGTACTAGTAGCTTGTAAAACCCTAGTACATTCAGTGCAGTGAGTAAAAAAATGATGCAAAATAGTAATGAAATGTAGAAGTCTTTTGTCCATAAAAAATTGTAATTTTCAGTATAAAGTGCGAATGGAAGGATTAAGGAGAAAAACGCTGTGATACTATCAGTTAGCACCAGAATTATTTTTTTGATGCTGCGGCTGCTATTTCTAGCAGTCAGCAAAATATTTGGGGCGGTTGGCAACTTTATGAGCTTTCTTGTCATACTCTTCATCGGTGGCAACTTTTCGCTCGCGGCATTTTATGGATTACGGCTTCGATTTTATGGATTAGTGTCATTCTATTGTAAATATGTAATCGTTATACTTGAAGTTAGCGAATAGTCATTTTAAGATGGTTGTAGTGTGATTTTGGGGGTCTTTTGTGCAAACGGCTTGCAATAATAGAATCGGATAGTGTTGATTAAGTGTTGAGAAGGCGGGGTTTTGATAACAGAGTGGGCTGTCTGCTGGTTAGTTATTAAATCTAGAGCACTTATGTATGGGACTTTTGTTTAAGCCTTTCGAAGGTAGTGCCATGGATTTTCTTTCTGATATGTCCAAGTCTGAACTCGCCAAGCTTGTTGGAAAAGCGCAAGCTGAATTGCAACGTAGAAATGATCTTTTGCTTGCGAGCAAGGCGATCGAAAAAACGCTCAGAAAGTATTCGCTTTCAGTGGCAGATCTGCATGCAATTTTTCCCCTTAAAAAAGGAAATGCTGATAAAAAGCCTGTTGTATTGAAAAAGTCTCGTGCCCCAGCGGCGCCAAAGTTTTTCGATCCAGCGTCTGATAAAAGGTGGTCTGGTAGAGGAAGGGCACCGCAGTGGGTCAAAGACGTTATAAACAAGGAAGGCATTTCGCTAGAGGAGTTCAAAGTGGACCAACGTTTTTTGATAAAACACTGAGGGTCCAAAATGCCCGTGGCTGTGCTGGTGTTCTCACCACATAGTTGTCATTTGGCTACCAGTGTTTTTGTGGGTTTTCGCAGCAGAACCTTTTTCAACTTTTTACTTCATGATGTGAATGTGGTTATTGCTTGAACATCATTTGCGTAACCTAAATTCAACAGGATTGTTTTGTGAAACAAGTTTTCGACTTGCTCCTTCGCCATAGGTCGATTAGGAAATTCCGTGAATTGCCAATCGATCAGACCTTGTTCCTTCAGATCATTTCTGCTGGACAGGCCTCTGCCAGTTCTAGCTTTCTGCAGGGCGTAACCGTCATGCGGGTCACCGACTGCGAAAAGCGGGCAGCCTTCAAAGACATCACCGGTGGCCAGGCGTATGTTGAGGCAGCGCCAGAATTTCTGGTTTTCTGCGCCGATCTCAGCCGTCCAATGCGTTGTTGCACCGCGCATGGAGGCAGCCCAGTTGAAGGCCTGACTGAGCATTTCATCATCGCCACCGTCGATGCTGCCCTTTATGCACAGAATGTGGCGGTTGCAGCGGAATCCGCCGGGCTCGGCATTTGCTATATTGGGGCCATCCGCAATGACGCCGCACGGGCAGCTGAATTACTGGATCTGCCGCAGCAGGTCTATCCGGTATTCGGCATGTGTATCGGCTGGCCGGACCAAGACCCCGAGGTAAAGCCGCGCCTTCCGATATCGGTCATGTTGAAGGAAAACAGCTACAGCATCGATGGCGAGGCCGAGGCCATTGCTGCATATGATGAAGAGATGCGCACTTACTACGCCACACGGTCTGCCAACATCAAGATACAGGGCTGGTCAGAACAGATGGCCGGCCTGCTGGGCAAGGAAAGCCGCCTGCATATGCGGCCTTTCCTCGAAGGCAAGGGGTTTCTGAAACGCTAGTTCTGGCGGCTACTGTTTGCCAGTTACTGGCTGGTGACTGCTGACTGCTCATCGGGGCGCGGCTGAACGGACAGGTAGACGGTCTTATTCCGATACTGGTCCGCCGGCCTTTTTCCACGCGCTGAAGCCACCGGTCAGATTGACCACTGGTCCCACGCCCATCTCGTTAGCCACCTTGGCGGCAAGGGCGGATCGGCCACCTGCAGCACAGTAGAAAATGAAGGTCTTGTCACCGGCCAGTTCGGGCTTGTGCGCCGGGCTTTCGGGATCAATGTGAAATTCCAGCAATCCGCGCGATGAGATTACCGCGCCGCTGATCACCCCTTTTGCCTGCTCGCTGCCCTCACGGACATCGACAAAGACATGTGTGCCGGCATCGACAAGCGGCATGGCCTCTTCAACCGAAATGGCGGGCAGCCCGTCCATCGCTTCGGCGACAAGGGCGTTGGCGCCCTTTTTGATTTGTTGCGGCATATTTAATTTTCCTCAGATTTCCAGATGCAATTTGGGTTTCCAGAAGGGGCGGAACAGCTCGATTTTCGGGCAGCGGTCCATGACCACCTTCATGCCGGCATCCTCGGCGATGCGGGCAGCTTCTTCATTATAAACGCCAATCTGTCCCCACAAAACCTTGGCGCCGATGGCCACCGCCTCCTGCGCGATCGCGGGCAGGTCATCGGGCTTGCGAAAAACTTCGACCATATCAACTGGACGGTCGACAGCCGCCAGCGACGGATACACTTTCAACCCGCGAATCTCGGCAAGACCGGGGCGCGGATTGATCGGGATCATGTCATAGCCGGTTTCATGCAGCACCCGCAGAACGCCATAGCTGAATTTGGTCTTGTCCGGGCTCGCCCCCACCATGGCAATGGTTTTGACTGACGACAGGATATCCTTCAGATAGTCGTCGCTATAGGGTTCGGCGTGGTTCATATAGCCCATCTCAGCCCTCCTCGGGGGATGATGTGTCCTGCGGCGTTGCAATATCCGCTTTCAGTTCATGCGGTGCCAGCGGGTCGAGAAACGGATTGCGATACAGCTTGTCATGGCTCTCGGTGCCAATCTCAAAGGTACAGTCACGTTTTGCCCGCGCAACGCACAGGATAACATAGCCGTTTGCGATCTGCCTGTTGTTCAGCGCCACCTGTGTCCGCTGGTCCACCTCGCCGTCAATCAATTTCGCCGCGCAGGTGATACAGCCGCCATATTTGCAGCCATAGGGCAGGTCAACACCCTGATCACGCAGCTCGTCCAGCAACGGCTTGCGGCCTGTCACTTCAAAGGTGGCGTTGCTGCGGTTGGCCAGTGTGATCTTAGTCATAGCCAGATATCGCTTGTGCAGTCCCCGCCGGGATAGCGTGTTTCGTGGCATCGTGACGGGCCGTTTGGCTCCTTGCCAAAATCGACGACAAAATCTGGATCGATTTCCATGCCGCCATTCTTGGTGTCACAATTAACCATCAGCATGCAGCCGCCATTGGTTCGTATCTCCGGATAGAACTGGTTGTCCCAGGTGCTGAAAAGCGATGTGGTGACATAGAGCCGCTTGCCATCCAGCGACAGCTGGATCATCTGCGGACCGCCTGTGACCTTCACCCCATTAACCTCTGGCGCTTTTTCCAGCAATCCGCCCATCCAGACCTGGCCGGTCAGTTTCGGGTTATGCGGGTCGGAAATATCATATTGGCGGATATCCCCATGTAGCCAGTTGCAGAAATAGAGATATTTGTCATCCATCGACAAGAGGATGACCGAGATCACACCCGGCACCGGAATCGGCCATTCGGGATGTGGCTCGTTCTCGACATCAATGATTTTTTCCCACTGCCATTCTCCGGCATCATCCTTCCACCAATGGATGATGTTGGCTGACAGCGCAGCCCCGCAGAAACCGTGCGAGCTGTCCGGGTCATGGTGAAAGCGCACCTCCAGCGGGACCAGCCCGTCCTCGCCAAGATAGAAGGTCTGTTTCGGTTCCTTTTTCTGGAAATCCCACAGATGGATTCGGCGGCCATATTTCAGATGGCCGACTTCTTCCAGGTCAAAGCCCGGCATGAATGTGTTTGGTGCGGCCCATTCTGACGACGCCATTACATTGTGGCGGGGCTGGTACCAGAAATCATAGCCGAATGGGATGTCGCCCATCGAATTTTCCCAGCGTCCAAGAATGTTGAAATCCTTGTCGAGATGCAGATAGCCGCCCGGGGCCTCGCCCCTGGCATCACCCAGCATCGAGATGATGATCTCTGATCCCAGGCAATGGATGGTGTGCGGTGCCGACAGGTCGGTCTTTGATTTAATCTCGGCCCCTTCAATGACTTTGTGCAGGCGCGGTGCGCGCGGGTCAGTGGCGGTATCGACGATATGGATGTTTGACGAACGCACCCCCGGCACCAGCAGATAGCTGCGGCTCATCGAACTGTCATCAAAACAGGATGAACAGGCATTCCAGCCCATATGGTGCAACTCATCCCCAATGCCGGGCATTTCCAGACGGTGGATCACCTGCGAATAGGTCGGGCTGTCCGGATCGGCATCAATCGTCACCAGATAGTCGGGTTTCTGGATGCCGGTACCGGTATAGATGGCGATGGTATACAGGATGTTTTCACGCGGCGCCCTGATGGCATTCGCAGGGCTGGCATAACCCGGGCCACAACATTCCATGTCGTTTTCTCCTTCTGCCTACAGACCCATTCTATCGGCGATGCCGATGATACGATACATCTCGCGCACCACCGGCTTTTCAATCAGCTTGCCGTCAACGACCACCAGTCCGGTATCAGCAGCCTCAAATTCTGCAATCACCCGCCGCGCCCGTGCAATGCGTTCGGGTGAGGGGGTGAAGACCTCATTCAGCGATGCGATCTGTTTCGGGTGAATCGACCCCTTGCCGGAAAAGCCCAGATCGCGTGCCTGTTCGGCAGCGATGCGCATGCCATCCATATCATCCAGATCGAGGAACGGCACATCAATGACATCCAGACCGGCGCCGGCGGCGGCACTGACAACCCGCGAGCGGGCATAGAGCAGATTGTCCCAATTGTTCGCGCACCGCAACTCGGCGGCCATGTCGACCCCGCCAAATAACAGTGACTCAATCCGGCTGCTGCAATGGGCAATCTCGACGGCAGCCTCCAGCCCGGCATTTGTCTCGATAATCACATGCAGGCGGGTTTCATGCCCGGCCTCGCTCAGCAATGCGTCAAGGATCACCACCTCGTCAGGCGTACGCACTTTCGGGATCATAAGCCCGGGTGGCGCCGTTTCGGCTTTCAGGATGGCGTCCAGATCCTCGATGCCGAACCGTTCGCGTATCGAATTGATGCGTACCAGCTTTTCGACGCTGTCCTCTGCCAACGGCTGTTCAAACAGTGCCAGCGCGTTGCGGCGTGCCTCTGCCTTGTCCTTTGGCGCAATGCCGTCTTCAAGTTCGACACAGACCATATCTGCGCCGCTGGCAAGCGCCTTGGGAAACATGTCGGGGCGCAGTCCAGGGGTAAAGATAAAGCTGCGGCGCGGCCGGATTTGTGGAACTTCGGTCATGTGACCAGACCCTTTTCATGGTACCTCAGGGACAGCTTATCGCACGCGCCTCATCCCGCAAGGATAATAGCTGCCCCCACCTTTCAAAACTGCATGTTACAGGACGCATTCGACGGGCCGCATTTCACTGGTATTCACATGCCGCAATGCATAGCATAGAGCCGTGAAAGGGGCAGGCAGGGAACAGCCTGCTGCAAGGTATGCGCAGATGATTTCAGCAATCCGGTCAAAGCGTGTTTCGGATCTCTATCTGAATATCAGCCATTTTCTTGACCATTTCATCATGCTGGTCTTTGCCAAGGCGGCCTATGATGCCGGCAGGTATTTCGGCCTCGGCTATGAGGAAATCATGGTCTATGGGGTGGGCGGCTTTGTGCTTTTTGGCGGGATGGCCCCGGTGGCTGCGCACCTTGCCGACCGGTTCTCGCGCTCTGCTCTTATGGTTATTTTCCATTTCGGGATCGGCCTTGCTGCCATTCTGGCGGCGATGGCGCAGTCGATTTGGCAGCTTTCGGCGGCCATTGGCCTGATTGGCATTTTTGCCGCAATCTACCACCCTGTCGGCATTGCCATGCTGATCCAGAGCAACCAGCGCATCGGGTTCCGGCTGGGTGTCAACGGGGTGTTCGGCAATATGGGTGTTGCCGCCGCACCGCTGTTGATCGGGGCTCTGCTGACGGTGGGTGACTGGCGGCTATGTTTTGCTGTCTCTGGCCTGTTCTGTATTGCTTATGGTGTTGCATTTGTGATGGCGCTGGATGGTGATGCGCCATCGCCATCCAGATCGGCCAAGAAGGGCAGCGGCGGCTTTGCACCGAACTGGAAACTGGCGCTGGGGGCGATGCTGCTGTCGACCGCCAGTGGCGGCTTTATCTTTGGTGCCATGACCTTTGTCGTGCCGCGTTATTTCGAAATCTCGCTGACCGGCATTTCAACATCGGTGGCGATGACAGGTCTGCTGGCGGCTATTGTCTATGCCGTTGCCTCGTTTTCGCAGGTTGGCGTTGGCTGGCTGATCGACCGGGTGTCACCAAAATGGGTGTTGATGGCGATCGGCGCTGGGCAGGTTGTTTTTGTTGCGCTGACGGCCCTTTATACCGACTATGCGCTGTTCTTCGCCATGCTGGTGGCGATGAGCTTTGTCTTCGGACAGATCCCGATCACAGATACCATTCTGTCACGCTATGTGCCGGATGACTGGCGCGCGCGCATCCTTAGCGTGAAATTCATGGTCAACCTGTCGATCGGAGCATCGGTACTGCCGATCTGCGGGGCCATTCTGCAGAATGGCTATGAAATGGCGTTTCTGTTCAGTGTGATGAGCGGGCTTGCCTGCATTGTCGTGCTGGCGGCGCTGTTGCTGCCGGTTCAGTCCGAAGCGCATCGTCTGGATCGTCAACCGGCCGAATGAACGGGGCCGGCCAAACAGGTCAGTCATGATTGGACTTTCCCGGCCGCACATTGCATAGTGCGCGCGGCCCCATACGCTGCCCCGCATATGATGCGCCCCCGAATGGCAGCAACATGAAGGTCGAGGCACCAGTCACATGTCGCGAACGCATGATCTGACCGAAGGGTCGTTGCCATTGCATTTCAAAAGGCTGGCGGTACCCGCTGCCATCGGCATGGTGTTCACCACGCTGTATAATGTTGTGGATGTCTTTTTTGCCGGCCTGATCGGTACGGATGCGCAGGCTGGTCTTGCCATCAGTTTTCAGGCCTTCTTCATCTGCATCACCTTTGGCTTTGGCCTGTCTTCCGCGATGACGGCACTTGTCGGCAATGCCATCGGCGCAAAACAGGCTGACGAAGCGCGTATTCTGGCGGCGCGGGGTATCGGTTTTGGCGTGATCATAACGGTGGTGCTTGCCATCATTGCCTGGTTCGTCGGTCCTGAACTGATCAAGCTTGTTTCAACAGAGGGCAGTTACCGTGACGCGGGCACGCGTTATTTCCGCTTTCTGCTGTTGTCATTGCCGGGGTTCATTCTGGCCTTTGGCGTGAATGGCCTGTTGCAGTCACAGGGAGACACCGTGTCCATGCAGCGCGGTCAGATCGCCGCCTTTTTTGCGAATATCGGGCTGAACCCGCTATTTGTATTTGGCATTCCCGGCATATGGGGCGGGATGGGATTTGACGGAATCGCCATTTCTACGGCGCTCAGCCAGACGGGAATCATGGTCTATGTGTTATGGCGGGTATCACAGACGGACCTCATGGCCGGGGTTACGCGGGCCTGTTTCCGGCCGGCGGCCGACACCTATAACCAGATCATAAAGCAGATGTTGCCGGTAAGCATGACCATGGCGGTGATGATGACCGCCGGTTTTGTCGTGCAGTATTATCTGAAGGGATTTGGGACGTCGGCGGTGGCCGCCTATGGCGTGGCGCTGCGTGTCGAACAGCTGTTCCTGCTGCCGGTATTCGGCCTGACTGGTGCATTACTGCCTATCGCAGCGCAGAATTTTGGTGCGGACCAGCATGCGCGCGTGCGACAGGCCTTGCTGGATTGCTGGAAATTCGGCTGGATGTTTATGGCAGTGGCCTGCCCCATCCTGTACTTTGCTGCACCGCTGCTGATGCGCAGCTTTACCGATGATCCTGATGTGATTGCCATCGGCGTCAGCTATCTTCGGATCGACGGGTTTATCCTGCCAATCTATATGATGCTGTTTGCCATCAATTCTTTTCTGCAGGCGCTGAAACGGCCGATCTGGACATTCTGGATCGGTGTCTATCGCCAGGCTTTTGGTGTGGCTTTCTTTTCCTGGGTCTATGTAGCCTTGCTGGATTTGGGTGTCATGGGTGTATGGTTCGGCATTGCGACAAGCGTTGTGTCCGGGTGGCTGATTTCCCTTGGTGTAGCGGAATATGTGGCGCGCAAATCCATCGGCAGCCTGTGGCGGCCGGCGGGTCGGGATGACAAGTCTGCAACCACCTGAACGATTCCGTTTGGCCAATCCTTCAATTAAAGCTATTCTATTGACGAGAGTGTGCTTTGCGCATTCATAGGGGGATCAATGAAGTTCAGTATCCAGCTGTCGGCGGATTACCCCGACAAGGATTACGGTGGCGATCGCGTTTATGGCGATATGCTCGCGCAGGCGACGCTTGCCGACCGGTTGAATTTCGATTCCGTCACCATTACCGAACATCATTTCATGAACTGCCTGATGATGCCGGCACCGCTGCAGTTTGCAGTGAAGATTGCAGCACATACCGAGCAGTTGAACATTCTGACAGCCATTTCAATCTTGCCAATCCGCGACATGCGTATTTTCGCTGGCGAGGTTGTGCTGGCTGATATTTTTACAGAGGGGCGCCTGATCCTGGGCGTCGGGCGTGGCAATTTCCGCTACGAGATTGAACGGCTTGGCATCCCGATGGAAGAAACCCGCGCGCGGTTTGACGAATCGCTGGCGGTGTTGCGTGCACTTTTGACGCGCGAGGAAGTGTCCTGGGATGGTGACTATTACAAATTTGACCCACTGACCATCATGCCACGCCCGCTGAACCCTGGTGGTCCACCAATGATGATGGCGGCGGTCAATCCGGAGGCAATCTATCACTGTGCGCGGCAGGGCTATCACGTCCAGACAACGCCGCTGGCGGGCAGTAGGTCTTTTCTGCAGGAACAGGTAGATGCGTTCAATCGCGGCAAGGACGAGGCTGGAGAGGCCGGCGCCAATCTGACGCTAACGCTGTTGCGTGTTGGTTTCATGTGCCATAGCGAGATGGAAAAACGCGAACGCATGCAGATGGCGCACGCCTTTCTTGGACGCTTTGATAATGTCCATGACGGCGTGGGCATCGTGGATAATGGCATGGTGCGTGCGCTGCCGCGACGCCAGCCCATTGATCAGATGGCAAAGAATGTTCTGATCGGCATGAAACAAGAATTGATTGACAAGCTGTCACTATTTGACGAGATGGGCATCGATCGCCTTATCCTGAATGTGAATTTTGGCTGCGATCCGCATGAAACACTGGATTCGATTCAGTATTTCGCCGAGGAAGTCATGCCGCATTTTGGGAAGACAAAGACCGCAAGCGACCGGTTATTTGGCACCTAAACAATCTCCTCTAATATCTGGAAAAATATATTTAATTGACGATAAGCTAGTTGCCGTTTTGATATCGGCAAACTACATCTGGAGACTGACTACGCAGGCGTAAGTGAAAGTCGCAGTCATTCATGTGGTCATTCAACGTTTGATTTTCGGCGCGGCTATGGAAGACATTACGAAATATCCCGATTCGCAAAAATTCTTTGGCGTTTTTGATAGCGTACTGAGGAGTTGTTTGTTAACGGACCCTGTAGGGTTGTCAGTAGAACTCGAGTTATGTGTGATTGTTCGCCATAAACAGGCATTTTTAAATACTGATTAGGAGCCATTTATCCATGAGCGACAAAATTCCGAGTAGCCAAGATGTTCTTAACCTCTTTGATTTATTAGAAGTTATTTGGAAAGAAAAATTGACCATTGCTTTTGCTACGCTTGTCGCCGTCGGACTCGGTTGGTTGTTGATTCACTCTAATGAAAAGCAATATCAGACAACGATCACTTTCAAAATCGATGCGATTCCACCCTATCTTGAAGAAAACGAGGTGACTGCAGACGTCACTCAGTTTTTTGCAAGCCCTGAACTCTTTTCAAAATGGGAAAAAAATAATCAAGGTTCGAAGTTTACTTTCCAGATGATTGATGAGAAACAAATCATTGGTGGAAATAGTTTTGCAATCGATGAGGACGGCAGGTTCATAGTTATCAATTCAAGGCAACTTGTTGTGAAATCCAATGACATCGACTTAATTTCTGATATTGCAGATTATCTCAGGTTTGTAAGTGCTAATCTGACCCAGATTTACCTTGAGCAAGCAAAACAAAGCCAGACCAAAATGGATTCTGGTTCCGGTTTGCCTTTGAATTATGGCAATGCGCTTGATGCAAATATGTACCGTGCCAAAATCAGTCGGTTTGTTTTTAAGGTGGAACAAGGTTTGAAAATTCTGACTTTATCAAGACCTAGTACGCCAAAACGAATAGCGTATCGCCCTAAAATGACGCTGGCGTTGTCTGTGTTTCTTGGCATCACCATAAGCTCTCTTTTTGTTCTTTTCCGCAATTCATATAGACAACACAAATCCGCCCGTTTAGCCAAAACGAGAAATGAGGTCGCATAGTCGAAAATTCTTGATCAATGGGGTGCGCATGCTGTTCCTGCAATTCCTAGCTCATATCGCTTCGGAGAATAGGCCGAGCAAATTGTCTTTTGTTAATAGAACCGGATTGCCGCCGCATGACGGGTCCTGCAGCGCCAAGTCAACAAGATCCTCTATCCTGTCAGCTGTGATGCCCATCTCGCTTAGTCTGCGTGGAATGCCCAGACTGTCATTAAAGCCTTGCACAAATTCACAAAATCCGTCAAAGCCGCCTTCAATTCCGATATAGGATGCCGCCAGATCAAAGCGGTGGCGGATTTCCGGAGTGTTCAGTTTTAGCACTGCCGGCATGCATACTGCGTTGGTTGTGCCGTGATGTGTGTTGAAGATAGCACCAATCGGATGGCTGAGGGCGTGGATGGCACCAAGCCCCTTTTGAAAGGCGGTGGCCCCCATCATCGCCGCGCTCATCATCTGCGCCCGTGCGTCCAGATCTCCGGGCGTGTTATAGGCGCGGGGCAGATAGGTGATGACAAGCCGCATGCCTTCCAGCGCGATCCCCTGTGACATCGGATGATAATGCGGGCTGCTGAAAGCCTCGACACAATGCGCAAAGGCATCCAGTCCGGTGCCTGCGGTTATGGCTTTCGGCATCCCCACTGTCAGCTCTGGATCGGCAATCACGACAGCCGGCAGTATTTTCGGATGAAAGATGATCTTTTTGACATGCGTTTCAGCATTGGTCAGGACGCCGGCCCGCCCGACTTCTGATCCGGTGCCGGCCGTCGTCGGCACAGCCACGATCGGCGCAATGGCATTGGCATCGGCGCGTGTCCACCAGTCGCCAATATCCTCAAAATCCCAGACCGGCCGGTTCTGGCCAGCCATGAAGGCAATAAGTTTCCCAAGATCAAGGGCGGAGCCCCCGCCAAAGGCAATCACCCCGTCATGGTTGCCATCCTTGAAAGCGGCGACACCAGCGGCGAGATTGATTTCATTCGGATTAGGGTCGACATCACTGAACAGGGCGCGCCCAAGCCCGGCAGTATCCAGAATATCGAGCGCCTGCAATGTTACCGGGAGGCTGGCAAGGCCGCGGTCAGTTACCAGTAACGGATTGGCAATCCCCGCCTGCGCACAGGCGTCCGGCAGTTCGGACAGGCGGCCGGCACCAAATCGCACGGCGGTCGGATAGGACCAGTTTCCCTGCAGCATCATGTCATTCCCTTTTCTGTAAAAATGTTAACCTATGACGCCATTACCGGGGCCGGTCACCTTTGATGGTCACGCGGCGCCCCTTGCGCTCTTCCGGCCAGTAATCCCAGATGGCGCGGTGCATGCAGCACCGATTGTCCCAGAATGCCATATCATTCAGCGTCCAGCGGAACCGGATCTGATGATCAATATGCTCCGCCTGCTCAAACAGCATTGTCAGCACAGAATCGCTTTCAGAAGGGGACAATTCATTGATCCTTGTGGTGAATGTGCGGTTGACAAACAGCGCCTTGCGTCCGGTTTCGGGATGGGTGCGCACCACAGGATGCACAGCGACGGGACAGTCGATATCGATATCATTGCGCCCGCGATCAGCATAGCGGCCACGATAGATATGTTCGGATTCATGCGTTGCCGTCAGCCCGTCCAGCATGCGCCTGACCGGCTCAGACAGGGCGTCATAGGCACCATACATGTCACTGAACATGGTATCGCCGCCGCAGGGCGGGGCAATATGGATCTGCAGCATTGTGCCAAGAGGCGGTTCTTCATCGCAGGACACATCCGAATGCCAGAATTCACCATTGGCGATCTTGGAATCTTTGGTGGCGTGAATTTCAAAAATTTCCGGATGGCCGGCCATAGTCGGGGCGGCAGGGTGTGCATGTAGCCCGCCAAACCGCTTGCCAAAGGCGACATGCAACTCTGGCGGGATTTCCGCTTGGTCCTTGAAGAACAGCACCTGATAGTCAAGAAAAGCCTGCTTTATATCGTCAAATTGCGCGTCAGATACCGGCTTTGCCAGATCAACCCCATAGATTTCCGCGCCAAGATTGGGCGCGAAGGGGCGTGCCTCAATATGCTGATAGCTGTTCTGCCTGATTGCGACCATCGGATTGCGTCCTCCATTGGCGGCATTGCCATGCCACTGTCTTTTCCGCTGAATATTATCTCTGGAATTCAGATCGCAGACAAGCGCCCGTGACAGAATTGTCTGCCAGATCGTTCAGGATCAGACTCGTTCCAGAATGACCGCGCTGCCCTGACCAACACCCACACACATGGTACATAGCGCATGGCGGGCATCGGCGCTCTGTTGCAGTTCCTCAACCGCGCTCATCACAAGGCGGGCACCGCTCATGCCGAGCGGGTGGCCCAGCGCGATGGCACCGCCATTACGATTGACGCGCGGGTCATCATCCTGCATGCCGAGATCGCGCATGGACGCCAGCCCCTGTGCGGCAAAGGCTTCGTTGATTTCAATCACATCCATTGCGTCGAGCGACAGCCCGGCAAGGTGCAGCGCCTTCTGGCTGGCCGGCACAGGCCCGATGCCCATGACCGCCGGTTCCACGCCGGCGGCGGCGGCGGATACAATGCGCGCCCGCGGTGTCAGGCCATGCGTTTTGACCGCTGCCGCATTGGCGATGATGATTGCGGCGGCTCCGTCATTGACCCCGCTGGCATTGCCGGCAGTAACCGTGCCATTTTCGCGAAAGGGTGTTGGCAGCTTGGCAAGCTGTTCCAATGTCGTTGCAGGGCGCGGATGCTCGTCACGGTCAACGATAATCGGATCGCCCTTGCGCTGCGGAATTTCAACCGGCGTAATCTCAACGGCCAGCCGGCCGCTTTCGATAGCAGCACCGGCCTTTTGCTGCGATCGCTGGGCAAAGGCATCCTGGTCGCTGCGGCTGATATTCCAGCGCGCGGCCACATTCTCGCCGGTCTCTGGCATCGAATCCGTGCCATATAGCGCTTTCATCTGCTGGTTTACAAAACGCCAGCCGATGGTGGTGTCATAAATTTCGGCTTTGCGCGAAAAGGCGCTGTCTGCCTTGGGCATGACAAAAGGCGCACGGCTCATGCTTTCCGAACCGCCGGCGATAACAACTGAGGCTTCGCCGGCCTTGATCATCCGGGCCGCGGCGCTCACCGCCTCCATGCCGGATGCGCAAAGCCGGTTAACCGTTAACCCCGGCGCGCTTTGCGGCAACCCGGCCAGCAGCAGGGCCATGCGGGCGATATTACGATTATCCTCGCCGGCCTGGTTGGCCGCCCCGTAAATCACCTCATCAACGGCCGCCCAGTCCATATCCGCATTACGGGCGATGAGGGCTTTCAGCGGGTGCGCTGCCAGATCATCGGCACGGACCGCGGACAGGGCGCCGCCAAATCGGCCGATAGGGGTGCGCGTTGCATCGCAGATAAAGGCATCGGTCATGG
Source organism: Puniceispirillaceae bacterium (SeqCode) (assembly GCA_049889795.1). GTDB lineage: Bacteria > Pseudomonadota > Alphaproteobacteria > Puniceispirillales > Puniceispirillaceae > UBA8309. Next base: position 100,742 of record JBMHCS010000011.1, on the reverse strand, counting down.
TTCGGTGTCTCACTTGGATTAAGGTGAATGATTGTGTGGATGCAGACCGCTTTTAGTCTATGCGGCGTGCCGTTCTGAAGGCCATGAAAAAATGCTGTAATAGTGGCACAAGTCTGTTTCTTGGCTTGCACTCTTATGTGCGCCATGCTGTTTTGTCGGCAACGCGGCGCTGGCCGCTGCATTTGGCCGGAAACAGAAAGTGAAACATGACCGAAAAGATTCCTCCGAAAGACGGGAACACCGGCGGTGATGCGCTGAAAATAACGCTGCTTGGCACCGGCATCCCCAATGCGCAGATCAATGCCTTCGGGACGTCGACGCTGATTGAGGCAGGGGATGAAAAACTGCTGATCGATTGTGGGCGGGGTACCGCCATCCGCCTGTCCCAGCTGGGGTTGGGAGTCGGGCATGTCGACCATATCATCCTGTCACATTATCATTCCGATCATTATGCCGGCCTGTTTGACGTGGTGATGACCGGCACCATTCCGCAGAAATTTGGTGGCCGGATGGGCCCATTGCATGTATATGGGCCGCCCGGCATTGACCGTATTGCCGAAGGGGCCTGGATTGCCACCGGCCCTGACCGGGACATTCGCGTCGCCGACAATGAAATTGACCCCGAACATATGCGTATTATCCCGCATGAATATGAGGAAGGTGTCGTCTATGACCGCGGTGGCCTCGTGGTGCGCGCGATCAAGGTGGACCATGGCGACTTCATCGATATTGCCTATGGCTTCAGGGTCGAATATGGCGGCCGGGTCTTTGTTCACAGCCATGACACAAGATACAATGAAAACCTGATCGCCCAGGCACAGGGCGCCGATGTGTTTGTGCATGAGGTGGCGGCTGCACGCCCTGAAATTCAGGCGGCCAACCCGGCGATTGGCCTTGTGATGGCGCATCATGCCTCACCGGCAGAGGTGGGGCGCGTCTTTGCGCAGACACGGCCAAAGCTGGGCCTGTTGACGCATATGGTGCTGCTGAAGCCTGATCCTGTCTCTGTTGAGGAAGTGATGGCAGAAGTGGCCACCGAATATGATGGCACCGTTATGGTGGCCGAGGACCTGATGCGTTTTGAGCTGGGACGCAATATTTCGGTGATCCCCTATCACCATGGCGGCTGGCCGCATGGCAAAGTCTGATATGTCTTTTGCGGGCACCAATATCATGGCTGCCAAGACTGCACATTATGGAGATTTGGTCGGTCAATGAAGGTATTGGTAACAGGTGCAGCCGGATTTATCGGCATGCATTGCATTGAACGGCTGCTGGCGCGCGGTGACCATGTTGTGGGCATCGACAATCTGAATGATTATTACGATGTCGCCTTGAAGGAATCGCGCCTTTCGCGGATTGCCGACCATGCCGCCTTCCGGTTTCACCGTGTCTCAATCGAGGACGAGGAAGCGATGGCTGGTATCTTTGCCGAAGAAAAGCCGGATCGCGTTATCCATCTGGCGGCGCAGGCCGGGGTACGCTATTCGCTGGAAAACCCGCACGCCTATATCGACGCCAATCTGCAGGGCTTTATGAATATCCTCGAAGGCTGCAGGCATAATGATGTGGCGCATCTTGCCTATGCCAGCTCATCCTCGGTTTATGGCGGCAATGCGCAGATGCCGTTCAGCGAGCATCATAGTGTGGACCATCCGGTTTCGCTTTATGCAGCGACAAAAAAGGCAAATGAGCTGATGGCGCATACCTACAGCCATCTCTATGGCCTGCCCACCACAGGGCTGCGCTTTTTCACGGTCTATGGTCCCTGGGGCCGGCCCGACATGGCGCTGTTCCTGTTCACCGATGCCATTCGCAATGGACGGCCGATCGATGTTTTCAATCAGGGCGCGATGGTGCGTGATTTCACCTATATCGACGATATTGTCGAAGGGGTGATCCGCGTTCTGGACAAGACAGCGACGCCTGATCCCGATTTTGATCCGATGAAGCCGGATCCCGGCAGTTCGACAGCGCCATTCCGGGTGTTCAATATCGGCAATGGCAATCCAACCCCTCTGATGGATTATATCGGCGCGCTGGAAGATGCGCTCGGCATGACAGCGGAAAAGAATATGATGCCGATGCAGCCGGGCGATGTGCCGGCGACAAGTGCCGATACGTCAGAATTGCGGGACTGGGTGGGATTTGCCCCGAACACCGATGTGCGCGATGGCGTACAACGTTTTGTTGACTGGTATATCAGCTATTATGGCCGCAATGGCTAGCGCGGATCCGGTGGGTGCAGACAGGCGCGTAACCTGTTCAGCGTTTCCACAAGCTGGCGGGTGTCATCGGCGCCAAAGGCTGCTTCTATCGCGTTGTATTTTTCCTGTGATGTGACCCAGGTGCGATCGAACAGCGCCTGTCCTTTCTCGGTCAGCCTGACAACGCGCTGCCTGCGGTCGGATGTCGGTACATTTTCCACAAGCTGTTCCGTCGCCAGAAAGCGCAGAATACGGCTGAGGGATGGCGGCAGGATAACACAGCGGTCTGACAGGGTTGTTGTATCCAGCTCATGCCCGCCGGCCAGGGCACGGATCACCCGCCATTGTTGCAAGGTCAGCCCGGCTGCGGCCACATGTTCGCGAAACAGGGCGGTCACCGCATCCCGCGCACGCAGCAATGCGATGGTCAGCGATTGATCATATTGCGGTGTTTCAGCCATGGCCATCATCCTTGCCGGCAAGATGCGCATGCAGCGTGTTGAACCGTTTTTCGGCAAAGCGGGATTCGATCTCCATGACCTCCAGCGACAGGGCAAAGGGCCGGTCATCAAGCGCAGATTTCAGCCACGCCTCGGCAGCGGCGTAAAGTGTTTCGGTGACGCTGTGCCGGGTGTCTGCATCGCGCCCCTGTCCCATCCGGACCGTCATATCGACAAAGCCCAGATGCGGGTCGCCATCCGCCACCGCAAATACATCAACGCGCGTGCCCCGCACCCGTATGCCGCCTAGGGGAAACACACCGCTGTCACGCATAGTATCGCGCATGACGTCACAAAACGCCTGGAAATCCAGAACAGGGTCCAGATTGGCCGAATATTCAAAGCTTAGATGTGCCATCCATATCCTCGTCTTTCCATGCAGGCGTTAATGCCACTATGGTTGACAGGTAACCAAAAATACTTAACTTGTGAATTAAATAACATCCTTCAACTAAGTCAATGAGATGACACCATATGACCCTCGCTGACAACCTTTCTCGTGCTGAAACGCTGCTACAGCAGGTTGGCAGTGCGCCAATCCTGAACCACATTGACGGGGCGGCAGTCCCTGCCGAATCTGGCAAGATGTTTGAAACCGTGTCCCCGGTGGATATGCGCCGCATTGCCGATGTGGCGCGCGGTGACACGGCTGACATTGATCGCGCCGCGCACGCCGCAACACAAGCCTTTGCGGCATGGCGCGATATGGGCGGCGCCAAGCGTAAAGCCATATTGCACCGTATTGCCGACGGCATTGTGGCGCGGGCGGATGATATTGCGCTGCTGGAATGTATGGATACCGGACAGGCCCTGCGCTTCATGTCAAAGGCGGCGCTGCGCGCGGCCGAGAATTTCCGCTTCTTTGCCGATCTGGCGCCGACCGCGCGTGACGGCAAAAGCCTGTTTGCGCCTGACCAGATGAATGTTACCTCGCGCAGGCCGATCGGGCCGGTGGGGATTATCACGCCCTGGAACACGCCCTTCATGCTGTCCAGCTGGAAGATCGCACCGGCACTGGCGGCGGGATGCACCATCGTTCACAAGCCGGCCGAACTGTCTCCGGTGACGGCCCGCCTGTTAATGGATATCGCCGAAGAGGCCGGCCTGCACCCAGGTGTCTGGAACCTTGTCAACGGTATGGGCGAGGAGGCTGGCCGCGCTTTGACCGAACATCCGCTGATCCAGGCGATTGCCTTTGTCGGGGAAAGCGCCACCGGCAAGATGATCATGCGCCAGGGCGCTGAAACGCTGAAACGCGTCCATTTTGAACTTGGTGGCAAAAACCCGGTCGTGGTGTTTGCCGATGCTGATCTGGAACGCGCTGCCGATGCCGCGGCCTTTATGATCTATTCGCTGAATGGCGAACGCTGCACCTCTTCCAGCCGCGTGCTTGTCGAAGAATCGGTCCATGATGAATTCGTTGCGATCCTTGCTGACAAGGCAAAGCGGTTGAAGGTCGGCCATCCGCTGGACCCGGAAACAATTGTCGGCCCTTTGATCCACCCCGAGCATGAAGCAAAGGTCCTGTCCTATTTCGATATCGCACGGGATGAGGGCGTCACCATTGCAGCAGGCGGTGGCAAGCTGACGGACGGTGATTTGGGCGCGGGGTGCTTTGTTGCACCGACGCTGTTTACCGGCGCAAGGCAGGATATGCGTATTGCCCGCGAGGAAATTTTCGGACCGGTGCTGACCGCCATCCCCTTTGCCGATGAAGCAGAGGCGCTGGCCATCGCCAATGATGTTGATTACGGCCTTGCCGGCTATCTGTGGACAAATGACTCCATGCGCGCATTGCGTTTCAGCGATGCCATGGAAGCTGGCATGATCTGGGTAAATTCGGAAAATGTCCGGCATCTGCCGACCCCGTTTGGCGGGGCCAAGGATTCAGGCATCGGCCGTGATGGTGGTGACTGGTCCTTTGATTTCTACATGGAAACGCGCAATGTGGCTTTTGCATCGGCCCCCCGTGCGGTTCCCAAACTCGGCCTGTAGGAGGGACGTTCATGCCTGTGCCGGCCTTTAATCTGTACCCGCCTTTCAATATTGTCCGCGTTTCGCATACCGAACTTGTGGTCAGTGATCTTGCGGCCAGCCGCGCCTTTTATGTCGATACGCTGGGCCTGCAGGTGACATATGAGGACGGAAGCCAGATTTGCTTGCGCGCGATGGAAGAACGCGGGCATCACTGTCTGGTGCTGACAAAGGGCGATGCGCCCTGTTGCAGCTATCTGGCATTCCGCGTCTATTCCGAGGATGATGTCGACAAGGCAGCCGCCTATTTCAGCGACAAGGGCATGGCAATTGAATGGGTGGAACGGCCCTTTCAGGGACGCACGTTGCGGGTGCTTGACCCGCATGGCATTCCGCTGGAGTTCTATTTTGAAATGGAGCGACTGCCGACCATCCATCAGCAATATGCGCGCTACACCGGCGTAAAGCCGCTGCGGATCGACCATTTCAACTGTTTTTCGCCGAATGTCGATGCCAGCGTCGGTTTCTATAATGATCTGGGCTTTCGCACGACCGAATATACCGAGGATGCGGAAACCGGCCATCTGTGGGCGGCATGGATGCATCGCAAAGGCGGTGTGCATGATATCGCCTTTACCAATGGTACCGGCCCGCGGCTGCATCACATTGCCTTCTGGGTGCCGACGCCGATGAATATCATCGACCTGCTGGATGTGATGTCGACCACCGGTTATGTCGATAATATCGAACGCGGGCCTGGGCGGCACGGCATTGCCAACGCCTTCTTTCTCTACATTCTGGATCCGGATGGCCACCGGACCGAAATCTATTGCTCGGATTATCAGACAGTCGATCCGGACCACGAACCCATCCACTGGGACCTCAAGGACCCGCAGCGCCAGACCCTGTGGGGCGCACCCGCCCCGAAATCATGGTTTGAGCAGGGCACGGTGTTTGCCGGTACCGCCCCGCGCGCGCCGGATCTCAAGGCCCAGCCCATTGTAGCCCCCTGACCGCGGGAGACCCGTCTAATGCCACAGCTTGTGACGTTTTCACGTAAGGATGACCCACTTGGCACAGCCTGTTTTGGCCGGCTGGATGGCGATGCCATCACCGATCTGACAGATATTTTCAAGGGCCGGTTTTCCAGCCTTAGTGATGCCGCAAATGCCGGCGCGCTGGATACCCTGTTCGACGCGTCGGGGCCGGCAGCGCTGGCACGCGATGATGTAACGCTGCATGCGCCGCTGAAAACCCCCGGCAAGATTATCTGTGTCGGGGTCAATTTCCCGGACCGCAATGCGGAATATAAGGATGGACAATCGGCACCGCCGAACCCGTCGCTGTTCATTCGCTTTCCGGCGACATTCGTCGGGCATGATGATGATCTGGTCAGGCCACCGGAATCCGAACAGCTGGATTATGAAGGCGAGATCGCGATTGTCATCGGCACCGCTGGCCGCCGGATTGCGGCAGATGATGCATGGGGGCATATCGCTGCTGTAACCTTGTGCAATGAAGGCACCATCCGCGATTGGGTGCGGCATGCCAAATTCAACGTGACCCAGGGCAAGAACTGGGAACGTTCCGGTGCGATGGGGCCGGGCCTGCAGCGTTTCAGCGGGCCGGATATGCTGGCCGATATCGAGCTGACAACCCGCGTGAATGGCGAGATCCGCCAGCAGGACCGCACCAGCCGGATGATTTTCGATTTCCCTTTTATCCTCAATTATGTGTCGACATTCATCTCACTGGAGCCGGGCGACATTCTGGTGTGCGGCACACCAACCGGTGCCGGTGCCCGGTTTGATCCGCCAAAATGGCTGCGCCCCGGTGATGTGATAGAGGTCAGCGCAGACGGGTTGGGGGTCCTGCGCAATGGTGTGCGCGACGAATAGGAGGGCATGATGCCGGTATTGAGTGAGGCGGATGCAACCGCCTGTGGTGCGGCACTGTTTCAGGCCGAGGCGACACGAACGCAAATCCGTATGATGACTGCCGACCATCCGGACATGGATATGGATGATGCCTATGCCATTCAGGCCGCCTTTGTGCAGCGCAAGCTGGATGCTGGCGGGCGTATCAATGGCTGGAAGATCGGGCTGACATCAAAGGCCATGCAATATGCGCTGGGGATCGATATTCCTGACAGTGGCATTCTGTTTGAGGATATGGTCTTCGCCCATGGTGGCACGGTGCCGGATGACCGGTTCATCGAACCGCGCATCGAGGCGGAAATTGCCTTTATCATGAAAACCGACCTGTCCGGGGCGGATGTCTCGCGCGATGATGTGATCGCGGCAACCGAGGCGGTGGCACCCGCGCTGGAAATCCTGGATACGCGCATCTATCGCGCCGACCCGCAAAGCGGGGCCACCCGCACGGTGCTGGATACGATTTCCGATAATGCGGCGAATGCCGGTGTGGTCATGGGCGATATGCGGCATCCGGTGGATGCGTTTGACCTGCGCCGTGTCGGGGCGATTGTACGCCGCAATGATACGGTCGAGGAAACAGGTCTTGGCGCCGGTGTTCTGGATGATCCGGCGCTCAGCATGGCATGGCTTGTCCACAGGCTTGCCAGCTATGGTGACGGGCTGCGGGCCGGGGATTTTGTTCTGTCGGGCAGCTTTGTGCGCCCCATAGAAGCACGGCATGGTGACCACTTCATTGCGGATTACGGTCCGTTTGGTACTGTCGATATCGCATTCGCGTAAGCGCATTATTGATTTTGGAGGGACGTGCAATGGCGGCACCAGTGAACAGCTTCAAGGCTGATCTGAAAGCAGGCAGGCAGACCATCGGGTGCTGGCTGACGCAAGGTACGGCCATTGCGGCCGAAATCGCGGCAACAGCCGATTTTGACTGGCTGCTGATCGATTGCGAACATTCCCCGAATGACATCCCTTCGGTCTTGTCGCAATTGCAGGTCATTGCCGGCTATGACGCAAATGCTCTTGTGCGGCCCCCTTGGGGCGAGCCTGTGATCATCAAACAGCTTCTGGATAGTGGCTGCCAGACATTGATTGTGCCGATGGTTGAAAGCGGCGAGCAGGCTGAAATGCTTGTGCAGGCGATGCGCTATCCGCCGCACGGGATACGCGGTGTTGGCGGGGCAGGCGCGCGTGCCACTGCCTTTTCGCGCCATACCGACTATCTGCACAGTGCAAATGACGAAATGTGCCTTGTCGCACAGCTGGAATCCCGCGCTGGATACGAGGCGCTGGACGATATCCTGGCGGTTGATGGTGTCGATGCGGTCTTTATCGGCCCGTCGGATTTGAGCGCCAATCTGGGCCATATCGGCAATCCGGGTGCCCCCGAGGTGCAGGCCGTCATTGACGATGCGCTGCAGCGGATCAAAGCGGCGGGCAAGGCATCCGGGATCATGTCGCTCGATCCGGTGGCAGCGCGGGCCTATCTGGACCAGGGTGTCGATTTTGTGGCGGTGGCAATTGATTCGATGACCCTTGCCAAGGCGTTGCGCAGCACGGCAGCCGCCTGTCGCTGATCCGTCTATCTGACCCCTCTATCTGATTCCTCTATCTGGCTGCCCGTTCCTGGCCCTCATCAGATGATGCGGCATTTGGTCCGCCGCACGGCAAGCCGCTTGGCTTTGCCGGCCGGATGCCTATGATCAACCTTGAACAAACAGGGAACGATTGTGGATATAGTCTGGTTCAAACGCGATCTGCGGCTGCAGGATCACGCGCCGCTTTGCGCGGCGCTTGCGGCTGGACCGGTCATCCCGCTCTATATTCTTGAGCCGGCCTTGTGGCAGCAGCCTGACATGTCGGGCCGGCAGTATGATTTTCTGAGTGAATCCGTCGCAGCGCTGGATCGGGATTTGGCCGCTCGCGGACAGCCGCTCGTGGTGCGGGTTGGTGATGCGGTGGCAGTGCTTGCCGCGCTCTGTGCCCGCCATAAGGTGCGCCGCATCCATCTGCATCAGGAAACATGGAATGGCTGGACCTATGCGCGTGACCGACAGGTGCTGGCCTGGGCGCGGGATGCCGGTATCGAGATTGTTGAATACCAGCAGTTCGGCGTGCATCGGCGGATGACATCGCGGCGCGGCTGGGCCGGGAAATGGGATCAGATGATGAACCGGCCCTGCCTGCCGGCATCAGATCATCTGCCGGCCGTGGATGCTGTCAGCGATGCCTGGCCCGCACCGCAGGACATCGGTATTGCGCATGACCCGTGCCCGCAGCGTCAGCAGGGGGGCCGGGCAGCAGGGCGTGCCCTGATGCATAGTTTCTTTGAAACACGCGGCCGTGATTATCGCGCCGCGATGGCGACCCCGGTCAGGGCGGCGGATAGCTGTTCCCGCCTGTCTCCCTATCTGGCCTTTGGCTGCATCTCGATGCGCGAGGCGTGGCAGGAAAGTCAGGCGCAGCGTGCGCGCGGACGCCATGGCTGGGCCAGCCCGATCAAGAGCTTTGAAAGCCGTCTGCATTGGCACTGTCATTTTATCCAGAAGCTGGAAGATGAACCGGCTACAGAATTCCGCCCGTTTCATCCGGCCTATCATGCGCTGGAAAAGGGGACAAACGACGCCGAAACACGCCTTGCCGCCTGGCAGCAGGGCCGGACGGGCTATCCGCTGGTTGATGCCTGCATGCGCTACCTTGATGCCGGGGGCTGGCTGACCTTTCGCATGCGCGCCATGGTGATGAGCTTTGCCGCCTATCACCTGTGGCTGGATTGGCGGGCGCCGGCGTTGCATCTGGCCCGGAAATTCACCGATTACGAGCCGGGCATCCATTACAGCCAGTGCCAGATGCAGTCGGGCATGACCGGCATCAACACCCTGCGGATCTATAACCCGCTGAAACAGAGCCAGGAACAGGATCCGGACGGTGTGTTTATCCGCCAATGGGTACCGGAACTTGTGGATATGCCGACATCGCTTATTCATACCCCCTGGCTGAAGCCGGCCCTCGGCGGCGGCTATCCGGCACCCATTATCGATGAAAAGATGGCACGGCGGGCGGCAGCCGATGCCATGTTCGGTTTTCGCAAATCATCGCAACATCGGGTGGCCGCAGCGCGCGTGGCAGACCGGCATGGCAGCCGCAACTGGCGCGGGTTTACCTCGGACCGGCATGCGCCTTCACAACCGGCACGAAAAAAGGCCGGCGCGGCAAATCAGTTGGAACTCGATCTTTAGGCCCTCTATAGTCGTGGCTTTGCAATCTGCAGGGTGACGTCCCGATGCTGCTGTCCCGAACCGAATGCCAGGCGCTTCTGGACGCGCTGGTCCCGCCTGTAAGCCATGCTGGCGAAAAGATCATGGATATTCATGCGCGCGGTGTTGTGGCACGTGAAAAGCCGGATGGATCCCCCGTTTCCGAGGCAGACGAGGCAGCAGAGGCGATCTTGCTGGCCGCCCTTGCGGATCTGGCACCTGATATCCCGGTGGTGTCAGAGGAAAATGCCGCAAGTCACGCACTGGCACCGCCGCCGCAATTCTTTCTGGTTGATCCTGTAGACGGGACACGCGAATTCCTGCGGCCAAACGGCAATGGCGCCTTTACTGTCAATATAGGCCTTATACAGAATGGTGCGCCGGTCATGGGCATCGTGCTGGCACCGGCGCTGGATCGCGCCTTTCGCGGTGTTGTGGGGATTGGTGCCGTTGAAGAGGCAGGCGGCGTAAGCCGCGCGCTGCAGGTACGGCCCGTGCCTGCCAGCGGCCCGGTGGCGGTTGCCAGCCGATCGCACCGTGATGATGCAACCAATGACTGGCTCGCGGCAAACGGCATCACCGAAACCCGCGCCGCCGGGTCAAGCCTGAAATTCGGGCTGCTGGCGGCCAGCGAGGCGGATGTCTATCCGCGTTTCGGGCCGACAATGGAATGGGACACGGCGGCCGGCGAGGCGGTGTTGCGGGCAGCGGGCGGCACGGTTCTGACCCCCGATGGCGCGCCCTTTGCCTATGGCAAGCCAGCCTATCGCAATGGAGCCTTTATCGCCTATGCCGGTTTTGAGCCTCGCTCTTTTACGTCTGCTTAGCCGCGCCCGATAAAGGGCATTTTGGGTGCCATCACCGTTATGAACTGAACATTGGCATCCAGCGGCATGTCAGCCATATGCAATACCGAACTGGCAACATGCGCCACATCCATGGTGGCCTCTGGCCGGACAGACCCGTCAGGTTGTGGCACACCAGCCTTCATCGGCTCGACCATCTCGGTCAGGGCGTTGCCGATATCAATCTGGCACGACACGATATCAAAGGGCCGGCCATCCAGTGACAGGCTTTTGGTCAGGCCGGTAATGGCATGTTTGGTGGATGTGTAGGGGGCTGACCCCGGGCGCGGCGCATGTGCCGATACCGACCCGTTATTGATGATGCGCCCCCCTTGCGGTGACTGGCGGCGCATAATCCCGAAGGCAGCGCGGGCGCACAGGAATGATCCAGTCAGGTTGATACGGACAACATCCATCCAGACATCGACATCTGTCTCATCCGCGGTCTTTGGCGGGCTGCCGCGGCCGGCATTGTTAAACAGAACATCGACCCGACCCCAGGCCGCCATCGCTGTATCAAATGCCGCATCGACATCTTCCGGCTGGCCAACGTCACAGGGCAGCACCAGCGCATCGGGATGCCCGTCCGCCACCGCACCGAGCGTATCAGCATTGCGGCCAATCAGACCAACGCGGTAACCGGCTTCCAGAAAGGCTGTGGCTGTCGCCGCGCCGATGCCACGCCCGGCCCCGGTGATAATAATGGATTTCTTCATGGTGTCCCCTTTTCCGGCTGGCAGCATAGCAAGCCCCCTGAAAGGGGTCCACGCGTAACCGTGGCGTGCAAACCGGTTGCAAATGTGGGCGCAGCTGACTACCTGTCTTTCAGCCTGATTGTCGCGGGCATTGTCATCTGGAAATACAGCAAGAGGCCGTTTTGGGCGCAACGCCTGCATTTGTGATCCATCCTGATATCCGCACCATGCCATTGCCCCGCGGGCCAGAGGCCATGCTGGAAGAAGCGGTGCAGCTGGTGGCGGCCATCAGCCTTGATGTGGTGCATGCCGAAGCTGTCAGCCTGCACAAGCCGCGTGCGCCAACATTTCTTGGTACCGGTTTTGTTGACCGCATCGCCGATATCGCCGCGGAACATGATGATCCTGTCATTGTGGTGAATGCCGCCCTGACCCCGGTTCAGCAGCGCAATCTTGAAACCCGCACCAAATGCAAGGTGATTGACCGTACCGCCCTGATTCTGGAAATTTTTGGCGCACGGGCACAAACCCATGCCGGCCGGCTGCAGGTCGAACTGGCGGCATTGACTTTCCAGCGCAGCCGGCTTGTTCGCAGCTGGACGCATCTTGAACGCCAGCGCGGCGGGGGCGGCTTTCTGGGCGGGCCGGGTGAACGCCAGATCGAACTTGACCGACGGATGCTGATGGACCGCGTGGTGCGCATCAAAAAAGAGCTGAAGGAGGTGGAGCGAACCCGCCATCTGCAGCGCGGCAACCGGCAGCGCGGCGAAGTGCCGACCATTGCCCTGATCGGCTATACCAATGCTGGCAAATCGACCCTGTTCAACCGGCTGACGGGGGCCGGCGTATTGAGCAAGGACATGCTGTTTGCAACGCTTGATCCCACGATGCGGGCCATCACACTGGCATCGGGGCGCGAAGTGGTGCTTGCCGATACGGTGGGGTTCATCAGCCAGCTGCCAACCGAATTGGTCGAGGCGTTCAAAAGCACATTGGAAGAGGTGGTGCAGGCAGATTTGCTGCTGCATGTGCATGATGCGGCCTCGCCCCTTGTTGCTGAAGAGGCGGGTGACGTGCGCGATGTACTGGCCGAGCTGGGGCTGGATGAGGAGGCGCAGGACGCACGCCTGCTTTCGGTGTTGAACAAAGCGGATCTGCTTGTGGACCGGGATGCAGAAGGCGACGCGGCGCAGGATGAAATTCTTCAGAATCTGGTACCTGATGCAGTGCGCGTCTCGGCATTGACAGGGGCAGGGATGGACGATCTGCTGGCAGCCATTGAAGCGCGCATTGGGGCCGGCCGCCATGTTGCCGAGGTGGTTGTCGGACCGGCAGACGGGGCGGCGCGTGCCTGGCTGTTTGCCCGCGGCGACGTGCGCCACTCCGAAACATCCGATACGGGTGATGTGCGGTTGCAGGTCGCCATGGAAGAGGCGAATTGGGCGCGATTTCATGCCCGCTGGCCCGGTCTCGCGGAATAGGTGATTCCGCAATTCCATAAGGTCGTCAATGCGGGTATCTTGACGGCGCACCAACATTTTTGATGACGGGAAAGCCACCGATGGAACGCACGGTCTTTTTGAATGGGGAATTCATGCCAGAAGGTGCTGCGCAGCTGCCGATTTTTGATCGCGGGCTGCTGTTTGCCGATTCTGTCTATGAGGGTTTTGGCATTCTGGATTCACAGGTCACCGATTTTGCATATCACATGGATCGTCTGGACCGGTCACTTGGCGAGCTGAACATGCCGTCGCCAATGTCGCGCGGTGATATGCTGGCAGCGATGATGACGCTGATCGAGACAAATGGTCTTGCCGAAGGGTTTCTGTATCTGCAGATCACCCGCGGCAGCGGCGACCGCAGCTATCTCTATGATGACAGCTATGCGCCCAATATTTTTGCCTTTACCCAGCCTGCAAAATTCGCCGCCGACAGCGACCCCGATCCGGTGGCGCTGGCAACCGTTCCGGACATCCGCTGGGCGCGTCGCGACATCAAGACGACCAATCTGTTGGGGCAGGTCATGGCCAAGCAGGCGGCGTATCTTGCCGGTGCTTTTGAAGCGCTGATGATTGCCCCGGACGGTGATATTACCGAGGCGGGATCCTCGAGTTTCTTTTTCATCAAGGATCGTAAACTCTATGTGCGGCCGGTCAGTAACGACATCCTGCACGGCATTACCCGTCAGACGATGCTGCGGGTTGCCGAACAGCACCAGCTGCAGATTGTCGAAACAACCTACACGCTGGAACAGGCGCTGGCAGCCGATGAAGCCTTTATCACGGCGGCATCGATCTATGTCATGCCGGTTGGCCGGATCGACGATACCGTTATCGGAAATGGCAAGGCCGGCCCGATCTCGACAGCCCTGCGGCAATCCTATCTGGAACTGGCTCGGGCAGAATTCCCGGCGCATCCAGACAGTGGCAAGGCCACCGGATAAGCAATGACACCCACCCTCCAGACGACTTTGGATGCACTGCAATCCGTTGCAACACAACCGTTGGCGCAGGCAACCGCCATGCCCAAGGACATGTATGTGTCGGCAGGGATTCTGGCGCTTGAACAGGAAAGGATTTTCGACAGCGGCTGGCTATGTGCGGGCCGGATGGACGAACTGCCGGATATCGGCGATTATATGACCTTTGAACATGGCAGCCAGCCCGTCATTGTGATGCGTGGTTCTGACGGCCAGATCAGGGCCCGCGCGAATGTTTGCCGCCACCGGATGATGCGCCTTGTTGACGGGCGTGGCAACGCGCGCCGTTTTACCTGCCCCTATCATGCCTGGACCTATGATCTTGATGGCAGCCTTGTCAGTGCCCCCTTCATGGACAGAACAGATTGTTTTGAGAAGGCTGCGCTTGGATTGCGGCCGGTGCGGTGCGAGATCTATCAGGGATGGATTTATCTGTCGCTGAATGAAACGGCTGTATCTATCGCCGACGCGTTGGCCGATCTGACCCCGGTCATGGCGGATTACCGGCAGGAAGATTACGTCACTATTTTTTCTGAAGATCATCTGTGGGATACGAACTGGAAATGTCTCACCGAGAATTTCATGGAAAGCTATCACCTTCCAGTGGCACATCGTGCAACTGTGGGCGCCCACCAGAATACTGACCAGACCCGGTTTGACTCTGCCGGTGCACATGACGGCTTTACCTATCAGCTTTTCACCAAGCGCGACACCACACCGGTCGGCTGTGCGCATCCCGATAACACCCGCCTCACAGGTGAATGGCGCAACACCTCCGTGATGCCGACAGTCTTTCCCGCGCATATGTATGTGCTGGCGCCGGATCATCTCTGGTACCTGTCACTGCAGCCCGACGGGGCAGGCCAGACCCGTATTCGCTATGGGGCTGCTATCGCCCCCGAGGTGCTGGCAACACAGCCTGACCCGGACAGCTTCATCGGCGAAACCAAGGCATTTCTGGATCAGGTACAGGAAGAAGACAGGCATGTGGTAGAGGGCATGTATCGGGGTGCCTGTTCACCGCTGGGCAGCAGCGGGCCCTTAAGCTGGCTGGAACGCGGGAACCATGAATTCACGCAATATCTGGCGCGCCGCCTGTGTCCGGCAGCAGTTGTCCAGCCCTAGCCCTTGCCGGCCTATGGTGTCTTGTAGCCGGTCACGAGATAGACCCCGGCGCTGGTCACCGCAAAACCGGTCAGGCTGAACAATGTCAAAGGTTCATCAAATCCGATCGCTGCGATGACTGCCGTCACCGGCGGCACAAGGAACAGTAAAGATGAGGTGGCAGCCATACTGTCCCGCTGGATCAGCACCATCAGAATGAGATAAGCACCGGCCGACACCATCACCACCTGCCAGGCAAGCGCAATCACAAACGGCAGTTCCCAGCTGATCCTGGGTGTTTCAACCGTGCTGCATATCACCGCAAAGAACAGGCTGGCGGCGATGGTCTGCACGATATTGCCGGCCAGCAATTCCATCCGGTTGCCAATGCGCTTTTGCAACAGGGTGCCGCCAGTGATGGCAATAAGCCCGATGGTAACAGAGGCCAGCCCCAATGCCGGCATCGCGCCATCCAGTTTTGGCCAAAGCACTAGTACGACGCCCAGCAACCCGATAGCAATTCCTGCGATCTGAGGCCGGCGCAGTCTTTCGGCAAACAGGAAAATCGCCAAAATCGATGCCAGGATGGGCTGCAACGAGACAATCAGCGCCGAGATGCCGGCCGATAAACCGACCGACAGGGCGAAAAAGACGCTGCCAAGATAGACCCCGTGAAGCAGCACGCCCACAAGCGCCGTCAGCAGCAGGGTGGGCAGGTCGGGGCGCGATGTGCCTGCCGGTGGCGGGCCGCGCCGGCGTGACCGCATCCATAGCCGCGTTGCCATCAGCATTACAATGAACAGCAGGCTGACAATCGAAAATCGCGTCAGAAGCATGGCAAAGGGTGTGGCATAGACAACGCCAACCTTTGCTGTGACGAAGGCAGATGACCAGAGGCCAACAAAAACCAGCGGTAGCCCCACACGGAACAACATGATCTAGAGCCGTGCCGCCATCTGCGACGCGATGCCCGCGCCAAAGCGCAGATGGGTGTCCGCATCCCAATGAATCGGGTCCCGGGTGGAAGAGGCGCCATATTCATTGCCGTCAATCACATCGATGCCGGCGGTGGCGCCCGCAGATTTCAAAAGTGCCGGCATGGAAAGCGACTCCGCCCGCCCGCCGCGCCATTCGGCCACCCGCTGCCAGCCATCTTCATCGGCACGGCTGCCCAGATGTGGCGGGCATATCAGCGTGACCGCAGGCCCGTTGCTGGCTGTCCAGCCGCCCGCGCCGCAGGGCGTTGATGCAGCCATTTCGGCAAGGCTGATCTGCGCTGCCACAATATCTGCAGCGCGGCGTGAAAAGCGCAGCTTCAGGTCATTCGTCCCCAGCATGATCAGCACATGATCGATGGGTTGATGTGACAGCAGGATGGCACGCAACGGCGTGGCGCCGTTGAATTGCGGTCCTTCCTGCGGATCGTCGATATTGGTTGTGCGTCCCGGCAGGCATTCTTCTGTCAGCGTGATGTCATGGCCGTCTGCCAGCAATTCTGCGGCCATAACGACCGGCCAGCGCGCGTCAAACCGGTGCCCGGACCCGTCATCCAGATATCCCCAGCTGTTGGAATCGCCGTAAACGAGGATGTGTTTCGACACGCTGAAATCCACCGGTAACCCAATTTGAATGATGATGAGACTGCGCAGGATGCGCATCTAATGCAAGCTGCCACCGCGCATACCAGCAAATTTTTCATAGCGCCAGCGGAACCAGCCCTGAAGGCAGAGGAAGGTGATCAGCGGGATCGCCAGCTGCATCATTGCCGCCAGCCCGGCCATTTGCCGGCTGCCGCCTGCGGCCAGCGCGACGGCTTCGACTGTGATGGTTGTAATGCGGCCCCCACCGGCAAACAGGCTTGGCAGGTACAGCGCCACCGATACCGACATGCCAAGGAACAGCACCGTTGTCAGCGCCGGTGCCAGCAGCGGCAGGGTGATGCTGCGAAACCGGTGCCAGCCACCCTTGCCAAGGCTTGCGGCCACCCGGTCATAGCGCGGGTCGAGCGCGGCATGGGCCGGTGCCATGACCAGCCACGCATAGGGCAGGATGAACAGCATATGCATCCAGATCATTGCAAGCCAGCTGCCGTCGAGGCGTGTCCACAGCATCATCATCTGCAAACCGGTGACAATACTGATCTGAGGCAGCAATAGCGGGATGCAGATCATCCAGTGCAGTGCGGGTCCGATCCGTGTCACCAACCCGGACTGCAGCACCAGAAGGCTGACAGCGGTGGCAAGGATGCTGCCGATTCCACCAGCAATCAGCGTCGCGGCAAGTGCCGGCATCAGGCTGCGCACACGCAATAACGGCTCGAAACTGATCATGGCGGGCAAGGCATCGGGGAAAAACCAGCTTGTCGTGACCGACCAGAGGCAGGCGGCCACAAGCCCGAAAATTCCGGCGATCACCGGCAGGCCAGCCATGCCGGTAAGGATATGGCCGGCACCAGGCGACAGGAATCGCCGCCAGCCGCGTCGCCGCCATCGCCGCAGCATCTGTGATGTCACGATTTCCCCGATACGCCAGATGACAAGCGCTGCCAGGGCCAGCCCTGCCTGCAGCATGGCACCGGCAGCCGCAGGCAAACGTGCCAGCAGGTCAGGGTCTTCAAAACCATAGACCACCAGCACGGCCAGCGGCGGCGGCAATCCCGGCCCCAGCACCATCGGCATTTCGACAACCGACACGCTGAATACCAGCACAGCAGCAAGCGGCAGGCGAATCCCCCGATAGATATCAGGCATGACAAGAAGCCACATGGCGGTGCCATGCCGGTATCCAAGGCTGCGCCCGATATTGGCAAGCTGTGCTGCCGGGCGCGTTGCCAGGACCGCCATGCTGACAAGGAACAGGAACGGGATTTCCTTTGCCATCAGCGCGATAATCAGCCCGTAAAATTCCAGATCAGGCAGGATGCCAGTAACGGGTGGACGCAGAAATCTGGTCAGATCCGGCGACAGAATCCGCATCAGCCAGCCTGACGGGGCCAGCAGAAACAAAATGCCGATGGCCATGGTGCTGTGCGGCACGGCGATCAGCGGCCCCATGACAGCGCGCAAGAGCCGGGCAGGTGTGCGCGCGGATAACGCGACAATCAGGGTAAAGCTGGCGATGAATGACAGGAAACTGGCAATCAATCCGGTGGTCAGCGACAGGAGGGCCGCCCGCATCAAACCCGGTGTCCCTAGAAATGTCAGAAATGGATCTGGCGAAAATGACCACGCGCCAAGGGCCGGAAACCAGTCGATTGCCGGCAGTACTGTGCCGGAGATGCCAGCGGCAAGCGGCAGGGCGACAGCAAGCCCGAGGACCAGCAGCGCAATAGGGGGCAAGCGGTCAGTTCCCGGCGCCATAGCGGCGCTTCCATGCTGCCTCGATCGCAGGCATCCATGACGGGTGTGGCTCGGCAAGGGTTCGGGCAAGGTCAGCTGCGCCAAGCGTGGCCACGCCGCGCGGCAGTGCGTCAAGCGCGGCGCGGTCAGCTTCATTCAGCCTGTGTGGTGCCAGCACCGTCGGATCACCCCAGATCCGCGGGTCTGCCTTTCTGATCTGCGCCTCTGGGGACAGCATGAAATTGGCCACGACGCGCGCCGCATCGGGTGCTGACGCATTAAAGGGAATGGCAAGGAAATGCACATTGGCGAGGGTGCCGCCCGCATGAATATAGGTGCGTATGCTGGGGCGCAATTCGCCGCGCGCTATGGCGGCAGAGGCATCAGCCGGATTAAAGGCCATGGCGATATCTATCTCGCCATCTGCAAGAAGCTGGCGCAATGCCGGATAATTCGCCGGATAGGTACGCCCGCCGCGCCACAGCTGTGGGCCTGCATCATCAAGCCACGCCCATAGCGGTGCCGTCACTGTGTCAAAATCAGCGTCAGATACCGGCGCATAGAGCGGGGCCGCATCTGTTGTCAGTTCGAGAAGCAGCTGTTTGAGAAAGGACAGGCCGACAAAGTCAGGCGGCAGCGGATAGGTGAACCGGCCGGGGTTCGCCTTGATATAGGATGCCAGTTCCGTGGCATTCTTTGGCGGTTGCGGGGTGATCATGCTGTCATAGGCAAAGACCAGCTGTGCCCGTCCCCATGGGGATTCCAGACCATCCGTCGGTTCGGCGAAATCCAGTTTTAATGCCGGCAGGGCAATCGCGTCTGTATAGCGCCAGTTCGGCAGCCCTTCGACCCATGGTGCAGGCTGCAAGAGCGCAAACCGTTTCATGGCTGCAAAATTCTCGCCATTCACCCATAGCAGGTCGATGCTGCCACCGCTGTCGCGGCCGGCCGCTTTTTCTGCCAGAATCCGCGACACCGCTGCGCCAGTATCGCTCAGCTTTACATGCACCAGATTGATATCAAACCGGTCTGACAGCTGTCCGGTGGCCCAGTCGATATAGGCATTGATCTTGTCGTCGCCGCCCCAGGCATTGAAAAAGACGGTCTGCCCCTTTGCATTCGCAATAACAGAATCGAAATCATGATCTGCGGCAGCAACGCGCGCCGGTACCGCTACGGTGGCAATGGCCAGCCAGATGGAAAGACAAAAGCTGAGTAACGGCAGATATTGAGAATTGGGGCGGCACAAAAGGCGATGCGGCATAATCAGGACACTCGCTGGGATCATAAAGTCGGATTGCTCTAGCACGTATCCGTCAAGCAACGCTATAGTCTCGCAAAATTGTGAACAGGCCTGCGGACCGACCATGCTGCAACTTCGCGACATCACCATTTCAATAGGTGGCAAACCGCCACTGGTCGACGGTTTGAGCGTCGATATCGCCGCCGGCAGTCTGCGGCTGATACAGGGTGCCAGCGGCAGCGGCAAATCGACCTTGCTATCCGTCATCAGCGGAACCGCTGGCCGCGCTGTTCATGCCACCGGCAATGTCTTGCTGAACGGATATGTGGTCAGCGCCCTTGATGCCGAGGACCGGCGGATTGGCATGATGTATCAGGACCCGTTGTTGTTTCCGCATATGTCGGTTGGCGATAATCTTGCCTTTGCGCTTTCGCCGGCCCATCGCCATGATCGCCAGCAGCGTGTTGCGGCCGCGCTGGAGGTGGCAGGCCTGGCCGGGTTTGCCGATCGCGACCCGGCGACGCTATCAGGCGGGCAGGCATCGCGTATCGCCCTGATGCGCACATTGCTGGCCGAGCCCGATGCCCTGCTGATGGATGAGGCATTTTCCGCACTTGATCCAGAGTTGCGGCAGGGTTTTGGCGGGCTGGTGCGCGCGCAGATTCGCGATCGCGGCATCCCGGCTTTGCTGGTCAGCCACGATGCCGCTGATGCTGCCTTCGCCGATGCGGGGATCATTCATATCTGACGGGCTTGCCCACCCGGTAAAATGCGCTATAGCTGAAAGATGGCGATGGATACGAAACAGATCATGCAGGCATTTCCGCCGCCGCCCGACGGGCAGGTGACGCTGGCGAATTGGCGCGAGCCGGTTTTTTCGCGCTGGTCCTTTTCCCATGTCCGCCAGATTTTGCCCACCGCGCCCATCCATGCCGGCACCGCCAGCCGCGCGATCGGCCAGGCCGACGCGGGGATCGGTGATCTGACCTTTACGCATGAGGGGGTCACGCATCAGCTTGATCAGTGGCTTGATGCCAGCCGGACCGATGCCTTTCTGGTGATGCATCGTGGCAAGCTGGCCTTTGAATGGTTTGGTGGCTGGGGCGCTGCCGAGCGTCCGCATATCATCTTTTCCGTCTCCAAATCCCTGACGGCTCTGCTGGCCGGCATCCTGTGCGGCAACGGGGTGCTGGACCCGCAGCGGCCTGTGCGGGACTATCTGCCCGAACTGGCGGGCAGCGCCTATGAAGATGCGCTGTTGCGCCATGTGCTGGATATGACGGTGGCATCGGGATTTACCGAGGATTATCTGGAAACGACCGGTGTTTTCATGGCCTATCGTCGGGCCTCGGCATGGAACCCGCTCGAGGCGGGGGTGACCACCGACGGATTGCGCGCCTTTCTTGCCAGCATGCCGGCCACGGATGGCAATCACGGGCATCGACATCATTACTGTTCGCCGCATACCGATCTGCTGGGCTGGATTATTGAACGCGCCAGCGGCAGCGCCTTCAATCTGCTGTTTTCGGAATTGCTGATGCAGCCGCTCGGTGCGGCGCATGATGGCTATGTGACGCTGGATGCGTTTGGCGCGCCGCGGGTTGCCGGGGGCATCTGCCTCGCGCCACATGATCTGCTGCGCTTTGCGGAAATGGTCCGCAATTTCGGAACATGGGGCACACGCCAGATCGTGCCTGAAGACTGGATCGCCGAATTCCGCAGCTTTGATGACAAAGGACCATGGCAACGGCAACAGGACGGGCCGCGGCATTTCCCCGATGGCAGCTATCGGTCAAAATGGTACCGCACCGGCCTGCCGGATGATGAATTTGCCGCCATCGGCATCCACGGGCAGTGGATCTGGGTAAATCCCGCACGCGAGGTGTCCATCATCCGGATGGCGTCAAACGACCTGCCCATAGACCCTGATGCCGGACCGGTGCTTCACGCCGCGTTTGATGCCGTATGCCGGGCGTTCGCGCCGGTGTAAGTGCAAGCGCGCAGGCGGGCCCGCGCGCCTGCTCTCAATTCAGATATTCGACCGGCAAGCCCTGCATTTTCCATTCGGTGAAGCCGCCTTCCATATCGACGACATTGGTCATGCCCATATCTTTCAGGGTTTTTGTCGCGAGGGCGGAACGCATGCCAGAGGCACAGAACAGGATCAGCTTATGGTCTGTGCTGAAGACATATTTGTGATAAGGGCTATCGGGGTCGGCCCAGAATTCCAGCATGCCGCGCGGGGCGTGATAGGCAGCGGGGATTGTCCCAACATCTTTCAGTTCCTGCACATCGCGCAGATCTATCAACCGTGCCTTGCCAGCATCGTACATTTCGGCCGCTTCGATCGCGGTGACCTGATCAATCAGCTTGCGGGCACTGTCCACAAGATCACTGACATGATGCGTAATCGGCATGGCTGTTGCTCCGGCAGTAGGCAGATTGGTGTTCCTGAAACCTAAGGTCAGGAAACGTGCCGCGGCAATATGGGGCATCCGCATTTTGCCCATCTTCACGGATTCGTGAAAATCGGGCGGTCCCGGGACGGCTTGCCGGTATGGCGGTTGCGGGGGCCGCGGACGGGGCTTCCGCCCACTAGATTTTTGTGGCTAGTATGGCGTGGCGGCGACATGCGATGTAGTCCGGGGTCTGGTTTCCTGCCGGGTGGTGCGGGCGCGCATAGAGCAATAGAGCATATGTGCATAGAGGATATGTAATGACGCGATATCATGATCTCTATCAGCAGGCGCAGGCGGACAGTGAAGGGTTCTGGCTGGACGCGGCCAAATCCATAGACTGGGTCACACCGCCAACCCGTGCGCTGGATTCGTCCAACCCGCCCTTCAGCCGGTGGTTCCCGGATGGCGCGTTGAATACCTGCTATAATGCCGTCGACAGGCATGTTGCTGCCGGTAGCGGTGACCAGACAGCGATCATTTATGATTCGCCAATTACCGACAGCGCCTCGAGCATGAGTTTTTCCGAGTTGCAGACAGCGACTGCGCGCTTTGCGGGCATGCTGGCGCGGCTTGGGATCAGCAAGGGTGACCGGGTGATTATCTATATGCCGATGATCCCCCAGTCGCTTGTTGCCATGCTGGGCTGTGCGCGCCTTGGTGCGGTGCATTCGGTGGTGTTTGGCGGTTTCGCTGCTGCCGAGCTGGCGAAGCGGATTGATGACGCCCAGCCCAAGGCTATTATCAGCGCATCCTGCGGCCATGAGCCGGGGCGTATCGTTGCCTATAAGCCGTTGCTGGATGAAGCAATCGAGCTGTCCAGCCACAAGCCTGATTCCTGTGTGATCTACCAGCGCGCGGCGCTGCAAGCCGATCTGGTCGCCGGACGTGATCTGGAGTGGGACGCCGCACATGCCGGGGCAGAGGAGCTGGCACCGGTAACGGTCAAGGCGACAGATCCGCTCTATATCCTCTACACATCCGGAACAACCGGCCAGCCCAAGGGGGTGGTGCGCGACAATGGTGGACATGCCGTCGCGCTGAGCTGGTCGATGCCGAATATCTATGACACACAGCCGGGCGAGGTTTACTGGGCCGCATCGGACATTGGCTGGGTTGTCGGTCATTCCTATATCGTCTATGCGCCGCTGATTGTGGGCTGTTCCACCGTGCTGTTCGAGGGCAAGCCGATTGGCACCCCTGATGCCGGAGTTTTCTGGCGGGTGATCCAGGATCACAAGGTCAAGGTGCTGTTCACCGCGCCGACAGCGTTTCGGGCGATCAAGCGGGCAGACCCGCAGGCTGAATTGCTGGCCAAATATGACACGTCTTCCCTGGAATATCTGTTCCTTGCGGGCGAGCGCGCAGACCCTGACACCATCATCTGGGCGCAGGACAAGCTGGATGTGCCGGTGATCGATCATTGGTGGCAAACCGAAACCGGCTGGCCGATCTGCAGTAACCCTGCCGGAATTGAATTCATGCCGGTAAAGCTGGGGTCGCCGTCCGTGGCGATGCCGGGGTATGAAATTGATATTCTGGGCGAGGATGGCAAGCCGAAACCCGCAAATGAGCTGGGCGCCATCGCGGTAAAGCTGCCGCTGCCACCATCCTGCCTGCCCACGATCTGGGGTGCGGATCAGGCCTTCATCGAGAAATATCTGACCACCTTCCCGGGCTATTACGAGACAGGCGATGCAGGGTACAAGGATGAGGATGGCTATCTCTACATCATGGCGCGGACGGATGATGTCATCAATGTGGCTGGCCACCGGCTGTCAACCGGCCAGCTGGAAGAGGTTCTTGCCGAACATCCCGATGTGGCCGAATGCGCGGTGATAGGCGTCGCGGATGAACTGAAGGGACAATTGCCGCTCGGCTTTATCTGCCTGTATCCGCATATTGAAAAACCGGTCGATCAGGTCTGTGCCGAGGCGATTGATCTGGTGAAATCACGTGTCGGAAGGGTGTCGGCATTCAATCTGGTGGTGGCTGTGGACCGCCTGCCAAAGACGCGGTCCGGCAAGATGCTGCGCGGCACCATGGCAAAGATCGCCGATGGCGAGGAATGGACCATGCCGGCAACAATCGATGATCCTGTGATTCTTGACGAGATCGGTGCAGCGTTGAAGACAATTGGCTATCCGAAGTCAGATTGATCATGATCAGCAAAGACGCAACCGGAATTTGAGCGAAACGGAACTGTATTTTTAGGTAGAAGTGTGTCTACCATCTCACCAGTATGCAGTGCCAAATACAGCAAGGAGGACTCAGATGAGTAACAACAAACCTATTGTGATGATTGCGGCCGTGGTAGCCATTGCAGTCATCGGCTTCCTGATTGCCGGTCAGCAGGAAAAAGTGGCCGTACAAAAAGACGTAAAACTGGGGATTATTTTTGGCTTCACAGGGCCGATCGAATCCCTGACACCGCCAATGGCCGGGGCGGCCGAACTCGCCATGAAAGAAGTCACGGATTCGGGTGAATTCATGGGCGGTATGGCCGTATCGTCAGTCCGTGCCGATTCGACATGCGTTGACAATGCGGCTGCAACATCAGCAGCAGAGCGTATCATTTCCGCTGACGGCATCAGTGCCATCGTCGGCGCTGACTGTTCCGGTGTGACGATCGCAACGCTGCAGAATGTGGCGATGGCGAAGGGCATGGTAATGATTTCCCCGTCTGCGACATCGCCAGCATTGTCTGACATGGAAGATAATAGTCTGTTCTTCCGCACCGCCCCGTCGGATGCGCGTGAAGGCCAGGTGGTTGCCGAGATGCTGAAAGAAAAGGGCATCAACTCGGTCGCACTGACTTACACCAACAACGATTATGGCAAGGGCCTTGCCGATGCCATTCAGGCCAACTTCGAATCCATGGGCGGCAACATCACGATTGTGACCGCGCATGAAGAGGGCAAAGGCGACTACAGCGCCGAGGTTGCGGAACTGGCACAGGCTGGTGGCGATCTTCTCGTTGTTGCCGGTTACCTTGACCAGGGCGGCAAGATGATCATTCAGGGGTCACTGGATGCCGGTTCTTTCGACAGATTCTTCCTGCCTGGCGGTATGATCGGTGATTCGTTGCCGACAGCCATCGGTTCAGACCTTGACGGTTCGTTCGGTGTTGTTGCCGGTACGGACAGCCCGGGTGCAAAGATGATGGGTGAAATCCTCGGTGGTGAGCTTGGCCCGTTTGTTGGTGAATCATACGATGCGGCAGCGCTGATCATGCTGGCCATGCAGGCAGCTGGCTCAACCAACAGTGCCGATTTTGCTGGCAAGGTTCTTGATGTTGCCAACGCGCCGGGTGAGAAAATCTATCCCGGTGAGCTTGGCAAGGGTCTGAAGATCCTGGCTGGTGGCGGTGACATCGACTATGTCGGTGCCTCGGCGGTTGAACTGATCGGCGGCGGTGAATCGTCAGGTAGCTACCGCGAGATCGTCGTGGAAGGTGCCAAGAACAAAACCGTTGGCTATCGCTAGGTTAACCTAAAATATACGGCCCAGGTGTTTTGCCTGGGCCGTTTTGTTTCGTGTGATGTAAATATGATAACTGTCGAGAACATCTCGAAGAACTTTGGCGGTATCCGGGCTGTCAATGATGTCTCGTTGACCATCGAAACCGGTTCGATTACGGGCCTGATTGGTCCCAATGGTGCTGGCAAGACCACTCTGTTCAACGTGATTGCCGGTCATTATGCCCCGACAAGCGGCCATGTCTTGCTTGATGGCGAGGATATTACAGGCCTGCCGCCGCATGAATTATTTGGCAAGGGGCTGTTGCGTACCTTCCAGATTGCCCATGAATTTTCAACACTGACCGTGCGCGAAAACCTGATGACGGTTCCCGCCGAACAGTCAGGGGAAAAGCTGATAGATGCCTGGTTCCGGCCCGGCAAGATCCGCGCCGAAGAAGCGCGGCTGCGCGAACGCGCTGATGATGTGATCGACTTCCTGCAGCTTGGTCAGGTCGCCGATGAATTTGCCGGCAACCTGTCCGGCGGCCAGAAAAAGCTGCTTGAATTGGGCCGCACGATGATGGTCGATGCAAAAATCGTTTTCCTTGACGAGGTCGGGGCAGGGGTGAACCGCACATTGCTGGGCACCATCGGCGATGCGATCCTGCGGCTCAACCGCGAACGCGGCTATACCTTTTGCATGATTGAGCATGACATGGAATTCATCTCGCGGCTGTGTGATCCGGTCATTGTGATGGCTGAAGGTGCCGTGCTGGCCACCGGCAGCGCCGACGAAGTGCGTGCCGATGAAGCGGTGATCGAGGCCTATCTTGGCACTGGCCTGAAGAATAAGGGTCAACAGACGAAGGCCAGCAAAAAGGCAAAGGAGGCTGGCGCATGAGCTTCCTGATCGGCGAGGACATGACCTGCGGTTATGGCGGGGCGGATATCCTTCACAGCTGCACTGTCGGTGTGGATCCCGGCGAGATTGCCGTTGTGGTCGGTCCGAACGGTGCCGGCAAATCCACCGCCATGAAGGCGATGTTCGGCATGCTCGACCTGCGTGAAGGGCGGGTGATGCTCGACGGCAGCGATATTTCGGCGCTTGCCCCGCAGGAACGCGTATTGCAGGGCATGGGGTTTGTGCCGCAGACCAATAATGTCTTCACCAGCATGACGGTCGAGGAAAACCTCGAAATGGGGGCGTTCATCCGTCTTGACGACATCGCTGACACCATGGCCCAGGTGTTTGAGTTGTTTCCGGTGCTTCGTGACAAGCGCCGACAGCCGGCCGGGGAGTTGTCGGGTGGCCAGCGCCAGCAGGTTGCCGTGGCGCGGGCGCTGATGACACAGCCGAAAATCCTGATGCTTGACGAGCCGACGGCCGGGGTATCACCGATTGTAATGGACGAGCTGTTTGACCGTATCATTGAGGTGGCGCGCACCGGCATTGCTATCCTGATGGTTGAACAGAATGCCAAACAGGCCTTGAATATTGCTGACAAGGGTTTTGTTCTTGTGCAGGGGCGCAACGCCTATACCGACACCGGTGCCGCGCTGATGGCGAACGCTGAAGTGCGGCGTGCGTTCCTGGGGGGTTGAGATGGCAGATATTCTGAACGCCCTTGTCATCATCGCCAATTTCATCATTGTCCCGGGGCTTGCCTATGGCAGCCAGCTGGCACTTGGCGCGCTTGGCGTCACACTGGTATTCGGGGTGCTGCGTTTTTCCAATATCGCGCATGGCGAGACCATGGCAGCCGGGGCGATGTTCACCATGCTGTTCACCTGGTGGCTGCAATCCATGGGGATTGGTCTTGGTCCGTTGCCGACCGCCTTGCTGGCGCTGCCCTTTGGTATCGCTGCGTCGATCGTGTTGTGCCTTGTGACTGACAAAGCCGTTTATGGCTATTACCGGCGGGTAAAGGCCACGCCGGCGATCTATATTATCGTCTCGGTCGGGGTGATGTTTGTCTATAACGGGTTGATCCGGTTTGTCGTCGGGCCGCAGGACCGCACGATGAACGATGGCCAGCGCTTTATTATAAAGGCACGGGATTTCAAAGAGGCGACTGGGCTGAATGAGGGGCTTTCCATAAAGACATCGCAGGCTGTTTCCATCGGCTGTGCGTTGGTGGCGGTAGCGCTGTTATTCTGGTTCCTGAACCGGACGCGCACGGGCAAATCGATGCGTGCCTATTCCGATAATGAGGACCTTGCTTTGCTGTCCGGCATCAATCCGGAACGGGTGGTGCTGATTGCCTGGCTGATCACCGCGGTGCTGGCAACACTGGCCGGCACGCTTTATGGCCTCGACAAGAGTTTTCGTCCCTTTGTCTATATGCAGCTGCTTTTGCCGATCTTTGCCGCCGCTATTGTCGGCGGGTTCGGCAGTCCGCTTGGCGCGATCGCCGGCGGGTTTGTCATTGCCTTTTCCGAGTTGACCGTGACCTTTGCCTATAAACGCGTGCTGGCTTACATGCTGCCGGATTCGATGGCACCCACCACTGCGGTGCAGCTGCTGTCCACTGATTACAAGATTGCCGTATCCTTCGCCATTCTGGAGATTGTCCTGTTGATTAAACCCACCGGTATATTCGGGCAGAGGCGCGCATGAACCAGTCACAAAACAACATGATGCTGTTTGGGTGCATGGCAGGTTTGCTGGCGCTTGTCGGGATCGGGCAGGGGTGGGATGTCGCACTGCTGCTGCTGAATATGTGCATCATTTCAGCGATTATGGCGCTGGGTGTGAATATTCAGTGGGGTTATGCCGGGCTGTTCAGCATCGGGTCGATGGGGTTTGCCGCACTTGGCGGGCTTGCCGGGGTGATCATATCGGCAAAGCCTGTGCCCGGGGCGTGGCAGGCGGGCGGGCTTGGCGTGCTGGGCGGGGTTGTCGCCACCGTGGTTACCGCTGCGCTGGGTGTTTATGTCTGGCGCCGTCTTGCTGATTATGGCCGTCGGCGTTACTGGCTGACCGGCGCGGTTGTCCTGGCCGGCTTTCTGGTCATTCGCGGCCTGATGGGCCCGGCCATTGCCGCGATCGAGGCGGTTGATCCGGCTGCTGCCGGCTATCTTGGCGGGATGGGGCTTCCCATCCTGCTGTCATGGGCTGTCGGGGGTGTGCTTGCGGCCGGGGCGGCCTGGGTGGTTGGCAAGGTGTCGCTTGGCCTACGCTCGGACTATCTCGCCATTGCCACGCTTGGCATTTCCGAAATCATTATCTTTATCCTGAAGTTTGAAGACTGGCTGACCCGTGGCGTGAAGAATGTAACCGGCCTGCCGCGTCCGGTGCCTTATGAGGTTGATCTGATTGCATCGCCAGCCTTTCAGGATTTTGCGACATCCATTGGCAGCAATGCGACGGCGGCGGCATCCATTGTGGTCAAGCTGTGTTATGCCGGGCTGTTTTCGGCGGTTTTGCTGCTGGTGCTGTATCTGTCGGAAATCGCATTGCGGTCCCCCTGGGGACGGATGATGCGCGCCATCCGCGATAATGAAACCGCTGCCGAGGCGATGGGCAAGGATGTAAAGGCGCGTCATCTGCAGGTGTTTGTGCTTGGATCGGCGGTTGTTGGCATTGCAGGCGCGATGCTGACAACATTGGACGGGCAGTTCACCCCGACCAGCTATCAGCCGCTTCGCTTTACCTTCCTGATCTGGGTCATGGTCATTATTGGCGGTTCCGGCAATAACTGGGGTGCGGTACTTGGCGGTTTTGTGATCTGGTTCTTCTGGATCGAGGCGGAACCGCTGGGCCTTTGGGTGATCGAGTTGCTGACCTCCGGCATGGCAGAGAACAGCCCGCTGCGCCTGCATCTTGTGGGCAGCGCCGCCTATATGCGCCTTCTCACCATGGGCGTGCTGCTTCTTGTCGTGTTGCGCTTTGCCCCGCGCGGGCTTATTCCGGAAAGATAGCCGGCCAACGCCCGCATAAGGTCAAAAACATTGCAAGCCGACGGGACTGACCTTATTCATGGGTCTGTTACTGCTGTGGCTTGCAGGGTTGGTGTGGTTCATCGCCTGCTGCTGCACAAAACCAGACATGCAAACTGAAAGGTCATCAGATGCTTGAACGCTTCCAGCCTGTCCCTCCTGATCCGATCCTGGGTCTTGGCCAGCTTTATGCCGCCGACACACGCGACACCAAAATTGATCTCGGGGTGGGCGTGTTCAAGGACGAGACCGGCAACACTCCAATCATGACCGCCGTCCGCAAGGCAGAGGTCAAGCTGCACGACCAGCAGACCACCAAGGCCTATAAGGGGCTGGCTGGTGACGAGACGTTTCGTGATGAAATGCGCCAGCTGGTGCTGGGTGATTCGGTGCCGGCTGACCGCGTGGCCACGATCCAGACACCAGGCGGCACGGGTGCCATTCGCCAGCTTTACGAAACGCTGAAGATGATCAATGCCGATGCCACATTATGGGTCAGCGATCCAACCTGGCCGTCACATGTCGGCATGGCGGGTCATATGGGCCTGAAGCTGGCGAAATACCGTTATTTCGACGCCGCTACCAGCACTGTGAATACGGCCGCCATGATGGAGGATATTCAGGGCATGCAGCCGGGTGACGTGCTGTTGCTGCATGGCTGTTGCCATAATCCGACAGGGGCCAATCTTGGCCCGGATGACTGGGATGCGCTGACCGATTTCGTTCTGGATAAGGGCGTCGTGCCCTTTATCGATATCGCCTATCAGGGGTTTGGGGACGGGCTGGCCGAGGATGCGGCCAATCTGCGGATGATGGCGGCCCGTGTGCCGGAAATGCTGATCGCCGCGTCCTGTTCCAAGAATTTTGGCCTGTATCGTGATCGTGTCGGCTGTGCCATGGCGGTTTGCAGCTCGGCAGATCAGCATGCGGTTGTCAGCCGTAATCTGGCGGTGCTGAACCGGCTGAATTATTCCTTTGCGCCGGATCATGGCGCGGCCGCGGTGGCCATCATTCTTGGGGATACGGCGCTGCGAGCGGAATGGGAGGCAGAGCTGGATGCGATGCGGGACACCATGCTGCAGATTCGCCGTGACCTTGCCGATGCGCTGCGCCGCCAATGCAATTCAGACAGGTTTGATTTCATCGCCAGCCACCGTGGCATGTTTTCGCGGCTGGGGCTGGCCGGCGATGATGTTGAGGCACTGCGCACAGATCATGGCATGTATGTTGTCGGCGACAGCCGGATCAATATTGCCGGTCTTGCCGGTGGCCGTCATGAACCTTTTGCCGCGGCGGTTGCTGCGGTGCTGGCAGGTTAGTATGCGCCGCCCGGTGGCCCGCATGGTCCGCGCATGACAGACAGGCTGATCAACACAGACAGGCAGATCAGCACAGGCAGGCGCGTCAGGACAGGCGGCCAGCTGTTGATGGACAGCCTTGTCGGGCTGGGTGCCACCAAGGCTTTTGGTGTGCCGGGCGAATCCTACCTCGCCGTATTGGATGCGATGGTAGACCATGCCAACAGCTTTGATCTGGTGCTGTGCCGTCAGGAAGGCGGGGCTGCCTATATGGCGGCGGCCTGGGGCAAGCTGACAGGCCAGCCGGGCCTGTGTTTTGTGACCCGCGGCCCGGGGGCGACAAATGCCACCGTCGGCATTCATACCGCGATGCAGGATTCGCTGCCGATGATCCTTTTCGTCGGGCAGGTCGGCACCGATGTCATCGGGCGCGAGGCCTTTCAGGAAATTGATTATGCGGCTTTTTGCGGCCCACTGGCAAAATGGGCGGTGCAGATTGACCATGTAGAGCGTATTCCGGAAATCATCAGCCGTGCCTGGACAGTTGCGTTGAGCGGACGGCCCGGTCCGGTGGTTGTCGCCCTGCCCGAGGATATGCTGGTGGCGACAAGCGACGCGCTGCCCTGCTTGCCGGTTGTCATTCCAGAGCCCGGGCCATCGGCAGGTGAAATGGACGCGCTGCAAGGGATGTTGTCGCAATCTGTGCGGCCGGTGATGATCGTTGGTGGTACCCGCTGGCAGACGGATAGCGCACGCGCCATCGAGTCATTTGCCATTGCCAATAATGTTCCGGTGGTTGCCGCGTTCCGCTTTCATGACATCATCGATAATCACTGTCCTGCCTATGCTGGTGATGCCGGTGTGGGGATGAACAGCTATATGAAACAGCTGTTGCGCGATGCAGATCTTATCATCGCGGTGAATATTCGCTTTGGCGAGGCGACAACGGATGGCTATGCCCTGTTCGACGCGCCGCGCATGACGGCACAGTTGGTCCATAGCCATGCCTCGGATGATGAAATTGGCAAGATCTATACAGCTGACCTGCCCCTGCATGCCGGTCCGAACCGGATGGCGGCGGCGCTGGCTGATCTGGGTGCTGATCAGCCGGATGGGCGCGCTGAATGGTATGGTGCGGCGCGTGATGCCTATCTGCAATCGCTGGTGCCCCCCGCCCAACCGGGCGATGTCGATATGGGCGTCATTACTGCGCAGATCCAGGCACAGTTACCAGATGACGCCATCATCACCCACGGGGCCGGTAATTTTGCCATCTGGGCCAATAAATTTATGCAATTCGGGCGCGACCAGCGGCTGTTGGGGCCGCAAAGCGGATCAATGGGTTTTGGTGTGCCGGCGGCGCTGGCTGCCAAGGCGCATGACAGCAACCGGTTTGTGCTGTGTTTTGCCGGTGATGGTGATTTTCAGATGAACGGGACAGAGCTTGGCACCGCGCTTCAGGCCGGGCTTCATCCGGTGATCCTGATACTGAATAACAGCAGCTATGGCACCATCCGGATGCATCAGGAACGCGAATATCCGGCGCGCATATCGGGTACGGACATCGTCAATCCTGATTATGTGGCGTTGGCGGGTGCCTATGGGTTTCACGGCGAGCGTGTGACCCGGACGGATGATTTCGCTGCTGCCTATGCCCGTGCGCTTGCGGCCCCCGCTGGCGCCATTATCGAGATTGTGATCGATACCGAGGCAATTGCCCCGCGCAGCACGATCAGCGATCTGCGGGCAGCAGCCGGATGATCGCATGCGCGATCGGGGCCGGTGCTTTGGTGAAGCCATCCTGACCGGTGATCCGGCACCCTCCTTTGCCAACGGCTCACACCCCTGAACGGCCGAATCATCCATCAGCTTTTCGGCGTGACAAGCGGCCATTGCCGGGCCAATCTAACGCGTCTGGATGTGTTTCAGCCAGTTCATAACGCGTTACCTGCGCAGGAGAAGTGACATATGACAGCCCTCGATACCGATTTCGTGCGGTCCCAGTTTCCGGCCTTTGCCGAGGCCAGTCTGCAGGGCCATGCCTTTTTTGAAAATGCGGGCGGGTCCTACACATGCGGACAGGTGATCGACCGGCTGCATCGCTTCTATACCCAGCGCAAGGTCCAGCCCTATGGCAATTACGCGGCATCGCAGCTTGGCGGTGCCGAGATGGATGAGGCACGCAGCCGCCTTGCAGCCATGTTGAATGTTGAATCGGACGAGCTGCATTTCGGGCCATCTACCAGCCAGAATACCTATGTGCTGGCGCATGCGTTCGCCGAAACACTGTCCCCGGGTGATGTTGTCATTGTCACTGACCAGGACCATGAGGCGAATAGCGGCGCCTGGCGGCGGCTGGAAGCGCGTGGCATGCGGATCCGGGAATGGCACATTAACCGCGAAACCGGCCAGCTGGAGACCGAGACATTGGCCGGTTTGCTCGACGAGTCGGTAAAGCTTGTCTGTTTTCCGCATTGCTCGAACATCATCGGGCAGGAAAACCCGGTTGCCGATGTTGTGAAGATGGCGCACGCCGTCGGTGCGGTTACCTGTGTTGATGGCGTCAGCATGGCACCGCACGGCTTTGCCGATGTTGGTGCGCTGGGGGCCGATATCTATATGTTTTCCAGTTACAAAACCTATGGCCCGCATCAGGGGATCATGGTGGTGCGCCGTGCCCTGACCGACCGGCTGGCCAATCAGGCGCATTTCTTCAATGCCGGATACCGGACCAAGCGGTTGACCCCGGCCGGGCCCGACCATGCGCAGATTGCGGCCTGCGCGGGCATGGCGGATTATGTCGACGCACTTTATGAGCATCATTTTGACGAGGCGGCCAGCCCGGCAGCCCGCACGGCCGCTGTCACCGCGATGAAACGCGCCCACGAAATCCAGACGCTGGCCCCGTTGCTGGATTTTCTGGCGGACCGTGATGATGTGCGCATCCTTGGCAATGCCGGCATTGGTAATGATGCCAGACGTGTGCCGACAGTGGCGCTGGATACCAAAAAGCCAGCGGAAGGCGTGGCCGATCGGCTGGCAACACATGGTATCATGGCTGGTGCAGGTGATTTCTATGCCCTGCGGACGATCGGTGCGATGGGATGTGACAAGGATGCAGGCGTCCTGCGGCTGAGCTTTGTGCATTACACGACGGACGCCGAAATTGAAAAATTGATGGCCGCACTGGATGCCACCTTGTAGGGCCTGCCCCTGTCGCCAAGAAACATCTGGCTCCAGAAGATTGGACACCATATCCTGCCAACCTTTCAGTACGGCAATACTGGCAACACCCACGCCTGTTTGGCGCTGTCAGACAGGCATGATCCCCTTAAATGGGTAAGGAAAGACAAGACGTGACCATCGATTTCGACGCCATCATCGACCGCCGCAACACCCACTCTACCAAATGGGATGACCTGGAAGCCCGGTGCGGTGTGTCCCATCCCGATCCAATCCCGCTCTGGGTGGCCGATATGGATTTTCGTGCCCCGCAATCAGTCATCGATACGGTGCGCGAAGCGGCAGAGCATGGTGTGTTCGGATATTACGGCGCGGGCGAGAGCTTTCATGAGGCGCAGGCCGGCTGGATGAAGCGTCGCCATGACTGGGATATAGAGGCCAGTTGGGGTCTTGTGTCCCACGGGCTGCTGAACGGCATCGGCATTTTGCTGCAGGCCCTGTCTGACCCGGGTGACGGCGTGATCGTATTCTCGCCGGTCTATTACCAGTTCATGGAAATGATTCGGAAAAACAACCGGCGGGTGGTCGCATCACAGCTGGTGATTGAGGATAACCGTTATCATATGGACCTCGACGCGCTGCAGACGCAGTTGAAGGGTGATGAGAAAATCATGCTGTTATGTTCGCCACATAATCCTGGCGGGCGTATCTGGTCAGAGGATGAATTGCGCGATCTTGCCGCCTTTTGCGAGCGCAACGATATCATCATCTGCAGCGATGAAATCCACCATGATCTGATCCTGCCAGGCCATAAACACCATCTGATGGCCAAAGCAGCCCCAGAGATTGCGCATCGGCTGATTACACTTGTGGCAACCAGCAAGACGTTCAACATCGCCGGTATCGAGACGGGCAGTATGCTGATTTCGGATCAGGCTTTGCGGTCGCGGATCATGCCTGTCTACAAGGCGGCATCGATATCACCCAATCGCTTTGGCATGACCATGGCCGAAGCAGCCTATCGCGGCGGTGATGAATGGCTTGATGCGCTGATGGTCTATCTTGACCGCAATCGCCGCCGGTTGAATGACGCCATTGCCGCAATCCCCGGCATGTTGGTGATGGATCTTGAAGCCACCTATCTCGGATGGGTCGATTTCTCCGGCACCGGCATGACGGCGGACGAGGTGCTGGCCCGGTGTCACGAAAAGGGCCTTGCCCCAAGCGTCGGCGGCACTTTTGGTGCCGGCGGCGAGCATTATCTGCGGCTGAATATCGCCTGTCGGCATGCCATGCTGGATGACGCGATGGACCGCCTCACCGACGCCTTTTCAGACCTGCAATAACGGCAATGTCATGATGGCGTCGGCGCCTTGCCGGCAGGCACGGTTCCGTCAGGCAATCTTTACGGTGAAATCGGCGATGCCATCAATGCCGCCGGTCAGCACGTCGCCGCGCTGTACCGCGCCAACGCCGGCGGGTGTGCCCATATAGATCACATCCCCTTGCTGCAGCGTGTACATGGTCGACAAATCGGCGATGATCTCGGGCACAGACCAGACCATCTGCGACAGGTCGGCATCCTGCTTTGTCTCGCCATTCTGCTCAAGATGGATGCGGCCGCTTGCCAGCGTGGGCACGTCGGCCATCAGGCGCAGTGGCGTGACCACTGCGGATTGCTCAACATCCTTTGAGGTGTCCCAGGGACGGCGGGTTTCCTTGGCCTTGTTCTGCATGTCGCGGCGCGTCATATCGATACCGGCTGCGGCGCCAAAGATGTGTGACAGCGCATCTGCCTCGGCGATATTGGTGCCGCCGCTATTTAGCGCAAAGACCAGTTCCATCTCGTAATGGTAGTTATCGGTGCGCGGTGCATAGGCAATCTCGCCCTCGGCCATGATCAGTGTGGTCGGGCTTTTGGTGAAATAGAAAGGCGCCTCGCGGTCGACAACCGCACCCATTTCGGCGGCATGCGCCTCGTAATTGCGACCAACACAGAAAATCCGGTTTACCGGGTACAGCTTGTCCGATCCGAAGACAGGAATGGTTGACGGGGCTGTCGGTTCGAAAAGATAGGCGTTCATCGGGGTATCCTCTGCTGCAAAACCCTTGGTAAAACTGCGCCAACACTAGCCGAGGCAGGCGTTTCAGGCAATGGCGGTATCGCCTGGCTTTTTTTCCTTTTCGGGAATGATTGACGCCTGATGGATTGCTCTGGCACCAATTGGATATGGAGGTGCCGCAAACATATGCTTTCCTTTCTTTTTCGTGAACATAGCCAGCGAACAGCGTCGGTCATCGTTTTTGTATCTTCGTCTTTCTGGGGTCTTTTGTGGGTGCCCATGCGCATGACCGAAGCTATGGGCGTTTCGCCGCTCTGGGTGCAGTTCTGGTTCACCAGCGTTCCGGCGTTGCTGTTGGGATTTGTATGTGCGCGGGCCACGTTGCGCGAGCGTGCCTATTGGGGGATCTATATCGCTGCGGGCATGTGTATCGGCATGGGCTTTACGCTGTATGCGCTGGGATTGTTGCTGGCATCGGTCAGCAAGACAACGGCGCTGTTCTATCTGACGCCCATCTGGTCCACCATCATCGCGAGGATCTTTCTGGGTGAGCGGGCAGGCATGCGCCGGTGGGCCGCCATTGGCCTGGCTGTTATCGGCTGCTGTCTTGTCATGCAGATCAGCCCGTTTGCGATTGCCTTTGAGACGTATGACCTGCTGGGATTGCTGTCAGGTGTGTTCTGGGCCATCGGCACGGTGGTAATGCGCGGTTATCCGCAGGTTGATTTCCGGAACGCCACCTTCATGCAATATCTTTGTGGCGGGCTGATTGTCGGTGTGGCCATCCTTGTTCTCGGGGCAGACACACCGCAGCCGCTGGCAACTGGCAAAGCGGTGCTGATGGGTCTGATTTTTGGCGGCATGATCTTTCTGCCGTCCGTTCTTCTGCTTATTCGCGTCATGCAGTATCTGTCCCCCGGGCTGGTCGGGATCCTGATGCTGTCAGAGGTTCTGGTCGCGGTGATATCGGCAATGATTTTTCTGGGTGAAAGGCTCAGCATCGGGCAGGGGGTTGGCATTGTCGTCATTCTTGTCGCCGGGCTTGTTGTGGCCACGATAAAGGACACACGTCCGAAGGAACCATCAGCGATCGGGTAAAACCAGCGATCGGGTAAAACCGGGCGGTTTGCACCTGCGTGATGCCTTTGCTAGCTTTTTTGCTGATGATCATGCTGACGGGGGTATTCTGATTTGGCTATTTCGCCGTTGCTGACGGGGCATCCAGTGTCCCTTGCCGTGCTGGATTACGGCCTTTTCAAAGTGCATAGCAATGGCCGCATTATCGGCATTTGCGGCTATCTGATCGGAACGAGCGCAGGTGAATATGTGCTGATTGACAGCGGCTTTCCACGCAAATATGCGCATGATTTTGCGGCTGCCAGCACTGAAGACCGCCTTTATGAATTTGGCGAGGTGCTGGTTTGCGGGCCGGATAATCTGCCCGAAGCCCAGCTTGCCCGCTGCGGTGTTGAACCTGATGCGATCGATCTGGTGATCCAGACCCATACACATATCGACCATATTGGCGGCATCGCCGATTTCATGCAGGCGCCAATGCTGATTGCGGCGGCTGAACGCGCGCTGCCGCGCCCGCTATATTGGGGTGGCGTGCAGCCTCTTGAATGGCCGGACAGGCACTATGTCATTCTGGATGAGGATTGTGATATCGGTCCCGGTTTCAGCGTCATGTTGGCGCCGGGCCACGCGCCAGGGCAATTGGCGATGATGCTGGATCTGCCACAAACCGGTGCAGTGCTCTTGACCAGCGATGCGATATCCAGACCGGCAGAAATTGACGAGAAATTTGCCGGGTCAATGGATGAAGCGGCCGCTTGCGACAGTGCCGACCGGCTGATGCAGCGCGCCGCCGCCGACAATGCCTTTGTGATTTATGGCCATGACCCGCAGCAATGGGACAGGCTGCGCAAGGCACCGCTAATATATGACTGATGCGGCGATGGCTGCTGCTGCGATATTCAGGGGCAGGTTCAGCGCACATCGCGCCCCTGATTCAGGATAATCACATTTCCGGATGAAATATCACCGCCGGCTCCGGCCAGAAAGCCGACCCAGCTGGCAATCTGTTCCGGTTGCATGGCACATCCATGTGGCATCGCGGCGATGGCCTTGGCCAGCGTGTCTTCGGATAACACGCCAAACAGCGGGGTTTCTGTCATCGCCGGTGCCAGAGAATTCACAGCAATTTTCTGGTCGGCATAACGGCGTGCCAGATCCTTGGTCAAATTATCCATTGCCGCCTTGCTGGCGCGGTAATGCGGCGGGTCGAACACATCGAAATTATAGGCACCATTGGATGAGATATTGATGATTTTGCGCACCCCGTCGCGGTTCAGCATCAGGGGGATTGCCGCCTGGCAGCAATAGAAACAGCTGTCAAAATTGATCGTCATCTGTGCCTTGAATTCGGCAGCGGGGATGTCGGGAAAGTCGGACATGAAACAGGTGCCGGCATTATTGACCAGCACATCCAGACCGCCATGGGCCGCCTTGATGCGGGCGAACAAACTGGTGACAGCGGCATCATCGGCCAAATCGGCCGTTTCAGCGCTGAATGCCGGGTGCGGGTCGATATGATTGTCCCCCCAGTTGATATCTGCGCCAATCACGTGAAAGCCGTCTGCCAGCAACTGCGCGCAGATCGCCCTGCCCATGCCGCCGGCTGCACCGGTTACCATGGCGATTTTTTTCATCACTGCTTCCCCTTTCTGCCAGATAGCAGCTAGGCTCTGGCCTATGTCACGCACGCCCCGCTCTTTAGACGCGGTGCGGCGACCATTGCCAGTAAAGAGCATGCAGATGGAAAAGGTCAGGATACAGTCATTTTTTGAGAATCTGCTGAAATCCGTCGAGGCCGAGCCGGAATCCTTTCTGGGTTTCAGCCAGGCGGAATCCCCGACGCTGGGCGCGTTTCTGGATGAACTCGATCCGCAGATGCCGCTTGACTGGAACGGGGTATCTTTCCAGGGGCTGCCGGCCTTGCGCGGGCATGTCATCGCGCAGGCGGGGCTGGACGGGCTCTGTGCTGCTGATGATGTGCTGATTACAGCCGGCGCGGCGGAAGCCAATTATC
The DNA here is from genome assembly GCA_049889795.1 of Puniceispirillaceae bacterium (SeqCode). Classification (GTDB taxonomy): domain Bacteria; phylum Pseudomonadota; class Alphaproteobacteria; order Puniceispirillales; family Puniceispirillaceae; genus UBA8309. Next base: position 61,675 of record JBMHCS010000011.1, on the reverse strand, counting down.
TGGCATTGCGCCAGCTGCTGGAACCGGGTGACGAGATTATTGTCGAGCGGCCGGGCTGGCCCCAGGCAGAGGTGCTTGCACAATCCAATGGCGCGGTGATCCGTGCCTGGGATCGTGACGAGGCGGCGGGCTGGGCACCATCGCTGACGGCGCTGGAGGCGTTGGTCACACCACGGACCCGCATTTTGTTTCTGACCAATCCAAACAACCCGACCGGCCAGCTGTTTGACGCCGAGATGTTGCAGCAGATTGTCGCCATTGCCGCGCGGGCAGGGGCCTGGGTGCTGATGGATGAAGTCTATGCCGGCCTGGAATGGGATCATCCGCGCATGCCGGCCATTGCCGGGCTTTATGATCGTGGGATTTCGACAGGCAGCGTGTCAAAGGCGTTTGGCATGCAGGGGTTGCGCCTTGGCTGGATGATCTGCCGTGATTCTGCGCTGATCCAGGATGCGCTGGTGCTGCGGGAATATAGCTCGCAGATCAGCAACCATCTTGGCGAGGCCATTGCCGAGATTGCTTTGCGCCCACAGCGGCGGGACGCAATGCTGACCCAAATTCGGGCTGACAGTGCTGCCAATCTTCAGATGCTGGATGATTTTATTACGACGCACCCGAAACTATCATGGAAGGCGCCGCAGGGCGGCCTCATCGGGCTGGTGCGCTTGCATGGCGGCGCAGCGCTGACTGGCGACGCGCTGGCGGCGCGCGCCTTGCAGCCACCATGGCGCACTTTTTTGATTTCCGGCAGCCATTACGGCGCGCCGCATCATATCCGGCTTGGCGTCGGCGGCGGGCGTGCAGCCAATCTGCAAGCCGGTCTTGGCCGCCTTGCAGAGGTGCTGGATACGTTCGATTGACGGCGTCAGCTAGAGCGGAAAGCGTGAAAACACCCGGCGCGCATTATCCTCAAACACCATCTGGCGCTGTGCATCACTGAGGTTCGGTGTCGCGTCGATATAGCGTTTTGTATCATCATAATAATGTCCGCTATGCGGGTCGACGCCGCGCACCGCCCCGATCATTTCCGATGCGAACAGGATGTTCTCTACCGGGATAACCTTGGTCAGCATGTCAATGCCATCTTGATGATAGACGCAGGTGTCGAAGAAGATATTGCCAAGCACGCGCTCGTTCAGATCGCCCAGCCCCATATCCTGCGCCATGCCGCGAAAGCGTCCCCAGTGATAGGGCACTGCCCCGCCACCATGTGGAATGATAAATTTGATCTGCGGGAAATCGGTAAACACATCCGACATCATGAAATGCACAAAGGCGGTCGTATCCGCCCCAAGATAATAAGAGCTGGTTGTATGCATTGCGGGATGACAGGCGCCGCTGACATGGATCATCGCCGGCACATCCAGTTCGCACATGGTTTCATAAAGCGGATACCAGTATTTATCGCCAAGCGGCAGGTCTTTCCAATAGCCTCCTGACGGGTCAGGGTTCAGATTGCAGCCGATGAATCCCATCTCCTCAATACAGCGGCGCAATTCGGCGACACTTGTCTCGATCGGCGTTACCGGGCTCTGCGGCAGCTGGCAGACCGGCACGAAATTGTCTGGAAACAGCGAACAGACCCGCCGGATCAGATCATTGCAATGTTCGGTCCATGCCTGCGATGTGCTGGCATTGCCCACATGATGGCCCATCCAGCTGGCCCGCGGCGAGAACACGGTGACATCGGTGCCGCGTTCCTGCTGGACGCGCAGCTGGTTGGTGGCGATGCTTTCACGGATTTCGTCATCTGTGACGGTCATCACACCTTTTTCGCTGATGTGGTCGGGGTTTGCCGCAACGGCCTCTTTCTGGGCATCGCGCCATGCGGCGACGCCGGGCGGGGTAGTGGTATAGTGACCGTGACAATCAATGATCATGGTTCTGGCTCCTGCAATGATGGTCAGCTGGAAAACTGCTTTTCAATGACATCCATGACCTGCATGGCTGGCAGGCACTGGGCAAGGCTGGAATTCGGCTCGCGTCCTTCGCGGATCGCGGCAATGAATTCGCGGTCGATCAGCTCGATGCCGTTGGTGGATACATCGACATTACTGACGTCAATCTGCGTGTCATGACCGTCAAACAGGTCGTCATAACGTGCGATATAGGTGTTGTTGTCGCAGATATAGCGGAAGAAGGTGCCAAGTGGCCCGTTATTGTTGAACGATAGCGACAGGGTGCAGATCTTGCCGCTTGGCGTTTTCATGATGATCGACATATCCATGGCGACGCCAAGCTCGGGATGGACAGGGCCCTGCACGGCATGCACCTCGGTGACCATTTCACCGGTCTGATACATGAACAGATCGATGGTGTGGCAGGCATGGTGCCACAGCAGATGGTCGGTCCAGCTGCGCGGGCTGCCATCGGCGCTGATATTCTTGCGGCGGAAGAAATAGGTCTGCACATCCATCTGCTGGATATTCAGCTCGCCCGCGGTGATCAGATTATGCACATATTGATGCGAGGGATTGAACCGGCGCACATGGCCGGCCATGCCGACAAGCCCCGTTTCCTTTTGCTTTGCCACCAATGCTTTTGAATCGGCAAGACTGTCCGCCATCGGGATTTCAATCAGCACATGCTTTCCGGCATCCATGGAAGCAAGCCCCTGTTCGGCATGCATGCCGGTCGGTGTTGCCAGCACCACCGCGTCGATATCCGGCATGGCCAGCGCTTCGGCCAGATCGGTGCCGGCATGCGCAATACCATATTTGTCTGCCAGCGCCTGTGTAGGCTCCATCCGGCGGCCAATGACAGATGCCACCTCAACACCCTCAATCAGTGCCAGCGCATCGAGATGTTTCTTTCCAAAGGCGCCGCCGCCGGCAAGACAGATTTTCATTGCATTATTCTCCGCTAGTCATTCGTTTGTGAATTCAATGTGTCCAGCGCGCGCTCGACAAGGGCCATCTGTTCGGCCATCGGTGTTGTGGCATCCAGCGTGACAAGCTGTCCGACCTCGCCCATTTCCTGCTCGCGGGTGATGGTGCCGGTTGTCATCATCGGTGCGATACCCAGATCGCTCAGGGTCTTGGCAACCTCGCGCATCTCTGCGGCCCGCCGAATACCGTGTGCAGCCATCCGTTCCATATTGTAGCTGGTACGGGCGGCCCAGCTTGTGCCGCCTTCGGATGCGTCCAGCGAGGCGGCAACATCATCTGCCACACCGGCGCGCACGGCGGCCCGAAAACATTCGGCGCTTAGCGCCTCCATACCCTTGATCATCACCGATCGCAGCATCTTGATGGTTGAGGCGCGTCCGATCTCCGTCCCGACAAAGCGCGGTGCAAGGCGGGCGGCCTGAAGGCGTGCGATGACCGCGTCCGGATCACTGGCGGCCGCCAGCATCGGCGTTTCATGGCCGCGTGGCTGGATGGGGGCCATGATGGCGATATCAACATAGATGGCGCCGGCGGCCTCAACCGGTTTTGCCGCTAGCTGTTTGGTCGCGGGGGCGCAGCTGTTCATATCCAGCCACAGCGCTCCCGGCGCCAGATGCCGTGCGGCCAACGCGGCGGCTTTGGCGGCCTGATCAGCGGTCACGACGCAGAGAATGATCCCGGCACCCGCAACGGCTTCGGTCGGGGTGGCGCAGGCGATCAGCCCGGCCTCTTCAATCCGCGCCTGCATTGCGGCGGCGACAGCAGGGTCAGGGTCGGCCAGTTTGATGTCATGAACGCGGGCGCCGGCATAATCGCCGGTTGCGGCCATTGTGGACCCAGCCTCGCCAAAGCCGATCAACGCAATTTGTGACATGTTTGTCTGCATATCCCTAGAGATAGCAAACACTGCGGCGTGGCGCTATCTGCTGCCGATAGAAATATGACATGCGCTGATTGCAAGCTTTTATGGTGTGCTGCGTTGCGTTGCCGTTATGATGGCGGGCACCAGCAAAGCAGGATATGGGGATCACAGTGGCGGCGAATGCGGGAACAAGATGCATGTGGATGCGCGGCGGCACCTCGAAGGGCGGGTATTTCCTGGCCGATGATCTGCCACAGGATATCGCCGCACGTGATGCGCTGTTGCTGCGTGTGATGGGGTCGCCCGATCCGCGCCAGATTGATGGCATGGGCGGGGCCAGCCCCCTGACATCAAAGGTCGCCGTTATTTCTGCATCAGCGCGCGATGATGCCGATGTCGATTATCTGTTCCTGCAGGTGTTTGTTGACCGTGCCATTGTCACCGACGCGCAGAATTGCGGCAATATTCTTGCCGGTGTTGGCGGCTTTGCCATTGAACGCGGCCTCGTGGCAGCCAGTGACGGCATCACCGAGGTGCGGATTTTCATGCGCAATACCGGGCAGGTCGCCACGGCCAGCATTGCGACGCCGGGCGGTGTGGTCAGTTATGATGGCGACGACAGGATTGATGGTGTGCCGGGCGGGGCCGCGCCTGTGCCGCTGGTCTTTGATGATATCGCCGGGTCCATGTGCGGGGCATTGCTGCCCACCGGCAATGCGATCGACATGATCGATGGCACTGCGATTACGATGATCGATAATGGTATGCCGATTGTGGTGTTGCGCGCCGCTGATATGGGCATCACCGGATATGAAACGCCGGCCGAACTGGATGCGGATTCCGCCCTGAAAGCGCGGGTTGAATCATTGCGGCTGGCCTGTGGCCCACGGATGAATCTGGGGGATGTATCTGAAAAATCGGTGCCGAAAATGACCCTCGTTGCCCCAGCGCAGCAGGGCGGCGCCTTTATGACACGCAGTTTCATTCCGCATAAATGCCACGACACGATTGGCGTGTTTGCCGCGGTGTCGGCGGCGACGGCGGCGCTGTTGCCCGGCAGCCCGGCAGCAATGGTGGCCAGCCTGCCAGACGGAGTGCACAAGACGCTGGCGGTGGAACATCCAAACGGGGCAACATCCTGTGTTCTGGAACTTGATGAAAGCGGCAATGTGGCCCGTGCAGGCATGCTGCGCACCGCGCGCAAACTTTTTGACGGCACTATTTTCTAGCGTTTGGAGATTTTAGCTGATGACACCATCTGACAAGGCCGGTTCCCCCGACATCACCTGGCACCCGGATCCAAAGACACCAGATTTCAAACCGCCGGCTGGCGCGGTTGACGCGCATTGCCATGTGTTTGGGCCGGCAGATGCTTTCCCCTTTGCACCCGAGCGTAAATACACCCCCGGGGATGCCGGAAAGGAAATGCTGTTTTCCCTTCGTGACCATCTGGGCCTGTCGCGCAATGTCATTGTGCAGGCCAGCTGCCACGGCAAGGATAACAGCGCCATGATCGATGCGTTGCAAGCGGCTGACGGGCGGGCCCGCGGGGTAGCGGTTGTCGCGCATGATATTACCGATGACGCGCTGGACCAGATGCATGTGGCGGGCGTGCGCGGCGTGCGGTTCAACTTCGTCAAGCGGCTGGTGGATGCCACCCCGCGCGAAGTCTTTATGGCAACGGCCGAACGCGTGCAACGGCTTGGCTGGCATATTGTGGTGTATTTCGAAGCGCCTGATCTGGCCGATCTGACACCTTTTTTGAAACAGCTTCCCGGCATTGTTGTGGTGGACCATATGGGGCGCCCGGATGTCACCCAGCCTGTTGACGGCCCGGGTTTCCAGGCCTTTGCCAACCTCATGGCTGATATGCCGAACCTGTGGACAAAGGTCAGCTGTCCGGAACGGTTGACCGTCGCCGGTCCACCCTATGATGATGTGGTGCCGTTCCAGCGGCATCTGGTCGAACATTTTTCCGACCGCGTGCTGTGGGGAACGGACTGGCCGCACCCCAACATGAAATCCCACCAGCCGGATGATGGGCTGTTGGTGGATACAATCGCACGTATTGCGCCAACCGCTGCGCTGCAGCAGGCATTGCTGGTTGATAACCCGATGCGGCTTTACTGGTCGGATTGACCGGCCCTGAATCAGGTCTGAGTCAGTTCTGAACCGGGGCTGTGCTAGCTGTTGCTGTCGGCCGGACCGGATTTCCGTCTGGCGGCAATGCGGCCTGCAACCACCACCAGCAAGGCACAGCCGGCGGCTGCATAGGTCGGGGTCATCGCTGGAAGTGTCTTCATATAGTCGGCCAGCAGCGGGTCATGCGCAATCAGGTCACCGGCAAGCCAGCCCAGCAATGCGCCGCCGATCATGATGATGATCGGGAACCGGGTCATCAGCTTCAGAATGATCGCGCTGCCACCAATGATGATCGGCACGCTCAGTGCCAGGCCAAAAATGACAAGTGCCATATTGCCCTTGGCGGCAGCGGCAATGGCCACCGAATTATCGAGACTCATCACAAAATCAGCAATGATGATGGTGCGTACAGCGTCATAAAGGCTGGTCGATTGTTTGATGGCACCTTCGTCAAATTCATCCTCGTCAGCCAGCAGCTTGATACCAATCCACAGCAGCAAAAGGCCGCCAATCAGCTTCAGTGAGGGGATGATCAGCAAGGTCGACGCAAAAAATACCAGGATGCAGCGCAGGATAATGGCGCCTGCGGTGCCCCACAGGATGCCCAAACGCTTTTGCCTCTGCGGCAAATTGCGGCAGGCGAGGGCAATGATGATCGCATTATCGCCGCCAAGAATGATGTCGATCGCGATGATCTGAATGATGGCCACGATCAGTGCTTCTTCCACGCCTAAATCCTTACCTTGCTGTTCTTTCCGGTTTGTAACGATGCCGGCTAATGCGCCGTCTCATCAAAAGGTTACCCCGCAGGTTACGGCCTTATAGATAGGAACAAGGCGTGAGGCAATGGGCTGTCTGCACCGTGACACCGTCTATCCCTGCCAACGCATCATCTGGCACAGCACCGACATCGCAGAAGGCGCTGACTCCGCGCATGCGGCATTTCTGCAAATGATATTGACAATGAGAATAGTTATCAATATCAATGCAATTGATAATCATTCGCAATTAATTAATGCGCTGAAACTTGAAATATCGCTGCAACAAGGAGGCTGGGATGTCACTTTCTCATTCAAAAAGACCCAAAATCGGCTCTGTGCTGGTTGTAACCACAGCCCTGTTCATGGCTGTCCCGATCACAGTTACAAACGCAGATGGTCACGGTAACCATCTTTATGGTCCGTACCCCGTCACGCTGAAGGGCTATGCCGGGGACAAGACAAATTCTGTTTCCTATACCGGTCAGGTTGGCCGCCAGTTGCTGCATAACAGCCTGAAAAAGGCGGTCAGCGCAGGTGCATCGCTGGCGGTGCTTAACAGCTATTTCAACGGTTCGGATAACCCGCTGCCGTTGCTTGATCCAAAGTCATCCGATTCCTTTAAAGTCGATGTGACCGACATCAACAGCGTGTCCAAGACAAACCTGTCGGGCAAGGCCTATAAGGGCGTTATTGCCGGCTGGCCTGGCAATATGACGGGCAAGGAAATGCTGCAGTCGATGATTGAGATGGCCGCGGCCAGCGGTGGTTATGATGCGACACATGGCTACGACTACACGCAGCTGATTTCCAAATTCACCATGGGCGGTGTCTTCTACCATCAAGCGTGCGACAATTATCTCGACGAGAAAATGAACGCCGACAACAAGCCGAATGACAAGCCTTATAAGGATGGCGCCTATTATACCGGCAAAGAGCATAGCTGGGATGAGGCGTTTGGTTATTGGGGTGCGGCAGCGCATGGCGCGTCGATGACCCCCAAGCAGAATTATGACATCGCGAAAAAGAACAACATGCGTGATGCCGATGCCAATGGTGATGGTGTGGTCAATTTGCACAGCGAAATGAACTACGCGCATGCCTATTACGCATCCGGCTTTGATAAGGGCGGCAAGACCAACTATTTCGCGACAATCACCCAGGCCTTCATTGATGGCCGCCAGGTGATCGCCGATGCCAATGGCGAAAAGCTGACCGACGCACAGCGTTCCGAGGTCAAGGGCCATGCCCGTGTGATTTGCGCCAATTGGGAAAAGGTCATCGCCGAGGCCGTGTTCAAATATGCCGGGTCCGTTTACAGCAATATCGAAGCTGTGAAGGCGACCATGGGCGGCAATATGTGGCAGGTGAACGGCTCTGCCGCGCAGACCGAGCATCAGGCAGCGGTGAAGAAATATGCGAAATATTGGGGCGAGCTTGCCGGATTTTCGCTGTCGCTTCACACCAGCGGTCTCAATCTTGGCGAAATTGGCGTGAAGATGGATCGTCTTGTCGGTATGGGACCGGTCATGCCTGACGGCACGCAGGTCAACGGTATGGTTGACGGGGCCTGCACGGTCGCCAGCGGCAAATCAATGGACGGCTTTGCCGTGCATATGCTCAAGCTTCAAAAGCTGATGGTTGAGGAGTTTGGCGTCGAGGCGATGAATAATGACCAGCTTTCAGCCATTGCAAATCTGACTGAAGTTCTGGGTTCGTCAACAGGCGCCGAGAACGACTAATCCGGGCGGGGAGGGTGCATGTCACTTTCCCCATCCACCCATTTTGGACCATTCGAAATCTTTAAACAGCATTTCTGGGTGACATCGTGATGGATTGGTTTTTTACGTATTTCAGCAGTCTGCTTGAACAGTTTCTGGATCCCGGCAAACGGTTATTTGTCGGATATCTGGCATCTGCGTTGTTGATTGCCATCATCTGGCTGATATTGGTTTTGGGGCGCCGTCCGGCCAGCGCCGTGGCGGAAATCTTCTCGCCAAAGATCTGGTTCAGCAACTCCAGCCGCCTTGACTTCAAACTATTCATCATCAACCGGCTTGTGTTCCTGATCTTCAGGCCGGCACTTGTCACGCAGTTGGCACTGGCGGGCACGATATTCATCGCCTTGCACGAAGTATCGACACTGCCGCGCGGTTATTTTGCCGCTGCACCAGCATGGCTGGCCTGCCTGGCCTTTAGTCTGTTCCTGTTCCTGCTGGATGATTTCACCAGATATTTCCTGCACCGGCTTTTGCATCGCTGGCCGGTCTTGTGGGCCTTTCACAAGCTGCACCATTCAGCCGAAACATTGACGCCGCTGACCATTCTCAGGACGCATCCGGTAGAGGGGGTTCTGTTCGCCACCCGCAGTGCCTTTGTACAGGGCATATCGATCGGGCTTTTCGTCTTTCTCTTTGGTGATACGGCCACGCTTGCAACGGTGTTCGGGGTCAATCTCGCTGTCTTCACATTTCATATCATTGGCTCAAATCTGCGGCATTCGCATATATGGATCGCCTATCCATCCTGGCTGGAATATATCTTCATCTCGCCAGCCCAGCATCAGATACATCATTCCGTTGATCACGCGCATTTCGACCGTAATTTCGGTGTTGTCCTGTCGGTCTGGGACTGGTTTGGCGGGTCATTGCATCTGTCGAAAGATGTGTCTGGCGATATCCAGTTCGGGCTGGACCGGCATGGCAGACAAACCCATAGAACCGTATTAGACGCATATCTGATGCCCCTGCGTGATGCGGTGAAAATTCTGACCGTGGCGATGGCCGGCTGGCAGGGTGTTGGTAAATCGGCCGGCAGGGGCAAAGAGGGGGCCTTGCCTGCATCTGGCCTGCGCGCCAGCACGGCGGCACCGGACAGCGTGGGTGATGCTGCATCATCTTCGCAGCCATCATCGGGACAGTCGCCTGATATCGGATCAGGGGGGCGGTTGGCATGAAACATCCCTTTACCTGCGGATTGGGAACGGACCAGGCTGTCTGTCAGGCGATCGAAAATGGCAATTGCAACCTTGTTGCCTTCTGCCGCGTGTTGAATGGGCAGGCGCAGAATCCGCCCGCATTGATCCGCGAAACAGCATCCTCTGTAGTCGGCCATCTGCCTGCTGGAGCCAAGCCTTTCAGCGCGGCCGACGCGATGGATGCATCCGCACGCGCAAATGCCGGCTGGAATGCGGCCGGCATCCTGGCAAGCCTTGGTGAAATGGGGTGAGCCGGTGCGCACAGCCGGACAGATGGCTGCAGACCGGCTGCCGCCGGCAATCACCCGGCACCATGTGACCATGGGCCGCGCCACGCCGACACCATTACAGACATCATCGCAATTGACTTTGATAATCATTCTCAATTACTAAAGCGACATGGGACCCGGTGGCCTGCAGTGCCGGGACGGGGAAACAGAGAGGTCCATATGACTGTTATCATCAACCTGCTGGCCAGCCTGCTGGCAAAGTTAGACCGCAGACAGCCAGCCTGCCATATGGTGCTAGGTGCCGTTATCTTTGCCCTTTCCTTCGGATTGATGGGCGCGGCCAAACTGCAGGCGGCAGAGGTGAATATCTATTCGCACCGCCAGCAATTCCTGCTGCAACCCTTTCTGGATGCGTTCACCAGTGAAACGGGTATCACGACAAATGTTGTCTATGCCTCAAAGGGGTTGGCGCAACGGCTTCAGGCAGAAGGCGAGGCAAGCCCGGCCGATGTGATTCTGACCGTCGATATCGCACGGTTGAGCGAATATGCCGATCTTGATCTGCTGGCGCCGGTTTCGTCGGATGTGCTGACCGCCAATATCCCCGCGCATCTGCGTGCTGCCGATGATCGCTGGTTCGCCTTTTCGACCCGCACCCGGATTATTGTGACATCGAAAGAGCGTGTCGCCGAAGGCGCGATCAGCGATCTTGAGGATCTGGCTGACCCGCAATGGAGCAAGCGCCTATGTGTCCGAAAGGGAAGCCATGTCTATAACCGGTCGCTGATGGCCTCGGTTATTGCTGCCCATGGTGAGGCGGTTGCAACGCAGTGGGGTGAAGGGCTGGTCGCCAATATGGCGCGGCGCCCGCAGGGCAATGACCGCGCGCAGGCCAAGGCGATTTTTGAGGGCCAGTGCGATATTGCGGTTATGAACCATTATTATTTCGGCAAGATGCTGTATGGCGACAAGCCGGAACAGCGCGACTGGGCGAACGCCATCCGGCTTGTTTTTCTCAACCAGGATAACCGGGGTGCGCATGTGAATATTTCGGGTGGCGGTGTGGCCAAACACAGCCCGAACCGAGATGCTGCCATCCAGTTTCTGGAATTTCTGACCAAGCCGATTGCGCAACAGCTCTATGGCGAGATCAATTTCGAATATCCGGTCAATCCGGCCGTGTCCCCCGGGGGTGTTCTGCAGTCTTTTGGTGACTTCAAACATGATGATCTGGCAATTGAAAAGCTTGCCGAGCTAGCACCGACGGCGCAGAAAATCATCGACCGAATTGGATGGTAGCAACTTTTCTGTCATCCTGGGCGCATGTGCGCAGCCGGCGCGCAGATGGCTGGTCCATCGGCGCGCTTGTGCTGTGCTGTCTGCTTCTGGGCCCCGTGCTGGCGCTTGTCCTGACAGCGACAGGCAGCAGTGACGGGCTGTGGGGGCATTTGCTGGGCACTGTTCTGTTCCGCTATATTGGCAATACACTCGGGCTGATGCTGGGCGTCGGCCTTCTGGCCTGTTTCTTCGGGGTTGCAAGCGCTTGGGTTGTCACCCGCTATGAATTTCCCGGCCGCCTGCTCTTTGAATGGATGCTTCTTTTGCCCGCGGCCATTCCGGCCTACATCGTTGCTTATACCTATACGGATTTTTTTGAATATGCCGGCCCCGTGCAGAGCCAGCTGCGAATGATGTTCGGCTGGGCGCGGCCGTCCGATTACTGGTTCCCGGAAATCCGGTCGCTCGGAGGGGCCATTCTGGTAATGGCCTCTGTGCTGTATCCCTATATCTATATGGTCACGCGCATCGCCTTTCGCCTGACCCCCGCCAGCCTGTTTGAAATTGCACTTGTGCATCGCAAGTCGCAATTCTGGGCCGTCGGATTGCCGTTGGCGCGGCCGGCGATCGCCGCCGGTTTGGCGCTGGTGCTGATGGAGGTCGTATCCGATTTCGGCACGGTGGAATATTTTGCCGTCGAAACGCTGACGCTGGGTATTTTCAATGTCTGGCTGGGGATGAATAATATCGTCGCGGCGGCGCAGATATCGCTTGTTGGATTTGTCTTTATCCTCAGCTTGCTCGGGCTGGAACTCTATGCACGCTCACGCCAGCGTTTTTCCGGCACCACATCGAAAACGAATAAATTGCAGCTGCTGGTGCCGACCGGGCGTGGACAGGCCTTATGTGTGGCGATTTGCTGTCTGCCGCTTTTGTTCGGCTTCATTATTCCGGTCGGTGTCTTGTTGAAATTCGTTCTTACGGGGCAGGCCGGGGCCAATCTGCTGGCGGTCGCCGAGGTCATGACAGGATCGGTATCCGTTGCCTTGTTCGCGGCCCTGCTGGTGATGGTGGTATCAACATTGATCGTGTTGGCGGCAACCTATCGGGGCGGCGAGATGTTGCGCCGTATGGCGATGCTTGCCTCGACAGGTTATGCGGTGCCCGGCACCATGCTGGCGATCGGGGTGCTGATTTTTGCCGGTGCGGTTGACCGGACCTATGCCGGCCTGTTGGGGGATGGTCGTGCCAGCCTGCTGCTCGGTGGGCTCGGCATTCTGATGGTGGCCTATCTCGTGCGCTTTCAGGCGGTTGGCTATGGGGCAGTGCTTTCGGGTATTCGGCGGTTGCCGGATAATATGATGGGTGCAAGCCGTGTGCTGGGCAACGGCTTTGCCGGCAGCCTGAAACGCGTCATCCTGCCCTTGCTGCGGGGTTCGATTATGGCGGGTGGCCTGCTGGTATTTGTCGATGTGATGAAAGAATTGCCGATGACGCTGCTGCTCCGTCCCTTCGACTTTGAAACGCTGGCCACCTATACCTATCAGTTCGCCAAGGACGAAATGCTGGAAGAAGCCGCCTTTCCGGCACTGATGATTGTCATTTCGGGTCTGCTGCCTGTCATTTTGATGAACCATATGCTGCGCCGCACGGACTAGACACCTTTGGCAGCCGCATGGTTAAGTGCCGGTATTGCGTGATGGCACCGGTGTGACGAGGCGGGTGCCGCGCGCATTTTTCAGGGTCAAGGAGGATCCATGCGGGCCATAACCTGTATTCAAGATTTGCGTCATCTTGCACAGAAGCGCACGCCGCGCATGTTCTTTGACTATTGCGAAAGCGGGTCGTGGAGCGAGTCGACCCTGCATGCCAATGAAGCGGATCTCCAGGCGATCAAATTCCGCCAGCGCGTGGCTGTTGATGTCGACAAACGTACGACCGCAACAAAGATGCTGGGCGAGGATGTGGCCATGCCAGTTGCGCTGGCACCGACGGGCCTGACTGGCATGCAGCATGCGGACGGGGAAATTCTTGCGGCCCAGGCTGCCGAGGCATTTGGCGTCCCCTTTACCCTATCCACCATGTCCATCTGTTCCATTGAGGATGTGGCAGCACATACGACCAAGCCGTTCTGGTTTCAGCTCTATGTCATGCGTGACCGGAAATTCGTGCATCGGCTGATTGAACGCGCCCGTGCGGCGCAATGTTCTGCGCTGGTCATCACCGTTGATCTGCAGATCATGGGCCAGCGCCATCGTGATGTGAAAAACGGGTTGTCGGCACCGCCGAAACCGACCCTTGCGAATATGATCAACCTTGCAACCAAGCCAGGCTGGTGCCTGAAGATGCTGGGCACGAAACGCCGTAATTTTGGCAATGTCGTTGGTCATGTTGACGGGATCGGGGATGTATCATCCCTCGCAGAATGGACCGCCGGCCAGTTTGATCCGACATTGTCGTGGGATGACGTGCGCGCCCTGCGCCGTCTGTGGGATGGCAAGGTGATCATAAAAGGTGTGATGGATGTTGCGGATGCGCTGAAGGCGGTGGATGTTGGCGCGGATGCCATCATCGTATCGAATCATGGCGGCCGGCAGCTGGATGGTGCCCCGTCCTCTGTTGCCGCGCTGGCACCGATTGTCGATGCGGTAGGTGACCGCTGCGAGGTCTGGATGGATGGCGGTATTCGGTCAGGCCAGGACGTGCTGCGGGCCATGGCGTTGGGGGCAAAGGGCACCATGATCGGCCGCGCCTTTCTTTATGGGCTGGCGGCTGGCGGCAAGCCGGGCGTTCAAAAGGTGCTGGAGATTATCCGCAAGGAGCTGGATCTCACAATGGCCTTTTGCGGCCACCGCCATATTGACGAGGTTGATGCCGATATTCTGTTGCCCCGATAAGGCTAGCCGATGACCGGCAGGTCGCGCGGCGCGCGCCGGGTCAGCAGGGTGGCACCATCTGCCGTGACCACTATATTTTCCTCGGCCACCATCAACCTGTCATCATCATAGACAAGCGACGGCTCGATGGTCAGCAACATGCCAGCGACGATGTCGGTTTCGTCCCAGTCTGTATGCGATGGCGGCTCGGTCAGCTGGATGCCCAGCCCGTGACCGTAACGCCCGACATCATCACCACTGCCCTGTGCCGTGCCTTGTGGGCGCAGGATTCGGTCCATCGCGACAAACAGGTCCTGCGGGGTGATGCCGGGGCGCAGCATGTCCAGCGCGGCTTCGGTTGCATCATATAGGCGGTGGTGCGCCTGCTGTGCTGCAGCGCTTGGGGTGCCGATGGCATAATTACGGTCAAAATCACAGAAATAGCCGTCCCAGACGCAGCCGGTATCCAGCATCAATATATCACCATTGGCAAGCGGGCGGGTGCTGGGCGGGGCAATGATGTCCTGATAACCGCCCGCGCCCGCCGCGCCGACAAGATAGCTGACATCATCGACACCGCGGCCCAGCGCATCGCGCTTGAAATCGCGGAACAATTGGTCGAGCGGCATGCCGGCGCCGACCCATTCCGGCACTGCGTCAAACGCATCTTCGGCCAGTTCACAGACATATCGGATCTTGGCGATCTCGCGGTCCGATTTTACCATGCGGATAGCTTGAATATCTGCGGTCATATCGGTCCAGTTGATGCCGTCAAGGCTGGCGCGCAACTGCATTACATCGGCCAGTGGCATGCGCAGGGCGGTTTCACGCCCCATCAACACGCCCAGCGTCCCCCTGCCGCCAATGATCTTGCGGATGGCCCCGGCTAGAAGCGATACCCCGTCATCCTGCGGCGCTGGCGATGCCCAGCTGACCACGTCATCCACATAGCATTGCGACATTAACGGCACACCGATGGTCGGGATCACCGCAACCGGCCGGCCCGTCAATGGCAGAACCAGAAACCAGGGGCGTGTTGGGCTTTGCCAGAACGGCGTCAGAAAGCCTGTGAAATAGCGAATTTCGGCTTCTGATGCGAACAGCATGGTATCGATGCCGCGCCGTGCCATGGCAGCCTGAGCGGCCGCACAGCGGGCTGCAAATTCCGTGTCTGGAAAGCCGCGTTGCGGCGCGGCGGTCATTCAGCAGCCACTGTCTGTGCGTAAAATTCGGGGTCCGTAGCGCCTTCGGTGCCGATCAGCAGCACCATCGACTCTGCGTCAAACCCCATCGCTTTCCAGGCCGCCCCATCCGCATGCGCCTGCAGCAGCGCGGCCAGCCCCGATGTGGAACATTCACCGGCCTCAATGCGCTGGTGGCGATGATGGAACCAGCGCATCAGCGGCTGCACCGCCGCGTCGCTGATGGTCACGCAATGGCGCAGCGTCGGTTGCAGGATCTGCCAGGCCACATCCGACACCTCGCCGCAGGACAGGCCCGCCATCAATGTTTCCTCGACCGTATCGATCAGCGTCGGTGTGCCGGCGACAATACTGTCATGCATGCAGGCCGACATCGAGGATTCAACCGCGATCATCCTGCCAAGATCGCTGCCCATCGCCTGCCATAGCGGCGCGATCACACCGGCAGCCAGTCCGCCGACGCCCACTGGCAGCAACGCATGGCTTGGCCGGTCATCGCCCATTTGTGTAATGGCCTCGGCCCCCATCACCGTATAGCCGGCCATGATCTGGATTGGCAGTTCGTGATAGCCTGCCCATGAGGTATCGGACACGAGGTGCCAGCCATTGGCGGCCGCGTCTTCCTTGCAGGCGGCAAGCGATGCCTCGTAATTGCCTTTGACCCTTATGACATCGGCCCCGAATGCGGTCATCGCCGCTTCGCGCGCCGGGCTGACATGTTCATGGATATAGATTTTCGCGGCGCAGCCGGCACGCTGCGACCCCCATGAGACCGACCGCCCATGATTGCCATCGGTTGCTGTTGCCACCACCAGATCAGCGGCGCTGCCACCCTCTGTGATGGTCCTTTTGACAAGCTGATGCACCGCATAGGCCCCGCCAAGCGCCTTAAAGGATCCCAGCCCGAAACGGGTGGATTCATCCTTGAAGACGACGCGGCGCACCCCCAGATGCGCGGCGACATCCGGCAGGTCATGCAGGGCTGTTGGCGCATAGCTGTCCCAGCTGGTGATCTCGGCAAAGGCCTCGGCCATGGCAGCGGCGTCGATTGATCCGGCGCGGTCGGGGAAGGCAGCCGGCTGATGCGCCGGGTTGGCGCTGCAGGTAAAGCCGCCGGCCTGCGCCGCCTGTGCGAGATAATGATCCATGATATGCCGCCTTTCCGCTGGTTCGCACTTGGATATCCAGAATGAACGGGCAAAAATGACTGTGCAAGAGTGCATAGACAAATTTGCGGCGGCAAATTGAATGGCGGCAAATTGACTGGCGGCGAATTGAACGGACTGGCATGTCAGGACCTGAATGTCCGGATCAGGGCTGGTCGTTCACAGATGAAATTGACACACCTTTGAATAGTGAGTGGCTGTGTTTTGAGGTACTGGCATTTGTCTACGGGCTGACGCACCGCTTCAGTATCGTTGGGAATGGGTGAGGGAACCCTAAAGTTCAACTCTTGTGATGTGTCTTTAGTGTATATTTTCAACACATAGTCGTTTGACATCAATGCTTTACGGTCATAAATCAAGTGTATCTTAGCAATGTATTGATTTGGGAGTGATGAGTCTTGACGAAGTTTTGCAGGATCATCTGTAAAACGCTGGAGTGCTGATTTATGCCAAACTTGCAACTTACGGTTCATTAATTCTCATCGGAAGATGAGACAAGCTGGGCGGCTGTTAGCAACAGCGTGCCGAGGTTTGTCCTGTATGATGTCTGCGAGCATAAGCTTGAGGCACAGGTTGAACGCGCGCTCACATTTTATCAGCAAAACTATGATCGTATTAAGGCCAAGGTTCGGGATCGCGAGGGATCGCTGAACAACTGGAAGCATTCGCTTGAGTCACGTAACTTATTCGACATTGGGCCGACGGCTGAATTCTCAAGACTTGTACCAAAGACGGCATTGATTGATTCTTCGGGAAGAATTGCAATCAATGCCATCGGTTAGAGTTGAACCAAGCAGTTTTGAGCATTTGCCGCTCTTCGGGTATGAAATATTGGCTCAGAACGATGAGTTTTTGGTCGTTCACAGTTTTGAGCGCGGTGAGGAAATCATACCGCTTTCGCATCCCTATTTCTGTTTGATGACCCGCTTGAGGCGCAGCAGATCAGTTCCTGACCCCCTATTTCCCGACGATCATCTTATCTGTGCCAAAAGGGAAATTGGTGATGTTTTCGGCCCCGTCCTCGGTAATGATCAGGATATCATGCTCGCGATAGCCGCCGGCGCCCGGCGCGCCTTCTGGCAGCATGATCATCGGCTCCATCGACACCACCATGCCGGGTTCCAGCACCGTGGTGATATCCTCGCGCAATTCCACCGACGCCTCGCGGCCATAATAATGGCACAGCACGCCAAAGCTGTGGCCATAGCCGAATGACCGATATTTCAGCAGGTCCCAGTCCGCATACATCTTGTTGAGTTCCGAGGCCACATCACAGCAGCGCGCGCCCGGCTTCAGCAATTCCATGCCGCGCACATGCACCTCGCAGTTCTTCTGCCACAGATCATAATGCGCGTTCGAGGCATGGCCACAGAACAGCGTGCGTTCCAGCGCGGTGTAATAGCCGAACATCATCGGAAAAGTGTTGAGCGAGAGAATGTCGCCCGCCTCGACCACCTTGTTTGTCACTGGGTTATGCGCGCCATCGGTGTTGATTCCCGACTGGAACCAGGTCCAGCTGTCCATCAGCTCGACAAAGGGAAAGCTGTCGGCAATGCCGCGCACCATGGCCGAAGTGGATGCCAGCGCGATCTCATGTTCCGGCACGCCGGGCTTTACCGCTGCCATCAGCGCCCGCCCGCCAACAGCGCACATATCCGCGCCTTTGCGGATCAGCACATGTTCTTCGGGTGACTTGATGGTGCGCAATGTCATTGCGGTGGCAGCGCAGTCCACAAGCTCCACCCCCGGGAAATGGGTCTCCAGCAGCATCTTCAGATCAAGGCTGACCTCGTCAAATTCGATGCCAAGACGCGTCACCCCGACCAGCAGATCCTTTAGCGCGGTGAAATAGCTGTCACGCCGCCAGTCACTATAGGTCACATTATCGCCAACCGACCGCCGCCAGGGCTGGCCGCCATCAATGCCGGCCGACACGGTTGTCACGCCATTGCGGTTCAGCACTGCGCCATAGCGCCGCCCGAACTTGCAATAGAGAAAGCCGGAAAAATAGCAGATATTGTGATAGGAGGTGAACAGGCAGGCATCGATGCCGGCGTCATCCATACGCGCCTGCATGGCATCGCGGCGGCGCGCCATTTCACCATCGGAAAAGGGCGAAAAACTCTTCTCGCCATTATGCCAGCGGGTTACGTGGATCAGGTCATCTGCTGCCATTCTGGTCTCCTTGGCTACCCTGTATATTCTCAGGACGTGGTCTTTGGGCTCTTTTAGCGGCGTGCGAACGCAAATTCGTCACCGCCTGCTTCTAGCCGGTTAACCGGTTTGTGCAGGCCCGTCAACCATCGCAAAACGGCCTGTCACCGCTGGCCGCAACCCCGCCAGCCGGCGGGGGCACATGGGCCGGTGCCGCCGCCAGAAGGCGCTTGCCATGGTGTGGCCGCACATGCTTAACCTTGGGCTGTTCCCACACACAGCCTGCGCCGGGCCATGCCGGACAGGGGACAACAGGACGGGCCAGATACATCATGTTGATTCCAGTGAACCCGGGTGCAAGCGGTGAAAGCCGGCAGGGGGCTGTCCCCTGCGCGCCGGTCAGGCCAGCAGGTTATAATGCGGTAAATCCATGCTGACGCGCCTTTGGAACAGCCCGCATTTCACCCTGACCATGGCAATGTGGATGTGGGCCGGGCATACGGTTGCGGCGCGCCTGTCAGTCGCTGAGATGTCGCCGATGACAATGATGGGGCTGCGCTGGTTTGCCTGTCTTGCCATCCTTGTCTTCATCTTCCGCCGGCAGATGCTGGCTGTCTGGCCGCAGGTGCAAGCGCGGCTTGGCTGGGTGATGATGATGGGCGGGTTTGGCATGGCGGGCTTTACCTTCTTTTTTATTCTGGCGGCGCAATATACGACGGCGGTGAATCTCGGCATTACGCAAAGCGCGGTGCCCGCCATTGTGATGCTGATCAGCCTGATGGTGTTTGGCACACGCATCGGCATGGTGCAGATTGTCGGGCTGGCGGTATCGCTTGTCGGGGTGCTGGTCCTTGTCAGCAGCGGCTCGCTGGATACATTGCGCGGATTGACATTCAATGCCGGTGATATCCTGATGCTGGTCGCCTGTGTCTGCTATGCCGGCTATACGGTCGGGCTTGTCAGGCGGATCGACATGCCGCCGGCGCTGATGCTCAGCTTTTTTGCCATTCCGGCATCCGGTTTTTTTGCCCTGTCCATGGGCGTGGAATACTGGCAGGGCACGATGCAGTTGCCGGGGCCAAAAGGGCTGGCCATTGTGGCTTATTGCGCCATTTTCCCGTCTATGTTGGCGCAGATATTCTTTATGCGGGGGGTCGAGCTGGCTGGGGCCAACCGATCGGGCTTCTATCTAAACCTGATTCCTGTATTCTCGGCATTAATGGCAGTATTCTTCCTCTCCGAGACGCTCTATATTTACCATGCAATCTCGATGGTGATGGTGCTTGGCGGCATCTATCTGGCAGAACGCCACAAGCCGGATGCCGAAACATCTGCACCAGCGGACTAAACATTTTCACAGCCTTGGCAGTAAAAGCAGGACAACATGATCGACAAGCGAAATCATTATATCAACGGGGCATGGGTTGCCCCGCAGGGCGGCACTGATGCACCGGTCTACAACCCGGCAACCGAAGAGCCATATGCCACCATTTCCCTTGGCAGCGCGGCAGATGCCGAAGCGGCGATTCTGGCGGCACGCGCCGCCTTTCCCGTCTGGTCTGCAACCACACCGGAATCGCGCAGTGAGGTGCTGAAGAACATTCTTGCTGTCTATGAAACCCGTGCCGCCGAAATGGCAGAGGCCATTTCCACCGAAATGGGGGCACCGATCGACATGGCGATGAGCGATCAGGCAGGGGCTGGCCGCAACCATTTGAAGGCCTTTATCCGCGCCATGGACAGCTTTGAATGGTCACGTCCCAACCGCCCCGGTGTCGAGGGACAGGACATCACGCATGAGGCTGCCGGGGTTGCGGCCCTGATCACACCTTGGAACTGGCCTATGAACCAGGTGGTGCTGAAAGTTGGCGCGGCGCTGGCGGCTGGGTGCACCATGGTGCTGAAGCCGTCCGAGATCGCCCCGATGTCCAGCATCCTCTTTGCTGAAATCATGCATGAGGCGGGTGTCCCTGCCGGTGTATTCAACATGGTCAATGGCGATGGTGTCGGGGTCGGCAGCATCCTGTCTGCGCATCCCGAAATCGATGTCGTGTCTTTTACCGGGTCAACCCGCGCCGGTATTCTGATCAGCAAGGCAGCGGCCGATACGGTAAAGACTGTCTCGCTGGAACTTGGCGGCAAATCCCCCAATCTCGTGTTTGCCGACAGTGATCTTGATGCCGCGGTGGAACGCGGCGTGCGCTTTTGTTTTTCCAATACCGGGCAGTCCTGCAATGCGGCAACCCGCATGCTGGTCGAACGCAGCGTCTATGAGCGCGCTGTCGAGGTGGCAGCGGCCACTGCCGATGCCACTGGCATCGATTTGCCAAGCAAAGCCGGCGGGCATATCGGGCCGCTTGTGTCACAGGCGCAGTTCGACAAGGTGCAGGGGTTGATCCAGACCGGCATTGACGAAGGTGCCCGCCTGATTGCCGGCGGCGTTGGCCGGCCGGAAGGCCTGAATCGTGGATGGTTTGCGCGGCCCACCGTCTTTGCCGATGCGACACCCGATATGACCATCATGCGTGAGGAAATCTTTGGCCCGGTGATGGCGATGATGCCCTTTGATACCGAAGAAGAAGCCATCGCACTTGCCAATGACACGCCTTACGGGCTGGCGGCCTATATTCAGACAGGCAGCACCGACAGGGCGCGGCGGGTGGCATCGCAACTGCGCGCTGGCATGATTCAGGTCAATGGTGCGCAGCGCGCCTCTGGCATGCCCTTTGGCGGGTACAAGCAATCTGGCGTAGGCCGCGAGGGCGGGATCTTGGGGATTGAGGAATTCCTCGAAGTCAAGACTGTCAGCGGGATTGTCGAGGCTGGCTAGCCATGGCACTGGCGGGGTCATGGCGGTGTGATGCGTGACCCCGTAACAGACCGTGGCACCGCGCTTCTGGATGGCGCCTATGCGCTGGAAACGCCGGACGACCATCTGGATTATTACCGCGAATTTGCCGCCTATTATGACCGCAGCTTTGCCGACGCGCTTGGCTATATCTATCCGCAGGCGATCGCCCGTGTGCTTGCTGCCTGCCCGCTTGGCAGCGGGCCCGTTCTCGATATTGGATGCGGTACCGGTCTTGTGGCCACGGCGATCCATACGCAGGCACCGCAGACCGTGATCCACGGGGTCGATCTGTCTCCCGAAATGCTGGAAAAGGCACGTGACAAGGACGCATATGCGGCCCTGTTCGCGGCTGATCTGACAGGCGATATCAGCCATCTGCCTGGCGGCTATGCCGGCATCGTCAGTGCGGGCACCTTTACCCATGGCCATCTGGGGCCGGAACCGCTATCGGCCCTGCTGCACCACTGCGCCCGCGGGGCGGTGGCCGTGATCGGGGTAAACCGCCAGCATTTCGATGCTGAGGGATTTGAGACGGCGCTGGCCGGGCTGCATGACGCCGGGCGGATATCAGAACCGGTGCTGAAAGAGGTCAGGATCTATGACGGCAGCGATGCCGACCATGCAGATGATACCGCCTTTGTGCTGCAGTTCACGGTCAGCTAGCGCCAGCCGCACTTTCACGCATCACCTGCTTCACGCATTACTGGCTTCACGCATCGTCGACAAGGCTCATCGCCGCGCCATTGCCAAGTGGTGCATCGGTGTAATCCTCGATCTTCACACCTTCTACACACCCAAGGTTAAAGCCATATTGCGGCGCACTTCGCCGCCAGTGATGGGTATAGATTCCACAGGTCTTGCAAAAATAATGGCGCGCGGTGTTGGTGTTCCACTGATAGAGAGACAGGTTATCCGCACCCGCGACAAGCCGGAAATCCTCTTTCTTTGCTGTGACCATAATGGCGCCTTTGCGCCGGCAGATGGAACAGTTGCAGCGCCGGTATTCGTCAATGCCGCCATCCACCTCGAAATGTACCGCGCCGCAATGGCATGATCCTTTCAGCATCGGGATGCTCCTCTGGCTCTGATCAGATATCTTCACGTGTAATCAGAGCCTCGCCGATAATGATGGCAAACACAAGATTTTGTCCTTTTGCCGCTCTGTTTTTGCTGATAAACGCGTCGGGCCTGCGTATGTGGCGTTTCGGCAATCCAGGGTTCAGGGGCATAATGATGACAGAATGGATACAGCGTCCTTATGTTGCGCTGGCCCTGCTGGCTGTGGGTATGGCGTTCATTCCACTCAATGATGCGTTCATCAAACTGATGAGTGGCCATCTGTCACTTGCGCAGATCAGTGTTATTCGCGGTGCCATGACATTGGCAATTCTGGCATGTGTCAGTACGGGTTTTCGTTCGATGTTCGCCCTGTCCAGAGCGGAATTTGTCCAGTTCTTTGCGCGTGGCATGTGTCTTGTTGTGGCGATGGTGCTGTTCTTTGCGGCACTTGGCAGTCTGCCGCTGCCGACCTGCGTTGCGATCTTCTTCATTGCGCCCTTGCTGATTACGCTCTTTTCCGTGCCGTTTCTTGGCGAACGGATTGGCATCCATCGCAGCCTGTCTGTGGTGGCGGGCATGGTCGGCGTGTTGCTGATCATCCGGCCAGGGACCGATTCCTTTCAACAGGAAACCCTGCTGGTTCTGGCTGCCGCGCTGTCTTATGCATTGTTTCAGATCTGGACGCGTCGTCTGAAATCGGTTGGCAATCTAGAGGCGATGGTGACGGTTCAGCATGTGGCCTATACGATGGTGGCCATGCCGGCACTTATCTTCAATCTGCTGGTGCCGGTGCCGCCCACAGGCAATGGCGCGCTGGATTTCATCCTGCGGGCACCGATCATGCCGGGGATGATTGACTGGATATATCTGGCAGCCTGCGCGGTGATGGTATTGTTTCTGTCCTGGGTATCGTCAAATGCCTATCGCCATGTCGAGGCGTCATTCATCGCGCCTTTCGAATATGCCGCCATTCCGTTTGCAGTCATCTGGGGAATTCTGATCTGGCAGGACTGGCCGGATGCGTTGGCATGGGCCGGCATGGTGTTAATTCTTGCCGGGGGCCTTTACACCGTCTACCGCGAACGCCAGCAAAACAGCACCGTGATGAGCGAGACGCCCATGCCGGCATCAACCGCGGCGGCGCAGCCGGCCGAGGAAGATATGCCGGGTTTCGACATGCCGGGTTCCAAGACGCCGGGTTCCGAGCAGCCAAGTTCCGAGACGCCAGATTCCACCAAGAAAGATGCTGAAAAGGACGCGGATGCCGGCTAGTTGCCTGCGCCCTGCCAGACGCCTTTTTCCTTCAGTGAATCCGCAATTTCACGCGGCATATAGGTCTCGTCATGCTTGGCCAGCACATTGCTTGCCGTCAGCATGCTACCCGTGATCCGGCCTTCGGCGACAACACCCTGGCCCTCGCGGAACAGGCTCGGCAAGGCGCCATCAAAGCTGACGGCAATCTCCGCCTCACCGTCGGTAACAATAAAACGCGCCTTCAGCCCGTCAATATCAACTGAGCCATCTTTGACCAACCCGCCAAGGCGGATCGCACGATCTTCCATATCCGCAGGAATTTCCGACGGTGTGTAGAAGAATACGATATTGTCGCGCAGCGCCGTCAACACCAGCCAGACCGCAACCCCGAGAAGGGCGGCGACGGCGATGACAGCGGCCAGTCGTTGCTGCTTTGGCGTCATTTAATACCTCCGGCTTGTCTGTGTCGGTGCTTAGCCTGCGCGCCCCTGTCGCGCAAGTGGCAAGCCGTCCATGTGACGACATGTACCGGCAACAGGCCGCTTTATCATAGTCTGCCGCTTGCAACCGGGACGAGGCTGTTCTATCTCATATTCGGTGGTCGTCAGCCACCATGCTGTTGCGTCAGGACAGACAGGGCAACCGCCGGTGTTGCCGTCTGTGTCCGTGACCATCTGTAACGTCAGGAAACGATGTCATGCCAAAAGCCTTTGCAATCATTCTGGGTGCCTGTTTTCTGGCATCTTCAGGCCTTATGGCGGCAGCGGCCCATGCGGGTGATGTGGCGGCTGGCGAGAAAGTCTTCAAGAAATGCAAGGCGTGTCATTATGCGGCAAAGGAAAAGAACAAGACCGGGCCGCATCTGGTCAACCTGATCGGGCGTGAGGCGGGCTCGATCGAGGGGTATAAATATTCAAAAGCGATGAAATCGTCCGGCATTGTCTGGGATGAAGAGACGCTGACGGCCTATCTGCGGGCGCCAAAAAAATACCTGAAGGGTACAAAGATGGCATTTGCGGGGCTGCGGAAAGATGCTGATATTGCCAATGTGATTGCGTATCTGAGCGCGCAACCCTGATTATATTTTGATGCGCAGGCGGAGAATAATGTGAGTCACATGATGAAATACCCGCGTCTGCGCGACCTCGAAGCGCCAGCGCGTCGCAGGTTGCCTCCCTTCGTGTTTGCCTATCTTGATTCCGGCACCGGGCACGATGTGGCGCGCGCGGCCAACCGCGCCTATTATGACGACATGACGCTGACGCCGCGGTTTCTGCGCGGGCGCATTGATGCTGATCTGTCGGCAACGATCCTTGGACAAACATATGATGCGCCCTTTGGCGTGGCGCCTATCGGCCTGTCATCAATGATCTGGCCCGGCGCCGAGACAATTCTGGCCACCGCGGCATCGCGCAACGGGTTCCCCTATACGCTGAGCACCGTGGCCGGCGACAGCATTGAAAATGTCGCTGCTGCAGGCGGGGCGCATACCTGGTTCCAGCTCTATGCCGCAAAGGACCGGGATATTACCTTTGATCTGCTTCGCCGCGCCCGCGATTGCGGTGTCGAGACCTTGATCGTGACGGCGGATGTGCCCGCGCCCAGCCGGCGTGAACGAATGCGGATTGCCGGTGCGCCGCTGGGCAGTCGCGGTAATTCCAGCTTTTCACCGCGTGTGATCTGGCAGTCCGCGCTGCACCCGGGCTGGGCCCTGCGCATGGCGGCGATGGGGGGACCGAAATTCCGGAATATGGCCCCTTATGCTGACCGGCATGGCAATCTGCCCATCACCACCTTCATCGGCCAACAGCTCAATGGCACGCTTGATTGGGATTATTTGCAGGAAATACGGGCGGCCTGGCCGGGCAAGATGATGCTGAAAGGGGTTCTGGATGGCCAGGACGCCATGCGCGCAGTTGGCATGGGTGTTGACGGGCTGGTGCTGTCGAATCATGGTGGCCGCCAGCTTGATGCCGCGCCGCATCCGCTGGACAGATTGCCTGCGGTGCGCGCTGCGGTGGGGGACAATGTGCCGCTGGTCGTCGATAGCGGCATCCAGTCCGGCCTTGATATCGTCAAGGCATTGGTCTGCGGTGCTGATTTCGTGCTGCTTGGTCGCGCATTCATGTATGCGGTCGCGGCGCTCGGGCGCGATGGCGGCAATCATGCGGCGGCGGTCCTGCTGGAAGAAGTGCGCGATGTGATGGCACAGCTCGGTGTGGCGACCATCGGCGGGTTGCGTGATGTCGAAATAAACCGGCGTGGATAGTCTTTGATCATCCGCGCCCGATCTGCCCTGACTTTGGATTGAGAGTGAAAATGTACAGATTGCTTGTGCAAAAATTGATGATGGTTGTTGTTCTGTTCTGTCTTCCGGCTGGTATGGCAGGTGCTGCCGGGTCGGACCATATTGAAACAACGACAATGGAGATTCGTGCCACCCCACCCGGCATGACTGCAACGGGCGGCTATTTGTCCATCACAAATAATTCGGACGCGGATGACCGCCTGATTGCCGTGCAGGCACCGTTCGCAGCGAAAAGCGAAATTCACACCATGATCAATGATGACGGGGTGATGAAAATGCAGAAACTGGCGGATGGTCTGGCTGTTGGTGCGGGCGAAACCGTCGCGCTTGCACCTGGCGGGCTGCATCTGATGTTCATGGGCATAACGGCCCCGTTGATGCCTGGTCAGATGTATGATGTTACGCTGGAATTTGCGTCAGGTGCCACTTTGGCGGTGATGGGGACTGTCAAGAAGCCCGCCGATATTGGTGGTGCGGCCGGGCATAAGCATGATCATAAACATGATCACACGCACGACCATAAGCACGACCATAAAAAAGATCATAAGCACGGTGACTAACGCTGACTGACTTTGGCTGACTTTGACTGAGTCTGACTGACTCTGGCCGAATCTGGCCGCCACATGCGCCGGCCGATCTAGAAAATACCAGCATCCATGCCAGCGGCCATGCCCATTGACAGCTCGGCAACATCGTCACAATAGCGATCCTGCCAGTCGCCATGCAGGATCAGCGGTGCCGCCACCAGTCGCCAGCGCAAAGCGCCGATAATGGATGCAAGGGCGCGACTTGTGGCCGTGCCATCACGCCCCGCCCGGATATATAGCCCGACCGGCAGCCCCTCATGCCGGTCCATCCAGTCATCATAGCAGCGGTCGAACAGGTCCTTGGTTGCGCCTGCCATATAGCCGATATTTTCCATTGTGCCGATAATGATCCCGTGATGGGCGGACAGATCATCAGCTGTCACGTCGAAAGGCGATGCCAGCGTTGCGGTGACCTGTCCGGCATCAGGGTGGGTTGCGCCACGCAATGCGGCACGGGCAAGGGCCGCCGTGTTCGTTGACGGGGCATGCGCGATGATCAACAGGGATTTGGACATGACCGCAACCTTTCCTCGCTGTTATGATGTGCCAGAATGACCGACATCCGCAAGGGGAGGCAGGGATGGCACAGACGCCAACATCCAGAACAGCTTTATCAGCTGCGCCAGAGGCAACAAAGCTGGATGCGGACGCGATTTCCGCCGCGTTGGCAGACCCGCCGGGCTGGGTGCTGGCGGATGACGGCCGTGCCATTGAACGGTAATTTGTCTTTGCCGGCTTCAACGCCGCCTTTGCCTTCATGACACGGGTTGCGCTTGCTGCTGAACGGGCCAACCACCACCCGGAATGGTCGAATGTCTATAACCGTGTGCGGGTCCGCTGGACAACGCATAGCAGCGCGGGGCTGACGGATCTGGACATGTGGCTGGCCCGGTCCTGTGACCGTTTTGCCGGCGATCAATAGCGCTGGCGCCCGGTCAGTATCCAATCCAGTTAAGACACCACATCGCGGCCAGCCCGCCGGCAATGGTGGCCAGAACTGAACGCGAAAACCACGCCACGATGATGGCGAACAGCGCCGCGGGCAGGCGCGGGTTGTCGGCCAGCTGCGGCGCGCCATCCATGCCAATCATCACACTTGGCACGATGATCGCCGTCAGGACAGCAACGGGCACAAAGCTCAGCGCATCCTCGCTCCAGCCCGGCAGCTTTTTGGGGGCAGTGTCGGAAAACATCACAAAGCGTGCCGCAAATGTCAGAAATCCGCATGCCAGCATCACCCACCAGATCATGGCGCCGCCTCCCGGCGTGTGGTGTGCAAGGTCACCCATCCGGCAAGGATGCCACCAAGCGCGGCCAGAATAATCCAGCTTTTCCACGGCAGCGGCTGGCCAGCCACTGCAATGATCGCAGCCACAGCGCAGGCAACAAAATCAGCGCGGCGGCGCAGGATCGGCACCACAATGGCGATAAAGGTCAGGGGAATGGCAAATTCCAGCGACCATTCCGGCGGGATGGTGGCCCCGAAAACCACTCCGGTAATGGTTGTGATCTGCCAGCAGACCCATAGCAGCAGGCCGGTGCCAAGAAGGTGATAATGCTGATAGGGCCCGGCCGGCGCGTTGCGCAGGCGGTTGATCGTCACCGCATAGGCCTCGTCTGTCAGCAGATAGGCCAGCAGAATACGCCAACGCAGCGGCAAGGCCCGCAGATAAGGCGCCACCGAAGCGCTGTACAGCGTATGCCGCAGATTGATGACAGCCACCGATGCCCCGACGACCGGGCCGGGCACGCTGCCCCACAGTTGGGCAAACACAACCTGACTGGCGCCGCCAAAAACGATGGATGACATCAGGATTGTCTGCAGGGGCGTCAGCCCGGCCGCAAGCCCCAATACCCCGAACACCAGGCCAAAAGGGGCCACGCCAAGCTGCAATGGCAATTCCTGTCTTACGCCTGACCAGAATTCCTGTTGGCGAGATGGGGGTGGCGGCAGGGGCATGGTCACGGTGCAGGGGCTGAAAGGCGCGGCAATAATAACGGTATTCTGCCTATCATGCGGCGTTATCGAAGTACAGCATCGCCGGCTGCCAGCACAGCATGCCCCGGCCATGCGTCATGTCCTGCGCCGCCGGTCCTTGAACTTGCTTGCCTGTTCCGCTATGCGATGGGGCATGGGCGATAGCCCATCTCATCTTCACCTTTGATCGGGCACATGCCATGGAAACCCCCTTCCTGTTCGTTGATGATATCGATACAGCCTGCAAGCGATGCCTTGTCCGGCTCGATTTGAATGTGCCGCTTGTCGATGGTGCGGTTGGTGATGACACGCGTATCCGGCGGGTGCTTCCCGGGCTGAAGGCGCTGATCGAAACAGGCGCGCGTCTGGTGATCCTGACGCATCTGGGCCGGCCAAAGGGCCAGCAGGTACCGGACATGTCGGTGGCCCCGGTGGCAGCGGCGCTGGCCGCGCTGCTGGGACGCGCTGTGCCGGTGGTGACTGATATCACTGGCGCTGCTGCGCGCGAAGCGGTGGCGGCCATGCAGGATGGCGATATTGTGATGCTGGAAAATCTGCGCTTTCAGGCGGGCGAGGAGGCCAATGATCCGGCATTTGCGGCACAGCTTGCTGCGCTTGGCGATATCTATGTCGGTGACGCCTTTTCCTGCACACATCGCGCGCATGCCTCTGTCGAGGCGCTGCCACGGATGATGCAGATGGTTGTTGCCGGCCGCGCGCTTGGCGCGGAATTATCGGCCTTGCATCGCGCCTTGTCTGCACCTGACCGGCCGGTGGGGGCCGTTGTCGGCGGGGCGAAGGTCTCGACGAAATTGTCGGTGCTGGAAAATCTTGTAAAGCAAGTGGATGTTCTGGTGCTTGGCGGCGGCATGGCCAACACATTCCTGCTGGCGGCAGGACAGGATATTGGCGCGTCGCTTGTCGAGGCGGATATGACGGACACCGCATCTGCCATCGCCGCCAGTGCCGCCAGCCATGGCTGTCAGCTGGTATTGCCGGTTGATTACTGTGTCGCGTCGGCGCTACAGGCCGGCGTGCCGACGCGCATCGCTGGCGCGCGTGATATCAAAGCCGAAGACATGATCCTTGATGCTGGCCCTGAATCGACCAAGGCGGCCATCGCCGCATTGGCTGATTGCCGGACACTGGTCTGGAACGGGCCGATGGGCGCCTTTGAAGTGCCGCCCTTTGACCGCGCCACCAATGCGCTGGCGCGTGCGGTTGCAGACCGCAGTGCCGCCGGGAAACTGCTGTCGGTGGCTGGTGGCGGCGATACGCTGGCGGCCCTTGCCAATGCTGGTGTCAGTAACGATGTCTCCTATATATCAACGGCAGGCGGTGCGTTTCTTGAATGGCTGGAAGGCAGAACCCTGCCGGGCGTAGAGGCACTTCGCCGCGCCTGATGCCCCTTGTCGCCGTGACGGGTCATTGGCGATGATGCCACCTGATGGACACTGCACCTGATGGACATTGATGGACAAAGGATAGATCCGATGCTGTTTTCAAACCCGTTCAAGAACCGCTTGCCCTCGGATGCCGAGGCGCTGCCCGGCCGTGATGTGGCGATATGGGACGGCGCGCCGCATTGTGTTCTTGGCACGCCGACCATGGGCCCGTTCCCGGATCATCTGAAAACGGTTCAGCTGGGGCTTGGTTGTTTCTGGGGTGCCGAGCGGCTGTTCTGGAAAATCAAAGGCGTCTACAGCACGGCGGTGGGCTATGCGGGTGGCCCGACCCCGAATCCGACATATGAAGAGGTATGTTCAGGGCGGACCGGCCATACGGAAATCGTGCTTGTCGTCTATGATCCGGCCAGTGTGTCGCTGTCACAATTGCTGAAGGTATTTTTCGAGGAACATGACCCCACACAGGGCTATCGGCAGGGGAATGATCTCGGGACGCAATATCGTTCGGCCATCTTTGCAGAAGATGATGAGACGCTGCAGACAGCGCGCGAGATCGCACAATCCTATGGCGAGGCGCTGCAGCAGGCGGGCCGCGGGCAGGTCACGACCGAAATCGCGCCTGCCGGTCCGTTCTTCTATGCCGAGGATTATCACCAGCAATATCTGCATAAAGTGCCGAACGGTTATTGCGGGCTGAAGGGAACGGGCGTTGCCTGCATTGCCGGATGATGCCGGATGATGCCGGATGATGCCGGATACTGCAGATTACCTGCTGTTTTTCACCGTTGACGCGGCACGGGGGCGGTGTTAGGTTCCGCGCTCATTAATTAGACCATCTGGTGACGGAGCCGGACATGAAAGTCGCAAGTTCGCTGAAAACACTGAAATCTCGGGACCGCAACTGCCAGGTTGTGCGTCGTCGCGGCCGGCTTTATGTAATCAACAAGCGTAACCCGCGCATGAAGGCGCGTCAGGGCTGATTGCCTGAAAACGCTTAATCGCACAATTGTGCTATGCGTCTGAACGGTCGGCTCTGCCGGCCGTTTTTGTTTGAAGAATCGTTGTGTTGCGGTCTCCATATGCCCGCCTTCCGGCGCGGTGTCTGCGGCAAATCGGCCGTTTTAAGGAAAATCCGGCAATCACCTTTGCGTTGCTGCCGCTGGCTGCGTTATTATTCTGTACGGAGTTGCTCGGATGTTGATGCCAGAACCAGACCAGCAGGTGATTGATCGCCGCGACGAAATTTGCCGGACTCTGCGCAGCATCCTGCCCGCAGATTGCGTGATTGATTCAACGGAAAGCATGCGCGCTTTTGATGCGGACGGTCTGTCCGCCTATCGCCAGCTGCCGCTTGCCGTCGTGTTGCCGGAAACGGTCGGGCAAATCGCTGCGGTGATGAAATGGTGCCATGAGAACGAGATAAAGATCGTACCGCGCGGCGCGGGGACGTCCTTGTCCGGCGGCGCGCTGCCATTGGCCGATGCAGTGCTGCTGGGGCTGGGCAAGTTCAACCGGATCCTTGAAATCGACTATGACAACCGCTGTGTCGTTGCACAGCCCGGGGTTACCAACCTTGCCATCACCCATGCGGTGCAGGCAGACGGCTTTTATTACGCGCCGGATCCGTCCAGCCAGATCGCCTGTTCGGTTGGCGGTAATGTGGCGGAAAATTCGGGTGGGGTGCATTGCCTGAAATACGGCCTGACAACCAATAATCTTCTGG
This sequence comes from Puniceispirillaceae bacterium (SeqCode), assembly GCA_049889795.1. GTDB lineage: Bacteria > Pseudomonadota > Alphaproteobacteria > Puniceispirillales > Puniceispirillaceae > UBA8309. The sequence goes on along the minus strand of JBMHCS010000011.1, from coordinate 29,976 downwards.
GCATCGAAATCGTCACGATGGAAGGAGAAATCCTGCGCTTTGGTGGCAAGCATCTGGATGCCGGTGACTATGACCTGATGGGGATCATGACCGGATCAGAAGGACTTCTCGGCATTGTCAGCGAAGTCACGCTGCGGGTGTTGCAGAAGCCGGCAACCGCACGCGCACTTCTGGTCGGTTTTGATGATACGGGTGCGGCGGGCACGGCGGTTGGTGATGTGATTGCCGCCGGCATTATTCCCGCCGGAATGGAGATGATGGACGGTTTGGCGATCAATGCGGCCGAGGATTTCGTCAATGCCGGTTATCCGCGCGAGGCAGCAGCGCTGCTGATCATCGAACTGGATGGTCCGGCGGTAGAGGTTGATGCCCTGATTGAACGGGTTGAGGGCATTGTGCGGAAAGCCGGTGCCACATCGGTGCGTGTCAGCCAGTCAGAGGAAGAACGCAACCTGTTCTGGGCAGGGCGCAAATCGGCGTTTCCGGCGGTGGGCCGGATTTCGCCAGACTATCTGTGCATGGACGGTACCATCCCGCGTCGCCGCCTGCCGGACATGATGCGCCGTATGGCGTCGCTCAGCCAGCAATATGGCCTTCGCGTGGCAAATGTGTTCCATGCGGGCGATGGCAATCTGCACCCGCTGATCCTGTTTGATGCCAATGTCGCAGGCGAGCTGGAACGCGCCGAGGATTTTGGTGCCGATATCCTGCGCAGCTGCGTTGAGATGGGCGGTGTGCTGACGGGCGAACATGGTGTCGGTGTGGAAAAGCGCGATCTTATGACCATTCAGTTCACCGAGGATGACCTGAAACAGCAGCAGCGGCTGAAATGCGCCTTTGATCCGGGGCACCTGCTGAATCCAGGCAAGGTATTCCCGCATCTGCATCGGTGCGCTGAACTGGGCCGCCTGCATGTGCATAAGGGCAAGCTGCCCCATCCCGACCTGCCGCGTTTCTGACCGTGCAGCCAGCAGGTAAGTGACATGGCTGATCTGATTGCAACAACGCTTTCCGAGGTGAAAGAGGCCGTCGATACCGCGCTGGCGGCCAAGCACACGCTCGAGGTGCGCAGCGCCGGCACAAAGCGGCATCTTGGCCGTGCGCTGTCGGCGGATTCTGTGCTGGATGTGTCCGGCCTGTCCGGCATCATCGATTACCAGCCGGAAGAGCTTGTGATGACGTTGCGGGCCGGCACCTCGATGGCGGATGTAGAGGCGGCGCTTGCCGACGCACGCCAGATGCTTGCTTTTGAGCCACCCAGCATGACCCGTCTTACCGGCGAAGCCAGCCGCGGGGTGCGCGGCACCATTGGCGGTATTGTTGCTGCGAACCTGTCCGGACCGCGCCGGCTGACCGCCGGGGCAGCGCGCGATTATCTTCTGGGATTTGAGGCCGTGTCCGGGCGTGGCGAGCTGTTCAAATCAGGTGGCCAGGTGATGAAGAATGTGACGGGTTATGATCTGTCAAAGCTGATCTGCGGCTCATATGGGACGCTGGCGGTCATGGACCAGATCACCCTGAAGACGTTGCCCGCGCCTGAAACCAGCCAGTCACTGCTGGTAGCCTGCCCTGATTTTGCCGCAGCAGTGCGGGTCATCGCAGCGATATTTGCAACGCCGCATGAACCCGGTGCCGCCGCCATCCTGCCGCAGGTCATCGCCGGCGAGGAAGGTGTGGATACGGGCGGTGCCTTTACCGCAATCATCCGGCTGGAAGGCATTGCGGCATCGGTGTCGGACCGGATCGCCCATCTGCAGGCCATGGCTGGCGGTGATATTCTGCCCATGGAAAAAAGCGTCACACTCTGGCAGCAGATTCGCGATGTTCAGCCGCTGGCAAAAAAGCCGCTGGACCTGTGGAAAGTATCCTGCGCGCCTGGCGATGCGCCAAAAATTTTGGATTCACTTGACCCGAATATGGATGTCAGGATGATTGCCGACTGGGCTGGCGGGCTGTTGTGGTTTGCGGCCAACCGGTCCGATGTGCTGGGCCGGCGATTGCGGGAAACAGTCGCCAGTCTAGAAAGCGGGTTTGTCATGCTGGTGCGCGATGTGGCCGCAACGCGCGAAAAGATACCGCCATTTCAACCTTTGAACGGCCCGATGTTTGCGCTCCAACGGCGTGTAAAATCGGCATTTGATCCGCATGGTGTGCTGAATGTCGGCCGCATGCATGACGGGATTTAGGGTGCGGCGATGCAAACGCATTTCACCGAATTACAACTGACAGACCCGCAGACCCGAGAGGCGGATGCCATCCTGCGGAAATGTGTACATTGCGGGTTCTGCACTGCCACCTGTCCAACCTATCTGCTGACTGGTGACGAGCGCGACAGCCCGCGCGGGCGCATCTGGCTGATGCGTGAATTGCTGGAATCACCGGAAACGGTCAGTGCGGATACCGGCATTCACCTTGACCGCTGCCTTGGCTGCCAGTCCTGTATGACCACCTGCCCGTCAGGCGTGGATTACGCGCATCTGCTGGATATCGGCCGCGAGAAAATGGACAAGATTGCGCCAAGGCCAGCCCCCGACCGGCTGATGCGCCGCTTTCTTGCCGCCATCATCCCGCATGCCGGACGGTTCCACCTGCTGATGCGGCTTGGCCGTCTGGCGCGGGTTTTTGCGCCGATGATGCCGGCGCAGCTGCGCGCGGCACTGGCAAAAATGCCGAAACATATCGGGCGTCTGGACAGTGTTGGGAAACGGACAACCACCTTTGCATCGCGCGTCGGTGCGACGCGGCGGGTCTTTCTGCTGGCCGGCTGTGCGCAGCGGGCGCTCGATCCCGGGATCAATGCCAGCACGATCCGGGTTCTTGGCCGGCTGGGCGTAAATGTCACCGTGCGCGCCGAATCCTATTGCTGCGGCGCGCTGACACATCATATCGGCGCAGGCGATGCGGCGCGGCAGGCGATGCGGGCAAACCTGCTGGCATGGCGGCAGGAAATCGAGGCGGGTGATATTGATGCAATCATCACCAACGCATCCGGGTGTGGCACGATGGTCAAGGATTACGGGCATCTGGCGCAGGATGATCCGGAACTGGCTGATATTGCGGCGCAGGTGTCTGCGCTGACCCGTGATATCACCGAGTATCTTGCGGAATTGCCGCTGGAGACCATCATCATACCCGAACCAAAGGGCCGCGGCCCGATAACCTATCATTCGGCCTGTTCGCTGCAGCATGGCCAGTCGGTACATGAATTGCCGATGCAGTTGCTGCGCCTTGCCGGATTTGACGTGCGTCAGCCGCTGGAGCCGCATCTGTGCTGCGGGTCCGCCGGCGTCTACAACATCCTCCAGCCGGAGATGGCGGACAAGCTGAAGGCGCGCAAGCTGGATCATCTGCGGCAGGCGGGTGCGCCCTGGGTGGCTGCGGGTAATATCGGGTGTATCCAGCAGCTTGGCGATGACCTGCCAGTGCGCCACACGATCCGCTTTATCGACTGGGCGAGCGGGGGTCCGCCGCCTGATGACGCGGTCTAGCCGAGATCAAAAAAATCATTGCCCTTGTCATCGGTGATGATAAAGGCAGGGAAATTTTCAACTTCGATTTTCCACACGGCTTCCATGCCGAGTTCGGGATATTCCAGCACCTCAACCTTGCGGATGGATTCAAGCGCCAGTTTGGCCGCGGCGCCTCCGATACTGCCGAGATAGAAACCGCCATTGGCCTTGCAGCTATCCCGCACCTGACGCGACCGGTTGCCTTTGGCAAGCATGACCATTGATCCGCCGGCTGCTTGGAATGTGGGTACATAGGAATCCATGCGGCCAGCCGTTGTCGGGCCAAAGGACCCGGATGCCATGCCGTCAGGGGTTTTCGCAGGCCCGGCATAGTAAACCGGGTGATTCTTGAAATAATCCGGAAGGGTGCCGTCAGATTCCAGCCGTTCCAGCAATTTGGCATGGGCGATATCGCGCGCCACAATCAGCGGACCTGTCAGCGACAGACGCGTTTCCACCGGATGCTGGCTCAACGTTGCCCGTATCTGGTCCATGGGCTGGTTCAAATCGATCTGCACGACGGGCAAGCTGTCGCTGTCATCGCCCCCGGCCTCGGGCAGGAAGCGCGCCGGGTCGCGTTCTAGCTTTTCGATGAAAATGCCGTCAGGCGTGATTTTCGCCAATGCCTGGCGGTCCGCCGAACAGGACACGCCAATCCCGATTGGGCAGGAGGCGCCGTGTCGCGGCAGGCGGATCACGCGCACATCATGGCAGTAATATTTGCCGCCAAATTGCGCACCAATGCCCAGATCGCGGGTGATCTGCAGGATTTCGGCTTCCCATTCAAGATCGCGCCATGCATGGCCGAGGCTGTTGCCCGCGGTTGGCAGCCCATCCAGCGCGCGGATGGATGCCTGCTTTACGGTCTTCAGATTGAATTCGGCAGAGGTGCCGCCAATCACGATCGCCAGGTGATAGGGCGGGCAGGCCGATGTACCAAGTTCGAGGATCGCGGTGCGGATAAAGTCGCGCAGACCATCGGGGTTCAGCACCGCTTTTGTCTTCTGGTGCAAGAAGGTTTTGTTGGCCGAACCGCCCCCTTTCTGAATGAAGGCAAATTTGTATTCAAGGCCCTTGCCGGCATAGAGTTCGATCTGGGCAGGCAGGTTGGTGGCGGTGTTGACCTCGTCAAACATGCTGGTGGCGGCAAGCTGGGAATAGCGCAGATTACTCTGCTGATAGGTATCATAGACGCCGCGCGACAGCGCTTCGCCCTCATCCCCGTCAACCAGCACATGATCACCGCGATAGCCGGAAATGATGGCGGTGCCGGTATCCTGACACATGGGCAGCAGGCCATCGGCCGCAACCACAGCATTCTTCAGCATTTCCAGCGCGACAAACCGGTCATTCTGGCTGGCTTCCGGATCATCCAGTATGGCCCGTAATTGGCCAAGATGGCTGCTGCGGAGCAGATGCGAGATATCTGTAAAGGCACGCGATGCCAGCAGGCGCAGCGCTTCTGGCGCGACTTTCAGGAACGGCTCACCGCCGAAATCGACCAGTTCCACATGGTCACTTGAAACCTGTTCATATTCGGTTTCGTCCGCAGCCAGCGGAAACATCGGGCTATAGGCAAAATCTGTCATGGCATGTCCGCCTTGCGGGTCTTGTCGGGAATCAGATGCGAGATATCACGAGGGTTTTCTGAAACTGTCCAGTGATACCACCTCGGCTGAACTGCCGGCCTGCGGTTCGGCGTCAGTCTCTTCTGCCGTCGCCACAATCTCGGGCTCAGCTGTTTCGTCCAGCATTGTCTCGTCAGTCTCAAACTGCAGACCAAAGCCGACCGACGGATCATTGAAGCTGGTGACCGCGGCAAACGGCACAGTCATGGATGACGGCTTGCCACCAAAGAACAGGGTGATTCCGAAATGATCATCCTGCACATCCAGATCGGCGAACTGGTGCTGGATCACAATGGTGATACTTTCGGGATGCTTGCTGCGCAGGTCATCTTCCATCACGACGCCCGGATAGCGGGTTTCAAAGGCGATGTAGAAATGGGTTTCGCCCGACAGCCCGTCCGTCTGGGCGATGCGCAGTGCCTCACGCACGACATTGCGCAACGAATCCTCAACCAGCCGTTCGTAATTCAGCCCGCCATGATCGTCATTATGTTCGGTCATTCCGCTGGATCCTGTCGAGGCTATCAAAGGAAGTGGAGCGCTTCTGTTGCCAGGTGCGCTCCGGAACCCCGCCGGCCCGAGCTCAAGCGGACCGGACTTTAAGATCGGTTACTCCCGCTGCCGTTAGGCTGCGATTGCGACCGGAGCAGTGTTGTCGTTTGCAACTACTACATGGCCCGATAACGGCGGGTACCATACCGAGCGAAAATACTGCCTTTATTACATGCGTCGATCCTATTTCGCCCCCACGCTTTAAGCCGTTCAACCGGATAAAGGGGATGATCACCCCATCCGGGTCACGGCTAAAATGGTGGAGGCGCCGGGTACCGCCCCCGGGTCCGCTCTGCCTATTTCACAGCACGTTTATCGCCATAGCCGGCGAACCGGCACCGGTAATATACGACTTGCCGGCCGTCATTTAAAGCGTGATTTTGAGGTCGCGTGAAAGACGGTGCCAGCGGGTGGTCATCTGGCGCAGCCTGCGCCGGATTGCGCCTTGATCGGGGGTAGGCGGCATGCGATGTTGCACCCGTTAGCAGCAACGGCGAAAATCTGGCCGGCACTATGGCGCCGTTCCGAAATCACGGGTGACCCACTATGCAGCAATATCTTGATCTGTTGTCACGTGTTCTGGATCAGGGGGTGGACCGCGGCGATCGCACCGGCACCGGCACGCGTGCGGTATTTGGCCATCAGATGCGTTTTGACCTGCAGCAGGGTTTTCCGTTGCTGACCACCAAGAAATTGCATACGCGCTCGATCATCCACGAATTGCTGTGGTTCATCAAAGGCGACACCAATATCCGCTATCTGCAGGAAAACGGCGTTTCGATCTGGGATGAATGGGCTGATGAGAATGGCGATCTTGGCCCTGTCTATGGCCAGCAGTGGCGACGCTGGAAAACACCGGACGGGACCGAGATTGACCAGTTGGCCGATCTGGTATCGATGATCCGCAATACGCCGGAATCGCGGCGGTTAATGTTGTCGGCATGGAATCCGGCCGATATTCCAAACATGGCGCTGCCGCCCTGTCACTGCCTGTTCCAGTTCTTTGTTGCCGATGGTAAATTGTCCTGCCAGCTCTATCAGCGTAGCGCAGACATATTCCTCGGGGTGCCGTTCAATATTGCCTCCTATGCGCTGCTGACGCAGATGATTGCGACCGTTGCTGATCTGCAGCCCGGTGAATTCGTGCATACACTTGGTGACGCGCATCTCTATGCCAATCATTTCGACCAGGCGCGCGAACAGCTGACACGGGCGCCCGGCCCGTTGCCACAGCTGGTGATTCACCGCCAGCCGGACAGCATTGATGATTTCACCTATGACGATTTCGAAATCACCAACTATGCACCGCAGCCGCATATCGCGGCCCCGATTGCAATCTAGTCAGGGGGCGATCTGTGATCACAGGGTCTGTCGAGATGGTGGCGGTGGTCGCAATGGCCAATAACCGGGTGATCGGGGATGGCAACAGTCTGATCTGGCATCTGCCTGATGATCTGAAACGCGTCAAGGCGCTGACCATGGGCTGCCCGCTGATTATGGGCCGCCGTACATGGGATTCGATCGGCCGGCCATTGCCAGGGCGGGCCAGCATCGTGATGACGCGCGATGCGGACTGGGCGGCCGACGGCGCGCTGCGCGCCGGCAATCTTGATATGGCGGTGACGCTGGCGCGTGACTGGATGGCCACCACTGCGGATGCGCGTGACGCGATCATTCTGTTTGGTGGCGGCGAAATCTATGCGGCAGGCCTGCCCTTTACCAACCGGATTGAAGCAACGATTGTCGAGATTGACCCGGATGGCGGGCCGCAGGCAGCGCTGTTTCCCGAACTGGACAAAGCGGACTGGCATCATGATGTGCTGGAAGAGGTGGCAGCCGACGGCGATATACCCGGCTATCGCTATGAACGCTTTACCCGCAAGGTGCCGGTGATGGTCTAGGCCGTTTCCGGCGTCACCCTCAGCCCATCATTATGATTTAGTCTATCACGATATTCGGCATGGATGTGTCGGCAGTGGCGGCCTGCAACTGCGTCAGCATATTTTCCGCAATCACCTTGTAATAAGCGGCATGCGGGCCGTCTGGTGCGCTGGCAACAACCGGCGTGCCGGCATCGGATGTGCTGCGGATGGCCATTTCCAGTGGAATCTCGCCAAGGAAAGGCGCGCCAATCCGTGCGGCCTCGGCCGCCGCGCCGCCATGCCCGAAAATATCATGCCGGCTGCCGCAGTCAGGACAGATAAAATGGCTCATATTCTCGATAATCCCCAGAACCGGCACATTCACCTTATGGAACATGTTCAGCCCCTTGCGCGCGTCAATCAGCGCCAGGTCCTGCGGTGTCGATACAATCACGGCACCGGACAGCGCGGCACGCTGCGACAGTGTCAGCTGCGCGTCACCCGTGCCGGGTGGCATGTCGATCACCAGAAGGTCCAGATTGTCCCAGGCAACATCGCGCAGCATCTGTTCCAGCGCACTCATCACCATGGGGCCGCGCCAGATGGTTGGCGCGTCCTCGGCCACAAGATAGCCGATCGACATGGTTTGCAGGCCCCAGGCCTCAATCGGGATGATTTTGTTGCCGCTGGTCTGCGGTTTCCTGTTTTGCCCGATCAGGCGGGGCAATGAGGGGCCGTAAATATCGGCATCCAGAATACCGACGGACAGGCCGGTGGCCGCCGCGGCCAGCGCCAGATTGATGGCTGTGGTGGATTTGCCAACGCCGCCTTTGCCGGATGCAACGGCCACCAGATGTTTGGCCGGCTGCAAGGTCGGGCGTGCGGCATTGCCAGTGGCATCGGCCGGTGTTTGCGGACCGGGCTGATGCGCGGTCATCATCGCAGTGGCGGACAAGACACCGGCAACTGCGCGCACAGCCTTTTCCGCCGCATTGCGGATGGCATCCGCCTGGTCCTTGTCCGCCGGTGCGATTTCAATGGTAAAGCCTACATGGCCATCCTTTATGACAATGCCGGATACCTGTCCGGCGGCCATAAGATTGTCCGTTTTTCCGGGGATGGTGACGCTGGCGAGGGCCTGCTGGATGCTTTGTTCTGTCAATTCGTTGGGCATGCTTGAAATCGCGCGTTTCGGTGCAAATATGAGGATGGCTTGGGGGTGAGATAATCCGTCCGGCGCCGTTTTGCAACAAGCGGGGTCGGGGCGGTGACATCCCTAGCGGTGAAGGTGCCTGTGATTGTCCTGCCAAACCGGGACGGGCGCGGGGCGCTGGATGGAAACCATAGCGCAACGGAGTAGGCATATCATGCCATGGAATAATCAAGGTGGCGGCGACCAGGGAGGCCCCTGGGGTTCTGGTGGCGGCGGTCGCAGCGGTGGCGGCGGCAATGGTAACGGCGGCAGCCCGTGGGGTTCCGGCGGTGGCGGCAGACCGCCACAGGATTTTGACAAGGTTGTCAAGCAAGGGCGTGAGGCCATGGGCCGGCTGCTGCCGGGCGGCGGCATGTCGATTTCACTTATCGTCATTATCGCAATTGCCATCTGGGCAATGACCGGCTTTTACCGTGTTAATCCGCAGCAGCAGGGCGTTGTCCTGCGCTTTGGCGAATGGGTGCGCACCACCACACCGGGGCTGCATTATCATATCCCCTATCCGTTTGAAACGGTGATCACCCCCGAGGTGACACGTGATAACCGGATCGAAATCGGGTTCCGTGATATTAGCGGCAACAGCTCGTCGCGGCGGGATATTGCCGATGAAAGCCAGATGATCACCGGCGATGAAAATATCGTCGATATCGATTTTGTCGTTTTCTGGCGCATCTCAGATGCAGGCCAGTACCTGTTCAACCTGGCCGAGCCGGATGACACGATCAAGGTGGCTGCCGAGGCGGTGATGCGTGAAATCATCGGCCGGACACCGATCCAGACAGCGCTGACTGAGGGCCGTCAGGATATCCAGATCCAGGCACGTGCCCAGCTTCAGGAACTTCTTGACGAATACGGCGCCGGCGTGCGCGTGCGCGATGTGCAGTTGCTGGCGGTTGATCCGCCGGCAGATGTGATCGACGCCTTTAACGAGGTGCAGCGTGCCCGTCAGGACCGTGACAAGACAAAGAACGAAGCCGAGGCATTTCGGAATGACATCGTACCACGGGCCCGTGGTGCGGCGGCACGGCTGATTGCCGAGGCCGAAGCCTATGAAGCCGAGGTCGTGAACCGCGCGGCCGGTGATGCGTCACGCTTTGATCAGGTCTATCAGGCCTATCGCAGCAACCCGGATGTTACGCGGGAGCGGATCTATATCGAAACCGTCGAGGAAATCTTCTCAAATGTTGAAAAGATCATTATCGACGAACCGAGTGGCGGCAGCGGTGTTGTGCCGTATCTGCCATTACGTGAACTGAACAAGTCAGCGGGAGGAAACTAAGATGGGTGTCACTCGTATTCTATCCCTCGTCGTCGTCGCGTTGATCATCGCAACCGTGTCTGGCAGCCTGTTTACCGTCAATCAGACGCAGCAGGCGCTGGTATTACAGTTTGGTGAGCCAAAACGTACCATTCAGGAACCGGGTCTGGCGTTCAAACTGCCATTCATTCAGGACGTCACCTATTATGAGAAGCGCGTATTGAGCCTGATCCCGCAGGATGCGGAAGAAGTCATTCTCGCGGATCAGAAGCGTCTTCAGGTGGATGCCTATGCGCGCTACAGCATCGAAAATCCGCTGCTGTTCTATCAGACAGTGCGGAATGAGCGCGGTGCGCGTGGCCGTCTTGAAGCGATCATTGATTCATCGGTGCGTCGCGCCCTTGGCCGGGAAACGCTGGCATCCATCCTGACGGGACAGCGGAACGACATCACCCGCTCGATCGGCGAAGAGGTGAATGCCTCGGTTGCGTCGCTCGGAATCAAGATCATTGATGTGCGGCTGCGGCGTGCGGATTACCCGACCGCCACCAGTCAGAACATCTTCAACCGGATGAAGTCAGAGCGTGAGCGGGAAGCCAAGGAATTCCGTGCAACGGGTGAGGAAGAGGCACAGAAGATCCGCGCCGACGCCGAAAAGACCCGGACGGTGATCCTGTCGGAAGCACAGCGTGAATCCCAGGAAATCCGGGGTGCCGGTGATTCGCAGGCCATTCAGATCTATGCTGACAGTTTCGGCCAGGATGCGGACTTCTTCGCCTTCTACCGGTCGATGGAAGCCTATCGCAAATCGATGAACAACAACGGCACATCGCTGGTGTTGTCACCGGACAGCAGTTTCTTCCGTTTCTTCAAGGACAAGGACGGAACGGATCAGAAATAAACAAATATCTGCCTTCTTTTCGTCAAGGACACCGTCTTTGATGCAGGCAGCGGGCGGGAGCGGTCAGCCGCTCCCGCATGCATTTGATCTATTCCTCACAGGAGACAAGTACTCATGTTGATGACCATTTTGCGGCCTCTGTTCGGTGCGTCGAGGCGGATAGCTGCTCCGGCGGCCGCCAGCATCATGATCACATTCTATTCATTTGGCGCTGTGGCAGCCGATCGCCCGGGAAGCTTTGCCGACCAGGTGGAAATGCTGTCCCCTGCGGTGGTCAATATTTCGACAACGACCATCGTCAATCAGGGCCCGGGCATGGATATGCCGCAATTCCCGCCAGGTTCGCCCTTTGAGGAATTTTTCAAGAATTTTGGCGATGATAACCGCCAACGCCGTGCCTCGTCTCTTGGGTCCGGTTTTATCATTGATGCCGAGGGAATCGTCGTCACCAATTTCCACGTGATTGAAAATGCCGAGGAAATTACCGTCACCCTTGCGGATGAGACGAGCTTTACCGCCAAGGTGCTGGGTCAGGACCAGAAAACCGATATCGCCGTATTGAAGATCGATCCCGGCGATACGGATCTGACAGCGGTGCCTTTTGGTGATTCCGACAGTCTGCGTGTCGGCGACTGGGTGCTGGCGATTGGCAACCCCTTCGGCCTGGGCGGCACCGTCACAGCCGGTATTGTGTCGGCGCGCGGCCGCGATATCGGCAATGGCCCCTATGATGATTTCATTCAGACAGATGCATCGATCAACCGCGGCAATTCGGGCGGCCCGCTATTTAATACGGATGGCGAGGTGATCGGCATCAACACCGCCATCTTTTCGCAAAGCGGCGGATCCGTCGGAATCGGCTTTGCGATTTCCTCAAATCTTGCCAAGCGGGTGACAAAACAGCTGGTCGAGTTCGGGACGACCCGGCGTGGCTGGCTGGGTGTCTTCATTCAGGAAGTCACACCGGATATTGCCGATACGCTGGGGCTGAGTCAGTCGGCTGGCGCCTTGGTCAGCTCAGTGAATGAGAACAGCCCGGCCGATCTTGCCGGCCTTGAACCAGGGGATGTCATCCTGAGCTTTGACGGCAAGGTGATCGATCGCATGCGTGATCTGCCGCGGATTGTGGCAGAGACGGATATCGGCGCAACCGTCGAGGTTGAGATCTTCCGTGGCGGCCAGCGCAGCACCGTCGAAGTGACGCTGGGCGAGCTGGAAAAGGCAGAACTTGTCGGTCTGGTCGGCGAGCAGCCGGATGGCGATTCCCAGACGATGGACCGGCTTGGCTTCACCGTTGAGGATATTGACGCCGATCTTGCCACCGAGCTGGGACTAGATCCCAAGCTGACTGGTGTGGTGGTGACCGAAGTTGCCGAAGGCAGCCCGGCCATGGAAAAAGGTGTTGAGCCGGGTGACATTATCCGCCGCTTTGGTCAGCGTCGTGTGGACAGTGCAGCCGATCTGGCTAAGTCAGTGGCCGAGTCGCTTGATTCCGGCCGGTCCGGCGTGCTGCTGCTGATCGAACGCGACGGCCGAGAGCGCTTTGTGCAGATCGGTTTTGCCGAGAATTAAACAGCCGATTGCATCGTGCAAACGCAAAAGAGGGGCGGGCCGAAATGATGGCGCCGCCCCTTTTTCTTTGGTCCCGCGTAATGCGCTTTGTGCGGTCAGCCTGTCACAAATTCGGACGCGCGATACCCCTGAAGATAGAGCAAACCGGTCAGGTCGGTATGGTTTAATTGCAGTTGAACCTGCTGCCGCAAGGCAGGTTTGCCGTGGAAGGCAACACCAAAACCGGCGCCCGTCAGCATTGCCAGATCATTCGAGCCGTCGCCAATCGCCGCAGCAGCTGACACATCGATCCCCATCTCGTCGCAGTAATGGTGCAAATAGCGCGCCTTGGCGTCCCGGTCGAGTATTGGCCGCAATACACGGCCGGTCAGTGCGCCACCGGAAAGTTCCAGCTGGTTGGCATGGTGGGCATTGAATCCACAGGCTGCCGCAATGGGGCCGGTAATCGCGGTAAAACCGCCCGATACCAGATAGGCGCGGCCCCCATTGGCACGCATCGTGCGCACCAGTGTGGTCGCCCCGCTGGTCAGCACGGCATCATCCAGCGCATCCCGCAGCAGGGATTCCGGCTGCCCGGCAAAGAGGGCAATGCGGGCATCCAGCGCCGCAGTAAAATCCAGTTCGCCATTCATCGCACGCCGGGTCACTGGCAGGACCTGTTCTGCCAGGCCGGCCATCACCGCCATATCATCCAGCGACTCGCTGGTGATGATGGTGCTGTCCATGTCGGCGATCAGCAGTCTTTTGCGGCGACCGGCATCCGAGACAATATTGACGTCAATCCCGGCGGCATCGGCTGGCGCACGCAGGGCGGCGATCAATCTGTCCACTGCGTCATCCATCATGGGCGCCTTGCCAACAGCCACCTCATAGGCGCGGTTGTCGGCCAGACAGCGGATGTCGGTATCTGCATCGGGTGCGCATCCGGCAGTTGCCATGAGCGCGCGCAGCGCCGCTTCATTGACACCATCTTTTGCCGAGGTTGAAAAAACAGCCAACTGTTGCATAGTGCCCTACCGTCGGGTGATTGCCGATTGACGACAGGATAAAGCATAAAAGCCGATGACTGACCACTTGCAAAACGCTGTTTCTGCCGGCCGCTATCTGATGATCGGGGGACCAACGGCTGCTGGCAAGTCTGGTCTTGCCATGGCGCTTGCCGAACGTGCGGGTGGCGTGGTGATCAATGCGGATTCCATGCAGCTCTATCGCGATCTGCGTATTTTGACCGCGCGTCCGGACGCGGTTGATGAAGCCCGCGTGTTGCACCGGCTCTATGGCGTGCTGGATGGTGCCGAGCGCGCCTCGGTGGCACGATGGCTGCAGATGGTTGGTGATGCGGTGGCTGATGCGCGCTACGAGGGCAGATTGCCTGTCATCATTGGGGGCACCGGCATGTATCTGCAGGCGGCGATCAACGGTATTGCCGCAATCCCCGAGGTGCCACAGACGATCCATGACAGCTGTACGCAGATGCTGGCCGAGCAGGGGGGCGCCGCCTTCCGCGCCATGCTGGCCAGAGAGGATCCCGAAACCGCCGCCCGGCTTTTTGACGGGGACAGTCAGCGCCTGGTGCGGGCGATGGGGGTGGTACGTGCAACAGGCCGGCCCATCAGCGCATGGCAGCAGGACCCGCATCAGGGTGCCATTGACGGCCAGGCCATCACAATCGCGGTAACGCCGCCGCGCCAGACGGTATATGACGCGATTGATACACGTTTTGCGCAGATGATGGATGAAGGGGCCGTTGACGAAGTGGAAGCACTTGCCGCGCGCAGCCTCGACCCTGGCTTGCCGGTGATGAAAGCCATCGGGGTGCGTGAAATCATGGCCATGCAGCAGGGCCAGATGGACTGCGCGCGGGCCATTGAAGTGGCAAGCCGGGACAGCCGGCATTACGCAAAACGTCAGTTTACGTGGCTAAGAAATAATTATGATGCGCAATATGTACTTGAATCGAAATTTTCTGAAAGAAATGTGGCAGAAATCTTTTCTATTCTGTCATTAAATGCTTGACCAGATTTCTGATTGCGCCTTATATTGCATTGAAATCGGGCGAAATGTCCGATCGGCATCAACATTGCAGGACTGTAGCAGGCAAGACCTGTTGCAAGGGGCGCCACCCGCATGCGGGGCAGGCGCTTTTGTGATGGTGATGATGGTGGTTTGCGGAGACAGGGGCGGTCACGCCCTATGCGACAGAGGGTAGAGAGATGCCGAAATCAGTAACGACGGCTGACAACACAACGGATGAAACCAACATTGACCATCTGGTGATGGCCGGCGCTGAGGTGCTGCTAAAAGCGCTCGAGGATGAGGGTGTCGAGGTGGTGTTCGGCTATCCTGGCGGCGCGGTTCTGCCAATCTATGATGCGCTCTTCAAGAACAACAATATCAAGCATATTCTGGTGCGCCATGAGCAGGCTGCCGTGCATGCCGCCGAGGGATATGCGCGGTCCACCGGCAAAACCGGCGTCGTGCTTGTAACATCCGGCCCAGGCGCCACCAATGCGGTGACCGGCCTGACGGATGCGCTTATGGATTCCGTGCCTGTTGTCTGTCTTACAGGCCAGGTGCCAACGCATCTGATCGGCAATGATGCCTTCCAAGAGGCCGACACAACCGGCATTACCCGCGCCTGCACAAAGCATAATTATCTGGTCAAGGAAGGCGAAAGCCTGCAGGCGACTGTCATAGAGGCGTTTCACGTTGCCAAATCCGGCCGCCCGGGCCCGGTCCTGATCGATCTGCCAAAAGACATCCTGATGAAGGATGCGCCCTATCACGACAAAACCATTCGCACGCAGGCGACAGCGCGCTACCAGCCGGCGACCAAGCCGGACCCAGCGGCCATATCTGCCGCTGTTGATATGATGATGCGCGCCGAAAAGCCGGTCATCTATGGTGGCGGCGGCATCATCAATGCCGGCCCGCACGCCTCTGAATTGCTGACCGAACTGACGCATCTGACAGGCTGGCCGACCACGCTGACGCTGATGGGATTGGGTGCGCTGCCGGCAGCAGACAAGCATTTTCTGGGCATGCTGGGCATGCACGGGACCTATGAGGCCAATCTGGCGATGCATGGCTGTGACCTGATGTTGAATGTGGGGGCACGTTTCGATGACCGTGTGACCGGACTCATCAGCGGGTTCTCGCCA
This sequence comes from Puniceispirillaceae bacterium (SeqCode), assembly GCA_049889795.1. Classification (GTDB taxonomy): domain Bacteria; phylum Pseudomonadota; class Alphaproteobacteria; order Puniceispirillales; family Puniceispirillaceae; genus UBA8309. The sequence goes on along the minus strand of JBMHCS010000011.1, from coordinate 14,320 downwards.
CATTCCAAAAAGATCCACTGTGATATCGACCCGTCATCAGTGAACAAGAATGTGCGTGTTGATCTGCCGGTGATCGGTGATGCGGGCGAGGTCCTGAAAGCACTGCTTGCCGAAATGAAAAAGCGGCGTTTCGCGCCAAATGCGCCATCACTGGAAAAATGGTGGGGCCAGATCAATGAATGGCGCAAGCGTGACTGTCTTGGATTCAGCCAGACAGGCAGCATCATCAAGCCGCAGCATGCGATCCGCCGCCTGTGCGAGATGACAACCGGACATGATGTCTATGTCACCACCGAGGTGGGCCAGCATCAAATGTGGGCAGCGCAATATTTTGACTTCCAGCAGCCGAACCGGTGGATGACATCGGGTGGCCTTGGCACCATGGGATATGGTCTGCCGGCCGCACTGGGCGTGCAGGTGGCCCATCCGCAGGCGACCGTGATCGATATTGCCGGCGAGGCGTCCTTCATGATGAACATGCAGGAACTGTCGACGCTGGGGCAGTACAGCCTGCCGGTAAAGATGTTCATCATCAATAATGAATGGATGGGTATGGTCCGCCAGTGGCAGGAACTGATCCATGGGGGCCGCTATTCGGAATCCTACAGCGCATCCCTGCCTGATTTCGTCAAGCTTGCTGACACCTTCGGTATGACGGGCCTTGTCGCACGCGAGATGGATGATCTGGATTCTGTGATCACCACCATGCTGGAAACGCCGGGGCCGGTGATTGCCGATATTCGCGTTTCGAAAGAGGAAAATTGTTTCCCCATGATCCCGTCAGGAGCCGCGCATAATGATATGCTGCTGGGCCCCGAGGATCAGGCTGAAAAGCCGGTGTCCGAGGAAGGGATGGTGCTGGTCTGATTGGCAGCGCACGCCTGTCCAATAAACCTCTTTGCGGCTGGTGCTTTTTCGCCGGCACCCCTGATAAACAAGACTTCAAGACAATAAGGTAGACGTATGTCCGACACCCCAACCATTGAACGGCATATCATTTCCGTTCTTGTTGATAATGAACCCGGCGTTCTGGCCCGCGTGATCGGCCTGTTTTCAGGCCGCGGCTATAATATCGAAAGCCTGACAGTGGCCGAGACGGATGAGGGGCGGGCATTGTCGCGTATTTCCATCGTCACCACGGGGACGCCAATGGTGATCGAGCAGATCAAGGCCCAGCTGGCCCGTCTTGTGCCAATCCATTCGGTGCGTGACCTGACAGAGAATGATGTAACCATCGAGCGCGAGCTTGCACTGGTGAAAATCATCAATTCGGGTGAGGAGCGGATTGAGGCGCTGCGCCTTGCTGACAGCTTCCGTGCAAGAACACTGGACAGCACGCTGAATAGTTTTGTATTTGAGATCACAGGCAATTCTTCCAAGGTCGCGGCGTTCGTCGATCTGATGCGCTCGCTTGGCGATGTCGAAATAGCGCGGACGGGTGTTTCCGCGATTTCTCGTGGCAACAAAGTTGATCTGGAAGCCAAATAGGGTGCCGGTATTCCGCCGGTGTTAACCGGTCCTCAACCGCCGGCCCACACCAGGGTGGGCCGCATATTTTAGACGCAGATTGCGAAAGCTGTCATTCGGGTTGGTGGTGATGTCATCGGCCGCTTTATCAAGGAGAACTTAATCCATGCGAGTCTATTACGATCGAGATGCCGATGTCGGCCTGATCAAGAAGAAAAAAGTCGTGATTGTCGGTTATGGCAGTCAGGGCCATGCCCATGCCGCCAACCTGAAAGATAGCGGCGTTGCAGAGGTTGCTGTTGCGCTGCGTGCTGATTCTGCCAGCCGTGCAAAGGCTGCTGATGCCGGCTTTAAAGTCATGGATGTGGCCGAGGCGGCTGCCTGGGGTGATCTTGTCATGATGCTGACACCCGACGAGCTGCAGGCCGATATCTACCGTGATGAAATCCATGCCAACATCCGTGCGGGTGCAGCGATTGCCTTTGCGCATGGTCTGAATGTGCATTTCAATCTCATCGAGCCGCGTTCCGATATCGACTGCCTGATGGTGGCACCAAAAGGGCCGGGCCATACTGTGCGTGCTGAATATATGCGTGGTGGCGGGGTACCCTGTCTGCTGGCCATCCACCAGGATGCGTCTGGCAATGCCCATGATGTTGGTCTGTCCTATGCTTCTGCGGTCGGTGGCGGCCGTTCTGGCATTATCGAGACAACCTTCCAGGAAGAATGTGAAACGGACCTGTTCGGCGAGCAGGCTGTTCTCTGCGGTGGTCTTGTCGAGCTGATCAAAGCTGGTTACGAGACACTCGTCGAGGCAGGCTACGCCCCCGAGATGGCCTATTTCGAGTGCCTGCATGAAGTGAAGCTGATTGTGGATCTCATCTATGAGGGCGGCATCGCCAACATGAACTACTCGATCTCCAACACGGCCGAATATGGCGAATACGTTACCGGCCCGCGAATCATCACACCTGAGACAAAGGCAGAGATGAAGCGTGTTCTTGACGATATTCAGTCTGGCCGCTTTACGCGCGACTGGATGCTGGAGAACAAGGTACACCAGACCAATTTCAAGGCCACACGTCGCCGCAATGCGGAACATGGCATCGAACAGGTTGGTGAACAGCTGCGGGGAATGATGCCGTGGATCGGGGCAAACCGCCTTGTCGACAAAGCCAAGAATTAGGCTGCGTCCATGACGCTGGAAAGCGACATCTGCACAGATTGGGCGAAGTGCTAGCTTTCGCCTTATTTGTCAGTTAAAACAGGAGAATCGGCGACGGGGATACCCCTTGTCGCCGTTCGGTAATTTTAAAGGCCGGCGTTCTGACGCGGGGAAAATCTATGTTTGGATCCATTCTTGATATGTTTACGGCCGATATCGGCATCGATCTCGGAACGGCAAATACGCTTGTTTATGTAAAGGGCAAGGGCATCGTTCTCGATGAACCATCTGTCGTTGCCATGGCCGAGGTGCGCGGCCGTACACAGGTGTTGGCGGTTGGCGAGGAAGCCAAGGTGATGCTTGGCAAGACGCCTGGCAATATCCGCGCGATCCGGCCAATGGCTGATGGCGTGATTGCCGATTTCGAAGTCGCCGAAGAAATGATCAAGCACTTCATCCGCAAGGTAAATGGCCGGCTGAATTTTTCCAGCCCGCAGGTCATTATCTGCGTGCCGTCCGGATCAACCGCTGTTGAACGGCGCGCCATTCAGGAATCGGCCGAGGCGGCAGGTGCCCGCCGCGTCTTTCTTATTGAAGAGCCCATGGCGGCAGCCATCGGGGCCTCGCTGCCGGTGACCGAGCCGTCAGGCTCGATGGTTGTGGATATTGGCGGCGGTACGACAGAGGTAGCCATCCTCTCGCTTGGCAATATCGTTTTTGCCCATTCTGTGCGTGTCGGGGGCGACAAGATTGACGAGGCGATCATCGCCTATATGCGCCGGACGCATAATCTGCTGATCGGTGAAGCCAGTGCCGAGCGCATCAAGAAGAATATCGGGATCGCCCGCAAGCCGGAAAAAAGCACAGGCATCAAGATTGAAGTCCGTGGCCGTGATCTGGTCAATGGTGTGCCAAAGGAAATCACCATCACCGAGGCACAGGTTGCCGAGGCGATTTCAGATCCGGTACGCCAGGTTGTCGATGGTGTGAAGATGGCGCTTGAACAGGCGCCACCGGAACTGGCCGCTGATATCGTGGAAAAAGGCATTGTCATGACCGGCGGCGGGGCGCTGCTGCGGGATATTGACGGGGTGCTGCGCGATGCAACCGGTCTGCCGATTTCGATTGCTGACGATCCGCTGTCATGTGTGGCGCTCGGCACCGGGCGGTGCCTTGAAGAACTCCGTACATTGCGGAACGTGCTGATCGGCGCTTGACGGTAGGTGACCAATGCGGGCGTCTGACAAAGGCAAGATCAGGCAGCGGCGCATTGCCCACACTCTGCTGGTGGTTGCCAGCTTTTCCCTGATGTTTCTCGGCAAGGCGGATTTTGGCGCGTTGCGTTCTGCCCGTATGGGGTTGAATGACTTCATTGCGCCAGTTGTGGATCTGCTGTCAGCGCCTGTGCGCGGCGTGGAAACCATGGTGCAGGGCATCCGCACTGTGGCCTCGCTTCGGGCCGAGAATGTCAGGCTGCAGGCTGAAAACGCCATGTTGAAGCGCTGGCGCCGGCGGGCAGAAATTCTTGAAAGTGAAAACCGGCAGTTGCGCAGTGTGGCGGGTGCCGTGTCTCCAGACAGGCGGGTGGCACTGACAGCGCGTGCCGTGACGGCGCCGGGGGGTGCCTTTGCCCATACCGTTCTTGTCGCAAATGGCAGCGAGCAGGGCATCGCAGCCGGCAATCCGGTCGTGACAACTGACGGGCTGGTTGGCCTTGTGGTTGATGTCGGCCGTGCCTATTCGCGCGTCCTGATGATCAGCGATATCAATGCACAAATTCCGGTTATTCTTGCGTCATCATCATGGCCGGCCGTAACGGCTGGTAATAATGGTCCTTTCCTGGCCCTGCAATTCCTGCCCGAAGAGGCAAAGCCCCGCGTTGGTGAATTGGTGCTGACATCCGGCCATGGCGGTGTTCTGCCGGCCGGAGTGCCGGTTGGCCGGGTTGATTTGGTCGATGATGACTATATCCGGATCAAGCCGGCCGTTGACCTGCGTAACCTCAGCTATGTGTCTATTCTGGTTGGCGGCACGGATGGTATTGATACGGATAACCTTGCGCTTGGCGATTACTACACCCCGTTGCCCGAAGAGGATGATACGCGGCTTTTTGAAGGCCTGAACGCGACAGGTGAGCGGCAATGACAGGGCGCGGTCGTTTCTTTCAGAGGGCCGAACTGGATCCAAAATGGCCGGTCTGCTTTCTGATCATCATCGTCGGTATGGTGTTGGCGATTTTTGAGGGTGGTCTTGCGCAATGGTCTGCACTTTATGGATCAACGCCGATGCTGTCGCTGATCTTTCTCTATTGGGTCGCGCTGCATCACGAAAAATATGTGCTGCTGGTCACCGGTTTTCTGATTGGTTTGACAAGTGACATTCTGTTTTCCGACCTCGTTGGCGGGCGCGCGACTGTCTATATCGCGGTGACATTCGTGATGGAAATGCGCAGACAACGACTGCTGCAAGGTGATTTTCGTGAAATCTGGATCGATTTTTCGGTTGTTGCCACCGCCGTCGCTGCTTTCCAGCTTGTCATTTTCAGTCTGCTCAACCTTGCCATACCGTCATTGACCCCGGTGCTGTTCCAGGTTGGCTTGACAATGATTCTGTTTCCGATTGGTTATGTTATCCTGTCGACGATGTCGAATGCTGTGCAAAAACTGCGGACATTGTGATGAGCAAAAAGGTCCAGCAAAAGGAAAACAGGCGGGTCATAGGGCGGCGCACGATGGTGCTTGCTACCGGCATGTTACTGGTTACCAGCTTTCTGTCCGGACGGCTGTACCAGCTGCAGGTGGCACAGAGCAATCGTTATAAGCGCCTGTCCGATCGCAACCAGTTTGACAAGCGTGTTGTCGCCCCGAAACGTGGGCGGCTGGTTGATCGCGCCAACCGGTTGCTGGCCGGCAATGCCGAATCCTACAGATTGCAGATCACACCGCTTTATGCCGGCAATCTGAAAGTGGCGCTGGCGCAACTAGGCACCATCGTCGAGTTGAGTGACGAGGTGATTGCCGAGGTGCTGCAGAAGGCCAGAGTGCAGCCATCCTTTCGGCCGATCCTGATCCGCGAGAGCCTGACGCAGCGTGAACTGGCGCGTCTTGCGGTGCGTTCTGCCTATTTGCCGGGGGTCGGGTTCGAGAAATCGCTGCGCCGCATCTATCCGCAGGGCGCGCTGACGGCGCATGTCACCGGATATGTCTCGCCAGTGACCAAGGATGAGATTGAAAATGACCGGACCCTTGCGGATTTGCCTGATCTGGCGACGGGCAAAATCGGGATCGAATATGCGCAGGAAGCGGTCTTGCGCGGCAGGCCCGGCAATGAACGTGTCGAGGTCAATGCCCGTGGCCGGCCGATCCGCGTGTTTCGTGATTTCGAGCCGCGCGCTGGCAAGGATATCAATCTCGCGCTTGATATCGGGCTGCAGCAATATATCACCGGCATTCTGCGCAAGGGCAATTCCGAGCCCGTCGATATGGCGAATCCTGATGTGCAGCGTGCCATTGCCAACAATCGCGAGCTGAAGCTGCATCTGGCATCGGGCGAAAATATGCTGTTACGCGATAGCGAGGGCCGCATCACACCGCCTGAATCCGGCGCTGTTGTGTTGATCGATGTGCGCACTGGCGAGGTGGTGTCGATGGTATCATCGCCCACATATGACCCGAATATCTTTACGGAAAGGCTGCTTACGCGTGACTGGCGGCGGCTTCAGGAACATCCGCGCAATCCCCTTTTGAACAGGGTGACGGCGGGCGCCTATGCGCCGGGATCTACCTTCAAGATGGTGGTGGCACTTGCCGCGCTTGAGGCTGGAATCATCACGGAAAATACCCGTCATTTCTGTAATGGCAGCATGGATCTTGGTAACCGGACCTTTCACTGCTGGTTCGAAGATGGCCACGGGTCGATGAATGTCGTGCGCGCGCTGGAACGTTCATGCGATGTCTATTTCTACGAAGTTGCGCTGAAGACAGGTATTCAGCGGATTAAGAAGATGGCGCTGCGGCTGGGTCTTGGCTTTCCGACCGGTATTGATATTCCGGGTGAAAAGGCCGGTATCATTCCCAGCCATGAATGGAAACTGGCCACGCATGGCGTCGTATGGACTCCTGGCGAGACGGTGAATGCGGGTATCGGTCAGGGCTATGTGCTGACGACGCCCATGCAACTGGCTGTGATGATCGCCCGGCTGGCAAATGGCGCCTTTGCTGTCACACCGTCGCTGCAGGTGCTGCGCGGTCAGCCCGAATTTGAACCGCTGGGCATTTCGCCGGCGGCGATGCGGATTATCCGCAAGGGCATGTTCCAGGTAACACATGGGAGTCTTGGAACAGCGCGCAATTACAATCTGCCTTCCCGCTTTGGCGGCATGGCCGGCAAGACCGGCACCGTTCAGGTGAAGCGGATTACCAAGGAACAGCGTGAAGCCGGGATCACCAAGAATATTGAACGTCCATGGAAAGAGCGCGACCATGCGTTATTCGTCGGTTATGCACCGGTGAAAAACCCGCGCTATGCCGTGACGGTGGTAGTGGAACATGGTGGCAGCGGATCATCCATGGCCGCGCCGATTGCGCAGGCGGCGCTGCAACGCGCCCTGATGACAGAGGATAATGCGTAATGGCGGGTGATCAGGTTACATTGCTGCGTATCTTGCTGCGCTTTCCGTGGCACATGCTGTTTCTGGCAGGGCTTCTGGTCACTGTTGGCGCATTGGCGCTCTATTCGGCTTCCGAAGGTTCATGGGCACCCTGGGCAGGTCGGCACGCAGTGCGTGGCAGCGTCGGTGTCGGGATCATGGTGGTGCTGGCCTTTATCGATTTTAGAATACTGCAAATGTGGGCCTATCCATTATTCATTGCCTCGGTGGGCGTGTTGGTGGCTCTGCTTTTCATCGGAAGCGGCAATGGTGTCGCCCGCTGGATCAGCATTGGTGGCTTTACCTTTCAGCCATCTGAACCCGCCAAAATTGCCCTGATCCTGGCGCTGGCTAAATATTTTAATGATCTGCAACCTGACCGTGTGCGCAATATCGTGACCTATCTGCCGCCGCTGGTGATGATTGCCGTGCCTTTTATTCTGGTGGTTGAACAGCCGGATCTTGGCACCGCGCTGGCGCTGGCGCTTGGCGGGCTGACCATCCTTTTTGTGGCAGGCATGCCATGGCGCTATATCGGGCTGGCCTTCATCGGGGCAGGTGCTGCCGTGCCGATCATGTGGGCACAGCTGCGCGATTATCAGAAAGCGCGGGTGATGACGTTTCTGAACCCGGACAGCGATATGCTGGGGGCCGGATACCAGATTACCCAGTCCAAGATCGCACTCGGCTCCGGCGGTATTTTCGGCAAGGGCTTTTTGATGGGAAGCCAGAGCCAGCTGAATTATCTGCCGGAAAAACAGACGGATTTCGTCTTTACGATGATTGGCGAAGAATTCGGCCTTGTCGGCAATCTGTTCATACTTGCCATCTATCTTCTGATGATCGGTGCCATCATCACGGCGAGTTTTCGTGTTGGCAGCCGGTTTGCGCAACTGTCTCTGGTGGGAATCGCCACCATGCTGTTCCTGTATGTGTTCGTCAATGTGGCCATGGTGACCGGATTGTTGCCCGTTGTTGGTGCGCCGCTGCCACTGATTTCATATGGCGGCACCGCCATGTTGACTGTTTTTGTTGGCCTTGGTGTGGTCACCAGTGCCTGTATCCATGACCGGCCTGTCGTGGAATAGATATGGCTGGAATGCGACGCCATCGGTGGTGTGACAGCGTGCCCGACTGGACGCAGCGTCCTGCGCGTACTATCTGTCTGCTAAGGGCCGGTACATATTCTTGCAGTGAGAGGTAAGCCGCGTGTTTCGATTTTTTACGACTGCCAAATGGGCACTATGGGCCTATCTGGGATCATTTGTGATTCTGGCCTCGATCTGGGTCCAGGTTCAGATCGATGTGATGATCAATGAATGGTTTGGCGAATTCTATGACATGATACAAAAGGCGCTCGGCGAGGCGAATGCTGTAACCATGGAAGAATACACCGCCGGATTGTTGAGCTTTGGCAAGCTGGCCGCGGTTTCGATCACGCTTGGTCTTGCGATTAGCTTCCTGACCAGTCATTTCCTGTTCCGCTGGCGGACAGCGATGGTGGAATGGTACCACTCGGTTTATGACCGGGCGCGCACCATCGAGGGGGCAGCGCAGCGTGTTCAGGAAGATACCATCAAATTCTCACGGATCCTCGAAGGGTTAGGCACAGAGCTTGTGTCGAGTGTGCTGATCCTGATCGAATATTTTCCGCTGCTTATGGGCCTTGGCGCCGGCATCACCATTATGTGGTTTGGCGACTGGGAATACGGGCTTGTCACCGGTGCCTTCATCTGGGCCATTGGCGGTACAATTCTGATGATCCTGCTGGCCTGGGTTCTGCGGCTTGTCGGGATCGAATATGACCTGCAGAAAAAAGAAGCGGCCTATCGCAAGATGCTGGTCATTGCCGAAGATGACGGCACGGTGCGCCCGAAAACACTTGAAGAGCTGTTTGATGATGTGCGCAGCATCCATTTCCTGAGCTATGTGCGCTATATCTATCTGAATATCGGGCGTCTAGCCTATCTGCAGGTGAACGTACTTGTTGCCTATATCTTTCTGGCCCCGGCGATTGTGGGCGGCATGATGACGCTTGGCACCATGCAGCAGATTATCAGGGCCTTTGGCAGGGTCGAGGGGTCTTTGCAGTTCCTGTTCAGAGCCTGGCCAACCATTGTTGAACTGGCCAGTGTCTATAAGCGTCTGCGTGAATTTGAGCGGCAGATCAACGAAGGTGCTGATGTCGACAGCCGGTCCGAGGCGCTTTAAAACGCAATCAAGGCGGATGTCGAATGGCTGCCGAGGGTGGGGATGATGATCACATCGCCCCCCCGCGCAGCGACCACATCCCGGCCCACAACATCGGCGGCGCGATAATCGCCGCCTTTGAACAGCCGGTCAGGCTGCAGGGCGGTGATCAGTTCGTGTGGTGTGTCGTCTTCAAACAGGGCGACCGCATCCACAAAGGGCAGCTGTGCAAGTGCGGCGGCGCGTGTCGCTGCGCTCTGGACAGGACGCCCGTCTCCTTTTAACCGGCGTACCGATGCATCGCTGTTGATGCCGACAATCAGGCGGTCTGCCTGGCTGGCGGCGGTGGACAGCAACTTCAGATGCCCCGGATGCAACAGGTCAAAGCAGCCGTTGGTAAAGCCGACACGCTGGCCGTCCTTCTGCCAGGCGGCGCAGATCTGTGTTGCCTGTTGCCATGGCATTGCCCCCCCTACCGGGCCGGCAGCCGTCATCAATTCACCCGGACTGACGACCGCCGTGCCTGATTTGCCGACAACCACGCCGGCCGCCAGATTGGCAAGTGACAGCGCATCATCATGCCTGATACCCGCAGCGATGCACGCGGCCAGCATGGCGACCACGGTGTCGCCGGCACCCGATACGTCAAACACCGCGCGCGCTTCTGCGGGTGCGTGGGTCCAGCTGCCATCCGCATGGGCCAGCAACATGCCGCGTGCGCTCAGTGTTGCCAGTATGGCGCCGATATTATGGGTGACTGCCAATTCGCCTGCCGTGGCAGCAATGATGTCCAGCGTGTCATCTGACAATGCGGTTGCCGAGCGCAGCTCCGCCAGATTCGGTGTCAGCAGATCGACACCGGCATAGCCCGAGAAATCAGCCAGTTTCGGGTCGGCAATCACCGGCTTGCCGGCTTGCTTGGCAGCCTTGATAATGTTCTGCATCAGCGGAACAGGCATGCATCCCTTGGTATAGTCTGACAGGATAATAGCCTTGGCCGACTCCATTTGACGGCGCGCCTCTTCGAAAAGCTGGTCCTGCAACGCTTGTGATATCGGGTCTGTCAGTTCTTCATCAACGCGCAGCACCTGTTGCCCGTCGGCGCGATAGCGGGTCTTGCGGGTGGTTGGCCGGTCCGGATCACTGATGCGGGAAAAATCAATGGCCATATTGCTGCCAAGCAGGGCCGAAAGCGTATTGGCCGCATTATCATCGCCGGTAATGGCGACAAGCTGTACGTCACAGCCCAGCGCTGCCAGGTTGCAGGCGACATTGGCAGCGCCACCCGGCATTTCGGTGCTGGCGGTCTGGTCGAGAACGGGTACCGGTGCCTCGGGTGACATGCGGGTCACCTTGCCATCGACAAACCGGTCCAGCATCACATCCCCGACAACAAGAACTGGACAGCCCTGTAGCGCAATCAGCGCATCCGTCGTCTGTTTGGCGTCCATATCGGGTCAGCCCTTCTTGGCGAATTTTTCCGCAGCTTTTCTCTCGCGGAAACTTGTGGCAGCGCCGCTGCGTGCCTGCTGGTCGGCGCGGGACAGGGCGATACTGTCATCATCCACATCGTTGGTAATGGTGCTGCCGGCCCCGACAATCGCGCGGGCACCAATACTGACCGGGGCGACAAGCGCCGTATTTGACCCGATAAAGGCGCCGTCACCAATCAGCGTGCGGTATTTGCCGAAACCGTCATAGTTGCAGGTGATGGTGCCGGCACCGATATTTGCCGCACGTCCGATGTCGGCATCGCCGATATATGTCAGATGGTTGGCCTTGGCACCGGCATCGAGGCGGGCATTCTTGATCTCGACAAAATTGCCGATTTTGACCCCTTCCGCGGCATCGGTTCCCGGCCGCAATCGTGCATAGGGGCCAACGATACAGCATGCGCCAAGCCGCGCGCCGTCAAGGTGAGAAAACGCGCGAATGATGCTGCCTTCCCCAATATGGCAGCCACTGCCGATGACGACATGCGGTTCGATGATCACATCGCGTTCTATGACGGCATCTGCGGCCAGAAACACGGTGTCGGGTGCCTGCATGGTGACGCCTGCATCCAGCGCCGCATGGCGCAACCGCGCCTGTAATGCGGCTTCGGCGCGGGCCTGACCATGGCGACTGTCGACCCCGATGAATTCAGTCGGGTCAATCACGACGCAATCAATCTGGTGGCCATGTTCCGCGGCAATTCCGGTAATGTCCGTGAGGTAATATTCCCCCTTGGTATTGTCATTCGTTACCTTGGACAGCAAGTCAAAGAGCAGGGGTGTGCGTACGGCCATGATCCCGCCATTGCAGAGGGTGATGTCACGCTCTGCGGGGGTGGCGTCGCGGTCTTCGACAATGCGCAAGACTGTGCCGTCAGTATCTGTCAGCACACGTCCGTAACCGGCAGGGTTTTCTGCATGAAAGGCCCCGACCGCAATGCTGGCACCGGCCTGAACGCGGCTTGCCATCTCCTGCAGGGTCGCCGCGCGGACAAGCGGGTTATCTGCAAACATGATCAGCGCGACACCGTCTTCACGGGCAATGCTGTCGCGCGCTGCCGCGACCGCGTCGCCTGTGCCAAGCTGCTGTTGCTGGATTGCAAAAGCTGCACCGTCCAGCCATGACTGGATTGCGTCTGAGTCTGGCCCCAAAACCGTGATGATCTCGCTGGCGCCGGCCGCCTTTGCGGCATCCATGGACCATGCCAGCATTGGCCTGCCCCCCACTGCATGCAACGGTTTTGGCAAGGCGGAGTTCATGCGTGTGCCATTGCCAGCGGCAAGAATGATAGCTGTGATTTGCATGCGCCTATATAAGCGGAAACAACCGGTTGCATCAATCTATTGCGCCATTCGTCGCGTGCGATACCGGAATCCGCGCTCAATTCCAGTGGCTTTGGCCGTCAGGACGCATTTTTTAGACAAAATCGCTGGATATTTTACCTTTGTAACAGTTTAATCCGCCTAGTTTTACCGGGGCATGACATCAGCAGGCCCGACAGGTGATGGCACGCATCGGCTTTGGTGCATCAGAATGAGGTGACGCATGTGCGGCATTGTTGGAGCAGTCGGGCTAGCTGGATGCAGTGAAACACTTCTGGATTCGCTGAAACGGCTTGAATATCGCGGCTATGACAGTTCCGGGATCGTGACCCAGGAGGATGGCCATTTCTCGATGAACAGGGCGGTTGGCAAGCTGGTCAATCTGCAGGCGGTGATGAGTGAGCGCCCGCTGACCGGGACCGCCGGCATTGGTCACACCCGCTGGGCAACGCATGGCGGTGTATCTGAACGCAACGCCCATCCGCATGTAGCCAATGAAAAGGTCGCGATCGTACATAACGGGATTATCGAGAATCATGCGGTGCTGCGTCAGGAGATGGAGGCGAAGGGCCATGTCTTCTCCAGCGAGACAGATTCAGAAGTGCTGGCACATCTGTTCAAGGATGCGTTTGACCGGGGGTTGTCGCCCCGCGATGCCGGCACGGATGTGATCGCCCGCATTGAAGGCACTTTCGGGTTTGCTGCCATGCATGCAGACCACCCGGACATGATGATTGTGGCGCGCAATGCCTCACCGCTTGCGGTGGGTCTTGGTGAAGGGGCAAGTTTCGTAGGGTCGGATGCAGCGGCGCTGGCGCATCTCACACGCAATATCATTTATCTCAAGGATTTCGACTTTGCCATTGTCCGGCCTGACGGGGCGGAGGTTTTTGACAAGATGGGCACGCCGGTCAACCGTGAAACGGTTATTGTGGCTGCCAGCCCCGGCATCGTCGATAAAGGCGGATATCGGCATTATATGGAAAAGGAAATCCATGAACAACCGGCCGCCATAGCCAATACGCTGGCGGCCATGACCGGTGTCGACGGCAAACTGTCATCGCCGATGTCGCGCGATGATCTCGCCAGCATCACCGGGATTGTGATGCTCGCCGCTGGCACCAGCCATTATGCATCCATGGTTGCGCGTTACTGGATTGAATCGCTGGCGCGGGTGCCGGTTACATGCGAAGTCGCATCGGAATATCGCTACCGCAACCCTGTTACCAGCACCTACAGCACCGCCATTGCCATTTCACAGTCGGGTGAGAGCCTGGATACGCTGATGGCGATGCGTCATGCGGGCGATTCAGGGCTGCAGACCATTGGCCTTGTCAATGTGGATGGCAGTACCATCGCGCGAGAGGCGGATATTGTCATGCCGACACGCGCCGGCACTGAAATCGGTGTTGCCAGTACAAAGGCATTTACCGCGCAGCTGACGGCACTTCTCAGCTTTGCCATTGCGCTTGCCGAAGCCCGCGGCGAAATATCGGCCGCCCGTCGGGACGAACTGCATGATCATATTCAGCGCCTTCCGTCACTGATCGGCAAAACACTGAATCTGTTTGACGAGATCAGACCCCTGGCGCTTTCGCTGACATCGGCGCGGTCTGCCCTGTATCTGGGGCGTGATGTGTTGTTTCCGGTGGCGCTGGAAGGTGCCCTGAAGCTGAAAGAGCTAAGCTATATTCATGCCGAAGGATTTGCATCCGGCGAGATGAAGCATGGGCCGATCGCGCTGATCGAGGAGGGGCTGCCCGTGATCGCCCTGCTTGCTGCAGATGAGGTGATGGGTAAAGCCGCAAGCAATCTACAGGAGGCCAGCGCCCGCGGCGCGCGGATCATCCTTGTCACCGAAGAGCGTGCGGCCAATGCAGTCGATTTTGCCGAGAATGTGATCACCGTGCCGAATATTGATCCGCTGCTGGCACCGCTGCTGTTGACCATACCGGTGCAGATCATCGCCTATCTGACGGCGTTCGAGAAAGGTACGGACGTTGATCAACCGCGCAATCTGGCGAAATCTGTTAC
>JBMHCS010000010.1:0-84078 GCA_049889795.1 Puniceispirillaceae bacterium (SeqCode) | reverse complement strand
AGATGCCGATGCGGACTGGGAACCCATGACAGCTTGGCCTGCGAAGATCTCAGCTGAAAGCCAAGGCGCCATCCTGCTTGTTGCCGGCATTTCCATTTTCGGCTTCTCGGACAATTTGACGATGCTCGTCTCTGACGATGTGGGGGTGGGTCAATTCCATTTCAGCCGGTCTCTTTTTGCCATTTTCATGGTGGCAATCCTCGGCAAGCTGCTTGGTCTTTCGGTGATCCCGAAACTTTGGAAGCCGGTTCTCGTCAGAACGCTTTTCATGGTGATCGCCATCTTCCTGTATTTCAGTGTCATGCCGATGATGGCAATTGCCGAGGCTGGCGCAGGGTTGTTCACCTCACCCATATTCGTATTACTTTTCTCGGCCATCTTGTTCAGGGAGCGCATTGGTTGGCGCCGGATTCTAGCCGTTGTCATGGGAAGTTGCGGTGTTTTGCTAATCTTGCGGCCAGGAAGCGACGGGTTTTCCCCCTATCATCTGATACCGGTCCTTTCCGGTGCCTCCTATGCGTTTGGATCAATCATCACCTTCAGATACCTCAGCGATGAAAGCCCTCTCGCCATCCTAATGAGCTTTATCGTCGCCATCGGCCTGTGCGGCGGCGCCTTTGCCACCGGGCTGACAATATTGCCCGTATCCCAGGACTTGATCACGCAAGCGCCATTCCTCTTCCGTGGATGGCAAGTGGTCGATGTCTGGTTCTGGATTTGGATGGGTGTGATTGCAACGGGCGCCTGTATGGCGCTCTCAATGATGACGCGGGCCTATCAAATCGCTCAGACAAGTTATGCCGCGATCTATGAATACGCCTATCTGATCTCTGTCGGGTTCTTCAGTTGGGCATTCTGGGGCGTTGTCCCGGGCGCACTGAGCATTGCGGGAATAATCTTGATTATTTTTGCTGGAGTTTTGATCGTTTTAGCCCAGCAAGGGAAAGACCAACACTCGGGATGATGCAAGCCCACCAAAACCTTTGACCGCTAATGAACAATAAGCTGACCAAAGCTGACCTTTGCTGGTGACAAAGCACCGAGTTTCGCGGCTCGCGGTCCTCGGGACTTTGTTTGGTCATGTTTTTTGGGCCGTCTTTATTCGATGTGATTGCGGACTATGCGAGATGGCGTTGGATGGTCTCGGGCCTGACAACATCAAAGTGGATGGTGTTATGTCTCGGCGATCTGATCCCATGCCATACGCGAAAAGATGCTCGAGGGTGTCGGCTCCTATAGCTTTTTCTGTACGAAAAAGTTTTTTGAAAAAATTTTTGGGAAATGGTGGGACAAGTGGGACAAGTGGGACAAGCGTTGTTTTTGTTGAACAATTCTCGGCCCACTTTGGCCCGTTTGTCCCACTCGATGGCGAGCAAATCC
This sequence comes from Puniceispirillaceae bacterium (SeqCode), assembly GCA_049889795.1. GTDB lineage: Bacteria > Pseudomonadota > Alphaproteobacteria > Puniceispirillales > Puniceispirillaceae > UBA8309. Next base: position 82,698 of record JBMHCS010000010.1, on the reverse strand, counting down.
GCTCGCGCGACCCTTTGCACTGCGAGAAACAAAAACCCACAGAAAAACCTATAGGGGGCTTACCCCTATAAGCTGTCGATCAGCTTGCGGATATCATCCTCACGCCAGACGGTCGTGTTCTCACCGAGCTTGATGGGCTTGGGGTATTTGCCTTTGCTGATACCATCCCACCAGGATGACTTGCTGATGGGGATGATCGGTTCCACTGGTGGATCGGCTTTGGGATCACCGAGGATCTGCTTCAGACGAAGAAGGCGCGGGATCTGTGGCTCTATCATCTTGCATCTCCTGTCTCATGTAGCTGAACAACCTTGCGGTCTTTACCGGTGAGGAAGGCATCCCAGTCAGCCATCATCTGACGGCGCTTGGTAAGCAGGTTGCCGCGACGGTAGGCGGCTTCGACCTTGCTGCCGATCGAATGCGCCAGCGCCATCTCTGATACCTCATTCGGATAGGTTGTGGTCTCGGCTGCCCAATCCTTAAAGGCAGAGCGCATGCCATGGACGGTGGCGTCCACACCAAGGCGCTTCTGAAGAGCAAGCCTTAGTGTGTTATTCGACATCGCTTTGCCATTGAGTGCGGAGGGAAAGATCAGGCCGTTATCTAGCTTAAGCCCCGTTGCAGCTTGCAGGATCTCGATCATCCTCTCTGTCAGTGGCACTTCATGGTCCCGGCTCGCCTTCATCCGCTCTGCAGGGATAACCCAGAGCTTCTTATCAAGATTGATCTCGCTCCAATGCGCTTCCAGAACCTCTGTGGTTCTTGATGCCGTCAGGATCAGGAACTCCAGCGCAAAACGTGTGGCAAGGCTCAGAGAGCTGTCCTGAAGCCGGTCAATAATCTCTGGCAGGTCGTCATAGCCTACGGACCTGAAGTGCGCTCCTGAGGCTTTGACCTTCGGCAGAGCCTGTTCAGCAAGTTCCACAGGATCATCACCGGTGAAATAGCCCTGCGCCCGCGCCCATTTGATAATCATGCGTAGGCGCTGCCGGATCTTCTTGGCCGTGTCGGCCTTCTCGATCCAGATTGGTGCCAGCACCTTCAACACATCGGCAGATGTGATCTGCGAGACAGGCATAGATCCGATAATAGGAAAGACATGTATCTCGAGCGAGGAGAGCCACTGGCTGGCATGCTTGTCGTTGCCCCAGGAGGGGGCATTAAGCTCATGCATCTGAACCGCAGCCTCACGGAAGGATATAAGCTGGCCTCGCAGAGCCTGACGGTCCAGCAGAGGATCACCCCCTGATCTGGCGATGCGTCGATACTGCCGGGCCAGATCACGCGCTTCTTCAAGACTGACAAGATCCACACTGCCGAGGCCCATATCACGCCTGCGGCCCCGCACAACGATGCGAAGAAGCCAGCTTTTTGATCCCGATTCTGAGATGGTGAGGTAGAGGCAATTGCCGTCAGCATATCGCCCAGGCGAAGACAGTTTCTTCACCTGCATGGCATTTAGCTTGTGTGCTTTACCTGACAAACGATCCAACCCCACATTTGACCCCACATAATACCTTGGACAGGGCTGGATGCCAATGGACTGGAAATATCTTTTTTGCCAAGATTATCCCACAAATACAGGGAAAAACATGGGATTAAGTGGGCTTAAAAATGACCTGATTTGAGGGGGTGTGGCGGAGAGAGAGGGATTCGAACCCTCGGTGGGCTTGCGCCCACAACGGTTTTCGAGACCGTCCCGTTCAACCACTCCGGCACCTCTCCGCAAGCCATGTGGGCGCCGCAAGGCACCGCTACATTGCGACGGGATAGCTAGCGGATTTGTTGCTGTCATGCAATATGCCGCCAGCAAAAAATGACGGCAGCGAACATGGTGCGAGCGACAGACGGGATAAATGTCCCGTTAATCTAAGTGGCTATGAGCCAAACATGCCAAGATAGACCGCTGCTGCACCGGCTGCGACGACAAATGCAGAAGGCAGTGCCCGCATAAACGGGGTCCTTCTGCGCCGGGTACGTTGTTGCGATACCGTGTTGGTCACCGGTACCGCGCTGAACATCCTGTCTGACTTTATTTCATCGGTCATTCTGACCGATGCGAAAACCTTATCATCCATAAGCTTTGCCTTTTGTTATCGGAGGCTGGTGGCGAACTCCTTAGGCAGACAGAATGTCGCAGTCGTCACTGTGAGGAAAGAATAAGGTGTGAAAAAGACTTTTTCATTATGGAGACAGGTCCGATCAAAAGGTGCCACACGCAAGACGCGAGGAAAGGTGATGTGGGCCTGACAGACCGCACCACGGCCCAAAACAGGGTCGGTCGCTTGGCCAATTCAGCTGGCAGCTGCCTCTGTGTTTCCGATCTGCAGCTGGCCCCGGATATAGCTGTCGATCGCCTCGGCTTCGGCTGTGGATGTCACAAGACCAAGACGCGTCCGTCGCCACAGAAAATCATCGCCTGTTTCCACCCATTCATGCGTTATCGCCCAGTCAAGTTCTGCTGCCGTGATTTCATGGCCAAAATGGGTGCCAAGCTGATCTGCTGCCTGCGCGTCTCCAAGCATTAGGAAAGCGTCTGTTCCATAGGCGCGCGCAAGACGTGCTGCCCACGGCTGACCCAGAAATTCATAGCGTTGAAGCAAGGATGTGACGAGCGCTTCAAATCCCTGTACCGGAAAGTCACCACCGGGAAGTGGCTTGCCCGCGGTCCAGTCACCGTGCCCGTTGCCAAGGCGCAGCGCAATCTGGGCCATCGCAGCTTCGGCGAGTTTGCGATAGGTGGTGATCTTGCCACCAAAAATATTCAGCAATGGCGCACCTGCATCATCGACCTTCAACACGTAATCACGCGTCGCTGCGGTCGCTGAACTGGCCCCGTCATCATAGAGCGGGCGCACACCCGAATAGCGCCACCGAATATCCGCGCGGGTTAGCTGCGCCTTGAAATATTGCGAGGCAAAATCAAGCAGATAGTCAGCTTCTTCATCGGTGCAGACCGGCGGCGTCGTTGCATCTGGATGATCCATGTCGGTTGTGCCGATCAGGGTGAATTGACGCTCATAGGGAATGGCAAAGATGATTCTGCCGTCGGTGCCCTGAAGAAAATAGCTTTTGTTGTGGTCAAACAGGCTGCGGGTGACGATATGGCTGCCACGGACCAGTCGCACCTGGTCATTTGATTGTGTGCCAACGACATCCTTGATGACGGCGCCAGCCCATGGGCCGCCAGCATTCACCAGCATCTGTGCCCTTACCTGCCATTCCCGCGTCGCATTGCGCAGGGTAATCTGCCACTGGCTGCCATCCCGATGTGCGCTGACAACTTCTGTGCGCGGCATGATGGTGGCGCCATGGCTGGCGGCATCGCGGGCATTCAGTACAACAAGGCGCGAATCCTCAATCCAGCAGTCGGAATATTCGAATGCCTTTTTGAATTCAGGCTTCAATGGCGTGCCACTCGCCTCGGCATGCAAGTCAACTGAACGGGTGCCCGGCAGAATATCACGGCCACCGAGATGATCATAAAGGAACAGACCGGTCCGGATCAGCCATCCAGGACGTCGGCCTTTCAGCCAAGGCATGAAGGTCGCAACGATCCGGGATACAGGCGTCCCACCTTCAAACCGCATATCCGCCTTGACCGGCAGGACAAACCGCATTGGCCAGGAAATATGCGGCATCGCCCGCAGCAGCATTTCGCGCTCGACCAGTGCCTCGCGTACAAGGCGAAATTCCAGATATTCCAGATAGCGCAACCCGCCATGGAACAGCTTGGTGGATGCGGAAGAGGTGGCGGCGCCAAGGTCTCCCTTTTCGGCCAAGCCTACGCAGATCCCGCGTCCGGCCGCGTCACGCGCAATGCCACAGCCATTGACCCCGCCACCAATGATAAAAAGGTCAAAATCACACTTGTCGCCTTGGCCAGTCACGTGATGAAACTCCCATCTTGCCGGTTTGAAATGTCGGTGCTTGTGTCGTCTGCCTGCAGGCTTTCGGCGTTCATGTCTTCGACAACGATAATCCGTGTATTGCCGCGCGCGGCCGCGTCGCAAAAGGATGCGGGAGGCGCAGAATCAGTCACCATGTAATCGAGATCAGAAATATCACCAATTCTGACCGGCGCATGGGTGTGGAATTTCGTGCTGTCGCTTGCCAGGATTTTGTGACGCGCATTTCGCAGGATGGCACGCGCCACTGAGACTTCGCCCATATCGAAGTCCAGAATGGCACCATCAGCATCAAGCGAAGAACAGCCGATAACCGCGTAATCCACCTTATATTGCGAAATAAACTCAACAGCATCCTCGCCAACGACAGCCCCGTCGCTTTGCCGGACGCGCCCGCCTACAAGAACGAGTGTCTTCGAATTGCTACCGGAAAGCTGGCTGATCACATTGATATTATTGGAGATCACCATCAGATCATTATGGTCACGCAGCGCCAGTGCCACCTGTTCAGTGGTGGTGCCGATATTCAGCATGAGTGCACAGCCATTTGGGATCAGCGACGCCGCGATCCGTCCGATCTGCTGTTTTTGCAGGCGGCAAAGCTGGCGCCGTTCGGCATAGTCGCGCGTTGTCATGGCGTCCAGCCTGTGGGCACCACCATGTGTCCGTTTCAGAAACCCTTGGCTATCGAGCATTCTGAGGTCATGGCGGATGGTCTGGGTGGTGACGCCAAATGCGCTGGCCAACGCCTCGACTTCAACACTGCCGGCGGTACGTACATGTCGCAGAATTTCGTCATGGCGTTTGTTGACTGACATGGACCGTGGACCAGCGTTGGTTGCTCTTCTTCAGATTGAATAGCAAGATAGTCTTTCGAAATACATTTATTTCTTTCGTTTATTTTTCGAAATACGAAGACAAACAAGAATTCTGATGAAAATCTGGTTGAGTGTTCCAGATATATGCTTGCCTGATCGTGATCATCCCTCTGGTCAAAGGCAATGCGAGCAGGCAACCTTACGGGCATAAGTGTCAATGTATGTTTGGGATCACAAGTGAAAGGAAAGACACATGTACGCAACCTCAGCGGATTGGGCATTTGATGCGACGCCAGATTTTGAAAGCCAGCGCGAAACCTATGTTGCCAGAATGAAAGAGGCGGGCGCGCTTCACTGGTTTTATGTTCAGACCAGCGACACCACCGCGCGCAGCATGACAGTGTGGCCGGATCAGGCGACAGCACATAAAGCGCTCAGCATGGCGCGTGATGAGGCGGCAGCACAAAACAACCAGACAATCACGGCGGTGTGTGAGGGTGTTGTCCTGAACGGCTTTTAGCCGGCGACGATCGTCAGACGCTTGTCCTTGGTGTGACCTGCAAGCGGCGGTCATGCAATTGATGCGCATAGTGTCGCCCAGAGTGACACACATGGTGACACACATGGTGACGCGCATGGGTAACCGCGCTTGACGGCATGCGGTTTGGTGACCTGTGTGCCGCTTCGGTGCATGCGATGGCAATATATGCGTTACCGATGATGGATTCGCTCTTAGAAAAAGGCGCTGCCGATAAGGAAGAGCGCGGCCACGCCGATTGTGGCTGGCAGCTTGTTGGCAAGGGTTCTGCGGGCGCGTTTTTCAGGAAAATTATCGTTGGCAATGGCATGGTGGAACGCATTTGTCATCGGCACCATTTCAAAGCCCAGCGTGACCTTGACACCATTTTTTTCATATTCGGTACGAAACTCATCCATCGCATAATCCTGTCAGCCGCGTTCATTACACGCGGTGCAATATCTGTGCCGTATGCCGGCCTGCCCATGTTCAGAACAGAAAAGCGCCGAGGCGGCGCGTATGTGGATGTATGGTTGGCAAATATATGATTGGCGAATGTATTTCTGGTGGTCGTGCAGGTCAGGGGGGCTGCGTGTCACCCTTGCCATCCATAACGCAAGCTGACCTGCACCCCCACAATGCGCTGACCTGATCGAAACGCGCAATGTGACAAAATCGACCACGCATCATGCAAAGGGGCAATGGCAAGCCGGACAGGCTGCTGGGCGATTGCCATGCGGCTGCTGGGCGATTGCCATGCGGCAAGGCGTCGGCGCACAGATTTAAGGAGGTTGGCTCCCCGGGACGGATTCGAACCGCCGGCCAAGCGATTAACAGTCGCTTGCTCTACCGCTGAGCTACCGGGGAAAAGCCTGCCAGCCGTTATACATAACAAATTTTATCATGCAACAGCGTTTTGCACGCATTCTGATCTTTGTGCAAACACCTTACTTGTGCAAGGCCGATCCCAGCAATTTGGCCGCCATCAGATCAATCGTCTCGGGGGTCAGCTCCAACGCTTCCAAAGTGGCGAGATCATGATGGTCCCGACGCGCGGATGACCGGCGGTAGGCTGGATCATAATGGTCTTCCAGCACGCGGCTGACGAATCCGTTCCAGTCACCAGCTGCAATCAGTGCGCGCCATTCCGTAACTGCCTCATGACCAATGCGCGAAACGACCCAGTCCAGAAGAGGCTCAAGCCGCTCCGGTTCGGCAATGACATGCGCGTAATCCCGAAGCAGAAAGGCCACCCGCGCTGCGGCCGGGGCTGTGAGGCTGACAGATGGCGCCCCCCTCATGGCATGCCATAATGCCTTTGGGATATGTATCGCGCCGATTTTATTGCTTTCAGCTTCGATGAAAACCGGCTGTTCGGCGTCAAGGCGCGCCAGCACTGCTGCCAGCCCAGATTCAAACTGGCGTTGGCGCGGCTGGTCAATGCCAGGTTCCGGCCCCAGCAGGGATCCGCGATGCTGGGCAAGCCCCTCCAGATCAATGACTTGTGCCCCCTTGCGTTTGGCGGCGTGCAGAATATGTGTTTTGGCCGTGCCGGTAGCACCGCGAAGAATGACAAGCTTCAGCTGCTGCGGGATCGTGTCCAGCTGTTCGAGAACCTGTTTACGATAATGTTTGTAACCGCCCTCGATGACCGTCGTCTTCCAACCGATCTCGCTGAAAATGCGGGCCATGGCACCACTGCGCTGTCCACCGCGCCAGCAATAGACCAACGGTTTGAAATCGCGAGGGGCGTTACACAGTTCGGTTTCCAGATGACGCGCGATATTCCGCGCCACAAGGGCCGCGCCGCGTCGTTTGGCCTCAAAAGGACCGACCTGTTTGTGGAGTGTGCCGATTTCTGAGCGCTCGGCATCGTTCAACACAGGCAGGTTTATGGCGCCTGGCATATGGTCATCGGCAAATTCAGAAGGTGCGCGCACATCTATGATGCAGCTGTAGTCCTCCTGCTTCCATGCGGTGACACGTGTGATTGGCGGGGCCATGAGATCAGTCTTTCTGATTGGGATAGAGGCCGGTCCAGGCATTTGTCAGGCGCCCAATAATTGCGGCAGTCTGGCCGCCAGCATGCAACCTGTCGACGGCTGTTTCTGCCTGTATACGGGGCAGGGCGGCCAGCAGACCGCCACTGGTCTGGGGGTCAAACAACACCTCTGCCACCGGATGGCCCCTGCTATCCTCGGCCAAGCGTATTGCGGCCCGGTTTGCGTCATGCAGGGTCGAGCGTATGCCCTGTTCCAACAGGATGCCGGTGCCGGGGAGTAACGGCACGGTGGACAGAGTGATTTCCACACCGGTAAATCCGCACCGTTCGGCAAGATTCAAAGCATGGCGTGCCAGACCAAAACCGGTTACGTCGGTCATCATCGGGTTGTCTGGCTGTAAAATGTCTGCGGCTGCCCCGTTGCCGAGCGCCATTGAATCCAGTGCTGCTGTGACCCAGTCGCCCTGCGCATCGAGGCGCATGCCACCCGCCATGACAATGCCGGTCCCAACGGGCTTGGTGATTAGCAAAACCGGGTCCTGTTCCAGTCGCGGCGGCGTTGGCGCACAGGCACGCGTACCCGTGACGGCAAAGCCTGCCGAGGTTGCATCTGCCTCGCTGGTATGTCCGCCAACCAGCAAAGTGCGCGCCTCCGCAAGTGCGAGCAGGCTGCCGGCCATCAACTGCGTCAGATGATGACGCTGCAGATCACGGCGCGCAGGTGCCATGTTGATAATAGCAAGCGCATGTTGGGGGCGCGCGTTTGCGGCATATAGATCGCTGAGTGCATGAACCGCAGCAATCCGGCCAAGCTGAAAGGGATCAGCGGTGATTTCCGAAATCACATCAACCGACTGAACAAGGTCACCACTGGAAGCTGCAGGCAGGATGGCCGAATCTTCCTGCAGTCCGGTGACCGGAAGATATTGTGGATCAGCACCAAGGTCGCGGGCGATGAGGACCGCATCCTGAAGTGACAGTGACAGGGTTTCGTGGCTGGTCTTTGCACCGCAACCAAGGCATCGCATGGCCGAGAAAGCCGGATCGTTCTTTGTGTCCGCCTGGTCTGCCGGTTGCAGGCCGGAAAGCGGGCGGGGGGCAGGTGGCGGCGCCATAGACAGCTGGGTGTATTTTGCCATCCAGCGACGATCAATCCATTTTTTCAGCCACCAGCCCGCACGGCTGTGACTGGTGTGGTTTCCGCGCACCGCCAGCGCCTTGCCATTCGCCGTGCTGACAAGTGCAAGTGCCTTGGATTGTGGTCGCCAGCGCCGCAGGCGTCGGCCTGTTGCAAAGCGGCGCAGGTTATCGGTCAGAACCGGGCCGGCGCGCACGGCATAGACCCCGGATTTTGGGCGCGGGTTATCTGTCAGCGCCGCGATATCGCCAGCGGCAAAGATATGGTCATGTGAGCGGGATTGCAGGGTAGGGCCGACCGCAATGAATCCGGCATCGTCCAGCATCAGGTTGCTGCCGGTCAGCCACGCAGGCGGGGCAACAGCGCTGACCAGAAATGCCGCATCAAATTCATGATGACTGCCATCTGCAAGATGCAATGCACCTTGCTCGATCAAAGTTACTTCGGCCCCGCACCGTACAACGCATCCGGCATTATTCAGGGCGTTATACATGATGCGTGCGGCCCGCGGCGGCATCTCTGGCAGGAGGCGTGCGGCGCGCCCAAAAATGGAAATGTCGGGTCTGATGCCCGAATCGCTTTGCCAGCGTTTTGCCAGCGCCAGCGCTAGTTCACAGCCAGCGGCTCCGCCGCCAATTATGGCAATACGACGGGGATACCCATTACTTATCAGATCATCAAGACGGTGCCGAAATCGGCTTATTGGCTTGACCGGAATCGCATGTTCCGCAGCCCCTTCTATGGCACCAAGATCGGGCTGGCCACCGATATTGATCGACAGCATGTCAAAGCTGATGGGGGGGCGATCGGCAAACAAAATCCGCCGACCATCTGCATCAATGGCGGTGGCCTCGGCATGGATGAACCGGGCTTTTGCCATCGCGGCAAGACGAACAAGATCGATATGGATATCCTGCTCTGACCAGATGCCTTCAACAAATGCCGGCAACATGCCGGAATAGGGTGTGTTGACGTCGCGGCAGACAAGCGTCAGCCGCAGGCCCGGCAATGGGCGCATCGCAAACTGTTTGAGTACGGCAACCTGCGCGTGGCCACCACCAAGCAACACCAGATCGCCACTGATGGGCGTGCCGGGTGTCATCAGCCGGCAAATGCGCTGAGCTGACCCTTGAAATAGGCTGCAGGCTGGCCGTCGCGCGTATTGATTGCGGTCACCCTGCCGACAAAGATCGAATGATCACCGCCCGGATATTCTGCCCAGAGTCGGCATTCCAGGCTCGTCAGTGCGGAATCAAGAACGGGGTGCCCGGACGCTCCCCAATGCCATGCGGTTTTTTCGAACCGTTCCTCTGTGTTGACAGCAAATTTGCGAATTAACGCGTCGGAACCAGCCGGCATGATATTGACTGCGAACCCGCCTGCTTTGCGAAAAAGATCGGCCTTGTCGTGGCGATTATCCAGTGACCACAGGATAAGTGGCGGATCGAGAGAAACGGAATTGAAGGAATTGACGGTCAGGCCATATGGTTGCCCGTTGTCACAGCGCGCCGTAACAATTGTGACACCTGTCAAAAAGGTGCCCATTGCTGCGCGTAGATCCAGTGCCGACACGTCATCATTATTTGACTGTCCGCCCGCATCCCCGGCTTGGATAACCGTTTCCATTCACAACTCCACTTCGGTGACGGCCGCCAGTGGGGTGCCTCTGGGCCGTTCCATGAGCATATAGGTGCGACAATCTATACCGCAACCGGTTCGTGCACAAAAGCGTGGCGAGACATCCTGTTGATGCCGCAGCTTTCATCCCGTTTGACATGCGGTCAGGCGGGCGGTCCGCACGATGCGCAGGATCATGGTAAAGAGTGTTGGAGGCCCGAACCGGAATTGAACCGATGTACACGGTTTTGCAAACCGCTGCATAACCACTCTGCCATCGGGCCATGGCCTGAGACATAGCGCGAGAGACCCGTTGCGTCAACGCCTCAACGCCACCGGACCATCCCGTATCGAACATTTTATGTGACACGATCGTAATGGATGTGAGGCGGCTTGTGATCTGTTCCGGATATCGGACTGCGATGATGCCAAAGCCTTTGTGTTCTGTTGATATTTTTATGTTCAATTCACACGAATTGATGGTAATTACGGTCCGTCTAAAGTTGGCACGCCGACACGGCTGACTTTCGATCTCGCATTGGCACATGCCGGGCAGCCTGACCCGGCGAATTGCGGGCTCGAGGGTTATCTTGTGAATGTTGGTAGCGAGGCCGAGCAGGACCATCTGCGCCGGGTGATGATGACAGCTGAAACGCCAGGATGGCAAAGTGGCTGGATCGGGGCGCAGATTGATCCGTCGGCCAGCTATACCTACAAATGGCTGACAGGCGCGCCAGCTGAACAAAAGCAATTCTGGTATAGTGACGGCGTGAATGGCCTTCCATTTCAGGCACTTTATGACCGGCGTGAAACGTCAAAGAGCCTAAGGGCCTTCTATGAATTTGACCGGTCGCCTCTGGCCACTAACAGGCTGCAGAATCTGGTGCAAAGCCTGAGCGGAGTCGATTATCGCTACACAAACTGGGCGGCAGGTAATGCTGTTCGGACCTGTGACCCGGCAAAAGGTAATGTACCGGTCGCCGGGTTTTGCGAGCCGGTCAGTTCAAATCGCGGTGATGCGGTCGCCATCTACGGCCATAAGGACCGCGACGGCACCTGGTTCAGCGTGCGGGATGGGCAATATGCCTGTGATGCGAATAATGACGATTCCATCTGTGGTTATTACCTTGAATTGCAGAAACCTGCCGGGGCCCAGCCGCTGGGTCTTGCGCGTCAGGTCACACGCGATATGAGTCGTTTTCGCGAGTTCTGCCAGGGGGCCGATAACGGCACCGGCTAGTATGGCATTTGTGTCAGGCGGAATGCGCGCATAGCATTGAATTCGTGAGGCCATGCCCTTATAACAGTGCGCATAGGCGCCCTGTGCGCTACTCAGCTTTTGTTTCCAGGTGCCGGATCAGAAAATGGACAATTTGCAATTCGCTCATTCTCGTAAAAACATGGTTGATTGCCAGCTGCGACCAAACAAGGTCACAGATGAACGCGTGCTGACTGCATTCGAGACGCTGCCGCGTGAGGAATTTGTGCCGCGCAATCAACGTGCGATCGCCTATGTCGACGAAGATCTGCCCCTGCCGGGCGGCCGGTCCATGATGGAACCGATGGTGCTGTCACGGATCGTGCAGGCCCTCGATGTCCAGCAGCATCACAGTGTTTTGGTCGTCGGCGGATCGACCGGATATGCCACGGCCATTATGGCGTGCCTCGCTGATTCGGTTATCAGCATTGAAACGCGGGCGCAGCTGGTTGAAAAATCGCAGGAAACGCTGGTTGCCTGCGGGCTTGATAATGCTGTTGCCATCAAAGGCCGCCTGACCGAAGGCTTTGCCAAGGAAGCACCTTATCACCGGATCCTGATTGAAGGGTCGGTTGAAACCGTGCCCGATCCATTGCTGGACCAGCTGTCCGCTGATGGCATGCTGGCTGCAATTTGGCGGCCTACCGGTCACCCGGTCGGCGTGGCGAGCATTTGGACCCGTGCCGGTAGCGGTTTTGCCAGAAAACCGCTCTTTGATGCGCAGGTACCGATACTTGACGAATTTCGGGCAAAGCGCGAATTTATATTTTAAAATGATTATCGGCAGGGGGGATGCCGGCGATCCAAAACATGTGAAAGCAGTTTATTATGCAAAAGAAACTTCACCTGACCGCCATAGCCTCCATTCTGTCCGTCGGGCTTTTGGTGACTCCATACACTGCTTTTGCGACGACATTGGAAGATGCGCTGCGGGCGGCGCTTTCCAACAGCCTGTCACTTTCCGCAAGTCGCAATAACTGGGCGGCCGCGCGCGACAACATTGACGGCGCGCATTCTACCAAAGAATGGCGTGCTGCAGGCACCTTGTCCGGAACTCAGTATATGACCAACGCTGCAACGGCGACCCGTGACGGATTTTTGAGTTCGCAAAGCGGCAGTGCCACGGTTTCGCTGTCGCGTAACCTCTATGATGGCGGCCAACGTGACGAGAACCTGCTTCTTCGCCAGCTGCAGCGTGATATTGCGGAGGCCCGCTATCTCGGTGCTGAACAGCGGGTCATCCTCGCAACAGTTGAAGCCTATCTGGACGTCATCCGTGCCAGCCGTGAAGTTGCGCTGAATGAGGCCAACGTCGCACGTCTTTCCGAACATGTCGCGGCAACCCGCGCACGTGTCGATGCGGGTGCTGCCACCAGCACACAGCTGGCGCAGGCAGAGGCGCGGCTTTCACGCGCGCGCACCACGTTGATTTCAGCTGTTTCCGCCCATGACAGCGCGGAAGATGCCTTTTTCACCCTGACGGGGATCGCAGCGACAGAGCTGGAGGAAAATCCGGATATCGGTGTTATCCCTGAAACCCTTCTCGAAGCGGATGATCTGGCGCGTCGTCACCATCCGGATTCGCGCCTGGCCGGCCTGTCCGTGACGGCTGCAGGTCAGGAATTCAAGGCGTTGCTGGCATCGTTGCAGCCGACAGTGGCGTTGCGGCTCCAGGCAAATGAATCAATGGCCGAGGGCACGCGTTCTGACAAAACGGAATTTTCCGCGAATGTAACGCTGTCAACACCGCTCATGCCAACAGGGTCTGTTCGGGCAAAGGCACGCAGCCTGTCCTCCAGCCTCGAGGCAACAAAGATGGAACGCCTTGATACGTTGCGCCGGATCAGCCTTGACGTGCGCAACAGGTTCCGCCAGCTCGAAGCGGCCCGCGCGCAGGAAACGGCTGTTGAAGACGAGCTGGCAGCATCGCGTCTGGTCGCTGCAGGCATCGCAACCGAGTTTCAGTTTGGACAGAAAACAACGCTTGATGTGCTGGATGCCGAACAGGATGTGAGTGATGCTGAGTTACGCTTTGTCAATGCCCGCCATGCCATTCTGATTGCCGGTTTTCGGTTGCAGGCAGCAATGGGCCAGTTGACCGCCAGCGCGATGGGCATGGACGATGAGCTGGGCCCGCTCGACGATATGCCGGTGCGTGATGTGAAATATAAGAGCTTCCTGCCGCTTGAAGTGGACTGGGACGCCTATACCGATCCGCAGGATGCGTCTGATGCCACTGCCGAGACAAAAGAGCCCGTTGTCGAGGATAGTTCGGCTGCCCCTGTCATCATGCCCGAGCCGGACGTGGTGCCGCCTGTCGTGACGGCCAAGATTGAACAGGTCGTGCTGGAACGGCCGGTAACAACGCTGGCCGTAAATGCCCCGGAAACTCTTGCAATTACGATGGGTACATTGCCTTTGGAGGCAGTGTCCATGGATGATGTTGAGGGCGTTACCTGGCAGATTCAGACCCGTAACATTCCCTGAGATGTGGCGCCTTGCGGGTTATAGGCACAGCTATCCAATTTGTGATCGGATGCGGGGACATCTGAATGAGCAAGCCTGACAAAGCTGATGAGGATAATGGCGCAATAGAGGCCATCCGCTCGCTCGTTGAAGAAAATGAACTGGCTTTGCAAAGTCTTGAAGATGAGGTTTTGACGCTGGATGATATTGTCTGGCGCAGCCCGGCACGGCAGATTGTGGATACAACGGATATCATTCAGCGGCTGGCCGAGGAAGCTGACAAGGTGGCCAATGGACATGTGACCGAGCCACCACGCGCCGTGCTTCATCGCAGCGGTAAAGCGAACAATACCAATGATGTGTCAGGCGATCAGGCCACCGGGCGTCCGAACAAAGCGCGCACCCCGCGGGAACCTGTCATTGCCCGTCCCGGTATTCGTGCGCCGGAAGCAGCCGCCGACGACGCTGAAAAGATGATCCAGCAGCGCGTTCTGGACGATCTGTGCAGCAAGGGTCTGATCAATGAAGATGGTCGTCTGGAAATCGACCGCGACGCGCTGCGCCAGCTTGTACGCGGCCATATTGACCGTTGGACCGAAGAGCAAAATGTCACCTCTGCCGAAGATGCGTTGCAAGCCGGCGGGATAATGCGTAAAAACACGCCGAAACCAAGTGATTCCGACCCGGAATAGGGTATAGGAGCAGGCCGTTAACCAAGGCTGTCGGCGCATGGCCGTCAGGCTTCCAACTGTCAGAATTCAGAAACCGACATGTCAGATTCAAAACTACCCAAGACCTATGATCCGCAGGCTGTCGAGGCCCCCTGGTATGACCGGTGGGAACAAAGCGGCGCGTTTGCCTGTGACCCTACGTCGGAGAAGACGCCCTATACCATCATGATGCCGCCGCCAAATGTGACAGGCAGCCTTCATATGGGGCATGCATTGACCTTCACACTTCAGGATCTGTTAATCCGGTTCAACAGGATGCAGGGGCGCGATACGCTCTGGCAGCCCGGGCAGGATCATGCCGGTATCGCAACCCAGATGGTTGTGGAACGCCAACTTGCCGAAAAAGGCATTGATCGGCGCGATATGGGGCGTGATGCCTTTATCGAACGCATGTGGGAATGGAAGGCAGAATCAGGCGGCACAATACAGCGGCAGATGCGCCGGCTCGGTGCGTCCCCTGACTGGGAACGCAATCGCTTTACGCTTGATGACGGGTTATCACGCGCCGTTATCAAGGTATTCGTGCAAATGCATCGTGATGGCCTGATTTATCGCGATAAACGACTGGTCAACTGGGATCCGAAACTGCTGACAGCCATCTCTGATCTGGAGGTTGAGCAGCGCGAGCAGGAAAGCTCGATGTGGCATCTGAAATACCGTCTTGAAGGGGCCGAGGACGAATATATCTCAATTGCCACAACCCGCCCGGAAACCATGCTGGGCGACGGTGCCGTTGCTGTGCATCCGGATGATGAACGCTACAGGCATCTGGTCGGGCGCAAGTGTATTCTGCCGCTGTCAAACCGGCCGATCCCGATCATCGCCGATGAATATCCCGATCCGGAAAAGGGATCTGGTGCGGTTAAAATCACACCAGCTCACGATTTCAACGACTTTGAAGTCGGCCGCCGGCATGATCTGCCTCTGATTAATCTGATGACAGCCCATGCCACAATGGAAGCCATCCCCGAAATACCCGAAAAATATCAGGGCCTGGACCGGTATGAGGCTCGCAAGCAGATCCTTGAGGATTTGGCGGCCGAAGGCCTGGTAGAGCGCGAAGAAAAAGTACAGAACAGCGTCCCGCATGGTGACCGGTCTGGCGTTGTGATCGAGCCGTGGCTGATGGACCAGTGGTATGTGAATGCTGCTGAACTGGCAAAGCCGGCGATTAAAGCCGTAGAAGACGGGCGCACCCGGTTTGTGCCTGAGCGCTGGTCAAAAACATATTTCGAATGGATGCGGAACATCCAGCCATGGTGTATTTCGCGCCAGCTGTGGTGGGGGCACCGGATCCCGGCATGGTACGGTCCGGATGGCCATATTTTTGTTGAAGAGAATGACGCAGCAGCCGAAGCCGCGGCACGCGCCCATTATGGCGAGGCGGTTGCGCTGCGTCGTGACGAGGATGTGCTGGATACATGGTTCTCCAGCGGATTATGGCCATTCTCGACTCTTGGCTGGCCCGATGACACAGCAGAGGTGCGTGCAGATCTTGCCCGCTATTACCCTGGAGATGTGCTTGTCACCGGGTTCGACATCATCTTTTTCTGGGTCGCCCGCATGATGATGATGAGCATCTATGTCATGGATGGCGAGGTCCCGTTCCGGGATGTATATATCCATGCGCTGGTGCGCGACGAGAAGGGCCAGAAAATGTCCAAGTCAAAGGGCAATGTGATGGACCCGCTGGATCTGATCGACCAGTATGGTGCCGATCCGCTGCGCTTTACGCTGGCGGCGATGGCCGCGCAGGGCCGCGACATAAAGATGTCGACCACCCGGCTGGAAAGCTACCGCAACTTCGCGACAAAAATCTGGAATGCCTGCCGTTTCCTTGAAATGAATGGCTGTACCGAACGTGCGAACAGCATAGATCTGGCGCAGGTGGACGAACCGGTGAATCGTTGGATCGTGTCTGAATTCAATATGGCGATCAAGCGCACGACGGCTGCTATCGAGGCCTATCGGTTCAATGAGGCGGCTGACATCATCTATGCATTTGTCTGGAACGCTTATTGCGACTGGTATGTCGAATTGATCAAGCCACAATTGGCCGGCGAAGCCGATGAAACGCGTGCCACGGCTGCCACAATATTGGAAGCATCGCTGCGCATGTTGCATCCGTTCATGCCTTATCTGACCGAAGAGTTGAACGAAAAGATTTTCGGCAGCGATTCACTGCTGATCAATGCGGCATGGCCGCAACATATTGCGATGCCGGACTCCGAAGCACCGGCCGAGATTGGCTTCCTGATCAATCTGATTACCGATATTCGGCATGTGCGTTCGGAAATGAATGTACCGCTATCTGCAAAGCCTACGCTGCAGACGCGCGGGCTGTCTGCTTTGCAGGCGCGGTCGATTGACAGCAATATGCTGGCTTTACTGCGCCTTGCCCGTCTCAGCGATGTTGAGGCTGTTGAGAATTTTGGAAAAGGGACTGCTCGCGGCGCGGTGGACGGGGTCGATATCGGCCTGCCGCTTGCCGATATCCTCGATCTGGATGCCGAGCGCGCACGCCTTGAAAAGACAATGGCTGGGGTTGATGACGAAATTTCCAAGATTTCACGCAAACTGGATAATCCGGGATTTGTTGCCAAGGCACCTCCAGAGGTTGTCGAGGAAAACCGGCGCCGTCTTGACGAGGAAAATACGCGGCGCAGCGCGATCGAGGCGGCGCTGGCTCGTCTGGGCTAAGGGGTGGAAGAGTGGTAGTGTGCGCACCTCTATTTTCATTTTGCAGGCGTTTGCCACTCTGCGCTAATCTGTGATCCGCGTCTGGTTCCTGCCGGGGCCAGTATCTAGACCAACATTAATTATGTGATCTTCGGGGTAATTATGAAGAATTCAAAAACAGTCCTGATCGACAAGAATCCAGGCCGCAACTCGCAAACTTTCGGCGTGGCGCGCGAACTTGGTACTTCGGTTGATTTGATCCATGAACCGTCTATTGGCGTGGTTGGTAACAAGGGCGATTCACAATGCTATATCGGTGTGGGCGCAAAAGTGCAGACCATCCATGAAGCGTTGCTGGCACGCATTGGCACTGAGAGCGACAAGATGTCGATGCGGTTGGTGCAGCCTGAATTCACGATTGCCACATCCGACGGCATCCGCAATGGCACAAAGGAAATGCGCTATTCGCTGATCGGCCGTGAAGTAACAAATGATTCCCTGTGCGAGCATTTAAGCGCGACAGGCCTTGAAGGCATCATTGCTGTTGTGGCCTGTGACAAGCCGCCAGTCGGCACTTTGGCCGCGGTGCTGGAACATAACCGGCCGGCAATCATCATGTCAGACGGGTCCATTCGCCCGGGCCGCGATTCAGTAACAGGCGATGCTATTGATATCATCTCCAGCTACCAGTTGGCTGGCAGTGATGACGAGGAAATGAAGCGGCGTGTCGCCCTGGAAGCCTGTCCCGGCTTTGGCAGTTGCGGCGGCATGTTTACCTATAACACCATGCAGACATTTATCGGTGTCGTTGGTATGCAGCCGTTGCATATGGTCTCGCCAGCTTCCCAGGATGAGCGTCGTCTGACCGAATTCCCGGACCAGCTGATCAGCCACCTTGACCATATGATTCGCAACGACATAAAGCCGCGCGACATTGTGACGAATGAGTCTATCCGGAACGCCATCATCGTATCAATGGCGGTTGGTGGTTCGACCAATGTTATGCTGCATGCGCCGGAAATCGCCCGCGCTGCCGGCTATGCCAATTTTGGCGCGGATGTCATGAGCGCCGAAGAGTTCAATCATCTGTCGCGCGATGTGGTGCCGGTCATTGTTGATGCGCGTCCGTTTGGTCAGTACTCGATGGTCGATATCGATGCCAAGGGCGGTGTCCAGGTCTTTGTTAAGGATCTGATGGATGCCGGATTGCTGAATGGTGATGTCATGACCTGTACCGGCGAGACACTAGCCGAACAGGTGGCCCGGTTGGCGCCACCAGCCCCTGATGGCGACGTGATCTATAGTGTAAAGACACCCTATAAGCCGACTGGTGGTCTGCGTGTTCTTGGCGGCAATCTGTCGCCGGAGTTCAGCGCCGTGCTGAAACTGGCCGGTGTTGAAGGTGGTCTGGAACATAATCGCTTTGAAGGCAAGGCGCGGGTTTTTGACGGTGAGCAAAGCCTTCTGGAAATGCTGGACAATAACCCGGACCATTTCCGCAACAATGATATGATCATCGTGCGGTATGAGGGCCCTGTCGGTGGCCCCGGTATGCCGGAGATGCTGGATTCAACCTCGCGTATCACCACCCTGTGCCGTGAACGCGGCATTATCGTCGGCCTGATGACGGATGGTCGTTTTTCAGGTGGGTCCGTTGGTCTTGTTATCGGCCATGTTGGTCCAGAGGCGGCGGTCGGCGGCCCGATCGGGCTGATTGCTGAAAATGATGATATCGTCGTTGATTTGAATACGAATGAAATCAATTGCTTGCAGCTGGATGATTCATCTGTAGCTGAGCAGCGCAAGGCGGTTTGGGACTCCGAAGTGGCAGCCAATGGTGGTGCGCATCCGTCAGTTGGTGATGCCAGCACACGGCTGTTGAACAGGATGCGCTGTTCAGCAGTATCGGCTGTGCAGGGGGCAGGTATGCATCCGGGCGGAAGCTTGTGGGTTAGCGAGCCGCGTGCGGCAACGCGCACCGGCTTTACACCTGCCAACAGCCATACTGGCGGATGACAAGGGTAAACCGGCTGACCCGACTGCCGACATCATAACGCCTGCACAGGCTGTCCATAGGGCGCGCCTGCATGCAATGGGTTTGACGGATGCACAAATTCGGCAGCCCTTTGTTGGTGTTGTCACCAGCTGGAACGAGACCGCACCGGACAATATAGCGCTTGCCCGCCAGGCACAGGGTGTAAAGCGAGGGGTGCGTGATGCTGGAGGTACGCCGCGCGAGTTCACAACGATTGCGGGCACGGGCGGCATCACGGCCGATGAAGCGGGCAAGAATCCGACACTGATATACCGCGAATTGATTGCCGATTCCGTCGAGATGACTTGTCGTGCCAGCCATTACCAGGCCGTTGTCGGGATCGCCGGATGCGATCCAGCGATGGCCGGAATGATGATGGCCATGGCGCGGTGCAATCTGCCATCGCTTGTGATGTTCGGGGGCGTCGCCCTTCCGGGGCGATACCAAACCCGTGACATTACCTTCTCGGATGTAGCGCATGGGTTTGCTGCGCATGCGGCCGGTGCCATTACTGACGAAGATTTCCAATCCATGATCGCTGGTGCCAGCCCGAGCGCCGGTGCGGGGGGTGGGCATTTTTCTGCCCATACTATGGGCTGCATGGCCGAAGCGCTGGGGCTTGCCCTGCCGGGTTCGGCAAGTATTCCGGCTGCTTATGAAACGCGTGATGATGTCGCCTTTCGTGCCGGTGAAGCTGTTATGTCGCTGCTGGATAGCCATCTGCGACCACGCGATATTCTGACCCGTGCTGCCTTCGAAAATGGCGCAACCATTGTGGCGGCCACGGGCGGGGCGCCCAGCGCCTTGTTGCATCTTCTCGCGCTGGCGCATGAATGTGGTGTGGCTTTTGATCTGGACAGGCTGGCGACGATCTGTGCCCGGACGCCGCTGATTGCAGATCTGAGGCCGGGTGGTCGGCATCCAATACGTGATTTTCATGAAGCTGGCGGCATGCCAGCGGTGATGCGCCTGTTGCTTGATGCAGGCTATCTGCATGGTGATTGCCCGACCGTTACGGGCAACAGCCTTGCCGCAAACCTGGATGGTGTTGCTTTCGCCGACGATCAGCAGGTCATTCGGCCGGTTGGGCATCCGGTTGATGAACGGTGCGGGCTGTCTGTTTTGGCCGGCAATCTCGCGCCTGACGGGGCTATTGGACGGTGCAGCGGTGCAGACAAGATGGCAGGCCGTCAACCCTTTGTCGGTACCGCCCGCTGTTTTGACAGCACAGATGCCGCACTCGCTGCGGTGCAACGCGGCGATTATTGCGAAGGCGATGTCTTTGTATTGCGGTATCAGGGGCCGCAGGGTGGCCCCGGCATGCCCAAAATGCTGGATGTGCCTGCCGCACTCTTCGGGCAGGGGGCAGGCGGGAATGTAGCGGTGATTACCGATGGCTGTTTGGACGGGATGGTGTGTGGTCTTTGTGTTGGCCAGATTGGACCAGAAGCGGCCATGGGCGGACCGATTGCGCTCTTGCAGGATGGTGATCAGATCATCATCGATATGGTTGCCGGAACCATCGACGTTGCCGTGGGCCCGGACGAGATCTCGGCACGGCATGCCAAATGGCAGCCAAAGCCCGATGCGGGGCTGAACGGGGCCTTGTGGAAGTATGTACGGACTGTCGGCCCGGCATCATCTGGCGCAACGACCCATGCCGGCCCTGTGCGGTCCGGTGATCGCCATAATGATCTGATCGATTAGCTTTGGTGGTCGTGATGACGCATCCCGGTCTGGGCTGTCAGTCCCGTAACTCCACCCAGACAGGCGTATGATCTGACGGTTTTTCCAGCCCGCGTGGCCCCTTATCCACCTCGGCTGCAACCAGCCTGTCGGCAGCTTCGGGGGACAGCATTAGATGGTCGATGCGAACGCCATTGTCCTTTTGCCACGCGCCGGCCTGGTAATCCCAATAGCTGTACAGCACCTGTCCGGGGTGGCAGGCGCGCAGGGCATCGGTATAGCCAAGGTGTGACAGGCGGTTAAAGGCGGCACGGCTTTCAGCACGCGTAAGTGCATCACCTTCCCAGCCCGGCGGGTCATAGCAGTCGATATCCTGCGGAATGACGTTGAAATCACCGGCAAGAACGACCGGTATTTCATCCTGCAACAGCTGTTCCGCCCGTAGATTCAACCGTTCCATCCAGGCAAGCTTGTAATCAAATTTTGGTCCGGGTGCCGGATTGCCATTTGGCAGATAGATCGTGGCGACCCGTACCCCGTCAATGGTGGCTTCCATGTAACGGGCTTGTTCATCTTCGGCATCGCCCGGAAAACCGGACATCACATCCGTAAGCGGCTGGCGCGCCGCAATAGCGACGCCATTATAGCTTTTCTGCCCGTGGAAAACGACGTTCCAGCCAGCGTCCCTATAGAGATCAACCGGGAAATTGACATCCTGCGTTTTGGTTTCCTGGATCAGCAGCACATCGGCGCTGCCTGCTTTCAGATAATCCAGAATATGGTCCTGACGCGCCTTGGCCGAATTCACATTCCAGCTTGCAATACGCATGGCGGGTCAGACAGAAAATGAGGTGCCACAGCCGCAGGATGCCGTGGCATTGGGATTGGTGACGGCGAAATAGGCGCCCATCAGATCCTGTACAAAATCCAGCTGGGCGTTATCCACCAACTCCAGCGACATATCATCAATCACCACACCAACCTCGTGGCTGACGAATTCGAGATCATCCTCACCGCGTTCAGTATCAATGCTGAATTCATACTGGAAACCAGAACAGCCGCCACCATTCACCGCAACCCTGAAGAAGCTGCCATCAGGCTCGTTTTCCAACATTGCGGAAATGCGTGTTGCGGCAGCCTCACTTAGGCTGAAGCTGCCATTTGCTGTGGTTTCTGGAAGGCGTGTATCATCCATCGCGGACGGGATTCCCCTGTTGCCGTGGCTGCGGCCTGACGCAACAGCCATGCTATGAATATGACCTTTCAGAAGCTGCAAATCAAGCCACACCATCGTCGGGCGTCATACCGAAATTGGCGCTTTAGCAATTGAGAAAACGCATTGCAGCGCGTAATGTGAGACAGCATCTTCCAGGAACCCGCTGCAGGCTGACGCGTCGTGAAAGCACACCACGAAACAAGAGACCTTGCCGCCTATGCCAGTCATGGGCAGACGAGCCGTGGCCGCCAATTTACCGAACCTGATGATACAGGTCAGGCGCTGTCCGGTTTTGCATCACGCACGCCTTTCCAGCGTGACCGCGACCGCATCCTTCATTCAGGTGCGTTTCGCAAGCTAAAACACAAAACGCAGGTATTTGTTTACCATGAAGGAGATTACTTTCGTACACGCATGACCCATTCCATCGAAGTCGCGCAGATCGCGCGGTCGATGGCGCGTGCGTTGCGGCTAAATGACGATCTGGCCGAAGCTGTGGCGCTGGCGCATGATCTTGGCCATACCCCTTTTGGACATGCCGGCGAAGAGGCGCTTGGCAATGCGATGCAAGGTTACGGCGGCTTCGATCACAATGAACAGACGGTACGTGTGCTGACCAGCCTTGAACGGCGCTATGCACAGTTTGACGGGCTGAACCTGACTTGGGAAACGTTAGAGGGCGTGGTCAAACATAATGGGCCAATCGCTGATCGTACACATATCCGGCCGGCAATCGCCGCGCTGGATGCCGCCTGCGACCTGCAGCTTGGGCATCACGCCTCTGCCGAGGCACAGCTTGCCAACCTTGCTGATGACATCGCCTATCTGTCGCATGATTTTGACGATGCCTTGCGTGCCGGTCTGTTCCGGTTTGGTGACATCGCTACCCTGCCACAGGTGTCGGTCATTCTTGCCAACATAAAAAGCGAACATGGCGATCTGGAGGAGAGCCGCCTGACGCATGAACTTGTCCGCCGGCTGATCACTGTCTTTGTCAGCGACCTGCTGACAACATCGGCCGCGCAGCTTGAGACGCTGGCAGCCGACAATGCTGATGCCATTCGCCATCACCCCACGCCGGTGATCGCTTTCAGCGATGCCATGGCGGCTGATCTTGAAGTGTTGCGAGACTTTCTCTTCACCAATATGTGGCGGCATTACAAGGTCAATCGCATGACAAGCAAGGCAAAACGGGTGGTGACAGACCTGTTCAACTTGTTTATGTCCGAGACCAACATTCTGCCGTTGGAATGGCAGGGCGTAAAGGACAGTGCGATTGGCACGCTTGCAGTTGGCGCGCGCGCCAGAATCATTGCCGACTATATTGCCTCGATGACGGACCGTTACGCGATCCTTGAACATGAACGCCTTTTCGAGCTTGGCCCGATTTTGAGATGAATATGAATATTTTCAATTTGTTTGAAGCTGAATTTAAATCCATTGTTGAATCTATGAAGGCGGCAGAAATTCTGCCGGCAGATGTGGATACAGGGCGGGTTGTGTTTGAATTGCCGCGCGACGCGTCGCATGGCGATCTGGCCTGTAACGCAGCGATGGTTCTGGCCAAGCAGGTTGGTGCAAAGCCGCGCGATCTCGCGGCGCAGTTCGCGACGCGGTTGCAGGCGATTGAGGGCGTGACCGATATCGAAATCGCCGGTCCCGGCTTTATCAATATTCGGATCAAGCCAGCATTGTGGGCGGCGGAGCTGTCCGCCATCATCGCTGCCGGTGATGATTATGGCCGTAACGACAGCGGGCAGGGCCGGCCGGTGAATGTCGAATATGTATCGGCGAATCCGACAGGCCCGCTGCATGCTGCCCATGCGCGCGGCGCTGTACTTGGCGACGCAATGGCCAGCATGCTGGAATTCTGCGGCTGGAACGTCATTCGCGAATATTATGTGAATGATGCTGGCGGGCAGGTGGATGTGTTGGCGCGATCTGCCTATCTGCGCTATCGCGAGGCGCTTGGCGAGGACATTGGCGAGATCCCGTCTGGTCTCTATCCGGGGGCCTATCTTGTCGATGTGGGTACGGCCCTGGTGAACAAGGTCGGGAACCAATATCTCGATGCTGATGAAGATGAATGGCTGCCGGCGGTGCGTAGTTTTGCCATAGACGCCATTATGGACGGCATTGCCGAGGACCTGCAGGCGCTTGGCATCAGGATGGACCGGTTTTCCTCGGAGCGAAGCCTTGTGGAAAGCGGCGCGGTGCAGGCCGCGGTAGACAGGCTGGTAACACAGAATGATGTGTATCGCGGTGTGTTGCAGCCGCCAAAGGGCAAGGAGCCGGAAGACTGGGAACCGCGCGAGCAGTTGTTGTTCCGGGCGTCTGAATTTGGAGATGATACCGACCGCCCGTTGCAGAAATCTGATGGTAGCTGGACCTATTTTGCATCGGATGTTGCCTATCATATGGACAAGCTGGATCGGACAGGCGGGCCGCTGGTGAATATCTTTGGCGTCGACCATGGCGGCTATGTGAAACGGATGAAGGCCGCTGTCGAAGCCCTGTCTGGCAAAAAGGATATGCTTGATATCCGGCTGTGCCAGCTTGTGAACCTGATGGAAAACGGCAAGCCGGTAAAAATGTCCAAACGCGCGGGCACCTTTGTCACGGTGCGCGATGTCATTGATGCGGTCGGGGCGGATGTCATCCGCTTTATCATGCTGACGCGGCGAAGCGACCAGACTCTGGATTTTGACTATGCAAAGGTTACAGAGCAGTCACGCGACAACCCGGTCTTCTATGTTCAATACGCGCATGCGCGCGCCTGTTCGGTGCTGCGGCAGGCCCCGCAGGCCGACGTTGTGGCCGATCTCGACAGGCTGACAGCACCGGCCGAGATGGCGGTGATCAAGGCGTTGGCCAGTTGGCCCCGCCTGGTGGTATCGGCGGCGCAGTCGCATGAGCCACACCGCGTGGCCTTTTTCCTGATGGATCTTGCTGCCGCATTCCATGCGCTGTGGACGGCAGGCCGCGAGGCCCCGGAATTGCGGTTCATCCGCGAGGATGATGCCGGATTGACCGCTGCACGTCTCTGTCTTGTCAAGGCAACAGCTTTGGTGATTAGATCGGGCCTCGGTGTTCTGTCCATCACCGCACGGGAGGAGATGTAGACCGCATGCCGCGCGAAGGAGTACAGCATAAAAACCCGCTGTGGCTGAAGCTTTTGGCTGCGGGTCTTGCTGCCCTCATTCTGGTGGCTGCCGTTATAGTGATGGTGCCACAATTCTTGCAGGACTCGGCTTCAGATGTGGTGATGATCAAGGCCGATCCGCGTCCGTTTAAGGAAAAGCCGAAAGATCCCGGCGGGATGGAAATCCCGCATCAGGATACCACTGTCATGGCTATGCTGACTGATGTTTTGCCGCAAAATGGCGACCCGGAACGGTTGCGCCCGCCATCCGCATCCCCCGAAATGCCGCCAACGCCTGTGATAGGCGATGCAACGCCGGAAGTCGCTAAAGAGCCGACGCCGGTTGCCTATGATGCGGATAATGGTGCCGATGGCGACGCCGCAGAAACGCAAGCCGCAGATGCTGCAGGCGAAGCAGCAGTGCTGTCTGCCGGGTCAGACAATCAGGCATCAAACGATATATCCGTTGCCGTTCCAGATGCATCCGCGACAGATGAACCCGCGACAGATGAAACCGGCGCGGGTGCAGTAGAAAAAAACGATGACGGCACCGGCAATGGCCAGGATGGTGATGACGCACAGCAAACCACACAGGCGGTGCCAACACCTAAACCTGATGCCGCCAAACGCCCCAAAACGGTTTCTGCTGACGGCGAGCCTTTCTATATTGTCCAGCTGGCGGCGTTTCGGGAGTCGGGAAAAGCGGTTGAACAGGCCGGGTTGATGAGCCAGAAGCATAACAGCCGCCTCAATGGGGCAACACTTGGCACAATGAAGGTGGATACGGGCGATAACGGCGTCTTCTGGCGGGTTGTCAGCGAACCGCTGCCGCGACCGGATGCGGACACATTATGCGCCAATTTAAAACGCGCCGGACAGGATTGTATCTTGCGTAAATTCAACCTGTTGTCGGATTAGATTCGTCCATGACCGAAGCGATAACCGATAATTTCGAAGAGGATGCAAGGCCATCTACAGCGCCTGAACAGCTGTCACTATTCGTCAATCTGGACGGGTTTGAAGGACCGATTGACCTGTTGCTGGCACTGGCGCGCGAACAGAAAGTTGACCTGTCAAAAATTGCGATCCTGCCGCTGGCAGAACAATATCTCGAATTTGTCGAAAGTGCCCGCAAGTTGGATATGGAGGTGGCCGCCGATTATCTGGTGATTGCAGCCTGGCTTGCCTATCTCAAGTCGCGCCTGCTGCTGCCCGATCCGGAACCTGAGCAGGCAGCAGAAGTCATCGACATGACCGACGCGCTGAAATATCAGCTGGTGCGTCTTGAATCGATGCAACAGGCGGCCAAGCGCCTGATAAGTCTGCCCCGCCTTGGTCAGCAGCGCTTTGCCCGCGGGGCCGGGGAACGTTTTGAAAGTGTCAGTGACCCGATCTGGACAGCCAGCCTTTACGATCTGCTGGCCTGTTATGGATCAATTCAGTCAGGCGTGGAAAACCGCACGCTAACAATTGCGGCAACGCGGCTCTATTCAGTGCAGGAAGCGGCCGCACGGCTGCGACGTCTTGTCGGATCCATTCCGGAATGGACCGTCCTCGAATCCTTCCTGCCGGATAATCTGAAGACACCGCTTGATCGTCGTTCAGCAACAGCATCGCATTTTGTCGCCTCGCTGGAATTGGCGAAAGAGGGCATGTTACGGCTACGGCAGGATAGTCGGTTTGCGCCCATTTTTCTGCGGACAAAGGATCAGTCATGACGGTTGATGACGCCACAAACAAGCAATGGGCCGCGACAATTGAAGCGTTAATTTTCGCTTCGGAAAAGCCGGTGCGCGAAGCCGAACTGCGCAATCATGTTCCCGATGATGTCGAGCTGGCACCATTGATCTCGGCGATCCACAAACGGTTTGACGAAACCAGCGGCATAGAGCTGTGCCAGGTCGGTGACGGTTGGGCCTTTCGCACACGTGCCGAAATTGCGGCGCATCTCAACACGCGCCAACAGGTGGAACGGCCATTGTCGCGTGCTGCCCTCGAGGTGCTTGCCATCATTGCCTATCACCAGCCAATCACACGGGCCGAAATTGAAGAAATTCGTGGCATCAGCCTGTCACGCGGGACCATTGATATCCTGCTGGAACTCGGGTGGATCAAGCCGCGCGGTCGCCGGCGGACACCAGGACGGCCGCTGACCTGGGGGACCAGCCCTGCCTTTCTGGATCATTTTGGGCTTGCCGATCTGGGTGATTTGCCCGGGCTTGATGATCTCAAGGCATCCGGCCTGCTGCGCAAGGGTCAGGTCATTGGTGGTCTGATTGAACGGGTTGATGATGACGCGGCCGTTTCAGATGATGATGATGGGCTGGATACCGATACCGATTTGCTGGAGGATGCACTGATGGAAGCCGGGTTGGACGCTGACCTGGATGATGATTCCGGGTCGCATGCCATTGAGGATGACAATGCTTGATTTTCGCAATGTCGTACATGCTTACAATGACAGCCTGTCCGTTGATGATGTCAGTTTTTCTGTTGAACGCGGTGAGGTTGTAACGCTGCTTGGACCATCAGGCTGTGGCAAGACAACCATGCTGCGCCTTGCCGCTGGTCTGGAACGGCCACGCGGCGGTGAAATCTGGCTTGATGGCACATTGCTTTCCGACGCGGCGTACAATATGCCGCCAGAAGATCGGGGCGTCGGCTACATGTTTCAGGATTATGCGCTGTTTCCGCATCTGAGCGTTCTTGAGAATGTGGTGTTTGGTCTCAAAGAAAAGGGGAGTGCTGCCATCCGTCGAGGGCTGGATGTGCTTTCCGAAACAGATCTTGAATCGTTGGCGGATGCCTATCCGCACGAATTATCTGGCGGCCAGCAGCAGCGCGTTGCACTGGCGCGCGCGCTGGCACCAAAGCCTTCCGTTATTTTGCTGGACGAGCCATATGCCGGGCTCGACAGTCGCCTGCGTGAAAGAATTCGTGATCAGATGCTGCATGTGCTGAAAGCGTCCGAAACAGCCGCATTGATGGTCACGCATGATTCTGAAGAAGCGATGTTCATGTCTGACAATATTGTTGTGCTGCGTGACGGGCAGGTGCAGCAAACAGGCCGGCCGGTGAATCTTTACTGCCAGCCAAACAGCGCCTTTGTGGCCGAGTTTTTTGGTGAGGTGAACCAGATCGAAGGGATCGTCGCCAATGGTGCGATTCAAACCGTGCTTGGCAGTTTTGAGGCGCCAGAAGAATGTGTAGAGGGGCAGCCGGTTCAGATTGTTATTCGCTATGAAGCCTTGTTCATCGAGGCGGACAGCACGGGGGCAAATGCCGAGGTAATGGAAGCGCGGCTTCTGGGGCGGGCATCTCTGATTCACCTGTCGGTTCCAACCGGGACGAACGAGTTGCACCTGCATGCCCGTGTCCCTGGTTTGAACTCTTTGCAAAGTGGCAGCAAGGTGCGCATTACCGTTGATCCGTCACAGGCATTTGTATTCCCATCATCCGCAATGTGAGGCACCATTCCTGCGTGATCAGCAGAGCAGATGTGGTCAGTTGCCTGTCGATGTGGCGGTATGTTTCGTCAAAGACAAATCTTGTGCCTGCAGGGCGTAACCATGGCTTGTTCAACGCTCAATCGCTGTCTATATTCTCCACACTAGTCAGCAGGGCGGCCAGTTTGCCCGGCAGGAATCTAATTCAGAGGATATACAATGGGTACGTTCAGCATAATGCACTGGCTTGTCGTCTTGGCCGTCGTCCTGCTGCTTTTTGGCGGTCGTGGCAAGATTTCGTCGATCATGGGCGATTTCGGCAAGGGGCTTCGCAGTTTCAAGACTGGTCTGAAAGGCGATGAACAGGACGCGGACGGCGCTGAAGATGATGTCGAGGTGATCGAGGACAAGCCGGCACCTGCCGCAAAGGCAACAACGCGCAAGAAGGCGCCGGCCAAAAAGGCACCTGCCAAGAAAAAGGCTGCCAAAAAGAAGGCTGCCAAGAAAAAGGCCGCGAAGAAAAAAGCCGCGAAGAAAAGCTAGTTAGGATTCTCTGATGCTGGACATCGGTGGATGGGAATTTCTGTTAGTCGCTTTTGTCCTGGTGATGGTTGTCGGCCCCAAGGAACTTCCAGCGATGCTGCGCAGTTTTACCAAGCTGACGCGTCAGATGCGCTCGGTTGCCCGCGAATTTACCGATGGCATGAACCAGATTGCCGTGGATGCTGAAGTTGCCGAAGTAAAGAACGCAATATCCAAGGCGCGTTCCGGTGATCTGGACGCTGTGGCATCTGCCATTGACCCCGATGGCGACCTTGGTGCCTCGGTGAAAGAGGCGCGTGATGCCATGCATGGTAACGATATGGCTGGCGCGGTTGACGAGATAGCTGACCTGGCGCGCAATTCTGGACGTGAGATTGCGGCCAGTGCAGATAATGACATCGCACCATCCAACGCCTCAGCAGCGCCTGCGAAAGCCGTAACGGCGAAAACATCCACCAAGGCAAAGTCGCGCGCGGCGAAAAAGAAAGCGGGCGTGAAACCAGCGACCAAAACAGCTGCCAAACGCAAAAAACATAAAGCTGGCCCGTCATGAGCGACGATACCGAAACCAAAGCAGAGGATGAAGGCGCAGGCGGCGAGATGACGCTGATTGAGCATCTGACGGAATTGCGCAATCGCCTCGGCGTGGCGCTTTTGGCGTTTGTTCTGCTGTTTTTGATCTGTGTTGCACCCATGCCCGGCGGCGGGGTGAATAACAGTATCTCCAGCCATGTGTTTATTTTCTTGCAGGCGCCCCTGGCCGATATCCTTGAAGAAAAGGGCGGCGGGCGGATGATCTTTACGGCCCTTCACGAAGGGTTTTTTACGCAGATCAAGGTGGGTTTTTTCACGGCCCTTTGTGTGTCCTTTCCAATCATCAGCATCCAGATATGGAAATTCATGGCACCGGCGCTTTATCGCAATGAAAAGCGCGCCTTTCTACCGTTCCTGATCGCAACACCGGTATTGTTCCTTCTGGGGGCGGCGATGGTCTATTACATCGTGACGCCGCTGGCCTGGAACTTCTTCATCGGGTTCGAGACGTCGGCGGGTGACGGTGCGCTGGCCATCGAGATTGAACCGCGTATCAGTGAATATCTGTCGCTGATCATGCGGTTGATCTTTGCGTTTGGTCTGGCGTTTGAATTACCGGTCGTCCTGCTGTTGCTGGTACGTGCCGGTCTCGTGTCGCCAGCAGCTCTGGCCGAAAAACGCAAAGTAGCGATTGTCATCGCTTTTGTCGCAGCCGCCATTCTGACCCCGCCAGATGTGGTGTCCCAACTGTTGCTGGCATTGCCGATTATAGCGCTTTATGAACTGTCCATCATCGCGGCGCGGATCATGGCGCCAAAGGATGTTGGTGAATCATGAGGCTGGCTGTGGCTGGCTGAATATTGTATGCAACGGGTATCGGCTATGTGCCGGCCCAGTACATCCTTTTTGAACCGCGAGACGGACCGATGCACGACATCCGCTTCATTAGAGATCATTCTGCCAGCTTTGATGCCGCCATGGCGCGGCGCGGCGTGGATTCGCCTTCGGCCGACATTCTGGAAACCGACGGTAAAAGGCGCGCGCTTCAGGGTCAGATCCAGGACATGCAGTCGCGGCGTAATCTGGCATCCAAGGAAATCGGCGCGCGCAAGGCCAAAGGTGAAGATGCCGACGCATTGATCGCGGAGGTCAATGACATCAAGGCCCGCATGCCTGCCTTGGAGGAAGAGGAGGGCGCGCTTGCCGCCGCATTGGATGGCCGTCTGATGGAATTGCCGAATATTCTGGATGACATTGTGCCGGATGGTGCTAATGAAGATGACAACAGTCTTGTACGCACTGTTGGCACCCCAACATCATTCGCCTTTACGCCGCGGGACCATGTGGCATTGGGGGAAGGGCTTGGCCAGATGGATTTTGCCACAGCGGCCAAACTGTCAGGCGCACGGTTTGTATTGTTGCGTGGCAAGCTGGCCCGTCTTGAGCGGGCGCTCGCAGCCTTCATGCTGGACATCCATACCGGCGAATTTGGCTATGAGGAAATGTTGCCGCCCTTCCTGGTGAATTCATCAGCCATGACCGGTACAGGGCAGTTGCCGAAATTTGGTGACGATCTGTTCCGTGCGGATGAAAAATGGCTTATCCCGACAGCCGAGGTTCCGCTGACCAATATCGCCTCTGAAGAAATCTGGCCGGCTGACGCGCTGCCAATGCGTTTCACCGCCCATACACCCTGTTTCCGGTCGGAAGCTGGTGCGGCCGGACGCGACACACGCGGCATGATCCGCCAGCATCAATTTTCAAAGGTCGAACTTGTAAGCGTGACCCGACCGGAAGATTCGGAAGCAGAGCATGAGCGCATGACTGCCTGTGCCGAAGAGATCCTGCAACGCCTCGGCTTGCCATATCGTGTCATGATGCTGTGTAGTGGTGATACCGGATTTGGCGCACAGAAAACCTATGATATTGAGGTCTGGTTGCCCGGCCAGGATGACGGCCGCGGCATGTATCGTGAGATTTCCTCCTGTTCGAATTGTGGCCCGTTTCAGGCGCGCCGCATGCGGGCACGGTTCCGCGACAGCGACGGCAACACGCAGTTTGTGCATACGCTGAACGGGTCGGGTCTGGCCGTCGGCCGCACAATGATCGCGGTGCTTGAAAACGGTCAGCAGGAAGATGGGTCGATCCGCTTGCCCGAGGCGCTGCAAGCCTATATGGGATGTGAAGAGATAAAAGCGGTCTAGCAGGGCTTGTCCGCAAAATGTTCGTCGGTACCATGACCTTTGCCGGCATGTGATTGTTTGCGCAGATAGCGTATTTGCCATCGGCTTATTGTGATTTTTTAACAGGTATTTTTATGTCAGCTTCTCCTTCTGCGCATTCTTCTATTGGCCGCATCCTGATCAGCAATGATGACGGTATTGATGCCATTGGCATTCATATCCTCGAAGAGATTGCGCGCAGCTTTAGTGACGATATCTGGGTGATTGCGCCGACAGATAATCGGTCCGGCATGTCGCGCGCCATATCGTTGCGGAAGGATGTTATCATCGAACCACGGGGCAATAACCGGTTTGCCTGTTCCGGAACGCCAAGTGATTGCGTGATCATGGGAATGGCGCGGGTAATGAACCATGCGCCTGACCTGGTATTGTCTGGCATTAATGCCGGAATGAATGTCGCGGATGATGTCTTATATTCGGGTACGATTGCGGCTGCCATGGAAGGTGCGCTGATGGGGGTTCCCGGCATTGCGCTTTCACAAAGAAATGGGGGCACCGACCGCGCAGATTATGATGCAGCCATCGCACATGGCATGCGCGTAGTGCAGCATATTCTGGATATCGGCATCGCAAAGCGCACAGTGATGAATGTGAATTTCCCGCCGGTTGCAGCCAATGCCGTGCGCGGTATCAAGCCTGCAAGGCTGGATCAGCATAAATTTGGTGATCAGGTGATTGAGGGGACTGTTCCCAACAGCTATCGACTGGGGCCTTTGATGGCGCGGGATGAAACGTTACCGGGAAGTGATCGCGCCGTCATGGATGAAGGCTGGATATCGCTGACGGCATTGGGTATGGATATCACAGCAGGTGACGTACAATTGTCGCTAGCCACCGAGACGTTCTAGCCAGCCGGTATAGCGGGACAGGCATGACGGCCAGTCAGGGCCGACCGGCTGCCCAGCAGGAAACAAGCAGCCTGATGCAGCCCTTTCAAAATGAAAAAGCCCAGCTGATCATGACGCTCCGCGGCATGGGAATCATCGACGCCGATGTACTCTCTGCCATTGAGCAGGTCCCGCGCGAGATTTTCGTCTCCCACGCCCTGCAGGCGCATGCCTATGAAAATGCGTCACTGCCGATCGCCATGGACCAGACAATCAGCCAGCCCTATATCGTGGCGAGGATGACCGCGGCATTGCAGTTGAGTGGTCGCGAACGCGTGTTGGAAATTGGCACCGGCAGCGGTTATCAGGCGGCCATCCTGTCCTTTTTATGTCGACGCGTTTATTCGATTGAACGGTTGCGTCCGTTACTTGTCGAGGCAGATAACCGGTTGCGCGAAATCCGCGTCACCAATGTGACAACACGGCTTGGTGACGGGGCGAGAGGGTGGCCAGAGGCCGCGCCCTTTGACCGGATCATTCTGACCTGCGCGCCGCCTGTGATTCCAGATCGGCTGTTGAACCAGCTAAAGATTGGCGGCATCATGTGTGCACCTGTGGGGCGTGGTCGCGAACAGCATCTGGTCACCATTACGCGTCATGAGACAGGGTTTGATCAGGCAACCTTATTGCCTGTCAAATTTGTTCCGCTGGTCGAGGATTGAATATGCAGCCTTCTGGCAAGACAAGCCGCGTTGCAAGCTTGATGACACTTTTGGCGCTCTGCCTTGCCGGCGCACTTGCGGCCTGCAGGGCACCTGATCTGTCTTTGACGCGCAGCACGCCGGCACCGGTGCTGACCGCGCCGCTGCGCCAGGCGCGCGAAGCCATCCCGGCTTCCGGACAGGTGACGGTCCGTGAGAATGACACACTCTATGATGTCGCGGCGCGTTACGGGGTTTCACCCTTGAAAATCGTGCGTGAAAACAATATCGGGCCGCCTTACATCATTTCGGCGGGGCAGGTGCTGGTGATTACACCGTTGCGCACGCATGTTGTTGCCATTGACGATACGCTGTTCTCGATCTCGCAACGTTATGCCGTCAGCCAGTATCAGCTGGCGCAGGCCAATGGTTTGACAGAACCTTACGCACTGACAGTTGGTCAGCGGCTTGCACTTCCGGAAAGTCTGGATTTTTCAATTCTTGATGCCGCTCCGGATGCTGCCAATACCGCGCCGGCGACAACACAGACGGCGGCTGTCGAACCCCCGGCGACCAGCCTGCCGCGCAAACGCTTTGTGGCCCCAACCGGTAACGGGGTGTTTCGGTGGCCAGTTGAAGGCGAAATCATCACTGAATTCGGGCCAGCAGCGCGTGGCATCCATAATGACGGGGTGAATATTGCGGCAGCCGAGGGCGCTGCAGTCCTGTCAGCCGCGCGGGGCACGGTTGCCTTTGTAGGGCGCGAAATCAAATCTTTTGGCACGCTGGTGCTGGTCAAGCATGATGGCGGGATTATTACAGCCTACGCCCATCTTGGTGATGTTCTTGTCCGCGAGGGCGATATCGTCGAGGCCGGTGCCAAGATCGCAACCGTTGGCGCGACTGGCAAGGTTGATGCGCCGCAACTGCATTTTGAAATTCGAAAATCACGCCAGCCAATCGATCCAAGGACGATAATCACCTGATCACTTCTGGCTTTCAAAATGTAAAAAAACTATCTGATTTTATTCGAAATTGATGTCTCGGTACGCGCAGCAAGATCGACAATGAATTGCCAAGCCACCCGACCGGATCGTGCGCCACGTTCGACCGACCATGCCAGTGCTTCGCGGCGGATATCGACTTTACTGGTGTCGATATCAAAGAAAGACACATAGCTTTCCACGATATCGAGAAAGGTTTCCTGATCAATCGAATGGAACCCGATCCAAAGGCCGAAGCGGTCAGACAGGGACACACTTTCCTCAACGCTTTCCGACGGGTTGATGGCGGTTGATCTTTCATTCTCGATCATCTGGCGGGGCATGAGGTGTCGCCGGTTTGATGTGGCATAGAAAATCACATTTTCGGGCCGTCCCTCGACGCCGCCATCGAGGGCTGCTTTCAGCGATTTGTAGCTGCTATCCCCATGATCGAATGTCAGGTCATCGGTAAACACGATGAAACGGCGTTCTATGCCCCCCAGAAACGACATGATGAAGGGCAGGTCCTCAATATCCTCGCGATGGATTTCAACAAGTGCGCAATCCATGTCGCGTGTGGTCACGGTGCCATGGATGGCTTTGACAAGGGATGATTTGCCGGTGCCCCGTGCGCCCCATAATAAGGCGTTATTCGCTGCAAAACCGCGCACAAAGGCAATCGTGTTCGACAGCAACATATCGCGTTGCTGGTCAATACCGCAAAGCAAGCGCAATTCCACACGGTTGACCCGTTCAACCGGTGTCATCCGCCGCCGCGCCCGATTCCAGACATAGGCATCTGCTTGTGGCAGCTGGGCTGGGTCCGGGTCTGGTGGATTGCGTGATTCCAGCGCATTGGCAATGCGCGCCAGGGTGTGCAGAAACTGGTGATCTTGATCGGACATGGACATAGCGGCAGGTTAGCAAGCCGAATGCCGGCTCACAACCATACTTGGTCTATATATGGCGGAACAGGTCGCAGCCCAGGATCGCGCGTTGCAGGCCCAATATTATTCACTCTGACACGCCGGTTGATGATTGCCCATTGCGCCAAGGGCGTTTATGGTGCGAGCCAGCAAAAACAAACACGTTCAGAAAGATATATCATGTTGATAACGCCTGCACTCGCCCAGTCCGGGGGTCTTGCCGGTGGCGGTCTTGGCGGCCTGATGCCGATCGTCCTTGTAATGGTCATTTTCTACTTCCTGCTGATCCGCCCGCAGCAGAAGCGCGCCAAGCAGCACAAGGAAATGCTGGCTGCCGTTGCAAAGGGTGACAAGATCATCACCAATGGCGGTATCGAAGGCAAAGTGACAAAGGTTGTAGATGACAGCGAGACCATCGAGGTGGAAATCGCCAAGGATGTGAAAGTCAATGTCATCCGCACGATGATCGCTGATGTGCGCGGCAAGAATGCACCTGCACCTGACGCCAAATCTGACAAGAAAACAAAATAGTCTTTTCTGGGTCCGGCAGTTCGCAAAGGGGCGCTCTGTCCGGAGCCGGTACTTGCCAGGCCAGGGTGTTGATACCCCGCCTGTTTCAGGGAAAGCGACCTGCGCATGCTGCAGTTTGAAAGCTGGAAAAAAATCCTTGTGCTGCTGGTAGCAGCATTGGGGATTGCCTATGCCGCGCCGAACGCCATGCCTGGCGACGGGGCAGAGGGGGGCAGTTTCCTGCCCGGTCAAAAAATCAATCTGGGCCTTGATTTGCAAGGCGGATCGCATCTGCTGTTGCGGGTCGATATGGATGTTGTCCTCAATGAACGTCTGGAAGGCATCGCTGAGACAGTCCGCCTGGAATTCCGGCAGAATAATCTGCGTTTCAGCGGTTTAGCTGTGCGCGATGGTGGCGTCAATATATCCATCCGCAAGCCCGAGGATGATGCCGCGGCCCGCGCTGTGTTTGCAGAATTTGGCCCGGCTGTCAGCGTGTCTTCTGATGGCACTGCCTTTCGCCTTACCTTTACCGAGCAGGGGCTGATTGATCTGCAAAGCCAGACCATTGAGCAATCGATGGAAATCATCCGCCGCCGGATTGATCCGGACGGTACGAAGGAACCGGTTATCCAGCGGCAGGGCGCCGACCGCGTTCTGGTGCAGTTGCCGGGCGTGGATGATCCGGAAGAAATCAAGCGATTGCTTGGCCGAACGGCAAAGCTGACATTCCAGCTTGTGGACACCAGCATAACGGCAGAGGAAGTCCGCCAGCGTGGCCGCGCCCCATCCGGCAGTGTGTTGCTGCCGGCTGATGATGATAGTGGCGACGCCTTTGTGGTTGAAAAACGCGTGATGGTCAGCGGTGAATTGCTGGAATCCGCTCAAGCCTCGTTCGATCAGAATAATCGTCCGGCTGTCACCTTTGCGCTGAACGCAGAAGGCGCAAAGAAATTTGGCCGGGTTACCGGCGCGAATATCGGCCGTCCCTTTGCGATCATTCTGGATGGCAAGGTTGTGTCAGCGCCGACAATCCAGTCACAGATTTTTGGCAATGGCCAGATTACCGGCACCTTCACTGTTGCCGAGACAAATGAACTGGCGCTGATCCTGCGGGCGGGTGCACTGCCGGCACCGCTGATCGTCATGGAAGAGCGCTCGATCGGGCCCGGCCTTGGTGCCGATTCCGTTGCGGCCGGCCAGATTGCCGCCATCGTCGCGCTGGCACTTGTGATGGTTTACATGATCGTCAGCTACGGTCTTTTCGGCCTTCTGGCGGATATCGCCCTTTTGGTGAATGTGGTGCTGATCCTTGGCGCGCTGTCGGCGCTCCAGGCAACACTGACCCTGCCGGGTATCGCCGGGATTGTGCTGACAATGGGTATGGCGGTTGATGCAAATGTTCTGGTGTTTGAACGTATCCGCGAAGAATTGCGCCGTGGACGAAGCGTGATGGCAGCGATTGAGGGTGGGTACAAACGCGCCATTTCAACGATTGTCGATGCCAATCTGACAACTTTGTTTGCAGCCCTGTTCCTTTATATTTTTGGCTCCGGACCAATTAAGGGGTTTGCGGTAACGCTGTCGATCGGCATCGCTACCTCGCTCTTCACCGCTGTCATGGTCACACGCATGCTGGTTATTTTGTGGCTTGAACGCCGCCGGCCACGCGAACTGGTTCTTTAGGAGACATTGTAATGCGCCTTAAGCTTGTTCCCAGTGAAACCAGTTTTGACTTCATGCGTCTGCGATTGCCGGCGCTGGGTTTTTCCGGACTTCTCGTTGCGGCCTCAATTCTGTTGTTCACGCTTGTCGGCCTCAATCTCGGTATTGATTTCCGCGGCGGTATTCTGATCGAGGCCCGTAGTACTGAGGGACCGGCTGATATTGGCGGTGTCCGGTCTGACCTTGGCCAGTTGGGGCTTGGCGATATCAGCCTGCAGTCATTCGGTTCCGAGACTGATATTCTGGTGCGTGTACAGCGACAGGATGGTGATGAGAAAGCGCAGATCGCTGCGATCAAGGCCATTACTGACACGCTTGGCACCGGATATGACGTGCGACGCACCGAATTTGTCGGACCAACCGTCGGTGCCGAGCTGGCACAGAAGGGCATTTATGCGGTGGTCTGTGCGTTGCTCGCAATCATGGTCTATATATGGTTCCGCTTTGAATGGCAGTTCTCACTGGCCGCCATTCTGGCGCTGGCGCATGACGTTTTATCAACGATCGGCCTCTTCGCCTTGACATCTTTCGAATTCAATCTGGCGACGGTGGCCGCAATCCTGACGATCGCCGGCTATTCGATCAATGACACGGTCGTGGTGTTTGACCGTGTACGTGAGAATCTGCGCCGTTATAAATCCTATGAACAGCGTGAAATTCTGAATCGGTCCCTCAATGAGACGCTGTCACGTACCGTTATGACCTCTGTCACAACACTGCTGGCATTGCTTGCTATTGTGCTGTTTGGTGGCGCGGTATTGCGGGATTTTGCGCTGGCAATGATGTGGGGTGTTTTGATTGGTACCTATTCATCCATCTTCGTTGCTGTTGGCAGCCTCGCCTTTTTCGACCTGAAGCGTCACCTTGACGAGGAAGACGATCCCGGCGCACCTGCCGAGAACGACTGAGGCCGGCATGGTCGAGGTCAAGACCTTTGGCGACGGCAGCGACCTGCAGCTTGTTCACGGCTATG
This sequence comes from Puniceispirillaceae bacterium (SeqCode), assembly GCA_049889795.1. Taxonomy (GTDB): domain Bacteria; phylum Pseudomonadota; class Alphaproteobacteria; order Puniceispirillales; family Puniceispirillaceae; genus UBA8309. The sequence goes on along the minus strand of JBMHCS010000010.1, from coordinate 44,074 downwards.
GCGAGGGCGGGTTTCGTGTGTCAGGCACGCGTCACACCGGCAGCCTTGTCCTGTTGCCGCGTGAGGCACAGCAATGGATGCCGCCCACCAATCTCGATGACCTGACATTTGCTGATCTGGCGCCTCTGTTGGGCGATGCGCCGCCGCCCCTGTTTGTGCTGGGGGCAGGCGGGGCACCGATGCATCCCTTTATGGAACTGGCAGCGCAATTTCGTGAACACGACATCGCGTTCGAGCTGTTGTCGACCGCGGCGGCGTGCCGGACATGGAATGTGCTGATGAGCGAAGGCCGTAATGCAGCGGCTGCGCTTGTCGCCATCTAGGGCGCTATATGGCTGATATGGGAAGCGAGGCTTGGTTGGCCCTACGCGAGACGGATCGCGAACTGGCCTGCTGCCTGCTTTTTGTCCCTACAGATTTGCGCGGCCTGCTGTCCGACCTGCTGTCTTTGGCACATGAGTGCGAAAACGCCATCCGCATCCCCAGTGAACCGATGCTGGCCGCAATTCGTCTTCAATGGTGGGTTGATGCGCTGGCGGGGGATGCCCCGGCCGCTGCCCCGTTGGCAGCGCGGCTGCATGGGCATCTTGGTTCTGGCAAGATCGGGATTGGCCAGTTGCAGGCGCTGATTGGCCTTTGGCAGGACCGGTTGCAAAATGACACACAAGGCGCCGCTGGCTGCTGGGCGCGGGCCTTTGCGATGATGCCTGCGGTTGAGGGGCATGACGATCTTGCACTGATGGCAGCTGATATTGGTCGGCGTTTTGCCGGCGATGATTGGCCGGATGTCGACCTTGAACAACTGCGCCGTCAGGTGCGGGCGGACACGCGCTGGCTTTTCCTGCTGGCCTGTCTGATACGCCGCGGCCTGACATCGCCTGGGACCGGGCCGGATGGCTTGCTGGTCTGGCGTATGCTTGCCTGGCGTTGGGGTGTCAGGCTATCTTCATAACACCTGCCCAGCCAGCGAAGGATTCCAGTGCCCGTGCGGCATAGGCCATCTTGCGTTCGCGCCCGCGCAGTTTGCGCTTTTTGCCATTTGGGGTGGTCACCAGATCAATTGGCGGGAACAGACCGAAATTCACATTCATGGGTTGAAATGTGTCGGCGTCAGCACCGCCGGTAATATGCGCCAGAAGCGCGCCATGGGCCGTATCGACGGGCGGTGGTGTCCATGCCGCCGAGGTGACCTCGGATGCGGTCATGATGCCTGCCATGAGTCCGATAGCCGCAGATTCAATATAGCCTTCGACACCCGTGATCTGTCCGGCAAAGCGCAGCCCAGGACGCGCCTTCATCCGCAACTGTTCATCCAGAAGGCGCGGTGAATTGATAAAGGTGTTGCGATGCAGGCCACCAAGGCGCGCAAATTGTGCCGATTCAAGTCCCGGGATCGTCTGGAACACACGCACCTGTTCTGCATATTTCAGCTTTGTCTGGAACCCGACCATATTATAAAGCGTGCCAAGGGCATTGTCCTGTCGCAGCTGAATCACGGCATGCGGTCGGCTGCCATCATGCGCATTGGTCAGCCCGACTGGCTTCATCGGGCCAAAGCGCAGGGTCTCGTGTCCGCGGGAGGCCATAATTTCAATGGGCATGCAGCCTTCGAAATAGGGCGTGTTTTCTTCCCATTCCCGAAAGGACATTTTCTCACCGGTCAAAAGCGCGTCAATGAACGCGTCATATTGCGATTTGTCCATCGGGCAGTTGATATAGTCCTTGCCATCACCGTCATCGGTGGATTTGTCATAGCGTGACTGGAACCAGGCCACATCCATGTCGATGCTGTCAAAATGGACAATCGGGGCGATCGCATCAAAAAAGGCGAGATCATCTTCACCGCCGAGCGCGCGCACCATGTCGGCGAGCGCGGGCGCGGTGAGGGGGCCTGTCGAAATGATGGTCTGGCCCCAATCTTCCGGAATCTCGGTCACCTCGCCGCGTTCCAATGTTATCAGCGGATGGTCTGACAGTATCTGCTGGACGCAGTCGGAAAAACCGTCCCGGTCAACCGCCAATGCGCCCCCTGCCGGCACCTTATGCCGATCGGCTGCCGTCATGATAACGGATCCCATGATCCGCATTTCCTCATGCAGAACACCAACGGCATTGCTTTCGGCATCATCGGAACGGAAACTGTTAGAGCAGACAAGCTCGGCAAGGCCTTCGGTTTGATGGGCATCCGTCATGCGTACAGGGCGCATTTCATGAAGCACCACGGGCACGCCACGGCGCGCCAGTTGAAAGGCTGCTTCGCTGCCGGCAAGGCCGCCGCCAACAACATGAACAGCTTTGTCTGTCTGGTTCATTTTATGCGTCCTTGTTGGTCAGCATGCGTGCAAGGTATGTTCCAGTATGGGATTCGGCGACAGCTGCCACCTCTTCGGGCGTGCCTTCAGCAACAATCAAGCCGCCGCCATCACCGCCTTCCGGGCCAAGATCGATAATCCAGTCCGCCGTCTTGATGACATCCATATTATGTTCAATCACAATCACTGTATTGCCGGTGTCGACCAGCTCTTGCAACACTTCCAGTAATTTGGCGATATCGTGAAAATGCAGGCCGGTTGTCGGCTCGTCCAGGATGTAGATGGTCCGGCCTGTGGCGCGCCGCGACAGTTCCTTGGACAGTTTGACACGTTGTGCCTCGCCACCAGAGAGGGTCGTCGCCTGCTGTCCAATGCGGACATAGCCAAGCCCCACCCGATACATCGTATCCAGCTTCTCACGAATCGCCGGCACAGCCTTGAAGAATTCCACCCCTTCCTCGACGGTCATCTCGAGGACATCTGCGATTGATTTGCCGCGAAAGGTGATTTCCAGTGTTTCCCGGTTATACCGCCGGCCCTTGCAGGTATCACAGGTCACATAGACATCGGGCAGGAAGTGCATCTCGATCTTGATCAGGCCATCACCCTGACATGCTTCGCAACGCCCCCCTTTCACATTGAAGGAAAAGCGGCCCGGGGCATAACCACGTGCCTTTGATTCAGGCAGTCCGGCAAACCATTCCCTGATCGGGGTAAAGGCCCCCGTATAGGTGGCCGGATTGGACCGCGGTGTGCGCCCAATTGGGGACTGGTCGATATCGACGACCTTGTCCAGCAGCTCGGCACCCAGGATCGATTTGTGCGGTGCCGGCATTTCGCGTGCCTTGTGCAGGCGGCGCGCCAGTCCCTTCCACAGCGTTTCCAAGACCAGTGTCGACTTGCCGCCGCCCGACACACCGGTCACGCAGGTCAGCACGCCAAGCGGAAAATCGACGGTAACATCATGCAGGTTGTTGCCGCTGGCGGCTTCGACCCGCACCCGCCGTCCTTTTTTGGCCTTGCGGCGCGTTTTCGGAACCGCAATGGCCCGCTTACCGGACAGATATTGTCCTGTCAGGGATTCCGTACTGTCGAGGATCTGTTGCGGCGTACCGGCAGCAATCACCTGTCCGCCATGAACACCCGCGCCGGGTCCCATATCAATCACATAATCGGCCAGCCGGATGGAATCTTCATCATGTTCCACAACCAACACGGTGTTGCCGAGATCACGCAACCTGACCAATGTTGCCAGCAGCCTGTCATTGTCGCGCTGGTGCAGGCCGATGGATGGCTCGTCCAGAACATACAGCACCCCAGTCAGCCCTGATCCAATTTGAGAGGCAAGGCGGATACGCTGTGATTCGCCGCCGGACAAGGTGCCGGAATTGCGCGCCATCGACAGATAGCCAAGCCCGACATTCACAAGAAAGCCCAGCCGTTCGTTGATTTCCTTCAATATCCGCGATGCGATTTCCGATTCCTGCCCCTGCAGCCGGTCATTCAGACCGGCAAACCAGTCGCGCGCATCGCCAATCGACAGGCGTGAGATGTCTGAAATATCGTGGTCTGCCACCTTGACGGCCAGCGACTCGGGCTTCAGCCGTTTGCCGCCACATGCCTCGCAAGGGTGATTAGCCCTGAATTTCTCCAGCTCCTCGCGTACCCAGGATGAATCCGTCTCGCGATAGCGGCGCGCAAGGTTCGGCATGATGCCTTCGAAAGGACGCTTGGTCTTGTAAGACCGCATGCCATCATCAAATTCCATTGTGACGGGGACTGTGCCGGACCCGTGCAGGATGATTGACCGAATCTCGGAATCCAGCTCGCCAAAGGGCATGTCGAGCGAGAAACTGAACTGTCTGGCAAGCGATTCCAATGTCTGGATGTAATAACGCGAGCTGCTGGAGGCCCAGGGTGCCAAGGCCCCGCCGCGCAGCGTCTGGCGTGAATCGGGTACAACCAGCATTTCGTCGAAATGACTGCTGACCCCCAGCCCGTCACAGGTGGGGCAGGCCCCGAACGGATTGTTGAATGAAAACAGGCGCGGCTCAATTTCGTCAATCGTGAAACCGGATACCGGGCAGGCAAAATTCGCAGAAAAGACAGTCCGTGCCTCGGTGTCGGCATTATCCGCAAACGCCAGTCCGTCTGTCAGTGCCAGCGCTGTTTCCAGTGAATCGGCAAGGCGGGTCGCCAGTTCATCGGCGTCGCCGCGAATGACCAGACGGTCGACAACGACCTCTATGTCATGCTTGCGCTTCTTGTCGAGTGTTGGCGTCGCATCAAGATCATAGATTTCACCGTCAATGCGCACACGGCTGAAACCCTTGCGGTGAAATTCGGACAGTTCCTTTCGATATTCGCCCTTGCGCCCGCGCACGACCGGTGCGAGCAGGTAGAGACGTGTGCCATCTTCCATCCCCAGCAGGATATCAACCATCTGGCTGACGGTTTGGCTTTTGATCGGCAGACCTGTAGCGGGCGAGTAGGGAATCCCGACACGCGCCCACAAAAGGCGCATATAGTCATAAATCTCGGTCACGGTACCGACTGTCGAGCGCGGATTACGTGAGGTTGTTTTCTGTTCAATCGAAATGGCAGGTGACAGGCCTTCAATGAGGTCCACATCCGGCTTTTGCATCATTTCGAGGAATTGCCGGGCATAAGCTGACAGCGATTCAACATAGCGACGCTGCCCTTCTGCGTAGATGGTGTCGAAGGCAAGGGAGGATTTACCTGACCCCGACAGACCGGTAAGGACAACAAGACGATCGCGTGGCAGATCGATGCTGACATCCGCGAGATTATGCTCACGGGCACCACGAACAGAAATAACCCGTGGTTCGGTGCGGGCCTCTACCGATGTATCTGCTGGTGGATGGATGTCTCCGCCGCGTGTTGACAGCGCGCCGCTATCGGCATGCCGGCTGTTGGCATCGGGAGTTTTTTTGGTTTCATTTGGCATGGCGCGATCATAATCTGCGGGACGCACAGCGACCAGCGAAATCAAACCGCCAGTTGGTGGACCCAAAAGGATAATTGTATGCTTGTCACATGTGTATCCGGGCAGGTAATCTAAAGACCTAGCCAGCGCTTTTTTGGCAAAAATCCACAAAATCCTTGCAAGGGAGACAGGCAGCCATGGCAGGCAGTGTGAACAAGGTAATTCTGGTCGGCAATCTCGGTAAAGATCCAGAAATAAGAAACACTCAGGATGGTGCCAAAATCATCAATTTATCAATTGCAACCTCTGAGCGTTGGAAGGACCGCAACACAGGTGAACCGCGCGAGCGTACCGAATGGCACCGCGTTGTGATCTTCAATGAAAATCTGGGGCGTGTAGCCGAGCAATATCTGCGCAAAGGGTCCAGCGTCTATCTTGAAGGCCAGCTGCAGACGCGTAAATGGACAGATCAGCAGGGCGTCGAGAAATATACGACTGAGGTTGTTTTGCAGCGTTATCGCGGCGAATTGACTTTGCTCGGGGGGCGCGGTGACGCTGCTGGCGGCGGCTTTGGCGACAGTGCTGGCGGCAATATGGGGGGTGGCGGCTATGGTGCCGGCGCCGCCGCAGCAGCGCCAACTGCAGCTGCTGCTCCGGCAACCCCGCCACCTATGCATGGCGGCGATAATATAGACGACGATATTCCGTTTTAAATCAATTACTTGATTCACGAACATGAACCGGCGCCTGAGATCTATTTGGGCACCGGTATTTTTTGTCATAAAACAACAATATTTTGGGGTTTTCAGCATGTATGTGGTATATATGTTGTAGGTATTCGCGGGGATGAACTTGCGGTGCCTGATTGGTAAAAAATACGCATCAAGAGAATGTTTTGTCCGACATCGTCCCGCCATCTACTGAACCGCCCAGCCCCACGATTTCCATTTCCGAGGAGATGCGGAAATCCTACCTCGATTATGCCATGAGCGTGATCGTGTCGCGGGCGTTGCCTGATGTCCGTGACGGATTAAAGCCGGTTCACCGTCGCATCCTGTATGCGATGATGGAGGGCAATTACGACTGGTCCAAGCCACCTCGCAAATCAGCGCGGATTGTCGGTGATGTGATGGGCAACTATCACCCGCATGGCGACAGTTCGATCTATGAGGCGATGGTGCGGATGGCGCAGTCCTTTTCGATGCGTCTGCCCCTTGTCGACGGGCAGGGCAATTTCGGGTCTGTTGACGGTGATCCGCCAGCGGCCATGCGCTACACCGAGTCACGGCTGGCGCGTGCTGCCGAGAGCCTGCTGCGCGATATTGACAAAGAGACTGTTGAATTCGGCGCCAATTACGACGAGACACAGCTTGAGCCGATGGTGCTGCCGGCGGAATATCCCAATCTGCTGGTTAATGGCGCGAACGGTATTGCCGTCGGGATGGCGACAAATATTCCGCCGCATAATCCTGGCGAGGTGATTTCGGCTTGCGAGGCTTATATCCGTAACCCTGGCATCACCATTGAGGAGTTGCTGGAGATTGTTCCTGGTCCCGATTTCCCGACGGGCGCGCTGATTATGGGGCGCGCAGGCATCCGTGATGCCTATACCACCGGACGGGGATCAGTAATCATGCGGGCACGGGCCGAAGTGATTACGGATTCGCGCGACCGAGAGTCCATCATCGTTCATGAAATCCCTTATCAGGTGAACAAGGCGCAGCTTCTTGAGCGCGTTGGTGAACTTGTCCGTGAAAAGACGATCGAAGGCATTTCGGATATCCGGGATGAGTCTGACCGCACCGGCATGCGCGTGGTGATTGAGGTGAAGCGCGATTCGTCGGGTGATGTGGTGTTGAACCAGCTGTACCGGCATACGCGTCTGCAGACGAGCTTTCCGGTCAATATGCTGGCGATGAATGCCGGCCGCCCCGTGCAGATGGGCATCAAGGACGTCATTTCCGCTTTTTGCGACTTCCGTAAGGAAGTCATTACAAAACGGTCGGTTTATTTGCTTGGCAAGGCGCGGGAACGTGCCCATGTACTGGCCGGCCTGATGGTGGCGTTGGCCTCGATTGACGAGGTGATCGAGTTAATCCGCCGTGCCCCTGATACGGAAACTGCCCGCAACGAGCTGTGCGCGCGGCGCTGGCCCGCGGCCGAGGTTGAGGCCTTTATCACCTTGATTGATGATCCGGGGCATGAGGTCATCAATGGCGAGTATATGCTTTCAGAAACGCAGGCGCGTGCCATTCTTGATCTCCGTCTGCAACGTTTGACCGGAATGGAGCGCGAAAAGCTGGCAGATGAGACCCGCGAGCTTGCCGGCAAGATTTCTGACTATCTGGATATTCTGGGCTCGGTAGAGCGGGTGAATGAGGTCGTCCTGGAAGAGCTTGCCGCGACGCGCGAAAGACTCGCTGACCCGCGGCGCACCGAAATTTCGGACCAGCTTGTCGATCAGGATGATGAAGATCTGATCCAGCAGGAAGATATGGTCGTGACGGTCAGCCACAGGGGGTACATCAAGCGTGTGCCTTTGTCGGTCTATCGCGCCCAGCGGCGCGGCGGCAAAGGGCGCGCCGGCATGAAGACACGGGACGAGGATTTTGTCACACAGCTCTTTGTGGCCAACACCCATACGCCGATCCTGTTCTTCACCTCAAAAGGCATGGTTTATCAGTTGAAATGCTATCGCCTGCCCGAGGCGGCGCCTCAATCGCTTGGCAAGGCGATGGTGAATATCTTGCCGATCGAGCCTGATGAAACCATCAACACCGTGATGCCAATGCCGGCTGATCAGACCAGCTGGGATGATCTGCATATTATGTTCGCCACCGCATCCGGCAATATTCGCCGCAACCGGTTGAGTGATTTCACCAACATCATGCGCAATGGCAAGATTGCGATGAAGTTGGATGAGGGGGATGAACTTGTGGGGGTGGCCCCCTGTAGCGAAAATGACGATGTGCTGCTTGCAACGCGCAATGGCAAGGCAATCCGCTTTGCGGTGGATGCTGTGCGTGTATTCCGCGGACGTGGCAGCACCGGCGTGCGCGGCATCCGGCTGTTGGGTGATGATCAGGTGGTATCGATGTCGATCATTTCCGATATCGAACGCGAATTCGTACTGTCTGTTACCGAGAATGGATATGGCAAGCGCACGGCCATCGGTGATTACCGCCGTACAGGGCGGGGAGGCCAGGGCGTTGCCAATATTGAAACAAGTAATCGCAACGGCCGGGTGATGGCCAGCTTTACTGTCTTTGAGGAAGATCAGTTAATGCTGGTTACCAATCATGGACAGATCATCCGCATCCGCGTGCATGGCGGTGAGGGCGATTCCATCCGGATCGCCGGCCGCAAGACGCAGGGCGTGCGCCTGTTTGACGTATCAGGTGATGCGGATGAACGTGTGGTGTCAGCCGGTCTGATCCGTGATGCAGACGATGACGATGATGATGATGAAGGGCTGCCAGCGGACGAAACTGAAACCGCCGCCGGAAATATAGACGACATTTCCGATGGGGCAGGGGCCGCAGATTCGGCTGGTGATCCAGATGATTCGCCTTCTGGAGACGCGGCATGACGCAGCGCATAGTCCTTTATCCTGGGACCTTTGATCCGCTGACGTTCGGGCATCTTGATATTATTGAGCGTGCGGCACGCCTTGGGGACGAGTTGATCGTGGCGGTGGCATCCAACGCCGGGAAAGGGCCATTACTGTCCGTTGAGGAACGAACGGCCCTTGTTGCTGGCGAGGTGCAGCGGTTGAGTGATGACGGCACGATCACCACACCCATTCGCGTTTTGTCTTTCTCCAGCTTGTTGACGGATCTAGCCCGCGCGCAGCAGGCATCCATTATTGTGCGGGGGTTGCGCGCTGTATCTGATTTTGAAATCGAGTTTCAAATGGCGAGCATAAACAAGCGCTTGCATGGCGATCTTGAGACCGTTTTCCTGATGGCGGCTGAGCATCAGCATTTTGTTGCGTCGCGTTTTGTGAAGGAAGTTCACAAATATGGTGGTGATATTTCCAGCTTTGCCCCGGCAAGTGTCGTCCGCAAGATGAACAGTCTGTAGACCGCGTCAGGTTTCCAGATGCATCACGCGGGTGCCTGAGAATGTCAGCGTCTTTGGCGACAGCGTTTTGGTAAACCGCGCAATGTGATCTTGGATCAGTTTTTCGATGGTGGCCTGTGTTGCCGCATCAGGGAATTCCCAAATCACGGTCGAGATATGCGGCGCCTGTGTGTTTCGGAATGCTTGAAATTTGACGCTGCTGGTCCCTTTCAGCAATTCAGGCCATTTTGTTTGCAGAATAGACTCGAACAGTTCACATTCTTCTGCTGACGGGAATGTCCGGATGAAGATTTTTGTGATCATTCAAATTACCTAAACGCGACAATACTATGATGACTTATAACGATTTCAGCTTTGCATTATCGGTGGCCTTTAGCAAGAAGGTCGCCAAACGCGCCGTCATTGTTGCGATCATCGTCGGCACCATCCTGGCCTTTATCAATCATGGTGACCAAATTATGTCAGGTGATCTGACTGCCAGTTGCTGGATCAAGATGATTGCGACCTGTTTCGTGCCCTTTACCGTGTCCATGGTAACGGCAGCGATGACTGCGCTTGAGGCGCGTACATTGGCCGACTGACACACAACTGTGTGTGGCGTTTATATAAGGGCAAACCGCTTGGCTTTTGGCAGATAATGTATTTCGGGTTAATCTGCCTTCATGAGCAAGGCGCGATTTATCCCCGACCCGGCGCAAGCAGCGCTATTTCCCGATATATCAGGAAATACGATAAACGGCCTTGGTGACGTTGTTGCGCGACGCCCGCGCTATGTTTATTGGGGAAATGATCCTGACGAGATTGCCCATGGCGCCCTGCAAAAATGGTTTTACACGGTAGACCCTGGACTGGCTGCATATGCAGATGTCAGGCGCGAACGTGCCGAGGTGCTGGATGCGGCATTGGGACCGTTGGCATCAGACACAGGCCATATTGCACCTGATGATTGGCATCAATTTGTTGCCAGATCGGTTTCGGCCGGGGATTTTGATAAGGCTGGCGTGACAGCATTTGACCCGCAATGGGCCTTTGAAGGGGTGGAGATCCGCCAGAAGAACATCATCATTCTCGGGTTTCAGCATCGCTATGACGAAATCACGAAGGCGCCGGCGCCTGAAGGCGGACTTGAGGTGATGCGTCAATATCTGCGCGCGGCACGCGGGGCCAAAATGGTTGCCAGTTGGCTGCGTGGACATGGATGGGATGCGGAACCCTTGACCGGGCCGATGTCTGGCAAGGTAACCATGATCCCGCCTGCCTTGGCGGCCGGATTTGGCGAACTGGGCAAGCATGGCTCGGTAATCAACCCTGAATTTGGCGCAAGCTTCAGGCTGTCTGCGGTGCTGACTGATTGTCCGTTGCCGGTGGATGTGCCAGCCGATCACGGTATAGATTCGTTTTGTGCCAATTGCCGGGTGTGTGAGGCGGCATGTCCGACCGACGCCATCGCGCCGCATAAACAGACCGTGCGCGGCGTAGAAAAATGGTATGTGGATTTTGACCGCTGCCTGCCGTTCTTCAACGAACATCAGGGGTGCGCCATCTGTGTGGCTGTCTGCCCATGGAGCCGCCCCGGTGTCGGTGACAGACTTGTCCTGAAACTGGCAAGACGCGCTGAACGCCTTGCCAGCGATGACGATGCAGCTTCTTGAACAGGGCTGATCTTCTTCTGTTTTTGTGACTGTCAATCCTGTCTCGCAAGGCCTGCCAGCCAACAGGCGCGCATCTATAGACAGCGCGCAGGTCATGATTATCCAGTGAGCGATGTCGCGGCAATGTGCCGGCGACTTTTTTGTATTCCGCGCAGATATCGGGCGCTATCTCAGCCGGCAGAGAAGGGGCTAAGAGATATCACATGGTCAGTTTTGTCCAATAACGACACCTTCACATGGACACCGTGAAACCACACGCCAACCACACGAAACCCTATGTAGACTATGGAAAAGAAAGGGGTGGACAGGCCGCTGATGCTCCCCTATATACGCCTCAGACGCTTAGGGTCTCCGGCCATGTGACTGCCTAATTCTGCAGTCATTTGGTCATTCGAGGGTCACATAGCGGGCGCGTAGCTCAGTTGGTAGAGCAAGTGACTTTTAATCACTGGGTCACAGGTTCGAATCCTGTCGCGCTCACCACCTCAAAGCCGTTGTCTCGTTGTTGCGGGACAGCGGCTTTTTTCTGTTCGGGCCGTCTCGCCTTACGCGGCCCATTTTTCACGTAATTTAATATTAATAATTTCTTATGAATTGGAGTAATATTTCCGAAAGCGTTTTCGGTTGACTCCGAAAGCGCTTTCGTCATTCTGCTTTTGGGTGGAGGGTTTCATGAAACTGAACATGATCGCGCAGCGGCTCAACCTGTCAGAAAGTACAGTGTCGCGCGCGTTGAATGACTATCGGGATATTGCAACTGAAACCAAGGCGCTGGTTCGGAAGACAGCCGCTGAACTTGGCTATGTGCCGAATATGCATGCGCGGCGGCTGGCGTCTGGCAAGGCGGATACCATTGCCTATGTCATGCCGCGGACCGATGGCCAGCTGAATGCCTCTTTTCTTGGCGAGTTGATGACGGGTATGGCTGAGGCGCTGACGGCGCGCGGGTGGGATCTGTCGGTGCTTGTGCCACGCAGCCTTGATGAAGAGCTGGCGATGTACCGCAATATTTCGCGCACCCGCCATGTAAGCGGTTTGATTATTTCCCGAACCCTCACCAAGGATGCCCGCTTCAAATTACTGAAGGAACTTAATATTCCTTTTGTCGCGCACGGCCGGTCCCTTGATAGCGCGCATGCAGCATGGATCGATGTTGATAATGCAGCTGCCTTTTCGGATATGACAGCGCATTTTCTCGCATTGGGGCACCGTCGCATTGCGCATATTGGCGGGCCCGACACATATAATTTTGCGCTTCAACGTGCCAAGGGCTGGAGCACAGCGCTGGAAGAGGCCGGGATTCCGGCCGCACCAGACCTTCATGAAGTGGCAGATCTCAGCTTTAACGGTGGTGCGGCAGCAATGAAGCGCCTGTTGGCGCTCGATGATCCGCCGACCGCCGTCTGTTGTATTTCCGATGTGGTTGCGATTGGCGCGATGCGCGAGTTGCGTGCGCATGGGCTCGTGCCGGGGCAGGAAGTGTCCGTGATCGGCTATGACGGGCTTGATATCGGCGCCTGGCTGGAACCACCGCTATCAACGATGAAACAGCCTCTGCAGTCAGCAGGGCAGCAACTGGTCGAAATTGTAACAAGCATGGTCGAGAAGGGCGACGCGCCCGCTGACCATCAGAAACTCTACCGCGCAACGCTGGTGCGGCGGGGAACGGACAATCCGCCTTCTGCGGATTGGCCAGCAAGAAGCCGGTCAAAAAAACGACCGATTATCAACAAACCAACAGGAGGAATTGGACTATGAAAAAGTTCAATTTGGTTGCAACCTCAGCCATTCTCACCGTGATGGCTGCGGGTGTAGCAAGTGCCGATACCATTCGGTTCTGGACTACCGAAAATCAGCCTGAAAGGCTTGCAAAGCAGCAAGCCATGGCGGATGATTTCAACAAGCGCACCGGCCATACGGTCGAGGTGATTCCAGTTGAGGAAAAAGACCTTGGCACACGGGCAACCGCTGCCTTTGCCGCCGGTGATCTTCCGGATGTTATCTATCATACACTGCAGTATGTTCTGCCATGGGCGGAAGCCGGCATCCTTGATGTCGAGGCCAATGACGATATCGTTGATGCGCTGCAGACAAACACATTTGCACCGGGTGCCATTTCGATGGCGCAGTTTGACGGCATGACTGCCGCTGTGCCTGTTGATGGCTGGACCCAAATGGTGGTGTACCGTAAGGATCTGTTCGATGCAGCTGGTCTTGCCGCCCCGACAAGCTATGCCGCGATCGAGGCTGCTGTCGATGCACTTCACAACCCGCCATCAATGTATGGTTTTGTTGCACCGACAAAGGTTGACGAGAACTTCATGAGCCAGGTTCTGGAACATGTATTCCTTGCCAACGGTGTGTCACCGGTCAGCGCAGACGGTTTTGCGCCGTTTGATGTTGCCGCTACCACAGAAGTTCTGGATTTCTACAAGAAGCTGGCAAAGGCATCGCCTCCAGGTGAACTGTACTGGAAGCAGTCACGCGAAATGTATTTCGCCGGCAAGGCAGCGATGATCATCTGGTCGCCTTTCATTCTTGACGAGCTGGCTGGTCTGCGGGATTCCGCCCCGCCAACAATCAATTCAGATCCGACGTCACCTGAGCTGGCATCGAAGACAGCTGTTGTCACAACGTTCGGTGGCCCGTCAAATGCGGCCGGTGCTGCCTGGGCTGACATTCGCTATTTCGGTATCACCAGTGACGCCAACACCGATGTGGCTGCAGAATTTGTGACCTATTCGATGAAGGATGGCTATGCAGCAACCCTGTCGATCGCGCCAGAAGGCAAGTTCCCTGTCCGTCGTGGTGAGCCGACTGACACAGCACGCTATGTGAAGGCATGGTCAAAGCTGCCTGTTGGTGTGGACCGTAAGGCACCATTGTCGGACTTCTATTCGGCTGCCACCATCAACCGCATTGTGGGCGGTCTGGAAACAGCCGATCGCTGGGGCGTGAAGGAAGGCCAGCTTTCGCTTGCTTCGAAAATCATCAACTCACAGGCGATTAACCGTATCGTCCGTCAGTATATTGATGACGAAATCGATGCAGCAGCAGCTGTTGCCAAGATGAACGCTGAATTGGCGGCCGTCGAATAAATCTATCCCGGGCAGCCGTATTTTGCGGCTGCCCGTTTTCATTTGACCCATTACTGGTCAGAATCAGAGACATGGAATCCAAACGAAAATCAGAATTTCAAGGCGCTTTGGCACGCCGCGAAAAGCGGTTGGCCTATTTGTTGCTGCTGCCGACGTTCCTGCTGGTTCTGGCAATCGTACTCTTGCCTTTGTTGGCCAATTTCTGGATATCTTTCAAACCTGTAACCCTTGGCGATCTGCGACCACCATCGCTTATCATCAAAGAAAATATACGTGGTGACATTGCAGGTGCCGGCGATAGTTTTAGGATTGAATACCGGTACCGTAATTCCTCGCTCACCTATCCGCTTGCAGATTCGGTTATGCGCGATGTGCTGCCGGGTGGCATCACCATCACGGCAAGTGACCCGGCCTGTGACATTACGAAATCTGATCAGCCCGCGGATGGCGCCGGCGCAAGGATCGTGACCTGTACCCTGGGCGATTTGGATCCTAAGGCGCGCGGTAAATTGCGGATTGAAGCCATTGTCGATGACCCATCGCAGATCAATAAGGCACGCTTTAAGGACAGTATGCCAACCACCAGCTTTGTGACGACAAATGTCATGACATCGCTGGATTTCACCCTCGAAAACTTCAGGAAGGTGTTTTCGGCTGCGGAATTCTGGGATGTGTTGAAAACATCTATTTATTACACGGTGTTTGGAACGGCCGGAGCGCTGATATTTGGCCTGTTCGCAGCGCAGATTATGCAAAAGGCCTTTTTTGGGCGGTCCTTTGTGCGCGGACTGCTTTTGTTTCCTTATGTGGCGCCGGTCATCGCGGTGGCGTTTTCATGGGTTGTGCTCTTCGATCCATTCTCCGGTGTCGTGAACGCCATGCTGTTACAGGTTGGTGCGGCAGACGGGCCGATAAATTTCTTCGGTCAACGCAAGGTGGATATAGGCTTCTTTGGCCTGACATTTGAACTGCCAATGGCGCTGACGATGGTGATCCTGTTCGAGGTGTGGCGCTATTTCCCGTTATCTTTTCTGTTTATCCTGGCGCGTATGCAATCCATTCCCTCTGACATTTATGAGGCTGCCGAAATGGATGGTGCGACCCCTATGCAGCAGTTCAGATTTCTCTCATTGCCGTTCATAGCCGGTATCCTGGCGGTGCTGTTTCTTTTGCGTTTCATTTGGACTTTCAACAAATTTGACGACATCTTCCTTCTGACAGGTGGCAATGCCGGCACCCGCACATTGACCGTAAATGTGTATGAACAGGCCTTTGCTATTTCAAATCTGGGGGCAGGGGCCGCTGTCGCCGTGGTGATTTTCCTCTTCCTGCTGGTGTTCTCGATCATCTTTATCCGTTTCTCTCCAAAGGATGCTGGCTGATGCGTTTCTGGATGACAGGCACCTTCGTAAGTGCGTTGAGCGGCTTTATCTGGCTTGGTTTGTGGCAGCTTGTACTGAGCATGACAGCGATCCTGACCACTGGTGTGGCATTGCCGCTGCAACCGGGACCGGCTGCAATTGCCGGTTTGCTGACAGCCCTGTTTGGTATTGCGCAAAGACCGGCAGCGCCTCTGATCCGCAGGATCAGCGGTATGATTCTGCTTTTTATTCTGTTGATGGGGCTGTCCCTCGGCGCGCCATTCGACCCACAAGGAATGCTGCCTGTCTGGCAAAATCTGTTGCTGCTGCTCATGCTGACAACCATAGGTTGGATGAGTATTGAAAAGACAATTGGCGCGGCCGGGCCGGGCCGGATGGCGCGTTATGCGGCTGAGGAATTCTATCTGCGTCTTCTCTGGGGATTGGGGCTGATGATGTTTGTGCTGATTGTGGCACTGCCCTTCTATGTCATGTTCATGACCAGTCTCAAAAGCCAGCAGAGCCTGCTGCAAAATCCACTGGATTTTTCAATCGATCTGAATGTTGGCTTTGCAACCTTATTCCGGTCCTATATCGAGCTGTTTGCCGATTACGGATTTCTGACATTGCTGTTGAATTCTGCTATCGTCTCTGTTGCGACCGTGGTGTTGACCCTGCTGTTTTCGGTGCCGGGCGCCTATGCGGTTGCCAAGCTGCGCTTCCCCGGCCGACAATGGCTGTCCGGGTCAGTGCTGCTAATCTATCTGATACCCGCAATTATTCTCGTCATTCCCCTTTATGCTGTCTTTAGCCAGCTTGGTTTGCGCAACTCGCTTCTGGGGCTGTGCATTGTCTATCCGGCCACCACCATACCCGTCGCTCTTTACATGCTGCGCGGGTATTTTGCCGGTCTGCCGTCGGATCTTGACGATGCAGGTCTTATGGATGGCCTGTCGCGGCTACAGATCATCACGCGGATTGCAATGCCTCTGTCAATGCCGGCCATTGCATCTGTCGCACTATATGTTTTCATGATCGCATGGAACGAGTTCCTGTTTGCCTTCATGTTCCTTGATGATGTGAAGTTGTTCACCTTGTCGCGGGGTATTGTGTCATTGAATTCATCTGAGGTGCCACGTCAGCACCTCATGGCTGGCGCGGTTATCGCAACGGCGCCGGTCATGTTTATTTTTCTCTGGTTTGAAAGGTTCCTTGTGTCGGGTCTGACCGCGGGAAGTGTGAAAGGATAGCCTCTTGGCCAAACGCATCGAAGAAGCAATCAACATCATTAAAATGAATGATCGTGGCGGTTATACCGTTCCGACCAGCCGCCTATACCCCTATCAGTGGAACTGGGATTCTGGTTTTACTGCCCTTGGCATATGGCATTTCAACAAATGGCGTGCCTGGTTGGAAATCATGGCGCTCCTTGATGCACAATGGCAGGACGGCATGGTCCCCCATATTGTGTTTCGCCATAATGACCCAGATTATTTTCCGGGTCCAAATGTCTGGTCGACAGAAACCGAACCCCCGACAAGCGGGCATTCCCAGCCACCGGTATTGGCCAGCATTATCTGGCAGCTTGTCCAGCAGGGCACCGATTATGACGCGCGAAAAGCGCGGGAGCTGTTCCCAAAACTGATGGCCTATCACCGCTGGTTCTGTGCGGCCCGTGACCCTCAACAGACGGGCGTCATCGGCATCATTCATCCCTGGGAATCGGGGCGCGATAATTGTCCCGACTGGGATATCGGGATGAACAACATTGTCGTTCCGGAGAGCCTTGAAAGCTACACGCGCCGTGACACGACGCATATCGACAGTGAGCAGCGCCCGACGCAAGAGCAATATGATCGTTTCATTACAATCGTCAAATTTGGACGGGAATGCGGTTGGGACCAGCAACAGATCCATGCCAATGGGCCGTTTCTGATGGCCGACCCGGGCGTGCAGTTCATTTTCCTGCGCGCCAGCCGTGACCTGCTTGCGATGGCACACCATCTTGGCATGGACAAGGCTATTGATGAAATCGAAGACTGGGTTGCCCGTGTGGAACGGGGGTCGGACTGGCTGTGGAATGACGCCGTGGACGGCTATTGCGCGCGCGATATTCGCACCGGCACCTTTAGCGATGCGATCACCAACGCCTCTGCATTATGTTTTTATGCCGGTGTCGGCACGCCTGAACAGAACCAGATGATGGAGGCGCATTGCCGTCGTATTCTTGATGCCAGCAGCTATGGCATGCCCAGCTGGGACCCTGAACATCCTGCGTTTGAGTCACAGCGATACTGGCGCGGGCCGGTCTGGGCCATCATGAACCACATGATTATTATGGGGCTGGCAGATGCAGGCCATCATGATCTTGCGGAACGCGTCCGCAATGACACCATTCGGCTGATCAATGAAAAAGGTATGGCTGAATATTTCGATCCGAAAGACGGGACCGGCCTTGGCGGTATGGATTTCTCCTGGACGGCGGCCATCTATCTTGATCTGAACCGCGACGCTGTTGCGGCTGCGCTGTCTGGCGGGCTGTGAGGTATATTTTATGGCATCAATTCAACTGAACGCTGTCGAAAAATGGTTTGATGACCTGCAGGTTATCAAGAGCGTTGATCTGGAAATCGCTGATGGTGAATTTGTGGTTTTTGTCGGGCCGTCGGGCTGTGGCAAATCCACTTTATTGCGCATTATTGCCGGCCTTGAAGATGCCAGCGCCGGCACGGTGGTCATTGGTGGACGGGATGTGACCGACCGACTGCCATCAGAGCGCGGCCTGTCCATGGTGTTTCAATCCTATGCGCTGTATCCCCATATGAATGTGGCAGATAATATAGGCTTTGCGCTGAAAACAGCAGGGGTGCCGACGGCCGAAATTCGCACACGCGTCAATGACGTAGCAGAAATCTTGAAACTTGAAAGCCTTCTCGACCGTCTGCCAAAGCAATTATCAGGTGGGCAGCGCCAACGTGTGGCGATTGGCCGTGCCATCATCCGTGAGCCTGTCGGATTCCTGTTTGACGAGCCACTATCCAATCTGGATGCGGCCCTTCGGGTTAATATGCGGCTGGAAATTTCACGGCTTCACGGACAGTTGGGAATCACAACCATCTATGTCACGCATGATCAGATCGAAGCGATGACCCTGGCAGACCGCATTGTTGTGCTGAATGAAGGGCGCATCATGCAGGCGGGTACACCGCGCGAGCTCTATAACAATCCGAACAGCCGGTTTGTTGCCGAGTTCATTGGCAGCCCGAAAATGAATATCCTGCCCTGCCAGGATGCAAATGGCAGGATCGCATTTGGCGGTGCAACCAAAGGGGCGCAGAGTCTGACCTCTCAATCCTCCGCGATCGACAGTTTGGGGTTCCGACCTGAAAATGTGATTGTTGGTGATCTGAAGCGCGGGCATCTTTCAGGTAAGGTTGCCGTCTGTGAATATCTGGGATCAGAACAATTCGCCTATATTGATTGCGGGTTTGACGAAATGGTGACGGTACGTGTGGCGCCGGAAACGGACCTGAAACCCGGGAGCGATGTCAGTCTGGTGCTTGATGAAGAGCGGCTTTACAGATTTGGTGCTGACGGCGTGCGGCTGTGATGCCTATCATGTGCGCCGCATCACAGCGTGCGGACGGCATGCTGCAATAGCAATGATAGTCTCAATCAGGTTTTGGAGGGCAGCGCGATGAATGACACGGCATTTCCCGATTTTGAATCCTCTGCTTTCCTGCACGCGCATATCGACTCGATTCTTGCCTTCTATGCACCCCATGTTCTCGATCCAGAAGGCGGATTTTTCCATCATTTTCAGGATGATGGCACGATCTATGACCGGCAGACCCGTCATCTCGTCAGCTCAACGCGGTTTGTGTTCAATTACAGCAATGCCTTTTTGCAATCGCAGAACTCTGTCTATCGCGACTGGGCAGAACATGGCATGGCATTTCTTCAGACACATCATCTGCAGCCGTCTGGCCATTATGTGTGGCAACTGAAAGACGGGGCAGTCGATGACGGGCGTGCCATGGCCTATGGGCATGCCTTTGTGATGCTGGCCGCATCCTGGGCAACAAGGCTGGATATCGCTGGCGCGCGCGAGACGCTTTACGATGTATGGGCCTTCATGGAGACCCATTTCTGGGAGGCGGATCACAGCGCCTATGCCGATGAGCGGGATTCAAGCTTGAAGCAGCTGTCATCTTATCGTGGCCAAAATGCGAATATGCATACGGTAGAAGCGTTGATCGCCGCCTATGAGGCCACTCAGGACCAGATGTTCCTCAATCGGGCCCAACAGGTAGCACGACAATTCTGCATTGTCCTTGCAGGCAAGGCAGACGGCCAGATTTGGGAGCATTACACCGCTGATTGGGATATCGACTGGCACTATAATATTGATAAACCAGATGATCTGTTCAAACCCTGGGGCTTTCAACCCGGTCATCAGATCGAATGGGCCAAGCTGTTGATGCAATTGCATATGCTGGCACCGGAAGACTGGTATCCCGAGGCGGCGCGGCGGCTGTTTGATACGGCGATGGAAAAGGGCTGGGACCGTGAATTTGGCGGCCTTGTCTACGGCTATGGTCCAGACGGGGCATTCGCCGATTCACATAAATATTTCTGGGTTCAGGCAGAGGCTATTGCTGCCGCATGGCGATTATTTGCTCATACGGGTGCGGAACGCTATCGACAGGATTATCACCGGCTCTGGCAGTGGTCATGGCAGCATCTGGTCGATCATGAATATGGCGCCTGGTACCGCATCCTGTCCCGTGAAGGAAAATGGATAGAGCCGGAAAAATCACCAGCTGGTAAGGTGGACTACCATACGATGGGGGCGTGCTGGGATGTGTTGCAGGTCATGCAGGCATCATAGGGCATGTAAGGCGATAAGCCTGTAAACGAAAAATTTATTCGATTGCGATAGTATGCCTAAAAAATGGCCCCCGGTCAAAAAACCGGGGGCCTGTTTGCACCTGATTGCCGGGAGAAAACGATCAGATGCGAACCGTAACGCCCTGGCGGTCAAGGGCAACCGTGCCGCCATCAGACGTTGTGTAACAGGCATAGAATTCACGGGATTGCATGGCCTGGCGGATATCCATGTGAAGCGTAGGACGTGCTGCGCGAGGGAAGGAAACGCGACGCGTCCGGCTAGAGACATCCAGATCGCTGAAGAAGGATACAGTGACAACAGACATGACCAGAATTCCTTTAGACCTGTGTTGTGCCGGCGGCGGCAAAGTGGAGGAAGGCTTTGCCCCCCCGTTGATCTAACGATAGGGTCAAAAACTTTAATGAATCGTTAAATGCTAATCACGACGGTGCGAAAAAAAGCGCTATTTGCCTTTGGTTTCGCGTTAACTGAGGTAAATATTTAGCAACCGAGGTAGATGAACCTCCCTGGGAAGCGGAATGACAGGACAGCCACAAAACCCATTTGCAAACTTACCGATGTCTGGTCAGCCTCAATTTGGTGGGCAGGGCGGAGGTGGGTCCGTGGCTCCGGCCGGTGGCGAACGGCGCATTGTGAACCGGTTCACGCCTTTGGTGTTCTCTGGAACCGGGATGCAGCTATTTGGCATTCAATTAGTAAATATTCTGCTAATTACTATTACGCTTGGGATCTGGATTCCGTGGGCCAGAGTGCGAAAACGCCGGTTTTTCTATAACAACACCCGTATTCTTGACGAGGGCCTTGATTACCTCGCCACAGGGTTTGATATCTTCAAAGGGTGGCTGATTGTTACCGTCGTTCTGATCCTGTTTTATGCGTTGCCGATGCTTGGAATACCGTTTCTGCAAGAAGGGTTCAGCCTTCTGCTGGTTTTCGTATATCCATGGGCGCTCAACCAGTCGCTCCGCTTCAATGCACGCAACCTTGCATGGCGCGATGTACGCTTCGATTTCAAAGGCAGTTACCTTGGGGCCTTCTGGAATTTTTTTATCTTTCCGCTCATCGGCATTCTGAGCCTTGGGTTGCTGATTCCCATGGCATCGCGTTCCATGCGCGACTATATCGCCAGCAATTACAGTTTCGGGAATGCAAAGTTCTTTTCTGAAAGCACGCTTGGGGCCTATTACGGGGCCGGTTTCAAGACCTTTTTGCTGTTCCTCGTTCTGGCGATTCCAATCATTGCCATCGGCATCCTGCCGCTGATTGGCCCCATTCTGGCATTGCGCGGCGGCGCCACATTTGAGGATGCTGCCGGCGCCCTGGATGAGGCATCTCTTGCAATGCTGCAATATGGCTTGCCGGTCATGCTCTTCATCCTGTTCGCCATTACTGGCAGCTATTATCGTGCCCTGACGCGTAACATCATGGTCGGCAGTTTACGTTTGCAAAGCGGCATCCGATTTCGTTCTCTCGTGTCAGGATTTGTTCTGGCATGGATCATCCTCAGCAATCTCTTCCTGACCATCATCTCGCTCGGATTGCTGCATCCATGGGCACAGGTCCGACAGTATCGTTATCTGACTGAAAATACAGAAATCCGCCCGATAAGTGATCTGAACGGCTTTCTTGACCGGCAATTGCGTGCGGGTCATTCCGTCGGAGATGCTGTTGGTGAAGCAGGCGGCGTCGAGATCAGTTTTTAGAGCAGCCAGCGGCAAGGCGGGTCAATGCAGTTCCATGGCAGTTTAAACAGGGCAGGGACGACAATGCGCGTTGATGCCGCGTTGCTGGTGGGCGAGCCTGGCCAAAAGCCGCACAGCCTGTATCTGGCCCGTCGTGACACGGCATCTGTGATCGAAATCACCATCGTTGAAGTTGTGGCGGCCATCGCGGGTGGTGACACACGTCTGCGGCTGTCCAGCGGGGATGTATTTCACCTGCCACCAGGCGCCGACAAATCCGCGTTGAGATCTTTCTATCCCCGCGGGGCGCAGCGCAGTGCCGGCCTGTCGCGCCTCGAATCTGTCAAATGGCGTGGCGCGGTGCTGCTGGCGGTGCTCTTCCTTGGATTGATTGCCGGTATTCGATATGCGATTGCACCACTTGGCGATCTGGCAGCAGGTTTTGTTCCCAAACATCTGGTGGAACGCGGATCGGCGATGGTCCTTGAGCAGCTTGATTTTCAACTCTTCGAAGAGAGCGCATTGCCGGATGAGACTCGGGCCCGGATCCGGCGCGATTTTGATCAGTTGCTTGCATATGCACCGGCTGAATTTCAAAATACAAGGCTGCATTTTCGCCGCTCCAGCCTTATCGGGCCCAACGCTTTTGCGCTGCCGGGCAATGATATTGTGCTGTTGGACGAACTGGTGACATATGTTGATGATGAGGATGTCGTTTTTGCCGTTCTCGCACATGAACTTGGTCATGTTACTGGCCGCCATGCACTGCGTCAGGTCATGCGTAGCGCTGTTGTCGCAATGGGGGTCAGCCTTGTTGTCGGGGCCGAGGAATCGATACTCGAGGAAATCATCGGTTTCGGTGGTGGCCTGGTGTTGTCCGGACAGTCACGCGCCTTTGAGATAGAAGCGGATATGGCATCTCGGGAATGGCTTGTGGCAACGGGCAGAGACCCGCGCGCACTCGTGACCTTCTTTGAAAAACTGGCAGAAGATTGCGGCGTCATGTGCGATGGCGGAGGCTTTCTTGATTCGCACCCGTCTTTTGACACGCGGATAGAACAGATCCGTGATTGACGAAAATGGCTGCTCAGTCCAGCGACAGCACATCACACCCCAGATAGGTCGCATCGCGATCATCATGGCTGACAAGAAGAACGGCCATGCCGCGATCTTCACATAAAGACATAAGGGCATCGAAACAGCCGGTGCGAGTATCCCAATCCAGTGCGCTGAAACTTTCATCCAATAACAGGATCGGCTGGTTGCGCAGCAGGGCCCTGGCAAGGGCAACGCGTTGTTGCTGGCCGCCTGAAATCGCAGATGGTAGGCGCGTCTGAAGACCATCGATGCCAAGCCGGATAAAGGCCTCGTCAATCTGCCGGGACTCTACCGTGTCGTCGGTGAGACCAATACTGACATTCTGGTGGCAGGTCAGATGCGCAAACAGATTGTCGGACTGAAAAACGGACGTCACAGGCCGTTTCCAGGGCATGTCGTCATGGAAGGCAATGCCGTTCCAGCTGATACTGCCGCTCGTGGGGCGTTCAAACCCTGCCAATAAGTCCATCAGCGTTGTCTTGCCAACGCCAGAGACGCCTTGCACGGCAAGGATGCTGGCCGGCCGGACATGAAAGTCAAAGCTGAAACGCAGCGTTTCTGACCGCAGAAATGTCAGCTTCTTCACTTCAAGCATGGTTTGGCTTTCCAATTTTACGCGACATAAGCTGGAACAGCATGAAGATGCCAACCGTCAGGCACAAGAGCAGCAGGGCAAGCGCTGCGGCTTCGCCCGAACGGTAACGCGCCATTGTCTGATACAGCAACCAGGGCAGGGTCTGGAATTGCTGGCTGCCGAAAAGTGCAATCACTGTCAGATCGCCGAGTGACAGCGCCGCGCTGAGGCCAGATGCGTACCCAAGCTCAGGTGCCAGGGCCGGCAGGGTAATCCAGCGCAAACGCCGCCAGCCCCGAATGCCAAGGCCGGCACATAACCGGTCATGTGTCGCCGCCAGCGCGGCCAGCCGGCCCTCAATGACACGGTAGGCAAAGGGCAGGGCCACCAGCATATTCGCCAACAGAACAAGCGCCGGCGCCAAAGTGAACAGACTGGCAACCGGCCGCAGCAGGATGAACAACCCGGTGCCAAGCACGATTGCCGAGACTGCAAGATACAGCGATACGGACACATCCAGCCACCAGACGGATCTGCCTGACCGCGCACGCCGCGTGCGCGCTATGGCCATTAATAATGCGCAGGCTGATGCAAGTGCCCCAGAGGCAAATGCGATGGCAAGCGAGGCAATGGCGGCGCGCCAGAACGCAGGAGAGGCGAGGACAGTAAATATGTGCGGGCCAAGCCCTTTGGCGATGACCACCAAAACGGGCAGGACTGCCAGAATTGCAAAGCTGAGCATGATGATGCCATCGGTAGCGCGCGCTAGCAGGCCGGTGTCACCGCGTTGTGCAATTGCGTGCTGGCGGGCCGGAACTGCAGCCCAGGATGGCCCTGAAAAAGCGGCAAGGCCGGCAACTACAATAGCGCATATTATCAATTGCAAGCAGGCCAGCCTTGCAGCGCCAGACAGATCAAAATCAAACCGCAAGGTGGTGTATATGCTGACTTCAAGAGTTGTCACGGCCGGCCCGCCTCCCAGCATCAGGACCAATGCAAATGAGGTGAAGCACAGCAGGAACACCAGTGCCAGCAAGCCGGGAATGACCCGTCGCAGCGCCGGCCATTCAATAAGCCAGAAACGTGCCCATTCTCCAAGGCCCCATTGTGCCGATTGCCGCCAGTGGGATTGGGGGATGCCGGCCAGCGCGCCTGTCAATACGCGCATCATCAGCGGGGCGTTGAAAAAAACATGTGCCAGCAAGACAGCACCAAGCCCGTAGATTGGTGGCAGGCGATCGCCGCCGGCGGCCATGAGCAACCCGGATACAAAGCCGGATTGCCCCCACACGCCAATCAACCCGGTTGCCGCAACTGTTGTTGGCAGAATTACAGGTATAAAAGTGAATAAAAGTAATATTTTGGAAGAAAGAAGTGATGTTCTGCGCCAACAGCTGCGCGCCACTGGAATCGCCACAAACAGCGCCAACAAGGCAGATGCTGCCGCTTGTATCAGGGTAAATCTGGCAATATGGAAAATATAGGCGGTGTTATCGGCACCTGACGCGGATGACGGTATTCCCGCCGTGCTTGCCAGGGCAGCAAGCGCCGCGATTGCCAGCGCGAAGAGTGCGCCGGCGAGGGCAAGGCCGGCAATGCCAGCCTTGCCAGGGTTGTTCCAGTGTCCTGCCATTTAGGGCCTATTGGCTCAGCGCGGCCTGCCATTCGGCAACCCAGGCGGATTTGCTGGCAGCCACATCCTGCGGGGTAAACAGCAGCGATGCTGACGGGGTGATCAGACTGTCAAAGGCATCGGGAAGGGTGGCCTTGCCAGCAGGATACATCCAGTTTGTGGTCGGGATGACTGACTGGAAATCATCGCTCAGGATAAAATCCATGAATTGCGCTGCCAGTTCTGGCTGCGGTGCGTTTTTCAGCATCGCGGCAACCTCAATCTGCATGTAGTGGCCTTCGGCGAAATCGGCTGCTTTGTACTTGTCTGTTTCCTCAGCAATCATGTGATAGGCAGGCGAGGTAGAATATGACAGCACCATGTCGGCTTCACCCTCCTGGAACATGGAGTAGGAATCCCACCAACCTTTTGTAACGGTGACAATTTTTGGCTTCAGCTTTGCCCAGGCTTTGGCAGCATTATCGCCATAGACCGACTTTACCCACAAGAGCAGACCCAGGCCCGGCGTTGCTGTTCGCGGGTCTTGAATAACAATGCGCAAATCGTCAGGAGCATCCAGCAGCGCCTGCATTGATGTCGGGACATCACTCAGCGTTTCGCTGTTATACACAAATGCAAAATATCCCCAGTCAAATGGCACAAACACGTCGTCATCAAAGGCAACGGGAAGGGCGCTACGCCCGGCCATGTTGACATTATGCGGCGCAAGCAGGCCCGTGCTGCGCGCCGTTGCCATGAGGCTTGTATCCAGCCCGAGAACGATGTCTGCCTTAGAAGACGGCCCTTCGATCTGTACCCGGCCAAGGATCCCGACAGAACTGTCCAGCGCGACAAAATTCACATCGCAGGCACATTCTGCTTCGAACGCTTTTTCAATGGCTGGCCCGGGGCCCCATTCAGCGGCAAAGGATTCATAGGTGTAAATCGTCAAGACAGGTGTGTCGGCATGTACGGCAGACAGGCCAGCCATAATGCTGGTTGAAAGCGCTGCAACTGTCGCTGTCAGCAAGGTTCTATAACGCATGTATTCCTCCAATGCGGCTCGGAAAGCCATATTGGGCGGTAGGGAAAATGCAATGTGTCATTGGTGACCTGACTAGGTTCAGGCTGACCTGATGACCGCTTTCCTCCGCCAGTATGACCTGGTTCAGGTTCTATGGGTGTTTCTCAGCCCGATCCGATAACCGGGCACCCCAAGCGACTCCTCGAATATAAGAGAGGAAGACCGCATTTTAAAGCATTGATTTACGGTGAAAGCCGTTTCTGGCGCAGCGGCAACCAGATAGCGAAAACCCCCGCCGGTTTCGCAGCAGGGGTTTATGATGATGGTATGCAACCATGCCAGCGCACCGGCCCATCAAGGCGTGCGCTGACTGCCGCTAGCATTTATAAATTTGTCGCATAATGTATATTATGGACAAATTAGTTATATTGGATTGACCCATCCATAACGGACAAGCTTGCCGCTGCACAATCAGTGCCGCTGGGGATTTCGGCAATCACCAGCCTGTCATTTACCGTATGCGTTCCCTCCACTGCGGTTTCACCAAGATACACTGTGGCATTTTCCGAAAGCGCAGCGCTTGCAACCAAGGCGGCATAGGTTTTGCCGTCATTGGTATAGCAACTCCAGTTATCAATAGTGCCGGCGAAACTCGCCACTGGTGCGGTCATAAAGACAATACCGGCAAGAAGGCAGAAACGTTTCATTCGCTTGGTCCTAGCTCTTAGTTACAGACAGGTTTGTTGCAAAGCACTTTCAGGTTTGCAAAGGAAGATCCGGAGCAGCTGCGCCGATTATAATTGCTGCCACCAAGTGTGTGGCATTCGATCGCGTTGTTACATACGTAATATTTGTCGAAGTTATAATCAGTTCCGTCCTTGCTGGCCAAAACATAGTCAAAGGACGCGAACAGACTGTTATTGTTGGCCAAATCATTGATTGTGCCAACCGTCCCTCCGGCATTTTGGCATGCAGTGCGCGCGCTGGAACAGGTGGAGTTGTTCTGCATCGACTGCCAGGATGTTGTCTGGCCAGAAGCTACGATGATCTTCAGCTTCCGCGTTTCTGTCCGCAACACTCTGTCGCTCCGGCGGCTCTTATATTTGATGACATAGTCCTTGTATGTCGTCGCGCCGATGGCCGATGTAGAGCCATTATAGCTAACCGTGTCATAGGTGGGATTATTGATCGAGAAATTCGACGTATGGACGGTGCAGTAAATATGGGATGCAGGCTGGTGCGAACACAGCGAAGGTGCATTTGCTGTCACCACGGCGCAGGAATTGACCTGAGGTGCATTGCTGTTTGTGACCGGAGTAACCGCGTTTGCCAGCGATGCATAATGATCTTCGAATGCTGTATCGAGGGCAGTCCTGATATCTGACGCTGATGTTTCAGATGTAAGCGTGTTGCCGCTGCCGCCAAGGAACGCAATCATGACAGCATGGCAGCTGGTACCAAAACAGGAATTAGCGCCTGTATCGGCGAGCAAGGAGGCGTCAGCTGCCTCAAGACCAGCATCCACCAGCAATTCAGAGTCGATGATGAAGTTTGATTGATAGCTGGACAGCGCATATTTGGCCACGCCTGACACTGTTGCCCCTGTCGCACAGCCAGCGATGTTTTCAGGTAGCGATGAGCCTTCCGTTACAATGCAATTCTGCACATAGGCAAGAGATGCCGGATCGCTCAGATCGACGGCCGATGTCTCGCCTCGATCGTCGAGGATGCTGTCAAGCGCTGCCTTTGTCAAAGTGCCGCCCTGCGCTGCAGAAAGCGCGTCTGCTGCCTTTTGGGCGGTGTTCGGGTCAATGACGATCGAAAATTCCTCAGAGGTCGTGGTCACATATCCGTCTGACACGGCAATGGTAATGCCTGAATATTCACCGTTGACCGGTGTGTTGCCGACCACATCCCCAAACGCATTTAATGATGCCCAGCTTGGCGCATTTTGAAGCGTAAATACCAGCTCATCAGATTCAGCATCATAGGATGAGATGGAACAATTGTAGGCTGTGCCAACAACACCATTGCCGCAGCTGATGGAACTGAAAGTCGGTGCTGTATTCAGCACAATCGTGTAATCGCCACTCGTCGTGTTGTCATATCCATCATTGGCGCGGATCTGGACCACGCTGCTGGACGCACCAACGGTATCGGCTGTCAGATTCCCGTTGCTGGCGACTTCTATCCAGCTCGGCCCTGTCACCTTAGTATAGGTAATTGAATGGCCGTCACTGTCGCTTGCGCCGGTGGCACAAACATAACTGGTGCCGACAGTTGCTATGGGACAGGTAACATTTGCAAATGCCGGCGGGATATTTGTAACAGAAAAACTGTTGCTGGTGGCAGATGCGGAACCAGTGTAGCCATCGGTTACGGTTACTGTGAATTCAGGCACGGGTCCTGAAACATTTGGCGTCCCGCTCAGCATGCCGGTATTGGCATTGATCGACAGCCAGCCGGTGATGGTCTGTGCATCCGTGCTGTATGTAAGTGTGTTGCCTTCTGCATCAACCGCCACCACCGGACAGCTGTAAGTGATCCCGGCCGATGCGTTGGCACAATTCAGCGCGGTGATCGTCGGGTCGGTATTAATGGCTTCGAGAGCAGCCGTCTCGGTCGGGGATGGTGATGTAATGGTGACATGCGGCCCCAATTCTCCACAGAACTCACCATTGGTACACAACGTATTGGCTGGCGGACATGTAAACTGATTGGCATTGCAGACGAGCGTGTAGATGCCACAGTCGGCGGCCGTCCATCCCTCCGAATAGGCAAGAATTTTTCCGTTGGCATCACCATAACAATTCACATCAGTGGTCGGCGCGCCACCCGTAACCCCGCCAACGGTGAATTGTGCTTGTGCGGCTCCGGTAAAGATTGCCACGAAAAAACAGATAACCCAAAATGACCGCTTCATGGTGTAACCTTTGCGCGTGCCCAACCAAAAGAAAACGACAAGAAAAATGTGGGTCCAGCAAACACTATGGGCGTTAGCTGCCAGAACCACTCCATTCCGTTAAGAATTTATTACTTTTTTTTGTTCAGTTTGAATATAAGAAAAGTGAAACGTTGTACGCATGGTGTCTGTCACCGCATCGGTAGTTTAATCAGGATCACGTGTGGCCAAATCTTCTACGGCCAGATCTCGTGCAGCTTGTACTGGTCAATGGGGGCCAAAGATGAATGCAAAATTCAGGACAGGCTTTTCGCTGATTGAACTGCTCGTGGTTGTTGCCATCGTTGGCATTCTGGCTGCTGTCGGTTTGTTTGCCTACAATGCCTATATCAGCTCGTCACGCGACGGGGTGACGAGTAACCGGCTGGAAACGATTGACCGCACGATCGATAATGACCTCGTATCAATCCGCAACAATCTGAGCGCGCGCAGCGCAGCGGCAAAGGATAACGTCAATAACAACATCATGGTGACCAGCATCTGCGAGGAATATCGTGATGCGTTGATTCGCGAAATGAATACGCCCAGCAATTCAAATGATAAGGCGCAGAGCAATCCTTTTAACGGCCGCCCTTTTGCCTGCGACGGGAACGCTGTGTCGGCTTACCGGGATAATGAGACGGCAAACTGGCCGCGTGAACTGGTGGTTGATCGCGGTTCAACGATTGTCTATTGCCAGAATCCCGGGGAAACCATCAACAGCCCTGGGTTTGGGCTTCTGACCTGCGCCTGTACCGGGCCTGAACCCTGTACGACCGAACCACGGCCAGAAACCGACTCTGATCTTTCTCTCGGGATAGGCGGCGCGGCACCGGTGTTAATGGATGGCAGCGGTAGTGCCGTCAGCCGCGGGTCTGCTATCACGCGGATCAAGCTCGCGCAGAATACGCTGCTTCTTCCCTCAAGAACGAGAATGACCGAGCGCCTGAACAAGAGCGACGGGACGACCACAGGAAAGATCATCTTCGAGATCAATGGCGATGCTGGCAAAAAGCAGGAATACAGCTTTAGTGCCGTTGTTGCGGCGGCCACAGAATTCATTTTCCTTCCGGAGGGTGATAACCGGCTTGCTTATGACAATGTGACACGCGCATCAAATGCGATCATCTTTCTCAACACGGGCCAACCGGTATGCTGGACACCGCCAAGCCGCGTATCACCTGGCGGCCCTTCGACCGTCGAGAAGGAAAATACGCGCTGTATCAACTCGATTAATCTGAATTACGCATCACAAGGTGACTGGGACTGAATCCATTCGTGATTTAGTCGAGGGTGAAAGTCATCCCGTCGACACCCGGTTCTGTGTTGTCGGGGCAGATCGCTGCCAAGGTGGCGTAGTCTGCCTCAAGCCCCAGATGGGTCAGCACCGCCCTGCCCGGCTGGACACGCGCAATCCATTCAAATGTTTGTTCATAATGGCTGTGGGCCTGATGCGGAGTATCGCGCAAGGCTTCGACAATCCACAAAGGTACGTTGCGCAGATTGTCCAGAACATCATCTGCCAATTCGACCACATCCGTTGAATAGGCGAATTTGCCGTCAAACCGAAAACCGAGTGAGTTCGTATTACCATGCGCCTGATGAAAAATTTCGATGTCGCAATCACCAATCTGGATTCGCGTATCAGGCGCTATGGTTTCAAGGCGCATCGGGGGAACAAAATAGCTGGGTGATTTTGGGCTCTTGCTGAACAGATAAGGGAACCTTGCCACAATATCCGCCCCGTGATGCTCGGTCGCCATGATGGGCAATTCAATCCGGTCTGGCCAAAAAAAAGCCCGCAGATCATCCATTCCCGCAATATGGTCCGAATGCGTATGGGTGACCAGAACCGCATCAATTTTTTTCAGTCCAAGCGGCAGAAGCTGGTTCCTGATATCTGGGCCGGCATCAACAAGGATGGTCGTGCTGCCTGTTTCAACCAGTACAGCACAGCGTTGACGCCAGTTGCGCGGGTCTGACGGATCACACCGACCCCAGCCAGCATGGCCCAGCGCTGGCACCCCTACAGACGTACCGCATCCAAGCAGCGTAACCTTCATGATCCGACCATTCCCAAAAACAGGCGTAATGTGTTGGCGCGGGTGATTGACGCCATATCATCAATAGTGTGTTTGCGCAGTCCGGCAAGACATTCCAGCGTATGGCGTGTGTAGGCCGGCTCGTTTGGTTTACCGCGCATTGGCACAGGCGCCAGAAACGGTGCGTCTGTTTCCACCAGGATACGATCCTCGGGCGCCGTCAGTGCGACCTCGCGAATGGTTTCGGCATTGCGAAAGGTCAGGATGCCGGAAAAACTGACATAGAAGCCAACGTCAATGGCACGGCGCGCCAGTTCCGTTCCCGAGCTGAAACAATGCAACACCCCGGTAAAGGCCCCTTTCCGCATCTCATCCTCAATAATATCGGCGATGTCCGCATCAGCCTCACGGGCATGAACGATGATCGGCAAACCCAATTCGCGCGCGGCAGTGATCTGCGCGCGAAAGCTTTCAGCCTGACGATCGCGCGGCGCAAAATCATAATGATAATCCAGCCCGGCCTCGCCAATGGCAACGCATTTGGGATGATCCGCAGCCCTGATAAAAGCATCGACATTGCAGGCATCGTCTTCATTGCCGGCCTCATGTGGATGAACACCAACACTGAACCATACATTGTCGTAGGCTTCGGCTATGCGGCGTGGCTGGTCAGCCGTTGTCAGCTTTACGCCGATTGAAATGACCGAATCGACGCCCGCCTCACCGGCCCTTGTCAGCACGGCTGGCAGATCTGCAGCAAGCTGCGGATAGTCAAGATGTGCATGGCTGTCGATGATCATCTATTGCCCCTCTTCCACCACATAACGAGGAAAGACGGGTACAGGCTTTTCAATTTTATGGCCGGACGACAGCCGTGCCGCCGCGCCAAGCGCCGTAAAGTCACGCGAATCTGCGGCGACACCCAACTGATCAAGCATTAACGCTGTTGCCTGCGGCATTACCGGCTGGGTCAGAATGGCCACTTGGCGAATAGATTCAGCCAGGACTGCCAGCACCTCTTCCATACGCTTGGGATCGGTTTTCTTCAGGCCCCAAGGTGCGGTTGTATCAACGTAACGATTTGCGTCAGCCACAACCTGCCAGATAAGACGCAGCGCTTCATGAAACGCCTGCATGTCGATGGCGTCCCGCACCGCGGGCAAGAGCGCGTCAGCAGCATCAAGCATTGCCTGATCGTCATCCGTCGGCGTG
This sequence comes from Puniceispirillaceae bacterium (SeqCode), assembly GCA_049889795.1. Taxonomy (GTDB): domain Bacteria; phylum Pseudomonadota; class Alphaproteobacteria; order Puniceispirillales; family Puniceispirillaceae; genus UBA8309. Next base: position 11,524 of record JBMHCS010000010.1, on the reverse strand, counting down.
GCAGGCAGCGCCGGCATCACACCATCACAGTTCTTGAAGATCATGGAAAGAACACGTTGCGACAGGTTGCCGAGATCATTGGCAAGATCGCCATTCATCCGGTGGATCATTGCCTGTTGAGAAAAATCACCATCATTGCCAAAGGGCACTTCACGCATCAGGAAATAGCGTGTCTGGTCCAGACCATAGTCATCAGCAAGAACATTGGGATCAATCGCATTGCCAAGCGACTTTGAAATCTTTTCACCTTCATTTGTCCACCAGCCATGTGCAAAGACCCGTTTTGGCAGCGGCAAATCCGCTGCCATCAGAAAGGCTGGCCAGTAGACGGCATGAAAGCGCAGAATATCCTTGCCGACCATGTGAAGGTCAGCTGGCCAGAACCGCTTGTTTCGTTCGGCGTCGCCAAACGCGCCATCTTCTGGCCATCCGGTGGCGGTAATATAATTGGTCAGCGCATCCAGCCAGACATACATGACATGGGCATCATCATCCGGAACAGGTACGCCCCACGAAAAACTGGCACGGCTGACAGACAAATCACGCAAGCCACCTTTAACAAAGCTCTTTACCTCGTTGAAACGCGATTCCGGACCGACAAAATCGGGGTTGGCGTCATAGAATTCCAGCAATCTGTCTTGCCATTGAGACAGATTAAAGAAATAGGATGGCTCTTCCACCCATTCGACTGGCGCACCGGTCGGGGCCTTGCCGTCAACAAGCTCAGTTTCCGTGTAAAACGCCTCGTCACGTACCGCATACCATCCTGCATAGCTGCCAAGGGTGATATGCCCACGGTCAAGCAGCCGGCGCCACAGTGCCTGACAGGCGGCCCGGTGACGCGGTTCCGTTGTCCGGATGAAATCATCATTCGAGAAATTCATCCGTCCGGTCAGATCACGAAAATTCTGGCTGACGCTGTCCGTAAATGCCTGTGGAGAGACACCCTTGTCCTGTGCGGCCTTTTCCACTTTCTGGCCGTGTTCGTCTGTTCCGGTCAGGAACATGACGTCATAACCGTCCAGGCGCTTGAACCGCGCCAGCACATCGCAGGCAAGTGTCGTGTAAGCATGCCCGATATGTGGCTTGTCATTCACGTAATAGATCGGCGTCGTGACATAAAACGGTGTGTTGGCCTTGCCTGTCATTCTGCTGTCCATGATATTGTGAAATCGCAAGGCTGCCTTGGCAAATCCCTAAGGCAGGATGTAACGGCTACACCGCGTCAGGGCAAGGATTTCTGGTGCAATTTCGTCAGTTCACGTTCCAGAAAATGCGCAAAATCCAAATATAACCCGTCAGCTTTTTGAGCAGATTCAAGGAATTCGGCATGCGCTGTGGCAAGCCTGTCGGCTGAATGAACGGCGCACAGATGTGCAATTGCCAGATGTTCAAATTCACAGACATCAGTCGATGGGCCGGCACCCGCTGAAATGGCCGAGAGGCGCAGCAAGCGCGCAATCAGCCATTGTGCGCCCTCGCGCAAGGCGGCCCCGTCCGCCCCTCCCTTGCCCCATTTCGTGCAGATGGCTGCCAGTGCTGGCGCATCAAGAATGGGGGCTGCGAGTAAGCGGCACACCGCAACATAGTAATCGGCCGCACCGCTTTCAGACAGGCGCAGGGCGCGCCCTGGCGCACCTTCTGCGAGATGTGCAAGGTCTTTATGTGGCAAGCTACCGTCAGGCATCAGCGTGCCCAGAAGTTCAACACAGCTTTCCAGTTCAGGCGCAGCAATACGAACAACGCGGCATCGCGACCGGATTGTTGGCGGCAACCTGCCAGGGCGGGATGCGGTCAGAAACAGGACGGTTTTTTCTGGTGGCTCTTCCAGCAACTTCAAAAGGGCGTTCGCGCCATTGCGATTGACATCATCCATGGAATCGATGATCGCCACGCGCCAGCCGTCACGAGCTGGCTTATGCCCCATGAAAGTGATCAGCTTTCGGATTTGTGCCAGCTTGATCTGTCCGGATTTATTGTCTTCCAGATAGGGCTCAATGATACTCAAATCCGGATGCGATGAACGCATGACGAGTCCCGTCCCGGGATCGTCCGGATCAAGCGAAAAGCCGGTGGCTGCACCGGGCATCAGGAGATTGTTCTGGTCGCGATTCTCGGCAAGGATCCAGGCAGCGGCCATGCGCGCCATCAATCCCTTCCCACTGCCTGCCGGTCCGGTCAACAGCCAGCCATGTGCCACCCGGCCACTTTCCATGGATTGGGCCAGACCGGCCGTTAAAGCGTCATGGCCGATAAGCGGTTGATTGGGGTCTAGCCCCGGGAAAGATGCCTCATCGGCGGTCATGAGACCATCACCCCTGCAGATGACAGCCTTGGCGAAATAATATCGACAATATCATGATGGATCGTTGTGGCATCGCGTGCCGCATCAATTACGGCAAAGCGCTGCGGTGATGCCTCCGCCAGCGACAGAAAGGCCGTCCTGACATTCTGGTGAAAGGCAAGCCCCTTGCTTTCAAAGCGATTTTCTGAGGAATCACGATTATCTGCCCGGCTGAGCCCGTCCGCCACATCCATATCAAGAAGAATGGTCAGATCAGGCACAAGACCACCGCATGCCAAATTGTTCAGAGCCTCGATGGCTTCGGACGGCACACCGCCGACCACGCCCTGATAGACCCGGGTCGAATCATTATACCGGTCGCTCAGAACAATGTCGCCATCCGCAAGGGCTGGGCGCAAAACATGCTCGACATGTTCGTGGCGCGATGCAGACATCAACATCGCTTCAGTTGCTGGCAACCAGCGGTCTGCGGCACCTTCAACGAGCAGTCTGCGCACCGCCTCAGCCGATGGCGTGCCACCGGGTTCACGCGTAACACGGGTTCTTTCAGCAAGCCCCTGCGCGGCAAGCCAGGCAACCAACAATTTGATCTGGGTGGTTTTTCCGCTGCCTTCGCCGCCTTCAAAACTGATGAAATACCCCGCCATATCCAAAGCCGTCAGTTCATCAGGTCCGGATTTGGGCCAGCCCCGAATATCAGATACTTCAAGGCTTCGCCTATGCGATCAAACATTCCAAGGCCGGTCACATCATTCGCTGCCAGCAGATCATAGCGGGTTGTGCTGCCCGGCACCTCTACAACCAGTGTTCCCAAAGTCTGTCCAGCCGTGATTGGGGCTGGCACGGGGTCATTCCACTGCAGGGTCATCTTCATTTTCCGCCGGTCACTGCGGGCCATCACCGCATGCAGGGGTTCGGCAAGAACGAGACCCACTTTTCCAGCAGCACCAAGCCAGACATTGGCATGCTCTACCGGTTCACCTGCGTCAAAAAATTTGTACAGCTTGAATTCACGGAACATCAAATCCATCAGACGGCGCGATTCCGAGGATCTCTGCTTCATGCTGTCCATGCCGTTTAAAACCAACACCACACGCTGATCTTCACGCAATGCAGAGCCTACGAGCCCATAGCCTGATTCTTCCGTATGGCCTGTCTTGAGGCCGTCAGCGCCCTGTGTCCCATAAACCAGCGGATTGCGGTTGCGCTGCTTGATACCGTTAAAGGTAAAATTCTTTTCGGCGAACATCGGATAGAGATCAGGATATTGATCAACCGGAAAATCGCGGATCAGTGCGGTTGCAAGAATATTCAAGTCACGTGCTGTCGTGAATTGATCCGGGTCCGGCCACCCGGTTGAATTGCGGAAATTGGTATTGGTCATCCCGAGCGAACGGGCCACATAATTCATTTCTTCGGCAAACCCGTCTTCGGTACCTGAAATACCTTCGGCGATGGCAATGGCAGCATCATTGCCGGATTGCACAACGATGCCATAAAGCAGGTCACGCACTGACACTAGCTTGCCAACCTCTACAAAGGTTTTTGATCCGCCCTTCTGCCACGCCTTTTCGGAAATCAGAAACTCATCATCAAGGGAAAGGCTGCCATCTGCGATCCGTTGAAAAGCGATGTAGACCGTCATGATCTTTGCCATCGACGCTGGCTTCATTGGCGCGTCGGGAGATTTTTCCATCAAGACCTTGCCTGACCCGAAATCCGTCACATAGGCAAATTCTGCCGAGCTGTTGATTTCAACAGCGCGCACGGGGAACGACACGGCAAACGACATGGCAAGGGATAGCGCCAATAGGGTTATGCAGGTCCTCGCCTGCTTCATGCCTGAACTCAAAAAACGCCCCACGTTGATTTCCTTTTCAAAAATATGGATCCCTGATTTGGCCTAGCCAAGAAAAGCGGCACAAAAATGACCGCTGCATCTGCCATAGTCAGTCAACGACGATCCGCGCCCCCTTGAACCCAAGGCCCAAGACATCATTCAGCAATGTATCCGCGCGGGTGACATTGGCCAGTGGGCCAAGGCGTACCCGGTGCAGCGTCTGCCCCTTTACCTCGACCTGTGTAATTGATCCGGCGCCAATATTATTGACCCGATTGAGCACCGTTGCGGCATTTTCCCGCGAATGAAACGCGCCAAGCTGGATCCAGATATTCGTTTCAACTGGCGGCACGGTGATGATTTCGCCAACGCGTGAACGCTCTAGGAGTTCAAGCGCCGATTGGCCATCCTCTGCCTTATAGGTCTTGCCATCACTGGATGTTGCAGAAAAGGTAACATTAGAGGCACCAACAGCATTGAACTCCGGCTTGGCGTCTTCGGGAAGCCCCTCCACCTCGGGAAAACTGCCGCGTTTGGCCAGCTCTTCGAGCCGCAAACTCTGTTCTGTCAGTAGCTTAACACGCACTTTTGCGATGCCGGCTTCTTTGAAGCCCAGCAACCGCGCCGCCTCACGTGACAGGTCGATAATCCGTCCCGGAACAAACGGGCCGCGGTCATTGATCCTGACAACGAGCGAGCGGCCATTATCCAGATTCGTGACACGGACGACAGACGGCATCGGCAAGGTCTTATGCGCCGCTGTAATATTCATCGGGTTAAAGATCTCGCCATTGGCCGTCAGCTTGCCGGCGAATTCATCACCATACCAGGACCCTATGCCACTCTCGTCGTAGGACAGATCACGCGTCGGATAATACCAAACGCCGCCGACATTGTAGGGATCACCAATTTTGTAGCGCGGCGTCGCGACCACAGTTCCGTCGGACAGCTTTTGCGCGTTTTCGGTTCGTTCCTGTGAATTCTGGGTCTTCTTTATAAGATCAACAGCCAATTCAGCAGCGGTACAGCCACCCAGCAGCGCACAGATAAACCCTGCTTGCATCAGAGCCAGCGGTCGTCTCAGGGTCAAATGGGACACAAATCGCATTGCTGTCGCCTATCGAAGTGAATCCGAAAGAGAGCCAATGGCAATGGCATAATAATTCGATCGGTTCCATCGCAAAATGGAATCATAATTTGAGTAAGCGAGAAACGCCCGTCCGCCGATCCCGTCTGGCAATACAAGCCGTGCTTTCAGCGGCCGTTTGGGCAAGGCAGATCCATCGAGATTGCGTACCCCTGCCGCCTGCCAAGCAGGTAAGGCAAGGCGTGTTTTCGTCTTGCCAAGTTTTGTTGCGCCCATGCCGTTTATGACAAGATCAGGTGGAATGCGCACCTCGCGCCCCCAGGTTATATCGTCCCGCCAACCGGCCTTGGCCAGATAATTTGCAGTGGACGCAAATACATCGGCGGTTGTGCCCCAGATATCCCGCTTTCCATCGCCATCCCAGTCGACCGCATAATCGATAAAACTCGACGGCATGAACTGGCTCTGCCCCATGGCACCGGCCCAGGACCCCATCATCTTGTCGGCGGTGATATGACCTTCATCGATAATCCGCAGCGCATTAAGCAATTCTTTCCGGAAATACCGACTGCGCCGACCGTCATAGGCAAGGGTGACAAGCGCCTGCGGTACATTGAAACTGCCCAGATATTTGCCAAAGCTCGTTTCAATGCCCCAGAAGGTGACGATATAGCGTTTTTGAATCCCGTATTTGGCAGATACCGCATCCAGGATGTCAGCATGTTCGATGAGCATTTTGGCAGCGGTGTCGCGTCGCCAGGGGGACACGAATTTTCCAAGATACCTGTCCAGCGTCATCTTGAATTCAGGCTGGTTCCGGTCCAGTTCGACGACCCGCGGCACCAGCGTTACATCCTTGAATGCGGAATCCAGCGTGGCCTCAGATATCCCGGCGGTGCGTGCTTCGGCGCGCAAATCGCGCATCCATGAAGAAAAGTCATCGGCAAAGGCGGGCTGTGATCCTGCTACAAGCAGCAACATGAGCATGCAGATGCGGAGCCTTCTGACGCATGCGCCGCTGGTCCGGCAAGCACCTAAAGCGAGGGATCGAAAAAGAAATGCGGTCACAGCGTCACCAAGATTTGGGCCGGTCTATCCATACAACAAGACCCAGCGCAGAACGATATTTCATTGTTCTACACGATGTTGTGTAAAGCGTACAGACAAACCACAACTGGTGGCGTTTTAGCGGGGCCGCTTAATCAAAACCCTTTATCGGTGAGGCTGCCGGGGTCAGACAGCGTCGAGATTCGACCTTTGTGCCACCCTGCCAGCAAATGGACTGCGCAAAGCCATCGCCAACAAAGGCGGCACGATAATCAGTGTCGCCAATGTTGACAGGCCAAGCCCGCCAAAGACCACGACACCAAGCCCGCGATACAGTTCTGCCCCTGCCCCCGGGAAAATCACCAACGGCACGAGACCAAAGAGCGATGTCAGCGTCGACATGAAAATCGGACGGACACGATTACGCGTGGCTTCGATTACCGCCTCTCCGACATTCATGTTTTCTTCGCGTATATGCAGCATCGCCTGTTCAATCATCAGGATGGCATTATTGACCACAACCCCGGTCAGAATGACAAATCCCAACATCGTCAGCATATCCAGCGGTTGCTGGATGAACACATTCAGGAAGGCAAGGCCACCAATGCCGCCGGCCGCGGCAACCGGCACCGCCAGAAGGATGATCAGCGGCAAGACAAAATTGCGCAGCAACACCACCATCAGCAGAAAGATCACGCCAAGGGCAATCAGAACATTTACCTGCATTGCCTGCCATGTGGCATTCAAAGCACTGGCCGCCCCATTAAGCGAAACCGTTACACCAGCATCCCCAGCAATATCTCTGATTTCATTTATAATTTCTTGTTCAATTTTGGTAACGGCCTGTTCGAGTGGCAGGTTGCTATTCGGACGCAACTGCAGCGACATGGCCTGCCGGCCACCGATCCGGCGGATCTGTTCGGGGGCGCTGACAATATCGATTTCGGCCAGCTGACCAAGGCGCAGGATATTGCCGCCGCGGGTGACAATCGGAATATCCGACAACTGGGCGGCTGTGAGATTGGTGGCATCCTTTCCGGCGACAACCAGATCAATCAATTCACCATTGATCGGTATCTGGATGACGTTTGAGCCATCATTAAACACATCCACGGCTGACGAGACGTCTCGAACAGACACACCGGCGCGTGCCAGGGCATTCAGATCAGGGGTAATGCGGATTTGTGGCGCGCCATTATCCAGATTTGGAATGGCACGAACCTGATTGCCTTCGGTACGCGGGAACAATTCGGCAATTCGTTCATTAACCCGATAGGCAATCGGCAGCACGGCGTCACGGTTGGGGCCGCTGATATCAATGCGTATTGACCGTGATCCCCCAACCGAGCGTCCAAATAATGATGCCTGTCGCACAAAGGCGCCTGCGCCGGGTTCACTGAAGATCGGGCGCATCAGCACCATCTGTAGTTCTGATACGCGGTTCGGATCCACCGCAGATGCGCCGGCAAATGCACCGCCCGGGAAGGCCACAAAGAAAAAGCGCTCAATTGCGGGCGGGCCATCTGGCGCCACCTCGTCTTCCCACAGGGGACGCGCGGCGGATTCCATCTTTTCGGCAATCCGCAGGGTTTCGTCCATTGAATAGCCCGGCGGGGTGAAAATACGGCCAAAGGCAAAATTAGCATTGCCATCAGGCAGATAATCAAGTTGTGGCATGAATCGGGCGGTGAAACCGGCTGCCCCGGCAACAACAACAGCGACCACGACCAATCCGACGAGCGACCGGTTGACGGTCAACCGTGCATAGCCAACGATCATGCCTGCAAAAGCACGCGCCAGATGATCGAGCCCTGGCACGGGGAGAAGGCGTTGATATTTGTCGGCCGATCCGCCCAAAAGGCGCGCTGCCAGCGCGGGAATAACGGTTACAGACACAACGACCGAAATCAGGACAGCTACAGAAATAGCGATACCAATATCACGGAATAGCTGCCCGACTGGCAGTTCCAGCAGTAGCACCGGAATAAAGACGATCACGGTTGTCAGGGCTGAACCAAGGATTGGCGCCCATACCTGACGCGCGCCGTGATAGGCCGCAACGTCAGATGGCATGCCCCTTTGTCGCAAACGGAAGATATTTTCCAGCGACACGATGGACGCATCGACCACCATGCCCACGGCAAAGGCGAGACCGGCAAGAGAGATCACATTGATCGAAAGCCCGAGTCCGGCAATCGCGACGAAGGTGCCGATTACCGAAACCGGAATAGCCGCAAAAATAACAATGGTGGGCAGCATACTCCGCAGGAACAACAGCAGAACCGACAGCGCCAATAAGCCGCCAATCCAGATATTCTGCTGTACGAGGTCGATGGCCGAGGAAATATATTTCGTTTCGTCATAAACGACATTTAACTGAAGTCCACGGGCATTCAGAACCGAACTGTTGAGCGTGTCGATAGCCGCACGCAACCGTCCCATCGTCTCGACAACATTGGTGCCCTGGGCGCGCAATGCGTTGATGATCACCGCATTTTCGCCATTCAGGCGCCGGTAGCTGGATCTTTGCTGCGACTGTAATTCAATGGTGGCAATGTCTTTCAACAGGAGCGGTATCACCGCGCCATTTGCCGACACATCAGTACGCACAACAATGTTGCCGGCGGCATCCGGGGTGTAATTCACCGCTTCGGTCCGCACCGCGTAAGTACGTTTGCCTTCATTAACTACACCGACGCTCATCATCGAGGATGATGACCGCAGCGCATCAATGACTTCGGTCAGGGTCAATCGAAACTGGGTCAGTTTTGAGGGGTCAATAAAGACCCGCATCTCCTTGGCACCACCGCCATTGAAGGTAATCTCGGCCACGCCATTTACGCGCGCCAACGGCTCGATGATCTGGCTTTGAACAAAGTTACCCAATCCTTCGAGATCGATATCGGCACCCGGCTGCGCGACGAGCGCCAATCGGGCAATCGGACTATCATCTGAATTTGAGGTGCGCACCTCGGGGGTGCGGGCATCCGATGGTAGCCCGGTGACGGATGACAATTTGCTGAGCAACAGGACGAGCGCCTTGTCCATATCCTGTCCAACCGCATAGGTGAGCGTGACTGTCGCGCGCCCGCGCCGTGACGCAGACACAAGTTCATCCACGCCATTCAGCCCGGCAAGTTCGCTTTCAAGGCGGGCCACAACCTCGCGATCCACATCTTCGGGTGATGCCCCGGGCCATCCAACCCGCACTTCAAGAATAGGCTTCTCGATATCCGGGCTCATCTGGATCGGAATGTTGCGCAATGCGACAATGCCGAACAGCACTGTCAGCATGATCAGCGCCAATACGGCAACCGGGCGTTCGATTGCCAGTTTGATCAAACCACCCATTAGCGCGCTTCCTTTGTGCCGGTGAAATCAACAACGGGCGTATTGCCGCCTGGCAAGCCATTTATGGTCAGCTTTCCGGCCATGCTGTCTCCGTCAATCGTGCCATTAAAGTCCAAATTCAGCACACCAAAGGGCAATACCAGCTTGCCTATGAAATTGATGTCATTGCCGGCGCGCACAATCTCGACTGGCTCGTCATTGAACAGGGATTTGTCCTTGCCAATCAGAAGATCACCCGATGCCGGTCCACGTCGGGTGTTCCAGTTCAGCGTCCATCTTTCGCCTTTTGGCCCGTCCGCCCGTTTGCCTGGGTCACCAATCTTGATTTTCTTGCCGTCAACCAGCCCTTCATTACCGCGGGTGATCACCTGCTCGCCCGCCTTGACCCCGTCCAGCACAACAAATTTATCACCGGCGGCGCTGCCAAGCCGGATACGTCGCTGCACGGCCACGCCGTCTTCTGCGACAAACAGCACATGCCCGCCACTAACGGGAATGACAGCATCCTTGGGGACAACAACGACTGGTGCCGGCGACGTTGTCGGCACCTGCAATGTGACAGGCGCATTCTCGGCACGCAGGCTGCGCGGCAGGGCGCCCGCCACGGCAAAGCGTGCTGTTTGGGTGCCGGTGCGCAGATTCTGCACCGGCAGGATTACGCGCAGCTGCAAATCAACGCTGTTTCCAGCAAAATCCACGCCCTTCAGGGATTTTGCCATGGCGACAAAGCCCAGATATTCCAACGGTATGTCGACTTCAATTTCCAAATCGTCGACGGCTCGGGTGCGCATCAACACGTCCCCGGTCCGGTTAAACCCGATCTGTGATGGCTGAATGAAGATAATTTGGCCATCAGACGGCGCCGTTATCTTGGTGTCGGCAATATCCTGTTTCAACGCATTAATCTGCAGCGTGATACGGCTGATTGCGGCTGTGCCCAGTTGTTGCTGATAGGTCTTGGCCGCCAGTGCTGCACGCCGCTGGGCAAGTGTTTCGCGGGCTCGGATTTCTGCAGACCGTGCTGTATCAACGGCATCTGCAGAAACCGCGTTTCTCGATGCAAGCGTCTGTGCGCGTTTTGATTTGCCGGCCAACAATTCCAGCTGTTCTTCAAGAAGCGTGATCAGAACGCGGTCATCGGCGATCCCCTGTTCCGTTTGCGCAAGCCGCAACCGCGCTTCTGCCAGCTGTGCCGCCAGCAAATCAAGCTGCCGGCTCAGGCTTTCCGAATCCTGCGTGGCGACAAGCTGTCCGGCGCGGACCCGGTCACCAATCTGCAAGGCGCCGATTGTCGTGATGGCATTGGTTGTGGCCGTGATCGCAATCGTGGGGCCGGCTGCCACCCTGCCCTGTATATCAGCAAAGATGGACAACACATCCTCGCCCGCCTCTTCAACAGCGACGGTAGCGACCCGTCCGCCAAACTGCGCCTGCAACTCGGATTGATGACCGACGAGCAAGAGGCCAAAGCAAAGCGCTGCCAAGGCGATATGCCGAAAAGGCGCAAACAAATAGCGAAACAAGGATTTAATTTTAAACGGGGCCACGCGCGCCTCCAAGACATCATATTTTGAAAAAGTTCGTGCAGAAGAATGTGCAAAAATTGACAGAACGTCGCAGTGTAGGGTCAGGGGATTGCCCCTTACAAGCGGCGGAACACCAAATCCTGCGCAAAACAGTTTTCGTAAAGTCAGGGGTAACGCCGTTTGTGCCTGCTTTAGAAGCTTTTTGGCATATGCTGCAATCTTTGCTGCGGTTGCTGTTGACAGCGGGGACGAGAATTTCTAAACCCGTTCCAGCGGAGAGGTGGCAGAGCGGTTGAATGCACCGGTCTTGAAAACCGGCAAGGGTGCGAGCCCTTCGTGGGTTCGAATCCCACCCTCTCCGCCATTTA
>JBMHCS010000009.1:0-2559 GCA_049889795.1 Puniceispirillaceae bacterium (SeqCode) | reverse complement strand
GCGCGTTCCCGCCGCGGTGCCGGTTGTCATCCGCGTGATCCCGCCGGTTCTGGTGATCCTGTCGATGACGCTTGTCGGCCATGCGACCAGCCGCGGGATGCTGACCGGGATGCTGCTGGCGCTGCATCTTGCCGGCATCGGTTTCTGGCTTGCCGCGCTGCTGCCGCTGCGGCGCATGTGTGGTGGTGCGATGGATGAAGGTGGGGCGGCGAATCTGGCGAGCCTTGCCGAGGAATTTGGCCGGCTGGCACTGGTGCTGGTGGCGATTCTGGTGGTGGCCGGCCTGTGCTATGCGTCGCTTCTTCTGGGTTCTGTCGCGGCGCTGTTCACTTCGGCCTACGGGCAGGTGCTTCTGGCCAAGATCACGCTTGTCACTGGAATATTGGGGCTGGCCGCGGTGAATAAATTCCGGCTTGTGCCGGCCCTGCACGGAGAGGCGACGTTGGCCGCATCAAAGCTGCGCCGATCGATCGAGATGGAAATGGGTCTGGCCAGCCTGATCCTGCTGGCAACCAGCCTTTTGACAACCTCCGTTTCTCCGCCTATGGGAGGCATGTAATGACAGACATCAGACAGAAAACCGTGACCCGGCGCAGATTTCTGCAGGGTGCCGGTATGGCGGCAGCTGCCTTGTCGATAACACCGCTGGCCGCGGCGGCGGATGGAACCCGCCGCTACGCTATCAGTGCCGGTGCAGCGGCGCACCGCCTTGGTCGGGAGGGTGCGCCACCGACAGATCTATGGCTCTATGACGGGCGGTCACCAGGGCCGATGATCAGGGCGCGACGTGGTGAGATATTGGAAGTTGTCTTCACCAACGAACTCCATGTGCCGACCACAATACACTGGCATGGTGTCCGCAACCTGAATGAGATGGATGGTGTGCCTGATTTGACCCAGCCGGCCGTCGAGCCGGGTGAGAGTTTCACTTACCGCTTCCCTCTGCGCGATGCCGGCACCTTCTGGTACCACGCCCACAGCAAGGGGTGGGAACAACTGGCGCGAGGGCTCTATGGGGCGTTGATTGTAGATGAGCCGGAGGCGCCGGACGGGATGAATGACATCACGCTTGTTGCGGATGACTGGCGCCTAGCCGAAGACTACGCGCTTCATGAAGAAAGTTTCGGATCCTTGATGGATTGGTCACATCAGGGCCGTCTTGGCAACTGGTTTACGGTGAACGGCAGCGCGTCCCCTGTTATCGCCGCTGCTGCCGGCACCGCGAGGCTGCGGGTGATCAATGCCGCGAATGCAAGAACTCTTGCGTTTCGCCTTCAGGATCTCCGGTCCTTTCGGGTGATTGCTCTGGATGGGGCCCCTTGCGATCCGTTCGATGTTGATTCAGTACGGCTTGCCCCTGCGCAACGTGTCGATCTGCTGGTTGAGTTGGAAGCCGGTGAGGTCGTCATTGAAGAGGTAAGTACCGGTGATCCGATCCCCGCGGCGCGCCTGAAGGTCGATGGCAGGGCGCCTCCGCTGCATATTCCTGTTGCGGAAAGCTGGTATCCGCGCCCGGATCAGGCGGGTGCGCGCGTTATAGAGGTTCATATGCAGGGCGGCGCTATGGGCAACCTGGAGTCTGCCATTTTCAAAGGGGAAAGCATGCCGCTTCGTGAGCTGGCGCAAACCCATTCGAAGCTTTGGGCCTTTAATGGCATGGTTGGCGGCTATGACAACTGGCTTGGGGATGTCGGGCTTGGCGAGGTGGTAGTGCTGCGGGTCTGGAACGACACACGCTGGGAACATGGAATGCATCTTCACGGGCATCATTTCTGGGTTAGTTCGCAGGAATTCGGCGGGGCAACGCGTGATGTGCTTCGCGATACATATCTCATGGCACCCGGGGAACGCGCGGATCTGGTCTTTATCGCCGACAATCCGGGGCAATGGCTGTTCCACTGCCATATGATGGAACATCACGTCGCCGGTATGGGCGCGGTGATCAGCATCGTATGACGCCTGGTTTTGGACTCTGTTGCGCCTTTAGAACAACGGCTCGCGGTCTTCCTTGATGCAGGCGTAGCTTTCGACGATCAGTGACGATTTTTCGCCGGAGGTCTGTGAATAACCCTCGAACATGGCGTTGCCGCTTGTACGTGAAATGAACATCTGGCGGCTTGTCTCGCCATCATCGACCTCGCAGGCGACCTTCAGGCTCGACAGCTTGCATTGCGATGCGCCAAACAGCACCTCTCCGGACGGATGGTCCATCACCACAGCGCGCTTGGTGTTGCGGATCTGGATATGCAGGCGGCGATCGGCCGGGCCGCTCTGCTCGACCTCCAACTGGTCATCGGTGAATGCCAGAAGCCGTGAGCGCACTTCACCGTCACATTGCAGGAAGATATCCTCATTCGCTGCATATGACGGCAACACAGGCACCAAGGCCATCGCCGACAGCGTGGCGATTACCCCCAGCTTTCTTGTGATGGTCCCCAAAACGGTCATATTCCATGCTGGATTCCGGTGCCTGGCGGCGACGCGGAACCCCGGTCCCTCTGTTCATGTTGCAGGCCGGAATGGTCCGATCTGGACGCACCTGTCCGGCATGACGCTACG
>JBMHCS010000008.1:0-3110 GCA_049889795.1 Puniceispirillaceae bacterium (SeqCode) | reverse complement strand
TTTTCGTAAACCCGGCTGGGAAAGTTGTTTGATCCAACCGACAGCGACGCCATGTCTGGCCGCAGCTGTAGCATACCGCCACGTGTTCTGCCTGCGCCCGACCGCCCCCCGGTCGAAAATTGGATGATCATACCTGGGCAGTGTTTTTGCAGGCCTTCTTGCAGCGCCGCGAACTTGTCTGGGTCGCTGGAAGGCGTCTCATCATCATTGCGGACATGTGCATGGCAGATTGTGGCTCCCGCTTCAAACGCAGCCTGTGTGCTCTCTATCTGTTCATTGACCGTAATCGGTACTGCAGGATTCATCTCTTTACGTGGCAGCGACCCAGTGATCGCAACGCAGATGATGCAGGGTTTTGTCATGTCCTACTCTGTCGGCGCCAGCACAAAATCAAATTCGACATCCCAGTAGTATTCGCCGCTGAATCCAACCGCCTTGATGCGTTCGGCGTCGTCAACCTTGTTAAAGGTGGCAATGAGACTTTTCTTCACGCCAAACACGGCGTCGCTGTCGATATAGGGGTCATCGGGATCAAAAATATGTGTTGTCACCTCATCATAACCGTCCTTCGAAATGATATAGTGAAGATGCGCGGGTCGGAATGGGTGCCGGCCAAGATCTTCAAGCAGTTTGCCGACGGGACCGTCTGTCGGGATGGAATAATGCCGCGGCCGGACGGCCTTGAACCAATAGGTGCCGTCAGCGCCGGTGCGGAAAACCCCACGAAGATTGAAATCAGGCTGGGTGCCCTTCTGCTGGACATCATAGAAACCTTCGTCATTGGCCTGCCAAACATCGATTTTGGCGCCTTCAACCGGATTGCCTTGGACACATAGAATACGGCCGCGGACTACAAGATCCTCGCCCTTGCCATCCAGGCAGATATTTGTCCCCATTTCATATTCCGGTGTCCCACCAATATGAAATGGCCCAAGCACGGTATTTTCGGACGCACCTGCCGGTCGCCGAGAATTGACGGCATCCACGAGCATCGAAATACCAAGGACATCGGATAACAAAATATATTCCTGCCGCCAGTCATCACATTTGTGGCCGGTGGCTGTCAGAAACTGGATGGCCTGCATCCATTCCTCTTGTGTCGGTTCGATTTCCTTGACCGCTGCATGAAGGTAGCGGGTGACGACTTCCATCACTTCACGAAGACGCTCATCCTTGGCATTTGTGTTCTGCCCGGTGACGATATCGGCAGAATTCTGTTCATTGAAATAAGCATTTGCCATGATTTAGTCCTTATCAATTATCTCGGCGCTGTTCCATTCCATGCATCCTGCAGCAGGCTGCGGATGCCATCATGGTCTATCTGCCTTGGGTTCCAGTAGGGATTGGTGGTGGCCAAATTTGCAGCGCGATCCAGATCGCTTTCCTTCATGCCAAGATCCTTCAGGGCAAGCGGCGCACCAAGATCGCTGGCAAATCGCCAGAGCGCATGTCCAGATTTTTCCGCGTCGAACATCGCGGCAACAGGCGCCAAAAGGTCAGGCACCGAAACCTCGTTAAATGCGGTTGCGTGCGGCAGCATGATCGCATGTGTCGTCGCATGCGGTAGATCAAAACTGCCGCCGAGCGTATGACAAAGCTTGTGATGAAGCGCCATGCCGACGCGCCCCAGAACCGAACCGCATGCCCACGCCCCGCGAAGCGTCACCTCGCGCGCCTTGATGTCTTGCGGGTCTTTGACAACGTCCGGAAGGGCCTGCCTAAATGCCTCAAGCCCTTCGATGGCAAGCTTTGTGGTTTCAGCCGTCCGGTCTTTTGCATAAAGGGCCTCGACAGCATGCGCCATCGCATTCAGTCCGCTGGTAACGGTCATGTGCCGGGGAAGCGACACCAGCAAATCCGGGTCATAAAGCACAACAGACGGCAGAACTGCCGGGTCTGAGAAAGTTGACTTCACGCCATCCGCGGTTTCGCCCAGAATCGGGGTCGCCTCACTTCCGGCATAGGTTGTTGGTATGGATATGTGCGGCAGTCCCATGCGAATGGAAAGCGCCTTGCCAAGGCCAGTTGTGGAGCCACCACCGACAGATACAAGACAGTCAGCACCGACAGATTCGGCATATTTCAAGGCGTCCTCGGTAATGTCTACCGGCGTGTGCATGGTCGCCCCTGAATAAATGCCTGACGCCATCGCCCCAAGCCCCTCTGACACATCAAGGGCGATTTCGGATTGTTCCGGCGTCGACAGGACAAGTACATGGCGTCGATCGAGCTGTCGCACGGCCGCCGCCAGCTCATACCGAATACCAGACCCGAAACGAATGGTTTGCGCGGGTGGGGCAGATTCTCCACTCATAGGCGTTTTACCTTGAGTTTGGTTTTCAGGTCGGTCTTGCAGAATGCGTGCAGAAAACATGTCTGTTCGGCCATATCGAGCATCTCGCGTGCGGTGTCGTCACTTTCACCTGTTTTCAAATAGACATGTGTTTCGATCGGATCGGCCGCGCCGGCTTTTCCGGTTCCACCCGATGCACCGCCAAGACTAAAATGCGTATCCTGAACAATCCGGTACTCGGAAAGATCAAGCTTCAGCATCGAGGCAAGCCGACCGAACTGGGTCATAAAACAGAAACCAATGCCCGCACTAATCAACGTGTTAGCGTCGGGCGCGCGGCCATCCTCGGAACTGAGGAATCTAAATGACGTTCCATGTGGCGAATATTGCATTTGCTGAATATCTTTCAGGCCGTCGGGGCGCATTGTTGCGATAGCACCAATATTTAATCGCCGGTCCTGTTCATCGGACAGTGATGATCCGCCAGTGGCAGTGCCCTTTTCGACATGTTTTTCCGGTGTGGTGCCAACCTTTTCCATAAGGGCGATGCCCCCATCCGAGCCTAACGCCTTGTCGAAGTGATCCCCGGGGTCAGGAAAGGCGCTGCCGTCAAGCTCGGCTGATGCTGCCGGTGCCAACTCACGCCCGTTGACAGCCAGTTTGAACAGGCTGTCAAGCTTGCCGCGCATCAATCCGTTTAAGGGGGATGCAAAGGTTGCGTTCATCAGGAATTCGTTCAGCTTGTCATCTGGCAGGTCGCATGCAATCTCGACCTCAAGCTCGATATTCTCGGCCCCACCCGTCATCGTGCGGCGCA
>JBMHCS010000007.1:0-127676 GCA_049889795.1 Puniceispirillaceae bacterium (SeqCode) | reverse complement strand
CACACGGAACTATTTCAAACTGCACGCCTGCTGCCGCTACAACCATGCCGCACTGGACGCCCTGGGTGAACTCATGGCGCAACATAAACAGCTTGCCGACCATGAAGCCATCGATCGCATCGAGGTCGACAGCTACAGCCTTGCGGCCGAACTAGACGATCAGTCACCGCGCAACATGCTGGCGGCAAAATTCTCGGTTCCCTTTGCTGTGGCTACGACAATCGTGACAGGCGCCTCCGGGGTCGAAAGTTTTTCCGGGAACGCACTCACAGACCCGCATACCCTTGCCTTGGCAAAGCGTGTCACCGTTCGGGAGGATCACTCCATGACGGCAAAACTGCCTGATCTGCGTCCGGCATCAGTCACTGTTTTCTTGAAGGATGGCAGCCAGGTTCAGGCATCGGTCGAGACCAACCGAGGTGATTGGCAAGACCCGTACGACCAAGACCAGCTCTTCAAAAAATATCAGAGCCTTACCCTCAGGCTCTGGCCCAAAACCCTTTGCACACAGATCATTAATCACATTCAAAACCTCGAACATATATCTGCAATTAATGATATTTTCTGGAATACCTAAAAGCAAAAAATATCAGGCATGAGGCCAGACATAACACAGGCAGGAAACGGACAATGACAATGACCACCCTCTCCGAGACTGAGCTTATGAGCCTTCCAAGCTCCGCTCTCGTTGGCCTCGGTATGGATATGGAGGATGCCGTTTACGCGCCGGGTATTTCCTGAACCATTCAGAGATGACCCGCCGGATCATCGAGGCTGTTGGCGCACCCAACCTAAAGCTGATGTTCGACTGCTATCACATCCAGATTCTGGAAGGCGACCTCACCCGCCGAATCGATGCCTCGCTCTGCTGGATGGCAGCACTGCGATGACCGCCTGCCGCGGCCATCATGACAAGGCTGTTACGAAGTGTGTTGGTGGGCCCGGCAGGACATCCAGAACGTGCTGCAATCCTTTGCCAGTGACGGCATGGCACCCTGCCCGCAATGCAACGGCTCGCCGGTTCGCGAGGAAACCTGCGTGATGATCAAGCGGAGCTGGAAGGAAACGGGCGGGAATGTCAGCCTTGTCGCCCGGCGGCTGGGCGTGTCCCGCAACACGGTCTATAAGCATGTGCGCGAAGCCTGAACGTCACTAGAGGCGCCTCAATACCTACAATCAACGAACATGAACCAGATTGGTAATTTGTGCAGCGCAACGGTCTCGTTGCACGCCCAAACGAAACCGCCAGTCAGTGGCAGCGCCAATCCATCACCGCCACAGGTTTGAGCCGCAAGCACCGCCAATATACACTCCCACCCACTCGACCCAATTCAATCCAGATCTCGCAAATAGCCTCAGTAACCCCCGTTCGAATGTGGGGTAAGATGTGGGGTTGGTGCGGTCATTCTTTCAAAAACTGATTCCATACAGAGACTTGCTGGGGAATGCGGAATCCTCTCTCTCCGCCATTATTGCCTACGTCCGGCAGATCATGCGCATGGCAGGTTGTGTCGCCCCCTGCCCCCTTTTGCATCGCATTATGTCATGCGCCGCCCTTAATGAGGTGCGTGACAAATATTTGAGCGATCTTGAGGCGGCGGGACTGGTGCGCTGGGCGCGCAGGTAAATCTGGAACAAGCCGGAAAAAGCCCAACTCGGGTTGCTGTCTGAATATTTTGACCCGGATGCCTTCGAGCGTTGCCAACCAATCTGCAAGCAAATTGAATCGGGTTTTTACGATATTGAATTCACCTGTTCGCATATCGCGGTGTTATGTTGGAAGAATATATTGTAACGTCGTAACGGCTTTCAGGCACACCATCAGCGAACAGACACAAATGGTCCGCCCTGCAGGTTGAACAATATTTTGAAGTCAGTTTAAGCTGGTCGACGTCATCGTTTTCATTATCAGCCCATAAGTGAGCAATGAAGCCACGTTTTGTTTCGAGTGTATTTTTGGGATGTCTTGCGTTCGTCATGCTGCCGCGCATCGCGATGGCCATGGACGTCACCTGTGAACGCGAAACAACCATGCATGAGGGCTTCACCACGCAATCCGCCTTTGATTCCTATTTCCCGCGGAGGCTTGACCTTGATGTAACGGACGCCAGGGTGAAATCAAAAACCCAAGTCCGGTTCCAAGAGCGGGATTTCATCCTTGATCTGACGCCCAGCAATATCGGAATTGCCAAGCTGCCCGAGCGAAGCGGATATATTTCCGTAACCGATATTCGCTATAAATGTAACGCATCCTCATTCGAGGTGAAATTGGCAATAAACGCGTTGCAGGACGCATCCGATACAACGACAGCCGCATCCCCATATGTCCTGCCATCACGCTTTAACAAATTTACAGACATATCCTACGAAATTGATGGCGAACGGAGCATATCCGTTCTTGCCTACAGAGACAGCGCTACCGAAGCAGACGGTATATTGATACTGAAGGGAGAAGTTTGCCGCGCCCGTGTGGAGATCAACTCTATTATTCAGAGTATGAGTAAATTCAACTTTACGTGCCCCAGCGGCTATGAGGCCAGCGGCAAATACACACCGGCACGCGATGCCAAGGGGGCAAAGGGTAGCGGAAATGACGTCGCCGGGCGGACGATAACCTTTCAACTTTTCGGCAATGGAAGTGCTTCTGAACGCGAATTTTACGCCGTATGTGGCGATGTTTGCGCTCCGAAAGACGTTCAAATGGCGCTCGACGCCGATCCGGATACATCCGGCACGAATGTTACAACCGTCGCTCGGGACGTAAAGTGGGAACCGGAACGCGTCGAAGAACTCAAATGCACGCTCACCTACAAAGACATTCCCAACTACAGCGCTGACGACGTGGAATACTGGCTTCCAAGCCCTTCATATCATTTGATTTATGAAGGAGAATCCTATTCCGGCGCCGCAGTCGGACGGTATCGCAAACGCAACAATATTGAAACGATTGCTTACGATGAATCCGACACGGACGGAAAGTGGACGACCCATTTCAGGATTAATGCGACCACGTTAGCGGTTACGGCAAATATAGACTTCGCGGGTTATGCGAATATCGATGATGTCCGAGGCTCCTGCGAGCGATCAAACCTGTTCAAGGGATGGCGTGGCTGGCTGCGAGGAGAATTTTTTGATGACAGCGGTAAAACAATCGACCATGTCAAAATCACTAACGTCGTCAACAATTCGCCAGCTGCCGATGCCGGTCTGAAGGCGGATGACAAGGTTGTTTCGATTGCCGGTACAAAGGTGAAGGACGTCGATGACTTTGATTCCCTGTTCGATGTTGTCTACTGGGCAGGCGCGGGGCCGGGCAATCTCGTCAGCAGTCAGCATTTTACGATGCTGATCGAGCGGAACGGACGTCGCGAGACATTCCAAATATCGAGAGAGGATGCCCCCTCCTTTGAAAAGGTCGTTCTTGATGATCCCGATTTTTACAGGGACAGCGCATCGTTCGGAATGTGGTTGAAAGATGTGACCCCTGCCCTGCAGGCACATTTCAACCTGAATTCAAGGGCAGGCGTTGTCGTTGCGGAAATATTGCGCTTTGGGCCAGCAAAATCCGCCGGGATCGAAGTCGGCGATTTGATTATAAAAATCGCGGGAACCACCATCAGGGAAAATGCCGATCTGGATGCGCTATCAACACAAACTGGTGAGATTTACCAGATAGAGGTCATCCGGAACGGGCGAAATCTCGTAATCCCCGTTACAGCAGCCAACCGGGACCTGATGCTGGCGGTCCGGAACGGGACAAAGACTTACGGACCTGCTTATCGGCTTCTCGGCAACAAGCCCCGACCTTTTGCGCGGAAGTCATGAAGAACACGCACCCATTTTTGGTGCGGGTCGGTGGAAGACCGGTCTGAAAGAATATGGCTGCGATCGTCTGTGATAAGGACGGGCACGCCACATTACGCGATCACTCACCGGTCATGATGGGATGAAACCCGCGATGCGCGCTTGCTTTGGCGGTGGAACGCTTTTGGCACTGGCAGAACCGACAGGATAAAGCAACACAGGGCGGCGACCACAATGCTTGGCCCCGCCGGCGTATCGAATGCCAAAGATCCCTGCAACCCAAACCAAACAGCCACCGCGCCAATTATCATGGCAAAAACCGCCATCTGTTCGGGTGAGGCAGCCAGGCGGCGGGCCGATGCCGCCGGAATAATCAGCATCGCCGTGATCAGCAGGACGCCCACGATCTTCATCGCGACAGCGATGACAGATGCCATCAATATCATGAAAATGAAATTCATTTGCTCGGGCTTGCGGTTCTCAGCCATCGCCAACTCGCGGCTGACAGTCGCCGCAAACAGGGATCGCCATATCAGCGCCAGAACAGTCAGAACAACCAGCCCCCCTGCCCAGATCACGACCAGATCCGAATGTGTGATCGCAAGCACGTCACCGAACAGAAACCCCATCAGATCAACGCGCACCCAGGTCATGAAAGCCAGCACGACCAGCCCCACTGCGAGGGAAGAATGGGCCAACAGCCCTAAAAGCGCATCAGACGACAGGCCGGCGCGCCGTTGCAACGCCATCAGTAACACCGACACCACAACCGATATAACAAATACGGATAGCGTGATGTTCAATTCGAGCAGCAGGCCGAGTGCGACACCAAGAAGCGCCGAATGTGACAGGGTATCTCCAAAATAGGCAAGCCGCCGCCAGATGATGAAGCAGCCAAGCGGGCCTGCCACCAAAGCCACACCAATACCGCCAACGATTGCACGGGTGAAGAAATCATCCAGCATCAGCACCTGCCTTGGGCGTTTTGCTTTTTGGGGGCGTTGCCATGTCGCCGGTCTCGGCGTGGTTGTGGCTTGCCTGACCCTGCGCTGTAATGGTGCCATCGGGCAGGTGCTCGTGGTCATGATGATGTTGGTACAGCGCCAGTCCAGCCGATGCCCGCGGACCAAACAGAGTTTTGAATTCTTCACTGACCATCACTGTCGCCGGCGTGCCAGAACAACAGACATGGCCATTCAGACAGATCACCTTGTCGGTAGTGGACATGACGACATGCAGATCATGCGAAATCAGCAACACCCCGCATCCCAGCCGGTTACGGATATCCTCAATCATCTGATAGAGCGCGATCTCACCATTGAAATCGACGCCCTGTACCGGTTCATCAAGCACCAGAAATTCAGGTTCGCGCAAAATGGCACGCGCCAACATCACGCGTTGAAACTCGCCACCGGATAAATGGCTCATCTGTGCCTCTGCAAGATGGCCGGTATCCGTCGCATCCAGCGCCATGGCCATCTGCTTTTTTTCCGCCCGGTTGGTCAATTGCAGGAACCGCGTTACAGACAATGGTAACGTCCAATTCACATCCAGCTTTTGTGGCACATAGCTGGCACGCAAATCATCTTTGCGATAGGCCATGCCTTCATCTGTCTGAAGCACGCCAAGGGCGAGTTTCGCCGTCGTCGATTTTCCAGACCCGTTCGGGCCTATGAGCGTGACGATTTCACCCGGGTCAACACGCATCGACACGCCACGTACCAGCCACCGGTCGGATCTGAAGATGCCAGCATTTTCAAGCGTGACGAGCATTTACAACTTCCCAAAGAATTTGTCGCAACCCCATTAGCAGAAATGTGAGGATTTCACATTGTAATTCATGCGGCTTGGCGATAATCTGCGCAATGTTATATTATAACATTTACTTTAGACAAGTATATCCAGCGTACAGACCGGGGCCTTCCCGGGACGCCCGGCCCAAATGGAGTTCGAAATGCGCATAAACTCTTTAGCCTTTGTGGCAACCACAATTCTTACGGCCAGCATGAATATGGCGCAGGCAGAGCTGAATGTCGTCACGTCGATAAAGCCAATCCATTCGCTTGTTGCAGGGGTTATGAAAGGTATGGGTGCGCCGACGTTGATCGTTGAGGGGGCCGGCTCGCCCCACACCTATGCGCTAAAGCCGTCGCAGGCCCGCAGCTTGCAAGAGGCGGATCTGGTGTTCTGGGTTGGTCATTCGCTAGAGCCGTTCTTGCAAAAACCATTGGAAAGCATTGCCAGCAATGCCATCACAGTGACATTGATGAACGCAGATGGGGTGAACCAGATTGCCTTGCGCGAGGGTGGGGCCTTCGACGCACATGACCATGACGACCATGACGATCATGACGACCATAAAGGCCATGATGACCATGACGATCATGACGACCATAAAAGCCATGATGACCATGACGACCATGCGCATGGTGCCTATGATCCCCATATCTGGCTGGACCCCTTCAATGCCAAGGCACTGGTCCACAAAATAGAAGAAGAACTGGTGGAGTCAGATCCCGCCAATGCGGCAATCTATGAAGCGAATGCTGACCAGATGATGGCAGAGCTCGACGCGCTTGTTGCCGAGATTGACGCCACGCTGGATCCCGTGAAAAGCCGGGGCTTTATCGTCTTCCACAACGCCTATCAGCATTTTGAGCAACGGTTCGACATGTCTGCTGTTGGCTCAATCACAGTGTCGCCAGAGGTGCTGCCAGGCGCCGAACGCGTCAGGGAACTGCAAGAAAAAGTTCGGGATTCAAATGCCAGTTGCGTCTTTTCCGAACCGCAATTCGAACCGAAACTGGTCGCGACCATTACCGAAAACACCAATGCTGCCACCGGTGTTCTTGATCCGCTCGGCGCATCGCTGAAAGATGGCACAGATCTCTATTTCAACCTGATCCGTGGCATGGCAGCATCCTTGAAACAGTGTCTTGATGGCACAAGCTGAGCCACAATCGCACAACATCGCCGGCCCTGTTTGGGCTGGCGGTGTTTTTTTTGTTTTTTTTATTGTCGTCCTGTTCAACCTGCTTAGTCTGTCTTCCATTGTGATCCTACGAATGGGCAGGTAATGGCACGACTATCTTTTCAACTTTATTCCGCACGCAAGTTTGATCTGACGACAATCCTGCCGCATCTGGCATCGATTGGCCTTACCGAGGTAGAGGGCTATGGCGGCCTGTATGACGACCTCGCAACGCTGCGCAATAGTCTGGATAAAAATGGCCTGCGCATGACAAGCGGGCATTTCGATTTCGCAATGCTTCGGGACTCACCGGAAACAGCGATCCATATCGCCAGAACCCTTGGCATGGATGCAGTGATTATTCCGCATCTGAAGCCGGATGAACGCCCTACGGATTTTGCTGGCTGGCTGGCATTTGGTCAGACACTTGCACAGCTCGGCGCCCCGCTAGTTGATGCCGGCCTGACCTTTGGCTGGCATAATCACGACTTTGAATTCCTTCCCTGCTCCAATGGCCGTTATCCGATTGAAGCCATCATGGAGGCATCGCCGGATATCATGCTCGAACTTGATCTTGCATGGGTACATGTCGCCGGCCTCGATCCTGCAGACTGGCTTCAGACCTATTCGGGACGGCTGGTGGCAGCGCATGTAAAGGACCGCGCACCGGATGGAGACTGCACGGATGAGGATGGCTGGGCCGATGTCGGCCACGGCGTTATGGACTGGTCACGGATTGTACCCGCGATGCATGCTGCCGGGGTAGAGCTGATGGTGCTTGAACATGACAACCCGTCAGATGCCACGCGTTTTGCATCGCGGTCGATGGCCGCCGCATCTGCATTTTAAGGCAGGGGATATAAAATGGATGATCTGCGTATCGGCATCATTGGCTGTGGCAATATTTCGGACGCCTATCTGCGGTTGGCACCCCTCTTCAGGGGTTTGCGGCTTGTTGCCGTTGCGGATATCAATATGGCCGCGGCAGAGGCCCGTGCAGGTGAATTCAACCTGCGGGCGCAAAGCGTTGATGATATTTTTGCCTCTGATGACATTGATATCATTGTCAATCTGACCGTTCCCGATGCCCATTTTGAAATATCGCGTGCTGCGTTACAGGCCGGCAAGCATGTTTACAGCGAAAAACCGTATGTTCTGCAGCTTGAAGAAGCGGATGCGCTGGCAGATATCGCGGCGCAAAAGGGGCTGCGGGTTGGATCGGCCCCCGATACCTTTCTCGGCGGCAGCCATCAACAGGCTCGTGCCTGCATTGATCATGGCGATATTGGCGCCATTAGTGGCGGCACCTGTCATGTCATGTCGCACGGTATGGAACATTGGCATCCCAACCCAGACTTCTTCTTCCGCCCTGGGGGCGGCCCAATCCTTGATCTTGGCCCTTATTATATCACCAATCTTGTGCAGTTGATCGGACCGGTGCGCGCAGTGACCGCAATGAGCGGGGCAGCCTTTGACAGCCGTACCATTGGCAACGGGCCGCGTGATGGCGAGGCCATCCCGGTATTGACCCCGACAACCATCCACGCAGTTCTGGAATTTGCCAATGGCGCATTGGTAACCCTTGGCGCCAGCTGGGATGTCTGGGCACATCGTCACCGCGAGACCGAACTATATGGCGCTACCGGATCGATTTATGTGCCCGATCCGAATTTCTTTGGCGGCGATGTCGAGATCGTCAACAGCGCTGGCACCGTTACCAGAAAAGACTGTGAAACCCACCCCTTTGGCGCACCCAATGTCACCGACGGGGCGGACACGCCCCGCGCGAATTACCGCTGTGCCGGGCTTGCCGATATGGCGCTTGCCATCCAGCAGGACCGTCCACATCGCTGTAATGCCGAGCTGGCACGCCATGTGATTGAAGTGATGACAGGCATTCTTGCATCAGGCGAAACCCGCAACTGGCAGCAGATGCGCACCAGTTGCGACCGCCCTGCCCCGCTATCAGCTGATGCGGCGGCGGCCATGCTTGTTGCGCAACCGGCGTCTGGATAAACCTGTCCCTACCGCCATGGCTGCCCGTTAACGCGACACCCAGATAGTGCCTGAACGGGCGCTTTCCTGACAGGCGCTGATAAACCACATACCGTCCATCCCGTCCGAAATGGATGGCAGAGGCATGTCGGTTGTTTCTTCACAAAGCTGGCGGGCAATGTCCTGATAGAGATTGGCAAAACCTTCAAGATAACCTTCCGGATGACCTGGAGGTATGCGCGTCCAGCGGTCAGCACCATCGCCAAGACCAGCCCCACCGCGGGTCAGTATCTGGCGCGCCGCACCGCGTTTCGCAAAGATCATCTCATTCGGATGTTCCTGTGACCAGTCGAGGCTGCCTTCGTCACCATAGAGGCGCAGGCGCAGATTATTCTCGTTCCCAACGGCCACCTGACTTGCCCAGATGGACCCGCGCGCACCCGCGCCAAGCCGCAGCATGATCTGCGCATTGTCATCCACCTGTCGTCCATCAACAAAACTGGTCAGATCGGCCGCCAGTGCAGTGACGGTATCACCGGTGACAAATTGCAGAAGATTGAACGCATGCGTGCCAATATCCCCAATCGCGCCGGCACCTGAACGGGCCGGATCAGTGCGCCAGGATGCCTGTTTCTGACCCGTTGCCTCCAGCGGCGCGGCGAGCCAGTCCTGTGCATATTCGAGCTGCACGACTCGCAAGGTGCCAAGCGCGCCACTGGCAACCATCTCGCGTGCGTGTCGTATCAACGGATAGCCCGTGTAATTATGTGTCAGAAAAAACCGTACCTTGCTGTTGGCAGCAGCGGCCTGAAGGGCCTCAGCCTGTTCTAGCGTCGCTGCAAGGGGCTTGTCGCAAATGACATGAATTCCAGCCTCCAGAAAGGCGATCGCGGGTGCGGCATGCATATGGTTCGGTGTGACAATGGCAACCGCCTCTATGCCGTCTGCACGCGCCGCCTCTTTGGTCGCCATTTCCGTGAATGTGGCATAGCTGCGATCAGGATCAATGCCGATTTCGGCCGCCGACTCTGCGGCGCGGATCGCATCCGAAGACAGCGCCCCCGCAACCAGTTCAAACCGGTCGTCAATACGTGCAGCAATACGATGCACAGCACCGATAAAGCTGCCCTTGCCGCCGCCTACCATGCCAAGCCGAATGCGTCTCATAGCCCTAGCATCCGTTTAATCTGGTCATCATCACGCGTCGCGCCGGCAAAATCGTCAAATGCCTTATCCGTCTGGTCAATCATATGGTCTGCAATGAAAATCGCGCCTTCAGCCGCGCCCTGCTCGGGTGACTTTATACAGCATTCCCATTCGAGCACTGCCCAGCTGTCATAGCCATATTGGATGAGCTTCGAGAAAATACCGCTGAAATCCACCTGTCCGTCGCCAAGGCTGCGGAACCGGCCAGCCCGCTGCATCCATGGCTGATAGCCCGAATAAACCCCCTGCCGCCCGTCCGGGTTGAACTCTGCATCCTTTACGTGAAAGGCATTGATGCGGTCATGGTAGATATCGATGAAGGCAAGATAATCCATCTGCTGCAGCAGGAAATGCGACGGGTCATAATTGATCATCGCTGTTTCATGACCGCCGCACGCATCGACAAACATCTCGAAGGTGGCGCCGTCAAACACATCTTCGCCAGGGTGGATCTCAAAACCGATATCAACGCCATTTTCACGATAATGGTCCAGGATTGGTACCCAGCGGCGCGCCAATTCCGCAAAGGCCTCTTCAATCAGCCCGGCAGGACGCTGCGGCCATGGATAAAGAAACGGAAAGGCAAGCGAGCCGGTAAAGCTGACCGTATGCGCCAGCCCCAGACGGCGCGATGCAATGGCTGCCTTTTTCACCTGATCAATGGCCCATTCGGTGCGTTCTGCCGGCTTGCCATGCACAGCGTCAGGGGCAAAAGCGTCAAACGCCTCGTTATAGGCAGGGTTGACCGCTACCAGCTGGCCCTGAAGATGTGTTGAAAGCTCGGTGATCTCGACACCTGCCTCGGCGCAGACCCCGGCGACCTCCTGACAGTAATCATCACTTTCTGCAGCAAGATCCAGATTGAACAGACGCGCATCGAATGTCGGAATCTGCACGCCCTTATAGCCAAGTCCTGCCGCCCATCGCGTAATGTCCGGCAGACTATTGAACGGCGCCTCATCGCCGGCAAATTGTGCCAAAAACAAGCCTGGTCCCTTGATCGGTGATGGCATCTTATCTCCCCCGCAAACATCTCCGCTTCCTGCCGACAACATCATGGGCAGACAAACAGACTACGCAGCAGGCCACCGAACGCAATAAATAGATGGTATGATCGCGATGCCGAGACATTTTTCCACATGCAGGATCGCTTGCACCACCCTATGATATCCATGGTGCGTTGCCGTCCACTGGTGACCGGCGGCGATGGAAAGCGAGACGTGATGTTTGATACCAGCCAGTATGATGATATCCGCGATGGTGTGCGCGCCGTTTGTGCGCAATTTCCCGATGAATACCACCGCAAGATTGATCATGAACGGGGCTATCCCGAGGAATTCGTCGCCGCGCTGACACGTGAAGGCTGGATGGCGGCTTTGATCCCGGAGGCCTATGGCGGATCCGGCCTGTCCCTCACCGCTGCCAGCGTCATCATGGAAGAAATCAACCGCGCTGGCGGCAATTCGGGCGCCTGTCACGGGAAAATGTACAATATGAACACGCTGATCCGGCATGGCTCGGAAAAGCAGCGACAGACCTATCTGCCCAAAATCGCCAGTGGTGAGTTGCGTCTGCAATCGATGGGGGTGACAGAACCCACAACCGGTACCGACACCACCAAGATCAAGACCACAGCCGTGCGGAAAGGTGACCGATATGTCATCAATGGCCAGAAAGTCTGGATCAGCCGGGTGAAATATTCCGATCTGATGATTCTGCTGGCGCGTACCACGCCGCTTGAGGATGTGAAGAAAAAGTCCGAGGGCCTGTCGATCTTTCTCGTTGATATCCATGAGGCCGTCACAGCGGGCATGAGCGTTCGCCCGATTGACAATATGGTCAACCATCAGACAAACGAGCTGTTTTTTGACAATCTGGAGATCCCTGCCGAGAACCTCATCGGCGAAGAAGGTATGGGGTTCAAATATATCATGACCGGACTGAACGCCGAACGGGCACTGATTGCCGCCGAATGTATTGGCGATGGCTATTGGTTCATTGACCGCGTGTCATCCTATGCATCGACGCGGGAAGTATTTGGGCGACCCATCGGTCAGAACCAGGGTGTACAATTCCCCATCGCCGAAGCCTTTATCGAGGTAGAGGCTGCGGATTTGATGCGTTACAAGGCCTGCGCCCTGTTTGACGCGGACAAACCCTGTGGCACCGAGGCAAATATGGCAAAATATCTTGCCGCCAAGGCGTCATGGGAAGCTGGCAATGCCTGTATCCAGTTTCATGGCGGATTTGGATTCGCCTGCGAATATGACATTGAACGCAAATTCCGCGAGACCCGCCTCTATCAGGTTGCGCCCATTTCCACCAATCTGATCCTCAGCTATGTTGCCGAGCATGTTCTCGGCATGCCGCGGTCTTTCTAGCGCTTTCAACAGGGGGCATCGTGACGCTCGACATTGCGACTCTTTCCAGCTGGATTGGCAAGACCGAAATCATGCAGGAACAGCTGTCACCGGAACTTGTTGGCCGCTTTAACGCCACGCTCGGATCAGACTTTTCCGTTGCCGTGGGCGAGCCGGCACCGCTGCTGATCCATTTGTGCCTTGCGCAACCCGCGCTGCCAGCCGACCAGCTTGGCGAAGACGGACATCCAAGGCGCGGTGGTTTCTTGCCACCCGTCCCCTTGCCGCGCCGGATGTGGGCTGGCGGCGAAATGACATTTCTTGGACCATTACCGGTCGGCGCGCAGGTGAAACGTCAGTCAACCATACGTAATATAGAGGAAAAACAGGGCCATAGTGGCAGGCTTTGTTTTGTCACGGTACAGCATGACATTAGCGCGGACGGCACGCCAGCCGTGCGCGAACAACAGCATATTGTTTATCGCGATCCCCCAGCCTCTGCAGCCGTGACACCCGATGCAGCCGCACCCGCAGCACAAGGGACGCATGTTCGCCAGGTGACGCCCTCACCGACCATGCTGTTTCGCTATTCGGCCCTGACGTTCAACGGGCATCGTATCCATTATGATGCGCCATATGCGCGGGATATCGAGGGCTATGACGGGTTGGTGGTTCACGGCCCGATGCAGGCCACGATCATGGCGCAGATGGCGGGTGACCTGCATGGCAGACCGCCGACCACCTTTCGATATCGTGGCAAGTCGCCACTTTTTTGCAACCAGACCTTCACCATCAATGCCACGTCTTCAGATACAGGCATGTCGCTTTGGACAGCACGCCTGAATGGACCGGTGGCCATGCAGGCAGAGGCCATCTGGGACAACTGACGACACAGCCGCCACCAGAACAGCAGGCAGGATCATCATATGAAAGACCTTGAAGGGATCACCGTTGTGGCGCTGGAACAGGCGGTTGCTGCGCCCTATGCCTCTTGCCGACTGGCAGATGCCGGCGCGCGGGTTATCAAGATTGAGCGCGCCGAAGGTGACTTTGCCCGGAAATATGACTCGCTGGTCAAGGGCGACAGCGCCTATTTTGTCTGGCTCAATCGTGGCAAGCAATCGGTAAGGCTTGATGTCAAATCCCCGCAGGACCGCGCCCTTCTGGCCAACATGATTGCATCTGCCGATGTATTCATCCAGAACCTCGCCCCCGGCGCGGCCGAGCGTTTGGGTTTCGGCGCCGAAGAGATGACGGCGCAATATCCGGCGCTGATCTATTGCTCGATCACCGGCTATGGTCGCGACGGGCCCTTTCGTGACCAGAAAGCCTATGATCTGCTGGTACAGGCTGAAAGCGGACTGTGCGCCGTGAATGGCACCGAGGATGGCGCGGCACGCGTCGGCGTTTCAGTTTGCGACATAGCCGCCGGCATGCAGGCATTTCAATCGATTTTGCAGGGGCTGTTCGCGCGCAACCGCACCGGCAGGGGGCGGATCATTGATGTGTCGCTCTATCACGCCATGGCCGACTGGATGAATGTGCCCTATCTGCAGACCCGTTATGGCGGCAAGCCACCAACGCGGGTTGGATTGCGGCACCCCTCGATTGCACCCTATGGGGCCTATGAATGTGCTGATGGCAAATCGGTTCTGATCTCGATTCAGAACGAACGTGAATGGGTGCGGTTGTGCGCCGAGGTCATCGGTGATGCCGACATGGCACGCGATGCGCGTTTTGACAGCAATAACCAGCGTATTGCCAATCGCGATGCGCTGGAAGTCATCGTATCAAACGCCTTTATGGAACACCCCCGCGAAACGAATATCGAACATTTGAATGCAGCCGGAATCGCCTATGGCCGCCTGACCGATCTTGAGGATCTGGCAGACCATCCGCAAAATCGATTTGTAACCGTGCAAAGTGATGGTGGCGAAATTGACATCATGGCCCCGGGTGCCGTGGTCCGCGGAACCGAAGAGATATTGGGGCCGGTACCATCCCTTGGCGAACATGATGCGCTGATCCGCGCCGAGTTCTCGAAAGATTCAGACACATGAAAGCATTTCAACAATAGCATTTCACAGGTCAGGCTGCCATCAAGAGCGGCGGATTAAATATTAACAAAACAGTATATTTCGTGACAAAAAACTTAATCTGTGCGATTGCATCTCACGTTGCTGACCACTTTGTCTGGTAACATCTGTTTTTGGTATTGGTTCGGATTGACCATGGTGTGTAAACGGTCTCGACTTGGCACGGCTCTTCTGCGGATCGCCATGCCTGCACCTGCATTTTATGCAGTGGTTACAATGCTTTTCACCGCACAGTTCGTCGGCGTGACCGGACAGGCAATGGCGGCCGAATTCATCGGCGTTGCAGCAGCGATGCGCGGCGATGTGATCCGGGTGTCATCTGCCAGCAGCGAGGTTCCGTCTGGCCCACTGGAATCCGGCACCCGCATCTATCTTGGCGACAAGATTGAGGTAGCCAACGACGGGCGCATGCAGATTTTGCTGCTTGACGAGACCGTCTTTACGCTTGGCAGCGGCGCGCGCCTGACAATCGACACATTTGTGTTTGATCCGTCAACCCAGTCCGGCTCTGTCACAACGCAGATCACAAAGGGTGCATTTCGATTTGTCTCTGGCAAGCTGGCCAAATCCAGCCCGACGGCAATGAAGGTGCAGCTTCCCACCGCAACATTGAGCATTCGTGGCACGCAGGTGGCCGGCATCGTCGAGGAAGATGGGGACAGCCAGGTTATTCTGGTTGGCCCGGGACCCAATGATTTTAGCGCGACCCTTGGCGCGGTGACAGTGACCAATGATTTCGGATCCATTGACCTGACGCAGCCCAATTTCGCCACGGTCATTACCCCTAATGCACCACCAACCACGCCAACCTTGGCGACGCCGGAAGTTATCGACCAGATTGAACAGAGCACCGGCGAAGAAGCGGAAACCGTCATTGCCGAGGCACTTGGTGTGGAATCGCTGGAAATTGTGCCGGCGACTGACAGCGACAATGACGGCATTCCGGATCTGATTGCCGCCAACACACAGCTTGGTGCGTCTATTACAAATGCCACATCCGGTGCAGCGGTCACCAATGATGAGACCATCCTGACGGCAGTATTCAGCGCCTTATCCACAGCTGTCAGCGAGGGCCAGGCCGATGAAGATGATATTGGCACGATCGGAGCAAATCTGGGTTCCGGTGCGGCAGCGCTATTTGGTGGGGGCGCGGAATTCAACGGCGATATGAGCATTGACGAATTGTTGAATGCCGGACTGACCGGATCGGCTGTCTATGCTGCCAGCGATGTTGCTATCAGTTGTCTGAACAGCAGCGCTTCGGGTTGTGGCGGCTCTTACGATGTGACCGATACCTGGAATTTTGCCAGCGGTACCATCACCCAGTCCGTGACCAATGGCACCGCCGCAATCGACTATAACGGCAACGGAACCATTGATGCCAATATCGGCTTTGCCCTGACATCTACGCTGGATTACACCAGCGGCGGGCCGCTTGGTGGCAGCATTACAACCACTGACTCGCAAGGCCCTATCCCCGCCTATTTCCATGTTTCGACCGAGGTGGATACATCCTTGTCTGTTGTTGGCTATGGGATGAGCCAGACCGAGGCGCATATCGGCAATGATGTCGCGGTGAACGGCTATGACTGGACAAACGAGGCCGGCAGTTCGGTCAGCGTAACCGACCAGGGGGGTACAAGCCTGCCGAACAATCTGGTGATTGGCAGCGATGCCTTCCTGTCGAACTTCACGCTTGGCGGTGACAGTTCGGGCACAAACGCCGTCGGCAATGTCGCCAGCCATGAGGTCTCCATTTTCGACAATGCCGGCAATGAATTGGCGACCGGTGCGGTCTATGGGATGGCAGAACAATGAAAGGCCGCTGGATAACTGCATCCAGTGCCGCGCGCCTAATTGCGATATTGGGATTATGCGCTGGCTGGGCCCTGCCGGCTCATGCGCAGGTGCAATGGGCTGATATTCTGCAAGACCCTGACAATATCCAGTTGAATGAACGTTTTGTCACCGAGCGGTTGGCGCGTGGTGACCTGCCGGCCGCCCTGTCTGCCGTCGAGCGCGTGATCAATCTCAACCCGGCTGATGTCGGACTGCGCCTTTTGCGCGCGGAAATCCTTGTCAATCTTGGAAATGACACGCTTGCCATTGGTGAATTGGACGCGCTTGCTCAGCTGCCACTATCGGTTGACCAGCAGGCGATTGTGAACCGCCTGCAGGATGTTATTGAACGGCGCGCACAACGCTGGCGTCAGCTCGTGTCAGCCAGCTTTGGCCTGCAAACCAGTGATAACGCCAACAGCTATCCGTCAACAGGCTTGCTGGATTTCATGCTGAACCCGACAGATGCCAGTTCACGTGGCACACGCACCTATGAGAGTTTTGGCGGCGCGGCAAAATCGGTGCGCGAGACGGCAACAGTCGCAAGCATAACCGCCAGCGCAACCTATGAACGTCCAACACAGGACCGCCAGACAATCACGCTGGGGGTCAGCCATAATGGCAATAAGGGGCGCAAATACAATTATCTCACCAACACGGCGACGACTGTCTTTGCGACTGCCGCGCTGCGGGTGAATGGCTATATCCTTCAGCCGCAACTGCGGGTCACACAAACCACCGCCAGGACATCTGCCGACAGCCAAATTTCGACGGCATCGGTGTCCTTCAGCAAGTCACTCAACAAGCGGCTTTCCATCTTTGGCGGCGCTGAATATTCGAATGTTGACCAGAAAACGACATCAACATTCGCTACCGCCAACCAGAATGATGGCCATGCAAGCAGCTATCGCTTTGGCATGTCCGGCACGCTTTTTTCAAACATATCAGTGTTTGGCGAAGGCCGTATTGCCACATTCAATCCGATGGAAGATCAATTTGCGGCCAACAGCATGCCGCAACGGATGAGTGCCGCAAACAAGAACAAGGCCGAAACAGCAACGGCCGGCATGGCCATACCGCTGTCCGACTGGGGCCGGATCAGTGCGTCAATTGCCGGTACAAACACGCGCTATCCCAATATCGAGGTGACCAGCCAGATTCACCGCCGCGATTACAAGCAACGCACCAGTATCGGGCTGTTGGTGAATGGGACGCTGTTTTCACGAAACCTGTCCGCCATGACCCTTGCACTATCCGGCGCGACAACGCGCAATGATTCCACAATCCGGCAATATGACTACAAACGCAGTGACATATCGCTGACGGTCACGTACCGCCTGACGGACTGATCAGCCTGCGGTCAGGAGACTGGCCCCCTTCAGCACCAGCCGCACACCGACAAGCGTAATCAGCCATTTGTACAGGACCCAAAAACGCGTTTCTGGAATCAGGGTGGCGATATGGCCGCCCGCAACCGTGCCTGCAAAACTGGCAATAAAGGCCACGCCAATATGCGGCAGGTAATCCAGATAGTTGAACCCAAAGCCGACATAGCTGGCGCTTTTAACGATATCCAGTCCGAGAAGACATACCGCCAATGTGCCGGTAATCTGCATGCGCGTCATTTCGGTGCGCAATATCGCAGGCTGCAGGAACAAACCCACGCCGAAAACGGTGCCGAAAAATCCGTGCAAACCACCAACCAACAGAAAGCGCCGCGGATTACCAAAGGAAATACCCTTTGGCACCAGCCAAATCAGGGCCAGCAAGATCAGCCCGAGAGCGATCGCAATAATCCCCTCATCCAACGCCACAAACACCCCTGCCCCGATCAGCGACCCGGGCACCGCCATCGGCAGGAACATCTTTGTTATCTGCCAGTTGATATCGCGCCGGCACATGTAAATGCGTCCGATCAGCGATGGCAGGGCAAGCACCGTCTGCATGGGAATCGCCACACTGACAGGCAACACCGCAGTGGTTGCCGCCAGCATGATGTAAATGCCGCCTGTTGCCAGCGCGGCATTTACGATCGACGCCAGGAAACAGCCCAGCGCTATGACAACAAGTTCCTCTATCACCCTGCCAGCCTACCGTGCCGTGACAGCATCGCCTAGTCGCTGTCGACCTCTATCTGTGTTTCTGCAGATTTGGTCGGCGGCACGCAGCCCCTGACATAACAAAGATTGACCTTTTCAACGCATAGTGCGCAGTCTTCTGGATGATTAAGGACCGCCCGCTTGTCGGCATAATGTTCATGCTTGGCTTTTGCCTGTTTGCACCGATGAGCGATGCGGCGACCAAGACAATTGCCAGCACCACCCCGTTGATTGTGCTTTTATATGCACGCTATGTGGCGCAGTGGCTGATGCCGCTACCGGTTATCCTGATGACTGGGCGCCGCCTTGTCATGTCGCGGCGGATTCTGCGTATTCTTCTGTTGCGTGGCCTTGTCCATATCGGTGGGCTGGCGGCGATTTTCGCCGCCTTCCGCTTTCTGCCGCTTGCAGATGCCATTGCGATTGCCTTTGTGTTTCCCTTCATTCAGTTGCTGCTTGGCCATCTGTTTCTGGGGGAACATGTCGGCATACGGCGCCTGTCTGCCTGCAGTGTGGGCTTTATTGGCACCCTGATGATTATCCAGCCCAGCTTTGCCGAGGTGGGTTTACCCGCGCTGCTGCCATTGCTGGTGGCATTGCTCTTTGCGCTGCTTGTGCTGATGACCCGCCAGATTGCCAAGGAATATGACCCCATCTGCCTGCAATCCACCAGCGGCCTGATTTGTCTGGTGATGTTGACAGCTGCCGGCATTGGTCTTGGCAATACTGGCATTTTTGACCTGCAGCTGGCCCTTCCGCCCTCTGAAGATTGGGGGACACTGGTCCTTATTGGCTTTTTTGGCACGCTGGCGCATATCGCCATGACCTACGCTGTGCGTTTTGCGCCGTCGACGACGCTGGCCCCCATGCAATATGTGGAAATCCCGATTGCCACATTCCTTGGCTGGCTGTTCTTTCACGATCTTCCCGACGGGATGGCGGCCGCCGGCATTCTGGTCACCGTCAGCGCCGGCCTCGCCGTGATCTATTTCGAGCATGATGCGAACCGGGCAAAGCCGGACACGCGATCCAAACCACCCGCGGTGTGACCTGTTGTTGCCGGGGCCTGTCATTGCCGAGGCCAGTTATTGCCCGGGCCAGTTATTGCCGGGGCCTGCTGATTGCCATAGGCTCCAATCTGGCAATGACAGCAAGGCAGATCCGACATGACTTATAGCGAAATATTCAAAAGCGCTGTCTACAGCCAAGGCAACCTGGATATTGCTTATCGCATAGCGGGTGACGGGCCACCGCTGCTTTTGCTTCACGGATTTCCACAGACCAATTTCATGTGGCACAAAATCGCCCCGGCACTGGCTGCAGACTTCACCGTGATCGCCGCTGATCTACGCGGCTATGGAGACAGCAGCAAGCCGCCGACTGATAATGATCATTCTCCCTATTCGAAACGGGCCATGGCGGCCGATATGGTTGAGCTGATGGCCGCACTTGGGCATGCCAGCTTTGCTGTTGCCGGACATGACCGCGGTGGCCGCGTGGCGCATCGCATGGCCCGCGATCACCCGGACGCGATCAGTCGACTGGCTGTGCTGGACATCGCACCCACAGCTTCCATGTATGGCCAGACCGACATGCGTTTTGCGACAGCCTATTATCACTGGTTCTTCCTGATCCAGCCGGCACCATTGCCAGAACGGATGATTGGCGCAGACCCGGAATTTTATCTGCGCAACAAAGGGGCGCATTGGGGCCGTACCGAAGGCGCCTTTACAGAAGATGCCTTTGCAGATTACCTGCGCTGTTTTCGTCAGCCCGAGACCATCCACGCCATGTGCGAGGATTATCGCGCCGCAGCCACCATTGATCTGCAACATGACGCAGCGGATGCGGGCAAAAAGCTTGTCATGCCAGTACTGGCCTTATGGGGGGCCAGCGGCTTTGTCGGCAGCGCCTATGATGTCCTGGCAGAATGGCGTGCCGTGGCGCAGGATGTCAGGGGCCACGCAGTGCCCGGGGGCCATTATCTTCCCGAAGAGGCGCCGCAGGAAACGCTGGCCGCATTACAGGATTTCTTTCGGTAAAATGATGGACTGTCAGCACAGGCGTGATAGCATCGCGACGCTTTCACGCCCCATCAGATTTTCCTGAGGCTGGGACATCAAAGACGAAGCAATAAGCAAGGCACCTATTCCCACCATGCCAACCCTATCCGTAATCCTGTCCCGCATGCGGCCATTGCAGGGCCTCGCCATGGCGTTTGCCGGTGCGCTTCTCATTACGCCTGATACGCTGCTGATCCGGCTATCGGGCCTCGAAGGCTGGGGGCTGACATTCTGGCGTGGCCTCCTGATTGGCTGTAGCGTCTTTGTGCTTTGGCTCTTGCTTGCAGGACGCGCGGCCATCAGGCAATTCCCACAATTATTCAGCTGGCCCGCCATCATCATCGTCATCGCCAATGGCGGCAATACGCTTGCCTTCAATTTTGCGGCTGTCGAGACATCAATCACAGTCGTGGTGACCGCCCTTGCAACCGCGCCGCTTCTGGCCGCCGGGTTGAGCTTTCTGATTTTGCGAGAGCCCACACCATTACGGACCTGGATCGCCATTGCCATGACCATGCTGGGCGTTCTGATTGTCATCTTCAACGGCGACGGTGCGCAACAGGCGCCACAAGGCAATGTCTGGCTTGGAGGGGGATTAGGGGTGCTGTCTGCCTTAGGCATCGCTGTCATGTTCGTGGTCACACGTCGCCATCCCGAGACACCTGTCCTGCTGGCTTGTGCGACTGGCATCCTTCTTTCTGGTGCCTTCGCGCTGTTTGGCGCCCCCATCGGCAGCCTTACGCCCGGCAACTGGCTGCCGGTGATTCTGATGGGGCTTGTTATCATGCCCCTCTCATGGGCGCTGCTGACGCTGGCGCCGCGTTATACCAGCCCCACAAATGTCAGCCTGTTCATGTTGCTGGAGATGGTGCTGGGGCCGTTTTGGGTCTGGATCGGTGTCGGGGAACGGCCAAGCATTGAGATGATCGGCGGAGCGGCACTTGTTCTGATGACACTAATAGCGTTCTTCCTATCAGCCGCGCGCGATGCAGCAGCAGCGCCGAAGGCTGACTGACGCCTAGATTATTGCCGGAAAAGTCACCCCGTCTTCCCCCGGTTGCCAAGGGGGATATTTTTCCATCACGGCGGCAAAGCGTGCGGACGTCAAAAACCCTTGCAGCCACTGATGCAGATGTGGCCATGGCTGGGAATCAAACCAGTGCGGATCGGCAATCCGGAACTGGCGGACAAATGGCAGACTGGCAAAATCCAGCAACCCCTGATGGGCGCCTGACAATGCAGGGTCTGTTGCCAGACTATGGTCACATTCCGCCAGCATTTCTGCGCCCGCGTCGCGGTGGTACTCCGCAGCTTCGGGGTCATAGCGGCTGGCATATTTGTAGCGGTCCAGATGTGTCTTGAACGGCCCATCGAGACGGTCAAGAAAGTCGGCGCATGTCTGTGGTGCCTGCTTGGTGATCGCAAGCCAACCTTCCGGATCATGGCGGGACAGCGCCCAGATCATGATGTCTCGGCTCTCTTCAATAATTTGACCATCGCCCAGATCAAGTACCGGCACGGTCGCCTTTGGTGATGTCGCCAGGAATGCCTCTGGCTTGTCACGCAACATTATTTCACGCAGCGTAACCTTCAAACCGGCGGACTGAATGGCAAGGCGTGCGCGCATCGCATAGGGGCAGCGGCGAAAGCTCCAGAAAATGGGCTGGCCGTCAGCTTCTATATTGGCCAGCCGCGCAGGATGTTGACCTTTCATCGCTCAACTCTCCCGAAGATGTGCCGCAATATCAAGCATCGGCCCTTCAAGCTGGTAGGCCTTGGCAAAACCCAGCACCATCACACCACTGACCGGCAGCAGCTTTAGCATGTGAAAATCGGTAAAATCACGGATCAGATTCATCGTCGGCCCATGGTCTGAGGCAAAACGATCTGAAAGCGCCGCAAACTGATCGCTTTGTTTCTTTATTTCAATGATTTCTGCAGTGAATTTTATCCGTTTTCTTGCCCATATATTCTGTGCCTTGGCTTCATCTTCAATTGCCAGAAACTGCGCCATTTTGGCATCGATCATCGCACGAACATGTGCTGATAACCGGCTGGGGTAAATAAAGAAATGCCCGTCATGCCTTATGGCTGGCGTAACGCCAAGCTCGGGCAGCTGGGACGCATTGCCGGATTCTGGCGCTGCCCCGATGATGAGTGTACGCGCCGATTCCAGAACCTTGTCGCGCTGGGTGGACAATTCCGCCCTGTCAAAGTCATCCTGTGTCATGGTCACCCTCGACGCCGTCTTCACCACGATCATTTACCCGGGGGCCATCACCTACGGCCACCATGGTTGAAGCGCTGTCACAAATTGTCTATCTCCATAGATAGCCTGTTGCCCTACGATGGCAAGGGCCGACCTGTTGAGACGGATGCCCGTCTTTAAAACGGTATTACAACCAATGAGCAGCCTGCGATGTCGGACAGATTTGAACCTGGGAAAATTGTCGGTGATGCCGGTAATGCGAACAGCACCGGTGATGGCACAGATGGCCGCCCGGCCGGCAAAGCCATCAATGTGGAAATCTATGCCGATATTATCTGCCCCTGGTGTTATATCGGCAAACGGCGGCTTGAAGAGGCTTTTGCAAAGCGCCCCGATATCACCCCCGTTTATCACTGGCGTGCCTTTTTGCTGAACCCCACTATGCCGCGCGATGGCATGGACCGTAATGCGTATCTGCATGCTAAATTCGGTCATTCGGCGGCGGCTGTATATGGCCGCATCGCCACGGCCGGGCTGGATAGTGGCATCTCGTTTCGGTTTGATGATATCCGGCGCACCCCTGACAGCCGTGCCGCGCATCGCCTGCTGATTGCGGCTGGCACTGAAAACGCCACACTGTCAGAGACGCTTTACAGGGCCTATTTCATTGATGGGCGCGATATTGGCGATATGTCGGTTCTTGCAGAGATTGCCGAAGCGTCTGGCCAGCCCGACCTTTTGGAAAAGGCCGCGGATGAGGCCGTTGGCCGACAGCTTGAAAATAATCTGGCGACCGCCAACCAGCTGCGTCTGGACGGGGTCCCCTTCTTTATCTTTGACGGGAAATACGCTATCGCCGGCGCGCACCAACCAGAACATCTGATCCCGGCAATTGATGCGGCGGCGGCGGCTTGACGGTGCCATCAGGCGGCCAAAGCCCCTATACAGTAAGCGCCAGTAACTCCTGCACCAGTTCCTTGCAGATCGGCGGGCGCGCCTCTGGCTTGGGCATGGCCTGTTGCAAAATCAGCTTGTGATCTCCGCGCAGTTGCACCCGCCCACCCTTGCTGGAAATCCACGCCACCAATTTTTCCGGACTTGCGAATTCATTGGCGCGGAACGCGATCGACAGACCTTTTGGCCCGGCATCCACCCGTTCAATATTGGTGCGGCGGCACAGCTGCTTTAGCTCGATGACTGCAAAGAGGTTGCGTACTGAATCCGGTACCGGCCCGAACCGCTCGACAAGTTCGGCGACAAGACTGTCAGCCTCGGCCGCCATATCAAGATCGGCAATGCGCCGATAAAGTGACAGCCGCACGGTCAAATCGGCAACATAATCTTCGGGGATGCGCACCTCCAGCCCCAGATTGAGCTGCGGTGTCCAGTCGATGATCTCTTCGGCAGCATCGCCCTTGCCGGCACGCGCCGACTCAACCGCCTGACGCAGCATTTCCTGATAAAGTTCAACGCCCACTTCACGCACGTGACCCGACTGTTCATCCCCCAGCAAGTTGCCGGCGCCCCGAATATCCATATCGTAGGATGCAAGGGTAAAGCCGGCACCAAGGGTATCCAGCGTCTGCATGACTTCCAGACGGCGGCGTGCCTGCGGTGTCAATAAACGGTTGGGATCGGATGTCAGATAGGCATAGGCCCGTAACCGGCCACGTCCGACACGGCCCCGCAGCTGATAGAGCTGCGACAGGCCAAACATGTCAGAGCGATGAATAATCATCGTATTCGCCGATGGAATATCGATCCCCGATTCCACAATGTTCGTCGATAGCAGGATATCCGCCTCACCATCCGCAAAACGCGTCATGACCGTATCCAGCTCGGCCGCCGGCATGCGCCCATGCGCCGACAGGATGCGTGCCTCTGGCACCAGCGTTACCAGCCGGTCATATACGCGTTGCAGATCATCAATGCGCGGACAGACGCAAAAGACCTGGCCACCCCGGAACATCTCGCGTTTGATGGCTTCGCGTAATACCACCCCGTCCCATGGGCCAACAAAGGTCCGTACCGCCAGCCGGTCCACCGGCGGGGTAGAAATGAGCGACATCTCGCGTACGCCTGACAACGCCATCTGGAGTGTACGCGGGATGGGGGTCGCCGAAAGCGTCAGCACATGGATATCGCCGCGTAATTCCTTCAGCCGTTCCTTTTGGCCAACGCCAAAATGCTGCTCCTCATCGACAATCAACAAGCCAAGATTGTTAAAACTGATGGATTTGGCAAGCAGCGCATGGGTGCCAATGGCAATCTGTATATCGCCTGTCGCCAGATCAGCCTTGATCTGTTTGGCATCAGCAGGGGTTGTCATTCGCGACAGCACCCCGATACGAACAGGAAAGCCGGCAAAACGCTCTTGGAACAGCTTGCCATGCTGGCGGGCCAGCAATGTCGTTGGCGCCACAAGCGCCACCTGATAGCCGCACATTGCCGCGACAAAGGCAGCGCGCAATGCCACTTCGGTCTTGCCAAAGCCAACATCACCACAAATCAGCCTGTCTGACGCACGGCCGGCCGCAAGATCACTCACCACATCTTCGATGGCGGCGAGCTGGTCATCTGTTTCGGCAAAGCCAAAACGCGCACAGAACTCGGCAAAAGAACCGGTCGGGGCGACAAGCGCTTCGGCACGCGCAGTTTCACGCTGCGCAGCGATTTTGATCAGCTGTTCTGCCATGATCCGTACACGGCCTTTGATGCGTGCGACGCGCGCCTGCCAGGCAGCGCCGCCAAGCCGATCCAGCTGTGCATCCGTACC
Source organism: Puniceispirillaceae bacterium (SeqCode) (assembly GCA_049889795.1). Taxonomy (GTDB): domain Bacteria; phylum Pseudomonadota; class Alphaproteobacteria; order Puniceispirillales; family Puniceispirillaceae; genus UBA8309. Next base: position 102,258 of record JBMHCS010000007.1, on the reverse strand, counting down.
GGCACTGCCATAGCGTGACAGCATCTCGATATTTTCCACCGGAAGATACAGCTTGTCACCGCCGGCATAGATCAGTTGCAGGCAATCATGGGGACCACCCGACGCATCAATGATCACCAACCCCTCGTAACGGCCAATGCCATGTTCGGCATGCACAACGAGATCACCTTCTTCCAGCGCGCTGACCTCACGCAGGAAATCTTCACCACGTCCCCGCTTTGAACGCGGACGCGACAGGCGCTGGCCGAAAATTTCGGTTTCGGTGATGACAAGAACGGAGTCGCTCTGAAAGCCGGTCTCAAGCGCCCATTCGACAAGATAGAGCGCACCTTGTGCAAGCCCTTCAAGACGGTCAATCCGTTGCACCGTGATGCTGTCCGGCTGCGCTGCCAACAATTCTTCCAGACGCGCCGCCGCCCCCTCGCCGGCAACCGCCAGCACGATGGGACGGTTCGCGGCCGCTTTTTCAGCTGCAATCGCCGCCACCAGCTCATTGATCGCATTGCCCCCTGCCGCGACAGCCGGCTTCAACATGATACCGGCACGACCGCCGGCATCACTGACCTTTGTCGTTGAAAGATCGCTTGGCGGCGCGGCAAAGGGCATCATCCGGCACGCCTGCGCAAACAGTGTGGCAGCCTCATCGACATGCAGATAGAGCCGATCCTGCGGCAAGGGCCGGTAGGACATGCTGTCATCCCCGCCATCCGGTTCCTGCCGCGCCGCATGAAAATCAGCAATTTGCTGAAAGCGCGCCGCAATTGCCGCATCCGCCTCATGATCCAGAAGAAGCTGCCAGCCCGGACAATAATCCGTCAGCCGATCCATGGATTCATGAAATAGCGGCAACCAGTGTTCCATGCCGGGATGCATCCGCCCGGTAGATACGGATTCATACAGCCCATCACGCGTTGCAACCGCACCAAAGGCTGCCCTGTAACCGCTGCGGAATCGTTCTATTGAAGCTTCGTCGAGCTGAAATTCGGCCACCGGCCGCAGATTGACCACAGGGATCTTTTCGGCGTTCCGCTGCGTCGCGGCATCGAACTGACATAATGTTTCCAGCTCATCACCAAAGAAATCCAGCCGCACCGGCATTTCATGCCCAGCGGCAAAAATATCGAGGATCCCGCCGCGAAGCGCAAATTCCCCGGTCTCGCGCACCGTATCGGTACGAAGATAACCCTGTATCGCCAGAAATTCGGCAAGCCGGGCCGGGCCGGTATTGTCACCAGCACGTAACTGCATAGACCGATCCGTAAAGTAATCTGCCGGCGGCACCCGCTGCAGCACCGCGTTTACAGTGGTCAGAATGGCGGCACCGCCTCCGACGTCACCAGTAGCACCATCCGACTGATGCGTGCCCTGATCAGACAGCCAGGCAAGCGTCTCAACCCGGTGACCAACCAATCCGCCTTGCGGTGACAATCTGTCGAAAGGCAAACAATCCCATGCCGGAAACAGGCGCAGCGGGACGTCTGGAGATTGCATCGCCAGCGCATCGCGCATGGCCATCATGCGCGCGTCATCGCGCGCTACATAAATAAGTCGCTCTCCTGCCGCCAACCGTTGCACCAGTGCCAGCATGCCGGCCCCGTCCGGCACGCCCCAGAGTGATTCTTCAAATAAGATCTTATTAATATAATCAGGCACGTATCAGGATTCTTTGAATGACTTTATCAATTTAAACACAGGTGTATCAAAGGCGTCCGGCACCCTATCATTACCCATCACCCAGGCATAGATCCTGTCATCACCTGCATCCAGCAGTGCCTCGAAATCATCCAGCCCCTGTTCATCCAGCGTCCCGAGATGCGCAGCCGCGAAGTGACCAAGCAACAGGTCGGTCTCCTTCATGCCGGTATAGCTTGCCTGATAGATCAGGCGTTTCAGGCGAATGGCGCGTGTTTCATCCATAAAAAGCTCGGTATAGCTGCGGCAGGCGGGCGTTGCGGGCGATCGCTATCGGAAATATGGGGCGATCTGCGCACAAAGCAATGGCTTTATGCGTCCGTCATACGGATCAATTACAGCTTTTTGTTTTGCCATCCGCTTTGTTGTAGTGTTGAAGCAGGATCAACATGTTTGAAAGAAGGCAGACTGGCAGGTGCATCCACGACGCCCCACTGAAATTTTTGGCCTGTTCGCAGCCACGACGGTGCTGCCCGGCGTTGGCCCAAAACTGGCTGCCACGCTGGAGAAGCGCATCGGCACCCATGTGATCGATGTTCTGCGTCATCTGCCTGTTGGCCTGATTGACCGACGGGCCCGTCCAGGCCTTGATGCTGTCGCCGATGGCAGCATCGCTACCTTTGAAATTCTGGTGATCAAACATGACAAGCCACCCCCCGGGACCCGGCGGCCCTGGCGGGTGATCTGCGAAAATGAAACCGGCCAGATTGATCTTATCTTTTTTCATGCGCGTGATGATTATGTCAGCCGCATGTTGCCGGCTGGTGAACGCCGTATCGTCAGTGGACGCGTCGAACTGCGCCAGGGCCGCCCCCAGATGGCGCACCCCGATCATATTGTGCGCCCTGACGCGCCGGAAAACATGCCGCAGATCGAACCTGTCTATCCGTTGACAGCCGGCCTGTCACCAAAGGCCCTGCGTCGCGCCATTGAAGGCGCAATGCAGCGTATTCCGCGCCCGCGTGAATGGATCGCGCCAGCTGTCATAGACCAAAAGAACTGGTCCGATTTTGCCACCGCGATGGATAAGGTTCATCACCCTGAAACCGCAGAAGACCTGTTGCCTGCCGCCCCGGCACGCGCGCGATTGGCATATGATGAATTGCTGGCGAACCAGCTGGCATTGATGCTTGTGCGGCGTGCTGCCTCTGACAGCATGCCGGGCCGTTCCTTTAACGGCACCGGTGCGCTGACCACGGCATTGGTGAAGGCGCTGCCTTTTCGCCTGACCGGGGCACAAGAGCGCGCCATTACCGAGATTGCGAAGGATCAGGCGTCCGAAAGCCGCATGCTGCGGATGCTGCAGGGGGATGTGGGCTCAGGAAAGACACTTGTGGCACTTCACGCCATGCTGCATGCGATTGAATCAGGCGCGCAGGCGTCGCTGCTGGCCCCGACCGAAGTGTTGGCCCGCCAGCATCATGCAACCATCAACGCCTTTCTGGCACCATTGGGCATGGAAGCGCGTTTGCTGCTCGGGCAAGGACGTAGCGGAAGCGCCGAACGTCGTGCCATCATGGACGGGTTGGCAAATGGCGATGTGCAGCTTGTGGTCGGCACACATGCGCTTTTGTCGGAAAGTGTCAGCTTTGCAAATCTCGGGCTTGCCGTGGTTGATGAGCAGCACAGGTTCGGTGTGCGCCAACGCATACTGCTCGGCCAGAAGGGTGAAGGCGTAGACGTGATTGTCATGACTGCCACCCCTATTCCGCGATCGCTGTCTATGACCGCCTATGGTGACCTGGATCATTCGCGGCTCGATGAAAAACCGGCGGGACGGCTGCCGATTGACACGCGCGCCCTGCCGCTTGACCGGCTTGGCGACGTGGTGGCACGCCTTGGCAGTGCGATCGCCGCCGGCCGACGCGCCTACTGGATTTGCCCGCTTGTAGAGGAATCCGAAAAACTGGATGTCGCTGCTGCCGAAGAGCGTGCAGCAACGCTGGCACGCGCCCTGCCCGATGTGAAGGTGGCTCTGGCACATGGCAAAATGAAGAGTGCGGAGCGTGACACCGCCATGAACCAGTTTCGCGAAGGTGCCGCGCAGTTGCTGGTGGCAACAACGGTTGTCGAGGTTGGCGTTGATGTGCCCGAGGCCAGTGTAATCATTATCGAGCATGCGGAACGGTTTGGGCTTGCTCAACTGCATCAGCTTCGCGGGCGGGTCGGACGCGGGCATGACGCCTCATCCTGCCTGCTGCTGTTTGCGCCACCCCTGTCCGATCTTGCCACCCAGCGCCTGGATGTGATGCGTGAGACCAATGACGGGTTTGTGATTGCCGAACGTGATCTGGAATTGCGCGGTCCGGGCGAATTTCTGGGCCAGCGACAATCCGGCATGCCGGAATTCGCGCTTGCTGATCTGGGTGCGCACCGCGATCTGCTGGCGCTGGCACGTGATCAGGCGGCCAATATGGTAGACCGTGATGGCGCGCCGCTTGACCGCGAGATGGCAGATCTTTTGCTGAGCCTGTTTGAGCGCGATAGCGCCGTTCGCTTTCTCGCGTCTGGATAGGCTGCCGTCAGCTACGACGGCTTGCAGCCTTTTTCGCCGCTTTTTTCTTAGTGGCCGCTTTCTTGGTGGCCGCTTTCTTTACGGTCGGCTTTTTAGCAGGCGCCTTCTTTGTTGTGGCCGACTGCGCCGATGCTTTCTTTTTGGCACCAGCTTTCGGCGCCGCCGCGCCGGCTTTGGCAGTGCCGCGCTTGGCGCCGTCATCCGGCGGGGTGACGATCCCGCCCGAAACCACGAGCTTCACCGCATCTTCAACCGACATATCCATGAAAATCAGATCTTTTCGCGGACAAAACAACAAAAAGCCAGACGTTGGGTTTGGTGTTGTCGGCACAAACACATTGACCATGTCTCCGCTGATCCGCCGTGCAACCTCTTCCTTGGTGCTGCCGGTAACAAAGCCAATGACCCATAATCCACGACGTGGATATTCAACAAGGATCACCTCGCGAAAGGCATCAGACTGCGTTGATATGACCGTTTCAAGGATCTGTTTTATGGCACCGTAAATCGACCGGACGACCGGCATCCTGTTGAGAATTGATTCCCCAATCCGGATAATCCACCGTCCCAGAAAGCCGGCCGCGACCGCACCAATCAGGGTGATCATCACCACCCCGATAATCAAACCGACGCCCGGAAGGCTGGTGAAACTGTACTGGCTGACCCATGGCAACAGGCTCGCAACCTGGTTGTCGATCAATTGAACAGCTGTCCAGGTTATGTAGACCGTCAGCAATACCGGCGCTGTGACCAAAAGGCCTGTCAGGAACCAGGATCGCAGGCGGGCCAAAATACCGACCTTGCGGGGGGGCGTTTGGGTCTCTTGGGTCATTAAATCGCCATCGTTGCGTTGGAATGGGCAGGATAATGGTCTCATAAACGCCTCAACGCAAGTCGCCAGTCACGACAATGGCGGCAATATACAGACATTGCGGTGACAACCCGCGCGCACGTGAATATCATATCGCCTTATGACGATCCCACCCGAGCAGGACCCGCGCCAATGATTCCAACGGCACAAGACCCGGTAGACCCGAAAACACTGGACGAGCTGGCGCGGTTGATCCGCATCATGCGGCAGTTGCGGGACCCGCAACACGGGTGCCCATGGGATGTCAAACAGACTTTGGAAACGATTGCCCCCTACACCATCGAAGAAGCTTATGAAGTTGCCGATGCCATTGCCCGCGGCAACGATGATGACATATGTGACGAATTGGGGGATCTGCTGTTACAGGTCGTATTCCATGCCCGCATGAGTGAAGAAGCTGGCAGCTTTGCCCTTGCCGATGTTGCAAAAAGCATCAGCGACAAAATGGTGGCGCGCCATCCCCATGTGTTTGGCAGCGAAAACACGGTTACCATCGACCAGCAGAACCAGCGCTGGGAGGATATCAAGGCGGCAGAACGCGCCCGACGCGGTCAGACCGGCACGCTCGACGATGTCGCGGCTGGACTGCCACCCATGCTGCGGGCATTGAAGCTGCAAAAGCGCGCCGCGCGCGTCGGGTTTGACTGGCCGGAAATCGACCAGGTGATTGACAAGCTGCATGAGGAAACAGCGGAACTGAAAGCGGAGCTATCAGGGGATTCGGCAGATAATGACAGGGATCAGGCGCGGATCGCTGACGAGGTTGGCGACATTCTGTTTGTCGCGGTCAACCTTGCCCGGAAAGCCGGCATCGACCCGGAAACCGCCCTCATGGGATGTAATTCAAAGTTTGAGCAGCGCTTCAGGTATATTGAACAAGAATCTGAAAAAAATGATAAAAATATTGAAGAACTTACGCTGGATGAAATGGAAAGATTATGGCAGGCAGCAAAATCAGCCTCATGATCGGACCTGCTTCCTTGCCAAGCGCCGCCACAACGCTGCCACAACACTGCCAGATCATATATCGGCGTCACCCCAGACATGCGCGCGCACCCGGTGCCAGTCATCCGCTGTGGTTGTTATCAGAAAGGGTTCATTTCGATCCGCGCTAAAGGGTGCGGCATCTGTCACCATCGCCGCATGGGCACCTGCTTCACGACACAGCAAATCAACTGGCGCATGGTCCCAGGGCGTACAGCTGCCATGGAAAAGAAACTGCTGTTTACCTGACGCGATTTCTGTCCCCAAGATACCGCTGCTGCCCGGAAACGTGCGTCCCGGCAACTGACGCAACGCATCGCGAACGTGACTGCGCCGTGGCTCTGAGAGGCCAAGCGCGTTGCCGCCGCCTGCCATCGCCACCAGATCCATCGCGCCCTGCCCGGCCTGCAGCATTTTTCGTGATGTGGCTGTCACCAGCATGGCGCCACCACCTGCCGCCGCCATATAGAGCGTTTCTGTCAGTGGCACCCAAATCCAGCTGGCAACAGGTACACCATCTTCCAGCAACGCGATCATGCTGCAAAAGCGGCCATTCCCCTTGACGAAATTGCTGGTGCCATCCACCGGATCAACGGTCCAGGCACGTGGCGCAATCACCGCGTCACGAATGGCAGGGGTTTCGGCACAGGCTTCTTCGCCAATCACCGGGCAATCGACAAGCCTGCGCAGACGCGGGGTCAGCCACTGTTCCGCCTCGCGGTCAGCAACTGTTACAAAATCTGTAGGGCCGGATTTTGTTTCAATATCGCTTTCGGCAAGGGCACCAAAACGCGGCAGGATGGTTTTTTCACCGACCTCGCGCAACAGGGTGGCCACGGCGTCTGCCAAAGGGCTGTTCATCAGCAATCCTGACGAAACCGGCTATTGATCGCCGTCTGGCGCTTCCACGTCATCATCCAGCTCCTGCAGCTGGATGGCGGTCATGGGCATAATCGTCGAGATGGCATGTTTGTAGACAAGTTGCACATGCTGGTCGCGTTTCAACAGAATAGAAAAGTTATCGAACCAGGTAATGATCCCCTGCAATTTCACACCATTTACCAGAAACACTGTGACTGACGCATGAGATTTGCGCACATTATTTAAGAACAATTCCTGAAGGTTTCGGCTCTTATCTCCGGCCATTTTTCTTCTCCCGTGTTCTTCTTAGTCTACATTCTGGCGTAAATCCGCACAATGGCACTTTTCCGGGCCAAAGTGCCGGACCCTGTTTCATCGCCCGTCTTGCGACAAGACACGGCCACCCTGCCGCAGAAGCGGATGAGTGGGCGCGGCTAGAAAAAATCCAGCCTTACAGACAGCAGTTTCTCAACCTGTGTGATTTTGCCCCGGGCCGCAAAAATCACTACCGTGTCACCGGCCTCAATGACCGTGTCACCGCGGGCCGCAATGACCTGTTCGTCGCGCATCACGCCGCCGATAACGATCCCTTTGGGAATACGGGCCTCACGCAATGGCTTGCCGATCAATAAGGATGATGCCAGCGCTTCTGCCTCAAGCACTTCGCCCAAATCCTCAATGATCGGGTGTACATCCCGGATCCGGCCACGCCGGACATGTTCAAGGATGGATGAAACAGTGATTTGCGATGGGCTGATCACCGCATCAACGCCCAGCGCCGCAACAAGCGGAATAAATCCCGGAATATTCACCAGTGCCACAGCATGCTTTGCGCCGGTTCGTTTCGCCAGCAATGCGGACAGGATGTTGACCTCATCATCATCAGTCACCGATACAAAGGTTTCGGTTGTCGAAACCCCGGCTTCGGCCAGAATACCGCTATCCAGCGCATCACCATTCAGGATACCGGTGACGCGAAACTCCTCGGCAAGTTCGCGCGCGCGTTGCGCATTACGCTCGATCAGCTTGACCTGCGTATTTTCAAAATGCGCCTCTATCTCGCGCCCGACCATATGCCCGATGGCACCGCCACCTGCAATAACAACCGAACGGGCCTCGGGCTCCTCATGGCCAAAGCTGGCCATTGCCCGGTGCAGATGCGACGCATCACAGACGAAATAGACACGATCACCGGGCTGCATTGTTTCCTGGCCATTGCGCGGTACGACAAGCTTGCCATCGCGGATAATGACGAGGATGGTCATGCTCAGATCGGGAAACAGGTTGGTCAGATGGCGAATGGGCGTATCCATGATCGGACACGCATCATCACAAAGAACACCGACAAGGTTCATTCTGCCGCCGGACAGCTCCTTGACATCAAAGGCACCCGGCACACGCAGCTGGTTCGTCACTGCTGCGGACACCTCGGCCTCTGGCGAAATAATATGGTCGATCGGCAGCTGGTCAGGCGAATAGAGATCACCATAAAGCGGGTCGAGATAGGGCTGGTGACGAATACGTGCAATCTTTACCGGGGTGTTGAAAATGGTGTGCGCAACCTGGCAGGCAACCATATTCACCTCGTCAGACTCGGTGACGGCGATCAACAGCTCGGCATCGCGCGCGCCGGCACCGGACAGAATGTCAGGATAGGAGGCAACACCCACCACCCCATGCACATCAACCTGTTCAGTCAAACGCTGAATCTTCTCTGCGGACGCATCGATTACGGTGACGTCATTATGTTCTTCGGCAAGATGCGAGGCGATGCTGGTACCGACAAGCCCGGCCCCGCAGATCACGATCTTCATTGCTTGTCACTCCTGTCGGCGTCAGCTTCTTTGCCATCCACCACAACATCCAGCGATTTCAGCTTGCGATGCAAGGCTGACCGTTCCATCCCGACAAAACCGGCCATGCGGGACACATTACCGTCAAATCTGGCCAGCTGGACAGTCATATATTGCCTTTCAAAAGCTTCCCGGGATTCGCGAAGCGGCAACGTCATGAACGCTTCCATACCAGATACGTCCATCGCAGGCGAGATATTCTGAATTTCCGCAGGCAGACCCTCAAGCCCGACCGGCTTGCTGCGGTCGGCGGGGGCCATGATCAGCATATTCTCAATCGTGTTCAGCATCTGGCGCACATTGCCGGGCCAGTGATACCCCTGCATGGCAGCCAGCACTTCATCGGACAGCTTGATTTTGCCAAGGCCAGTGCGCCGACTGATCACATCCACAAAATGACGTGCCAGATACGGAATATCCTCACGCCGCTCGGACAGTTGCGGCATAGCGAGCGGCACCACACCAAGCCTGTAATAGAGATCCTCACGCACATTGCCGGCAGAAATTTCCGATGCCAGATCCTTGCTGGATGCCGAAATAACACGCACATCGACAGATACTTCCTGATGCCCGCCCACGCGGCGAAAACGCTGTTCGGTTACGGCGCGCACAATCTTTCCTTGGGTTTCCAGCGGCAAATCACAGATTTCGTCAAAATAGAGCGTGCCTTTATGCGCCTGCTCGAACAGCCCGACAATGCGCCGGTTATTGTTCAAATTGTCCGAGCCGAACAAATCAACCTCTGACCGGTCAGTTGCAAGACGCGCGCAGCTCGCAACGACGAAGCGCGACTCACGCCTGTCAGACTCATGGTGGATCAACCGCGCCGCGAGTTCTTTTCCCGTGCCGTTCGCGCCGCTGATCAAAACCCGGCTGGCGGTAGGCGCAATCCGTTCAATGGCGGTGCGGATGCCCTTTACAGATTGTGAAACACCAACAAGCTCTGGGGTACCCTCTTCGCTGACACGGGCCCGCAATTCCGCATTTTCCTGTGACAGTCGTGACGATTCCAGCGCACGCTGCACCATCAACAACAAACGGTCTTCCTTGAACGGCTTTTCGATGAAGTCATAGGCACCATTGCGAATGGCCTGAACCGCGGTCTCCACGGTGCCATGACCCGAAATCATCAGCACGGGCAGGTCGGGATAGATGCCCTTAACCCAATCCAGCAATTCCAACCCGTCCATATCGGAATCGCGCATCCAGATATCCAGAATGGCCAGACCCGGTGGTTTTGATGCCATGAGGTCACGTGCCTCACCCGCGCTTGCAGCCTCCATCGTGGAAAAGCCTTCATCGCGCAGCGTTGCGGCAATGAGCGAACGGATGTCGCGCTCATCATCGACAATCAAAATGTCACCAGCGGTCTTCACTGATCAGCTCCCATTTCTTCGTGAAAGCCCAGATGGATGATGGCACATGCGCCCCCGTCATCCGCATTCACCAGCTCCAGCGTGCCTGCATGGTCCTGCACAATTTTCGATACAATCGCAAGCCCAAGACCGGTTCCTTTGGCGCGATGCGTGACATAGGGCTCAAGCAGTTTTTTGCGATCCATCTCCGGATAGCCAGGCCCGTTATCCCGCACCTTGAGTGTTACCAGACCTGCCTGTTTCCCGATTGAGAGTTCAACCCGCGGGGTCTTTGTTCGGGATTCACGCAGGCTGTCGACGGCGTTCTGGATAAGATTGGAAACCGCCTGCCGCAACAATCCGGCATCGCCAAGAACGATATATGCGGCGGCGCTATCCGCGGTCGATGCATCATCGACGAGGGACAGCTTGATATCGTCATCCTCGAACAGCGTTATCTGGCCTTCAACCAATGTGCGCAAATCGACCGGCGCCATATCCGGTTGCGGCATCCGCGCAAATGCCGAAAATTCATCAACCATCCGGCCAATATCCTCGACCTGGCGGCTGATAATTGACAGATATTCGGTGAATTGTTCACTGGCCGCCGCATCTTCGGGCTTGTATTTGCGGCGCAGGCGGTCCGAGGCCAGTTGGATCGGAGTCAATGGGTTCTTTATTTCATGCGCGATACGACGCGCAATATCTGACCAGGCTGCCTTGCGCTGCGCGGAAAGCAGATCGGTCACATCGTCGAAAGTGACAACATAGCCAATGATGGCGCCATCGACACGTTCAGCGGCGATCCGTGCCCGCAACGTCAGATGCTGCCCACCGCGTTCCAGAATGACCTGATCTTCTGCAAAGCCGCGTTTGCGCGACGTCGCCATGGATAGCAGTCCGGCAAATTCAGGGACAGCATCTGCCAGTTTGTGGCCAATCAACCCGTCAGTCGGTGCCTGCAGCAATTCGATCGCCGTGGTATTGGGCAGCGTTACATTCAAATCCTTGTCCAGCCCAATCACCCCGGACGAAACGCCCCCCAGAACCGCTTCGGTGAATTCACGTCGTCGATCTATCTGTTTATTGGCCTGCACCAGCTGTTCCCGGCTGCGCACAATTTCATCGAGCATGTTGTTGAATGACAGGCCAAGCCTGGCGATCTCCTCAAGCTCCAGCCCTTTGGGCACACGTGGCGCCAGATTGCCTGCCCGCACCTGTTCGGCAACCGAAATCACCGAACCCAGCGGCTCGACAATGGCGGTCGCCAGATTAAGCCCGATCCACAGTGCGGTAATCAGCAGCAATGCCAGGAACAGACCGAACACAAAGGCAAAGCTGATCTGAAGATCAAGCTGTCTTATGCCAAGCTGCTGATAATCGGCGGCGGCAAGCCGCGTATTGTCGACAGCCTCCAGGACCGAGCGATCGATAAAGCGACCAACAAACAGATAGGCATCAACAAAGCTGTTCAGCTTCACAACAGCGCGCAGCTTATTGGTCTGATCGGCGCGCAGCAATACAACTTCGCCATTACGCGCCTTCGTCAGCCATTCCTCGCGGATATTGATAAATGTGACAGCAAAGGCAAATCGCGACTTGCCAATAACCTGTCCGGTACCGTCGAGGATGATCGCCTCCGACAAGTTCCGCAACGCGGTCTGGTTTGTCAGATATTGTTCCAGAAGTGCTGCATTGCCGCGCAGCCTGAATGCCTCGCGATTGACATCATTGGCGATTGTCAGCACATCGCTCTGGATCGAGCTGGCATGTTCCTCAAAATAATAATCAGCGACCTGAACAGACTCGGTAACGGCAGTTGAAATCCGGTCGGCAAACCAGCCACGCAGCGAATAATCCACAACAAACAGCGCAAAGGCAGTGATGATAATGGCCGGCAATGCCGCCACACCGCCAAACATCAGTGCAATGCGCCAATGCAGTTCGTATCCAGCAAGGCGCTGGCGCCGCTCGCTCAAAAGCTGCAGGATCTGCCGAATGACAAATCCGCCAACAATGATGACCGCCAGAAAATCAATTGCAATCAGGGTTGTCAGAAATGTGCTGTCCTGCTGCGCGGGGTCAAAGCGCGACAGTGTGAAAACTGTCAGCATGCCGATCGACAAGGCAATCAGAACGGCCAGGTAACCGAGCCTGTTTTCAGAGAACCGCAGGATCGACCCGCGCGGCCGTGTTTGCGCCGATATCGTCATGCCTGTTTTCCTGACCAGATACCAAGCTCGCGGATACGTTTGCGCAGGGTGTTGCGATTAATGCCCAGAATGTCAGCTGCCTTGACCTGATTGCCGCGGGTAATTTCCAGTGTTGCCACGATCAGCGGATATTCCACTTCACGAAGTACCCGCCCGTGCAACCCCTGGGGCGGCATCGCACCATTTAAAGTATCGAAATACCGGCGAATGTGCTGGTCAACGGATTGTGACAGGCTGTCAGATTCAAGAGGCGGCTTATCCTCCGGACGTGCAGCCACCAATTCGGCATCCACCATCTCGGCCGAAATGACGTCCTCGCTCACCAATACAAGAAGACGACGCACCAGATTTTCAAGCTCGCGGACATTGCCCGGCCAATGCCATGCAGCCAACGCGCGAATGGCATCAGGCGTGAACCGTTTCAGCGGCAAACCGCCTTCTGCAGCGATCTTCAGGAAATGGTTTACAAGCGGGGCAATATCCTCGGTCCGTTCGCGCAAAGGCGGCAGGCGCAGCGGCACCACATTCAACCGGTAGAACAAATCCTCGCGGAACAGCCCCTGTTGCATCAGGTGCTGCAGATTGTGGTTTGTCGCTGCAATGATCCGCACATTGGCTTTTACAGGTCGGGTCGCGCCGACAGGCAGAAATTCACCATCCTGCAGAACGCGCAGCAATCTTGTCTGGGCTTCGGGCGGCATGTCGCCAACCTCATCCAGAAACAGACTCCCGCCTTCGGCCTGTTCAAACCGGCCGGACATACGACTATCCGCACCGACAAACGCGCCCTTCTCATGCCCAAACAATTCAGATTCTACCAGATTTCTGGGAATCGCGGCCATATTGATCGCCACAAAGGGCCCCGCGCGCCGAGACCCCAAATCATGCAGGGCGCGCGCCACCAGTTCCTTGCCTGTACCGCTCTCACCTGTCACCAGAACTGTCAGATCAGTGCTGACAACGCGAGCCATGGCCTTAAAAATATCCTGCATGGGACGGGACCGCCCGACCAGCGGTCCGCCCTCTTCCATATTGCCTTTCTGCGTGACCTCCATACCGGGCTGCCCGATACTGGCGACGGCACGCCCTGTTGCCTCGACAAGGCTGCGCAATTCAAAAGGTTTTGGCAGATATTCGAACACGCCGGTCTGTTGTGCCTTGACCGCGGTCAGCAGGGTAGAGCGCGCGCTCATCACGATGACCGGCATGCCGGGCCGCCGTTCCTGAATGCGCGGCAGCAAATCGAGCGCATCGCCGTCAGGCAACCCAATATCGCTGATCAGAACATCGCCGCGCCCACTTTCAATCAATTTCCAAAGGCCGGCGGCGGTGCCGCTGGATTGAACCGTATAGCCCTGTCTGGCCAGGGCTTGCTGCACAACCAGCCGGACTGATTTGTCATCCTCGGCAACCAGAATATGTGCTGGCTTGTCAGCCATCACCATGCCCCTTTCCGGAAAGCGGGAAATTCAACCGAAACACCGTGCGACCCGGCACAGAATCCACTTCAACCATGCCGCCATGATCGGCAACGACGCTGGCAACAAGTGCCAACCCCAACCCACTGCCGCCAGCCTTACCCGACACAAAGGGGTCAAAGATATTGTCGCGAATATCCGGTGCAATTCCCGGGCCCTTATCCACCACTTCTACCTGAATGGGTACATGCAATTGTGCCGCGCCGCCGCCACTTAATCGCCGACCCCGTGAATAAGAGGTTTTGATAATTATTTTTGTATTATTTTCAGATACTTCAACTGCGTTCTTAATAATATTTAGAAATGCCTGAATGAGCAAATCCCGGTGGCCGTCAACGGGTGGCAATGAAGGGTCATAGCTACGTGTAACGGTCATGGACGCCCCATAGGAAGCCGCCGAAATACGCAGACAATGGTCCAGAATTTCGTGGATATTTACCGGTGCAAGCGCGACCACACCACCGCCGGCAAATCCTTCCATGCGATCAAGAAGTGCGGTGACGCGGTTGGTTTCCTCGACGATCATCGATGCGAAACTTTCATTTTCTGGCGATAGATCAGCCTGCAACAATTGTGCGGCGCCTTTAATTCCAGCCAGCGGATTTTTAACCTCATGCGCCAACAGGGCAGCCATAGCCGAAATGGATCGTGCCGCCCCGTGAAAGGCGGATTGTCCGCGCAACCGTTCGGCCAGAGCCCGCTCTTGCAGCGTGACCAGCATGCGGCCCGGCTGCATGTTGCGGTCACCGAACGGCGCTATCTGCACATTCAGCAATTTCAAACCCAGACGCGGACCGGCAATTTCAATCCCCTGATCCGCGACCGAGGCCATCTGCGAGCGCGAACGCGCCAACAGCATGTTCAGGCTGGAATCCTCTGGAATTTGTGCCGACAGCGCGGTGCCGTGCAACATGGCCGCGCTGGAGTCAAAAAACATTTCTGCGGCATGATTCAAAAACAGGAAATGATCCTCAGCGTCGAGAACAAATACCGGATTCGGTAAACTCGCAAGGATCAGCGCGGCATCATTTTCTGCAGCAATATGGCCAAGATCAGGGTTCATTTCGTCCATCATGCCGCCTGAGCTGCCTGCAATCCGTTGAAAAAAGTGTCGACAGCCGCAAAGACAGCAGCAGCGTCGGTTGTATTATTGGCGATGTCACGCAACTCGGCAGCCCCCGGCAGGCCATGCGCATACCAGGCGATATGCTTACGTGCCAGGCGCATGGCCGGCGTACCGTAATGGGTCAACATATCATCCAGATGTGTCTGCATCATCGTCTGGCGGGTGGCAATGTCGGGGTCTGGGCGCACCACCTCTCCGCGCAGAAGGTCCCCTGCCTGCGCCAGCATCCATGGCCGCCCCTGCGCGCCGCGGCCAATCATCACCCCGGCTGCGCCGCTTTCGCGCATCGCAGCGTTTACATCGTCAAGATTGCGAATATCCCCATTGACGATGACCGGCAGCTCTACCGCATCCACAACGGCACGCACGGCCTGCCAGTCGGCATCGCCATTATACATCTGGCAGCGTGTCCGCCCATGTACAGCGATCATCGCGATACCGGCATCTGCCGCATGACGCGCAATCACCGGGGCATTGAGGCAGCGATCATCCCATCCAAGACGCATTTTCAGCGTCACGGGCACGTCAACCGCACGGGCCACATGTTGCAGAATACTGGCCGCCAGCGGCTCGTCACGCATCAGCGCTGAGCCGGATAACCGGCCCGTCACTTTCTTTGCCGGGCACCCCATATTGATATCGATGATAGTTGCCCCCAGATCCGCAGCAATTTTTGCGGCCTCGGCCATGATCTGCGGGTCCCAACCGGCAAGCTGCACCGATAGCGGCGCCTCTGAAAGAATATCCGTGCGCAATTTGCGCATTTCCGACCGTACCTCGCGCAGAATGGCAGCGCTGGCCACCATTTCGGTGACGACAAGCCCGCCGCCAGCACGACGTACCGCCCGCCGAAACGGCAGATCGGTTACACCCGACATTGGCGCCAGAATGGCAGCATGCGGAATCGCTATGTCACGGATGAGAAGGCTCATGCATCTTGTGGGCGATCGCGCCTCGCCCCTGCTCTGCTGAAATTTTGAGCATAATGCATCACAAAGCAGCATCGTTTCCAGTAAAAAAAGAGGGGCAACAGGCGCAATCCAGCCGTTGGCATTGGCATGAGACATTGGAATTGCCCCCCAGCCTTGTGCTGGTGGACTTTACGTGACGGTTCAGAGATAACGTAGCGATGAGCGTTACACCCCCCACCCGGATGGCGACCACCAGCCAGACACAGCAACCGCTTGCCGCGATTATTCTTGCCGCCGGCAGTGGTCAGCGCATGGGGGATGGCGTTGAAAAGCAGTTTCGGCCGCTGGCCGGCAAACCGGTGCTGATACATTCCGTGGCCGCGTTCATGGCGCATCCGGCATGTGCCCGCATCATTATCGTTTGCGCGTCATCGCATATGGAAAATGTCAGGACCATTCTGGGGTCACTGGCGGATGATCCGCGTGTCGAGATTACCACCGGCGGCGCCAGAAGACAGGATTCGGTGCGGGCAGGACTCGCCCTCCTGACGGGCGAAACGGACGCGCCGGACCCGTCGATGCTGGTTGCCATTCATGATGCCGCCCGCCCGCTGCTGCCTGCAGCTGTGATTGACCGGCTGATTGCGGCCATGCAGGGCGGTGCCGCGGCGGCGCTGCCTGTCATGCCGGTTGTGGATACGCTGAAAACAGTCAGCAACGCCCATATTGCCGGGACAATTGACAGATCGGCCCTGGCCGCCGCCCAGACACCGCAAACCTTCCATCTTGCCCAGATCGTAAAACTGCATGCGGACCACCCGGAAGAGATCGAGATCACCGATGATATCCAGCTGGTCGAGGCAGATGGACAGGCTGTCGCCGCAATTGCCGGTGACAGGAAATTGATGAAACTGACGACGGTCGAGGATTTTGATATTCTCACTGCATTGATGTCCCGCGAGAAAGGCAGCCGCCATATGATTCCTGATATTCGTGTTGGCAACGGTTTCGATGTGCATCGCTTTTCCGATGGTCCTGGCCCGGCGCGCATTGGCGGTATCGATGTACCCAGCCCGCACGGCCTTGCCGCACATTCAGATGGCGATGTTGGCCTGCACGCCCTTTGCGATGCGATCTTCGGTGCGCTTGGCGATGGTGATATCGGGGCGCATTTTCCGCCGTCTGACGATCGTTGGAAGGATGCGGACAGCGCGGATTTCCTGTTATTTGCGGTGGAACGCTGTGCAACACGAAAAGCTGTCATCCAGCATCTGGACCTGACACTGATCTGCGAAACACCAAAGATCGGCCCGCATCGTGATGCGATGCGCCAGCGGATTGCCAGCATTGCCGGCATTCCTGTCGATCGTGTCGGCGTCAAAGCCACCACATCCGAAAAGCTGGGCTTTACAGGACGCGGCGAAGGTATTGCAGCGCAAGCCACTGCCACGCTGGTTATAACGGCACCATCGATGGATCATCATGATGGCTGATCCGGCGCAGACGCGCGCCCTGATGATCCTGGCGACCCTGGGCCCTGTCGGGTTTTTGCGCCCCGCCCCGGGCAGTTGGGGATCGGCCGTTGCGGTTGGGCTAGCCGCCATCCTGGCGATGCTGTCCCCATGGCTGCTTGAGATTGCCACCCTGCTGGTGTGTGTGCTGGGCGTTCTGGCGGCCGGACGATACCAGACGATCACATCACGGCATGACGCCTCTGAGGTCGTCATAGACGAGGTGGCTGGTCAATGGATTGCGCTGCTGGCGGTGCCGCTGGACTGGCGCTGGTATCTGTTGACATTCATTCTGTTCCGCCTTTTCGATATTTTCAAACCCGGTCCGGTGCGCATGGCTGAAAATCTGCCGGGCGGAATCGGTGTAATGGCAGATGATATTGTTGCGGGTGTGTTGGCAGCTGTCTGTTTGCTTATCATCCAGTGGTGGGGGATCATGCCATGAACGCCGAGACCTATAATACTGAGATCGCCGGACTGGCACACCAGCTTGTTACCCGCGCCAGTGCGGCCGGTATCATGGTCACCTGCGCAGAATCCTGCACGGGCGGCCTGGTTGCCGCGGCACTGACCGATATCGCTGGCGCCTCGGCGGTGCTTGACCGCGGCTTTGTGACCTATAGCAATGCTGCAAAGACGGATCTTCTTGGCGTCTCGCCTGCCACGCTGGCGGCGCATGGTGCGGTATCGGCAGAAACAGCCACTGAGATGGCCCAAGGCGCATTAGGCAACGCCAACGGCACAAGCCTTGCGGTATCGATTACCGGCATTGCTGGCCCCGGCGGCGGCAGTGCTGACAAACCTGTCGGGCTGGTATTTTTTGGCCGTGCTATTGCCGGGGGCAGCGCCCAAAGCTGGCGGCATCAGTTCACCGGCGACCGCGTTTCCATTCGCCAGCAAGCCACAATGCGTGCACTAATCCTGATGATTGAAGGGATACCGGGCCAAGACCACGCCTGATAAGGGCTTTGCCCCGCGAATATCATGTGTCGACAACATTCCGGCGCAGTATCACACCGCCACCCGATCAAAGCCGCCTACCCTTGCGAGGCAGTCACCTGGGGTCGTGCCTGATCTGCCGAAATTCGACCTGGTGCCTGCCCGTACAGCGCATCTGCGCGTGTTTCAAAGGCCTGCACCATGCGGCGCACGGCATCTGTGAACAATGTTTCGATCACCGACTGCAAAAGGCGCGAGTTGAATTCGAAATCAACATGGAAATCAATCTCGCAGCCATCCTCATGCGGCAGAAAGCGCCATGTATTCGTCAGATATTTGAACGGGCCCTCGGCATATTTGACCTCGATCTCAAGATTGCCCGGGTCCAGCTCGACATGGGATGTAAACCGCTCACGGAACATCCGGAACCCGATGATCAGGTCAGCCGATAAGGCACGTTCATCGGCCTGCCGGATACGGGCAGCAAGACACCATGGCAGAAATTCCGGATAGCGCCTGACATCCGCAACCAGCGCGTACAAATCCTCGGGACGGTGCGGGATGACCCGCTTTTCCGCATGAACCGTCATCTCAGACGGCCGCCAATGCCGAATTTCGCGCATCACGAAGGGCCGCAAAATCGTCGTCGGCATGGTAGGATGAACGCGTCAATGGTGTAGATGCCATCAGCAAAAACCCCTTCGCCCTGCCCATGCTGGCATAATTTTCAAACACAGCCGGCTCGACAAAACGATCAACAGCGGCATGTTTCGGCGTTGGCTGCAAATACTGGCCGATGGTCATGAAATCCACATCAGCACTGCGCAAGTCATCCATAATCTGACTCACTTCTTCATCGCTTTCACCAAGCCCGACCATAATCCCTGACTTGGTGAATATCGAAGGATCCAGTTGCTTGACCTGCTGCAGGATGGACAGCGAGTGAAAATAACGCGCGCCCGGCCGGATAGACGGGTACAGGCGCGGCACCGTTTCCATATTGTGATTGAACACATCAGGGCGCGCTTCCACGACAATCTCCAGCGCCCCGGGTTTGCGCAAAAAATCCGGTGTCAGGATTTCGATGGTGGTAGATGCAGAATAGAGCCGGATGAATTTGATTGTATCGGCAAAATGCTGTGCCCCGCCATCATCAAGGTCATCGCGGTCCACCGACGTGATCACAACATGTTGCAACCCCAGTTTGGCGACTGCCTTTGCCACATTTTCAGGTTCATGCGGGTCCAGCAGATCAGGCCGACCGGTGGCCACATTGCAAAAGGCACAGGCACGCGTGCAAACCGATCCAAGGATCATCATGGTGGCATGTTTCTTGGCCCAGCATTCGCCAATGTTCGGGCAAGCGGCCTCTTCACAAACCGTAACCAGATCAAGATCCCGCATCAGGGCCCGGGTCTCGCCATAAGCCGCCGAAACAGGTGCTTTGACGCGCAGCCAGTCCGGCCGGCGCGGTTGCGGCCGGTCCGGGTTCTTGCGTTTCTCCGGGTGGCGCTGTGCGCCTTTGCTGGTGTTGAGTTGCGGCATCCTGGCTTAGCTCTCGGTGCGGCGCACTCGGCGCCCTATCCTGTCAATGATCTTTCCCAACCTGATGCGTGACTTAACACGGGTCATCATTTTCACACACCCTAGAAATGTATGGCGCGACCATATGCATCAAGCACCGATTCATGCATCGCCTCGGATAGAGTTGGGTGCGGGAAAATGGTTTGCATCAGTTCCGCTTCCGTCGCCTCGAGCGTTCGCGCCACCGCATATCCCTGAATCAGCTCTGTAACCTCCGGACCAACCATATGCGCGCCAAGCAACTCGCCGGTCTTCTTGTCAAAAACCGTCTTGATCAGCCCCTGATCATCGCCCATCGCGATGGCCTTGCCATTTGCCAGCATGGGAAAACGCCCGACACGGATATCATGCCCGGCAGCCTTGGCGGCGGCTTCGGTCAACCCGATCGATGCGACCTGCGGACGGCAATAGGTACAGCCGGGAACCGCGCCATCACCGATCGGATGCGCATCCTTCATACCGGCCATATGCTCGACGCAGGCAATGCCCTCATGGCTTGCCTTATGCGCAAGCCAGGGCGGACCGGCAACATCACCGATTGCGTAAATGCCCGGTTCACCGGTCGCACCCCATTTATCGGTCACGATATGATTGCGCTCGACCTTTACCTTGGTCCCTTCCAGGCCCAAATTCTCGGTATTGCCCGTAATACCAACCGCCAGAATGGCGCGTTCGGCGCTGACTTCATCTTGTTTGCCGTCAAATGCGGCGGTGACACCGTCCTTGCTGGCCGTCAGGCCGGACAGTTTCACACCGGTCATGATCTTCATGCCACGCTTTTCAAAGGCATTCTGAACAAAGGAAGAGATTTCTTCATCCTCTACCGGCAAGATACGGTCCATGGCTTCGATCAGCGTGACGTCGACCCCCATATCCAGATAGAATGAGGCGAATTCTGCACCGATGGCCCCTGACCCGATGATAATAAGCGATTTTGGCATGGTCTCGGGTATCATCGCCTCGCGATAGGTCAGGATTTTGGTGCCGTCTGCTTCAAGGCCGGGAAGCGCACGCGCACGTGCACCGGTTGCCAGAATGATGTTCCTGCCCGCAATGTTACCACCGTCAGACAGGCTGACGACGCGCTGGTCACCCTGTTTTGCGCCAAGCTTTGCAACGGCGTCAAACACCGTCACCTTGTTCTTTTTCAGCAGATGTTTCACACCCGTCGACAGACGCCCGGCGACGGCACGCGATCGTTTGACAACGGCGGGAAGGTCAATCTTCACCTCACCCGTGATGGTGATCCCGAATGCCTGCATCTCGTCGATTGAATGACGCAATTCTGCAGCCCGTAACAGTGCCTTCGTCGGGATACAGCCCCAATTCAGACAGATGCCACCGAGATGCTCGCGTTCAACAAGCGCAACCGACATGCCCAGTTGCGCGGCGCGGATCGCGGCAACATAACCGCCGGGCCCTCCGCCGATGACCACCAGATCGAAATTTTTCTCCTGCGCCATGGTGGCTCCCCCGCTAAAGCAGCATCGTTACAGGCTGCTCAATATAGCCTTTGAAGGCCTGCAGCCACTCGGCACCAACCGCCCCGTCAACAACACGGTGGTCTGCCGACAGGGTAACGGTCATGACAGTGGCGACGGCCAGTTGACCATCACGCACAACCGGACGTTCCTCTCCGGCACCAACGGCGAGAATAGCGCCATGTGGCGGATTGATCACCGCGGCGAATTCCCGGATGCCGTACATACCCAGATTCGAAATCGTAAAGCTGCCGCCGGAGAATTCCTCGGGCGCCAGCTGGCCATCACGCGCGCGGCTGGCAAGATCGCGTGTGATTTCAGAAAGCGCTGCAAGGCCTTTCTGTTCCGCGGCCCAGACAACCGGCGTCACCAGCCCGCCATCAACGGCCACTGCCATGGCAATATCAGCATGATGGAACAGGCGTGTATGATCCCCTTCCCAGCTTGCATTCGCCTTCGGCACCGCCATCAATGCCATCGCTGCTGCGCGGATCACCAGGTCGTTGACGGAAATCTTGACCCCGTCAGCGGCCTTGTCGTTCATCATCCGGCGGGCGGCCAGCAGATTGTCGATTTCACAATCAACTGTCAGATAGAAATGCGGCGCGTTTGCCTTTGATTCCTGCAGCCGCTGCGCAATGATCTTGCGCATCTGGCTGTTTGGCTCAAGGCTACTGGCTCCGGCGACAGGAGCAGTGGCAGTGGCAGATGCCGATGCAGCCATCGCGGCGGCCGGTGATGCAGCCTGCTCTTCGACATCGCGGCGCAGAATGCGCCCATGCGGACCGCTGCCAGAAAGGCGCGCCAGATCAATTCCGCGATCAGCGGCGATGCGACGTGCCAATGGGCTGGCAAAAATCCGGCTACCATCAGCCGATATGGCCGTTGCGCTCGGGCCCGCGACTGCAGCCGCAGCGCTTGTTTGGGCTTGCGATGCCTCTGCCGGCACGGTCTGTGCAGGCGATCCGGCTTGTGGCGCAGCATCTGTCTGAGATGCAGGGCTTGCCTCTGCGGCGTCTGATACGGGTGCTGATGCGGGCACCGCCGCCGATGCAACATCTTCAACCGCCTCGCCATCTTCGGCCAGTCGCGCGATGACGGTACCCACGGCAACCCCGTCACTGCCATCTGCCACCAGAATGGACGCCAACACACCCTCATCAACGGCTTCGACTTCCATCGTTGCCTTGTCGGTTTCAATCTCGGCAATCACGTCGCCGCTGCGCACCGCATCACCAACCGCGATTGTCCATTTGGATAACGTGCCCGACTCCATCGTTGGCGACAGCGCAGGCATCAGAATATCGATAGCCATTACGATGCCCCCCTGAAACCTTCGCAGCTGGCGATGGCGGTGGCGACAATATCGTCAACCTGTGGCAGCGCCAGTTTTTCAAGATTGGCGGCATAGGGCATCGGCACATCCTTGCCGGTAACCCGCGCAATGGGGGCATCCAGCCAGTCAAACGCCTGTTCCATTACCTGCATGGCAATCTCTGACCCAACCCCGGCAAAGGGAAAACCCTCTTCACAGGTAATCAGTCGCGAGGTCTTTTTGACAGACTGAACAATGGTATCGGTATCCAGCGGCCGAATGGTACGCAGATCGATCACTTCTGCCGAAATGCCCTGTTCGGCCAGCCGGTCAGCAGCCTCCAATGCGCGGCCCACCATGATGGAAAAGGCCGTAATGGTGATATCACTGCCTTCCCGAACGATATTTGCGCGGCCAATCGGCACAACCCAATCATCATCATCCGGCACATCAAAGCTTTGGCCGTACATCACTTCATTTTCGAGGAATATCACCGGGTTTGGATCCCTGATGGCTGCTTTCAGCAACCCTTTTGCATCTGCCGCTGACCAGGGGGATACCACTTTTAACCCCGGGCAATGTGCATACCAGCTGGCATAGCATTGTGAATGCTGCGCCGCGACGCGACTGGCCGCGCCGTTTGGCCCGCGAAAGACAATCGGACATCCCATCTGCCCGCCCGACATATACAGCGTCTTGGCAGCAGAATTGATGATCTGGTCAATCGCCTGCATGGCAAAATTGAAGGTCATAAATTCAATGACCGGGCGCAGGTCACCAAAGGCGGCGCCAACACCAAGCCCGGCAAACCCCTGTTCGGTGATCGGGGTATCGATAACGCGTTTCGCACCAAATTCAGCCAACAGACCCTGGGTCACCTTATAGGCACCCTGATATTCTGCGACTTCTTCACCCATCACAAACACACGATCATCGGCGCGCATTTCCTCGGCCATGGCATCACGCAATGCCTCGCGCACCGTGATTTCATTCATCGCACCGCTGGCGACCGGTTCGGATGCCACCGTTTCGCTGACAGCAGTCGGCGCGGCAGACGGGACAGATACGACAGATTCGGCCGCTGGCGGCGTCAGGGCAGGCGCTGCGGCGGCCACTGCAGCCACATCATCCGCGCTTTCCCCATCTTCCAGCAGGATGGCAATGGGCATATTGACTTTCACCGCATCGGTCCCGGCTGCGACAAGCAGCTTGCCGATATTGCCATCATCCAGCGCTTCCACCTCCATGGTGGCTTTGTCAGTCTCGATTTCAGCAATCACATCGCCGCTTCGCACTGCATCACCTTCGGCGACGAGCCATTTTGCCAGCGTCCCCTCCTCCATGGTTGGTGACAGGGCAGGCATTAGAATTTCAATCGCCATGGATCAGCCCTCCATCCCGGTTGCATCGCCAGCCTTGTCACCAGCAAGCGGTTTCAGAATATCGGTAAACAGCTCGGACACATCGGGTTCCGGACTGGTCTGCGCGAATTCGGTTGCTTTTGTAACAATCGCCTTCACATCTGAATCGATGGTCTTTAGCACCTCTTCCGTCATGCTCTGTTTCATCAGAACATCACGCAGCTGGTCGATTGGATCATGCTGTTTGCGCATCGCATCCACTTCTTCGCGCGTGCGATATTTAGCCGGATCGGACATCGAATGACCGCGATAGCGATAGGTTTTCATTTCAAGGATGTACGGCCCCTTGCCTGAACGACAATGCGCCAGCGCTTCGGCCCCCGCGGCACGGACGGCCAGAACATCCATGCCGTCTACCTGACGTCCAGGGATGCCATAGGCCGCACCGCGATCAGCAAGCGAACGCCCTGCTGCGGCGCGTGTCACGGCCGTACCCATGCCATATTGATTGTTTTCAATCACGAAAAGGCAGGGCAAATCCCACAGGGCGGCCATGTTAAAGCTTTCATAGACCTGACCCTGATTGACAGCACCATCGCCGAGATAGGTAAGGCACACATTCGCCTCTTCACGATATTTGTGGGAAAAAGCCAGGCCGCAGCCAATTGGCACCTGTGCCCCGACAATCCCATGCCCGCCGAAGAAATTCTTTTCGCGGCTGAACATATGCATCGACCCGCCCTTGCCGCGCGAATAGCCACCCTCGCGGCCGGTCAACTCGGCCATGACCCCGTCGGCTTCCATACCACATGCCAGCATATGACCATGGTCACGATAAGAGGTTACGACCGTATCGCCCGGCTTGCTGACAGATTGCAGGCCGACGACAACCGCTTCCTGACCGATATAGAGATGACAAAAGCCCCCAATCTGACCCATGCCATAAAGTTGCCCAGCCTTTTCCTCAAACCGCCGGATCAGCAGCATGTCGCGATACATCGACACAAGCTCTTCGGTGGGCGGCATATCATTGATCGCCGCCTTGGCAGCAGCTGCCTTTGGTGGCCGCCCCGGTTTACGTTTGCGCGCAGCTTTTGTTGTCTCTGCCATAAGTCTCCCCGTTGGCTTTTCTCGACAGCCGCAATCGGTGGGATCGCGGCCTGCCTGCCAGTTTGCTGATCATCGGCACATTCAGGGATGACTTGTGAAAAGCCACCCCATCACGGGCAAGCTTTCCTCGAAAATATATTTTTTGCAATGAATTTATTTATCTGTATTTAAACAGAAAAATACTAATAAACTGAATTATGGTTTATTTATCAATCGACCAAATCTTCCGAAAATTTCAAATTCGAAAGATCGATTGTAATAATGACATCATTCGGCGCGTAAAGACCGAGTTCAGCGCGTGCCGTTTCGGCAAGCATGTCCGCATCGACGGAATCGCTCTGCATCAGGCCAATGCGTTGCGCCAGAAATTGCTGATGCCTTTGCAGCAATTCCAGCTTTTCCTCGGCGAGGATGATTTTTCGGTCCAGCTCCGGACGCGCCAGGATACCGCGATCACCGGCGATAATATGAAAACCGAAAAACAGCACCAACGCGGAGGTCAGCAGAAAACTGCCGGTCATGAAAATCAGCCTTTGCCGTGCGACATACATCCGTGCGCTCCTTTGCCGGGATTTGAACTCCCAATACGCACAGTGAATCAAAGCCGATTCGTCACGTCAACATAAAAGCGAATCGCGGGAATCCCTCATCTTTATCGCTGTCAGGCAATGCAGACTGCGATTGGCTGCCGGCCTGGTCTCAGTCCCGCAGAATGCTGCGCCCTGCATATAATCCGGATGAGTCCAACTCTTCGGCAATCCGCAGCAACTGGTTATATTTGGCAAGCCTGTCAGAACGTGAAAGCGACCCTGTCTTGATCTGGCCGGCATTGGTTGCCACCGCCAGATCAGCAATGAAGCTGTCTTCGGTCTCGCCGCTGCGATGCGAAATCACCACACCGAACCCGGCCTTTTGCGCCATTTCAACAGCCTGCAGGGTTTCCGACAAGGTCCCGATCTGATTGACCTTGACCAGGATGGCATTGGCTGACCCGTCAGTGATGCCGCGTGCCAGACGTTCGGGATTGGTCACAAACAGATCATCCCCGACAATCTGTGTATGGTCGCCCAATTCGCCTGTCAGCCGTGCCCAGCCATGCCAGTCTTCTTCATCCATCGGATCTTCAACAGACACGATCGGATGCTCGCGACATAATTTGGACCACATATCCACCATCTCGTCAGAGGACAGGCTGCGCCCCTCTCCCTTCAGATGGTAGGCACCGTCGGCGTGAAATTCAGTGGCTGCGGCGTCCAGCGCAATCATGACATCCTTGCCCGCACTATATCCCGCGGTCTCGATCGCACGGGTAATATAGTCAATGGCCTCGCCAGTCGAATTGATCGCCGGCGCAAAACCGCCCTCATCTCCGACCGCCGTCGAATGCCCGGCTGCAGCCAGAAGGGATTTCAGTGCATGAAAGATTTCTGCGCCCATGCGCAGCGCATCATGGAAATGCTCGGCACCAACAGGCATGACCATGAATTCCTGTACATCCAGCGCGTTATTGGCATGGGCACCACCATTCATGATATTCATCATCGGTGTAGGCAGCAGATGCGCATGGACCCCGCCAAGATAGCGCCAAAGAGGCATCCCGACGCAATCTGCCGCGGCGCGTGACACTGCCATCGACACACCAAGAAGTGCATTCGCACCAAGCCGCGCCTTGTTTGGCGTACCATCCAGATCAATCATCGCCTGGTCAATGCCGGCCTGATCCAGCGGGTCCGCACCAACAAGCGCGTCAAATATCTCGAAATTCACCGCATCTATGGCCTGCATGACCCCTTTGCCGCCATAGCGTTCGGCATCGCCATCACGCAGTTCCACAGCCTCGAATGCGCCAGTTGATGCACCCGATGGCACGGCGGCCCGGCCAAAACTGCCATCTTCAAGGATGACATCGACCTCAACCGTCGGGTTACCGCGTGAATCCAGGATTTCGCGTGCCTGTATATCTTCAATTGCTGTCATGATGTCCCCCTCATATTCAATGTCGTCGTCTAGCCGTCCCGTCGCGCCGCATCAAGGCGCTGTAACTGCGCCAGAATGTCCGGCATGGCGTCCAGCGGCACCATATTGGGCCCATCGGACGGGGCATTGTCCGGATCTTCATGACTTTCCATGAACAACCCGTTTACCCCGACTGCAACTGCCGCACGCGCCAGAACCGGCACAAATTCGCGCTGCCCTCCCGAACGCCCGCCAAGGCCACCCGGCTGCTGAACAGAATGGGTCGCGTCAAAAATCACCGGATAGCCGATATCTGCCATTTGCGGCAGGCCGCGCATATCAGATACCAGCGTGTTATATCCAAAAGACGTTCCGCGCTCCGTCAGCAAAATATGCGCATTACCCGCACCTGCGACCTTTGCAGCCACATGCGTCATATCCCAGGGCGCAAGGAACTGCCCCTTCTTGATATTGACCACTGCGCCGGTTGCCGCCGCTGCCAGCAACAGATCTGTCTGACGGCACAGGAAGGCAGGAATCTGCAAAATATCCAGAACCTCTGCAGCGGGGGCACATTGCTCGGGAAGATGCACATCACTCAGCACCGGACAACCGATACCCGCCCGCACCTCGGCCAGAATCTGCAACCCTTCGTCGATACCGACACCGCGCGCCGCATCCACAGATGTCCGGTTGGCCTTGTCGAAGGATGATTTATAGACAAACCCCATCCCCGCATGTGCCGCCATGGTGGCCAGCCGCTCGGCGCAATAAAGCGCGTGATCGCGTCCTTCCACCTGACACGGCCCGGCAATCAGCAACAACGGCTGTTCCGGCCCGCAGGCGATGTCACCAATCGGCACCTGCTTCATGATGCGTGCCTTCCCTTTACCATCAGACAAGCCTCGACTTTTCCATGGATGCCGCCACAAATCCGGTGAATAGCGGGTGCGGGTCGAACGGCTTTGATTTCAGCTCGGGATGGAACTGCACCGCAACAAAGAAAGGATGGTCGGGACGTTCAACAATTTCTGGCAGATGACCATCTGGTGACAGGCCAGACAGCTTCATACCCGCTGCCTCCAGCGTATCCCTGTAGGCGATATTGACCTCATAGCGATGGCGGTGCCGTTCAGAAATTTCGTCACTGCCATAAAGCTGATGCGCCATCGTGCCGGCTTCAAGAAGACACGGATAGGCACCAAGCCGCATCGTGCCGCCAAGGTCATCATCTGCGCTGCGCTGCTGCGTGGCGTTGCCCGATGTCCATTCTGTCATCAAACCCACGAGCGGAATCTCGGGTGTTCCGAATTCACTGGACCCAGCACCGCTCATGCCGGCGATATTGCGCGCAGTTTCCAGAACCGCCATCTGCATGCCAAAACAGATGCCGAAATAGGGGATAGCATGCTCGCGGGCAAACTGGATTGCCCTGATCTTGCCTTCCGACCCGCGCTCTCCAAACCCGCCAGGCACCAGGATACCGCTGACATGATGCAATGCCTCAATGGCAGCATCTTCAGTTTCGAACAATTCGGAATCAATCCACTCAATATTGACCTTTGTGCGGTTTGCAATCCCGCCATGGAACAGCGCCTCACCCAACGATTTGTAAGAATCCTGAAGCGATGTGTATTTTCCGACAATGGCGATTGTCACCTCGCTGTCGGGGCTGGCAATCCCGTCGCAAATATGCTGCCAGGCGGTCAGATCAGGCGCTTTGTCTTCAAGACCGAAATGCCGGATGACCTCACGGTCCAGACCCTGTTGGTGGTAGGACAGCGGGACCTCATAGATATTATTCACATCCAGCCCCAGAATTACGGCAGATTCCCGGATGTTGCAGAATAATCCGATCTTGCCACGCTGCTCATCAGGCAGGGGATGTTCTGTACGGCACAACAAAATATCGGGCTGGATACCAACCGACTGCAACTCCTTCACAGAATGTT
The DNA here is from genome assembly GCA_049889795.1 of Puniceispirillaceae bacterium (SeqCode). Taxonomy (GTDB): domain Bacteria; phylum Pseudomonadota; class Alphaproteobacteria; order Puniceispirillales; family Puniceispirillaceae; genus UBA8309. The sequence continues at coordinate 73,190 of JBMHCS010000007.1, read as the reverse complement.
GCGTTGGCTTTGTCTTCAACTCGCCAGCTGCCGCAATATAGGGAAGCAGCGTCACATGCAGGAAACAGGTCTGTTCACGGCCAAGCTCATTACCAAGCTGGCGGATGGCCTCAAGAAACGGCAGCGATTCGATATCCCCGACGGTGCCCCCGATCTCGCACAGGATGAAATCTTCATCTTCATGATTTGATTTGACGAACGCCTTGATGGCGTCGGTGACATGCGGAATGACCTGTATCGTTGCGCCAAGGTAATCGCCGCGGCGTTCGCGGGCCAGGACATCGGAATAGATCCGGCCGGTTGTCACATTGTCTGATTTGCGTGCATGAACGCCGGTAAAACGCTCATAATGCCCCAGATCCAGATCGGTCTCTGCGCCGTCATCAGTCACAAATACCTCGCCATGCTGCGTTGGCGACATGGTGCCGGGATCGACATTGAGATAGGGGTCAAGTTTGCGCAAACGCACCTTATAGCCGCGCGCCTGTAGAAGTGCGGCAAGGGCAGCGGCGCCAAGTCCTTTTCCAAGTGAGGAAACCACGCCGCCAGTGATAAATATATAACGAGGCATGGGCCACGGTATTACCCCAAGATGATGTTTTTGGTAAGGCCCAAAATCACATCATATGGGGCTAAAATGAAAATTTTCTGTCTTGACAATGAATTGCGGGGGATGTCATTGCGCCAATGCCGACACGAAAGGTTTCACTACGCCGCAGATACGTGTCCGCTGCGGCGCCTACCTTTGATATCCGCCCAAATGCAGGGTCACTTAGTCGTTGGGAACAGCTGGGCCGGATGCAGGAGCCACCGGGGTTTCATTGATCACCTCATCGATGATCGACACGTTCTCGCGACCTGCTCCCGCCATGATGGCAAGGATCAGCGACGTCGCAAAAAAGCAGGCCGCCAAAATGGCTGTCACCCGGGTCAGCAGGTTGGCTGTACCGCGCGCTGTCATAAAGCCGCCGCCACCGCCGCCGCCACCGCCGCCAATACCGAGGCCACCGCCTTCGGAACGCTGCAAAAGCACCACGCCAATCAGCGCCAGCGCAATCAGGATATGGATGGTCAGGACCAGCGTTTGCATGGATCAAAAAACCTGCTTGGTTGCAATCGCGCAGTTATATGGCCAGTCGATATCAAATTCAAGCGTTCTATTGGCAAGCGTTCTATTGGCACGCGTTCTATTGGGATTACGACATTTCCGACGCGGCTTGGCAGATGGCGGCGAAATCATCGGCCTTCAGGCTGGCACCACCAACAAGCGCTCCATCAACATGCGGCACGGCGAAGATTGCGCCCGCATTATCTGGTTTGACTGATCCGCCATAAAGAACATGCACAGCTTTCAACCCTCGTTCATCCAGCCAGATACGGATCACCTCGTGCATCGCGGCAATATCCTCTCTGCTGGCAACCTTGCCGGTTCCGATCGCCCAAACGGGTTCATAGGCTACGATCACGTGCTGCGGATCAATGTCGTCAGGCATCGACCCAGTCAATTGAGACAAAACGACATTCCGGGCATCGCCGGCTTCACGTTCCTGCAATGTTTCACCAACACAGATCATGACAGACAGACCATCCGCACGGGCGGTTTCCGCCTTGGCCCTGACCAGCGCATTTTCCTCACCATGATCACTCCGTCTTTCAGAATGACCAAGCAGCACGATATCCGCACCACAAGCCGCAAGCATATGAGCCGCCACGTCACCCGTATGTGCGCCGCTCGTGGCGGCATGACAATCCTGCCCGCCAACCCGAATACCACTATCTGCCAGACGCATCGCCATTTGCACCAGATAGGGATGGGGCGGAAACAGAATACGCGTAACGCCATTATATGTCTGGCTGGCATACGCCATTGCCAGCTGGCCCGCCTCGTCCAGTGCAGGATTCATTTTCCAGTTGGCTGCAACAATCATATGCGTCTCTCCAAAATCTGGCGCGCTGTTCGGCGTCCGCCCGACGGTGTTTAGCGCAGCCGCCGGCTGCAGTCAAAAGCCGACCCTTGAGAACAATATGATATCGGCACCGGCAGGCTAAAAACAAAGCCGGCGGATAGCTGACAAAATCTGACGATGACCCGAGGCAAAATTGACAATTGCCCCAAGGCGGAACAGCCGGTACAAGTGCAACCAGCGAACCGGATTGTTTACAGATAGCATGCAGCTGTCGGCAATCGGGTCAGACATGTGATTGAAGCGCAGGGAACAACAATGCTCCAGGCAATGCGTGGCGGTGCCAAGTCGCCCATAATGAAGGTTTTTCTGGTCTTTCTGGCCGCGGGTTTTGCGCTGTGGGGTGTTGGCGATGTCACCACCGGCCTGATTGGTGGATCGGACAAGGCGATTTCTGCGGGCGATGAAAGCCTGTCACCTTCCGAAGTGGCCATCGAATTCGACAGGACCCGCCGCAATTATATGCCGCAAGCCAGCACAGGCGAGGCCATTCAGGCCGGCCTTCTGGCCGAACTTGCTGGTGTTCTGGCACGCGATGTCGTGTTCCGCGCTGAGGCTGACGAACTCGGGCTGGCCGTGACCCGTGACATGCAGCGCAGCGCAATCACGGACGAGCCTGCTTTCCGTGACGATCTGGGTAATTTCTCGCAGACACGTTTTCTGTCAGCGCTTGCCAATGCGGGCATAAGCGAGGCGGAATATCTTGATCGTATCGATACGCAGCTGCGTCGCGAACAGATTGTCTCGGCTGTGGCGGCGGGCACACGCCAGCCTGACGCCGTTGCCCGCATCCTGTCTGCACATGATTTGGAGCGCCGCACCGCACAGCTGATCAGTGTGCCGGTAGCCGCCGATGCTGTTCCCGCGCCAGATGAGACAACGCTTTCTGAATGGTTTGAAACGGTTAAATCCCGATATGAGGCACCTGCATTGCGCAGCGCCCGTGTTGGCTATATTTCACCATCGCTTTTCGCCGACAGCATTACCCTTGATGAAGATGATATTGTTGCCGCGTTCGAAGATCGCCGCGATGAATTCACCACCCCGGAAACGCGCAGCCTGCGCCAGATGGTGTTTGACAGCGTCGAAAATGCTGATGCCGCCTTTGAACGGGTCAATAATGGCGAAGACTTCAACGTTGTGGCAGCTGATTTGCTGGGATGGTCGACCGACGATGTGAGCCTTGGCACCCTGCCGCAATCTGATCTGGACACAGCTGTTGGCGAAGCAGCCTTCAAGATTGGTGCGGGCGAATTTGTCGGCCCGGTTGAATCGGCATTTGGGTTCCATGTGATTGCCGTTGACAGCATCACCGCGGGAACAGACGCCCAGCTGGAAGATGTGCGTGCGGACATCACAGCCACCCTGCGTCTGGAGGCGGCAACAGACGCCATTTACGACAGTGCTAATGCTCTGGAAGATGCGCTCGCATCTGGCGCCACCCTTGATGAGGCGATTAGCGCGGTTGGTGGCAAGATCGTGACATTGACAGACATCGACATGCGCGGCCAGGACATTGACGGCGCAGCAATCACCGGCGAAGCGGCCGAGATGGCACAGGATACGCTGGTCGTCGATGTCATTTGGAATGCCGATCCGGAAGAGATCAGCATCCTGCAAGAAGGCAATGACGACATGTTCTTTGTCGTCGAGACAACCGGTGAGACCGCACCGCGTGAGCGCAGCCTTGACGAAGTGCGCGGCCGCGCTACCGGTGACTGGCAGCTTGTTCAAGCCATTCGCATCGCACGCGAGGCCGCAGAAGCCCTTGCGAATGATGATGCCACCTTTGTGGATATAGAGCCGACGGCAGATTTCAGACGGAATGGTAACGGTCTGGACCATGAAGCGGCACGGCTTATCGCGCGTGCAGTCTTTGGCCAGGCCCCTGGCAGCAGCACGGTGGTTGAAACCGGACGCGAGGCGATTGCCCTGCGCACCAACAGCATCATTCCGGCAAATGCCGAAGAGCTGGAAACAACAACAGGGCTGGTTGCTGATTTTACCGCCAATGCCCTTCAACTCGACGTGCTGAACACGCTGGCGCGTGACCTGTCGCAGACACATGATCTTCAAATTAGACTTGGCAGTGTCCAACAGCTCCTGGTCGGCAATCAAAATCAATGAATGCGCCATCAGAGGCGTTTATCGCCTTTTCTGAGCGGTTCGCGGAAGGTGCGCCGCAGCTAATCTCCCGCGTGCTGATTGCCGATACACAGACACCCGTATCCGCCTATATGCGGCTGGCATCCGGCAAGCCGAACAGCTTTCTGCTTGAATCCGTCGAAGGCGGCGAGATCCGCGGTCGATTTTCGGTGATCGGGATGGCGCCAGATCTGATCTGGCGGTGTCGTGGCAACATCGCTGAAATCAATCGCAATCCGTCAGAAAGTAACGATTTTGAGGCTGTCGACGGCGACCCCCTCACCGCACTCAGGGCCTTGATGGCAGAATCCGCAATGGATGATACCGGTGATCTGCCCCCCATGGCAGCCGGCCTTTTCGGCTATTTCGGGTATGACATGATCCGGCAGATCGAAACCATCCCAGATGAAAACAAGCCTGCGATTGATACACCGGATTCCATGTTGTTGCGCCCGTCGCTCATTGCCATTTTTGACCGGCTTCGCGACAGCATTACGCTGGTGACGCAAATTCGCCCTGCTGACTGGGATGATGCCGCCACCGCATGGAACATCGCCCATAGCCGCATTAACAACGCCATGCTGGCGCTAGAGGCACCGGCACCACCAACCGTTGCTGGTGGTAATGATGCGGTGCTGCCTGCGCCACAATCAAACATCGCAAAATCTGTATTTACGCGGATGGTGGAACGCGCCCGGGACTATATTCGTGCCGGCGATATTTTTCAGGTTGTTCTGTCCCAGCGCTTTTCCATCCCGTTTCATCTGCCAGCCTTCAACTTGTATCGCAGCCTGCGCCGGTTGAACCCGTCACCCTTTCTGTTCTTTTTCGATTTTGGCACCCTGTCCATTGTCGGATCATCTCCGGAAATTCTGGTCCGTCTGCGTGATGGTGTTGTAACCATCAGACCCATCGCCGGCACGCGCAAACGCGGCGCCACTGCTGAAGAGGATGCAGCCAACGCCGCTGATTTGATGCAGGATGTCAAGGAACGCGCCGAACATCTGATGCTGCTGGATCTTGGTCGTAACGATGTGGGGCGCGTATGTCGCCCTGGCAGTGTCAGGGTAAAATCAAATTACGAAGTGGAATTCTACAGCCATGTGATGCATATCGCCTCGCAGGTGGAAGGACTCATAAGACCAGATCTTGATGCCATAGACGCCATGACTGCAGGGTTTCCAGCCGGCACGGTGTCAGGCGCCCCAAAAATTCGTGCGATGCAGATCATTGATGAACTGGAACCTGATCGTCGTGGCATCTACGCCGGGGCGATTGGCTATATTTCGGTCGCAGGTGATTTGGATACCTGTATTGCCCTGCGGACCGCAATTGTGACAGATCAGAAAATGCATATTCAGGCGGGGGCTGGCGTTGTCTATGACAGCGATCCGGATGCTGAATTTACCGAAACGCAGGATAAGGCAATGGCCCTGATCCGCGCTGCCGGGGACGCGCTGACATTCGTGCGCTGAACAAGGCGCATGACCCTTGCAATGTCAGTTATCGCTGACGTCAAAGGTTAAGATACCGTAAACTGCACCATCATAGCTTTGGTAGCGGCCAACTGGCCGACATGGTGTTTTAATGTCATTCATGCGACGCAGAAATCGGGTAGCGGCGGCCATGGCTTTTGCCGGCTGGCTGGCCAGCCTTGCCCCGATCCATGCGCAGGCAGCAGACATCAATCTGGAAAACTGGCAATCCTATGCACCGATGGCCGAACAAGGTGCGATCTGCGGGGCGTTTGCCGGGATCATGTCTATGCAATCCATCGTGGATGCGCCACGCGGCCAATTATGGGGTGAACGCCGTCGTTATGCCGGGTCGGTGGTCCGCAAGGCGGCTGAACTGGAAGGGCTGACCGACATCGATGAAAGCGCCATTGATAATCTGCTGAATCGGTATTCCATGTGGCTGCTGAACCACCTGTCCGCACCGCAGGACGCAGCGATGATGAAAGATGATGCCCGCAAAGCGGCCACAACCATGATCCGCGATATCTGCACCGGCCTGTTCACCAAAGCGGACACGGCAATCATCAAGAAATTCCCCGAACTGGCAGCTTTTGCAGCCGTCGCATCCACATCAGACAATCAGTCTGCGCTGGACGACGCCAAAAATGAGAATGACAGCCTTGTCGCACAGAAGGATGCGCTGCAGACCGAGCTGGACCGGACAAATGCCGATCTGACCGCTGTGCAGGCACAACTTGCCTCAACTCAGAGCACCCTGCGGACGCTGGAGCGCGAACAGGCTGATATAGACTCATTGACGGCACAGCTTTCGGATTTACGTGCAAGGCTGGCGGCAATGGGAGATCTGGAAAGCGAGCGCGCGACGTTGCAAGAGGAGATTGTGACATTACGCCAGCTGAATGATGATCTGCAGGATGAACGCGACCAGCTGGATGCCGAACTGGATGCGGCGGTGCTGGCCCTTCTTACCCCTGATGATGCAGATGATCTGGAACGCATTCTGGATGCTGCCAATGGCGCAGCGCAAACCACCGCCCCCCTTCCTGAAACGGACATCGTCACACAGGAACCTGCCGCAGCTTTCGAAACTGACGTCCTGCCCGTCGACGAATTTGCCCTTGGATCCAGTGAAAGCCTCGTGCCGCCCGTACCGCAACCGGCGTCCACACAGTCCGCCATCGACATCACGCCGCCGGTTGATGATATGATGGCCGATGTCCAAACGCCGCTTTTCTCAGCCCAGCTTGGCGCCTTTCGCCAACGCGGCCATGCAGAAGCCGAAATTGCAATGCTGCTCGAAACATTTGCAGATGACCTTGCCTTTGCCGAATTGACCGTTGCGCCAGCCATTCTTCCAGATGGAAAAAATGTGTTCAGAATACTGACGCAGGGCATGCCGGCTGATACAGCAGCGCAGATTTGCGAAGCCCTGTGGCAACGTATGGTTGGCTGTCTGCTGAAAGCGGTACCATAGCCCCCCAATGTCAGCTATCGTGCGGCCAGCCATGGCGGCGTGCCCCGCCATGCCTTCCAAACCAGCACAGGATCCGATATTCATCGCATGATGGACGATAGCTCATTCATTGGCATTGTCATGTTTTCGGCCATTGTCAGCCTGACACCTGGACCCAATAACCTGATGCTGGCCGCCTCTGCCGCCAATTTCGGCTTTTTCCGCACTATTCCACATATTTGCGGTGTGTTTTGTGGCTTCACAGTGATGGTGCTGGCCACCGGTTTTGGCCTTGGCGGGCTGATCAATGCCTTTCCGGCCCTTCATGATATCATGCGCGTCCTCAGCATTCTGTTTTTGCTGTATTTGTCATGGCGTATCGCCGTGGCGGGCAAACCCTCTGACCAGACATCCGCCCGGCCCCTGTCATTTTTTGCAGCCGCGCTGTTTCAGTTGATCAATCCGAAAGGCCTGTCCTTTCTTGTCAGCATCATGGCCGTCCATATCACTGCAGGTTCGGCATTGCTGCCACAAGTGCTGCCCTTCGCCATCATGCTGCCCGCCCTTACAATCCTGTCTACAGTGTCATGGAGCCTGTTCGGCACGATGATTGGCCGGTGGCTGGGGAACGAGCGCTCATTGCGCATCTTCAATATGGTTATGGCCGGATTACTGGCTGCGTGCATTGTACCAATCGCTTTCACTTGAACGGTGAGGCAGGCCGCATTCTCCTGAAAACCCGAATTCAACGGTGATGGGAATTGCACTGACCCGAAAATCCGTTACAGTTTTTAAAAACAGCGGTACGTGGTAGACAAGGACGAGGCAAAGATTATGGTCGACGGAAACTGGCCTGCAGGAACAAATTACATAGATGAGGCCAATCTTCCGGCGGCTTTCTTCGAAAGTGCTGCCACTGGCGGAGACTCGAAGCTCTTATTTGAAAAGCGCGATGGCGAATGGATCGGCCATAGTTGGAACGTTGTGGCAGACAAGGTCGCGCGCCTTGCCTCGGTTCTCGTCGACGCTGGTGTCAATGCCGGCGACCGGGTGCTGGTTACCGCAGAAAACCGGCCCGAATGGGCGATTGCCGATCTGGCCGTTATGGCTATCGGCGCCATTGTCGTACCGGCGTACACCACCAATACCGAAGATGATCATCACTTTATCATCGACCATTCAGGCGCCAGTGTTGCGATCACATCAGGCGGGATGCTGGCAACGCGTGTTTGCCTTGCCGCAGAACGTGCCAGCGCAGTCAAGACGCTGATTATAATGAACCCGGATTTTACGCCACCAAAACTGGCGCGTACCAAGTTGCTGGATTGGTCACAGGCACTTGAGGCGACGGCACCGCTTACCGATCTTGATGCCCGTATGGCGGCCCTGCACCCGGATGATGTCTGCTGCTTTATCTACACATCAGGCACGGGTGGGCGCCCGAAAGGCGTGATGCTCACCCACCGGTCAATCCAGGCAAATATCAAGGCGGCAATTGAACTTCTAAAGGAAGGCGATGTTGTTGAAAATCAGCGCTTTTTGTCGCTTCTGCCTCTGTCTCACTCCTACGAACATACCGCTGGCATGCATCTGCCTTTCCAGATCAAGGCCGAGGTTTGGTACTGCGAAAGCACCGATCAGATCGCCAATAATCTTGTCGAGGTATCCCCAACATTGATGACGGCTGTACCGCGGCTCTATGAAGTGTTGCATGACCGGATTACGCGCGGTGTGCGGGCCAAGGGTGGTCTGTCAGAAAAACTGTTCAACGCGGCGGTCCGTCTTGGGACCAAGCGCCAGCAAGGCAAACGCCTGCTGCCGCATGAAGTTGTACTGAACATGATTGTAGACCGGCTTGTGCGCACAAAAGTCCGTGGCAGGCTTGGCGGACGACTGCAGTTCTTCATTTCCGGAGGCGCTGCCCTGAACCCGGAAATTGGCAATTTCTTCATGGCACTAGGCATCAACCTGCTTCAGGGCTATGGACAGACCGAGGCATCGCCGCTGATCTCGGCAAACCGCCCGGGCAAAATCAAAATTGAAACTGTTGGGCCAGTTGTCGCCGGGGTTGATCTCAAGATTGCGGCTGATGGCGAAATCCTGGTACGCGGCGACCTGCTGATGAAAGGCTATTGGCGTGATGAGGCCGCCACATCTGCTGTGATTCAGGATGGATGGCTCCATACCGGTGATCTTGGCGAGGTCGACGCTGATGGCTTCATTACCATCACCGGTCGCAAGAAGGATATTATTGTTAATTCCGGCGGCGACAATATCGCCCCGGGCCGGGTCGAGGCCCTGCTTACCATTGAACCCGAGATCGAGCAGGCAATGGTCGATGGCGACAAACGACCCTGGCTTGCTGCGATTATCGTACCATCTGACGAGGTAAGGTCACTGGCATCATCACCTGATGCGCTGGCGACCATGGTTGGCGAGGCTGTCGAACGTGCAAACAGCCGACTCTCGCAGCTAGAACGCGTTCGTCGCTTCATCATTGCTGATGAGGCGTTCAGCACCGAAAACGGCCAGATGACCGCAACGCTGAAGGTGCGGCGCCATATTGTCGGGGATCTCTACAGGGACAGGCTGGACGCACTTTACCCGCAAAAATAGTCTGGGCCGGACGGTTGACTTACTGGCCGCAACGCCCGGCTTGAAAACAGCCGAGTTGATAACATTTCAATTTAAAATGGGGGTGGGTGGTGCCCGCCCGACCTGACATTGCAATCAAATGCAACATCTCCCCCCACGCGGTTGCCAGAGAGTCTGGTCAACCATAACGGTCGCTGGCGGACACCATCTCGAGAGCAGCCTACGAAGCCTCTTCAAGCTCTACTTCGCCGCTCATAACCTTTTCAAATTTCTCAAAAAACATCTTTGAGAGCTTCTTTGCTGTACTGGTGATCAGACGGCCGCCAAGCTGTGCCAGCTTACCTCCCGTTTCTGCCTTGGCAGTATAGCGCAGGATCGTATTGTCACCATCTTCAATAAGCTCAACATCAGCGCCGCCTTTGGCAAAGCCGGCAACGCCACCATCGCCCTCACCGGACAGGCTGAACCCATCAGGCGCCTTGCTGGGGTCAAGCGTTACACGCCCGCCAAAGCGGGCTTTGACCGGCCCCACCTTCAAAGTAACTTTGGCAACAAGGTCATTCTCGCCTTCGCGGACCAGCTCTTCACACCCGGGAATACAGGCTTTCAACACCGCAACATCATTCAGCGCCTTATAGACTTCGTCGCGTGATGCCGGGATGGTGATTTCGTCATTCAATTCCATGGGTATGCTCCTTCGGGGTGGGCTGGCCGGATCCGGCCATAAAGACCGAATATTCGGCCTGATAGATTTCAGGGGTATCAATATCAATAAAGTAGCCGTCGCACGCCGTCACGAAGCTATTTATCAACTCCGGCTGCCTGTCCAGAAGACCACGACATCCAAGATTGATGCCGCCCTGCAGAACATTGTCGCGCGCCTGCGGCGTAAGTATGACGGGGTTACCACGCGCAAAAGGACCGGATCTATCCCCCACCGGCACTGTTACACTACCGGCCGGGGCGGTTTCATGCGCCTTCAACAAGGCGCTGCAATGATCCCTCTTCAGCCGCGGCATATCGGCTGGCGTTACGAGATAGGCGGCGGCTGTACCAGCCTTTGACAGACCGTGAAAAACGCTGCTGCGTTGGCCTGTGTCATAATCGGGATTGACGGTGACTGTCACATCAAGGTCGCTGATGACATCCGCCGCTTCCTGTGCTGCATTCCCAAGCACCACCGTCACATCAGCCCCTTGCAGGCCGGACAGCATGCGGGCGGTACGCCGTAACAGCGCCTCGCCGCCAAAATCCAGCAACAGCTTGTTCCTGTCGCCCATGCGGCGCGATTCACCCGCTGCCAGCAAGATGATTGCAACATCACCCATGACCCGGCTCCACGCGCCTTTGTGCCCGCCTGTTCTGAACAATCTCTGCCATAATCGACAAAGCAATCTCTTCGGGCGTGACGGCGTTAATATGTACGCCGGCCGGCGACCTGACAGCATCAAGCCGTGCCTGGCTAATGCCCGATTCCAGCAATTTCGGTCCATAGCTTGCAAACTTGCGTCGGCTGCCCACAAAGGCGGCATATGCCGTGCTGCCAGCCAAGGCGCTTGTCAGTGCGGCGATATCCCCCGCACCTTGCGTCGCAACGACAATATAGCGGTCGGCATTGCTGGGCGGGTTTGAACGCATATCGGCAGGTGAGGTGAAATGGAAATCTGCATCAACAAGATCACGGTCAACATCACCGCACACCGTCAGGGTAAAACCAAAGCCGCGCGCAATACGCGACAGGGCCACTGCAACCGGGCCATGGCCGTACACTATCAACTCGGGAAGCGGTACAACCGGCTCCACAAAAATATCCATCGATCCTTTGCTGGGACAGCCATTGCGCGCCAGCGTCACCATCACACCATCGCTTTCATCCGCCAGCAGTTCTTCCGGCCGTAGGCAGACAAGTGTTGCCTCGCCGGTTTCAATTGCTGTCTGCGCAGCGCGGCGCACGGCAGATGTTACACAGCCCCCGCCAAGCCAGCCTTCGGCAAAGTCCCCATTCTCAAGGACGATTGCCTTCATGCCCGGCTTAGCTGCGGTCGATGACAGGGTGCGGACAACCGTTGCCACCGCATGCGGAATGCCATCTGCACGCAGCTGTTCCTGGCATTTATCAATCGCAATTTGCGTCGGCCGGTTCATAGACGTTCCAGTTCCCATTCCAGTGCGGCCAGGCTTTCCAATGTATTGCAAGGCGCGAACCTGTCCAAATAGGGCAGCGCTGCCGCCATGCTCGCCGCCACCGGCTCATAGTCTTTCCACCCAAGAAGCGGGTTCAGCCAGATTATCTTGCATCCTTTGCGGCGCAACCGCGCCATTTCGGCGCTCACCAGCTCGGCATTACCTGTATCATAGCCATCTGACAAAATAAGCACCACGCTGCGCCGACCAAGAATGCGGTGTGCATATTGCCGGTTGAATTGCTGCAGGCAATGGCCAATCCGCGTCCCGCCTCCAAAACCCTGCGCCATGATCGACAAACGGTTGACGGCGCGCAATGTATCATTGTCCCGCAACGCGTCGCTGACGCACATCAGGTTGGTGTGAAACACAAAGGCGTCTGATCTCTGGTCAACATCGGTCAAGCCACGGATAAAGGCCAGAAACACACGCGCATAGAGTGTCATTGAACCGGATACATCCAGAATGGATACAAGATGCACCGGACGGTCCGGTCGGCGGCGACGCAGCAGCTGCATCGGCTCGCCGCCTGTGCCGACTGACCGCCGGATAATGCGCCGCAAGTCAATCATCGCGCCCTTCCGGGCCGCCCTACGACGCCGCGACCTGCGATAGCGGATCGCCGCTGCAATCCGATGCGCCGCGCGTTCAGCAAGCGCGCGATCCTCGGGCAACAGAAACTGGCGCATATCGGTGCGGTTGTTATTGACCATTTCGGTCGCAACCAGCTTGCCTTCCCCGTCGCTGTCAGCCTCACCATCATTATCATTGCCTGGTGTGTCCGCATCACCCGTACTGCCTGTATCCTGCTGCGACATGAATTTGGACAGGTTGGTAAAGCCGGATGGGTCCGGCTTGCGAATATCGCTTTTTTCATGCTGCGTGCGCATGACAGAGCGGTTCAGCCAGAATGCGTTGAACAGATCATCGAACCGTTGAAATGAGTGGGTGTCCGCACAGCAGATGGCCTTCAGGGCCATGCGCACATCCTGTGTGTCCTGCAGATCGATAGATTCAAGACTATGCAGCCCCATTTCGGTTTCCTGTACCCCGACGCGGAACCCGTTATGGCGCAAATGACGCGTAAAATCGCCCATACGTTCAGCGGTTGACGCGCGCGTCGGGAAACGGGTCACACTGGCCATTGTACCTATCCGGCCACGCCGGCAAGGCGCTGCGCGACTGCCGTCGGGATAGCGGCCTGGTCCGCTTCAGTTTTCAATAACGCAACCAATGATGCCTGAAGCGCCACCGGGTCATCTGTCAAATCGTTAAGCCCCAATCCGGCCAGCGCTGCGGCCCAATCCAGCGTTTCGGCAATGCCGGGCTTCTTTTCCAGATCTTCTTTCCGGATGGACTGTACAAATCCGACAATCTGTCCAGCCAGATGCGTTGGCAGGTCTGGCCATTTTGCGTTCAGAATCGCCAGTTCAGTCGCCCGATCCGGATATGGAACATGCGTGTAGATACAGCGCCGCCGCAACGCATCGGACAGATCGCGTGTGCCATTGGCGGTCAACACTACGATCGGCTTGCTGGTGGCCGTAATTGTACCCAGTTCGGGAATGGTGATCTGGAAATCTGACAACACTTCCAGCAGGAAGGCCTCAAACTCCTCATCAGCACGGTCTATTTCGTCAATCAACAACACGGGCGGCACGTCCTGCTGAATAGCCCGTAGCAGAGGCCGCTCAAGCAGGAATTCACGCGAAAAGATGCGGCTCTCAATCGCATCAGCGGCAACACCGCTATCGGCCGATGCCCGGATGGACAAAAGCTGCCGCTGGTAGTTCACTCATAGATGGCAGCAGGCGCATCCAACCCTTCGTAACATTGCAACCGGATAAGTTCGGTCTTTCGAATGTCGGCAAGCGTTTTGGCTACCTGCGTCTTGCCAACACCAGCATCACCCTCCAGCAGGATGGGGCGTTCCAGTTGCAAGGCGATGTGGATAGCCATCGCCAACTCATTTGACGCGACATAGCCAGCATCAGCGAGGTGTAATTTCAGATTTGTCCAGGTCATGAGATGGCGGCAGGGGGCCGGAGCCCCCTGCCTGTCCTCTTTCAGTTGGCTCAGTCGTGAAGGCCGAGGCTCTCGGCAGTCTTCCAGATCCGCCAGTGATCATGCGGCATATGCGACTGGGTCAGACCAAATGCCCGGAAAGCATCGTGAACCGCGTTGGAAAACGCCGGTACACCACCAACATTCGGGCTCTCGCCAACACCCTTTGCACCAATCGGATGATGTGGGCTTGGGGTAACGGTGTAGTCGGTCTGGTAGTTCGGTGTCTCCACGGCCGTTGGCACAAAGAAATCCATCAATGTACCGGTGGTGACATTGCCCTGCTCGTCATAGGCAATTTCTTGCCCCATGGCGATTGCCAGCGCCTCGGTCAGCCCCCCATGGACCTGGCCTTCGATGATCATCGGGTTGATCCGTGTCCCGCAATCATCAAGCGCATAAACCTGCCGGATTTCGGTTGTGCCTGTATCGACGTCGATTTCCATGACGCAGATATAGGACCCAAACGGATAGGTCATATTTGGCGGGTCATAATAGCTGACTGCCTCAAGACCCGGCTCGACACCCGGCACGGCCTGGTTATAGGACGCGAAGGCGATTTCCTTCATCGTCTTGAACCGTTCCGGCGCCCCTTTGACAACAAAGCGGTCGACATCCCACTCAAGGTCATTGTCATGCACCTCGAGCAGATAAGCCGCGATCATCTGTGCTTTTGCACGGATTTTGCGGCCCGCCATTGCGGTTGCCGCGCCAGCGACAGGTGTTGACCGTGAACCATAGGTCCCAAGACCATAAGGTGCTGTGTCGGTATCACCCTCCTCCAGCGTGATATCCTCAGCCGGTATGCCAATCTCGGACGCCAGAATCTGCGCAAAGGTCGTGGCGTGGCCCTGACCCTGCGAGATTGTGCCAAGACGGGCAATGGCCGAACCCGTTGGATGGATACGGATTTCACAGCTGTCAAACATGCCAAGTCCAAGAATATCGCAATTCTTGACAGGGCCGGCGCCAACGATCTCGGTAAAGTGGCTCAGGCCAATGCCGAGAAGTGTACGTGTTTCGCCACGTTTGAAGGCTTCAACACGCTCCGCCTGCTCCTTGCGAAGATCCTCATAACCGACTGCCTTCAGAGCCTTATCCCAGCCTGTGTGGTAGTCGCCCGAATCATATTCCCAACCAAGGGCAGACTGGTACGGGAACTGGTCCTTCTTGATGAAGTTCTTCGCCCGCAATTCAGCAGCATCCATGCCAAGCTTAATCGCCAGCACCTCAATCATCCGTTCGATGAAATAGGCCGCCTCGGTCACCCGGAAAGAACAGCGATATGCAACGCCGCCTGGCGCCTTGTTGGTATAGATACCATCCACCACCAGATAGGCTGTCGGGATATCATAGGACCCGGTGCAGATGTTCATAAAACCTGCCGGGAACTTTGTCGGATCCGCACAGGCATCAAACGCACCATGATCGGCCATCGTATGACAATACAGGCCGGTAATCTTGCCGTCTTTGGTAGCTGAAATACGGCCCTTCATCCAATAGTCACGCGCAAAGGCAGTGGCCATCAGATTGTCAGAGCGGTCTTCAATCCATTTCACCGGCACGCCGGTAACGATGGAAGCGACAATCGAACATACATAGCCGGGATAAACACCAACCTTATTGCCAAAACCACCACCGATATCCGGCGAGATAATCCGGATATTATGCTCGGCAATACCGGAAATCAGCGATGCAACAGTACGCACGGCATGGGGTGCCTGGAAGGTACCCCAGACGGTCAGCTTACCATTCACCTTATCCATGGAAGCGACGGCGCCACATGGCTCAAGCGGGCATGGATGCGTGCGATGATAGTAAATCATCTCTTCAGCGACGACATCTGCATCGGCAAGAACGGCCTCGGTCGCGTCCAGATCACCTGATTCCCACGTAAAGATGTGGTTCGGGTGACGACGGGGACCATGTGCCCCTTCTGTCTGGTCGGCAATATCCTCGCGCAGCACGGGCGCGCCGTCTATTTCAGCCTTGAACGGGTCGACAAGAACCGGAAGCTCTTCATATTCCACCTCGACTGCGGCCACACCATCGGCAGCGGCATAGCGGTCATCGGCAACAACAAAAGCAACTTCCTGCGCCTGGAACAGCACCTTGCCATCGGCCAGCACCATCTGTTTGTCACCAGCAAGGGTCGGCATCCAGTGCAGTCCCAACGGTTCCAGATCGGCAGCCGTCAACACCGCATGCACGCCCGGCAGTGCCAGCGCCTTTTCGGTGTTGATCGATTTTACACGGGCATGCGCATAGGGCGAGCGCACAAAATCGCCAAACAGCATGCCGGGCAATTTGATGTCATCGACATAATTGCCCTTGCCTTGTGTGAAACGGGCATCTTCGACGCGTTTGCGCGATGTACCCAGGCCACTCAGCGCAGCAGAGCGTTCTTCCTTTGGAGGGGTAGACTCATTCATTATGCTGACTCCTTCATTTCATTCATCTTCGCGGCCGCCTCAAGAATGGCTTTCACGATGTTCTGATAGCCGGTACAGCGGCACAGATTTCCTGAGATACCAAACCGCACTTCATCTTCTGTCGGGTTTGGATTTTCCTGTAGCAACCGGTATGCCCGGGTAATCATGCCCGGTGTGCAATACCCACATTGCAAACCATGATGTTCCTTGAACATTTCCTGAAGAACATGCAGCCCATCTGGGTTACCCAGCCCCTCAATCGTGGTGATATCCGCACCATTGGCCTGCGCAGCAAACACCGTGCAGGACTTGACCGACATGCCGTTCATGTCAACGGTACAGGCGCCGCAATGGGACGAACTGCAACCGACATGCGGGCCAGTGATGCCCAACTCCTCGCGCAGGGCGTGGATCAGTAACGTCCTTGGTTCGGTCAGCAAGTCGATATCCTTGCCATTGACCGTCATCTTCACATGCATTTTTTCCATTGCCGTGATCTCCTTTAAGCCCGCGCGCGGGCGCTTTCGATTGCCTTTTTGACAATCACGCCGGCCACATATTTTTTGAAATCGACCGGGCCGCGCGTATCTGCAACCGGGTCAGATGCATCCACTGCCGCCGCCACAGCCGCCTTGACTGTTGCATCATCGACAGGGCTGCCAACCAGCGCATCAACTGCATCGGCGCAATAGACGGGTGTGTCGGAAAGGTTGGTCAAGGCAACAGACGCCGCTGTGCAGGAGCCCCCTTCCATCGTCAGCAGCACACCGGCCGCGGCGGTTGCATAGTCGCCGATCTTGCGCTTTTGCTTTTCATAGGCATATCCACCGCCTGACGCGGTAAATGAAATGCCCGTCAGGATTTCGTCATCCTCGCGCGCTGTGAAATAGGCCGCTTCATAAAAGTCCCGCGCCGCGACAGTGCGCGCACCACCCGGACCGGCAAGATGATAGGTTGCATCCAGTGTCTGCATCAGGCCAGGCATGTCATTTGCCGGATCACCATTTGCCACATTGCCACCGATTGTGCCGAGATAGCGGACCTGCGGGTCTGCGATCTGCAGCGATGCCTCGCGGATGATCGGTGCCACCTTGGCCAACGCGTCATTGCTGATCAACTCATGCTGCGTTGTCATTGCGCCGATCGTAACAGTGCTGCCATCGATGCTTATGCCCTTCAGCGCATCGACGCCACCCAGATCAATCAGATGACTGATATCGGTAATCCGTTGTTTCATAACCGGGATCAGACTATGTCCGCCTGCGATGACGCGCGCATCGTCACCCCACTCGTCAAGCAGTCCGATCACGCCGTCCACCGTGTCTGGACGATGATAATTAAACGCACCAGGTACCATTATGTTCCTCCGTTTTATCACGCTTTGGCGTGTGGGGCGCACAGCCCCGAGCCCACAAGCGAAGACTTTTCAGATTGAGCGTTCACGAAATCTTCAAGGATGAAAAGCAGTTTCGAGTCACATTACTGTGACGAAAGCGCGCAACTCGATCATATAATTACCGGGATAGGGCAAATTTACATATCACCGGGAACAGCCCGTTTTGGCGCCAGATCAGCGATTGCACCATATGTGGCAATGTGCTGTAACGTCGCTAACGCCCAGCAACATGAAGGCCGCCTTCACATGACAACGCCCCCGCGTTTATTTTTTGAAGATGTCGAGATCGGCATGACCTTCAAAACCGGCAGTGTCACTATTGACGCCGCAAGCATCCGTAGCTTTGCGAGCAAATTCGACCCGCAGCCCTATCATCTGGACCGTGATGCAGCAGATGCTTCGCTTTTTGGCGGATTGTGCGCAAGCGGTTGGCACGTATGTGCGTTGATGATGCGCATGCTTTCAGATTGTGTGGATGACGCCGGGCTGAAGATGATCGGAAATGATAATGTGCCATGGCTGAAATGGCGGATACCGGTGTTTGAGAATGACCGCCTGCACGCTGTGATCAGCATTGCTGCGTGCCGACATGCGGAAGATGATCCAAACCAGGGCGAAGTGGTTTGTGATGTTGATGTGCTGAACCAGGATGACAAGACAGTGATGTCACTGAACACCGTGCTGCAGGTGGCACGGCGCGGCATGCCGGAAGCAGAAGGGGCACGCTTGTCATGACTGAATCCCGCTATTTGCGTTCACGCTGGTTTGAAGACATCCCCGTCGGGGAATTTCATGTCTTTGGAAGCTATACCTTCAGCGAGCAGGAAATCATTGATTTTGGCATGCTGTACGCACCACAATTTTACCATACTGATCCTGATGCCGCGCGCGAAAGCCGCTATCGGGGGCTGGTGGCTTCAAACTGGCACATTTGCGCCACCTGGATGCGCATGATGGTCGATTATATGGAGAATTATGCCCTTGGAGTCGAGGATGGCCGACGAAACGGTGCCGGTCTGGGATTTCAGGACCTTCAGGTCTTTACGCCGGTACGCCCTGGCCACACGCTGATTTTCTCGCATGAGATTGTCGAGAAAAAAGACAAGGTCATTGCTGATAAATGGGGCATCATCCGCAGCCGCAACGAAGCGGTGAACCATCGCGGTGAACTGGTCCTGCGCTTCTTCGTCGAAATCCTGGCCGAACGCGATCCGGCAAAGCTTGCACGGTGATCACAGGATCCTGCTGACGGGTCTTGATCTACGATACGCAATTGCCTCTACACATGCGCGCGTAACTGATTATATGTCCATGACAAGTATGTTCGTCTCCGCCTATGCGGCCAGGTGATGGCTATTGCCGGATTCTGGATTGCCCGCACCCGGCTCTCGGTGGACACGCCGGCCAGACAATGCAGGCCGCGGCGCGCCCTTCAGTGACCGGCAGGTTTAAAGGAAAAGGTAAAATGCACACGTCCCCAGCCCCAGTCAGCATGTCCCGTTCGGGCGCAATTCATACGGCGCCGCGTCCTTCCCGTTTCTGCACCATGGCCATCGTCGCAACCCTGATTGCCACGCCGATAGCGCTGCCAGCAGCGGCGGCTGACATTACGGCGCATGGCATCTCGACCTTTGGTGAGTTGAAATATGATACTGGGTTTCCGCACCTTGATTATGTCAACCCCAACGCGCCAAAAGGTGGTGAGATTTCTGTCTGGGGTTTCGGGTCATTTGATTCGATGCATCCCTACAGCACCAAAGGTCGTTCTGGCCAACTTTCATCCATTTTCTTTGAAAGCCTTCTGGAAAGCACAGCCGACGAGCCGGACTCATCCTACGGGCTGGTCGCAGAATCGATGGAATATCCGGAAGATCGCAGTCAGGTGATTTTCAATATGCGCCCCGAGGCGCGTTTTTCCGATGGCACGCCGCTAACCGCCGCGGATGTTGTTTTTTCCTATGAAATTCTGCGGGACAAGGGTCTGCCTTCATTCCGCGCTGTGATCGAGAAACAGGTCGCCAGCGCAGAAGCGCTTGGTCCGCATCGGGTTAAATTTACCTTCAAGGATGGTGTGCCCACGCGCGACCTGCCTCGAACCGTCGGCGGCCTGCCTATTTTCTCAAAAGCCTATTACGAGACATCCGGTGCCGATTTTGAGGATTCGACTCTGACACCTGCCATTGGCTCCGGCCCCTATGTTCTGGACTCAATCGATGTGGGCCAGCAAATCATCTATCGCCGTAATCCCGATTACTGGGGCAAAGACCTTGCCATAAACAAGGGCCGGCATAATTTCGACAGCATCCGGGTGGAATATTTCGCCGATTACAACAGTGCGTTCGAAGGGTTCAAGGCCGGTGCCTATACGTTCCGTACCGAGGCATCATCAAAAATCTGGGCGACCGGTTATGACTTCCCGGCCATCGAAAATGGCTGGGCCGTCAAGGACACCCCACCCGATGGCACGCTGGCATCTGGCCAATCCTTTGTGTTCAATCTGCGGCGTGACCGCTTTCAGGACATACGCGTGCGCAAGGCCGTTGGCATGATGTTCAATTTCGAATGGTCCAACAAAACGCTGTTCTACGGCATTTACGAACGGATCGAATCCTTCTGGGAAAACAGCTATCTGAAAGCGTCAGGCATGCCGAGCGAGGGTGAACTGGCATTCCTGTCCCCCATTGCCGACATCCTGCCGGAAGGCGTGCTGGACAGCGCAGCTGTTGGGGCGCCTGTTTCATCAGAGCGCCAGCTGGATCGCAAAAACCTGCGAGCTGCATCAGCACTGCTTGATGCCGCTGGCTGGGTTATCGGCGATGATGGGCTGCGTCGCAATGCGGCCGGCGAGACACTCAAGCTGGAGATCCTGAACGATTCGCAAGCCTTTGACCGGGTGATCAATCCATATATCGAAAATCTGCGTCAGCTTGGTGTGGATGCCGTCCATACACGTGTCGACAACGCCCAGATGACCGAACGCGAGCGCAGCTTCGATTTCGATATGGTCGTGGGCAATTTTCGCACCTCACTGACTTCGGGTGCCGGGCTGAAACAGTATTTTGGCTCTGAGTCAGCAGAATTTTCCTTATTCAATCTTTCCGGATATGGAAGCGCGGCTGCCGACCGGTTGATCGAAGATGTAATGGCGGCCGAGGATCGCGCCACCCTGAATGACGCTACACGCGCGCTTGACCGCGTATTGCGGGCCGAAGTGTTCTGGGTGCCACAATGGTTCAAGAACACCCATACTGTGGCCTATTACGATATGTATCGTTATCCGGAAACGCTGCCGCCCTATGCGCTTGGGACGCTGGATTTCTGGTGGTTTGATCAGGATGCCTATGCGCGGTTGAAAGCCGATGGCGCCTTCTGATCTCTAGCGGGCGGGGCACTGCACATATGCTGGCATATATTCTGCGCAGACTGGGACTGATCCTGCCAACCCTGTTCGGGATCATGCTGATCAACTTTGCCCTTGTACAATTTGTGCCGGGCGGTCCGGTCGAACAGATTCTGGCGCAACTTGAACGCGATACAAATGTCTTTGAAGGCATTGCCGGCGGCGGCGGAGAAATTCGCGAGGCATCTGAGTCCAGCAGCTATGTTGGCGGCCAGGGTCTGCCAGACGATTTCATTGCCGATCTGGAACGTCAGTTTGGCTTTGACAAGCCACCTCTGGAACGTTTTGTCACCATGCTCTGGGATTATATCCGCTTTGATTTTGGTGAAAGCTATTTCCGGTCCATTTCGGTCACCGACCTGATTCTGGAAAAAATGCCTGTATCGATTTCGCTGGGCCTGTGGACAACGCTGCTTGCCTATCTGATCTCGATCCCGCTTGGCATCCGCAAAGCGGTTCGTGACGGAACCGCCTTTGACAGCTGGACATCAAGCCTGATCATCATCGGCTATGCCATTCCGGGCTTTCTGTTTGCCATCTTGCTACTGGTACTGTTTGCAGGCGGATCATATGTCAAAATTTTTCCGCTGCGCGGCCTGACATCGCCTGATTTTGCAGACATGAGCGCCTGGCGCCAGATCATCGACTATTTCTGGCACATTGCGCTGCCAGTTCTGGCGTCGACTATTTCGGCCTTTGCGACACTGACCTTGCTGACAAAAAATGCGTTCCTTGATGAAATCCGCAAACAATATGTGATGACGGCACGGGCCAAGGGGCTGGCGGAAAAGCAGGTGCTTTATGGCCATGTATTCCGCAATGCAATGCTGATTGTCATTGCCGGTTTTCCCGCTGTTTTCGTGTCCGTCTTCTTTGGCAGTTCGCTGATTATCGAAACGATTTTCTCTCTCGACGGTTTGGGGCGCATGGGGTTCGAGGCCGCCGTTGCGCGTGACTATCCGGTGGTGTTCGGCACATTGTTCATTTTTAGCCTCATCGGGCTGGTCATCGGTCTGATATCTGACCTGATGTATGTGTGGATTGACCCACGGATCGATTTTGAATCGAGACTGTCATGATACACCATCAGCTTCACCGGCGCCGCTGGCGCAATTTCTGCCAGAACAGGCGGGCCTTCTGGTCGTTGTGGATTTTTGTGATCGCCTTTGGCGTTTCGCTGTTCGCCGAGCTGATCGCCAATGACCGGCCGATCCTTGTCAAATATCGCGACGGCTATTACAGCCCGATCGTCAAATTCTATCCGGAACAGACATTTGGCGGCGATCTGCGCACCGAAGCCATCTATGCTGATATCGAGGTTGAATGCCTCATTGTGACGGGCGGGCTGGTAGATTGCTGGGACAGTCCGGAAACGCTCATTGCCGATGCTGCTGACGGCATCATTGACAATCAGCCCATTGCGCGTGGCTGGGTCATCTGGCCACCCATCCCCTATCACCATTCCACGGTGTCAACGCTGGATATGCCGGCCCCCTCACCGCCTGACACGGACCACTGGCTGGGCACCGACGATACCGCGCGCGACGTGCTGGCCCGTATTATCTACGGCTTTCGACTATCGGTGATGTTTGCGATCATTGTTTCTGTGCTGGCGTCTGCCATCGGCATTCTGGTTGGCGCCGTGCAGGGATATCTTGGCGGCCGCACAGATCTGTTCGCGCAGCGTCTAATAGAAATCTGGGGTGCAACGCCATCGCTCTACATCATCATCATTGTCTCGGCGATCTATCGCATGGATTTCTGGCTGTTGGTGTTTTTAATGACCCTGTTCAGCTGGACAGCGCTGGTCGGGGTGGTGCGCGCCGAATTTCTACGGGCGCGTAATTTTGAATATGTACAGGCAGCCAAGGCGCTTGGCGTCAGACCCCTGGTGATCATGTTCCGCCATGTGTTGCCAAATGCCATGGTCGCAACGCTGACCATGCTGCCCTTCATCGTCACCGGGGCGATTGGCTCTCTTGCGGCGCTGGATTTTCTGGGGTTCGGCCTGCCATCTTCCGCACCATCCCTTGGCGAGCTGACATTGCAGGCCAAACAGAACCTGCAGGCACCATGGCTTGGTCTGACAGCCTTTGGCGTCTTTGCGCTGTTGCTGGCATTGCTTGTGTTCATTTTCGAAGGTGTGCGTGATGCCTTTGATCCCCGAAAGACATTTTCATGACACCCCCGCTGCTGTCGATACAGGACCTTGAAGTCAGCTTTGTGCGTGATGGTGTCACGACAGAGGCGGTACGCGGATTGTCGCTGGACATCCATCCAGGCGAGACCGTTGCTCTTGTCGGTGAGAGCGGATCCGGAAAATCGGTTTCGGCACTGGCAAGCATCGGCCTGCTGGCCGATAACGCCCGCCAGAGCGGCCAGATCAGATGGAACGGCACGGATGTTTCACCGGCGGATGACAGTGTCATGCGCCGCCGGCGCGGCAACGACATCGGCATGGTATTTCAAGAGCCGATGACATCTTTGAACCCGCTACACACCATCGAAAAACAGATTGGCGAGGCATTGCGCCTTCACCAACCGCTATCCGGCGATGCCGCCCGGGAACGAACGCTGGCCTTGCTGGACCGAGTTGGCATTCCCGACCCGGCAAACCGGATCAAAAGTTATCCGCATGAATTGTCGGGCGGGCAGCGTCAGAGGGTAATGATCGCCATGGCGCTGGCCAATAATCCGGGCCTGTTGATCGCTGACGAACCGACAACAGCGCTGGACGTCACAATTGAGGCACAGATACTCGACCTTCTTGCCGACCTGCAGCGTGAAAACGGGATGGCAATGCTGTTCATTACGCATGATCTGGGGGTGGTCCGCCAGATTGCTGACCGTGTGCTTGTCATGCAGGATGGCCGGCTGGTCGAAAGTGGCGATACCGACACGATATTCTCGGCGCCGGGCACCGACTACACCAAGGCGTTGATTGCCGCACGTCCGCGTGACATGCGTGCGCCGCTGCCACAGCCCGCATCCCCCCTGCTGGAAGCCCGGGACATTAAGGTTCATTTTCCGCTACGGCGTGGCCTGCTGCGCCGCACGACGGACTGGATCCGCGCTGTGGACGGGGTAGATCTGACGCTGCATCAGGGTGAAACACTTGGCATTGTCGGGGAAAGCGGTTCGGGCAAATCAACATTGGCGCGGGCCATCACAAGGCTTGTCAGCGCAGAAGGCACAGTGTTCCTGGAAAAGGAAAACATATCGTCTACGAAGGCAACAGCCCTGAAACCCTATCGCCGGCAGGTGCAGATTGTCTTTCAAGACCCGTTCGGGTCGTTATCCCCGCGTATGTCAGTTGGTGAGATCATTGCCGAAGGTCCACAGGCGCATGGGGAAACTGATACGGCCGCCCTGTCAGAAATGGTTGCCACCGTCTTGCAGGAAGTGGGGCTGGACCCGGCATCAGCAGACCGCTATCCGCATGAATTTTCCGGTGGTCAGCGACAGCGGATCGCCATTGCCCGAGCGCTGATCATGCAACCGCGCGTCATCCTGTTTGACGAGCCGACATCAGCCTTGGACATGACCGTCCAGCAACAGCTGGTGATGCTGCTCCGCACCCTTCAGGACCGGCACGCGCTAAGCTATATTTTCATAAGCCATGACATTGCCCTGATTGCATCGATGAGCCACCGCATTATGGTGATGAAGGATGGCAGGGTTGTTGAGTCCGGCAACAGCAAGGATATCCTGACCACCCCTGCCCAGCCTTACACACGTGCATTGATCGGTGCCGCCAGCCGGAAAGCCGGCTGATCGAGTTAAAAGACAAAAGCGACATGACAGCCCTGCCCTCTCTGACTGCCGACCGCATCACCACCGCTGTGTCCCGGCTGTTCATGGAACGCGGTGCGGCCTGCATCCGCGAATTTACGGTCAGAACCGGGCGCCGCGTTGATCTGATGGTCCTGGAAGACAAGCGGGACATCACCATTGTCGAGGTGAAATCGTCACGACAGGATTTTACAAGCGATACAAAATGGCCGGAATATATCGAATGGGCGGACAGGTTCTATTTTGCCGTTGCCGAGGATTTTCCGCGAGAGATGCTGCCCGGGCCTGACCGTTGCGGGATCATCATCACGGATGGCTTTGACTGCCATGTCGTCCAGGAAGCGCCGACAATTAAATTGGCTTCGGCACGCCGCACACACCTTGTCACACGTATGGCCCAAAAGGCGATGCGCCGTCTGGAAAGGGTGGCTCAAGCCGCGGGGGACATTCCGCTAACCCGCACGGGACCCGACAGCACAGGGTGAATAAAGACCCGCGCAGGTGGGCAGACCGATGATATCGGAGCCCCTGATCGCCCTTGCAATGGAGCCTCATGGAATCCCGCTGCAAACCATTTTTCACTCGCGCTTGACCGATTTTCGTTTCACACTGAAATGGGGAGAGGGTGTCAGTGGTGTGTTTGCCTGCCAGATTTTTTGCGATTGTGGCGCTATTTCTGTGCGGCGTATTATCCACTGCGCTGGCCAGTGACATTGATAGTAGCGTTGATCGTGACCTTGCCAGCAAGCGCGCCAGCGGCAATGGCGCCAGCGGCAATAGCGACAGCTCTACCGCACCAGTCTTTATGTTACCCCAAAGCGGCCTTGCCACCATTACGCCGGAACATCTGGAATTTTTGGAAGGGCATGACCATACCCTGCCAATCGACCAGCTGCAGGCTGCCGAATGGACGCCCCGTCTGCAGGCCGACCAGTCACTGGTAGATGGCTATTGGGTACGTTTGCGGATCCACAACAGCTTGCCGACACCTGCGATCGGCATTGAACATAACTACAATACCGAAAAGAAGATCTTTGCTGTCCATGCTGGCGGGATCGATGAATATGCCCATTGGAAACAAGGGGTTGGTACCTGGATGGATGAAGGTCGGGTCCTTGGCCATTACCTCGTTTCGATGCCCCCTGGCGACGTGACGACAATCTATAATTTTTTCCGGAGCAAGCCTTTTGATCGGTATATGAGTACCGTAAACGGTCTCGACCGCATGACCATTGGTCCCTGGGAGGACATTCGCAACCTGCAGGTTATGGGCATCGCCTCGAATATTGCCGTTATTGCCATCGCGCTGTCCTTTGGTCTGTATTATCTGTTCATGTTTGTGGTCTCGCGTGGCAATTATCTGTGGTTGTCAGCAAGCCTGTTCCAGATTGCTTTATTGTCCAGCACGACACTGGCAATGGGTTGGGTAATTAAATTGCCCATGCGCTATGTGAATAGCGAATTCACCCTTGCCATGCTTGCGCTGCTCTTCTTTTTCCTGACCCAGTTTTTTCGAAATTCACTCCGTCTTTTGGACAATTTTCCGCTTGTCGACAAAATCTACAAGGCCAGCCTTGTCTATTTTCTGGGGCTGATGATCCTCAACCTCTATCTTGCAAGCATCTGGCCCACGGCGCCGTATCTTGATCTGGTGGCCCATCCGCCGGACCGCGCCGGCCCGGGACTGATCAAAGTTCCCTTTATAGGCGCTCCCTTTATCGGGTTGCTGCTGGCAGCGGCGGCGATGTCCATGATTTTGTGGTGGCGGGGCAGCAGCTATGCAAAATATCTGGCGATTTCCTTTGCCCTTCCCTTTTTTACCGTTCCTATTTCTGCTGCGGCCTATTTCATTTTCGATTTTTCATGGATTTTCTGGTTTGTCGTGTCATCGGCGGTTGGCATTCTCGTTCTGGCGATGTTCGTTACCTTTGGCTTTGCCGTTGCCCAGCAACTCAACGATATGAAAGCCCTGGCACTGGCACAGCAGGTCAGCGTGACAAAAGCCTATCAACGCTTTGTGCCACCACAGCTACTGTCCAGCCTTGGCAAGGAGAGTATTCTTGATGTCCAGCTTGGTGATCAGGCCGATGTCGAGATGAGCATCCTGTTTTCTGATATCCGCTCATTCACTTCGATCTCAGAGACGATGACGCCCGCGCATAACTTCAGCTTTGTAAACGCCTATCTGTCGCGCATCGGACCCATCATCCGCACGCATGACGGCTATATTGATAAATTCATGGGTGATGGTGTCATGGCGTTGTTCCAGCAGACCCCGGACGATGCGGTCATGGCGGCTGTTGCGATGCAGCAGGAACTGCATCGGTATAACGCAACAGCTGCCGAAGAAGGCCGGCACAGTTTCAAGGTGGGGATTGGCGTCAATACAGGCCGGATGATGCTTGGTACGCTTGGCGAGGCTGACCGCATGGAAGGGTCTGTTATCAGCGATGCGGTCAATCTTGCATCACGGCTGGAAGGGCTGACCAAATATTACAGCACAGGCGTTCTCGTGTCCCAGCACACGCATGATGCGCTGACAAAAGGCCGTTTCTGCAGCCGGCAAATCGATCTGGTAAGGGTCAAAGGCAAAGACCAGCCAGTCGGCATTTATGAAATTATTGATGCTGATCCCGGGGTATCCGGCACGTTAAAACAGGCGGCACTGGCGGAATTTGCAGACGCTGTTGCGCTGTATCGCGATCAGGAATTTTCAGCGGCCCTCGCCATATTTGAGGCAATTATCGCGACCAACCCGCATGATGGGCCGGCCGATCTTTATATTCAGCGATGCCGCAAACTGCTTAGTGACGGGTGGAACCGGGAAGACTGGGATAGCGTAACAACAATAGAAACAAAATAGCTGCGCAGCAGGAGGCTGTTGCGATCATTCAGAAGCGAGATCTAGATGAGAGTGTCCAAAAAAAAATCGCGGCGGCGGTTACTGCGATATCTGCTTTCGGCCGTCGCGCTTTTACTCATTGCAGGCTATATGCTGCTGTCGGGATACGAACAATTTGGCGCGCGGCCGGAAGGTGATGCCTATCTGCGCGTGTCGCAATCCGAAAATTACGACACAAGCATCGACCAGTTCGTCAATCTCGACCCGGGCGTTCTGGACGAAATGTCCGAGAATATGAGCTTTTGGTCCGATCCGGCGGAATTCATGAAAAGCGGTTTTGCGTTTTTCAGCAACGAGAACCAGACCAATCCTGAACAAGCCTTGCCCGAAATCCGCGAGCTGCCTGACACTTTCAGCAACAGTGCCGGGACGGTGAAATTCACCTGGCTGGGACATGCCACCGTGCTGATGTCGATCGACGATATGACCATCCTTGTCGACCCGACATTTTCACCATCTGCCGCCCCGTTCAGCTGGGCCGTCAAACGTTACCAACCGCCCGCAATCGACCTCGACGCGTTACCGCATGTTGACGCCATTATCATCTCGCATGATCACTATGATCATTTGGACATGGAGACCATCAAGCATTTCATCGCTACGGATACCGCGTTCTTTGTGCCCCTTGGTGTTGGGGCACATCTGAACAGATGGGGTGTGCCGGACAGCCGCATTACGGAACTTGACTGGTGGGAAAGCGCCAGGATGCAGTCATTGGAGTTCATTTGCATGCCGGCGCAGCATTTTTCCGGGCGAATCGGATTGTTCCATAACCAGACATCCCTCTGGGCTTCCTGGACGGTAAAATCCGCAGACAACACCGTCTATTTCAGTGGTGATTCGGGCTATGCTGACCATTACCGCATGATCGGCGAGCGATACGGGCCGTTCGACCTGGTATTCATGGATGCCGGCCAGTACAACACGCGCTGGCGTCAGGTTCACAATCTGCCGGACGAGGCAGTGCAGGCCTTTGAAGATGTGCGCGGCAAAGCGTTGGTGCCAACCGGATGGGGGATGTTCACATTGGCCCTTCACGACTGGTTTGAGCCGGCTGTCATGGTCGACGGTATGGGCAGTGAACGTGGGCTGGATGTCATCATCCCGCGGCTTGGCGAGATGGTGGATATGTCTGCGCGCCAGCCACTGAGCAAATGGTGGGAACCTCTCATAACAAGTCATGATGCCAGCAAGTGATGTCGAGATGTGGTCGGTACAGATGCTTGAATGTGCGCTATCGTGTGTGGATTGCAGACGCCACTGCGATCAAAAGACGGCGGAATTCATACAATCCGGCACAAAATGAAACGCTGACCGCTCATTGAACGCCGGCCATTCATATGAATTCAAATTTTTAGGACTTTAAAAATGGTCGGAGCGGCGGGATTCGAACCCACGACCCCTTCACCCCCAGTAAAGTGCGCTACCAGGCTGCGCTACGCTCCGACGCCCTTGGTTATACGCCTGCTTTCGTTGGCCGGCAATTCTCTTTTGTCGACATTCTGTTGATGAATCAGCTTGTCTTTGACCACGGTAATGGGCGACTAATAGCGAATAGAGTGATGGAAGATACTGCGTGTTCGAAAAGAACGATATTATTGTCTGGGAACCTGAGGAAGTCATCTACCGGGTAGATGATGTGCCCGATTCTGCCTATCTGATCACCGAGGGCGCCATCGTGCTGTATACGCGCGAAGGCCTGCAGCTGAACCGGATTGGCCAGAATGAAATTCTGGGTGAAACGTCCCTCCTCCTTGGCATGAAACGGACGGTGACAGCGATCACCGGCAAAGGGGGCGCACAGGCAAAACGGATCCCCCCCCAATATTTCAACGATTTGATGACACGGGACAAGGTTGTTGCCGCGTTGATCCGCAAGGTGCAATTCCGCTTGATCGACAGCAATATCCAGAGCAACAGTCTTGCAGTCAATCTGGAACGGATTACTGAACTGGTCGAAATGCACACCGACAGGCTGGATCTGGATGATCCGACGGTCTCCGAATTGAAAAAATTATTATCTGACGTCCGTCAAAAGGTGGTTTTTGCGCGCGATATTATCGCCTATCCACCCGCACCCGATGCGGCAGCTTCAGACCCAGGCAAGACAGCCGATACCGATAGTTCTGTTGGCGATCTGGGCTGACGTTGACCGGCGTTGCACGGGTCATCGTTGCAGATCAAACCAGTTTTTGAAATGTAATGGTCGGAGCGAGAGGATTCGAACCTCCGACCCCCTGCTCCCGAAGCAGGTGCGCTACCAGGCTGCGCCACGCTCCGCACCACGGTCGTAAGTATAGGTATCACCTGCGCCAGCACAAGCGCCTTCCATGGCCGACAACAGGCCCGTTATGGGTGGCTTCAAGACAGATTGCAGATGCCTGTATAGATGGCCCCAAAACTCTGGCCTCAGCCCTGATGGTCCAAATCGTTGCGCAGGGCAGCCAATGATTTGCGGGCATTATCCAGACAGGACATCGCCTCCGCCAGCCCGGCAGACGATGCGGTGGCAGAATCGATTCCCGACACCGCGCCCGGTCTCGCGCTCAGATGTTTTTGCGCGCCCTTGATGGTAAAGCCTTCATTGTAAAGAAGGTCACGAATCCGCTCGAGCAGAGCCACGTCGTCCGGACGGTAATACCGCCGTCCACCACTGCGCTTTAACGGGCGAAGGGCCGTGAACTTGGTTTCCCAGAATCTGAGAACATGCGGCGGGATTTCAAGATGGTCGGCAACTTCCGAAATTGTCCGGAACGCGTCATCAGACTTTTCGGTCATGATGCCCCGTCAACCCGATCTTTCAGGATATGCGAGGGACGGAAAGATAAAACACGGCGTGGCGTAATGGTTGCTTCAACACCCGTCTTTGGGTTGCGACCGACACGCTCGCGCTTCGCATGAACGGAAAAGGTTCCAAACGAAGACAGCTTTACTTCTTCACCGGCTTCAAGACAGTTGCACACTTCCTCAAGAAATGTCTCAACCAGATCGGCGGATTCATTTCGGGACAAGCCGATATTGCGGTACACCGCTTCGGTAAGGTCTGCACGTGTGAGAGTCTTAGACATCGTGAAAAGTTAGAGAGAATCAGCAACCGAGTCAATTCGATCCCAGTGATTGCCAAAAAAATTGCATCCGCGTTACAGGCGTTTAGCGGTGGCTGCTCATAAATCCGGCTAACGGACCACTTTGCCGGCGCATTATGGCATGACAATCCTGCATTAGCTGCCATCAGCAGCGCCCGGGCGGCCGTAGCGGACAAGCGCGGCACCCCAGACAAGCCCGCCCCCGATCGCTTCAAAAGCTAGCACCTGCCCGTCCCGGATTCGGGAATCATCGACGGCGGCGGCCAAGGCCAGCGGTATCGAAGCTGCCGACGTGTTCGCATGGTTGTGAACCGTCTTCACCACCTGATCATCGCCGAGGCCCATCTTCTTCTGCATGCCTTCGATAATCCGGATATTCGCCTGATGTGGTACCAGCCAGTCGACGTCACCAACCTTCATTTCGGCGATGTCCAACACTTCATCCATCACCTTGGACAATTTGTCGACGGCATGGCGAAACACCTTGTTCCCCTCCATCCGCAAATGCCCGACATTGCCGGTACTGGACGGCCCACCATCGACATAAAGGATATCGCGGTAAGCACCGTCGGAATGCAGCTTGCTGGCAAGAATGCCATAGCCGTCTGCCTTCTGGCTGGCTTCAAGAATCACCGCACCCGCCCCATCGCCAAACAACACGCAGGTTGACCGGTCTTCCCAGTCCAGAATCTTTGAAAAACTCTCCGCGCCGATAACCAGTGCCCGCTGGCCGCGTCCCCCGCGCAGCATGGCGTCTGCTATGTCCAGCGCGTAGACGAAGCCAGCACATACAGCCTGCACATCAAAGGCAATCGCCTGCTGTGCCCCCAGCATATGCTGGACACGCGTGGCAGTGGATGGAAATGTGTCGTCCGGGGTTGAAGTGGCAATGACGATCAGGTCAATGTCGCTGCCTTTGAGATTGGCACGCTCCAGCGACCGGGTGGCGGCATTAAAAGCAAGATCAGATGTCTTTTCGCCGTCAGCAACGATATGCCTCTGGGTAATCCCCGTGCGTTGGCGTATCCACTCATCGCTGGTGTCGACCTTGGCCGATAACTCCTGATTGGTCACGACGCGTTCCGGCAGATACCCACCCACCGAAGTCATCAGTATGGAGGTCTCAGCCATCTTCTTTCATCTTCTCCAGCACGGTGTTTGCCCGCGAAATTGCATCGCTGACATCCGGGATGAAGCCATGGTCCACCAGTTCGGCAGCCACACTGACGGCATTTGCAAACCCGATCTTGTCTGTACCACCATGTGACTTAACAGCGATATGGTTCAACCCCAAAAACACCGCCCCGTTATAGTGGCGGGGATCAATGTGGCGGCGCATTGCCTTAATCGCATTGCGCGCAAACAGATAGCCAATACGCGAAATCAGCGACCGGTCCAGATTGCGCCGCAACAGTGCAGAGAACAGCGCAGATATACCCTCCGCCGTTTTCAACGACACATTGCCAGTGAAACCGTCGGTTACAACAACGTCAATATCTCCGGTGACAAGATCAGAGCCTTCAACAAATCCCTGATAATTGACACCCAGTTCCACGTTTGACAGGCGACGCCCGGCCTCACGAATATATTCGTGGCCCTTCTGTTCTTCCTCTCCGACATTCAAAAGTCCGACACGGGGCGCCACCCCACCTGTCAGGCTGCGGAAAAAAGCCTGCCCCAGCACTGCGAACTGCACCAGATTTTCAGCATCACATTCCAGATTCGCGCCAAGGTCGAGCATGCACATCGTCTCGTCCATTGTCGGAAAGAAGGCAGCAATCGCCGGGCGTGTCACCCCTGGCATGGTTCGGAACTGAAGCTTCGACATGGCCATCAGCGCACCGGTATTACCGGCTGATACCACTGCATCTGCATCCCCGTCAGCAACACTAGCAATGGCAAGCCACATAGAGGTCTGCTTTCCCCGCCGCACCGCCTGCGAGGCCGTATCATCTGGTGACACGGCATCATCCGTATGGATGATGGTCGCGTTGCCAAGGTGCCGGCTACGCTTCAAAAGCGGCTCGATTTTGGCTTTGTCGCCAAAAAACACCAAATCGATATGGCGGTGGGTTTCACGCACAATATCTGCACCGCTGACAACACATTCAGGGGCGTTGTCGCCACCCATGGCATCAAGCGCAATTCGGATTTTTTGCGGGTCAGAAGTCACGATAGAGGTACCTTTTGGTCCGGCTGACGCCAAAGATATGGCTACTCGTTGGGTTTCAGCGCCGCCAGCCCGGCAAACGGATGTTCTTTTTCACCATCACCCGCTTGAAAATTCTGGGGTGCGCCAGCGCTGCGTGGCCATGGATCAACTGCAATTGCCAGTGACTGCGCAACAATTTCACCAAGGTCGATAGCACCGTCCACCAAGGGCTCGGCACCATCAAGGCTGACCTCGACATCAGCCCCCTCATCTTTGTTGAGACAATAGCGTTCTTCGATCTGAAAATCCACAGATTCCGGCACCGGGTCGCCAGTCACACCACACAGCTGTGTCACGTCGGCGATCAAGGTGCCGGTCACATCCCAATGCGCCGGGCCAGCGCGTTTGATTTTCATGGTTGCGGTGAGCGATGCCAAACCGGCAAAGCCGAAGCGCGATGTCAGCATGGCACATTCCTCGGCAGAACAGACAATCATGCAGGAAAGCGGTCCGCTAAAGGGCAGTGTTTCCACGTCAATGACCGCATCAAGCGACATTTGCTGCATGTTTTTCTGCATGAGTGCCTCAGCGATGATTGTTTGGCCCGGGCATAGCTGAAAAGACCGGGCCCATGCCGGATGGATGTGCCGGCACTATATAACAACAATCACGGGATTTGCTATCCCGGCCTATATCAAGATCAGCGCATCACCCTTTAAGGAGCCTGTTTTGGTGACGTGCTAGGCAAGTTGTCCAGAGAGGATATCCTTTGCGCCAACAGCCTGGATTTGTTGATCGAGCGCGATGACAAAATCTACCAGCCCATCCGCGGCCACTGTGTCACCGCGCAGTAGATTACGTTCCAGCGCCGCCTTCAACGCCGCGCGATCCTGTTCATCCAGCGCGCCTGCATAGGCGTTCAGCCGCCCGGTGAAGGCCTCTGCCATTACCCGCACGCGCTTTGACACGCCGATATCCCCCGCGCCCATCTCGCGCAGGGTCAGATCCATATCAGCAAACATCGTGTCAAAGAGTTGCTGGCTGAGCGCCGCGCCTTCCGCATCCAACGCTTTCAGGCGCCGCATGACAAGCGACACACAGAGTGCGAGGCAATCAAACCTGCCATCCACATTATCTATAACGCCGAAATCCTTGAAGAATATTGGATTGCGCGCCAGATCCACCGCGCCTGCATAGAGAAGTTCAGACGTTTGCGACTGCTGCTTCTGCCCCAAGGACAGCATATTTCTAAGCCATCCGGTTTCTTGGCTTTTCTTCATTGGTTCATCCCATTAAGGTAACGGCTTTAGCATTCCAGCCCCATCCTAGTGACGCATCATTAATGCAGGAACCCATCCATGACCAGAGGCTTGTTTGACGCATCGTTGATTTCCGCGCCCATGATCCAGTTCCTTCGACATCGTCTTCTGACAATTATGTTTGTCTGCTTTGGTCTTGCACTTGCCGGGTGTGAAGCACGCACCGCCATTCATGGGCAGACGGTTGATGATGCCGAGTTGAACCAGATTGAACCGGGGGTCACAACACGGGCCGATGTCATAGAAATTCTGGGCAGGCCCAGTTTCGAAGGGGCATTTGAGTCAGGCAAGATCTATTACCTGAATGATTTCATGGTCGAACCTGCAGCGGGGCGCAAACGCATGACAAAGCGCACTCTGATCGTTTTCGTGTTCGACACAAATAATGTTGTCAGCGACGTCGAGGTGCGCGACGAGACAAGCGGCAAGGTCATCGCAAATCTGGACAAGAAAACACCAACGCCGGGTGATAATTTCACCCTCGCAGAGCAACTTTTCTCAACGCTGCGCCGCCGTCCAAACTAATGGGGCGTCCAGCCTGAATTGTAGACAAGCAGACATGAAAGACCAGGGCCGCTGCCCGCGTCAGCCTGCAGACTGGTCTTTGGTCATTTCGATCTGGCGCGCCGTGCGTGCCAGCCGGTCCAACACGGCATTGACAAAGCCGACGTCACTGCCACACACATCGGCAATGGCTGCATATTCGCTAACCACAGCCCGCGCCGGCAAATGCCGCATATGCGTCAATTCAAAGGCGCCAGCGCGCAACACTGCCAGATCAATCACAGTCAACCGGTCAAGGTTCCAGCCATCTGACAGGCAACCTGCCAGCGCCTGATCCAATGTGTCCACATGCGTCTCGACGCCCGCGGCAAGCGCATTCAAATGTGCGTGATCCACATCCTTCACGCGAAATGCCTTCACGATATCGTCAACATAATGGCACAGGAAAGTGGGCAGAAAGGCCACGAGTGACTGGCCTGACATCTGGTGCTGATACGCCACCTGAACAACAGCCAGTCGGGCCGCAGACCGCCGCCGCACCGGCATGGGCTTCAGGTCTTCAGACGGTTTCGACATCGACGCCAAATTTCTGTTTGAGGGCAACCATGGCCAACGCTGCCTCTGCCGCACCCCCACCTTTGTCCTTACGGTTAAGATCGGCGCGGTCCCATGCCTGTTTGGCATTTTCAACTGTCAGAATACCATTCCCGATTGCCAGATTGTCTGCAACGGCCAGATCCATCAAGGCGCGCGCCGATTCACCACATACAATCTCGTAATGTGTTGTTTCACCCCGGATCACACATCCTAGCGCCACATACCCGTCATAATGGCGGGTACCAGTTTCCGCAAAAGCGATGGCGGCCGGAATTTCCAGTGCGCCTGGCACGCTGATACGATCCCAGCTGGCACCGGCTTTGCTGAGCGCGCGCTCGGCGCCAGCAACCTGTGCATCGGCCAGCGCATCATAAAACCGCGCTTCGACAATCAGATAATGTCCACTCATTCCTCTGCCTCGCCTTCCAGCTTCTGCCACCCGGTGATCTCAAGATCATAGCCCTCAAGGCTGATCACATTTGCCTGGCGGTTTGACAGCAATACCATCTGGCTGACACCCAGTTCGTTCAGGATCTGTGCCCCGACGCCATATTCGCGCAAACCCTGCGCCGCGTCCGGGCTCACGCCACCACTCAGACTGGTGCTAATGGCCTCTGAAAGGCGGGTTTTTGAGGATTCCCGCAGCATGACGATAATACCACGCTGGGCATCTGCGATCATCTCCATCGCCATGTCCAGTTCACGCCCGCTGCGCTGATCTGACACTTCACCAATCACATCTGACATCAGATCAAGGCGATGCATGCGGACCAGCACCGGCTCTGGTGTCGAAATATCACCTTTGATCAGGGCGATATGCTCGATCCCGCTGATGGTATTCTCAAAGATCATCAACCGCCAGTCGCCCCCGACACGCGCGACAATGCTCGTCTCTACGGTGCGCATTACCAGCGTCTCGCTATTTCTGCGGTAGGCAATCAAATCAGCAATGGACCCGATCTTAAGGCCATGCTCGGCCGCAAAGCCGATCAGGTCAGGCAGCCGCGCCATCTCACCATCATCTTTCATGATCTCGCAGATCACCCCGGATGGATCGGCAACGCCGGCGGCGCGCGCAATATCCACAACAGCCTCGGTATGTCCGGCGCGCACCAGCGTGCCACCATCGCGCGCCACCAGCGGAAAGATATGGCCGGGCGTGGTGATGTCCTTGTCAGTGCATTGCGGATCAATTGCCGTGCGGATGGTATGGGCCCGGTCCGCAGCTGATATACCCGTTGTGACCCCTTCACGCGCCTCAATGGACACGGTGAATGCTGTCTGGTGACGGCTTTCATTACGCTGTTCCATCAGCGAAAGCCCCAGTGCCTCGGTCCGTTCACGGGTTAATGCAAGGCAGATCAGCCCCCGGCCATATTTGGCCATGAAATTGATTGCAGCTGCATCAGCCCATTCTCCGATGACGCAAAGATCGCCTTCATTTTCACGATCTTCGTCATCAACAAGGACAAATAATTTTCCAGCGCGCGCGTCGGCAATCACCTCTTCGATTGGTGAGAGTCCTGCGCCGCCATCTCGTTCTTCAGAATTCATGCGTCTAGCCTTCGGTGAGCCGGGCAACATACCGAGCCAGCATATCAATTTCCATATTCAGCTTGCTACCAACTTGCATGCGGCCAAGCGTTGTCACTTCCCATGTATGGGCAATCACATTGACACTGAAATCAGCGCCGCTGACCGCATTGACGGTGAGCGACACCCCGTCCAGCGCCACCGAGCCTTTCGCTGCCACAAAACGACCAAGCGCCTGCGGTGCCCGGAACCACACGACATGGCTGTCGCCTACGGGCTCGATTGACAGCACTTCGGCCAACCCGTCGACATGGCCTGAAACAATATGGCCGCCAAGCTCTTCACCCACAGCAAGGGCACGTTCCAGATTTACAGCGTCACCCACCTGCCAGTCACCAAGTGTTGTGACGCGCATAGTTTCGTCCGATGCGGCAACTGCGAAACTGGCAGAGTCACGATCTGTCACGGTCAGGCACACGCCTGAATGGGCAATCGATGCCCCGATCGGAATCGATTCGCAATCCCAGTCAACCGCGATGCGCAAGGTACGATCGCCCTGCCCTGCATCCACTGCGGCTACTGTTCCGGTCGCCGTTACTATACCTGTAAACATGTGACTAATGTGCCTTTCGCCTGCCGCGATATGCTTACCCTGATCCGACAATGCGGTCCATAAGAATGAACCTGTCTGTGCCAAAATGCCCATCTTCCACCATGCGGAAGCGCTTGTTTTCCGGCAGATTGGTCAAACCTTGTTCCGCCACTGACGGGATGCCGTCATTGCCGATTATCTGCGCGCTGCTTGTCCACAAGATCCTGTCGACCAAATTTGCCCGCAGCAGACTGGATGCCAGCTTTCCGCCAGCCTCGATCAGCAAATCTCCATAGCCTGCAGCCGCAATTGCCGCCATGGCCGCATCCAGTGACAGCTGGCCATCCTTGTCACGCGACACCGGCTGCAGATCAGCGCCCGCAGCGCGCAATGCCTCTGCCTTGCCAGGATCAGCATCCATGGCGCAGAAGATCGTCACGCTGGCGTCTGACAGGCTGGCCAAAAGCTGGCTGTCCAGGGGCGTGCGAAGCTGGCTGTCCAGAACAAATCGGGCCGGATGGTCGCCATCGGCGCCGTCAAGGCGGCAGGTCAGTGCCGGATCGTCTGCCAGAACTGTGCCGATGGCGG
This sequence comes from Puniceispirillaceae bacterium (SeqCode), assembly GCA_049889795.1. Lineage (GTDB taxonomy): Bacteria > Pseudomonadota > Alphaproteobacteria > Puniceispirillales > Puniceispirillaceae > UBA8309. The sequence continues at coordinate 35,014 of JBMHCS010000007.1, read as the reverse complement.
TCAGGATGGCATCGCATCGGCTGCGCTGCAGATGCACAAAGCGACGCATCTGGGGTCCCGTGATCCAGCGTTTGGCGCCATCCCCAAGCGCAATCTTGCCATCCAATGATGTCGCTGTTTTGAGGGTGACAAAAGGTCGTTCCTGCGTCGTGCGGCGCAGAAAACCGGCCATAACACGCGCTGCCGCATCCGCACCAACATCCTCACGCACGATGATGCCGGCCTTTGTCAACAGATCAACGCCGCGGCCATCGACCCGCGGGTCAGGATCACGCATCGCAACAACAACCCGCGCAACACCTGCCGCGACTAGCGCCTCGGCACAAGGCGGGGTTTGTCCAACATGGGCACAGGGCTCAAGCGTGACAAAGGCGCAGCCACCGCGCGCTGCATCCCCTGCCATCGCAAGCGCTGTCGTCTCGGCGTGCGGACGGCCACCACGCGCGGTATGACCAACCGCCACCAGCCTGCCCTGCTGATCAATGATGGCGCACCCGACCGGTGGATTGGGCGCGGAACGCCCCTGGGCACGCTGTGCCGCTGCGATGGCTACACCCATCCAGCGCGCATCCTGATGTTGATCAAATGGGCGATCTAGCGGCGAAGCAACGCCAGCAGCAGGCTCACTCGCCAAGCTCTTTCTCCACGAACGCCTCGAAATCCTTTGCCTCGCGGAAATTGCGATATACCGAGGCGTACCGTACATAGGCGACCTTATCCAGCTGCGAGAGGGCATCCATCACCAGCTCACCCACCTGCGCCGAGGGTACGTCGCCTTCGGGATGGCTTTCCAACTGGCGCACGATTTCATTGATCGACCGCGCCACATCATCCGCATTCACATCGCGTTTCCGAAGGGCAATCTGAAATGACCGTTCGAGCTTGTCGCGGTCAAAAACCGACCGCCTGCCGCTGCGCTTCACGATATTGATTTCGCGCAGCTGGACACGTTCGAAAGTCGTAAATCTGGCATCGCACGCGCCACAAAGCCGACGCCGGCGGATGGCATGGCCATCTTCAGCAGGACGCGAATCCTTTACCTGGGTATCTTCACTACTACAAAAAGGACAGAGCATAATCTCCCGCCACGCTACATGTTGGTGCAGGCGGGAGTTTACACACAATTAGTAGATTGGGAAAGCCCGACAGAGATCACGCACCTCTTCGCGCACCTTTTTCTCAACCGCCTGATTATCCTCAGGATTTTTAGAAAGCCCGTCAAGAACATCACCGATCAATTCGGCAATCTGCGCAAATTCAGCTTCACCGAAGCCGCGCGTTGTGCCGGCAGGCGCACCAAGGCGCACACCAGATGTGACCATCGGTGGTTGCGGATCAAATGGCACCCCGTTCTTGTTACAGGTAATGCCGGCATTTTCGAGTGAAACCTCGGAAATATTGCCCGTCAGTCCCTTCGGACGCAAATCGACCAGCACCAGATGTGTATCGGTGCCGCCGGAAACGATATCAAGCCCACGATTAATCAGACCTTCAGCCAATGTCTGCGCATTGCGAATGACCTGTTCGGTGTACCGACGGAATTCCGGGCGCAGCGCCTCGCCAAACCCGGCAGCCTTGCCGGCAATGGCATGCATCAACGGGCCACCTTGCAGGCCCGGGAACACGGCAGAATTGATCTTTTTGCCAAGCGCCTCGTCATTTGACAGGATGATCCCGCCCCGACCGGCGCGCAGGGTCTTGTGTGTTGTCGAGGTGACAATATGTGCATGCGGGACCGGGTTTGGATGCAAGCCCGCAGCCACAAGCCCCGAAATATGCGCCATATCGACCATCAGAATGGCGCCAACCTCGTCGGCAACCTTACGGAATGCCGCAAAATCGAGCGTACGCGGATAGGCAGAACCGCCCGCAAGAATCATCTTTGGCTTGCAGGCCTTTGCCTGTGCCAGCAGCGCGTCAAAATCAATCTGCGCCGTGTCTTCATCAACCCCATATTGCTCGGCATTGAACCATTTACCAGACAGGTTGGGCGCCGCGCCGTGGGTCAGATGGCCACCTGCTGCCAACGACATGCCAAGAATGGTGTCACCAGGCTTCAGCAAGGACAGAAATACGGCCTGGTTTGCCTGTGCGCCTGAATGGGGCTGCACATTGACAAACGCAGCGCCAAACAGCTGTTTGGCACGATCAATCGCCAGTGTTTCAACAACGTCGATATGCTCGCACCCGCCATAATAACGGCGGCCGGAATAGCCTTCTGCATATTTATTTGTCAGGACGGATCCCTGTGCTTCCATAACAGCCGTGCTGACAATATTTTCCGACGCAATCATTTCGATCTGATCCTGTTGGCGCACCAGTTCATCACCAATCGCCGCGGCAAGCGCCGGGTCAGATTCCGCCAACGAGGCTGAGAAAAACCCGTTCATCACACCCTGTCTTCTGAAATCATCCATCTTTATCTCTCCTTGCGCAGGATCGCCCTGCAATTGTCAGTGTTCAACATTGTCAAAATTCAATATTGGCCCGTCAAAATTCAATCTTGGCCCATCAAAATTCAATTTTGGCTGCCGTGAAGTCCGCCTAGCTTGTCAACGCGGCCCTGATGCCGTCCGCCTTCGAAGTCCGTTGCCATGAATGTATCCACACAGTCAAGCGCAACAGCAATACCCGTCAACCGCTGCCCAAGGGCGAGGACATTGGCATCATTATGCTCGCGGCACAACCGTGCAGAGGTAACCTCGCCCACCAGCGCGGCCCTGATCCAATCAAAGCGATTCACCGCAATCGATATGCCAATCCCACTGCCGCAAATAGCGACGCCCCGCGCCTGAGGATCATCCTTCATTGCCTGAGCCAGACGCGCGCCGTAATCCGGATAGTCAACCGACTGACCTGGTGCCGGCCCTACATCCTCGACCTCCATGCCGCAATCAAAGAGATGCGCGGCGACAGCCTGCCTCAATTCAATGCCGGCATGATCTGAACTGAGATAAACCTTGGTGATCATCCTGTATCCCCTGCCAAGCACGACAACCCGTCGCAACTGTCCTTATGGGACATGGCCGGCATTTACCCGCCGGAAACATGCACTCCTGCCAGAGGTGGTAAAGCGATTGTCGATTTCAACCCTAGTGAAATCGCCGGTCATTTACCTGACAACGACCTGTTCATGATACGCGGTAAAAAAATGGCTCTTATGGATCACCGCACGTTACCCAGATGAAAAAAATTCCATTAGGAAAATTTCATATATTTTTTGGTCGACACGCCTCGAAATCCTGCGTAACGTTTTGTCATTCGGGGCTAAAAAACCGAGTTTAGGGAGAGCGGAACCGGGACATACCCGGTCCATTGGGCATTTGCCCACAACAGAAAAGGCAAGACGCTATGTCTTGCTTTTTTTATGCCCGAAAACAACTGGCCCGAAACCAACCGGCTCGAAAACAACCGGGGATCAGCCTGAAGGCACACCGAGGCTGATCCAGCCAGATGTAATCACCAGATTGACGAGCGCGCAGAGAATGCCAGCGATTACTGTGGTGGCCGCGATCTTGCGCCAAAGATAGGGCTGCCGCGGCGCCGATGGCGCATGGCCTGCTTCTGGCTGTTCCTCTGTGCGGACGCCAAAGGGCAGGCTCATAAGGAAAACCCACCACCACAAAAGCAGATAAACGACAAGGCCGGATACCAAATCCATCAGGCGTCAACCTCTTCCAGCTCAATCAAGGTGCCACAAAAATCCTTTGGGTGCAGGAACAGCACCGGATTGCCATGGGCACCGGTCCGCGGCTCGCCATCACCAAGGACACGGGCACCGTCATCGACCAGCCTGTCACGGGCGGCCCGAATATCAGTCACCTCGTAACAGATATGGTGCATGCCGCCATCAGGGTTGCGCGCCAGAAAGGCGGCGATGGGCGATGATTCACCGAGCGGCTCCATCAGCTCCACCTTGCTGTTGGGCTGCGTCACAAACACAATCCTGACACCATGTTCGGGAAGTGACTGCGGCGTGCTGACATCTGCGCCAAGCGTATCGCGCCAGCGCGCCGCCGCAATTTCCAGATCGGGAACGGCAATGGCGATATGGTTGATATTTCCAATCATCTTTATTCCTTCGCTCAGGCGACTCCGGCGAGATCATCACCACTCAACCGCAGGATGTGAACATGCACGACTGGGCGCAGTCCAAACATGCTGCGCGCCACCCGGCGCAAGGCCTGCCCGGTGATTTCCTCGACAGCGCGGTCTTCACGGCGGTCGCTGCGCCCCATACCGGCCAGCGCGTCCTCAATGGCAATACTGGCGGAAGCAATATAGTCCGTCGCGGCTTCGGCATCGCCGATACCGGTCTGCGACACGGTTGGCACCGCACATAATGCACCGTCGCGATTCAGCACCACACTCGCTGTCACCGCCCCGTTCCACAGCATCCGCCGACGTGCGCGCATCATATCTGACTGCACTTCGATGATCTGGCCCTTCTCATGGGTCAATGCACCGGTCTTCACGTTATCAATAATGCGCGCCTCTGCTGCATTCTGTCCGCTTTCGTCAGCCAACTTGATAACGGTGCCATTATCAGGGATCAGCGTCTGGCCCACCTGACAGCCCTCAGCAAGCGCTGCATGCGCCATCAGATGCCGCGCTGTACCATGCACCGGAATGGCAATCTGCGGGCGGACAAGCCCATACATTTCGATCATCTCATCGCGTGATGGATGCCCGGACACATGAACAGGCGCATCCTCATCAGTAATCAGGTTGATTTTCCGACGGATCAGCGCGTCCTGCACGCGGGCGATAGCCGGCTCATTGCCCGGAATCTGGCGCGACGAGTAAATCACCGTATCGCCAGGATCAAGCGTTACGGATTCATGGGTGCCTGCAGCAATCTTTGCCATCGCGGCACGCGGTTCACCCTGCGTTCCGGTGCAAATAATGACAATATTCTCACGTGGTAGAAGCTCAATATCTTCCTCTGCAACAAAATCCGGCAGGTCACGCAGATAACCCACCTCCTGGGCCGCAGACATGGCACGCTTGATCGCGCGACCGACAATGGCAACCGACCGGTCATTTGCCTGTGCCGCCTGAATAATGGACTGAATACGCGCAACGTTACTGGAAAAACAGGTGACAGCCACACGCCCATCCGCAGCGGCAATAGCGGCCTTCAGACCGGCTTCAGCCTTGGATTCGGATTCGGTGCGGCCTTCGACCATGGCATTGGTCGAATCGCCCACCATGGCAAGCACGCCTTCATCACCTATCTCCGCCAGCCTTGTGCTGTCGGTATCCGTGCCAAGACCCGGTGCCTTGTCAAATTTCCAGTCGCCTGTATGCAGCACCGTGCCGGCCGGACACCGAATGGCAAGGGCCATTGGATCAGGGATCGAATGGGCAAGCCCGACCATCTCCACCGAAAAGCTGCCAATATCCATAACAGCGCCGGGGCTCATCTCGATCAGCGGGATGTCATGCTTGTTGCCATTTTCAGCCAGCTTGCGCCGCAGCAGCGCCAAGGTGAAAGCACTGCCATAGACAGGGCAACGCAAACGCGACCACATATAGGGTATAGCGCCAAGGTGGTCTTCATGGCCATGTGTCAGCACTAGTCCGGCCAGGCTATCCGCCCGCGCCTCGATGAAGCTGAGATCGGGCAGAATGACATCAATGCCGGGCATGCTGTCATCGGGGAATGAAATCCCCAGATCCACCATCAGCCAACTGCCATCATAATGGTAGAGGTTGGCATTCATACCAATCTCGCCAGACCCGCCTAGCGGTACAAACAACAAATCCGAATTCCGGTACATTTTCTATCCGTTCCGCGCGCCATCAGCTGCAATGCTGTTGCGCGCATAAATCTCAAAGAGGCCTTTTACCGTCAGATCGGTATCAACAATCGGCTTAGCGGACAGGTGCTGGGCAAATAATCCGGCCAATCCGCCGGTTGCAACCAGTGATACATCCCCATAGCGGGCCCGCAGACGCGCCAACAGGCCTTCGATCATGCTTACATAGCCCCAAAAGATGCCGGATTCCATTGCTGTCACGGTATTTTTTCCAAGGATTGGCAGATCAGCATCAAAAGGCCGCAGCGCCAGCCGTGGCAATTGCGCCGCCGCGGCATCCAGCGCGTCAATTGACAGCGCTACGCCCGGGGCGATGATGCCTCCTTCATAGGCGCCGTCTTCGGCAACCAGATCAAGCGTCGTAGCCGTGCCAAAATCCAGGATGATAGCTGGCAGGCTGTGATGCACCTGCGCTCCGACGGCATTCACCAGCCGGTCTGCTCCCGCCTGTGACGGCTTGTCGATATTCACCATGATGCCGAGATCGACATCAGACTCACCAACCACCAGAGGGACCACATCAGCGACAAGGCGCACCGCCTCTTTGACGCCCTTTGTCACGGCCGGCACAACACTGGCAATTATTGCCCCTGAAATCGCCTGACAGAGATCCGCGCCCAATGCCGCTTGCATGGCGCTGGCAAAGGCGGCGGCATCCGCGCCAATATCTGTTTCGATGCGCCATGTCTGCAACTGCCCCGGCCGGTCTTCGGCCAGATCAGACGCATGCGCACAGGCAAGCACGATATTTGTATTTCCGATATCTATTGCGAGCAGCATGCCCTATCCCATCAGCTCGACGTCACCGGTCGTCACTTCTTGACGGCTGCCATCGGCACACCGCAACTGCAGCGCCCCATCCGCGCCAAGCCCGTCAAAATGGCCGTCAACCTGTCTATCTGCCAGCGACACCCGCATCATGCTGCCGATATGGGCACAATGTGACAGCCATTCCAGTCTGACCGGCGCGAAACCTTCGGATTCATAGGTCAAAACACGTGACAAAAGCCCCGCTGCATAGCGATCCGCCAGATTCTCGGGTGTGATCTGCGCACCGCCAAGCGATTGTAGAGAGGTGGCAGGGTGTTTGGCGCCGGGAAATGGCGCAACGGGCGCGATATTGGCCCCTGTGCCGATCACCACCGCACCGTTACGCGCTTCAAGCAGAATGCCGCATATCTTGCCACCATCGGCAAGGATATCATTCGGCCACTTGACCTGTACGGGAACATTGCCAAGGCACGCTGCCAGTTCTGCGCGCATTGCCAGCGCTGCCACAAAGGACAGGCCAAACCAGTGACGCGTATCGATGGCCGGGCGCAGCAGGATTGAAAAATACATGCCGCCTCGGTGTGATGACCACCCGGCACCGCGCCGGCCCCGCCCTGCCGTCTGTTCGCGTACAAGATAGGCTGTGCCGGACGGCGCGCCCTGTGCCGCAGCCGCCCAAGCAAGATCTGACGAGGATGTGGCACTGTCTACAATTGTGATGGCGGCACGATCTGTCATGGGCAAGCCGAACGAGGCCCGGCCTTTCTCTATCCGGAGGCGACAAGCGCCATTGTCGCCCCGTCGGCAGCATCAAGCAGGCTGCCAAGCCCGACAAAGAACAGCAGGATCACAATGAGGCTGACGCCAAGCACGATGCGGTTTGTCGCCGGCACGCCGGGATCGAGCGGTGTGTCCGTATCTTCAAAATACATCAGCCGGATGATGCGCAGATAATAAAACGCACCAATCACCGACATTACGACACCGATCACTGCCAACGGCACAAGACCGGCCTGAACAGCCGCAAGGAAGACGTACCATTTGCCGAAGAAGCCTGCCAGCGGCGGGATGCCCGCCATTGAGAACATCATTACCAGCAGTCCAAGTGCCAGCATCGGATGCGTGCGTGACAGGCCTTTCAGGTCAATGATACGGGTTGCCTCTGCCTGATCGCGGCGCATCAGCAGGATGATCGAGAAGGTGCCTGCGCCCATAAAGACATAACCTGTCATATAAATCATGACACCTGTGGCACCATCCGGCGACCCGGCGGCAAGGCCGGCAAGCGCATACCCCATATGGGCAATCGAGGAATAGGCCATCATCCGCTTTATGTCGGACTGCATGATGGCGCCCAGCGCCCCAATCACCATGGAAGCGATCGACAGCGCGATCAGCACCTGTGACCATTGATCGGCAATCCCGCCAAATGCGCCATAGGTCAGACGCATCATCAGCGAAATGGCCGCCACTTTCGGGGCAATGGCAAACAGCGCCGTCACCAGCGTTGGCGATCCCTCATACACATCTGGTGTCCACATATGGAACGGCGCCGCCGATAACTTAAAGGCCAGGCCCGATACCATGAAGACCATGCCAATGATAAAGACAGGCGGCAGGTCCCGACCGGCGAGAGCGGCGCTGATCCCAGAAAAGTCGGTTGTTCCGGCAAAACCATAGACCAGTGAGGCACCATAAAGCAGCATGCCGGATGACAGCGCGCCAAGCAGGAAATACTTCAACCCGGCCTCGGATGACCGCAACGAGTTTGTGCGCATCGCAGCAACCACATAAAGCGGCAGTGACTGCAGTTCGATTGCCATATAAAGCGACATCAGATTGTCGGCTGAAATCATCAGCATCATGCCGACAAGCGCCAGCAGGACCAACAGGCTGTATTCAGGTTTGTTTATATCCCTGTCACCATCAGCATGAAGCGACATCGCCAATGCTGCCATGGTGCCAATCATCACCAGCAGTTTCATATACCCGCTGAAACTGTCGGCCGCGTACATGCCACCAAAGGCTGCCGCCGTATCACCCATTGATCCGGCAACCATGACAAGCGCAATCGCGATCGCGCCAATTGCCAGCTGTGTCACACGCCGCGCATTCGCCGCGGTTTCACCGCCATAAGCCGCCACCAGAACAAGCACAAGCGCGACACCGGACAGGAAAATTTCCGGAAGCGCCGGCATGATATCGGCCATTGAAAAATCCGTCATGGCCCTATCTCCCCGCAATGACCATGGCGCCACCTGACGCCGCATTATCAAGCACCACAAGAATGCTGCTTGTCATGACATCCAGAAGCGAAGCCGGATAGATCCCAAACCACAGAACCAGCACGGTCAGCGGCGCAAAAATCAGCACTTCGCGGCGGCCAATCCTTTCCATCGCCTCAACCTCGGCACTGACAATTTTGCCAAACATGACCCGACGATAGAGCCACAGCATGTAGGTTGCACCAAGCACGAGGCCAGTGGCGGTAAAGAACGCGACCCAGCTGCTTGCCTTCCAGGCGCCAACGAGAACCAGCATTTCGCCAACAAAACCGCTGGTACCCGGCAGGCCAACCGACGCAAGCATCATGAACATGAAAAACACAGCGTAACGCGGCATCACCGCAGCAACACCGCCATAGGCGCTGATATCGCGTGTATGCAGACGGTCATACACAACCCCGACGCAGAAAAACAATGCTGCCGACACCAACCCGTGGCTGATCATCTGGAACATCGCCCCGGCAACACCCTGTTCGGTGAGGGTGAAAATGCCGATGGTGACAAATCCCATATGGGCAACCGAGGAATAGGCAATCAGCTTTTTCATGTCTGACTGCGCCAGCGCCACCAGCGATGTATAGATGATCGCCACAATTGAAAGCGCAAAGATCAGCGGTGCGAACGCCTCGGATGCCAACGGGAACATAGGCAGCGAAAAGCGGATGAAACCGTATCCACCCATCTTCAACAACACACCGGCAAGAATCATGGATCCCGCTGTGGGCGCCTCGACATGGGCGTCAGGCAGCCATGTATGCACCGGCCACATCGGCACCTTTACCGCGAAAGACGCCAGAAAACCGATAAACAGCCAGGTTTGCATGCCGGCGGCAAAACTGTGTGCGGTCAATGCCGGAATGTCGGTTGTGCCGGCATCAATATACATGGCCAGCATGCAGACCAGCATCAGCACCGAACCCAACAGCGTATAAAGGAAGAATTTGAAGGCGGCATAGACACGCCTTGCACCACCCCACACACCGATGATCAGGAACATCGGGATCAATACGCCTTCAAAGAACAGATAGAACATCAGCATGTCGAGCGAGGCGAACATGCCGATCATCATCGTTTCCAGCACCAGGAAAGCGATCATATATTCCCGCACACGATGGGTAATTGCTTTCCAGCTGGCAAGGATGGACAGCGGTGTCAGCAGGGTCGACAGCAGGATGAATGGCATGGCGATCCCATCGACCCCAAGATGGTAACTGATCCCGGTGCCGGGCAGCCAGTCACGATATTCCTCAAACTGGTAACCGCTGTTTGTTGCGTCAAAGCCAAAGACCAGCGCCAGCGAAATGATAAAGGTAAAGCCGCTGACCCACAGCGCCACATGCCGCGCATTACGGGCAACCATGTCATCGTCGCCACGGATCATCAGCAGGAACAACACACCAATCATTGGCAGAAAGGTGATGATTGTCAGCAAAGGCCAGGTTTCGATCATGGCCTAAAGCCCTCCAAAGCGAAAATAGTACCAAGTGACCAGCACCACCACGCCGATGAGCATGGCAAAGGCATAGTGGAAGACAAAGCCGGACTGGAGCCGCGCGGCCATGGCGGATACGCGCATCACCATTGCCGACATGCCGTCAGGCCCGAAACCGTCAATGGTGTCGCGATCCCCGCGCAGCCACAGGAAGCTGCCAATCCGCACCACAGGACGCACAAAAATGGCATCATACAGCTCGTCAAAGTACCACTTGTTGAAAAAGAACCGATGGATCGGTGCAAAGAGGCGCGCCGCGACGGCAGGAATATCTGTCCAGATGGCATAGCACAGCACCGCCAGAAGCACCCCGGATGTTGCCAGCAATACCGGCAGCAGCTTTACCCATGTCGGCACGTAATGGGCATGCTCCATGGCATGATGCTCGGGCAGGATGAAGATCGAATCTCCCCAGAACACGGCCATGTTATGCCCGACAAACAGCTCATAGCCCAGCCATCCCGAAAAGACAGCCCCGACAGCCAGAACAAACAGGGGCAGCGTCATCACAAGCGGCGATTCATGGACATGCGACATTACCTCGGCCGATGCACGCGGCTTGCCATGGAATGCCATGATCAACAGCCGCCAGCTGTAAAATGCTGTCAGGAAAGCCGCCGCACAACCCAGCCAGAACGCCAAGTTACCGACATTCGTATGCGCGGCAAAAGCCGCTTCCAGGATCATGTCTTTTGAATAAAAGCCTGCGAAAAACGGGAACCCGGCGAGCGCCAGCGATCCCACCCACATCATCACATAGGTCACCGGCACCTTGCGCCAGATACCACCCATATTGCGCAGATCCTGCTCATCCGACATCGCATGGATAACCGAACCGGCACCAAGGAACAAAAGTGCCTTGAAAAAGGCGTGCGTTGTAAGATGGAACATGGCAGCGGGATAGGCAGAAACGCCGGCAGCAAAAAACATGTAGCCAAGCTGCGAACAGGTCGAATAGGCGATAACCCTTTTAATATCAAACTGGGTAAACCCGACCGTTGCGGCAAAGATGGCTGTCAGCGCGCCCACAACCGTAATGATATCCAGCGACAGTGGCGCATATTCCAGCATCGGCGACAGACGGCAGATCATAAACACCCCTGCCGTTACCATTGTCGCCGCGTGGATCAGCGCCGATACAGGCGTGGGGCCTTCCATCGCATCAGGCAGCCATGTATGCAGGCCAAGCTGTGCCGATTTGCCCATCGCCCCTATGAACAGCAGGATCCCCGCCACTTCCAGCGCTGGCAGGGCCTGTCCAAGAAAACCGATCTGGCTGTCACGCATCAAAGCCGCATTGGCAAAGATATCGTCGAACTGGATAGATCCAAAAATCTGATAGACCGCCAGAATCCCGAGCGCAAAACCGAAATCGCCAACCCGGTTGACAACAAATGCTTTCATCGCCGCGGTATGAGCGCTTTCTTTTTTATACCAGAAGCCGATCAGCAGGTAAGACGCAACCCCGACCCCTTCCCAGCCAAAAAACAACTGCACCAGATTGTCCGCTGTCACCAGCATAAGCATCGCAAAGGTAAACAGGCTGAGATAGGCCATAAAGCGCGCGCGGGCATGGTCGTGCGACATATAGCCGATCGAATAGATATGCACCATTGAGGACACGCCGGTCACAACGATCAACATGACCGCCGTCAGCGTGTCAAAACGCAACCGCCACATCGCTTCGAAATCACCCGACACGATCCAGCGGGCAATATCTATGGTGATTGGCTGGCCACCTATCGCGACCTGCGCAAAGGCAATGATCGAAAACAGCAACGACAGCAGAAGGCCCGTTACCGTGACAAGCTCGGCCGCCCGGTCACGGTGACCAAGGCTGAGGATGCCGGCAATGATAGCACCCAGCAACGGCAGGAAAACGATGGAAGCGTACATGCCCGTCTAGCCTTTCATCATATTCACGTCCTCGACCGCGATCGATCCACGATTGCGGAAGAACACGACAAGGATCGCAAGCCCGATGGCGGCCTCGGCGGCGGCGACGGTCAGGATGAACAGCGAGAAAATCTGCCCTTCCAGATCACCGTTATAGGCAGAAAAGGCGACCATATTGATATTCACCGAAAGCAGCATAAGCTCGATGGACATCAGGATGGTGATGACATTCTTCCGGTTCAGAAAGATCCCAAAGGCGCCAAGCGCAAACAGGATCGCAGAAACCGCAAGATAATGATTGAGAGAAAGTTCAAGCATGCTCTAGCCCTCGCGCTTGCTTGCCGGCACATTGGCGATCGTGCGCGCACCGGCCCCGACCGGCACATCCACAACCTCGACTGATTCATCACGCCGGCGCGCATTCTGTTGCGCAATCACCTGACGGCGCACACCAACGCGGCGACGCATGGTCAGCGAAATCGCCCCGATCATCGCCACCAGCAGGATCAGCCCGGCCACCTGGAACAGATACATATATTTGGTGTACAGCACATTGCCCAATGCGCGGGTATTGCTGATGTCGGGCGCTGCCGGCAAGGTCACGCCGTTAAAGGCATCGCCATAAATCGCTGCCACCAGCTCAAACACCAAAATACCGCCAACCGCCAGACCCAGCGGCAGATATTTCTGAAACCCGGCGCGCATCTCGGCAAAGTTGATATCCAGCATCATCACCACAAACAGGAACAACACCGCCACCGCGCCAACATAGACAACGACAAGCAGCATGGCGATGAATTCAGCCCCAATCAGCACGAACAGCCCGGCTGCATTGAAAAAAGCCAGGATCAGGAACAACACCGAATAGACCGGGTTGCGCGAGATCACAACCATCGCACCTGCACCCAGCATCACGGCGGAAAACAGATAAAAGAACAGCGCCTCAATCATCGCGTCGCCCTCCTGCTGACGACAGCGTCGGCGGTGCGCCGGCTGCGAAATGAATGTGGATTGTCACGCGTCATTTGTCCCCCCTTGCGGCAGCGCTGGTCTAGCGCCACTGCGCATCCGCTGCCAGATTGCGCGCAATCTCTGTTTCCCAGCGGTCGCCATTGGCAAGGAGCTTGTCCTTGTCGTAATAGAGTTCTTCCCGCGTCTCGGTCGCAAATTCGAAATTTGGCCCCTCGACGATGGCATCCACCGGGCAGGCTTCCTGGCAGAAGCCGCAATAGATGCATTTGGTCATGTCGATATCATAGCGTGTCGTGCGACGGCTCCCATCATCACGCGGCTCTGCCTCGATGGTGATGGCCTGCGCCGGACAAACCGCCTCACACAGCTTGCAGGCGATACAACGTTCTTCGCCATTCGGATAGCGGCGCAACGCATGTTCGCCGCGGAACCGTGGCGACAAGGTTCCCTTTTCATAGGGATAGTTGATCGTCACTTTCGGCTTGAAGAAATATTTCAGCGTCAGGAACAGGCCCTTGCCAAGCTCCAGCAGCAGAAAGGAACGCAGATTATTTACCATTGCACCCATGCTAATGCCCCTTGCCTATCCGGCAATCACCGGCAGATTGCCGGTCCAAAGAAGGAAACCCGATGTCAGCACGACATAAATCAGTGAAAACGGAAGGAAGATCTTCCAGCCAAGACGCATCAACTGGTCATAGCGATAGCGCGGCGTGGTCGCGCGCACCCACAGGAACACGAACAGCAGCAGCATCACTTTCAACACAAACCAGATTGGCCCCGGCACGAGGTTAAGCGGCCAGATATCCAGCGGCGGCAGCCATCCCCCGAGGAACAGAACTGTCGTCATGCCGCTCATCAGGATCATGTTGGCATATTCGCCAAGGAAGAACAGGGCAAAGCTCATCGAGGAATATTCCACGAAATAGCCGGCAACCAGTTCGGATTCACCTTCGGGAAGGTCAAAGGGCGCGCGATTTGTTTCTGCCAGTGTCGAAATGAAGAACACAAAAAACATCGGCAACAGCGGCAGCGCAAACCACATATCGCGCTGTGCCTCGACAATATCAGTCAGGTTCAACGATCCCACACAAACCAGCACATTGATGATCACCAGTCCCATCGACACTTCATAAGAGACCATCTGCGCTGCCGAGCGCAGCGCGCCCAGAAATGCATATTTCGAATTGCTGGCCCAGCCAGCCATGATCACGCCATAGACACCAAGCGAAGAAATGGCGAACAGATACAGGATGCCGACATTGATATCGGCGATCACCAACCCCTCGCCAAACGGGATCACAGCCCAGGCCACCAGCGCCAGGATGAATGTCAGCATGGGCGCAAAGATAAAGACAAGCTTGTTCGCGCCAGCCGGCAGGATCGTTTCCTTGACCATCAGCTTCAGCGCATCAGCAAAAGGCTGGAACAGGCCAAACGGGCCAACCACATTGGGCCCCTTGCGCAGCTGCATGAACCCGATCACGCGCCTTTCAGCCAGCGTCAGATAGGCTACCGCGATCAATAGCGGGCCAACCACGACCATGATCTTTGCCACAATCCAGGCAAGCTCTACGACATAGCTGTTGGTCAGAAATTCCATCTCGCTACTCCGCCGCGTCGCGCGCGCCATCTTCAGCAAGCGCCATCATGCATTGACCCATTGTTTCAGAGGCGCGACTGATGGCACAGGTCATGTAAAACCCGTCCAGCGCAGCGGAAATCGCCGCTGCATTCAGTTTGGCCCGACCACCAAATTTTGCCCATCTGGCACCGGCAACCTCGTCCCGCGCTGCAAAATGCGGCACGGCCTCGATCAGGTCGTCGCGCAGTTCGTCAAGCGTGTCAAAGCCCAGATTGATCCCGATACGGGCAGCCATGGCACGGATGATCGCCCAGTCCTCACGCGCTTCACCGGGCGGGAAAGCAGCGCGGCTGGCATATTGCACCCGTCCCTCTGTATTGACGTAGATTCCGTCTTTCTCGGTATAGGCGGCCCCAGGCAACACGATATCGGCATGGTGCGCACCGCGGTCACCATGATGACCCTGATAGACAACAAGAGCATTTGTCAGCCGCGCATGGTCGATCTCGTCCGCGCCCAGCAGCCAGACCAGATCCAGCGACCCTGATTCGGCTGCCTTGTACATGCCGCCAATATCCAGCCCGCCACGATCCGGCACAAAGCCAAGATCCAGCCCGCCAACCCGTGCAGCCGCCGTGTGCAGCACGTTAAAGCCGTTCCATCCGCCACCAACGACGCCAAACTGGTCAGCAATCTCACGCGCCTTGCCTAGGATTGCCGCACCATCAGCACGCGTCAGCGCGCCCATGCCGATGATGATCATCGGACGCTCCGCCTTCTTCAGCTTGGCAGCAAATTTTGATTTGCCATCAAGCACAGCGTCCAGCAGCGTCGGATCATCTCCAAGATGCTCCGTTTCATAGGTCAGGTCGGCATCCGGACCGATGACACCCACAGGCAACCGGGTCGCAAGCCAGTTACGGCGAATACGGGCATTCAGGACCGCTGCCTCAATGCGCGGATTGCTGCCGATAATCAGAAGGGCATCTGCATCATCAATGCCGGCAATGGTAGAATTGAACAGATAGCCAGCACGGGCGCCGCCAATCTTGGCGCCGTCTTGCCGGCAATCCAGATTCCCGCTGCCAATTTTTCCAAACAGTGTTTTCAGCGCGAACATCGATTCTGCATCGCACTGGTCACCGGCAATAGCGGCGATGCGGCCACTCTTCGCCTTCTTCAGCTTGGCAGCAATCGCGGTGAAGGCATCATCCCAACTGGCTGGTGCCAGCTTGCCGTCACGCCCGCGCATATAGGGCCGGTCAAGACGCTGGCGCCGTAAACCATCAATGGCATAGCGGGTCTTGTCGGAAATCCATTCCTCATTGACGTCTTCATTCAAACGCGGCAACACCCGCATGACCTGCGCGCCGCGCGCATCGACACGGATATTACTGCCCACCGCGTCCATCACATCGACCGATTCGGTCTTTGACAGCTCCCACGGGCGCGCAGCAAAGGCATAGGGCTTTGATGTCAGCGCACCAACCGGACACAGATCGATGACATTGGCCGATAATTCGGACGCCAAACTCTTCTCGAGATAGGTTGTGATTTCCATGGATTCGCCGCGGCCAATCGCGCCCAGTTCCGGCACACCCGCGACTTCGGTCGCAAATCGCACACAGCGCGTGCAGTGAATGCAACGGGTCATTGTTGTGCTGATCAGCGGCCCCATATGCTTGTCTTCGACAGCCCGCTTGTTTTCTTCATAGCGCGAGCCGTCAAAGCCATATCCCATGGCCTGGTCCTGCAGGTCACACTCACCGCCCTGGTCGCAGATCGGGCAGTCCAGAGGGTGATTGATCAGGAGAAATTCCATAACGCCTTCGCGCGCCTTTTTCACCCGGTCGGTGTCGGTGCGAATAACCATACCCTCACCGGCCGGCATGGCGCATGACGCAACCGGCTTTGGCGCACGTTCCATATCGACAAGGCACATCCGGCAATTTCCGGCGATTGACAGCCTGTCGTGATAACAGAAACGCGGCACCTCAATACCGGCTTCCTCGCAGGCATGCAGGACGGTGGACCCGTCTTCTACCTCTACCTCGATGCCGTTCACTGTCAGCTTTGGCATGGATCCCTTGCCCCCTATTCCGCAGCTTCAACCGCACTTGCGGTGCGATGAGCAACAATCCGGCGTTCGATTTCTGGCCGGAAATTCTTGATGAGACCTTGGATGGGCCATGCTGCCGCATCACCCAGCGCACAGATGGTATGGCCTTCGACCTGGCGCGTTACCTGCTCCAGCGTGTCGATTTCGTGAATTTCCGCCTCGCCGCGAACCAGCCGTTCCATCATCCGCCACATCCAGCCGGTGCCTTCGCGGCACGGCGTACACTGGCCGCATGATTCATGCTTGTAGAAATAGGACAGGCGCGAAATCGCCTTCACAATGTCGGTGCTCTTGTCCATGACGATTACACCCGCCGTGCCAAGCCCTGACCCGGCATCCTTAAGGGCATCAAAATCCATCGTCACCGTGCTGCAGACATCTTGCGGCAGCAATGGTGTTGATGACCCACCCGGAATAACGGCAAGCAGATTGTCCCAGCCGCCGCGCACCCCACCCGCGTGCTTTTCAATAAGCTCGCGTAGCGAAATGCCCATCTCTTCTTCGACATTGCAGGGCCGGTTCACATGGCCCGAAATACAGAACAGCTTCGACCCTGTGTTGTTATCCTTGCCAAGACCGGCAAACCAGTCAGCACCGCGCCGCAGGATGGTGGGAACCACCGCGATGGATTCAACATTATTGACTGTTGTCGGGCAGCCATAAAGACCGGCACCGGCCGGGAATGGTGGCTTCAGGCGCGGCTGCCCCTTTTTGCCTTCCAGCGACTCGATCAGTGCGGTTTCTTCACCGCAGATGTAGGCGCCGGCACCACGATGCAGATAGATATCGAACTTCCACCCTGATTTGGCAGCATTGTCGCCCAGCAATCCGGCATCATAGGCCTCGTCAATGGCGATCTGCAGGCGCCGGGCCTCGTTCACAAATTCGCCGCGAATATAGATATAGGCAGCGTGCGCACGCATCGCGAAACCGGCGATAACGCATCCTTCGAGCAACTTGTGCGGATCATTACGGATAATATCGCGGTCTTTACATGTGCCGGGCTCTGATTCATCGGCATTCACCACCAGATAATGCGGACGCGCGCCCACTTCCTTTGGCATGAATGACCATTTCAGCCCTGTCGGGAACCCAGCACCACCGCGGCCGCGCAACCCGGATGCCTTGACCCGCTCGACAATTTCATCGTGACCAAGCTTCAGGATTTTCGCTGTATTTGACCAGTCACCGCGCTTTTTGGCGCCAGCCAGCCCTGGATCTGCCCAACCATAGAGATTGGTGAAAATGCGGTCTTCGTCTTTCAGCATTCGTCCCTCCCTATTCTGCCGGCTTAAGCGCCGAAAGGCTTGTCGCCCCGCCGCTTGCTTCGGAACCGGACCGACCTGCCACCGACCCTATGGGCAGCGGGGCATCGGCTTCCAGCGAATCCAGCAGCGCGCCGGTACTGGCATAATCCAGATCTTCGTAAAAATCGTCATTTACCTGCAGGATCGGCGCGTTCACACAGGCACCAAGACATTCAACCTCAAGCAGCGAAAAGCGGCCACAAGCCGAGGTTTCACCTGAACTGATCCCGTACCGGTCCTTGATACAGCGCATCATGGAGTCCGACCCCCGCAACCAGCATGGTGTCGTGGTGCAGGCCTGCAGGAAATATTTACCAACGGGCTTCAGATTAAACATCGTGTAGAATGTCGCCACTTCCAGCACGCGGATTTCCGCCATCTCCAGCTTGTTGGCAATCAGTTCGATGGCTTTCATCGGAATCCAGTTGTCATGCTGACGCTGCGCCAGATCCAGCAGTGGCATAACCGCACTGGCCTGGCGGCCCTTTGGATATTTGGCGATGATCCGCTTGATTTCAGCCTCGTTTTCCTTGGAAAACGCAAAGCTGTCCGGCTGGTCATCCGCAATACGGGCGTCGATGCTCATCTGTCAATCTCACCAAAAACAACGTCCAGCGATCCAATAATGGCCACTGAATCTGCCAGCATGTGGCCGCGCGACAGATAGTCGACAGCCGCCATGAAATAAAAGCCCGGACCACGGATCTTGCAGCGATAGGGCTTGTTTGATCCGTCTGCCACCAGATAGACGCCAAATTCGCCTTTCGGGGCCTCAACAGCGGTATAGCTGTCGCCTTCGGGCACATGAAACCCTTCAGTATACAGCTTGAAGTGATGGATCAGGGCTTCCATCGAATTTTTCATTTCGCCGCGTTTGGGCGGTGTAACCTTGTTGTTTTCCGCCAGCACAGGCCCGCCTGGCATATTGTCGATACATTGCCGGATGATCCGCAGTGACTGCCGCATTTCTTCGATGCGCACGAGATAGCGCGCATAGCAGTCACCCGTTTTGCCAACAGGCACGTCAAAATCCATCTCGGCATAGCAATCATAGGGCTGCGATTTACGCAGATCCCAGGCAACGCCACTGGCGCGCAGGCACGGGCCTGTCATGCCAAGGTCAAGCGCAGCCTCTTCGGTGATCACCCCGATATCAACGGTCCGTTGCTTGAAAATGCGATTATCCGTCAACAGGGTCTCAAGGTCAGCGATGAAGGCAGGAAAGCGCGCTGCCCAGTCAGCAATCTCATCCAGCAGCCCGTCAGGCAGGTCCTGATGCACGCCGCCAGGCCGAAAATAGGCCGCATGAAGCCGCGCGCCACAGGCCCGCTCGTAAAAGCCCATCAGCTCTTCACGCTCTTCAAACCCCCACAGCAACGGCGTCATCGCCCCCACATCAATGGCAAAGGTTGTCAGATTGAGCAGGTGGTTCAGAATCCGGCCAATCTCGCAATAAAGCACACGGATATATTGCGCCCGGCGTGGCACCTCAATCCCAACCGCATTTTCGACTGCAAGCGCCCAGGCATGCTCCTGATTCATCGGAGACACGTAATCAAGACGGTCAAAATAGGGCAATGCCTGCAAATAGGTCTTATGTTCGATCAGTTTTTCTGTGCCACGGTGCAACAGGCCGATATGCGGGTCGGCGCGTTCAATGACCTCGCCATCCATTTCAAGCACCAGACGCAACACGCCATGTGCTGCCGGATGCTGCGGACCGAAATTCATCGTGATGGGCTTGATCTGCATCTCTGCCATAACCGTCTCCCTCACCCGTCCTTATTGGCTTTTTCATCGCCCGGAATGCTGGCCTGCATCCCTTCCCACGGGCTGAGAAAATCGAAATCACGGAACTCCTGAACAAGGCTGACAGGCTCGTTCACCACACGGCGCAGCGTATCGTCATAGCGCACCTCGACATGACCGGTCAGCGGAAAATCCTTGCGCAACGGATGTCCCTCAAACCCGTAATCGGTCAGCAGGCGCCGCAAATCAGGATGGCCGCCAAAGAAAATGCCGAACATATCCCACGCCTCGCGCTCGGCCCAGTTGGCAGCCGCATAAACGGATGTGATGGAGGGCACAGCCTGCCCCTCATCGGCAGCCACCAATATACGCAGACGCATATTGTTCCGCATGGAGAGCAACTGATACACGATTTCGAATCGTGATGGCCGTTCCGGATAGTCAACCGCTGTTATGTCTGACAGCTGATTGAAGGCAGCATGCTGGTCGTCACGCAACGCGGTCAGCGTCCGCACAATCTGGTTCAGGCCTGTCCGCAGCACAATCTGGCCCTGGACCGTTGTCGCGTCCTGCACGACATCACCAAGAAGGTTCCGCAGATGATCAATCATCAAGGCCTGTGGCGACGGCGTCTCCGCGACGCCTGTACTGGCTGTTTCGGTGGCCTCGGTCATGCACCTGTTCCCGTTACCCGTCAAAGGGCCATCTGTTGGTTGCCATCGGACGGATATCCGACGGCGCATGGTGCCTTGATTACATCTCGGACAACTGGTTCCTGGCACCTTGGAACCCGTATGCCGTGCTGTTCCTGTCTCCCCAGAAGGGACCTAGCCGCGCGCGATCGTCGCCGTGCGCTTAATTTTCTTTTGCAGCTGCAACAACCCGTAAATCAACGCCTCGGCAGTGGGCGGGCAGCCGGGCACATAGACATCCACCGGAACGATCCGGTCACATCCACGCACAACCGCATAGGAATAATGGTAATAGCCGCCGCCATTGGCGCATGATCCCATCGACAGTACCCAGCGCGGCTCTGGCATCTGGTCATAGACGCGCCGCAAGGCTGGTGCCATCTTGTTGGTCAGCGTTCCGGCGACAATCATGACATCCGATTGCCGCGGACTCGGCCGAAACAGCATGCCATACCGGTCCATGTCATAGCGGCTGGCAGCCGAATGCATCATCTCTACAGCACAGCAGGCAAGGCCGAATGTCATCGGCCAGAGCGATCCGGAACGTGCCCAGTTAAATAATTTGTCGGCACTGGCAATCACAAAACCGCGATTGGTAATTTCATCACCGACCGCTTTCAAGATAGCGTCCTGCTCCGGGCCCGGACCAATCGGCGGGGCGGTGCGCGGGTCAATCACTCCCATTCCAGGGCTCCCTTTTTCCACTCATAAATGAAACCGACTGTCAGCACGGCGAGAAACACCATCATCGACCAAAAGCCAAACATGCCGATCCCGCCAAGCGATACCGCCCACGGGAACAGAAACGCCACTTCCAAATCGAAAATGATGAACAGGATGGCAACAAGGTAAAAACGCACATCGAACTGGCGGCGCGAATCATCAAACGCATCAAAGCCACATTCATATGCAGCCATTTTCTCGTCATCAGGACGCTGGTTGCCCAGAAGCAACGACCCCGTAACAAGCGCAATGGCCAGGCCGAGGGCGATGGCAAAAAACACCGCGATCGGTAAATATTCAGATAAAAGCTCAGGCACCTGGCTCTCCGTTTCGGTTGGGAAAACCTACGTTTGAATAATTCAGCCATGCCCCAAAAGCAAGGGAAACCGGCACCTGTCAGGCGAGATAAAATGCCACCCCCCACGCGGTGGTCAGAAATGATCAATTCGACCTATATCCGCCCTAGAACGTCCACCGTTCTCCATGTACCAACGCACGGAATTTATCAGCCCCTATGCGTGCCTGCTGCAACGCCGCGTCAAGCAATATGGGCGGTTCGTCCAGCGGCTCCAGAGTCAATTTGAATGTTCCCCAATGAATGGCCACGGCGCGTTTTGCACCCAAATCTTGAAAAATCTGGACGGCCTCTTCCGGATTGCAGTGCGACTCCTTCATAAAGTCGCGCGGCGCATAGGCGCCGATCGGTATCGCTGCGAGGTCAGTCGGCCCCAGACGTTCGCGCACATCCAGAAAATCCTCGCTATATCCCGTATCCCCTATGAAGTAGAACTGAAAACCGTCACTGAAGCGCACCATGAAACCGGCCCACAATGTCCGGTTGCGATCAAAGGGCGAGCGTGAGGCCCAATGACGCGCCGGTGTGGCCGTCACTGTCACATCGCCCAGTGTTGTGTCTTGCCACCAATCAAGCTCGGTTACGTTGGTGAAGCCGGCGTCTCTTGCATATCGGCCCACCCCGAGCGGCGCGAGCACCGCAATATCCGGCTGCAATTCTGCCAGCCGTCGCAGCGACGGCATGTCGAGATGATCGTAATGGGCATGCGAAATCAGAACGACATCGATCGGCGGTAACGCTTCGAGGCTGCGGGCCGGTGGCGCGACCCGCTTTGGGCCGCTGAACGCCAGCGGTGACGCGCGGTCGGAAAACATCGGGTCAGTAAGGATTGTCTTCCCATCACGTTCAAACAACAAGGTGGCATGACCAATCCATGTGATCGCGTTCTCGTCTGTGCCGCGCGGGGCATTATCTGCGGCCGACATGACCGGAAACCCGGTCTTTTCGATCGGATCGGTTTCGCGCGTCATGAACTGCCAGGCCATGCTCAGCAGATCACCCGCACTCTTGTCATTGCGATACCCGTTCGGGTGCTGAAAGGTTTTGCTGGCCGGATCAAACTGCGGCGAAAAAGAATAGTCAGGCATGGAAGAACATCCTCCGGTCAATCCGGCAACAAGCATCAAAGCCGGCAATATCATTACAAGCCAGAGACGACGCTTCAAACTCATCAAAATATCCTCGTTTCATCGATCGAGCGGCATTTAGATCATGGGCACCGCGCCGCACGCATAGCTAGCAGGCATTGCGCGCCGGCAAAAGGGGGAAAGCGATCCGGTTGCGCGATGATTTCGCCAATGGACTTGGCCCAGCAAAGGTTGTTACAGACAAGGCAGGATGATGCCGCATGGCCGGGGAAAAACTGAATGTCACGTAACAATGCAATGCTGCTGGTGATGATGGGCGCAAGCTGCATGAGCTTTGTCGGCCTCGTTATGCGATTGCTGGAAACCGGCGACGGCATGCTGATCCTGTTTTACCGGTCGATCAGCCTTGCCGCCATGGTAGCACTGGTGGCCTGTCTGCGCCGCCGTCAGGCGCCGCTTGTATTCCTGTCCAGCCTTGACCGCACCGATGTTGTAATGGGACTGATGCTGGCCATCGCCTTTGCGACCTATGTGTATGCGATGTTGCTGACCTCAGTCGCTTCATGCCTTCTGCTGCTGACCCTGTCACCTTTCTTTGCCGCCGTGATCGGATGGGTCTGGATCGGAGAGCGCCCGCACCGGTTGACATGGCCAGCCATGGCGGTGGCGATGGCCGGGGTGCTGCTGATGATTGGTGACGGATTTTCCCTTGGCCGCACCAGTGGCAATATGATTGCGCTGATATCCGCATTCACCTTTGCCATAATGCTTGTGATCGCGCGACGCAGTGGCAAGACTGATGTGCTTGGCGGTACCTTTCTGGGCGGCAGTTTTGCAATTCTTCTGGCTGCCATATCGATTATGCTGTTTGGCAACGGCTTTGCTATTTCCGGTCAGGATCTGGCGCTGACGCTGTTCATGGGTGCTTTTACCATCGGGATCGGCATTGCGCTGGTCACCTGGGGGACCGGATATGTACCAGCAGCCGAGGTCAGCCTGCTGGTGTTGGTCGAAAGCGTGTTCGGCCCCCTTTGGCCGTGGATTTTTCTGGGTGAGGCAATGACGGTTCCGGAAATCATTGGTGGTGTGGTTGTGCTTGGGGCGGTGGCCAGTCTTGCACTGGCAACGCGGACACCTGGCGTGGCTGATGCCGGCAACAGGAACAAGGTACCGCGATGACCGAAACCGACAAGCAGGATCACGCCGCGCCGCCGCTTGCCAGCCTCATGGGCTTTGGCGGGCTGGTCCCGTTTTTCGTTTGCGCCGGTGCAGCGCATAGCGGCGTGGCCCCGTGGAATGCACTGGCCGTCATGGCGTGCGGCGTTTATGGCAGTGTCATTCTCAGCTTTGTCGGGGCAGTCCATTGGGGGCTGGCAATGCGCGGCGACCGTGATCCGCGCTGGTTTGTCTGGTCGGTGATGCCTGCAATTTACGCCTGGCTGCCAACACTGGTTCTGGACCCCGGCTTGACGCTGCTCGCCCTTGTGCCGGGCTTTCTTCTCAGCTGGTGGGTGGATTATCGTGCCTGGCGCGACGGCTTGCTGCCCGACTGGTATATGCAGCTGCGCCACATCCTGACATTGGGCGCATCCATGGCGCTGGCGGCCGGATCCCTCGCGGTACCCGCCTATATCCACGGCTAATCCGTCAGCTGCGGATTTTCTGCTATCCCCGGGTGCGGATCATCACCACATTACCGGCCATGACCAGCACAAGACCGGCGATCGCCAGAAGGGACCACTGATAGCCCTCCATCAAGGTCGATATCAGCAAGGCAAAGACCGGAAAAATAACAGTTGCATAGCCTGCCCGCCCGGGCCCGATGCGGCCGACTAGGGTCAAGTAACTGGCAAGCGCCAGCACCGACGAGACAATCACCAACCAGGCCAGACTGCCAAGATAGAGAGGCGACAGGTCAATGGTGAATTCATGGCCGCGCACAAGGGATACAAGACCCATGAAAGCCGTGCCATAGAACATGCCCCAGGATGTCGATGCCAGCACATGCACCCCGCGTTGCTGTGTGGCCGCCGAGAGCAGATTGCCTGTGCAGAACAACAATGTTCCCGCGCCACCTAGCAAAATTGCCATCACGATTGTCTCTGCGGCGCGCAACTCTGGCAGGAAGATCAGCCCCAGCCCGGCAAGGCCGGTCACTGCAGCACCAAGCTGCTGAACGGGCGGCCGGCTGCGGCTTACAACCGCCACCATAAGCACATTGACCAGCGATGTCGTTGACAGGATCACCGCCAACAGACCCGAGGCGCCATAGAGGCTGGCATTGTAGAAAAATGCAAAATTGGTTGAAAACAGCACAATGCCAAGACAGGCAAAGCGCAGATGGTCTGCCCGCCCATAGCGCAATGCCACGCCAACCCCTCGGGCAATACCGAATGTCAGCAGGGCAGCGGCCGCAAAGCGCCAGAACAGCGAGACCTCGGCGGGCACCGTCCCCATCTGCAGGGACAACGGATACCAGCTGGTAGACCAACCAATAACGACACCGGCATAAAGAAGATAATCAAAAGGGCGCATCTGTGCTGAACAATCAGCGCGTGAGGGTCGTGCTGAAGGCGGATGGCAACGCCACCTCCATTAATTCCAGATCATCGCTGCAGCCATGAAACTGCGCCACACGGCCTGGCGGCACGACAAAGGCATCGCCCGCCGACAGCTGAAAATCGGGTTCGCCTTCGACCGATAAGGTCATGGTGCCCGCCATGACAAAGTCAAAGAGAATATCGCAATCATGCGTTGCACGCACCGCGTCCCCCTCCTGCCATTTCGCCACCTGTACGCCGGCCACACCATTGGTGCCGTCACCAATGCCGGTATCGCGCGCGACGAAGCCGGGAAGACGCCAATCCCCCCAGCGGGCACCTTGTTCCTGATGATGCACAAAACGCTGCCCCTGGAACAGGCGGCCGGGGTTTGCCGGGCCGTTTGGCAAGGTCATCTCGTGATCGATGGTCGTCACATGCTCTGCAGGCACGCCAATTTCCACGACTTCGATATTTTCGGACGCAAACAATACCCGATGGCGGATTTCCGGTGGCTGGATCACACAGTCACCTGCATGCAGCCGGAATTCAGGCCCTTGATCCTCATAGACAAGATCAACCCAGCCAGCGATGCAGAAAATCAGCTGAAACCCGACCGTATGGTAATGCACCATATCGGGCACCGGCCCCCCATCGGGAATACGGATATGGCTTGCAATGATCGAACCGCCAAGCCGGTCGGGAATCAGATCACGGTAATGCATTCCGGCCCGGCCAATCACCCAGGGCGCCTGATCAGCAAGCCGCCTGACAATATAGCTATGCTGGGTGGTGGGCGTGACCAGCGGCGGATCACGGTCTTCAAAGAGAATGCGCATGCCATTTGGCGCGACCAGTTCGCGCCGGCCATCAGCAATAGTATCCGGATCCGCCACAAGAAGCCGCAGATCAGGTGGCGGCGGACCGGAATCAATGGTTGAATCCAGCCTGATTCGGACCCCATGGCCAGACAGAACGGCCACGGCCGGATCGTCAGCCGGGAAGATCTTGTCCAGCCGAAACCCCAATGTTTTCGTAAAGAACGGCATATCCTTTGACAGGCCGGCCGATGGCACAACAATCTCGGCAATCGCGTCTGACAGCGCCGCGGCTGGCACCTCAATGGCTTTCCTGTCAGTCATCGCTTTTCCCGCTTATTTTCCATGCGCCTTCATCTACATGCAAAAAAGCCTCTACCGCCGCTGCGGCGATGACCGTCGCCTCGCCGGCGACCGAATCATCGACATTCATTCCGCCGCGCACAACCGCAACGGACGGATTACCACGCGGCAATTGTTCGGCGACGATGTCGGCGTCCACTTTTTCCGGTTCCTGAACCGCGATCGTGACCTTGACCTGCATATCCTGATGGCTGAGTCCGCAGGATCTGAACAGGGACAGCGAACTGTGGCCAATGGCATCGCGCACGGCGCGGCAGGCGGCCTTGGTATAGTCACCGCCATAGAGATCAACACCTGTCCCCATTTCTAGGATAAGCCGCTTCATTCCGCTGCCCCCGCCTGTGTTTTGGCCGGCACCTCAGTGGTCCGTGGCGGCGCAACGCGCTCCATATCAAAGGAAACGATGATGGCGGCATTGGCAAGGATGATCACACCGCTGCCATCAGGCTTGGCAATATCCAGCCCGCCTTCGCCAACGGTTACACTGCCATTGCCATAGGGAAGCACCGCCTTGACCACATCGATATCGACAAGATCGGGTTTCTGCACGCCGATATGAATGTCAATCAGCATATCACTTTTGTCGAACCCAAACGCCTCGGCAAAGCTGATCGAATTGCGCCACAGCGCATCCTCAACGGCACGCACCGCAGCACGGCTATAGTCCTCTGCACGCAGTGATGTACCCATCCCCAGTTCAAGCGCCAATCTTGTTTTCGCCATCAGCTATCCTTGTTCGAGCCCGAGGGCTGCCTTTGCTTGCGGTGTCCAACCAACATAGCTGTCATTATTTTCCAACAGAATCAACGGCCGTTTCATCAGCGCTGGATGTGCCTGCAACAATGCCACCGGATCACTGTTGCGCGCCGCTTCATCCAGTGTGCGCCAGGTTGTTGACCGCCGGTTGATAACGTGGTCGGCCCCGTGCGACTCCAGTATGTGTGACAACAGGTCGGCAGGCACGGCGTCATCACGCACATCCCTGACATCTACCTTAATACCCGCGCCGGCGATCGCTTTCAGCGCAGCGCGGCAGGTGTCACAGTTTTTCAGACCCCAAAAGCGAATGGACATGTGATTTTCTTTCCGATGGCTGTCATTCGACTATAGACCGTGGGCTGCAGATGGCGCAATCTCCGCAACACCATGCCGGACCAGCGTGTCCTTTACTTTTACCGCCAGACCCACGCGCCATCTGGCATTTCCGGAGACATGCCTCATGTTGCGCATACCGCCAAAATGGGTGTCTGCGGGCATGCTGCTGACCATGTCATGCATTTTCAGCCTCAGTTTCGTGTTTGCCACTCTCGCATCGATGGAGGTTGGACCTGCCGCTTCAGGATCAACCCGCATTGTATTTGCCACGATCTTTCTGGTCGTCGCGGCACATATCACTGGTGTCGGGCTTGTCCGCGGACGGCAGCTCTGGGCCTATGCCGCCATTTACGGCATCATCTGCCTTGCGCTGCCTTTCACCTTGCTGCCCTGGACACTGACCTATGTCAGCAATACGACCGCGGCGATATATTATGCCGCGATTCCGCTGGAAGTGCTTGTCCTGTCACGCATTGTCATCGGAACCCCGATCAGCCGGCAGAAATGGGCCGGGTTTGCCATCGCATCTGCCGGACTGCTGTTGCTGGCGCATATTGGCGCGCAGGGTGATGCCGGTGCCAGTGAAGCGGTTGTCGAACAGCTTGGGGTGACAAACCGCCTTGCCGAAAATCAGCTTTGGATACCGCACCTGCTCTGCAACCTCTGTGCGCTGTGCCTTGCCGGCGGCGGGGTCTTGTTCCAGATCATGCCACGCGTATCATCCCTCGCGATGACGGCATCAGCATTGCTGCTCGGCAATATTGTTGCGGTGCCCGTCCTGCTGTTCAGCCTGCCGCTGGCCATGCCCTCGGCCGCTGGCTGGGTCTGGATCATAGGATCGGGCTTTCTGGTTACTGGCTGTGGCACGCTGTTGCGCGGTGCCCTGATCCGGCGCGAAAGCGCTGTATACACCTCGACCAACGGCTATATCGTGCCGTTGATTACAGGGGTGATGGCATTTCTGTTCTTGAAAGAACCGTTGGTGCCAGCGGCGATTCTCGCCTATCTGCTGGTCGTTGCCGGCCTGCTGGTATCGCGCCGTGAAAAGGCGCCGGCTGGCTAGCTGGCAGCGCGCGCTTCATCTTCCAGCTGACGGCGGAATTTCTTGCGCTCATGCTCCAGAAGATAGCGTTTGCGAAGGCGCAGGCTGGTCGGTGTAACCTCCAGCAGTTCATCACTGTCGATATAGGCCATCATGTCTTCAAGTGACATCCGCCGTGGCGGTGTCAGCGCGACAGCCTCATCAGACCCGGCAGCCCGGACATTTGTCAGTTTCTTACCCTTCAGCACATTGATTTCCAGATCATTGTCGCGGCTATGCTCGCCAACGATCATTCCCTGATAGACCGGTGTCTGCGGGTCAATGAACATCACCCCGCGATCCTGCAGGTTGAACAGTGCATAGGCCACAGCCGTGCCGGTTTCCGAGGCAATCAGCGCCCCATTCCGACGACCCGGAATATCGCCACGGTAATCCCCATATTCGTGGAAGACTCGGTTCAGCACACCGGTCCCGCGGGTTTCCGTCAAAAACCGGCTTGGATAGCCGATCAGGCCGCGTGACGGCGCGTGAAAGACGATGCGCGTTTTGCCGGCACCCGATGACCGCATATCCAGCATCACCGCCTTGCGCCGGTTCATCGCATCCACAACGGTGCTGGCATATTCCTCGTCGACATCAATGGTGACTTCTTCAATCGGCTCCAACCTTGTCGCACCGTCGCGCCGCACCAGCACCCGCGGACGCGACACTGTCATCTCGAATCCCTCACGGCGCATGGTTTCAACCAGCACGCCAAGCTGTAATTCCCCGCGACCGCCTATTTCAAAGGCATCCTTGCCGTCGCTCTCGGCAAAGGTAATGGCGACATTGGTTTCTGCTTCGGCAAGCAGGCGCTCGCGAATCATGGTCGATGTGACTTTTTTCCCCTCCCGACCGGCAAAGGGGCTGTCATTCACGGTGATGGTCACTGACATGGTCGGCGGGTCGACCGGTGTTGAATGCAGCGCATCATTCACCTGCGGGTCACAGATCGTGTCTGCCACCGACGCTTTTGCAAGCCCGGCAATGCAGATCAGGTCGCCAGCCGCAACCTCGTCTACCGGCACACGCTGGGTGCCTTCAAAGCGCAGCAACTTTGTCAGGCGGCCTGCTTCTATCTGGGTACCATCAAGATCAATCGCCTTGACCGGTGTGTTGACCTTTGCGGTGCCCTGCATCACGCGTCCTGTCAGGCACCGTCCCAGAAACGGGTCGCTGTCCAGCAACGTTGCCAACATTGCAAAAGGCTTGTCAGGGGCCACATCCGGTGACGGCACATGCGCCAGCACGCGGTCCAGAAGCGGATGCAGATTGTCCCGTGGCGCGTCCAGTTCCTCGACGCACCAGCCATCCCGCCCCGAGGCATAGAGGATCGGAAAATCCAGCTGCGCATCATTGGCTTCAAGCGACACAAACAGGTCAAACACCTCATCAACAACCACGTCGGGGCGGCCGTCGGGGCGATCGACCTTGTTGATGACAACAATTGGCCGCAATCCCTGCTTCAGCGCCTTGCCAAGTACGAATTTTGTCTGCGGCATCGGTCCTTCAGCGGCATCTGTCAGCAGGATCACACCGTCTGCCATCCCCAGCACGCGTTCGACCTCACCGCCGAAATCGGCGTGGCCGGGGGTATCAATGATATTGATCCGCACATCTTTCCAGATGACCGAGGTAGGCTTGGCCAGGATGGTGATACCGCGTTCCTTTTCAAGATCGCCAGAATCCATCAGCCGTTCGGCCACCTGCTGGTTGTCACGAAACAGGCCTGTCTGTTTCATGATCGAATCAATCAGCGTTGTCTTGCCGTGATCAACATGGGCAATGATGGCGATATTCCGCAACTGCACTGACATGGGTGTCTCCGGTTTGGGGATTATCTACCCGCATCCGGCAGTTTCTGCGCAGGATGCCGGGGGATATCTCGTCGCTTTAAAGCCGCGAATGACCCGGATTGCAAGCGGTAATCACGCCAATCACAAGAAAGGTATTTTCCGCTGTGACATGCCGAGCCTGTGGCAATGGCCCTGAGGGGGCGTGCGTTTAGGCAAATTTAAGGTCTGTCCTGTAAAATCAGCCAGACAATCGCCGCCATTCCCAATGGCCTCAGATGTACGAAATGACAGGAAAACAGCAGGTTTGATACCCAGCCATCTTCAATCGCATATCTTTCTGGTTTTCGCGGGCCTGCTGGTGCTGAGCGATACGCTGTTTGATACCATGGTGTCCTTCGCCGCTTTTGATATCACCGGCTCGTACCAGGTTCTGTCCATCATCCCGTCGATATCCGCGATCGCCTATATCGCATTCGGCCTGTTTGCCGGGGTGATCATAGACGCATTGTCAAAACGCCTGTTCATCCTTGCCCATGTGATGATCTTTATCCCCGTTACCCTCGCGATGTTTGTTGCCCTGAAAGGTCACATGCTCGGGATAGGGGTTCTTGTGGCATTTGTGGTTCTGAATGAAATTTCATCCGCCTTTGCCAAGCCGGCAGCCATCTCTGTCTATTACGGGATGTTTTCCAGCGACCGGGCATCCAGAAAGCTGTCCAACTTAGGGGTGGCGCAACGCGCCGGGTCGCTGGCGGCGATGGTGGCGCTCTATATCTTTGCTGGGGCGACGCAGGATCTGTTCCTGTCCTATGCCGTGACGGTTGCCTTGGCGCTTGCTGCCTATCTGTGCAGTGGCATGCCTGGCGGCACCGAGACGGGCCAAAGACAGTTAGGTCAGAGATGGGCAGGCCAAAGACACCCGATCCGGCTGCAATTCATCGAGGACAGAACCGCCGCATTCCTGCAGCTGATTCGCCAGAACAGGCCCCTGTTCAATTTGCTTGCCTTCACCTTTCTGAAGACCGCCTTTGTGTTCTGGCCGATGTTTGTGGGATCGCTGTTGAAATTCGGAGTAGAACAGACCGAAACGCGGCGCGACTTTGTCATCGCCCTGATGCTGATGCAGCTGGTGCTGATGACCAGCACCTATCTATCTGGTTTCAAGAAGACATTCACCCTGCGCGCAGTGATTGCGGGGGCTGCTTTCAGTGCTGTGTTTATCATCGCCCTTGCCCTGTCGACACAAGCATGGACACATATCGTCGCCCTTGGCGGCATCTATGTCGGTCCGGCGTTTTCAGGATTGGCGGGATCCTACATCATGCGGCTCGAACTGCCTGAGGCGTTCAGAACACAGGGGCTGGCCTTCTCGATTCTGCCCTTTTATGCCGGCGATATCCTCGGCAGCTTTGTGTCCGCAGCGCTGCTGTTCTGGCTGGATGTAGACAGCCTGCTGCTTGTGACCGGAATCGGCCTGATGGCGCTTTGCGCGATCTACAGCCTTGTCAACAGACCATAAAAAAGCCGCCAGACGCGACGATATCTGATCGAAAACTGGCGGAAGTGACGGGACTCGAACCTGTCAAAATCCGTCTTGTGATGTCATGAAACGATATATCTCAGGCAGTTACGCGGTGTATATAGGCCATTCAATACCATGCGATCCCACCCAGATTGGCACACAACACATCCGTTATTTGAACGTAATTATGGTTTCTACGAAGCTATCGAAATACGCATCAAGTTTCTGACGCCCAACCCCTTTGATGTTGAGAAACGCACGCTCAGTTTTGGGTTTATGGAGCGCCATTTCCCGAAGAGTGGCATCCGAAAACACCACAAAAGCCGGCACGCCTTTTTCTTTCGCCAGTCGAAGCCTTGTTTCTTTAAGAGCTTGAAATAAATCAATCGCCAAGGCGTCCAATGACGTCACCTCAGCTTTTGTTTTTTGGGAAGGTTTCGCTCCAGAAGTGCGATCAATCTTCGCGTGAAAGCGGACCCGTTCTGACAGGATGTCATCGGATTGCGGTGTCAGCTGAATAGCCCCATATTTCTCAAGATTAATTTTCAAATATCCCGAAGAAACCAATTGCCGAACAAGACTTTGGAAATATTGTTTTGACTTTGTGCTGCCTGAACCGAAACAAGACAGTTGATTATGTCCACGTGATCTTACTTTTTCTGTAAGCGCTCCGGTTACAACATCGATCACATGGCTGACCCCAAAATATTGGCCCGTGTCGATGACTGCCTGAAGGGTCAATTTAGCTTCATCAGTTAAATCCTCTGTAGCCTGTGGCGACAAACAATTATCGCAATTGCCACATTGATCGATCGTCTCATCAAAATAGGAAAGCAAGGCTGTTTTTCGACAAGCTGATGTTTCGCAATAACCAATCAGAGATTGGAGCCTCTTACTTTCAAGAAACTTGAACTCGTCAGTGCCATCTCCATCTGAAATCATTCGCTGCCTTTTGGTGATATCAGACAAACCAAAAAACAACACTGTGTCGGCAGGCTGCCCATCACGTCCTGCGCGTCCAATTTCCTGATAAAAAGCTTCCATACTTGCTGGGAGGCTCGCATGAATAACAAACCTGACATCTGGCTTATCAATACCCATTCCAAACGCCACGGTCGCTACCATTACAGCGTTTGCTTCGGTCATAAAACGGTCTTGTGCTAGCGCGCGTTGCTCAGTGGATTTCCCTGCATGATAGGCAATGGCGTTGATTCCATGATCGGCGAGGAAAAGGGCGACTTCATCTGTTTCGTTGCGCGAGAGGCAGTAAATAATCCCGCATGAATTAGACTGTTTTTGACAATATGACAGAATTGTCGCTTTCACATTTTGTTTGGGCAGTACGCTTAAAGCCAGATTTGGTCGATCAAAGCCTTTTACGATTACTCTCGCTCTACCACCCGTCAATTTATCACAGATATCATTTCGAGTAGCACTATCAGCGGTCGCCGTAAAAGCAGCTATGGAAGCCTGTGGGAACCGGTGCCTCAAGTTGGATAGCGCCTCATAATCAGGCCGAAAACTTGCACCCCATTTGGAGATGCAATGTGCTTCATCCACAACAAACAGTTTCACATCTAGGTGTTCAAGAGCTGCAAGCATCCTGTCGGTCATCAGACGTTCAGGACTTATATAAAGGATATTACTTTGGCCGTTCTTAAACCTTTGCC
Source organism: Puniceispirillaceae bacterium (SeqCode) (assembly GCA_049889795.1). GTDB lineage: Bacteria > Pseudomonadota > Alphaproteobacteria > Puniceispirillales > Puniceispirillaceae > UBA8309. Next base: position 1,273 of record JBMHCS010000007.1, on the reverse strand, counting down.
ATGCCAGAACGTTCTCATCCCTCATCTTTCCCGAGTGGATGGTCTCAGCTGCAACACCAGTTGCTTTGAGACTTAATGTCTGATCGTTCATCAGTGCGATAATGGGTGAAACCACGATCGTTCTAGAAGAACTGGACGCAGCAGGTAATTGGTAGCAAAGAGACTTACCGGATCCAGTTGGCATAACAGACAGCACGTCTTCGCCTCGTGCTATGCTCTCAATCACTTCTAATTGCCCTGGTCGAAAGTCATCAAATCCAAACATTTGTTTGAGATTACGATGGAGCGTTTCCACATCAATTCGAATCTGTGTCTTCACTACTAACCTGTCTCCAACTACTGTCCTTCTATATTCCATTCTTAACAAGAGCTGCTGAACAAAGAGGCTTCTCTGTTGAGTTTTGGTTTCAATAACCACCTAAAAATATAATCAGATCTTGGCGTAATGTTGATTCAGAAAGCCGCTTTAAAAAAACTATTGCTGGCGCTTCTGATCATACAGAGCGAAGGAAAAATCCCGCGCCGGTTCAAAGTTTTTCGGCACATATTTGACACATGGGCACAAAAAAACCCCTGAACCCGCCGGGTTTCAGAGGCTACCACATCTTGAAAAGTGGCGGGAGTGACGGGACTCGAACCCGCGGCCTCTGGCGTGACAGGCAGTTATTAACAGATAAACTGGGATGGAATAATTGCATTTAAGCCAAATTCTGCCCATCGTTTACCACACATTCCAGCACAAACCTCGGAACAAGTTGAAACAGTTAGCTGCAACGACCTATCATGCTGGCTCCACCAATTTTGTTATCACAAGGTTTTTTTATCCTTCACAGAGAAGTTTCTACGGTCAATAACATTGGAAAAAAAATCTCATTAAGTGAGATTTATATTTAAAATTTTCTACCTAAAGCTACAAAGTGACTTAGAGACAAATTATAAAATCCGCAAATCTCTATTTTGATAACTCTGGAAGGGGTTCTCAATGAGGCCGAAATGCTCTCTTAAAATAGCCTCATAAACAGTTCTATAGTCCACCTCATAGTCTAGGTTATTATTTCTTAAATCACCTAAATTTGGAAATTGCCCTATAAATCCACCATTTAAATTACCTCCCATCAAGAAGTGTGGAGCTGCCATCCCATGATCAGTTCCCCGAGAACCATTTTCAGCCGCGCGCCTTCCAAACTCAGAATATGTCATAATTACAGTATCTTCCCATATCCCTATATCTTGAAGCGCTTGGGCTGTTTCAAAAAGAGATTCGTCTAGCTCT
>JBMHCS010000006.1:0-153893 GCA_049889795.1 Puniceispirillaceae bacterium (SeqCode) | reverse complement strand
ACCGCCACTTTCGGGTGGTAAGGGTGAAAAGGTGCGGTAAGAGCGCACCGCCGGGCCGGCAACGGGCCGGGCATGGTAAACCCCATCCGGAGCAAGACCATGTAGGGACACATGTCGCCTTGCGCGACAGGCGCGATCCTGCGCCGCTGTCCGGGTAGGTCGCTCGACACGGCTGGCAACAGCCGCGCTAGATGAATAGCCGTCACCCCTCTGCGGGAACAGAACCCGGCTTACAGGCCATCTGACAGCCTGTCTCCCAGCTTTTACCGGCACCAGTCGGCCGATGCCACAGACCCATTCCTGAACCACCCCCGTCGCTGGCCGCCCGAAATGTTCAGCAACCCTCCTCACGTCATGCCGCTTCAGGGCAATAGGGCAAATGCCGGGCGTGCCAGAAACGCGGCCAGTTCGGGCAAGCTGGCTGTGATGGCGGCGCGGCTGTTCAGCTGCCATTCATCATCAATCTCGGCAGCGCGGCCCGGCATCTGCTGCTGGCCGCGCATGCTGGTGATCGCCCAATAGGTGAATTCGGTCACCTGACAGGCATAGTCACAGCTGCGATCATCATAATGATAGACGGCATTGTCCGGGTAATCGCCCGGCACGCGCTTGAAATGGCCGCCACGGGCCATATCCATCAGATCGGCAATCCGGCTTCCCGCAAATTCGCCAAAATCATCCGGATAGGTCTCGGCATAGCCGAATTGTGTGACCAGATGCAGCGCCTCTTCCAGCGTCGGGTCAAAATCAGGGCCGCGCCGCACCATCTCGGCATCGAAGACGATGGTGAAATTCGCGCGCCCGCTGCGCCGTGCAAAGCGCCAGGCCTGACCTTCGGACGATACCACAACAAAGGCCGCCTGCTGTGCGGCAAGCCCCTGCACAATATCCGCATTGTCGGGCGCGCCATCCGCGTCGAAATCCAGAATGCCGGTCATCACCGCCGCGGCATGCGCCAGATCACCCGCGGCAATGCCCTTGCCAGCGCAGATATCAATGCCAAAGACAGCGGTGCCGGTGAAACCGGACGGGCAAGCAGCATGCGCCGGCACGGATAATGACAGGCCGGACAGCTTGAGGACCATCACCGCCAGCGCCGATTTACGCCAATGCGATATCCGCAGGCCTGTGGGGCGTGCGCACCCTTTACGCGGGGCATAGGTCTCACCGCCGATTTGTGCCGTGCCGGATCGCATTATGGCCATATGTCTTCTCCTTTTTACGCGCATATGCCACTCACTTGCTGCGCAGATGCCGTTCGCCCGGGATATCCAGACTCCACGAAACGCTAGCACCAAAATGTTGATGGAACGTTAGCGCAGATAACGTCACCCCATCATGTCCCAGATGCATGATTCCGACAAAAATAGAACAAAAACAGAACAAATAAGGCTTTCTGCATGTATTACAATATGTTATGAGCCGCCGTTCAAATATTGTTTTAACTTATTGAAAAAATTCACTTTTTCCCATGAAAAACCGCCCTCAACCCATTGACGGCCATTATCACCCATGATATCCCAAATAATCCCAATTCTGGTTATGTGGCGGAAATCCGCCGAAACCGCCATTCGGGCTGTTGGACCATTCGGGCTGTTGAAGAGGATGTCGTGGATCTGTTTCTGTCCACATTCGAGAACCGTATCGACAAGAAGGGCCGGCTATCCGTGCCCGCGTCGTTTCGTGCTGTCCTCGAACGGCGGCGCGACCCGCTCTATCTCTTCAAGTCGCTGACCGAACCCTGCCTTGAAGGGTGTGGCGCCGAGCGTATTGGCCAGATCGTCGATGCCATCGACAATATGGACAGCCTGTCGGCCGAGGTGGCGACACTGCAGACCATGCTGTCCAGCGCGCAGGAAATGAAGCTCGACAATGAAGGCCGGATCATGCTCTCGGCCGATTTCATCGGTTTTGCCGATCTCGAGGATATGGCGCTCTATGCCGGTATTGGCCGGTCTTTCCAGATCTGGCTGCCATCGCGTTATCGCGCCCGCGAGACCGATGCCCGCAGCCGCGCCAAATCCGATGGTCTTCCCAGACTGCGCCTCGGGGCGCGGCCACCCGATGATGCTGGCGGGAGGCGCTGATGCCTGCGGCGCTTTCCCAGCAAGAGGCACTTCACCTGCCGGTGCTGCTGCGCGAAACCGTCTCCGCCCTCGCCCCCGCTGATGGCGGACTCTATCTCGACGCTACTTTCGGCAATGGCGGCTATAGCGAAGCCATATTGAACGCGGCTGCCTGCAGCGTCATCGCCATTGACCGCGATCCCGATGCCATTGCCCGCGGTGCGGCGATGCTGGACCGCTTTGATGGCCGGCTGCAGCTTGCCGAAGGCTGTTTTTCCGATATGCGCCAGCTTGCCGGCCAGCATCACGATGGCAGCGCGCGCCAGTTTGACGGCATTGCCTTTGATCTTGGCGTCTGTTCAACGCAGCTGGACCAGCCCGACCGCGGCTTTTCCTTCCGCTTTGACGGGCCGCTGGATATGCGCATGTCGCAATCCGGCGAAACCGCCGCCGATGTGGTGATGCAGCTGGATGAAACCGCCTTGGCGCGGATCCTGTGGGAATATGGCGAGGAACGCGCCTCGCGCCGGATTGCGCGCGCCATTGTCCGCGCCCGCAGCACCTCCCCGATTGAAACAACCGGCCAGCTGGCGGCCATCATCCATGCGGTCATGCCGCCCCGCCGCCCTGGCCAGATCGATCCTGCCACCCGCAGCTTTCAGGCGCTGCGCATCCATATCAACCGCGAACTTGGCGAGGTTGAGGACGGGCTTGCCGCCGCCGAGGCCATGCTGCGCCCTGGCGGTATTCTGGCGGTTGTATCTTTCCATTCGCTGGAAGACCGGATCGTCAAACGCTTTCTGACCGATCGCAGCGGTGGTGCCGGTCGCCCGTCACGCCACCGCCCCGAAATCGATGGGCCTGCCCCCACATTTGAACGCATCCAGCGCAAACCAATCCTGCCGGATGAAGCCGAGCAGGCAGCCAACCCACGGGCGCGCTCGGCAAAATTGCGCGTCGGCCGCCGCACCGACGCCCCGCTGGCCACCGCCACTGCCACTGCCACTGCCAGCACGTCTCAGGAGGTCCGTTAATCCCATGCGCATGATCCTCGTCTGCACTGTCCTGACCGCCATCCTTGGCACCACCCTCTATCAGGTCAAAATCGGCATTGATGCCCGCGAGAGCCAGCTTTTGACGCTGGAAAGCGAGATCGCGGATACCGAACGCAAAATTGCGGTGCTGGAGGCTGAATGGGCCTTCCTGTCGCGTCCTGAGCGCGTTCTGAAACTGTCTGACAATCTGTTGCAGATGCAGCCGATCGATGCAGACCGCATCCTGCCGATCGAGGCCATCCCGATGCGCATCCTGCCGAATTTCGACGACAAGCTGGCGGATGTCGGGGTGATCACCCTGCTGCCACCCGACGAAGACACGCCGCAGCGCCATATTCAGCCGGTGGCGGCTGATGCCGGCAGCGCCCTCATCCCGTCACGCGCCACCATCACCGTCCAGGAGGACAGGTCCAACTGATGGTCAGCCCCACCCTCACCGCCAGACTGAAAGCGCTGATCCTGCCGCCCCGGCCGGATCCTGCGCGTTCACGACGCATCGCCGAAGGCCGGCTGCTGGTCTCGGCGGTGGTTGTGCTGGCCGTGTTCAGCGCCATCGCGGTGCGGGTGCTGATGCTGGCAAGCGAGGATAATTCCCGCCTTGCACCCTATCTGGCAGATGGGTCATCGGTGGCCCGCGGCGAGGTGTTTGACCGGAATGGCCGGCTGCTGGCAACCAATCTTCCGATCGTCGTGCTGCATGCCGATCCAGCCCATATCATGGACGCAAAGGCCGCCGCGCAGGCGCTGGCGCCGATGTTGCCGCGCTATGATGAGGCAGATCTGCTGCGTCTGCTGACCCGCAAGACCCGCTATGTCGAGCTGGACCGCAAACTGACACCGACGCGCCACGCCGCCATCCTGCAGCTCGGCATCCCCGGCATTCATTTCCGCAAATCTGTGATTCGCGCCTATCCGGGCGGCGATCTGGCGGCGCATGTTCTCGGCCATGTCGATGTCGATAATAACGGCATTGCCGGTGTGGAAAAATCTCTCAATACCCAGCTGGCCGCTGGAGAAAACGTAATATTATCAATTGATTCCGGCGTTCAGGCGATTGTCGCCCGCGCGCTGCAGGCACAGATTGACGAATATGAGGCGGCCGCCGGCGCCGCCCTGATGATGGAAATTGGCAGCGGCGAAATCGTCGCCATGGTGTCGCTGCCGGATTATAATGCGAACCATATTGCAAAGGCTAATGATGAAGCGCGTTTCAACCGCGCCTCGCTTGGCCTTTATGAGCTTGGCTCAACATTCAAGGTCCTGAACACCGCAATTGCGCTGGAATCCGGCACCACCACGCTGGACCGCCGCTATGATGTGGCCAAGCCGTTGCGCGTGCCTGGCAAAAGCATCACCGATTACAAGACCTATGACTGGCCGCTATCCGTTCCGGAAATTCTGGTGCTGTCATCGAATATCGGATCGGCAAAGATGGCGGCCGAATTCGGTGGCAAGACCCAGCGCGCCTATCTCGAACGGCTTGGCATGGCGCAGCGCCTGGCGCTGGAAATCCCCGAGACATCCACCCCGCAGCTGCCGCGCCAGTGGAAAGCGGCCGAGATCGCCACCGTGTCCTACGGCCATGGCATTGCCGTATCGCTGCCGCATCTGGTGGCAGCGGTTTCTGCGGCCAGCGGCGACGGTGTCTTTCTGGAACCAACCCTGCTGTTGAATGCACCTGCCGATGCGCGGATCCGGTCGCGCGTCTTTTCACCCGAAACAACACGTGCCGTGCGCTCGATGATGCGGCTGGTTGTGGCGCATCCTGACGGCACGGCCAATAAGGCCGAGGCGCACGGCTATATGGTCGGCGGCAAGACCGGCACGTCGGAAAAGGTCCGCCCGGAAGGCGGCTATTACAAAGATCGCAATATCGCCAGCTTTGTCGCCACCTTCCCGACACATGACCCGAAATATGTGCTGGCCATTATGGTGGATGACCCGAAAGGGCAGGAGCAATCCTATTACAAGACCACGGGCGGCTGGGTCGCGGCACCGGCCGCAAGCGAAATCATCCGGCACGCAGCGCCGATGCTGGGAATTCATCCTGTTGACGAAAAAGCGCCTGAAATCCGCCAAAAACTGAGGTTGGACTTCAAGATCGGAAAAGGGGGAATGGCTCTTGCTTCTTACTGATCTTATACCCTCATGCACTACGGACCCGCATGATTCAGACGACCGCGCCGCGATTGACATCACCGGCATCGCCGCAGATTCACGCGCCGTGACCGCGGGCAACCTGTTCTTTGCCCTTGCCGGCAGCCATGCGGACGGGCGCGACTTTGCCGCCGCCGCCATTACCGCTGGTGCCGCCGCCATCGTCACCGATATGCGGCCCCTCGACGATGCATTGCAGAACGCCGCCATACCCGTATTGCAGACCGACAATCCGCGCCTTGCCATGGCACAGGCTGCAGCCCGCTTCTGGCCCCGCCAGCCGGGCATGATTGCCGCGGCCACCGGCACCAATGGCAAGACATCAACCGTGGAATTTTTGCGCCAGATCTGGAAGCGCGTCACCTGGGATTCCGCATCTATCGGCACGCTGGGCATGCAGGGGATCGAAAGCCGCGACATGCAGGGCACCATGATGGGGCTTGCCGCGCTGACAACCCCTGATGCGCTGCGCCTGCATCCGGCCCTGCATCAGCTGGCCGGCGCCGGCATTACCCATCTTGCCATCGAAGCCAGCAGCCACGGGCTGGAACAGCACCGTCTGGACGGTATGAATGTGCATATCGCCGGCTTTACCAACCTCAGCCGCGATCATCTGGACCATCACCAGGATATGGACGCCTATTTCGCGGCCAAGACGCGGCTGTTCACCGATCTGCTGATGCCCGGCGGCACCGCCGTTATCAATATTGACGACGCGCATGGGGCCCGCCTTGCCGCGCAATTGCGCGATGATGACAGCCGCGAGATTGTGGTGCTGACGATTGGCGAGACGACGGGCGCTGATTTCCATATTCAGGCCATCACCCCGATGGAATTCGGACTGGATATCACCGTCGCGCATGGAAACACGGTCCTGCGCGTGCCGGTGGCGCTGGCCGGCCGCTTTCAGGCGATGAACGCCATGACCGCCGCCGTGATGGCGCATGCCAGTGGCCTTGCCCTGCATGACTCACTCGGCGCGCTGGCCTATGTCACGGGTGCGGAAGGGCGCATGCAGCTGATTGCCGGCCACCCGGCCGGGCTGCGTGTCATCATTGATTATGCCCATACGCCGGACGCCCTGCGCGCCGCGCTAATGGCGCTGCGCCCCGAAGCCGGCAACCGGCTTGCCGTGCTGTTTGGTGCCGGTGGCGATCGTGACCCCGGCAAACGGCCGATGATGGGGGCTGCCGCCGCCGAACTGGCCGATCTGGTCTTTGTCACCGATGACAATCCGCGGTCCGAGGCACCTGACGCCATTCGCCGCGATATTATCGCCGCCTGCCCACAGGCCCGCGAAATCAGCGACCGCGCCGAAGCCATCAGCGTCGCCCTGTCCGAACTTGGCCATGATGACGTGCTGCTGATCGCCGGCAAGGGGCATGAAAATTTCCAGCTTGTCGGTGATGAAACCCTGCCCTTTAGCGATGCCAGCGTGGCCCGCAAGGTCATAGGTGATCTGGCAGACGCCCGCCACACGGGGGGCCAAGGATGAACCCTGCACAGGCCAACAGATCTGCAAACAGCATCAGTGCTGACATGCTGGCGCGCCGGACCGGCGGCCAATGGCATGCGGATAATGCGGCGTCAGCAGCGGTTACATCGATCGAGATCGATAGCCGCAAATGCAGTGACGGCGCCCTGTTTGTCGCTCTGCCGGGGGCACAGGCCGATGGCCATGATTTCATCACCGCTGCCGCCAGACAGGGGGCCGCCGCCGCCCTTGTGGCGACGCCGGATGCCAGCTGCGCCCTGCCCCAGCTGGTGGTGGATCATGTCCACACCGCACTTGACGATCTGGGCATCGCCGGTCGTGCAGCGCATCGCGCCGCGGGCGGCAGGCTGGCCGGCATCACCGGATCGGTTGGCAAAACCGGCAGCAAGGAAATGCTGGCACATCTGCTGCGCCGCCTTGCCGGTCCAGCAGGATCCGTCGCCAGCCGCGCCAGCTTTAACAATCATCTTGGTGTGCCGCTGACCCTGTCGATGCTGCCTGACAGACCCGCCCCCGCGGTTCAGGAAATGGGCATGAATGCCGCCGGCGAAATCAGCCGGCTCAGCCGCATGGCAGCCCCCGATGTGGCCGTCATCACTTGCATCGCGGATTCACATGCCGGCTTTTTTGAATCGCTGGCCAATATTGCCGCCGCAAAGGCCGAAATCTTTGACGGGATGGACAAAAACGGCATGGCCATCCTGAACCGCGATGATGCCTTTTTTGAGGATCTGGCGGCACGGGCACAAACCGCCGGGATCAGCGATATTGTAACATTCGGCCGCCACGAGGATGCCGATTTCCGTCTTCTGGATATTGAACCGGCTGCGGCCGGCCAGATGGTCGATGCCAGCCTGCAGGGCACTGCGGAGCGCTTTGCCCTTGGCATGCGCAATGCGCATTGGGCGCATAATGCCATGGCGGTGCTGGCGGCGGCGCAGGCGCTTGGATGTGACCCGGCTGATGCCGCCAGTCATTTACATGATTTCAATGACTTGCCAGGACGGGGCGCCGTTCTGTCAGGGGCGTTTGACGCGCGCCGGATCACCCTGATTGACGACAGCTACAATGCCGGGCCGCGCTCGATGCAGGCGGCCCTTGCCGGGTTGCATGGCGCGGCACCGCAGATTCTTGTCCTGTCCGACATGCTGGAACTTGGTGATGGCAGCGCCGCCGCCCATACCGCGCTGGCACCGCCAATCATGGCCTTGCGGCCACGCATGATCATCACCATCGGGGCAGAAATGGGCCGGATGGCGGCCAATTTGCCCTGCCTTGGTGCAGAACATATCGCCGCCGCCACGCCGGATGACGCAATCGCCAGCCTGCGTAAATCGGCCTGCGACGGCGACACGGTCTTCATCAAGGGATCACTTGGCTCTGGCGCATGGCGGGTTGCACGCGCCGTCCTCGACGCCTTTAGCCAGGCAGACCCAAACATTGCGGGAGGCGCAAACGATGCTGCCTGATCTTCTTGTTCCGCTTGCAGGCGAATATCAGTTCTTCAACCTGTTTCGCTATATTACCTTCCGGACAGGCGGGGCCACCATTACGGCGCTGCTGATCAGCCTGCTATGTGGCCCGGCGATGATCCGCTGGCTGAAAGGCCATCAGGCTGAAGGCCAGCCCATCCGCAGTGATGGCCCGCAAACGCATCTTGCCAAGGTCGGCACACCGACCATGGGCGGGCTGCTGATCCTTGGTGCCTTCGTGTTTTCGACCTTGCTGTGGATGCCTCTGTCCAACCCCTATCTGTGGCCCGTCCTGACGGTGGCCGTTGCCTTTGGTGCGGTTGGCTCGGTCGATGACTGGATGAAATTGCGGCGGCGCTCGCATCACGGCATGTCGGGACGGATGAAGCTGGTCCTGCAGCTGCTGGTTGCGTTTGCAGTGACCCTTGTCTTTATCGAACTTTCCCCGCCGCAGCTGCGCTATGGCGTCGCCATTCCGTTCCTCAAGGATTCACTTCTCCCGTTGGGGCTGCTTTATGTGCCTTTTGCCATGCTGGTCATGGTGGGCGCATCAAACGCTGTCAATCTGACGGACGGGCTGGACGGGCTGGCCATTGTGCCGGTGATGATTGTTGCCGCCTGCTTTGGCCTGATTGCCTATCTTGCCGGCAATGTGAATTTTGCCGGCTATCTGCAGATCAATTACGTCCCGGGCACCGGTGATCTTGCGGTGATGTGCGGGGCGTTGCTGGGGGCCGGGCTTGGCTTTCTGTGGTTCAACGCACCGCCGGCACGCGTCTTCATGGGCGATACCGGATCGCTGGCACTTGGCGGCGCGCTGGGGGCGATGTCCGTTGCGACCCGCCACGAGCTGGTGCTGGCCATTACCGGCGGCCTGTTCGTTCTGGAAACCCTGTCCGTGATCCTGCAGGTGGCCTCGTTCAAACTGACCGGCAAGCGCATCTTCCTGATGGCGCCCCTGCACCATCATTTCGAACGCAAGGGCTGGGCCGAATCCACCATTGTGATCCGGTTCTGGATCATTTCCGTCGTGCTGGCACTTGCCGGCCTGTCATCACTGAAACTGCGTTAGGAACCAGCCCCGCCATGATGCACCCCCATTCCATGTCAGGACAGACGGTCGGGATCCTCGGTCTCGGTGTCTCGGGCATGGCGGCCGCGCGTGCGCTGGCCGGCGTTGGCGCGCATCTGTGGCTGTATGATGACAGCATAACCCCGGACCAGCTGCCAGACGGCGCACAGCTTGCTGACTGGCAGGCCTGGCCGTGGGACCGGATGGACGCGATGGTGATCAGCCCCGGGATCCCGCATCACCTGCCGGCACCGCATCCGGCCGCCGCCCGTGCGGCCGAGGCCGGGATCGAGGTCATAAGCGAGGTTGAGATCGCGCTGCGGGCATGCCCGGCGGCACGCCTTGTTGTGGTCACCGGCACCAATGGCAAATCCACCACCACCGCGCTGCTTGGCCATTGCCTGTCCGTTGCCGGCATACCGGTCGCGGTTGGCGGCAATATCGGCGATGCCGCCTGCAATCTGCAGGATCCGGGCAGCGATGGTGTCATCGTTCTCGAGATGTCGTCCTATCAGCTGGAAACAACCCCTGCGCTGCGGGCGGATATTGCGGTCCTGCTGAACATCACCCCGGACCATCTTGACCGGCATGGCGGCATGACCGGCTATGTTGCTGCCAAGGCACGGGCGCTGGCGGCAGTCAGCGCGGACGGGCTGGCGGTAATCGGGGCCGGCGATGCCCATGTGCGCGATCTGGCCGATGGCCTGCGCCAGCGCAGCGCCGATCACGCCGATGCCCCCGGCCTTGCCATCATTACCCCTGATCAGGCGCCGTCGGCGGTACGCGACTGCGCGGCACTTGCCGGCAGCCATAATGCTGAAAATGCCGCGGCTGTGGCCATCTGCCTGCGCCATCTTGGCTGTTCCGAAGATGTGATCCATGCCGGCATCAGCAGCTTTGCCGGCCTGCCGCACCGCCTGCAACCGGTGACCGGCAACGCCCATGTGACCTTTGTCAATGACAGCAAGGCAACCAATGGCGTCGCAGCGGCGCGTGCGCTGACCGCCTTTGAGAGAATTTTCTGGATTGCCGGCGGCGCCGCCAAGGAAGACGGCCTTGGCCCGGCTGCCACGGTGACCGATGCGGTGCAGAAGGCCTATCTGATCGGCGCCGCGGCCGAGGATTTTGCCGCCGCGCTGGGCGGACGCTGCCCGGTTACCTTGTGCGGCGATCTGGAAACCGCCACCAAAACCGCCTTTGCCGATGCCAGCGCAGCCACGGCCGAGGGGCATGGCAATGCCACCATCCTGCTGTCACCAGCCGCCGCATCATTTGACCAGTTCCCGAATTTTGCAGCGCGTGGCGCGTTGTTTGCCAGCATTGCACACCGGCTTGTAGCCGCCGCCCCTGCCACGATCAGCGGAGGTGCGCATGCTTGACCGTACCGATCGTTCGCTTGTGGGAATCTGGTGGTGGACTGTTGACCGCTGGCTGCTGGCCAGCGCCATCCTGCTGATGGTCATCGGCACGTTGCTGGTCATGGCCGCCGGCCCAGCGGTTGCCACCAACATTCAGCTTGCCTCGCAGCATTTTGGCGTCCGCCAGTCGATCTATCTGATTCCGGCGCTGGGGGCGATGCTGTTCTTTTCGATATTGGAACCGCGCCCGATCCGCATCCTGGCGATATTGGGGCTGGCGGTCACCATCGGCCTGATGATTGCAGCAATCCTTGTCGGCAGTGAAATCAAAGGGGCCACGCGATGGATCACAATCGCCGGCATCAACCTGCAGCCATCTGAATTCGCAAAGCCCTTCTTTGCCATTGTGTCGGCATGGCTGCTGACGTTGTGGCGCGAGGGGCAGGATTTCCCGGGCTGGATCTATTCGGCTGTGCTGATGGCCATTCTTGTCGGTATTCTGGTGCTGCAGCCCGATATCGGCATGACCTTCCTGATGGCCGTCACCTGGGGTTTCCAGATGTTTCTTGCCGGCCTGCCCATGCTGTTGGTGATCGGTATTGTGGCGCTGGCCCCGCTGGGGCTGTGGGCCGCCTATCGGACGCTGGATCATGTGGAAAAGCGGATCGACCGGTTCTTTGAAGGCGGCGCATGGCAGGTCGACCAGGCGCGGGATTCTTTTGCCAATGGCGGCCTTTTCGGCGTCGGCCCCGGCGATGGCACCGTCAAGCTGCATCTGCCGGATGCCCATTCCGATTTCATCTTTGCCGTCGCCGCCGAGGAATATGGCGCGCTGGCCTGTCTCAGCCTGATCGGCCTTTACGGCTTTATCGTGCTGCGCGGCTTTGCCCGCACCATGTCGGATGAAGGGCTGTTCGCGCTGATTGCCGGCTCCAGCCTTCTGGCACAATTCGGGGTGCAGGCTGCCATTCATATGGCGTCATCCGCCGACTTCATCCCGACCAAGGGCATGACGCTGCCGCTGATCAGCTATGGCGGCTCGTCTCTGGTCGCCAGCGGCGTGACCATGGGGCTGATCCTGGCGCTGACCCGCCGGCGCAAGCCCTATGCGCTTCCCGGACAGCGCCGCCATATGCCGGCTGGCAGCGCCACCCCGCAGACGCAGGAGGCAGTGTGATGGCAAAACCCCTGATCGCACTGGCAGCTGGCGGCACTGGCGGGCATGTTTTCCCGGCGCTGGCCATTGCCGAAACGCTGCGTGATAACGGCTTTGACACATTGATGCTGACCGATCGCCGCGGCGCAAAGCTGATCCCGGATGTCGGCCGGATGGTCCTGCCGGCAGAATCCCCCTTTCAAAGAAATATTCTGCGCCGCCTGCGGGCCATGGCGGCATTGGGTGCGGCCACTGTGGCAACGCTGGTGCTGATCGCCCGTCGCCGCCCGCGCGTGATGATCGGCTTTGGCGGCTATCCCGCCTTTGCACCGTTGCTTGCTGCGCGCCTGACGGCCACCCCTGCGCTGCTGCATGAACAGAATGCCTTTCTGGGGCGTGCCAACCGCATGCTGGCGCGCTGGACAGGCCATCTGGCGATCAGCTGGGAAGATACATCCAACCTGCCGGCCGGCGTTATCACCAGACGTCTTGGCATGCCGGTGCGCACCGCCTTCTTTGATATTCTGCCAGCCCGTCCGGCACAGGATGACAGCATTGCCCTGACGGTGATTGGCGGCTCGCTGGGGGCGGCTGTCTTTGCCGACCTTGTGCCCGATGCCATCAGCCACCTTGATGCCGCGCTGCGCGCGCGTCTGACCCTGACCCAGCAATGCCGCGCCGACCAGCAGGCGGCGCTTGCCGCGCGCTATGAGGCGATGGGCGTGCGCGCCAATATCCGCCCGTTCTTTGATGACATGCCGCGCATCCTTGCCGACAGCCAGCTTGTGATCAGCCGTGCCGGCGCCTCGTCGGTTGCCGAGCTTGCCGCCGCTGGACGGCCGGCGCTGCTGGTGCCGTTTGGCGGGGCGATGGATGACCATCAGACACGCAACGCTCAGCAGCTGGAAGCGGTTGGCGGCGGGATCTGCCTTGCCGAATCCGGTCTCACCGCCCCGGCGCTGGCGACGCATCTGACCACCCTGTTTGGGGACCCGGCGCGCCTGTGCGCCATGGGTCAGGCTGCACGCAGCCTTGCCGCCACCGACGCGGCCACCGCGATTGCCGACTGGGCGCTTGAAATTGGCCGGGTGACTGATGGCGAAAGGAATGCGGCATGAGCGAACTTCCCCTTTCCATCGGCACCATGCATTTCACCGGCATTGGCGGCATCGGGATGAGCGGCATTGCCGAGATTCTGTTTGAGCTTGGTTATGATGTGCAGGGCAGCGATCTGTCGGAAAATGCCAATGTACGCCGTCTGCGCGCCAAGGGTATTCCGGTGATGTGCGGCCAGACCGCCGAGAATGTGGCGAATGCGTCCATTCTGGTGATCTCAACCGCGATCAAACAGGACAACCCGGAATTGGTTGCCGCACGCGAACGCTTTCTGCCAATTGTCCATCGCGCCGAAATGCTGGGCGAATTGATGCGGCTGCGCTGGTCGGTCGCCGTTGCCGGCACGCATGGCAAGACCACCACCACTTCGCTGATCGCAACCCTGCTGGATTCAGCCCGCATCGACCCGACCGTGATCAATGGCGGCATCATCACCGGCTGGGGCAGCAATGCGCGCCTTGGCAAGGGACAGTGGATGGTGGTTGAGGCGGATGAAAGCGACGGGTCCTTCTCGAAACTGAACCCTACAGTTGCTGTTGTTACCAATATCGACCCCGAGCATCTGGACCATCACGGCACTTTCGAGGCGCTGGAAACGGCCTTTTTCAATTTTGTTGCCGCGGTACCTTTCTATGGCTTTGCCACCCTGTGCATCGATCATCCAGCCGTGCAGCGGCTGATGGCCGGCATTAAGGATCGCCGGATCATCACCTATGGCCTGTCGGCGAATGCCGATGTGCGGGCCGTCAATCTGCAGCATGACGGGCCAGCCATGCTGTTTGACGTCCTGCTGTCAGACCGTACCGCCGGGGCGCAGTCGCAAATGACCGGCCTGCGCTTTCCGATGCTGGGTGAACATAATGTCCAGAACTGTCTGGCCGCCATTGCGGTGGCCCTTGAAATGGGCATGACCCCGGATGAAATTGCCACGGCCCTTGCCAGCTTTGGCGGTGTCGGACGCCGGTTCGAGACGAAAGGTGTCAGCGGCGGGGTGACCGTGATTGACGATTATGGCCACCACCCGGTGGAAATTCGCGCGGCCCTGCAGGCCGGTCGCATGCTGTGCGGGACGAACAAGCTGGTCGCCGTGGTGCAACCACACCGTTACAGCCGCGTCGCCGATCTGTTTGATGATTTCTGCGCCTGCTTCAATGACGCCGACGAGGTGCTGGTCGCCGATATCTATGCTGCTGGCGAGGCCCCGATCGACGGCATTGATAATGCGGCGCTTGTGACCGGTCTTCGCGACCATGGCCATCGCGGGCCGGCCATTCTGGAAAGCCGCGATGCTCTTGCCGGCGAAATTCTGGAACGCACCTCACAAGGTGATCTTGTGATGTGCCTTGGCGCCGGCGATATCACCGGCTGGGCAGCCGATCTTCCTGGCGAGATGGATCAATTGCGCGGAGGGGCATCATGACGCTGCGTGACCGTCTTCCCGACATTCGCGGCACCTATGCCGAGGCCGCCCCGATGGCGCGCCATACCTGGTTTGGTGTCGGTGGCCCGGCGGATGTGATTTTCTGCCCGCGCGATGCCGATGACCTTGCCGCTTTCCTGGCCGGATGTCCGGCCGATATCCCCCTTCTGCCCGTCGGTGCCGGATCAAATCTGCTGGTGCGTGATGGCGGGGTGGCCGGGGTGGTCATCCGGATGAACCAGTTCATGACCGCGATCCACCATGATGGGAACGAGATCACCGCCGAAGCCGGGGCCACGGATGCCGATGTGGCGCGCCATGCCGCGCGTGCCGGCCTTGCCGGGCTGGAATTCCTGATCGGCATCCCGGGCACCATCGGGGGCGGGTTGCGGATGAATGCCGGGGCCTATGGGACTGAATTCCGCGATATCACCATCCGCGCCCACGGGGTTGACCGGAAGGGTCAAACCGTCAGCGCCACCCCTGACGAGATGGGCATGGCCTATCGCCACAGTGATGCGCCGGCGGACTGGATCTTCACCCATGCTACCTTCCGCGCTGTTGCCGGGGACAAGGCCGCGATCAAGATGCGGATGAAAGAGATCGTTGCCAGCCGCGGCGATGCACAGCCCCGCGGCGTGCGCACCGGTGGCAGCACCTTTGCCAATCCGCCGGGCGGCAAGGCATGGCAGGAAATTGATGCCGCCGGCTGTCGCGGCATGATGGTTGGCGGGGCCCAGGTATCGGAAAAACACTGCAATTTCCTGATCAATACCGGCGGTGCCAGCGCCCATGATATCGAAACGCTCGGCGAAACCGTGCGCGCGCGGGTGGCTGCCCGTGGCGGGCCGTCCCTGCGTTGGGAAATCCGCCGTGTCGGGCAACAGGATGGCGGCGCTGCGGTCCAGCCAGAAAATACACCGGGGAGGACAGGCGCATGACCGGCGAACGCGTGGCCGTGCTGATGGGCGGCTGGACATCCGAGGCACCTGTCAGCCGTGTAACCGCCAGCTTTTGCGGACAGGCGGCACGCAATGCCGGCTGGGATGCTGTCGAGGTCGAGGTCGAGCGCAATATAGCCACGGTACTTGCCGAGATGAAACCGTCGCGGGTGTTTAACGCCTTGCATGGGCAGGTTGGCGAGGATGGCAACATCCAGGGGCTGCTCAACATCATGAACATCCCCTACACGCATAGTGGCGTGCTGGCATCGGCCATCGCCATGGACAAGCTGCGCGCCAAGAACGCCCTTGCCGAGGTTGGCATCAATGTGCCGCCGACCCTGCCGCTGGTCGAGGACAGCCACGTGGCCCCTGCAGATTACAGCGGGGCGCATGTCATCAAGCCACGGGCGGACGGGTCCAGCATCGGGGTGGTGATCGTCCAGGACGGCGCCAACGCCGCGCCGCCGCGCAGCCGCTGGACGCTGGAAACCGAACTGATCGCCGAGCCCTATATCCCGGGTCTCGAGCTGACAGTTGCCGTGCTGGACGGCACTGCCCTCTGCGTGACCGAAATCCGCCCAAAAGTCGATTTCTATGATTTCGATGCAAAATATGCCGCCGGCGGGTCCGACCATATTCTGCCGGCCGATGTCCCGCAGGAGGTAACGCTGACCGCCTGCGACTGGGCTGAACGCGCCTATCGCCATCTTGGCTGCCGCGGTGTCATCCGCGCGGATTACCGCTGGGACAAGGATAATAACGCCCTCTACATGCTGGAAATCAACACCCAGCCGGGCATGACCGCCACCTCGTTGGTGCCGGAACAGGCCCGGTTTGTCGGCCTGTCCGGCGAAGAGCTGGTTAATCATCTGCTGGAGACTGCACAATGCGACGACTGACCGGTTTCATCCGCCGTCGCGGCGATGCCGATATGCCGGCCGAAACAGGCCAGCGGCGCGCAATCCGCCTGCCGCGCTGGCGCAGCATTGCCTTTGGTCTGCTGGCCGTTCTGCTGACCGGGTCAGCTGCCGCAATCATCTCCGAACGCCAGCGCCTTGCCGATATGCTGATTGTCGCGTCGGCCGAGAGCGGGCTGCAGCTGGAATATATCGAAGTCTATGGCCGCGCCCATACGCCAAAGGACGCTATCCTGGCCGCCAGTGGACTGACCCTTGGCGAGCCAATTCTGGGAATATCACTTCCCGACCTGCATGCCCGCCTGTCGACCATCGGATGGATCGAGAATGTCGCCATCGAACGCGACATGCCGTCGACCATCCGCCTGTTGCTGACCGAACGTGTGCCCATTGCCCTGTTGCAGACCATTGACGGGCACCGCGTCATCGATGCCAACGGCACCATCATCACCGGGGCCGACCCGTCGGCCTTCGGGCATCTGACGGTCGTTGCCGGCAAAAAAGCTGCCGGCCGTGCTGCCCTTATCCTGAACATCCTGCGCACCGAGCCCGAGCTTTATGCCGAGGTTTGGGCCATCAGCTATCAGTCCGAACGCCGCTGGGATGTACATCTGCGCAGCGGCATCCGCGTGCGCCTGCCGGAAACCGACCCGCGCACCGCCTGGTCACGGCTGGCAATCATCGACCACAGCAAGCGGATCACCGACCGCGACCTTGCCGTCATCGATCTGCGCGTTCCGGACCAGATGATCGTTGAACCCAACATTCCGGTGCGCGGAAAGGGGAGCAAGACATGATGTTCCGTCGCAATGGCCACAGCCGGCGTCCTTTCGGCATCCTCGATATCGGCAGCACGAAAATCTGCTGCATGATTGGCGAGCATGACAAGCTGGGCGGTGTTCAGCTTCTGGGCCAGGGCACCCACGCATCAGCCGGCATCCGTGCGGGCGAGGTCACAGCGCTTGCCGATCTCAGCGATGCCATCGGCAATGCCGTGCAGACAGCCGAACGCGCCGCCGGGGTCTCGCTGACCGCCGTCAGTGTCGTGCTGGCTGGCGGCAGCCCGCGTTCCGGCTTTAGCAAACAGAGCATGACAATGGCTGACAGCACGGTCAGCCGCCGCGATGTGCGCCGGTTGCTGGACCGGTCGGGCCACCAGCCCATGGATGACGCGCTGCAGCTGATGCAGTTCCACCCATTGCATTACAGCCTTGATGACATTCGCGGCATTGCCGATCCGGTGGGCATGCGCGGGCGCGAACTTGCGGTTGAATTCCTGACAGTCACGGCAAAACGCACGCATCTTGCCAATATCATCGAGGCGCTGGCACAGAACCATCTTGGTGCAGAGCGCTTTATCCATGCTGGCTATGCGGCCGGGTTGGCCTGTCTTGGCGCCGAGGAGCGCGAGGTCGGCAGCACCGTCATCGATCTCGGCGGCGGCACCTCGTCAGCAGCCATCTTCATGGATGGCAAGCTGATCTATATCGACACCGTCCCGGCCGGGGGCCAGCATGTATCAACCGATATTGCACGCATCCTATCTACGCCCGTAACCACGGCCGAACGATTGAAGGCCGTACATGGGGCCATTACCCCGATTGACACCATGTCACCCCCGCCCGGCCCGGTGCATGAAGCGCTGCAGCTTGGCCAGTCCGACAATATCATCCTGCCCGGCGTTGGCGACCATATCGAAGTCGACGGCAAGATGATCGAGCGCAGCCTACTGAGCGCGGTCATCCGGCCGCGGATCGAGGAAATCATCGAACTGCTGACCGACAGGATGAAGGCGGCGCGCATGGAATATGCCGCCGGCAACCGCTTTATTCTGACCGGTGGTGGCAGCCAACTGACCGGGATTGCCGACTTCTGCGCCCAGATTGCGGGCAAGAGCGTTGGCCTTGGCGAGCCACAGGGCATTGCCAACCTGCCGGTTGAAGAGACAAGCCGTTCAAGCGCTGCCGCGGTTGGCGCGCTGCTGCATGTCAGCCGCCTGACCGAAGACGACCCGGCAGAACGCCAGACCCGAACCCTTCCCCACGGCCCGATCGAACGTCTGGGCGCGTGGTTCCGTGACAATCTTTGAGAAAGGAGCCGTTGCCATGCAACTTCATTTGTCACACGCCCCGGCAGATTGTTCGCCGGATCGATTCATGACTTTCCACCACCCATTCACCTGCGGGGCCGTCGGGCCATGCCAACGCCCGCACCCACACGCTGCCACGCAAGTGAGCCAATCGGTACCGGCAGCCCCATGGTCAACCATCGCAAAAGGGAGACTCGCATGACCATCAACCTTTCTGTTCCGCAAACCATGCAGGAATTGCGCCCGCGCATCACCGTTGTCGGTGTTGGCGGTGCCGGCGGCAATGCCGTCAACAACATGATTAATGCTGATCTGGATGGCGTCGATTTTCTGGTCGCCAATACCGACGGTCAGGCGCTGGCACATTCGCTGGCCGGCCGAAAGATCCAGCTTGGCACAGCGATTACACAGGGACTTGGTGCCGGATCAAAGCCGGATGTCGGGCGCGCTGCGGCCGAAGAAAGCATCGAGGCTGTGATGGGCGAGCTTGCCGATTGCAACATGGTGTTCATCACCGCAGGCATGGGTGGCGGCACCGGCACCGGCGCAGCCCCGGTCATTGCCCGGGCGGCACGTGAACGCGGCATCCTGACGGTTGGCGTGGTCACAAAGCCTTTTGATTTTGAAGGGCAGCGCCGGATGGCACAGGCCGAGGCCGGCATTGAAGAGATGCAGGCCTGGGTCGATACGCTGATCGTCATTCCAAACCAGAACCTGTTCAGGCTGGCGAATGAGCGCACCACCTTTGCCGATGCGTTCCACATCGCCGATACGGTCCTGCATCAGGGCGTGGCGGGCGTGACCGACCTGATGATCAAGCCTGGCCAGATCAACCTCGATTTTGCCGATATTCGCGCCGTGATGAGCGAAATGGGCAAAGCCATGATGGGCACCGGTGAGGCATCAGGTGAAAGTCGGGCCACCCAGGCCGCAGAGGCCGCAATCAACAACCCGTTGCTGGATGACATCACCATGCAGGGCGCCCGCGCCGTGCTGATTAATGTCACCGGCGGGCTCGACATGACCTTGTTCGAGGTCGACGAAGCCGCCAACCGGGTCCGCCGCGAGGTGGATAGTGATGCCGTGATTATCTTTGGGTCGACCTTCGATGAAAAGCTGGAAGGCATCATGCGCGTGTCGATTGTGGCGACCGGCATCGAAGCGGCGACAGCTGGCATCCAGCCGGTCCCGACACGCACCCATAACAGCACCCCGTCAACCATCATCCCGGCGCCAAAATCCGGTGCCGAGACCATGACACCCGCGATTGTCGCCGCCGCGGCAACCGAACCGGCTGCAGACATCACGACGGCCCCGGAACGCGCCGGGGAAACGGCCGGTGAAACAGCCGGGGAATCAACAATGGAATTAACGGCGGAATCAACGGGGGACTCAGCGCAGGCTGATGTTGCATCCGCTGATGTTGCACCGGTAGCGGCCATCCGGTCACCGCGTGAACCCATCCGTGATTCGACGGCTATTGAAAATGATACCGCCTATGTGCCCGCCTTTGTCGCAACCAAAAAGACGTCGCGCCTTGCCTTCCTGTCTGCAGGCAAGCCCGCACCACGGGTCCCGGCAACGGCAAATAAGGCAGCGGCAATCTGTTCCGACACGCCGACAGCTGAACAGGACAGCACTACAGACAGCGGCACAGACAGCGGCAACGGCGCGGACGCGCATCAGATGTCGCTTGATGAGGCCATCGAACGGGAACGGGCGGCCGCCGCCCTTGCCACCGGGCTTGGGGCGTCAAACGCAGTATCAAAGGCAGAGTCACCAACCGAGTCCGAATCTGCGCCTGAATCTGCGCCAGAAATGGCATCAGAGACCGCATCAGACACGGCAACAGACACCGTGTCGCTTGCAGCCGCCGAAACACCCATGCCAGCCATGGTTGCGGACAGCGCTGCCGAGGTCATACCGGCACGGCGCAGCGGGTTTGTGCCGCCGGCACCAACACCGCTTCCCGATGCTGAATCTGTTCCGGAAACCGGCAATGGGCGGACCAGCCTGATCAACAAGATTTCAGGACTCTGGACCAGCAAGCCGCAGGATGATGCTGTTGAAGAACGGCGCGAACCCGCTGTTGAAACGATCGCGCCCGTTGACAGCACACCATCCATCCTGGATCTGCCACGCGCTGATGCGCTGAACTGTGCCCCCGAACCGGTGGCCGCAGCGACGCTGGAAAAATCAGCCGATGATCTGGAAATACCGGCGTTCCTGCGCCGTCAGGCCAACTGACCGCCCGTATTAAAAAACAAGGCGAAAACGCGCCCGGCAGCATGCTGCCGGGCGTTTCTTATGATAGGATGCGATCGCGGCCAGCTGCGGCCAGCATTTTAATGCGAAGCATCTGATATTGTTACAAGCCGTAACCAAATGTGATTTGAGACTGGCGGGCGCCCCGCCTAGAGTGCACGCAGAACAAAAGGACAGCCATCCGGCCCTTTTTCCTGTTGCGGCAGCCACCTGCTACCCCGACAGAAAACAGCCAGCGGCCTGTCCGGACAACAAATGTCTCAGGCGGGAACATGTTCAGCGATCAGCCGATGCAGACCACGGTCAGTGATGTCGTTGCTTTTGACGGGATCGGACTTCATTCCGGGCGCTTTGTGCATCTGACCGTCCACCCTGCCCCCGCCAATACCGGTATCCAGTTCAAACGCATTGACGTTACCGAAAACCGCCAGAGCATTACCGCCCATCCCGACAATGTCAGAAAAGCCCGTCTTTGCACCCGCATCGAAAACAGCGATGGTGTGCGGCTGGAAACCGTTGAACATCTGATGGCCGCCTTTGCCGGTCTCGGGATCGACAATGCCATCGTCCATATTGACAGCGGCGAGGCCCCGATCCTGGATGGCAGCAGCCTTCCTTTTGTCGCGGCGCTGCAGAATGCCGGTATTACGGCGCTGTCCGCGCGCCGCCGCACCCTTGTGGTAACACAGACGGTGCGTGTTGAGCATGGGGGCGGCTGGGCGATGATTGAGCCCCATCACCGTCTGGAAATCGATGCCGAGATTGATTTTGAGGATCCAGCCATCGGGCGCCAGCGATTCCACTATCAGCATGGCAATGGCCGGTTTGAAGGCGATCTTGCTGCCGCGCGCACCTTCTGCCAGATGCGGGATGTGGCCGCCATGCAAAATGCCGGGCTGGCCCTTGGCGGGTCACTGAACAACGCCATTGTCGTTGAAAATGGCCGTATTCTGAATGAGACCGGCCTGCGCATGAAGCATGAATTCGTCAAACACAAGATTTTGGACTGCCTTGGCGATCTGTATCTTCTGGGGATGATGGTGCGTGGCAAGGTGACAACCTCTCGCCCGGGCCATGCCATCTGCGCCGAGCTTGTGACAACCTTGTGGGATTCAACCGAATCCTACCGGATTGTCGAAGAAGGGGTCCTCGTCGGCCATTCCGACGGCTATGCGCTACCCGAAGTGGCTGCCGCTGCCGCCGTCTGATTGCGGACCGCCGGCCAACCGGCACCGAACGCGACCAAGCCTGCACGTCACCAACTCGCCCTTTTCACATCGCCCCCAACTGGTTATTGTGGGCGCACGTTGAGTTCGCCTTCCGGAGACATTTTGTGGCCAACCATCTGCTCCTTCCCTTCGCCGCTGTCTTGCTGACCGGCCTTGCCGCCTGTTCGACCCCGGAAATTCCGGAACAGGTCGAACGGCCAGCCAATGAACTATATGACGAGGCTTTGCAGCTTGCACAGGATGGCGCGGCCGACAAAGCAGCCCCCAAATTCGAAGAGGTGGAACGCCAGCATCCCTATTCAGATCTTGCTGTGCGCTCGCAGATCATGGCGGCCTGGGCTTTTTATCAGAGCAATGACTATCTACGGGCCGAGGCGTCGCTGGAACGCTTCATTGAACTGAATCCCGCCGACCCGCTGGTCGAATATGCGCTCTATCTGCGGGCGTTGAGCTATTATGAGCAGATTGTGAATGTCGAGCGCGATGCCGAAATGACCCTGCTGGCGCTGAATGCCTTTGAGGATCTGCTGCGCCGCTTTCCAAATGGCGAATATGGGCGCGATGCGCAGCTGAAAGCCGATCTGGCACGGTCACACCTTGCGGGCAAGGAAATGGCGGTGGGCCGGTTCTATGCTGAACGGGGCTATCATGCGGCCGCGTTGCGGCGCTTTGAAACGGTTGTGCGCGATTACCAGACCACAAATCAGGTGCCGGAAGCGCTGTACCGTATGGTTGAGGTATATCTGGCACTCGGCCTTGTTGATGAGGCGGACCGGGTCGGGTCGGTTGCAGTCTATAATTATGCCGATTCCTTCTGGACGCAGGAATTGCTTGCGCTTGCCGAAGACCCGTCACGTGAATTGCCAAAGGGCATTTTCCGGCGTACCATTGAATCTGTTGCCGGGCTGTTTGACCAAGAGTGATGCTACACAGTCTCAGCGTTTCCAATATTGTCCTGATCGAGCGCCTCACCCTGAATTTTGAATCCGGGCTGACCGTGCTGACGGGCGAGACAGGTGCTGGCAAATCCATTCTTCTTGACGCGCTTGGCCTCGCCCTTGGCAGCCGCGCCGATTTTCGGCTGATCCGTGAAGGCAGCGACAGCGCGCAGGTGGCCGCCAGCTTTGCCCTGGATGCCGATCATCCGGTCTGGGCGCGCCTCGCAGATTCGGATATTCCGCGCGATGACATGCTGATCCTGCGCCGCCGGTTAAAGGCGGATGGCAAATCATCGGCCAGCCTCAATGATGTGCCGGTATCGGCGGCCCTGCTGCGCGACATTGGCGATATGCTGGTTGAAATCCAGGGTCAGTTCGAAGGGCGCGGCCTTCTGGATGTGGCCACCCATATCACCCTGCTGGACCGTGCCGCAGCGCATGAGGATGTGCTGGAAAAGCTGGCCACGGGCTGGGACAGCTGGCTGCAGGCACAGCGCAATCTGGCGCAGGCCAAACGCGATCTGGAAAAGGCGCGCGCCGAAGAAGAATGGCTGCGCGACGCCGTGGAACAGCTGGATCTGCTGGCCCCGGTGGCTGGTGAGGAAGACACACTGTCGGCTGAACGCGAAAGGCTGGCCAATGTCGGGCGTATCGGGGAAAGCCTTGCCGCCGCTGACAGCGCCGCCTTTGGTGATGCCGGCGCGCAGACAATGATCGGCCGGGCCCGGGCCGCACTTGAAAAGGCGGCCCCGCTTTCCGGTGGCTTGCTGGATGATGCATTGGCCGCCCTCGAACGCAGCGATGCCGAACTGGCCGAAGCCAGCGCCGCCATCAGCAGTGCCGGCCATGTCCTTGAAAGCGACCCGGCACGTCTGCAGGCGGTGGATGACCGGCTGCATGAATTGCGGCAACAGGCGCGCAAACATGATTGCAGCACGGATGAACTGGCCGCGATACATGCCCGCCTTGCCGCCAGCCTTGCCGGCATCGAGGATTCGGCAGGTGCCCTTGCCGGCCTTGCCGACAATGAACGCCAGTGGCGCGACTATTACCGTCAGGTGGCTGACCGGGTGGCCGCAAACCGGGCGCGTGCCGCCGCCAGCCTTGATGCCATTGTCGGCACGGAACTGCCGCCGCTGAAACTGGACGGGGCGACATTCACAACACGGATCACCGACCTGCCGCCCGAACAGTTCGGCCCGCTGGGCACGCAGCAGGTCCGCTTTGAGGCCAGCACCAACAGGGGCATGAAGGCAGGGCCCATTGACAAGATTGCATCCGGCGGCGAGCTGGCGCGGTTTCTGCTGGCATTGAAAGTGGCGCTAGAAGGCGATGCTGCGGGGCGCACCCTGATTTTTGACGAAGTGGATTCGGGCGTTGGCGGGGCTGTTGCGGCGGCCGTTGGCGACAGGCTGTCACGCCTTGGCCAATCGACGCAGACGCTGGTCGTCACCCATTCGCCGCAGGTGGCTGCCAAAGGCAGATACCATATGAAGATCGCCAAGACCGCAACCGATGACGGCGTGATCAGCGGCACCGAACCGCTGGACCGCGACGCCCGCACCGAGGAAATTGCCCGCATGCTGGCTGGTGAGATGATCACTGCCGAGGCCCGCGCCGCGGCCCTTGCCCTGCTGGAAGGCTGAGATGCACGATACGGATAAAGACCCCGAACGCATCCGGCCGGGCAGCACGCCTGTCGGCGAGATTGATCGCGCCGATGCGGAAACCGAGCTGCGCAACCTTGCCACCGCCATCCAGTTTCACGATATCCGCTATCATGGCGAGGATGCGCCGGTCATCAGCGATGCCGACTATGATGCGCTGGTCGCCCGCAACCGCGATCTTGAAGCCGCCTTTCCCGATTTTGTGCGCGATGACAGCCCCAGCCTGCGGGTGGGTGCGCCGGCCGCTGCCGGTTTCGGCAAGGTGCGGCATGCCCGCCAGATGCTATCCCTCAATAACGGATTTTCCGACGCGGACATTGCCGATTTTGTTGCGCGCATCCGGCGGTTCCTGTCACTGGGTGAGGATGATGCGCTGGCTTTTACCGCCGAGCCAAAAATCGACGGGCTGTCGCTGTCACTGCGCTATGAGTCTGGCCGGCTGACACAGGCCGCCACCCGTGGCGACGGAACCGAAGGCGAGGATGTCACGGCCAATATTCGCGGTGTCAGCGCTATTCCGGCCACGCTGACGGCCGGCGGACCGGCCACGCTGCCGGATATTCTGGAGGTGCGCGGCGAGCTTTATATGGACCGGCAGGATTTTCTGGCGCTGAACGCCGCACAGGAAGCGTCTGGTGGCAAGATATTCGCCAATCCGCGCAATGCGGCGGCCGGGTCGCTGCGGCAAAAGGATGCCCGTGTTACCGCGTCACGCAATCTGCGCTTTTTTGCCTATTCGCTTGGCGAGGTCAGCGCCCCGATTGCCGATACCCATACGGGCTGCCTTGCCGCCCTTGGCGGCTTTGGCTTCAGCGTCAATGACCTGTCTGCCCGCTGCGCCGATATTGACGCCTTGCTGGCGCATTATGCCGAGATCGGCCGCCAGCGGGCCACGCTTGGCTATGACATTGACGGGGTGGTCTACAAGGTCGACCGGCATGATTATCAGGAACGGCTTAGACAGGTGGCACGCGCACCGCGCTGGGCGCTGGCGCATAAATTCCCCGCCGAACAGGCCGAAACCCTGCTGAATGCCATTGATATTCAGGTGGGGCGCACCGGCGCGCTGACACCGGTTGCGCGGTTGGCGCCGGTCACGGTTGGCGGTGTGGTGGTGTCGAACGCCACCTTGCATAATGAAGATGAAATCCAGCGCAAGGATATCCGCGTTGGCGACCGTGTGGTCATCCAGCGGGCCGGTGATGTGATCCCGCAGGTGGTACGGGTCATCACGGCGGATCGCGCGCAGGATGCCCTGCCCTATGTCTTTCCAGACAGATGCCCGGAATGTGATGCCCCTGCCATCAGGCCCGAGGGCGAAGCTGTGCGGCGCTGCACCAACGCGCTGGAGTGCCCGGCGCAGCGGCTGGAATGGCTGAAACATTTCGTCTCGCGGGACGCCTTTGACATTGAAGGGCTTGGCGCGCGCCAGATCGAACAGTTTGTTGCACTTGGATGGGTCAGGCGGCCGGCCGATATCTTCCGGCTGGCTGAACGGCGCGCCGAAATGGCGACGCTTGACGGCTATGGTGACATCTCGATCGGCAATCTGCTGGCGGCTATTGAGGCGCGGCGCGAAATCGGGTTTGAACGGGTGATTTTTGCCCTTGGCATCCGTCAGGTCGGCCAGGCCACTGCGCGGCTGCTGGCCCTGCATTACCAGACACCGGACGCGCTGATGGCCGCGACGGCGCCAGAGGCCGACATGGATGCAAGTACCGCCGAACTGATCGAGATTGACCAGATTGGTGATTCCATGGTGGCTGACCTGCTGGGCTTTCTGACCAATGACAGCAACCGCGATGCGGTGACGGATCTGTTTGGCCAGCTGCGTGTGGTCGCGCCCGAACGGCCCGCCGATGACAGCCCGGTCAGCGGCAAGACAATTGTGTTTACCGGCACCCTGTCCGGCATGTCACGCGCCGAAGCCAAGGCACGGGCCGAGGGGCTGGGGGCCAAGGTTTCAGGGTCCGTATCCGCCAAGACAGACTTCCTTGTGGCCGGTGCGGATGCCGGATCAAAGGCGCGCAAGGCGGCTGATCTTGGGGTCACTGTTCTCAGCGAGGCGGATTGGCTGTCGCTGATCAGCGGCTGATCATGTTGACCCTGTTGGTCCTACTGGCTGGAGGTTAGAAAGGTGATTAAGTCATAAGGGCGCGCAGATTACAGGGGCGCGCAGGCGGTTTCCAGCCATGCCAGCACATCATCCTCGCCGGCCAGTTCAGGCGTCAGCTGTTGGCGGACCATGGCATGATAGCCATCCAGCCAGGCGCGCTCGGCTGGCAGCAACTGGGCCGCATCGATCAACCGCCTGTCGATGGGACAGAGGGTAACCGTCTCAAAACCGCTGAATCCCTGCGCATCCGGGGCGGTTACAATGACCAGCGTTTCGGTCCTGATCCCCCATGCCCCGGCACGGTAGCATCCCGGCTCGTTTGACAGCAGCATGCCAGGGGCAAGCGCAGTGATGCCCCGCTTTGAAATACTGGCTGGCCCCTCATGCACTTGCAGCACATGCCCGACGCCATGCCCGGTGCCATGCGTGTAATCCAGACCGGCCGCCCACATGGGCGCACGCGCCAGCGCATCGATCTGCTGGCCGGTTGTGCCGGCTGGGAACCGCGCCAATGCAACGGCAATATGCGCGCGCAGCACGGCGGTAAAGCCATCGCACATGGCGGTATCCGGGGTGCCAATGGCAATAGTGCGGGTGATATCTGTCGTGCCGTCATGGTAATGCGCCCCGGAATCCACCAGCAGCAGACTGTCCTGCTGCAGCACCCTGTCCTGCCCGGCAATCGCACGGTAATGGACAATGGCCCCGTTCGGCCCGCTGCCGCAGATGGTGTCAAAGCTGGAGGCGATAAAGCGCGGGCTGCCTCGGCGCAGATCCAGCAGATGATCGGCAATCGCGGTTTCGGTCATGCCATCGCCCCCGCCGGTCGACAACCAGTGCAGAAACCGCACCATCACCGCCCCATCCTCGATATGGGCGCGGCGCGTACCGGCAAGCTCTGTCGTGTTTTTCAGCGCCTTCATCGCTGTCACCGGACAATCCATTTCCACAAGCCGCGCCCCGCAAGCGGCCAGCGGCGCATGCATGGATTGCGGCAGGCTCGCAGGCTCGAACCAGATCACAGCGTCATCGCCATAGCCGGCGCGCGAGTCAATCAGCGCATCGAACTGGTCCAGTGGCGCCACGGCTGCCGCATTGGCAAGATCGCCCTCCATCACCGGCGCAAGGCTGGCAATATCCCCCAGCAGCAGCAATCCATTTTCGCGGTGATACAGGGCAAAGACCAGATTGACCGGCGTGTTGGCAAGATCATGGCCGCGGATATTTGTCAGCCAGTTCACCGCATCGACGCGGCTGATCACCACCGCATCAGCGCCTGCATCGGCCAGCTTTTTGTCCAGCGCGGCCAGCTTGTCCACCATGCTCTGTCCCGCCACCTGGTCAGGCATGCGAAACGGGCGCGCAGCGCTGGCTTGCGGACGGGCCGTGCCCCATATCGCATCAACTGGATTATCCGCATGCGCCACAAGCGCGGCCCCGGCATCACGGCAGGATTTTTCAAGGCGGCGGAACCCGGCAACGGTGACAAGGCGCGGGTCGACACCGATGCGCTTGCCGGCACCATCAGCCTGTTTCAACCAGCCGGACAGGCTGGCCTCGGGCAGCGTATGGGTGGACCACAGGGCCGCGTCACTCTGGCTTGCCATCTGCAGGCTATAGCGGCCATCGCTGAACAGCGCCGCCGATTCCGCCATCACCACGCCATAGCCTGCCGAACCGGTAAAGCCGCTGACAAAAGCCAGCCGTTCCTCGCACGGGGGGACTTCCTCGCCCTGGAACATATCCTCACGCCCGATATACCAGCCATCCAGCCCGATGGTCTGCAACCTGTCCCGCAACCGGGCAACAGGATGGGCAGCATGTGTCATGACGCTATCTCCGGTGCAGCTCTTTGTGTTCGACCGTGCCACAGGCGGGATGCGCCGCCAACCCGCCGGCGGCTGCCGGCACGCGGGCGAACGCGCATGACCAGCGTTGTCCACTCGCCAATGACCAGCCGCCTGACGCGCATGGCCCCATGCGCCGCATAGCGCGCAGCAACCATATCGGCCTGGCTGTTCAAAATGCCCGACAGGACGATCCATCCCCCGGGGGCGGTGCTGTCCACAAGATCGCGCGACATGCCACAGAGTGGTCCTGCCAGGATATTGGCAAACACCAACGTATAAGGCGCATTGCGGCGCACCGACGGTGCGGCAAACCCGGTTGATACCGCACAACGCATGCGGTGGCGGGCGATATGGTTGGTCTGCCGGTTATCGGCTGCGGTGCGCACGGCCACCGGGTCATTATCCGCCGCAACAGCGCGGCTTGCCGGACGTGCCCGCAGCGCGCCAAGGGCCAGGATCGCCGACCCACACCCCATATCCAACACATGCCAGCGGCGACGGCGGCTGGCCCGAAAGATCAGACCGGCGGCACGCAGACAGCCTTCAGTTGTCGGATGGGTGCCCGACCCGAAGGCCTGTGCCGCCTCGACAAGCAACGGCCAGCAGGCCGCCGGGCGCGCTTGTGTGACATGGCTGCCATAGACCCAGAACCGGTCGATGCGGCGCGGCGGAAAGGCGGCCCGGTTTTCGGCCAGCCAGTCGCGTTTTGGCAGCTTCTGCACGGTTACGGGCACGGCGGCGATCCCCAGCGCGACAAATTGCGGTGCCAGCAGGCTGTCAATCATTCTGGCACTGGGGGCATGGCTGAACAGCGCCTCGATCTGCCAGCTGCCGCCACCATCGCGCAAATGCGCTGTTGCCTCAGCATCCAGCAATTCGGAAAAGACGATTTCGATCTGCCCCATCTGCGCCTGTGATACCGTTTCATCAAGCGTCAGTTGCACCGCCCAGAGCGGCGGTGTTGTCGGGTCTGCCAATCCTGTCATGAAAATACCGTCATGAAACTGCAATCAACATCATGCTGTCACGGCTTGCTGACAAAAGCAGCCACCACTTTCTTGTGGCCTGCCTTGTCAAAGGCGATTTCCAGCTTGTCCCCATCAATATGGATGATGTTGCCCATGCCGAATTTCTGGTGGAAAACACGCTCGCCATCGGCGAAATCGGTCTTGTTGCGGTTCGGGGTAAAGCCGCGATCGGCATCTGCTATCTGACGTTCGGCCATGCGCCGCCAGCCAGGCCCGTATCCGCCGCGCATATCGCCACTGCCGGTAAATGCCGCCCCGCCCGTCAGTTGCGCCTGCGCCGCGCGGCCAAAGGGAACGGCCCCGCCAAGCCCCTGCGCCATATCCTCGATCACGGTTTCGGGCGGCAATTCCTGCACGAAACGCGACGGGATGGCCGATTGCCACTGGCCATGGATGCGCCGGCTGCCGGCAAAGCTCAGCTGCACATGTCGGCGCGCGCGGGTGATGCCGACATAGGCAAGCCGGCGTTCCTCTTCCAGTCCGATCGCGCCATTCTCGTCAATGGTGCGCTGGCTGGGGAAAATCCCCTCTTCCCAGCCGGGCAGGAACACCGTGTCGAATTCCAGCCCCTTGGCGGCGTGCAGCGTCATCAGCGTTACCTCGCCATCTTCATTGTCGCGGTCGCCATCCATCACCAGCGAGATATGTTCCAGAAACCCCTGCAGGGAATCGAAATCCTGCATCGCATTGACCAGTTCGGTCAGGTTTTCCAGCCGCCCCTCTGCCTCGGGTGATTTGTCGGCCATCCACATGCCTGTATAGCCGGATTCATCAAGAACCATCTTTGCAAGATCAGTATGGTGCATGCTGCCGACCGCACCGCGCCAGCGCCCGATATTCTGGCAGAACGTCCCCAGCGCGGCGCGCGCGGCAGGGCGCAGCTCGTCACTCTGCGCCAGATCCATGGCAGCAGCCAGCAACGGTTTGTCCGAGGCACGCGCCTGCATGTGAAGGGCCTGGATGCTGGCCGTGCCCAGCCCGCGTTTCGGCGTGTTTATGATGCGTTCAAACGCCAGATCATCAGCCGGCTGGGCAATCAGCCGCAGATAGGCAAGGGCGTCACGGATCTCGGCACGTTCATAAAAGCGGGTGCCAACCACGCGGTAAGGCAGGCCAATCGCGATGAACCGTTCCTCAAACTCACGCGTCTGGAAGCCGGCGCGCACCAGCACGGCGATCTGTGACAACTCAGGCCCGTCCGCCTGCATGGCCTCGATATCGGCCGACACGGCCCGCGCCTCATCCGCACCATCCCAATAGCCGTTAACGCGCAGCTTTTCGCCCGCATCCGCGGCGGTATAGAGCGTCTTGCCCAGCCGGCTTTCATTGCGCGCGATGATCCCGGATGCCGCTGCCAGAATATGACCCGTCGACCGGTAATTCTCTTCCAGCCGCACAATGGCAGCGCCCGGAAAATCGCTCTCAAACTTCAGGATGTTGCCAACTTCGGCCCCGCGCCAGCCATAGATCGACTGGTCGTCATCACCAACACAGCACAGGTTGCGGTCTGTCCCGGTCAGCAGGCGCAGCCACAGATATTGCGCGACGTTAGTGTCCTGATACTCATCCACCATAATATGGGTGATGCGGTCATGATATTCGGCCAGCACATCCGGATGGGATTGAAACACGGTCAGCATATGCAGCAGCAGATCGCCAAAATCGACGGCATTCAGCACCAGCAGCCGTGCCTGATAGGCGGTATAGAGTGCGCGCATGCGGCCATTCGCAATATCGCCCGCCTCGGCGGTACCGATTTTGTCCGGGGTCAGTCCGCGGTCTTTCCAGCGCTGGATCACCCCGCCCAGCATCCGCGCGGGCCAGCGTTTGGCGTCCAGATCTTCGGCTTCCATCAACTGTTTGATCAGCCGTGTCTGGTCATCCATATCGAGAATGGTGAAATCGGAGCGCAAACCCACAAGATCGGCATGCCGGCGCAGCATACGCGCGGCCAGCGCATGGAAGGTGCCAAGCCAGACCTGTTCGGCCATCGGGCCAACCATGGCCGAAACGCGCTGTTTCATCTCGCGCGCCGCCTTGTTGGTGAACGTCACGGCAAGGATATTCCAGGGCTTTGCAGTGCCGGTGGCCACCAGCTCGGCCAGCCGCGATGTGAGTACGCGAGTCTTCCCGGTACCGGCGCCGGACAGCACCAGCAAGGGGCCGGATAATGTCTGCACGGCATCGCGTTGTGCCGGGTTCAGACCGGCGAGCCATGGATGTTCTGGATGTGGGGCAGGTTGCATGCCGTCAAACTCGCAAATCGCCGGGCACGGGTCAACGGGCCGATGCGGGGCTGCGGCAATTCTTTGCGGCTGGTATTACCTGTCTTTGTCGCGGGCATCGCCATTCTGTTTGCCCATCAGCGCTGTTTGCCCGGCGGCGCTGCAGGATTGTTTGCATTTGCCTTTGCATGTAATATCCTGCCGCTGGCCATGGTCGGCGTGGCACAGCTCTGCAGCAGGGAACAGGATGCGTATTGGGTTCATGACAGGCACACAGGCAGCAGCCACCATCCACGGGAATGACCGCCGTCGTCAGCCCGCCGCACGCATCTCCGGGGCACGCATCTCCGGGGCGCGCATAATGCGACCCAAAATGATTCTCCTGGGTCTTGCCGGCCTGCTGGCGGCCTGTTCGACAACCCCGCCGGATGAACGCAGTGATTCGCGCGATGCTTTTGAAACGACCAACCGCAGCATCTATGCGTTCAACATGGCAGCCGACACCTATGTCCTCGAGCCGGTTGCCGATAGCTATCGGTCAACCGTTCCCGAAGGCGGCCAGCAGGCGGTGAATTATCATCTGCGCTGGGCATCCATGCCCTCGACGGCCATCAACTCGGCCTTGCAGGGCAAATTTGAAAATGCCGGGCTGGCGACGCTGAATTTTCTGGTTAATGGCCTGACCCTTGGATTTGCCGATCTGACGCAGGACCATGACACCATTGAACAGGAAGATTTCGGCCAGACGCTTGCCAGCTATAATGCGCCCGAGGGGCCCTATATCATGGTGCCAATCCTGGGGCCGCGCACCGGCCGCGCCCTGGCCGGCAATATTGTCGATTTCGCCATGAACCCGCTGCGGGTCTTTGGCAGTGGCGACGAGGTTCAGACCGTTCGCCAGGTACAAGCCCCTCTTGGGGCGGTCAGTTTCCGGGCCAAGAATTTCGACGCTTTCAATGACGTGAAATACAATGCGCTGGATCCCTATGCCCGCACGCGGTCAGCCTATTACCAGATCCGTCTCGGGTTGCTGGAAGATCGGGTGGGCGGCACCAGCCCCACCTCGGAAGACGCTTTCGAGTTCCTGTTTGAGGACTGACATGCCCCTCTACCGCACGCTCATGACCTGTCTTGTGTCCGCGATGGCGCTCATAGCCGCCACCATGCTGCCGGCCAGCGCGTCTGACCGGCAAAGCGCAGCATTTATGGCTGTCGAATCGCTGATTGGCGATGTTGAAGCCATGCTGGAAACACCGGATGATGACCGCGACACACGGCGCGGGTCCATTTCCGCCCTTCTGGATGCGCATTTTGCGATGGACAGCATCGCCGCCTTTTCGACCGGCCCCTACTGGCGCGCCGCAACACCGGACGAACGCGAAACCTACAAATCTGTTTTCCATGATGTGCTGGTTGGCACGATCCTGAATAATTTTGACCAGCTGAATGGCCTGACCTACACCCCCGGCAATGCCACGCCGAAAGGCGATAAATTTGTGATTGTCAGCGGCAAATTCACCGATGTCACCGGGGCCCGCCCGCCGGTTGCGGTGAACTGGCGGGTCCTCACCCGTACCGGCAAACCGGTGCAGGTGTTTGACATCGAGATCGAGAACCTGTCGCTGCTGGTCACCCAACAGCAGGAAAATGTCGCTGTGATCCGCAAGAATAAAGGCCAGTTCAGTGCCCTGATCACCACCATGCAGACCCGCCTGTCCACACCATAGCCTCTCCCGCAGGGTGCCCGCGGCAGGCAAGAGTCCGATTAACGGCTGCGCGGCCGATTAACGGCTGCGCGGCGGATTAACGGCTGATCGGCTTGTATTTGATCCGCGTCGGGCGATCCGCCTCGGCACCAAGACGCCGCTTGCGGTCTGCCTCATAAGCCTCGTAATTGCCTTCAAACCATTCCACATGGCTGTCGCCCTCAAAGGCCAGAATATGGGTGGCAATCCGGTCAAGGAACCAGCGATCGTGACTGACGACGACCGCGCAGCCGGCAAATTCTTCCAGCGCCTCTTCCAGCGCACGCAATGTGTCGACATCAAGGTCATTTGTCGGTTCGTCAAGCAGCAGCAGATTTGCACCGCTTTTCAGCATCCGCGCCAGATGCACCCGGTTGCGCTCACCGCCGGACAGCTGGCCAACATGCTTTTGCTGGTCCCCGCCCTTAAAGTTGAACTGGCCGACATAGGCGCGTGACGCCATGGTGCGTTTGCCAAGCTCGATCTCGTCCAGCCCGTCGGAAATCACCTCCCAGACGGTCTTGCCATCTTCCAGATCGTCGCGCGACTGGTCGACATAGCCAAGCTTGACCGTGTCACCAACGACAAAGCTGCCACCATCGGGTGTTTCAGAGCCGGTGATCATGCGGAACAGGGTTGTCTTGCCGGCGCCGTTCGGGCCAATCACCCCGACAATGCCACCCGGGGGCAGGCGGAAAGACAGATCATCAATCAGCAGCCGCTCGCCAAAAGCCTTGCGCAGCCCCTCGGCATTGATGACGATATCCCCCAGACGCGGGCCCGCCGGAATGTGGATTTTGGCGGTATCGATCTGCCGATCATTTTCCTCGGCTAGCATCTTTTCATAGGCATTGATTCGTGCCTTTGACTTGGCCTGCCGCGCCTTTGGCGCCGCGCGTACCCAGTCCAGCTCGCGCGACAATGACTTGACGCGGGAATCCTCGGCCTTGCCTTCCTGTTCCAGCCGCTTGTGCTTTTGCTCCAGCCAGCCGGAATAATTGCCCTCATAAGGGATGCCCGCGCCGCGATCCAGTTCGAGAATCCAGCCTGCGACCTCGTCAAGGAAATAGCGGTCATGGGTGATGGTGACGACGGTGCCGGGGAAGTCATGCAGAAACCGCTGCAGCCAGGCCACCGATTCGGCATCCAGATGGTTTGTCGGTTCATCCAGCAGCAGCATGTCCGGCGCGCTCAGCAAAAGCTTGCACAAGGCTACGCGGCGCTTTTCACCACCAGATAATTTCGTCACATCGGCATCGCCCTGCGGGACGCGCAGCGCATCCATGGCGATTTCCGCCTTGCGTTCTATGTCCCAGCCATCAATGGCATCAATCTTTTCCTGAAGCTCGGCCTGTTCGGCGATCACGTCATTCATCTCGTCATCGGTAAGCTCTTCGGCAAAGCGCGCGCTAACGGCATTAAAGCGGTCCATCAGCTCTTTCGCCTCGCCCATGCCCGACAGCACATTACCGGTCACATCCAGCGACGGGTCCAGTTCCGGCTCCTGCGCCAGATAGCCGACCTTGATCCCGTCCGCCGCCCAGGCCTCGCCGTTAAACTCCGTATCGAGGCCAGCCATGATTTTCAGCAAGGTCGATTTACCCGCGCCATTCAGGCCCAGCACACCGATCTTTGCCCCGGGCAGAAAGGACAGGCTGATATTCTTCAGCACTTCCTTGCCTCCCGGCCATGTTTTGGACAGGCGGTGCATCACATAGACATACTGATGGCTGGACATGGTGACTCTCTTTCCTTCGTGATGGGCCGGCACAGCTTATCAGGCACGCTGGCGCGATCATCGGTTGAATGTCTGCCCACCTTCTAACGGGTGCCGCAACCAATCTCAACACGCAATCATCACTGGCACGGGCAAGATTGGCCCGGGCGGATGGTGCCTATTAAAACTATAAAACTAGTTTTGTAGTTGCTTTCAGTTGTAAATCCCGGTATCGACAAGCTATGGATACACAGAATATCGCCAATACCCTCGACGGGCTGAGCAGTGAAACACGGCTCGACATCTTTCGCCTTCTGGTACGTGCGGGCGGCGGTGACGGCCTGGCGGTGGGCGTGATTGCGGAACGGCTCGGGATCAGCGCATCAACGCTGGCCTTTCATTTGCGCAGCCTTGTGGGTGCCGGTCTCGTCTGGCAGGAAAAGCGCGGCCGCACGGTGATCTGCCACGCCAATCTCGACAAGCTGCGTGCTATTTTGCGGCTTCTTGAGGATGAATGCTGCCGCGAAATCCCTGGCGCGGCGCACCAGCACGACATAGCAGCCAAAGGGGGCCACCTGTCATGACACCGCCTGAGTCCACTGTTGAAGCTGTCTCGCCTGAGTCTGTCTCGCCCGCATCCGCCCCCTGCTGTGCCGGCGGCCCGCCACCTGTTACCTTTGCATCGCGTCTGCGCCATCTGGCGGCAGAGGCCGGTGTCCCTGTCTGGGGCCTTGTCGCCATTCTTGCCCTTCTGGCAGTGACGACCGAACAGCAGGCGGCGGCAAGTGCGCTGTTCACCATTGATGCCTTCATCAACATTCTGCCTTTCATTCTGGCGTCGGTGGCGATTGCTGCCGGTCTAAAGTCGGCCGGCGCCGATAATCTTGTGGCCTCAGCCTTTTCGGCACAGCCAGCCACCGCCATTATCATGGCATCGCTTTTTGGCGCCCTGTCGCCTTTCTGTTCCTGCGGGGTTGTGCCGCTTGTGGCCAGCCTGCTGGTCGCCGGGGTCCCCATCGCGCCGGTCCTGGCCTTCTGCATCGCCTCGCCAATCATGGATCCGGAAATGTTCATCCTGACGGCAGCTGGGCTGGGCCTTGAATTCGCTGTGATCAAGACGATTGCGGGCATTGGCATGGGCATGCTTGCCGGTTTTGCCGCCTTGGCCATGTCCAGTGCCGGTTTGCTGTCCGATGCGCTAAAGCCGATCGCACAGCCAAGCTGCTGTGCGCGCGGACCAGAAACCCCGCCCTCGCCTGTCTGGCGGTTCTGGCAGGCCGCAGACCGGCGCGGACAATTTGTGTCCGCTGCGCACACCAATTTCATCTTTCTGGGGCGCTGGCTGCTCTTTGCCTTCATGCTGGAAAGCCTGATGGTGGCCTATGTGCCGGATACGCTTGTCGCCAGCTGGCTTGGCACTGACAACAGCATGGCCTTGCCGCTGGCCGTCATTGCGGGTGTGCCGGCCTATCTGAACGGCTATGCCGCCATCCCGCTTGTGCGCAGCTTGATTGACCTCGGCATGCCGGCATCTACCGGCCTGGCCTTCATGCTGGCCGGCAGTGTGACCTCGATTCCCGCAGCGATTGCGATCTTTTCGCTAGCCAAAACGCGGCTCTTTGCCCTCTATCTTGCAGTGGGCGGGGCGGGCGCCTTTCTGGCCGGGCTGACCTGGCAAATTGCCGGCTGACGCCCTTGGTCAGGGCGGCCGGTTCCGGCTATCCGCACCGGCATGACGAATTCTGCTTTGCAGATCGCAACTCTGTCACTAAGCTTTCGCCCATTAAGACCAGCATACAGGCAGCCAGATTATGGGTGAGGATATCCCCGCACTCGGGATTTTGATTGATCTGTCGCTCGGCATTCTGATGTGGGCGGCGGTTCTGCGCTTTCTGCTGTCCATGGTGATTCAGGAAGACAGCCGCATGCCGGTCATGCGCTTTTTGAACGGCTTGGTGGTGCCGCTGGTGCGGGTTATCCGCTTTTTCACCCCGCGATGGGTCATCGACCGGCTGGCACCGGTCTATCTGGCCTTCTGGCTGCTGATCCTGCGCTATTATGTGGTGCCACTGGCTGTTGGATATGACGTCAACGGGTTCAGCGACATGTCGATCGAACATCTGCTGATATCGGTCTGGGTCGATTACGGGCCATAACGGGCCAGCGCTGACAGGGCGCGGCTATTCACTGACAAGCATACTAGTCACTGACAAGCTGACTATTCACTGACAATCATAATGGTCTGCAAACGCTTGCCACTGGCGGAAACCTGCCAGATTTGCTGGCCCTGCGGCGTGTCGACAACCAGCAGCATCCCTGACCCGTCACGGCTGGCAGAGCGTATGTCGGTGCCGCCCGGCACCGTGATTGTCATGGCTTCGGGGGGCGCACTCATCTTGGCAAGGCGCGCGGCGATGGTCCCAACGACGATCACCGTCAGGATGATGATCAACACACCCATGATAATGGCAGCCGCCTTGATCATTCCCAGATTGCTGACGATGGCTGACGGTTCTTCCGGCGGGGTGGTCTCGGGGGATGTATCAGCAGTCATGGCAGTCCCTTTCAGTGCCTGACGCATCTGTCAGCGCGGCTTTCGGTGTTCCTTGCCAGCAATATAGGCTAGGCTAGCGCCCCATGACCAGTGACCAAACCACCGACATCATCATCACCGCGCCAGAGGAAGTAGAAAGCGGGCGACTCGACCGCTTTCTGGCATCTCAGGCCGAACAGGCGGCCGCACTGGACGCGCCTTTATCGCGCACGCGGATCAAGGCGCTTATTCAGGATGGCGCCGTGTTCGAAAACAGCACAGCGGTGACCGACCCGTCGACACCGGTACGCGCCGGGGCCAGCTATCGGCTGGTGCTGCCACCAGTGCGCGATGCGACGCCAAAGGGGCAGGATATCCCTTTGAACATCCTGTTTGAAGATGACCACCTGATTGTCCTCGACAAGCCGGCAGGGCTTGTGGTGCATCCGGGCCCCGGCCAGCCAGACGGGACATTGGTAAATGCGTTGCTGGCGCATTGCGGCGACAGCCTGACCGGCATTGGCGGGGTCATGCGCCCCGGCATCGTACACCGGCTGGACAAGGACACTTCGGGCGTGATGATGGCGGCAAAGACCGACCGCGCGCATCAACGCCTGACGGACATGTTCGCAGCGCATGACCTTGACCGCTGCTACCACGCCCTTGTCTGGGGCACCCTTGCCGAACGCGACGGCCGGATCGAAGCCCCGCTGGGACGGTCAAACCGTGACCGCAAACAGCAGGCGGTTGTGCCAAATGGCCGCTTCGCCGCCACCAACTGGACAGGGCTGCGCCAACTGCCGCCTTTCGCCAGCCTCGTCGAATGCCGGCTTGAAACAGGCCGCACCCATCAGATCAGGGTCCATATGGCGCATATTGGCCATGGGGTCATCGGCGACCCAGTCTATGGGCGCGCCCTGCGCAGCGGCCAGATGCCCGACAATGTGGCGCGCCGCTGCCTTGCGGCAATGCGGGATTTTGAACGTCAGGCCCTGCATGCCGCGCGGCTGGGTTTTGATCATCCGGTGACGGGCCAGCCGCTGAGCTTTGAAACAGGGATGCCCGATGACATGGTCCGCCTTGTGACCACGATCGAAGATGCCATTGCCGCCCGTGCCCGCGGTGACGGCAACTAAACCCCTGCCAAAGCCATAAATGCCGCAGAGATGCCCATTGTGGGCCATGCCGCAAAATTCATCCGGAACTGACGGGTCAGAATGGCATAAAATAGCATTAAATCAGTGGCAAACACCATATATACCCTCTTGGCGCGGTCGGCTTTTATCCCTATATCAAGAGGGGCCGTAAAAAGACTTTTGCAGATTACCGCCTTAATCCTGCCCGGTTGACATGATTTGATGCTGCTAATGGCAAAAATCGATCGTGCAGGCGGCACCGTGCCTTCCGGCCCCTTTGTGCGAACAGGAATGGAGACAACCCGATGCCGGCTTCGAAATCAGCCTTTCCCGCGCTTAGCCCGGACGGCAACCTGTCGCGTTACCTTGAACAGATCCGGTCCTTCCCGATGCTGGAGCCGGAACAGGAATATATGCTGGCCAAATCCTGGAAGGATCGCGGCGATGTCGACGCCGCGCACCAGCTTGTGACCAGCCATCTGCGCCTTGTAGCGAAAATCGCCATGGGGTATCGCGGCTATGGCCTGCCGGTTGCCGACCTGATTTCCGAGGGCAATCTGGGCATGATGCATGCCGTCAAGAAATTCGAGCCCGATAAGGGCTTTCGCCTTGCCACCTATGCCATGTGGTGGATCAAGGCGGCCATTCAGGAATATATCCTGCGGTCATGGTCGCTCGTAAAGATCGGCACCACCGCCGGACAGAAAAAGCTGTTTTTCAATCTGCGCCGCGTCAAGGGCCAGATCCAGGCAATCGATGATGGCGATTTGCGCCCCGAACAGGTCACCGAAATCGCCACCCAGCTGGATGTATCCGAAGCCGAAGTGATTTCGATGAACCAGCGCATGGCTGGCAATGACAGATCGCTGAACGTCCCGTTGTCCCGCGATGGTGAAGGCAGCGGCGAATGGCAGGACTGGCTTGAGGATAATGGCGAGGATCAGGAGACCACCTTTGCCGAGCATGAGGAATTTTCCGCCCGCAAATCGCTGATGATGACCGCGATGAAGGACCTAAATGAGCGCGAACAGCGGATCCTGCAGGCACGGCGGCTGGCAGAACCGCCGCTTACTCTCGAAGACCTCGCCTCTGAATTTGGTGTCAGCCGCGAACGCATCCGCCAGATTGAGGTGCGCGCCTTTGAAAAGCTGCAAAAGGCGGTGCGGGATCAGGCAGCCGCGATGAACCTGTTACCGCAAGAGGATATGGCCGGGCTGCTGCCCGCCTGACCCGGCACCCCATACCCCATAACCGAACAAACCCGCCGCAAGGCGGGTTTTTTCATTGACGCCAACCGCCTGTTCCGACACCAACCGCCGGTTCCAAGAGGTGCATATTCGGCCCGCAGATATGACCCGAAAGGTCTAACAGAAAAAATTACTGCACCTTAACCGAATATTTACCGAATGGTCGGCATGATGGCGGCATGATGATCTCTATACCACTATTTCCGACGTTGCGATTCTTCATGCCGGTATCCGGGCCTCTTCGGCGATCGGGCCAACCCATA
Source organism: Puniceispirillaceae bacterium (SeqCode) (assembly GCA_049889795.1). Taxonomy (GTDB): domain Bacteria; phylum Pseudomonadota; class Alphaproteobacteria; order Puniceispirillales; family Puniceispirillaceae; genus UBA8309. The sequence goes on along the minus strand of JBMHCS010000006.1, from coordinate 113,617 downwards.
TCAGGCGGTTCTGGGCGTTCCACCCGGTCGAACACTATCGCCCGGCCAAACACCATATTACGCGCCATATTTCCTATGGCAGGGACGGTGTTGATGTTGGGCCTGCTTGCCGGCTGCGCTGCCAGCGGCACGGGCGACAAAATGGCATTGAATGAGACCGACCGCAGCGCGCAGCCCGCCAGCGCCACCAGCAAGGACAACAAGATTGTCTTTGAATTCGGTGTTGGCCTGACCGGTCCGACCAAAAGAGTGTCTACGACCAGCAGCACAACCACCCTGCCCTCGCCGGAAAATGCGGATTATATGCGCCATCTGGCACGCCAGAAACTGGCCGAGACCAAGCGCAAGTCAGACGCGCCCTATCGCATTGCCGAACATTACAATGCCGGGCTGGCCGCCTCTGCCGACACCTCCGAACATCCGCGGATCCTGCCGGTGGAAACGGTGCCACGCGCGGAATTGAGCAAACGCCGCGTGAAAAGCGACGGGCATACGGCGCCCACCGTGCTGAAAATTATCCAAAAGCAGTGACGCGCTGCGGCGGGCCACAGCACGCGCCGTCAGCCGCCGAAAGGATCGGTCACAAGGATGGTGTCATCGCGTTCCGGGCTGGTGCTGAGAAGCGTCACCGGCGTGCGTGTCAGCTCTTCAACGCGGCGGATATATTTGATCGCATTGGCCGGCAAATCCGCCCAGCTGCGCGCGCCATAGGTGCTGTCTGACCAGCCAGGCATCTCTTCATAGACCGGCCTGCAGGCCGCCTGTGCCGCTGCATCGGACGGGAAATGGTCCAGCCTTGTGCCGTCAACATCATAGCCAACGCAGATTTTAAGAACGTCAAACCCGTCCAGCACATCCAGCTTTGTCAGCGCCATGCCGGTAATACCGGCCATGGCATTGGCCTGGCGCACCATGACGGCGTCGAACCAGCCACAGCGCCGTTTGCGGCCGGTGACGGTGCCGAATTCGCGTCCCCGCTCGCCCATCCTGTCGCCATCTGCGCCAAAATCCTCGGTCGGGAACGGCCCGCTGCCCACCCGCGTTGTATAGGCTTTTGTGATGCCAAGCACGAAACCGATATTGGTCGGGCCCGTCCCGGCGCCAGTGGCGGCCTGACCAGCCACGGTATTCGAGGATGTCACAAAGGGGTAGGTGCCATGGTCTATATCCAGCATGACGCCCTGCGCCCCTTCAAACAGCACCCTGCGGCTGTTCGCCCGCGCATCTTCCAGCACCCGCCAGCTCTGTCCGGCAAAGGGCAGCACCGCGTCACGCAGCGCCATCAACCCGTCTTTCAGCGCGGCCGGGTCCGCTTCGGGTTCGCCCGATGCTTTCAGCCAGACATTGTGATGTGCGGTCAGCGCCTGCAGCTTTGCATCCAGCGTGCTTTCGCTGGCCAGATCGCCAAGGCGGATGGCGCGGCGGGCCACCTTGTCCTCATAGGCCGGGCCAATGCCGCGGCCAGTGGTGCCGATCTTGCCAGCACCGCGCAGGGCCTCACGCGCTGCATCCACCGCCTGGTGCAATGGCAGGATCAGGGTCGCTGTATCCGATACGACCAGCGTCTGCGGTGTAATCTCCGCACCCTGCCCGCGCAGCAGCGCGATTTCCGAAACCAGATGTGCGGGATCAATGACAACGCCGTTCCCGATAACCGACAGCTTGCCGGGGCGCACAATGCCAGATGGCAGCAGCGACAGCTTATATTCAACGCCATCAATGACCAGCGTATGGCCGGCATTATGCCCGCCTTGAAAGCGGACAACGACATCGGCGCGGCTGGACAGCCAGTCAACAATTTTTCCTTTGCCCTCATCGCCCCACTGGGCGCCGATCACGGCTACATTCGTCATCTGTTTATCCTGTGGCTGTGCGCGCTCAACATGACGGGACAGGCCCGAAAAGACGCGCCCCGGAAGGGCGCGGTCCCTGTGATAGCCCAATCATCGGACTGCCGCAAGACAGCCGACCCATTGCAGGCGCATCCCGGCCTGTCAGCCGGCCATATGCTAGCCGAAATGCAGCTGGTCCGCGCGCACAACCTGCTTCAGCCCGCGCAGTTCGGTCATCACCGCTGTATCGATGGCGCCGTCAATCTCGACAAGGGCGATGGCTTCGCCACCTTCCTCGCGCCGCCCCAGATGAAAAGTGGCGATATTGATGTCATGACGCCCGCACAGGCTGCCAAGATCACCAATAAACCCGGGCTTGTCATAATTGCGCAGATATAACAGCGTGTTTGGAAAATCCGATTCCACCGGGATATCCTGCACCTCGACAATGCGCGCCTTATCGCCCCCGACCAGGGTGCCGGCAATGGTGCGCGACCCGCCATCATGGGCCACCGTCACCCGCAGCAATGTTTCATAATCGCAGCGCCGTTCATGGCGCACCGTTGATATGGCGATACCGTTGGTGGCGGCCACCGCAGTGGCATTGACCATATTCACCGAATCCATGGCCGGCCCCAACAGCCCGGCGACGGTTGAGGCCACAACAGGATCGGGGTTCAGCGTTGCAGCCTTTCCGTCAAATTCGATCCGCACCGTCGACAGGCCGGCGCTTTCAACCTGCCCCAGAAACGCACCCAGCTTGCCGCCCAGATCCATATAGGGGCGCAGGATCGGCGCTTCCTCAGCGCTCACCGACGCCATGTTCAGCGCATTGCTGACCGCGCCATTCACCAGAAAGTCAGACATCTGTTCGGCCACCTGAAGCGCCACCTTTTCCTGCGCTTCCAAGGTACTGGCACCCAGATGCGGTGTTGCTACCACATTTTCCATCCCGAACAGCACATTGTCGGTTGCCGGCTCGGTTTCAAACACATCCAGCGCCGCGCCAGCGACATGGCCGCTGCCAAGCGCAGCCGCCAGGGCTAGCTCGTCAATCAGCCCGCCGCGCGCGCAATTGATAATCCGGACGCCCTTTTTTGTCCGGTTCAGCGCATCCGCGGACAGGATGTTCCGTGTCTGGTCTGTCAGCGGTGTATGTAGGCTGATGAAATCGGCATTTGCCAGCAACTCGTCCAGCTCAACCTTCTCGATACCTGTCTCGCGTGCATGTTCAGGGCTCATGAACGGGTCAAAGCCGATCACCTTCATGCGCAGCCCGCGGGCCCGGTCGGCAACGATGCTGCCAATATTCCCGCAGCCGATCAGCCCCAGCGTCTTGCCGGTGATCTCGGTTCCCAGAAAGCGGGATTTCTCCCATTTGCCAGCCTGTGTCGAGGTATTTGCCAGCGGTATCTGGCGGGCCAGGGTCAGCATCATGGTAATGGCATGTTCGGCTGTCGTTACCGCATTGCCGTAAGGCGTATTCATCACCACCACACCGCGCGCCGTTGCCGCGGCGATATCGACATTATCCACACCAATGCCGGCCCGGCCCACAACCTTCAGCTTTGTCGCGGCGGACAGCAGATCGCCCGTTACCTTGGTGGCAGACCGGATGGCCAGCCCGTCATAATCACCAATGATCGCGGCAATTTCGTCGGCCGAAAGGCCGGGTTTGACATCGACAGTAACGCCGCGCGCCTCGAAAATGGCGGCGGCTTCGGGGCTGAGCTTGTCACTGATTAATACTTTTGGCACGTAAAGGCTCCCTTGTGTCTATATGTCTGGTGATGTTCTGAAACAGCGGCAGCGGCGCGCTAGGCTGACTGGTGCGCGGCACGCACGCGCGCATAGGCCCAGTCCAGCCAGGGCAACAACGCCGCAATATCATCGGGATCGACCGTTGGTCCGCCCCAGATCCGCAGGCCGGTCGGCGCATCGCGATAGGCACCGATATCCAGCGCAACGCCTTCCGCCTCGAGATGGGCTTGCATCTCTTTCACCAGCTTTGATTGCACAGCCGCATCCAGTGCGCGGAACCAGCCATCGCTGATCACCAGGCAGACCGATGTCGGTGAAATCGTCGCGGCATCGCGGGCCAGAAAAGAAAAATAGGGCGTGTCGGCAATCCAGTCCCTGAAATGGGCAAAGCTGGCATCAACCCGCCCCACCAGCGCATCAATGCCGCCGATGGAATCGGCCCATGCCAGCGCATCAATCGCATCCTCGATCACCAGCATGGACGGGGTATTGATGGTGGATCCTTCAAAAATACCCGCATCCAGCTTGCCCTTCTTGGCAAGCCGCAGGATTTTTGGCACCGGCCAGGCGGGAATATGGCTGTTGGCGCGTTCAACGGCGCGCGGCGACAGGATAATCACGCCGTGCCCCCCTTCGCCGCCAAGTGACTTTTGAAAGCTGAATGTAATGACATCCAGCTTGGTCCATGGCAGATGCATGGCAAAACAGGCGGATGTGGCATCACAGATGGTCAGCCCGGCCCGGTCATCGGGGATCCAGTCACCATCAGGAACCCGCACGCCCGACGCGGTCCCGTTCCAGGTAAACACAACATCATGGTCGAAATTGACCTTTGACAGGTCAGGCAGCGCGCCATAATCCGCCTGATGCCTGACAAGCGGGGTAATCTGCAGCTGGTCCGCCGCATCCGATACCCAGCTGTTGCCAAAGGATTCCCAGCCCAGCATATCCACACCGCGCGGCCCCAGCAGCGACCACATCGCCATTTCCACCGCACCCGTATCCGATGCGGGCACGATGCCGACGATATAATCATCGGGCAAGGCCAGCACATTGTGAATACGTGCAATACAATCTTGAAGTCTGGATTTCGGGTGGGGGGCGCGGTGCGATCTGCCAAGGGCCTCGACCGGCAATGCCTGCGGGGTCCATCCTGGCCGCTTGCGGGTTGGTCCGGTTGAAAACAACGGCGAAGCCGGCCTTACAGTCGGCGTGGCTATGGCATCCCCAGCATGCGGGGTTCCGGGTGTCGCGTTCATGGCGCCCTCATCAATCATGTTGCCACCCGTTGGGGGGTGACGGCCCGCCCAGAAAATGGCGCATGACATATGTCACCGTCAACCCGGCACAGCGCCCCGGACAGGAAAGATTTTACCTTTTATTAGCGTATTGTTTTTATTTTATTTTTTCGGATGCCGTTTGCAAGAGCAAAATTATTTCATCCATTTTCTGCTGCAGCAGCCTGTCGGTATCCGCTTCCACCATCACGCGGACCAGCGGTTCGGTGCCGGACGGCCGCACCAGAATGCGGCCCTTCTTGCCCATATCCGCCTCGATATCCGCCAGCGCCGCGACGACATCGGGCAGGTCGAGAACGGCCTTATCCATATTCTGCAGATTTTCCAGCCGCTGGGATTTCGGCGTGAATTTCGTGAACACGGCGCTTGCCGGGCGGGTCCCGCGCGACAGGATATTCAGCATCTGCAGGGCCGCGATCAGCCCATCGCCAGTCGGACAGAGGGACGTCATCAGAATATGGCCAGAGGATTCACCACCAAGATTCATGCCGCCAGCATGCATCTTTTCGGTGACATACCGGTCACCAACAGCGGCGCGGTGCAGGGCCAGGCCCTTTCCGGACAGATAATCCTCAATGCCGCCATTGGTCATCACCGTGCCGACAACACCGCCACCGGCAAGCGTCCCTTCATCCAGCATGGCACCGGCAAGGCAGGCCAGCAGCTGGTCGCCATTCAGGATCGCCCCGGTCTCATCCGCAATGATCAGCCGGTCTGCATCACCATCCAGCGCAATACCCATATCTGCGCCATGCGCCACAACCGCCGCCGCCATGACCTGCGGGTGAACGGCCCCGCACCCTTCATTGATATTAAAACCATCGGGTTCGGTTGCCAGCGCGATCACCTCGGCGCCAAGATCATTCAGCACATCCGGTGCGGTCCGGTAGGCGGCACCATTGGCGCAGTCGACAACCACCTTGATGCCGTCAAATCGTATCTGTGCATCCAGGGTGGATTTGGCGAATTCCACATAGCGCCCCACGGAATCCAGCATGCGGCTGGCCCGCCCCAGTTCGGTGGGTTGCGACAATGCTATGGACCCGGCGGCCAGATCGGATATGCCGGATTCCACGGCATCCGCCAGCTTGGCGCCATCGGGGCCGAACAGTTTGATGCCATTATCATGAAACGGGTTGTGGCTTGCCGAGATCATCACGCCAATATCGGCGCGCAGCGACTGGGTAAGATAGGAAACGCCGGCCGTCGGCATGGGCCCCAGCAACCGGCAATCCATGCCAATCGAGGTGAATCCGGCAACCAGCGCCGCCTCGACCATATAGCCAGAGACGCGTGTGTCCTTGCCGATCACAACCATTGGCCGGCCCTTGCGATCAGGGTTGCTGTCAATAAACCAGCGACCAGATGCCAGCGCCAGCCGCACGATGGATTCGGCCGTCATCGGGCCGGTATTGATCCGCGCGCGCACCCCATCTGTACCGAACAAACCTGCCATGGATCATCTGCCCCCGTCTGCGTGCCCTGATGGCAATTCCGTGCAGCGGCAAGAATAGAGTCGCAGCCCTGCCGACACAAGCCATGATGCAGGCCACAAGGCGATTTGACCTGCCGACAGGCGGGCCCTAGAGGCTGCGCAGCAGCTCCATCTCGACCTTCACCGCCTGCATCGTTTCGCCCACATCATGAACGCGCAGCATCTGCGCCCCCTGACGCAGCGCCGCCATGCCAAGCGCCAGCGAGCCCGGCAGGCGCTGGTCGGCATCCTCGCCAGCCGAGATTTTTGCGATACTGGATTTGCGGCTGGCACCAATCAGGATCGGCACGCCCAGCATATGCAGCATCGCCGTCCAGTTGATCAGCTGCAGATTATGCGAGACGGTCTTGCCAAACCCATAGCCGGGGTCGATTGCCATCAATGCGCGCGGAATACCCGCCGCCTCGGCCGCTTGCATCCGCGCTTCGAGGAATTCCAGAATTTCAACAGGCGCAAATCCATATTGCGGGTCGGCCTGCATGGTTTCAGGCGTGCCCTGCATATGCATCATCACCACCGGCACGCCGGCCGCTGCCGCCGCATCCACCACGCCGGCACCCCGCAATGCACCCACATCATTAATGATGCCGGCACCGCCAGCCACCGCCCGACGCATGACATCGGCATGGCGTGTATCGATGGACAGAACGGTCCCACTATCGCGCAACCCGGCCAGTACCGGCAACACACGCGCCAATTCCTGATTGCGCGTGACAGGCGCCGCCCCGGGACGGGTGGATTCACCGCCAATATCAATGATCGCGGCACCGGCATCCTGCATCGCACGCGCGGCTGCTATGGCCCGCGCCGGCGCATTATGCCGTCCGCCATCAGAAAAACTGTCCGGGGTGACGTTCAGAATACCCATCAGCCGGGGCGCTGTCATCGACAGCCCGGCAAAGGAATCGCGCGGGGCCAGCAACCGGTCCAGTGTCGCGCTGGCCAGATTGCGATCATCCGCTGCCTGCAGCAGATCATCCAGCCCCATCCGGCAGACGCTGTAGCCGCCATCCGCATGCCGCTGGACGACATCCATATCACTGAAACGCGCCCACCCGCCGGCAAGACAATGCTGACCAGACGGGACCGTAACCGGACGCAGCCATGTCGGAACGGCAAAAGGCGGCACACGCGGTGCCGCCTCGGCCTGTATCGGGTGACCGGTCATGCCGGTCAGGCTGGCTCGCTGCCCGGGTTCTTTGGTCTGTTCGACCCCGGGATCGATGCCCGCTTGCGCTTGGTGCGCGGCGTATCGATATCATCCGACGGGTCGGGACGTGACAACGTACCGCCCTCGACAATGATGCGGATTTCCTCGCCATTCAGCGTCTCATATTCCAGCAGACCCTGGGCAAGACGTTCCAGCTGGTCATCATGCTTTTTCAGGATCTTGGTGGCAGCCGTATAGGCGTCATCCACAATCCGGCGAATCTCGCTGTCAATGATCGAGGCGGTGGAATCAGCCATATTCTTTTGCTGTGACACAGACCGGCCAAGGAACACTTCCTGTTCATCCGCACTATAGGCAAGGAAGCCCAGCTTGTCAGACATGCCCCATTCAGTGACCATGCGCCGCGCCATATCGGTTGCCATGCGGATATCGGACGAGGCACCGGTTGTCACCCGCTCCTCGCCAAAGATCAGCTCTTCAGCAATACGCCCGCCGCACGCAACTCGCAGATCGGCATAAATCTGGTCACGCGCCAGCGAAATACGGTCGCCTTCGGGAAGCCGCATCACCATGCCAAGCGCGCGGCCGCGCGGAATGATCGTCGCCTTGTGAATAGGGTCGGATGCCGGGCAATGCAATGCCACCACGGCGTGGCCGGCCTCGTGATAGGCGGTCAGACGCTTTTCGTCATCTGTCATCACCATCGACCGGCGCTCGGACCCGAGCATGACCTTGTCCTTGGCCTCTTCAAATTCCTGCATTGATACGGTGCGGCGTCCCTTACGGGCTGCCAGCAGCGCCGCCTCATTGACCAGATTGGCCAGGTCGGCACCAGAAAACCCGGGGGTACCACGGGCAATCACACGCGGCTCCACCCCTTCGGCAAGCGGCGTCTTGCGCATATGCACCTTCAGAATCTTCTCCCGCCCGATCACATCCGGGTTCGGCACGACAACCTGCCGGTCAAACCGGCCGGGCCGCAGCAACGCCGGGTCCAGAACGTCAGGGCGGTTGGTGGCTGCAATCAGGATCACACCCTCATTCGCCTCGAAACCATCCATCTCGACCAGCATCTGGTTCAGCGTCTGCTCGCGCTCGTCATTACCGCCACCAAGGCCGGCACCACGATGACGGCCGACCGCATCGATCTCGTCAATGAAGATGATGCAGGGGGCATTTTTCTTGCCCTGTTCGAACATATCGCGCACTCGGCTGGCACCAACACCGACAAACATCTCGACGAAATCAGAACCTGAAATGGTGAAGAAAGGCACATTCGCCTCGCCGGCAATGGCTTTTGCCAGCAGCGTCTTACCAGTGCCGGGCGGGCCAACCAGCAGCACGCCTTTCGGAATCTTGCCACCAAGCCGCTGAAACTTGCCGGGGTCTTTCAGAAATTCAACAACTTCCTCAAGCTCGGTCTTTGCCTCGTCGATACCGGCCACATCTTCGAATGTCACCCGGCCCTGATGCTCGGTCAGCAATTTGGCGCGTGATTTGCCAAAACCCATCGCGCCCCGTGATCCACCTTGCATCTGGCGCATGAAAAATACCCAGATGCCGATGAATAACAGCATCGGGAACCAGGACAGCAGGATCGACAGGAATGACGGCATGCCACTATCTTCCGGACTGGCGATGATCCGCACATCATTGGCATCAAGAACAGCAACGACATCGGTGCCTTCCGGCATCACCGATGTAATCACCCGGCCATTCTTTGCTGTGCCTTTGAGGTTGCGGCCTTCGATGACCACCTCTTCGATCTGCTGGCTTTCAACCTCGGCGATGAAGTCGGAATAGGCCAGCTGGCTGCCCGGTGTAGATGATGATGATGTCTGGAACAGGTTGAACAGCGCCAGTAATGCGGCACCAAAAACCAGCCAGATGATTATGTTGCGACCAAGGTTATTCACCGTTCAATCAATCCTTCAGACAAGTGCCCCGGATGACAACAAAATGCATGACAGCCATGTCCATGGCCCTGTCTGCCGTCATTCAGGGGCGTGTTGCGCACCTGATATTCATCTGGTGCCTGACGCCGTATGGGCCCTGTTCTGCGTGGCCGTGTTCTGCATGGCAAACGGCAAGAATACCGCCGCCGCTGACACGTGCCCCAGACCAGGGTCATCCGCGAAAGCACCGTAAGAGGTTAAGTGGGGACAAACCCATGTGCCGTCAAGTGTTTCAATCACCGGCAGGGCGGCGCGTACCGCCGCAGGCAAGCCCTGCCATCCCGGCACATCATGCCAGCTGTCCCGCGCATCTGACGGCATCACGGCAAAGGGCCTGACAACACCCCCGAACCGGCTGTGCAGAAGCCAGCGCCCGTCATGGACAATTCTGCCCCCGGCCGGCAGGCGCGAGCGCGCAGGCTGACGGCCGATTTCCGCCACCACACGCCAGTTTCCCGCCATCCGGCCATGCGCCGCCGGCTGCAGGCGGCATCCGCCAAGGGTTGCCGCCTTGCGCATCTGCATCCGTTGCCGCAGCCTGTCCAGCGCGTCGCTGCCAGGGGGATGCGGCCTGCCTCCCACCTGACGGATCACCTGCGACAAAAGACGTCGCGCAACCGCAGCCGGCAGCTCCGGCAAAGCCGCATCCAGGACGGCGCTGCCATCGGGTGCCAACTGCACCAGCGACTCGGCATCTGCCACCGCCTGCAGCAGATGATCATCAATCACACCGGCAGCAGCCGACAGACGCCGAAGCTGCCCGGCCATATCCGGCAATCCGGCCAGCGCCGCACGCACCCGTACCCGTTCAAATTGCGGGTCAGCATTGCTGGGATCGGTTTCCCATGCGACGCCGGCATGCTGGCAGATTTGTTCCAGCTCCTGCCGTTGAAAGCCCAGCAGCGGACGCAGCATCACCACATCATCACGCCGGGCAAGGGGGCGCATCCCGGCAAGCCCGGCAAGACCCGACCCGCGATGCAGCCGCATCCATACGGTTTCCGCCTGATCGCCGGCATGCTGGCCAAGCAACAGCACGGCGCCCTGCTGGCGGGCATCTGCCGTGGCCATGGCATAGCGCTGTGCGCGCGCCCATGACTGAATGCCGCTGGCTGGCGCTGCTGCGGCCACACGCCGGATTGTGGTGGTGATGCCGCATTGGCGCATACGCTGTGCGGTGCGGGCCGCCTCCTGCGCTGCGGCGGGGCGAATACCGTGATCGATGATAATGGCGCTATGCTGACGCCCGGTCTGGCGGGCATAGGTTTGTGCCAGCAGGGCCAGCGCCGTGCTGTCGGCCCCGCCTGACAGGCAGGTGATCAACGGCATGGGTCGATCTGCGGAAAGGCTGGCCAGCGGGCGCATTGCCGCCTGAAAGCGACGATACAGCCCGGCTGGCAGTGTCAGCGCCTGTGCCCGATCAATTGTCACAGCTGGCCGCTTCGCTGAGCGCAGCCAGCTTGGCGGTGAACTGGTCGGTCGGGGCCGCCACAAGGTTGGGCAATTCCCGGTAAATCGCACAGGCCTGTTCCGGCGGGGCGAATTTCGATACGGATTCGGCAATCAACAAGGTGGTATCGCCAATCCGCGCATCGCCGGGATAGATCCGGCTGAATTCGGCAAAGGTAATGGCTGCGCGCTCATATTCCTTGCGCAGATACTGGATCCGGCCAAGCCAGAACAGGGCATCTGCCTCACGCTCATCCCCCGGGTTGAGGGCCCGAAACTCGGTAAATGCAGCCTCGGCAATTTCCAGCTCGTTCTGCATCGCCTTGCCAAGGGCAAAGCTATATTGCTCTTCCGGATTGCCCTTTGGCAAAATCTCTGGACCGGTTGGTGCCGCAGCATCTGCAATCGCGTCAGCCGCATCGGCATCAGCAACAGCCGCATCGGTGGCATTATCCGCAGCAGCCGTCCCATCGCCATCGGTTGCGCCTGCCGCATCGGCGGCAGCCAGCTGCGCGTTCAACTCATCCTCGCTCACCTGCCAGGTCACTTCACCTGTTTCGGCATCCCGGCTCATCGATACATCGGCATTTTCACCGGCTGCGATTGTATCTTCCTGCACCGCGGCGCTGGCCAGCTCGTCACCGCCGAAATTCATCAATGTCTGCAGGCGCTTTTCCATACGCAGCAGGCGGAATTCCATATCGGATGTCACCTCGAGGGTGCGTTCCATCCGGCGGCTGGCCATGGCCACCGCATCGGCAAGCCGTTCAATCTGGTCACGCAGGTCCCTGATTTCCGCCGAGGTTGTTGTCTCGTCGCTGGACGCGTTGTTGGACAGCTGGGTGATCTGCATCTTCAGCGCGCGCAGATCGGTCTCCACAATGCCGCGCAATTCGCGCAGATCCTCTTCAAGAAGACGGGTGCGTTCATTCTGGCGGGTCAGCAATACAGACACGCTGGGCCCGGCATCTGCGGCGGTCGTGCCGCCCGTATTCTGGGCGAAGGCGCCTGGCATTCCTGCCAGAAAGCCGGCGGCAATGCCGACAATCAGAAAGCGTGTGCGGTTTTTCAAGATGTAACCTTGCATGGAAAAGCCTTTATGTTCCACTAAGCCAAATTAGTGATAGTCGTGCTTTACGGCACAAATTTGGCAAAAAAAGAGGAGCCAATCGGCCCCTCTTTCATACCTGTCTTGGATCGCTCCGGGCGGTGTGCCCGGACCGATCAGCCGGCAGCTAGTTCAGGACAGTGGCGGCGCGGCGATTTTTTGCCCATGACGCCTCGTTTGAACCTGCCATTGCCGGACGCTCCTTACCATAGGAGATGACCTTGATCCGGGCCGGGTCAACACCCTGTGCCAGCAGATAGTCACGGGCAGCAGCGGCGCGACGCTCGCCAAGAGCGAGGTTGTATTCACGCGTACCGCGCTCGTCACAATGGCCTTCGATGGTCACTGTCAGCGACGGGTTGCCGTTCAGGAAAGCTGCCTGACGATACAGGACTGCCTGTGAATTGCCGTCAAGCGCTGCGCTGTCATAGGAGAAGTAAACAGTGTTGCCAATGGTGGCGAGCTTGTCTGCAGCCGAGTCTGTGCCTGCAGCGGCGCTGGAGGTTGCACTCGAGCTGGAAGAGCCCGCGCTGGAAGAACCAGAACTACCGCTTGAAGAAGAAGCGGATGCGGTCGATGAGGATGACGATGCGGTGGAATCCCCAGCGCTGTCGGTGGTTGTCTGCGATGCAGTTTCACAAGCGGCTACAAAGAAAGCCACCGCGAAAAATGCGATCAGGCGTTGCAACATGATTATGCTCCCTGTCTTTACTCCGGCGCACCGGAATGGTTTGCCAACGTTTCAAAACTTATGGCGTTACTCACAAATTGATTCGCCAGCCTTCGATTGCCCGATGCCCAACATTGGCCAAAGCTATTCGCAAAAACGGGACACAGAAACGCAAGCGTATCGCCCGAATTGGCTTCGGTACGAAATTCTTGCCAACCTTTACCGAAAAAACCAATCAATGGAAACAAAAAACTCCTCATTTCGGGCGCAACAGGACATTCCGACGTGATTTTGACTGCGATCCAACGGCCCGTTAGCGTCTGAGCGGTGACCAGGCCGGGTCAGATGCCTGAGATGGCGTGATAATCCGGCGTTCATTATAGCCGGTGATATCGATGCGATAGAGCGCCGCTTCGCCGCCCGCGCCCTCATTGGTGAAAGGCTCCTGCTTGAAATACATCAGCACGCGGCCATTCGGCGCCCAGGTTGGCCCCTCGACCAGAAACCCTTCCGCCAGCAGGCGTTCGCCGGTGCCATCGACATTCATCACACCGATGTAAAACGTGCCGCGATGCATCTTGGTAAAGGCAATGATATCGCCGCGCGGCGACCAGACAGGCGTGGCATAGCGGCCTTCGCCATAGCTGATACGCTGCACATTCTTGCCATTGCTTGTCATGGTATAGATCTGCTGGCGCCCTGCGCGGTTTGATTCAAACACCACCCGTTTGCCATCCGGCGAATAGGATGGTGCGGTATCGATGGCGCGCGAATTGGTCAGCTGGCGGATATCCTGCGTGCGCAAATCCATTTCATAGATGTCGGATGCCCCATCCTCATCCTTGGCCCAACTCATGATCAACCGGTCGCCCTTTGGCCCGAAACGCGGCGCAAACGTCATGCCGGGAAAGGATCCCAGCCGTTCACTGCGCCCGCTGCGAATGTCCTGAATATAGACGTTCGGCTCGTCATTGAAGAAATTCAGATAGGCGATTTCCTGCGTGGTCGGGGAAAAACGCGGGGTCAGCACAAGATCAAGACCACTTGTCAGGAATTTATGGTTGTGGCCGTCCTGATCCATGATCGCCAGGCGCTTGACGCGGCGCGTCTGGCTACCCGCCTCGGCGACATAGACGATCTGCGTGTCGAAATAGCCGGTATCACCAGTGAATTCCTCATAGACCAGATCGGCAATCTTGTGCGACAGCTGGCGCATGGCATCCGGATCGGCGCTGCCGGCACCTGATGTCAGGTCGCGTTCGGTGACCACATCCCACAGCACGAATTCCACCTGCAGCTTGCCATTCTCATCCAGCGCAGCAGACCCGACCAGCAGCCCCTTTGCGCCCAGCGGTTTCCAGTTGGCAAAATTCGGCTTGATGGAGGGTGATCCGGGCGGCGCGATAAAGGCCGCCTCGTCAATCGGCTCAAACAGGCCCGAACTGACCAGGTCATTGGCAATGATCGAGGCAATCAGCCGCCCCTCGTCTGTTTCGACGCCATCCGCACCGGTGAAATTGGCAATGGCAATGGGGGTCGGCGCGACAACACCGTCAGTAATCTCGATTCGCAGCTGTGACAGCGCGGGGGTCGCCGCCACACACAGCATCGACAGCCATAGCAGCATAGTGCGCCCATATCGCCTGATCGCAGCGGACAGACTGATCCGCCACATGTCGGCCCGCCACATGTCGGTGCGCCAAATTCCGGTAAGCCGGGTCATAATGCGGGGCCAGAGGGTGATGTTGTGGGGTGCGCTCATAGGTATCATTCCTGTTTGCAACTCTGGTGACAGCCCGGTTCGGGCCGAATTCCTGACCAGCCATGGCCGGTCAGACAATGGTGTCTCAGTTCAGCTGTGTCAGATATCGCGGATCAAAGGCAAAGATGAATTCTTTCAGCTGATCATATTTGTTGGGCGGAATCGGCAGGGGCGAACATTCGACAACCGCCTGCTGTGCGCGGTTTGCAAAACTGCGGAACGTCTTGTCGATTCCGTATCGCAGCATATCATCGATCCGTGCCTCAATTACGCTTCCATCCTTATTAACGCGGACAAATATGTCGACAATAAGAACTTTTGTCTTGTCCGCCCCGACCGGCGCGCTCCAGCAGCGCGAAACATGCTGCTGGATACGGCCGATATCATCCAGCCCCACCGTGACAAGCGGTTTTGGTGGCGGTGCCTTGACCGCATTGCCCGCCACCGCGGTCAGCGTATCGTTCACGGTTTCGGCCGCGTCTTTACGCTGCTGCGTTTGGCGTGCTGTCTCGGCGTCACGCGCGGCCACCTGCGCATCGGCCAGGTTCTGCAGCACGCCGCTGGCGGCATCGGCGCGGTCCTCTGTCTCTTTCACCAGCTTGTTCAACTGATCGCTGACCACCTCCTGCGACGTGTTCGGCTTTGGTGCCGGCGGGGTCGGCGTGCTGTCCGTCACTGGTGCTGGCGGGCTCGGTTTGGGTGCCGGCTTTGTATCTGTCTTGGCCACCTCTTCGGGTTTTGGCATTGGTGGACGGTTTGGCTTTGGCGTCGGGCGCGGGACATTCAGCGCCGCCACTTCGGTTGTCGGCTGATCCGGCAGGATTTCGGAATCGGCATCATCCGGTACGGGCGCCGGTTCCGGGGCCGGTTCAGGCTTTGCGGCTGGCGGGCTGACTTTTGGCGGGGCCGGCGGCTTTGGTGGCGGCGGTGGTGGTGGTGGTGGCGGTTTCTTTGAAACCGTTGCTTCCTGTTCTTCCTTGGCCGTGCTGACCTTATTGCCTTCGATCAGATTGGTTTCCGGCACCGTCTGCACGATTTCCATCCGTGCAATCGGCATCTCGTCCGGCAGGTCACGCCCGATCATCGGCAGGCCAAACACCACAAGCAGGGCAAAGCCTGTATGCAGTATCGCCGAAATCAGCAGCGGGCGCGAGGTCATCGGTCAATCACCAACCGTCAGTTGACATCGGGCAGCTGCGCCACCAGCGCAACACGTTCGAAACCGGCCGCCTGGATGCGCCCCATCACGCCCAGCACCTCGCCATAGGCGACGGCCTTGTCGCCGCGCACGAAAATCCGCACCAGCGGGTTGGCATCCGAAATCGCCTCGAGACGCGGCACCAGCGCATCGGACGGCACCTCTGTATCCTGCAGATGCAGCGACCCATCCGCCTTGATCGACACCACCAGCGGCGCGGCATCGGCATTGATCTGGCCGGCCTTGGTCTTTGGCAGATCGACCTCGACCCCGACGGTCAGCAGCGGCGCCGTGACCATGAACACAATCAACAGCACCAGCATGACATCGACAAAGGGTGTTACATTGATCTCGCCCATCGGGCGATGGCGCCGGCCGCGCCCGGCTTTCTTGACCGCCATACCCATCAGCGGCCCCCTTCATCCAGCTGGCGCGCCAGCAGGGTAGAGAATTCTTCGGCAAAGGTTTCCAGCCGCCCGCCGACGCGTTCCAGATCGCCGGCAAATTTATTATAGGCAATCACCGCCGGGATCGCAGCTGCCAGCCCCAACGCGGTTGCAAACAGGGCCTCGGCAATACCCGGGGCCACCACCGCAAGGCTGGTATTCTTGGATTCCGCAATCGACTGAAAGGAATTCATGATCCCCCAGACGGTGCCGAACAGCCCGACAAAGGGCGACACCGATCCGATCGAGGCAAGGAAATTCATGCCGCGTTCCAGCCGTTCCATTTCGCGGGTAATGGTGAAATTCATCGAGCGCTCAACACGGCTGAGAAGCGATGCCCTGAGATCGGATCGCGCCGATGTGACAAGACCGCTTGCCTTGGCCCGCCGCCATTCGCGCATGCCGGCCGAAAATACCCGCGCCATCGCATCGCGCGGATCGTTGCCAATCTCGTCATACAGCGCATCAGCAGACCCGCCGGACCAGAAAGCATCCTCGAAATCATCGGCCTTGCGACGTTCACGGCGCACCGCGCCGATCTTGTCGACGATAATGGCCCAGCACCAGATGGATGCCAGCACCAGCAGCAGCATGACCGCCTTGACCAGAGGATCGGCGGCAAGAAACAGCCCCCAGATGCTCAAATCCGAACTTGAATGCGAAACGAAACTGTCAACAGACTCCATCTCGGTACCCCATACCGCCCAGCACCCGTTTGGCTGGTCGGGACACCGCGGCCGCCTGACAGATCGCGGCGGGATAAATGCCGGTCACATTCAGTCGGACAGTGCCTGTCGCAACCTGTCGGCCAGGACGCTGGGCATCCGTCTCGGCCGCTTGCCGCCATCCAGATTCGGGGCGACGCATCCTATGTCGACGAGAAGTCGGGCAAGAATATGGCCATTTTCAAAATTCGTGATGGTTTGCTGCAGTTTCATCGACGCCCCGCCCAGCTTCAGCATGCGGGTTTCCACACACAGGGGCGTGCCCAGCCCGGCCGCCATTACAAAATCGACCTCGACCCGCCGCACCACCAGCATTACCGCTGTCGCATCACCGCCTTGCAGGGCGGCAAGCGCATCCTCCTGCCGGATATCCAGACAGCGCAGACAGGCTGAACGCGCGCGCTCGGCGAAAGAAATGTAATTCGAATGATAGACAATGCCGCCCGCATCCGTGTCCTCATACTGGACACGCAGCAGATAGAAATGGCTCTCCCCGACGATCCAGCCATCCAGAAGATCGGCCTCGCCAAGCTGTTTCGGGTGTGGGGGCGGTTTTGGCTGGTCAGTCGTCATCCGGCACATCCGCCTGGTTCAGCATGTCCAGCTGGCGCATGGCTGTTGCCGGCGGTGCCAGCCCGACATGGTCCCAGCCGGCAGGTGACAGGCAGCGCCCGCGCGGTGTGCGCATCAACAGCCCGGTCTGCAACAGATAGGGTTCGATCACCTCTTCCAGCATGTCACGCTGTTCCGCCAGGACTGCGGCCAGCGTTTCCACCCCGACCGGACCGCCCGCATAATTTTCAGCAAGGCAGGACAGATAGCGCCGGTCCATGGCATCAAGCCCGTCGGCATCCACCTCGAGCCGTGATAGCGCCGCATCGGCAATGGGTGCGGTCACGGCGTCATGGCCATCCACCGCCGCAATATCGCGCACCCGCCGCAACAGCCGGCCGGCAATCCGCGGGGTGCCGCGCGCACGCCCGGCAATTTCATTGGCACCATCATCCGTCAGCACCATGCCAAGCCGCTGTGCCTGATTGGCCAGAATGACTGACAGTTCGGCCCGGTCATAAAATTGCAGCCGCATCTGGATGCCAAAACGGTCGCGCAAGGGTGTTGTCAACAGACCGGCGCGCGTTGTTGCGCCGACAAGGCTAAAGGGCGGCAGGTCAATCCGCACCGAACGCGCCGACGGCCCTTCGCCAATGATCAAATCCAGCTGGAAATCCTCCATCGCCGGATAGAGCACCTCTTCCACCGCCGGATTCAGCCGGTGGATTTCATCAATAAACAGCACATCGCGCGGCCGCAGGTTGGTCAACAGCGCGGCCAGATCACCGGCACGCGCAATCACCGGCCCTGATGTGGCGCGGAACCCGACACCCAGTTCAGCCGAAACAATCTGCGCCAGCGTCGTCTTGCCAAGGCCGGGCGGGCCATGCAGCAGCGTATGGTCCATCGCATCGCCGCGATCACGTGCGGCCGCAATGAAGGTTTCCAGATTGGTCCGCCCGCCGCCCTGGCCAATAAAATCGGCCAGCCGTTCGGGGCGCAGCGCCATATCCCCGCGTTCCTGCGGTTCGCTGCTGATCAGACGATCATCCTCGGACATCATGCTCTCGCCCCGTTCCTAGCGGCCAAGCTGCTGCAGCGCAGCCGCAATCAAAGCCGACAGATCGTCACCATCCACGCCTTCACTGCGCGCCCGGCCAATCGCCGCATGCGCCTCGGCGCGGCCATATCCCAGATTTTCCAGTGCCGACATCGCATCACCCGCAACAGACCCGCCGGATGCATCGCCAGCCGCCGCGCCCCCCGCCGGCGCGGCAGATGCGGCCATGCCCGATACAGGCAGCGCACCCACCTTTTCGGCCAGTTCATTGACAACACGCTGCGCCAGCTTTGGCCCCACCCCGTCAGCGCGGGTGACCATCGCCTTGTCACCCGCCATGATGGCGGTGGCCAGCGCATCCGGCGACAATACCGACAGGATCGCCATCGCCGCCTTGGCCCCGACCCCCTGCACCGTCACCAGCAGCCGGAAGGCATCGCGTTCACCACTATCGACAAAACCATACAGCGTCATGCTGTCCTCGCGCACCTGCATGTCGGTCAGCAAGGTGACCGCACCATCGGCTGCCGCAAGCCCGCCCTGGGTGCGGCCCGATACCGTCACCGCATAGCCGACCCCGCCAACATCGATGATCACATTGTTCTGGTCCGTCTGGACGATCATGCCCCGCAGCTGTGCAATCATTGCCGGCCTCCCCCTGACCCGCCGCCAGAGGCGCGGTCCACTGCCGCATCACGGGCCAGCGCCGCCTCGATCGCTGCCCCCAGCCCGTCACCAGCAGATGTTGACGTGGCAGCGGCTGTATCGCCGCGCGCTGCCAGCCCGTCACCATGTCCAGCGGCAATCGCAATGGCCAGCGCGTCCGCCGCATCGCCATTCACCGCTGTAATGCCCAATAGCCGGGTGATCATCGCGGCAACCTGCGCCTTGTCGGCGCTGCCGGTCCCGACAACGGCCTTTTTGACCTGCCGCGCGGCAATCTCGTCCACAGCAAGCCCGGCACCGCCGCACTGCATCATGGCAACACCACGCGCCATGCCCAGCTTCAGCGCGGCCGCTGCCGAGCGCGCGACAAAGATCGCCTCAATCGCGGCGCGGTCTGGCTGGTGAGTGGCAATCGCATCCGCCAGCCCATCGGCAATGGCCTGCAGGCGTTGCGGGTCGGGTATGGCGGGGTCTGGCTGGATGACGCCATTGGCAATATGGCGCAGACGCCCGGATGCCATCTCGACAACGCCCCATCCGGTATTGCGGATGCCGGGATCAATGCCAAGGACGCGCATCCGGTCAGGCCCTGTCACGCAAGCCGTGCCAGGACGTCATCCGGAATATCGAAATTCGATGCGATATTCTGCACATCGTCATTATCATCCAGCGTGTCCAGCAGTTTCAGCAGGGTGCTGGCCTGCGCCTCACCCACCTCGATCGTATTCTGCGGCTTCCAGACAAGGCCGGATTCGCTGGCCGCCCCGAACTGTCCTTCCAGCGCCTCGCTGACGCTGTTGAAATCCTCGGTTGCACAGGTGATTTCATGCCCGTCATCATCGGATTCGACATTATCAGCGCCGGCTTCGAGTGCCGCTTCGAACATGGCGTCGGCATCGGCCGTATCGGCGGCATAGATCATCTGTCCAACACGGTCGAACATAAAGCTGACCGACCCTGTCTCGCCCAGCGATCCGCCAAATTTGTTAAAGGCGGCGCGGACTTCGGATGCGGTGCGGTTCTTATTGTCGGTCATCGCCTCGACAATCAGCGCCGTACCGCCGGGGCCATACCCCTCATAGCGGATTTCATCATAAATCTCGCCCTCGCCGCCTTCAGCCTTTTTCAGCACACGTTCAATATTGTCTTTGGGCATATTGGCACCGCGTGCCGCTGCCAGCGCCGTGCGCAGACGCGGGTTTGATGCCGGGTCGGTGCCGCCACGTGCGGCAACGGTCAGTTCCTTGATCAGCCGTCCAAAGATTTTTGCGCGTTTTTTGTCCTGCGCGCCTTTGCGATGCTGGATATTCTTGAATTTACTATGGCCTGCCATGTCTGTCTCTCGGGGCTCGTCACTCGGGGTCATCGCTGTCATTGTCGCGGCACCGCATCATCGCACCAGGCGCGGGTTGCGCCGGCCATTCTGCAATGCCTGCTGTTCTATAGCAAATTCAGGACTGGTAATGCCAGCGCCGCGTCACCGCAACCATCATGGTCGTATGGCCACATGGCGGCGGGTCATGCGGGTCATGCAGGCGAGAGGCGTCCACCACGTCGCAGCGGCGCCACACTGCGCGCCAGACCGTCGGCGCCGCTTTCAACCAGCAGGCCGCACAGGGTCGCTTCGCCCGTCGCCACCGACAGGCGCGGACCGTCACTTTTGGTAAAGCGCGCTGTTGCGGCCGCCTTATTCATCCCGATAACACTGTCATAGTCGCCGCACATGCCGGTGTCCGACTGATAGGCCGTACCGCCCGCCAGGATCTGGTGGTCGGCTGTCGGCACATGTGTGTGCGTGCCCACCAGCATCGATGCCCGCCCATCGGCAAGATGGCCAAGCGCCATTTTCTCGGATGTGGCCTCGCCATGGGCATCCACAAGGATGAAATCGGCATCACGTCCCAGCCGGCTGCGCACCAGCGCCCCGTCAAGCGCCGGAAAGACCGGGTCATTCGGTGCCATGAACAGATTGGCCATGACATTGATCACTGTCAGCCGCACGCCGGCATCATTGGTGACATGCACCACCCCCTTGCCGGGCGTGCCCTCGGCCATGTTCAGCGGCCGCAGCAGACGCGGCTGCTGTTCGATATAATCGACGATCTCGCGCTTGTCCCAGACATGGTTGCCCGTGGTCAGCACATCGATCCCCGCGGCAAACAGATCATCGCAGATTTGCGGCGTCACGCCGAAACCGCCGGCCGCGTTCTCGCAATTGACCACCAGAAAATCCAGCTGCAGTTCGGCGCGCAGCGCGGCGGCGGATTCGATCACCATGTTACGGGCCGTGCGCCCAACAATGTCACCCAGAAACAGAACCCGCATTACCGCATCTCCATAAGCCGCAGACCGGTCGGGGTCAGCACCCCGTCCAGCGGCATGTCATAGGGGCCCGTTGGCACCGATGCAACCTGTTGCCCGTCAAAGGCAATGCCAATGGCTGTCACCGCCTGGCCATCCGCCCTGATCGCGGCCAGCGTCCGGTCATAGAATCCGCCCCCATAGCCAAGCCGCCACGCCGCATCATCAAATGCCAGCATTGGGGCCAGCACCAGACGCGGCAAAATCACCGGCTGGTCCGGCAGCGGCTGTTGCGTGCCATAGGGCCCGTCCTGCAACGCATCGCCCGGCGCCCATTGATGGAATATCAGCGGGTTGCCCGGTGGCGGCGTCATCGGCATGGCGGTCACGACACCGCGCCCGGCAAGCGCTGCAATCAGCGGCAAGGGCGACAGTTCCGATCGGATCGGCAGATAGCCCGCAACCGCCCCGCCACCAGCAAGCTGCATAATGGCGTCAACATGGCCAGCCAGCGCTGTGTCGGCATCGGGGCAATCGGCCGCCAGCTGCTTTCGCAGGGCAGTCGCATCGCGCCGCATCGCCGCCTTTGCGTCTGCCGGGTCTGTATCAGGGGGGGCTTTTTGTGATGTGGGCATCCGGCTTTGCCATCGGAAAATCGGGGGAACAGGACATCAAAAACAGGACATCGGGAAGACGGCGGCAACCAGGTCAACCGTCGGTAGCTTCATCCTCTGTGACCTGCGTTGCAGGTGGGCGCCGCGAATAACCGGACCACGGCCCGGCCAGAGGCAGCTCCCAAGAGAATATTTATGGCCCCAGGGATCGAAAATCCAGACGCGAGGCCCAGTTGCCGCGTGACAGATACTTAATGGGAAGAGAGCCGGGATGCAAGCGCAAGGATGCGCTCTGCGGCCGTGTCCAGCGCGGCGGCGGCGGCATCTTCGGCCGCATCTTCGCCAGCATGCGCCGCTGCATCTGCCGGCATGGCAGGGGATCCGGCGACCGGTTCCTGTGCGCGGTCTGCAAAAATCAGCGCGGTCATGGCCAACAGGCGCGCCTCGCCAATCTGCCCGACAGAACCAACCAGCTGCTGGACCACAGTTTCAATCTGCGCGGCAAGTTCTTCGATGCGCGCTTCCTCGCCGGCACCGCAGCCGATCTGATAAGGGGTGCCATTCAGGCGGATGGTAACAACGGACTGGCTCATGCGCGTCCTTCCTTGCCAAAACCGGCTGTCCCCGCTTCGGCGTTCTGCGCGTCACTGATCAGCTGCATGGCGCGGCTGACCTGTTCATCAATCCGCGCCAGTTCGGCACGCAGCACAGACGGGTCGATACCGGCATCGGTGGCAGATGCATCGGGTTGCGCCGGGGATGCTGCGGCCGCGAGGCGGCTGTCAATCGCTGCTTCCAGCGCCTTGATGGCGTCGGCAAAGCGCGTTTCAGCTTCAGCAAGGCGCGACATATAGTGTCTCCATCACAGCGGTTGATAAGGCGTGCGGATGACACCGCAGAAAGACCGGCATAAGAACCGGCAGAAGAACCGGCAGAACGACCGGGCACAACGCTGCTCTCGCCGGAATGACCCGGCACGATTCGCGTGCGCGGTATCCCCTGCCACAGGTGAACCCGCCCCCAGAGCCGGGAAAATATTGAACCTGTTAAGAGTGCCAAAACTGATGCGGCAAATAAAGCCCCATTTTCATGCCTGTGTCTTTGCAGGAAAAAACGCGTCCGGCGACATCTTGAACCGCATGCTTTTGGACCCCGAATTTCCGGCATGCCGCCACTAGCAGATTGACGAAAGAAACTGGTGCAGGCAGATTGCGGCCATTCGCCCAACCTGGCTGCCCTGCACCGTTACTGACCTCCGCGCAGGCAAGGAGATTTTATGGCAAATGCACCCGAACGGCAGGCAATGGCAAACGCCATCCGCGCCCTGGCTATGGACGCTGTTGAGGCGGCAAAATCAGGACATCCCGGCATGCCGATGGGCATGGCAGATGCGGCAACCGCGCTATTTACCGACCATATGAAATTCGACGCGGCAGACCCGCACTGGCCTGACCGCGACCGTTTTGTATTATCCGCCGGTCACGGGTCGATGCTGATTTATGCGCTTTTGCACCTGACCGGCCATGCCGATATGACCATCGCGCAGATCCGCAATTTCCGCCAGCTGGGGGCGATCACTGCCGGCCATCCTGAATTCGGCCATGCAACGGGGATCGAAACCACCACCGGGCCGCTTGGCCAGGGGCTTGCCAATGCGGTGGGGATGGCCATGGCCGAACGGCATCTGGCTGCCAAATTCGGCGCCGGCCTTGTTGACCACCACACCTATGTAATCGCCGGTGATGGCTGCCTCATGGAAGGCATCAGCCATGAGGCCGCCTCGATGGCCGGCCATATGGGGCTTGGCCGCCTGATTGTGTTGTTTGACGATAATGGCATTTCCATCGATGGCAGCACCGATCTGACGGTATCTGATGATACAACCGGCCGGTTTGAATCCTATGGCTGGCAGGTCCTGTCGGTGGACGGGCATGACATGGATGCCGTATCCGCCGCCATCACCACCGCCAAGGCGGCAGATGACCGGCCAAGCCTGATTCGCTGCCGCACGGTGATCGGCTTTGGCGCGCCGCAAAAGGCCGGCACCTCGGGCGCGCATGGCGCCCCGCTTGGCGATGCCGAAATCGAAGGAACCCGCGCCGCCCTTGGCTGGACGCATGCACCCTTCGAAATCCCAGCCGATATTGCCAGCGCATGGCATGATGTCGGCAGCCGCGGGGCCACGGCGCGTGCCGATTGGACCAAACGCCATGCCGCCGCCGACAGCGCCGATTTCGACACGGCCATGCGCGGCGACTACAGCGCGGCGGTCAATGACGCGATTGTCGGCTGGAAGGAAACGCTGGCCGCCGATCCGCAGAAAATTGCCACCCGGGTGGCCAGCCAGAAAGCCATCGAGGCCCTGTTGCCCGCCTGCCCGGCGCTGTTTGGCGGCTCGGCCGATCTGACCGGATCAAACAATACGCGTGGCGGTGGCCAGGATATTTTTGACCGCACCAACCCGGGCGGCACCTATATCCATTACGGCGTGCGCGAGCATGGCATGGCAGCCGCGATGAACGGCATTGCGCTGCATGGCGGGGCCATTCCCTATGGCGGCACCTTCCTTGTCTTTACCGATTACTGCCGGCCATCCATCCGGCTGTCAGCGCTGATGCGCCAGCGCGCCATCTATGTGATGACGCATGACAGTATCGGGCTTGGCGAAGACGGGCCGACCCACCAGCCGGTCGAACATCTGGCCGCGCTGCGGGTGATCCCGAACCTGCTTGTCTTCCGCCCTGGTGACGCGGTGGAAACCGCCGAGGCATGGCAATGCGCGCTTGATGCGACGCAGAGCCCGTCCGTCCTGGCGCTTAGCCGCCAGGGGCTGGCGCAGTTCCGGCATGGTGACATGACCCAGAATATGACGGCGCGCGGGGCCTATGTCGCCGCCGAGGCGGATGGCGCGCGCCAGGTCACGCTGATTGCCAGCGGATCAGAGGTCGGCATCGCCTATGCGGCGCAGGCCAGCCTCGCCGCCGATGGCATCGCTGCTGCCGTGGTCTCGGCCCCCTGTCTCGAATTATTCTGGCAGCAGGATGCGGACTGGCGCCAAAAGGTTCTTGGTGATACACCGCGCATTGTGATTGAAGCGGCGTTGCGGCAACCATGGGACCGCCTGTTGCGCGATAGCGACGCCTTTGTCGGTATGGATGATTTCGGTGCATCGGCACCGGCGCCTGCCCTGTATGAACATTTCGGAATCACCGCAGATGCGGTGGCAGAACAGGCACGGGCCTGCCTTGCCAACGCATAATCCGCCGGATATCGAAACCAGGGAGACATGATGTGACGCTTCGACTGGCGATTAGCGGCTTTGGCCGGATTGGACGGATGGTCCTGCGCGCCCTTGTGGAAAGCGGGCGCGATGATGTCGAGATCGTTCTGATCAACACCCCCGGCCCGGTCGAGGCATCGGCGCATCTGTATGAATTCGATTCGATCCACGGACGCGCCCGTGCCGCCGTCACCCATGGCGATGGCTGGATGGATGTCGGACGCGGGCGCATCGCGATGACGCATGAACGCGACCCGGCGGCCATCCCGCATGCCGATCACGGAATCGATGTCGTTCTGGAGTGTTCCGGCCATTTCAACGCGCGTGACAAGGCCGCCCTGCATCTGGCGGCGGGTGCCCGGCGGGTATTGGTGTCGGCCCCGTGCAAGGACGCTGATGCCACCATCGTCCATGGCGTCAACCATGACGATATTACCGCGGATATGATGGTCATCTCGAACGCATCCTGCACCACAAACTGCCTGGCGCCGGTCGCCAAGGTGATGGCGGATTCCGTCGGTATCGAGGCCGGCTATATGACTACCATCCACGCCTATACCGGCGATCAGCCAACGCTGGACAGCAATCATAGCGATCTGCGGCGGGCCCGTGCGGCAGCGCTGTCGATGATCCCGACATCAACCGGCGCGGCGCGGTCGGTGGGGGATGTGCTGCCGCAGCTGAAAGGCCGGATGAACGGGTCGGCCATCCGCGTGCCGACGGCGAATGTATCGGTGGTCGATTTCGGCTTCACATCCGAGCGCGACACCAGCACTGACGAAATCAACAGCCTGCTGCGCGCGGCCGCTGACGGGCCGATGAAAGGGATTCTGGGGGTGAATGACCGCCCGCTGGTATCCACCGACTTCAACCATGACCCACACAGCTCGATTGCCGACCTGACACAGACACATGTCATGAATGCGCGCCTGGTGCGCGTGCTGGCCTGGTACGATAATGAATGGGGTTTTTCGTGCCGGATGCTGGACAATGCGGCAGAAATAGGCAAAACACTCTGACGCCGCGCCTGTCAGGCGGCGTTGTCGGCCTGCAGGGACCTGCCCTTGTGTGTCCACACCAGGGCCACCACCCCGATGTTTTGATGAGGTAAAGCGATGAAACTCAATGGCAATGCCGTTAAACCCGGCAATGTGATCGAACATAATGGCCGGCTGTGGACTGCCGTGAAGGTGGCGCATGTCAAGCCCGGCAAAGGCGGCGCCTTTGCCCAGATCGAGCTTCGCGATATCCGTGACGGCACCAAGCTGAACGAGCGCTTTCGTTCGTCCGAGACTGTCGAGCGCGTGATTCTTGAGGAATCCGAATGTACCTTCCTGTTTGATGATGGCGACAATCTTGTCTTCATGCATGGCGAAACCTTCGAGCAGATCAGCGTCTCCTCGGACATGGTTGGCGACCGGGCAGCCTTTCTGCAGGACGGCATGGCGGTGACGGTGGCCAGCCATGAAGGCGAACCGATTTCCATCGACCTTCCCGACACGGTGGTGATGGAAGTCACCGAGGCCGACGCCGTGGTCAAGGGGCAGACCGCCTCGTCAAGCTACAAGCCGGCCATGCTGGAAAATGGCGTGCGTGTGCTGGTGCCGCCGCATATCGAGGCGGGCACGCGCATTGTTGTACGCCCGGAAGATTCCACCTATGTGGAACGTGCCAAAGACTGAATTGTTACTGTGACGGGCGCGCCGCATCAGGCCACCGCCCGCATTTGAGGAAAGACACCACCATGGCCAGTCAGTCCGCGCTGATCAATGTTATGCAGAAAGCCTCTATCGCGGCCAGCCGCGGGCTGTTGCGCGATTTTGGTGAAGTCGAAAACCTGCAGGTCAGCCGCAAAGGGCCAGCCGATTTTGTCAGCCGTGCCGATATCAATGCCGAACGCACCATCCGGCGCGAACTGGCAAAGGCCCGCCCCGACTGGGGATTCCACATGGAGGAAGGCGGCGTCATCGAAGGGGCTGACACATCCGCACCTGTCTGGGTTATTGACCCGCTGGACGGCACCACCAACTTCCTGCATGGCATCCCGCATTTTGCGATTTCGATCGCGGTGATGGAAACCGATTCACAGGGCCGGCGGTCGATTACAGCCGCCACGGTATTCGATCCGGTGAAGAATGAATTCTTCTTTGCCGAGCGCGGCCAGGGGGCCTTTTTGAATGGCCGCCGCTTGCGGGTATCCGGTCGCCGCCACATGGCCGATGCGCTGTTTGGCACCGGCATTCCCTTTCTGGGACATGGCAGTGACGACGATCATGCCACCTTCCTCAAGCAGCTTGGCAATGTCATGTCGGTCAGTGCCGGCGTCCGGCGCAACGGTGCCGCGGCACTTGATCTTGCCTGGATTGCAGCCGGCCGGATTGATGGCTTCTGGGAACAGGGGCTCGGCCTGTGGGATGTCGCCGCCGGTTTGCTGCTGGTGCGCGAGGCCGGTGGCTTTGTGTCGGACTTTGCCTCGCGTGACAAGGCGCTGGACAGCGGCGAAGTTGTTGCCGCCAACCCGGCCATCCACGGGGAATTGATGAAAATCCTGCGCCGCTGAGGCTGCGCCGCTGCCGATCATGCCACCCGGTTTGCGCCGATGCTGGCCTTCCGGCCATATTCCTGCCACTCTTTGTGACATACTCGCATAACATGCGGCCGGGGCCACGCACAGGCGTGGATACGGGCCGGATGTGCGTCAGACCAAACGCTGTTGATCGGGAGCCTCGGCCATGATGACCAACCCACATCGTTATCTGATCAGGATGCTTGTGTTCCTGCTGATGGTCGGCGCCATTGCCGGCCTGCTCTATGCGCCGCTGTTTCGCGCCTTCATGGGCAATCCGGCCCTGA
Organism: Puniceispirillaceae bacterium (SeqCode); assembly: GCA_049889795.1. GTDB lineage: Bacteria > Pseudomonadota > Alphaproteobacteria > Puniceispirillales > Puniceispirillaceae > UBA8309. The sequence continues at coordinate 85,421 of JBMHCS010000006.1, read as the reverse complement.
ACGGGGTCATTCTCGGCGCCTTGCTGCTGGGGGTCATCTACAGTTTCCGCCAGATCCTGCGTCTCGACCCGGAACGCCGCTGGCTGATGAATGTGCAGAAATCGGGCAAGCTTGACAGCCGGCAGGTAAAGCCGGTGCTGCTGGCGACGGTCTATGCCATGCTGGCCGACCAGCGGCAGGAGTCACAATTATCCGCCCTGTCGCTACGCTCGGTGCTTGATGGCGTGGCCGCGCGGCTGGATGAAGGGCGCGAAATTTCGCGTTATATGATCGGCCTGCTTGTCTTTCTCGGGCTTCTTGGCACCTTCTGGGGATTGCTGCAGACCATCGGGGCCGTCGGGGCGGTTGTCGGTTCGATCGATACGGCAAGCACTGATTTCGACGCTATGATGCAACAGCTGAAAGGCGGGCTGGACGCGCCGCTATCCGGCATGTCGACCGCTTTTTCATCCTCGCTGTTCGGTCTTGCCGGATCGCTGATCCTCGGGTTTCTGGATCTGCAGCTGGGCCAGGCGATGGGCCGTTTTTTCAACGAGCTGGAAGACTGGCTGTCTGCCTTTGCCCGCTTTAATGACCGGCCCGACACGGCAGATGTGAATACCGGCGCGCTGGCCACCGGCATGAGCGAGGAAGCCGCGCGGGCGTTGATCCATCTCGGCAATGCCATCACTGCCGGCGAGGATAATCGCAGCCGCGTGCTGGAACAGCTTACCAATGTGAATATGACCCTTGCCGCGCTGAACGAGGCACTGACGGACGATCGCCGGCTGCGTGAACAGCTGGCCCAGCTGAATGCCGGCATCGCCCAGCTTTCGGCCGATCTTGCCGAGGATCGCAGCAAAGCCAATGCGGCCGTTTCCGCAGAGCTGCGCACCCTGTCCAGCGCGATCAACAAGGCGATCGGTGATCGCGCCGGCACCAGCCGCCGCAGTAAGGAGAGCTGATCCATGGCGCTGGCACGCCTTGGCGGCGCGCGCCGCCCTGACAGCTATACCTGGCCAGGATTCGTCGATGCGCTGGCGACATTGCTGATGGTGATCATCTTTGTCGTTCTGGTCTTTGTGCTGATTCAGGTCAATCTGGCTTACCGCGTATCGGGGCAGGATGCGACGCTGAACAACATGCGGGCCCAGATCGCCGACCTTGGTGAATTACTGAATATTGAGCGCAAGCAGAGCGCCGATCTGTCCGCCGAGCTGGACCGCATTACCAGCCAACTATTATCGACCGAGGCGGACCGCGAAGCGCTCACCGCACAGCTTGCCGACATGACCGCCCTGCGTGAAAGCCTGTCAGCCGATCTTGTCTCCACAAGCGCGGCGCTGGCGACCAAGGATGCTGAAATCGCCCGCCTGATCGCCGAAAATGCCGCAACCGGTTCCGATCTTGAAACGGCGCGCGCCGCACTTGAAGACCGGCTGGCCGCACTGACCGATGCGCAAGGGGCGCTCAATGACGCGACAGCGCGCATTGGCAGCCTTGAGGATGAAACCGCCGCCTCGCGCGCCGAAGTGATTCAGATGGCCAACGCCATGACCGCCCTGCGCCAACGCATCGAACAGCTGACCGCCCTTCTTGCCGAAAAGGAAGCACAGGCAGCGCGTGACAAGATTGCCATTGCCAGCCTTGGCAAGTCACTGAACAACGCGCTGGCCACGCGCGTGCAGGAATTGCAGCGCTTCCGGTCGGAGTTTTTTGGCCGGCTGAGCGAGGTGCTGGAAGGGCGCGAGGATGTTCGTATCGTGGGTGACAGATTTGTCTTCCAGTCCGAGGTGCTGTTCGCGCAGGGCCAGGCATCCATTGGCCCCGAAGGCCAGCAGCAATTGACCGAACTGGCCGCAGCACTGAACCAGATTGCCGCCGAAATCCCCGATGATATCGACTGGGTTCTGCAGGTGGAAGGCCATACGGATGACATTCCGGTCCGCGCCGGCCGGTTTGCCGATAACTGGGATCTGTCCACCGAACGCGCCCTATCAGTGGTGCGGTTCCTGGCAGAAACGGGGCTTGAGGCCCGCCGCCTCGCCGCCGCCGGCTATGGCGAATTTCAGCCGCTGGACAATGCCGGAACAGATACCGCCCGGCGACGCAATCGCCGGATCGAGATGAAGCTGACGCAGCGCATTTCGGGCAGTAACTAGCCGCCCCACAATCTGCGCCGCGCAGATCACATCGATGTGAAGGCCTGCCGGGCTTTTGCTAAGGGTCCGTCTGCCCTGATCGGACATGGCCCGAAAGCATGATCCTTTTGATCAGGGTGACAGCTACCCGCACGCCAGGGCCAGATGGCACAGGCTGGTTTTGTTTGCCCGTGCCGCCCTCACATTGTTGCGGGGCCCAGATGCGGCAGCCTGCACCACACAGAAATGCCGCGATATTGACGCGTTTTTCGGGCTGCTGACCGGGTCAGAATCGGGGGATGCCTCACATGATACGCCGGCAGCTGAGCGCGCCGCCGCTGCTGCAATTAACCCGGCCAGCTTCACCAGCACCCCCATCATTATTCATCGCGCCCACAGACAGCCCCTGCGCCAGCCGCGTGAAACGGTACAGCTGTCTGCAGGACTCTATGCCGGCACCATGTCGGATTATGGCGGCACGCTGCTTGATATCCGGCATGCTGGCAGCGTGCATATGCCGGCGCGCACGCCGTGGACGAACCGCGCGCCGGGTATCGATGACACACCGGCATTCCTGACGCAGTTCCAACCCGGATCCTTCTTTCAGCCAGCCGGTCTGATGATGCTGTTCGAGGCGCATCTCGGCTATCCCGCCGGGCAGCAGATCATATGGCCGATGGAACAGCACTCCGACATCCAGCTTGTCTGTGCCCTGTGCCGTGGCAGCCGCTTTTCACAATTTGCCGGCCAGGGGCGGTTGATGCTGCAATCGGGGCCGGGGGTCGGGCCCGGATTATCCGGCGCGATGGAAGATATGCAACTGACCGGCGCTGACGGGAGGGTGACCGGCTTTTTTCGCTTTTCACACGCAGATGTGACCCCGCCAGCGACCTATGCTGCGATCGACCAGCTGCAGCTGGATTTCGGCAGCGGCCTGCATCTTTTTGACGGCGACCTTATGCTGTGGCAGCCCGCGCATGCGACAGCGGCGGGCATCCTTGCCGGCACGCCGGAAGATGTGTTTTCAGATCAGGGCGGGGTGCTGATCTATTTCAGCCCGTCCGGTCAATAGCTGGCGCGGCCTGCCGGTCAGGGGCCGAAAACTGCAAATCAGCCAGATGGCGATAGAGCGGGGATTCGACAATCAGCTCTTCATGTGTGCCCGTCGCCGCAATCCGCCCGTTATCAATCAGCAGGATCCGGTCAGCACGGACCACCGTGGCCAGACGGTGGGCAATTACCAGCGTTGTCCGGTCACGTGACAGATTGTCGAGCGCAGCCTGCACCGCCGCCTCGGAGCGTGCATCCAGCGCGCTTGTGGCCTCGTCCAGAAGCAACAGCCCGGGATCGCGCAGGATGGTGCGCGCAATTGCCAGCCTTTGCCGCTGGCCACCAGACAGCCTTACCCCCTTCTCGCCCACCAGCGTGTCATAGCCCTGGGGCAGATCGGTGATAAAGCCATGCGCCTCTGCCTGCCGTGCAGCCGCAACCATAGCGGCCTCATCCGCATCCGGACGGCCAAACAGGATATTGTCGCGCACAGTTGTCGAGAACAGCGCCGGATCCTGCGACACGATTCCGATATGCCGGCGCAGATCATCCAGCGCCAGATCACGGATATCTTCGCCGCCGACCCTGATACATCCGGCCCCCGGATCATAAAAGCGCAGCAACAGGTGAAAGAGGGTCGATTTGCCGGCCCCGCTAGGCCCGACAAGCGCCACCCGCTCGCCATGGCCAATGGTGAAATCGACATCGGTGACAGCCGGCCTTGCGGCAGCGGCCGGATAGGCAAAACTGACACCCTCAAAGCGGCAGGCAACCTTGTGCGCGGCTTCGATCTGGCGCGGGATTGCGGCCTGCGGCAGCGTTTCATCAGCCTGCAGCATGGCGGCAATACGTTCTGCTGCGCCGCCCGCACGCTGCAACTCGCCCGCCAAATCCGACAGGAACCCGGTCGATGCCGCCACCAGAAAGGCATAGAACACAAAAGAAGACAGATCACCGGCGGTGATCTTGCCGGCCAGAAGATCCTGACCGCCCACCCACAGAATGGCCGAAACACCGCCAAACACCATGAAAATGACAATGCCGCTTAACAGGCCGCGCAGCCGCACCCGCGACAGGGCGGCATCCAGACTGCCACCGACCGCATCGTCAAACCGCTCTTGCACCAGCCCTTGCCGTGCAAAGGCCTGTACGGTGCGCATGGCGGATACGCTTTCCTCGGCCTGCACCGACACATCGGCAAGCCTGTCCTGGGCAAGGCGCGATGCTTTGCGCAGGCGACGGCCCAGCACGATCATCGGGGCCACGACAAGCGGCACGGCCAGCAGCACGACAAGCGACATTTTCGGGCTGGACAGGACCAGCATCACCAGACCGCCCACCAGCAGGATCAGATTACGCGCTGCCATCGAAATGGTCGATGTCATCACCGTCTGCACGATGGCTGTATCGGTGGTGATGCGGGCCAGAATATCACCGGTGCGGGCGGTCTCGAACCATCCGGGGGCCAGCCCCACAACATGCGCGAACAATGCCTTGCGAATCTGCGCCAGCACCTGTTCACCCACCTGATTGACCAGCGTGGTGCGCAGATAGCTTCCAAAGGCAAGGCACAACGCGATCAGCGCGGTGGCGATCACCGCCCTGTTCAGCAGCTCGGGGTCCTGTTTCGACAGCCCCTCATCCACCAGATAGGCAAGTCCGCGCCCCATGACCAGCAACGCGCCGGCAACCATGACAAGCGCCAGCACCGCACCGATAATCTGCCGCCGGAACGGCCGGAAATAGGGCCAGAATATCCGGCCAAGCTGGCCAAGGCTGTAACTGCCCTTTCGCGGGCTATCTTGAAGGGTGGATGTCACCGGCAGGGCCTTTCATCACAGCACGGCGCGACAGCGATTGGGGCTTGCCTTCCGTTGTGGTTGAGGATATACCACCGCTTCTGGAGATTGACCAGCGCGGCCACCTGCCACATGGCAGGGCGCTTCAGGCGCAACAGGGCCGCGACGGGCGAGCAGGTCGAGCAGGAGCAGGCAATGAGAAAAGACATTCATCCCGACTACCACGAGATTACCGTCGTGATGACCGATGGCAGCGAGCGCAAGACACGTTCCACCTGGGGCAAGCCTGGCGACGTGCTGAAGCTTGATATTGATCCAAAGACCCATCCGGCATGGACCGGCCAGCATCGTATCGTCGATTCAGGCGGTCAGGTGGCCCGCTTTAACAAGCGCTTTGCCGGTCTTGGCATCAAGTAAGACACCGGACATATCCGAAAAGCCAAAGGCCGGGTTTTCCCGGCCTTTTTTGTTGCGCAAGGCGCCGGTTTTTCGGGCAACAGCCCTAGCTGCGATTGCGGATCGCGGCCTGCGCGGCGGCAAGGCGGGCGGCTGGCACCCGGTAAGGCGAGCAGGAAATATAATCCAGCCCCACTGATTCAAAAAAGCTGATCGAGGCCGGATCACCACCATGCTCGCCGCAAATACCAAGCTTGATATCACCGCGGGTCTCACGGCCGCGCTCTACCCCCATGCGCACCAGCGCGCCGACGCCATCAACATCAATCGAAACGAACGGGTCGATCGGATAGATTTCCGCATCCGTATAGGCATGGATAAAGGCACCCGCATCATCGCGGCTGATGCCAAGCGCGGTCTGCGTCAGATCATTGGTTCCGAATGAAAAGAATTCGGCCTGCCTGGCCAGATCAGCAGCGCAGATGGCGGCGCGCGGCAATTCCACCATCGTGCCCACCAGATAGGTAATGGTGATGCCGGTCTCGGCTGCCACGGCGCTTGCCTCGGCATCAATCACCGCCTTGCACAGCTCCAGCTCCTTTGCGGTTGCGGCCAGCGGGATCATCACTTCGGGTACCGGCGCGCTGCCAGCGCTTTTGGCCACATTGCTGGCCGCTTCGAAAATGGCGCGCGCCTGCATGCGGCAGATTTCGGGATAGGTCACCGCCAGACGGCAGCCGCGATGGCCCAGCATCGGGTTGGATTCCGACAATTTCAATGACCGCTGACGGGCAGTTTCTGCCGTAATGCCAGCCGCCGCTGCCACCTCGGCCAGCTCTTCCGGCGAATGTGGCAGGAATTCATGCAAGGGCGGGTCCAGCAGCCGGATGGTCACCGGCAGCCCGGCCATTATGGTGAATAGTTCCTCAAAGTCACGCCGCTGCATCGGCAACAATTTGGCCAATGCCACCTCGCGCCCGACATGGTCGGCAGCCATAATCATCTCGCGCATGGCGACGATCCGGTCGACATCAAAGAACATATGCTCGGTACGGCAAAGCCCAATGCCCTCGGCACCGAAATCAACGGCGGTGCGGGCATCGGCGGGCGTTTCGGCATTGGTACGCACCGACATGCGCCGCGCCTCATCCGCCCAGCCCATGACCGTGGAAAAGGCACCAGACATCTGTGGCTGGATGGTTTTGACACTGCCAAGAAAGACCTCGCCGGTGCCCCCATCGATGGTGATGATGTCGCCTTCCTGCAATTCGTGATCGCGGATATAGACCTTGCCAATGGTCTCGTCAAAACGCAGATCGCCGGCCCCCGACACGCAGGCACGGCCCATGCCGCGCGCTACAACCGCCGCATGGCTTGTCATCCCGCCGCGCGCGGTCAGGATGCCGGCTGCTGCATGCATGCCATGGATATCTTCGGGGCTTGTCTCCTGCCGGACAAGGATCACCTGTTTACCACTGCCAGCCAGCGCTTCGGCGCGGTCGGCGGTCAGCACGATTTCACCGGCGGCGGCCCCGGGTGACGCGGGCAACCCCTGTGTCAGCACGGTCTTTTCGGCATCAGGGTCAAGCGTTGGATGCAACAGCTGGTCCAGCGCGATCGGATCGACCCGCAGCAGCGCTTCGTCGCGTGTGATCAGCCCTTCCTCGGCCATCTCGACCGCCATCCGCAGCGCCGCGGCGGCAGTGCGTTTGCCACTGCGCGTCTGCAGCATATATAGCTTGCCCTGCTGCACGGTGAATTCCAAATCCTGCATATCGGTGTAATGCGCCTCAAGCTGCGCACGCACATTATCCAGCTGGCCAAACACCTCGGGCATCGCCTCTTCCATCGAGACGGCATTGCTTTCTGCCGCCTCGCGGGCGGCGATGGTCAGGGGCAAGGGGGTGCGAACACCAGCCACCACATCTTCGCCCTGCGCATTGATCAGATATTCGCCATAAAAGCTGTTTTCGCCAGTGGACGGGTCGCGCGTAAAGGCGACACCCGTCGCGCAGTCATCACCCATATTGCCGAACACCATGGCCTGTACATTCACCGCTGTGCCCCATGAGGCCGGAATATTGTTTAGACGGCGATAGGTGGTCGCACGGGCATTCATCCAGCTGGTAAACACCGCACCAATGGCGCCCCACAGCTGGTCCTTTGGGTCCTGCGGGAAATCCTCGCCCGATTCCTCGCTGACAATCTGCTTGTAGATATCCACCAGCGCGACAAGGTTTTCGCCCGTCAGGCCGGTATCATCAAACACGCCAAAGCGCATTTTCATTTCTTCCAGCGCATCTTCAAACAGCCCATGGTCAACACCCATCACCACATCGGCATACATCTGGATAAAGCGGCGATAGCTGTCATAGGCAAACCGCGTATCCGCGGCGCGCGCGGCAAGGCCGGCGGCGGTGGCATCATTCAGCCCCAGATTCAGCACCGTATCCATCATGCCGGGCATGGATGCCCGCGCACCTGAACGTACCGACACAAGCAAGGGGTTTGCCGGGTCGGCAAAGCGCGCGCCGGTTTCATTTTCAATCTGCGCAATGGCTGCATCCACCTGCGCCAGCAGCGCCTCGGGATAGCTGCGCTCATGGTCGTAATAATAGGTGCAGACCTCGGTGGTGATGGTAAAGCCCGGCGGCACCGGCAGGCCAATCCCGCTCATCTCGGCAAGGTTGGCCCCCTTGCCGCCCAGTAGGTTGCGCATATCGCTGTCACCATCGGCGCCAGCGGCACCAAATCCGTAAACCCATTTTGTCGAGGCGTCATTCATGACGGCACTATCCCTCCAGTTTCGAGAAATCTGCGACCCGTTGCATGCTGCCGCGTACCATGGCCAGCAGGCCAAGGCGGTTACGGCGAACCGCCGCATCATCATCATTCACGACAACGCGGTCGAAAAAGCCATCAATCGGCCCCCGCAAACCGCCAAGCGACTGCATGACGGCAAGCAATGCAGCGCTGTCTGATGCCCTGGCAGAGGGTTCCGGCAGGGCAAGAAGGGCAGCGTGAAGGGCAGTTTCAGCATCTTCGGTAAACAGGACCGGGTCGGTTTCGGGGGAAAAGGCCTGTTTGGCTTTGCTTTCCTCTGCATTCAGGATGCTGGCCGCACGACGCCATCCTGCCAGAAGACCCGCCCCGTCATCACCTGACAGGAAGGTTGACAATGCGGCAGCACGGTCGGAAAGGGCCAGCAGATCATCATCTCCGGCAGCGCCGTCATCGCCCAGCGCGGCGGCAACCACATCATGCGCCAGCCCGTCATCCCGCAGGCTGACGCGCAAACGCTCGCGGATAAAGGGCAGGATATCGGCATCAACCGCGTCGAACCCGTGCGCGGATGCCGCCGCCGCCAGCACCGGCCGCAACGCCAGACGCACATCCTGTTCGCGGATAATGCGAATCACACCAAGCGCGGCCCGGCGCAGCGCAAACGGGTCCTTCGATCCTGTCGGTTTGGCGCCGACACCGAAAAACCCGACAAGGCTGTCGATCTTGTCCGCCAGTGATACCGCCAGCCCCGTCGCGCAATCCGGAATGCCGTCATCCGCGCCCTTTGGCCTGTAATGCTGTTCAATGGCATCTGCAATATCTGCGGCGACCCCGTGATGGCGGGCATAATGGCCGCCCATAATGCCCTGCAGTTCGGGGAATTCACCCACCATGCCCGAGACCAGATCGGCCTTGGCCAGCTTTGCCGCATGTTCAGCCAGCCCGGCATCACAATGCGTAATGGCAGGGGCGATATGCGCGGCCAGTTTTTCCATCCGCATCGCCTTGTCATAGACCGATCCCAGCCCTTCATAAAAGGTGATATCGGCCAACCGCGGCAGCATCGCGTCAAGCGGCGTTTTCCGGTCCTCGTCCCAAAAGAATTCAGCATCGGCAAGCCGGGCGCGCAGCACGCGCTGGTTGCCGGCAAGGATCACCGCATCGCGGTCATTGTCGGCCAACCGGTTGCTGACAACAACAAACCCCCTGGCGAGATCGCCGGTGGCAGCATCGGATGTCGTCAGATATTTCTGGTGGGTACGGATAGAGGCTTCCAGCACCGCATCCGGCAGGCCCATAAACCGGTCTTCAATCTCGCCATAAAGCGGGTTGGGCCATTCCACCAGCCCCGAAATTTCATCCAGCAGGCGCTGATCCTGGCGCAGTGACACGCCCTTTTCCGCAGCAAGGCTGGTGGCCATCTCAGCAATCTGCTGGCGTCGTGGCGCTGGCGATGCGTCCGCATCCGCTGACACCCAGTCCAGCATTACATGGCCGTCACGCAGGCGGGCAACATAATCATCGGCGCTGGTGACGCCGGTCAGGTCAATATCACCGCCATGTTCGAAATAATGGCCGCGGCTGCTGGCGGTAAAGGGCAAAGTCGCCCCGCCAAGGTCCAGCGCACCAGCCAGCGGCACCCCGTCAAACACCAGATTGACCCGGTGCAGCGGGCGTACCCAGCGAAACCGGGTCGCCCCCCAGCGCTGGCTTTTCGGCCAGGGGAATTCCGCCAGGATCGATGTAACCATCTCTGGCAGCAGATCGGCGGTTGCGGCGCCGGCCTTTTCGATATGGGCAAACAGGAAGGTGCCTTTTGGCGTGTCCTGCGCGGTCAGCTGGTCACGGGTAAGCCCGGTGGATTTCAGGAATCCCTCAATGGCCTGTTCCGGCGCATCGGCGCGCGGGCCACGGCGTTCCTCGGACTGATCCGCCTGCCGGTCGGCCAGCCCCTCAATATAAAGGGCGAGATGACGCGGCGCGACAAAATGCCGGATATTGGCCTTGTCAACGCCAAGGCCTGCCTCGCCCAGCTTGCGCTGCATCATGTCCTGCAGGTTCCGCGCGGCCGGAATCTGCATGCGGGCCGGAATTTCCTCGGAAATCAGTTCGAGCAGAAGATCAGCCATTATCTGCCGCCTTTCCGGCGCCGATCCACGCCTCGCAACAGCCGCGCGCCAGCGCCCGCACCCGCCCGATATAGGCGGCGCGTTCGGTGACTGAAATCACCCCGCGCGCATCCAGCAGATTGAACAGATGGCTGGCTTTCATGCACTGGTCATAGGCGGGCAGCGCCAGCGGCGTCTCGAGCGCCAGCAATTTGCCGCATTCCGCCTCGGCATCGCGGAAATGCTGCAGCAAGGCAGCGGTATCCGCATGGTTGAAATTCCAGTCGGAAAATTCCACCTCGGCGCGGTGGAAAATGTCACCATAGCATTTGCCGCCATCCTCGGCGCGCACGCCGTCCCAGTCGAGATCATAGACATTCTCGACCCCCTGGATGAACATGGCCAGCCGCTCCAGCCCGTAGGTCAGCTCCAGCGGTACCGGATCACATTCCAACCCGCCCACCTGCTGGAAATAGGTGAATTGCGACACTTCCATACCGTCGCACCATACCTCCCAGCCAAGGCCCCAGGCCCCCAGCGTGGGTGATTCCCAATCATCCTCGACAAAGCGGATGTCGTGCCGGTCCGGATCCAGCCCGATGGCCTTCAGGCTGCCCAGATACAGCGCCTGCGAATCCGCGGGTGACGGTTTGAAGATGGCCTGGAACTGGTAATAATGCTGCAGCCGGTTCGGGTTCTCGCCAAAACGGCCATCCGTCGGGCGGCGCGAGGGCTGCACATAGGCGGCACGCCAGTGATAATCAGGCCCCAGCGACCGCAGCGTCGTTGCCGGATGAAAGGTGCCAGCGCCAACTTCCATATCATAGGGCTGCAGGATCACCGCACCCTGCGCGGCCCAGTAACCCTGCAGCTTCAGCAGGATGGACTGGAAGTCGGTACCGGGGCGGGTAATGAACGTCTTTGTCATGGGAGATTCTACTGCCTGAATCAGAGCCGCAAACTAGCCCCAAACAGGCACGGATTGCAAGTGCCGGAATGGCCGCCGCCATAATTCTGTATGGCAGAATTCTGTATCGTCATATTGCCGGTGCCCGCACGGGACGTCCTGCGGCGCGCGGTGGCGGGGATCACCCCTGATAGGGACATGCGTCACGCCCGCACGGCTCTCCGGCGACCCAGGCACGGCAGACGCCACATTCCTCGAGATCGAGCGGACCGCCCGTCTTTTTCGATTCCGCATCATCACCTGCCTCATCGCCAGCCTGTGCCCGGCGATGCGCGTCCAGCAGGCGAAAGCCATACCAGACCGCACCGATCACAGCCACCAGCGCCAGGATTTTCGGAAGCGAGAAAAACATCAGATACTCTCCTGCCGGCTAGGCCGGTAACGCTGCCATAACGAAATATCCTAGAGGCCAAAGCGCGCCAGCAACGCGCGTTCAACCGCCACATCAACGGCCTCTTCGACAAGCCGGCCTGCCTGCATGCCGGGCAGACCGCCAAAGCCGCCAAACAGGCGTTTCTTCGGCTCTATGGTCATCAGATCGGTGGTGTCGCCAAACCGTTCGGTCACAAGCCCGCGGCAATCCGCCAACCCGTCGATCAGCCCCAGTTCCACCGCTGTCGCACCGGTCCAGAACGCGCCGCTGAAAAGATCATCATGATCGCCTTTCAGCTTGCCGCCCCGCCGGTCGGTGACATGGGCGATGAATTGCTGGTGGATTTCGGCCTGCAGCGATTTCAGCCGCGCCACATCCGTGTCTTTTTCCGCCTGGAACGGGTCAAGGATCATCTTGTTGGTGCCGGCGGTATAGACGCGGCGGTCAACCCCCAGCTTTTCAATGGCGCGGTCAAAGCCGAAACCCGCCGATACAACGCCGATCGACCCGATTACCGAGGCGGCATTGGCATAGATCTCGTCGGCACTTGCCGCCAGCCAATAGCCGCCGCTGGCCGCCACATCCTCGCAAAAGGCCAGCACCGGCACATTGGCCTTGCGCGCCAGATCACGCACCCGCTTGCCGATCAGCGCCGACTGGACAGGTGACCCGCCAGGCGAGTTGATGATCAGCGCCACCGCCTTTGCACCGCGGATCGCAAACGCCTTCTTCAGCTGCGGTTCCACGGCTTCCAGCGACAGGCCGCGCCGCATCTGGCTGCTGCTGGCAATTACACCCGACAGGCGGACAACAGGCACCACAGAGCGCGGCTTCTTCCAGAAAAAAACAAGACGAAGCAGGGCTTTTATCGGGTTCATCTGTCAGCCTCCACGCCGTCGGTCGCCCTGCTGCGGGCGCGCCGGATGCAGCACATGAAGCGCCGCCCCGTTCATCACATCCTGTGCGGCCTCGGTAAATCCACCATCATCGCGATGCAGGATCAATCCCGGCAGCACCGCCCCGGGGCCGTCAACATCGCGGCGCACCTGCACAACCACCCGCCCGGCCGGGGTTGCGGGCCGTGGCCAGAGCGGATACAGCACCGCCTCGCCCGCGCCAGCCGCGTCAAACAGGCTGATCAGTTCCGGCACCCGGTCGGCACGGCAGATAAAGGTGATCCGCCCGCGCGGCTTTGCCGCCCATACAGCCGCCTTCACCCAATCCTGCATTTTGGTATCGTCACCCATATGCGCGGTGGCGCGATCGGGATGGCGCGGCCGCGTGCCGTGCGAATTGTGATAGGGCGGGTTGCTGACAACATGATCAAAGCTGCCGGCCAGGACCGGCGGCATCTCGCGGATATCGGCGGCCAGTACGCGGATCCGGTTCTGCAGCCCGTTCTGCGTCGCATTCTCGTTGCACAGCGCCGCCATATCGGCATTTTTCTCGATCGCGGTGACCTGCAGTTCCACCAACCGGTGCGCCAGACACAGGCAAACACCGCCAACACCGGCCCCAAGATCCAGCACACGTCCGGTGGTGGTGCCGACCGATGCCGCCAGCAATACCGCATCGCTGCCGACGCGATATCCGTCTACCGGCTGGGTTACCTTGACCGCTTCATGCAACAGATGATCATGCGTCACCTGCATCAGCGGGACATCGGCAAGTTCGGTCCCGGTGGGGGGCTTTTCAGACTTCATGGCTCGTCAATCGTCTATCGGCAGTCAATCGTCAAAAAATTCATCGGCATCGATCAGCACGGTCTCTGCGGCAAGGCGATGTTCAGGCGCCACGACAAGCCGCCGCGGAAAGGCACCAATACCTGCCTCGAGCGCCGAGATATTCGCATCGAACACCTCTGCCTTGATACCCGAATCGGCAAGTAGCGCCTGCAGGAACGACAGCCGTACCGCATTGGTTGTCCGCACAATCGTCACCATCCACAAGATATGCGCCAAATCACGCGTTTAGCCAAGCCCCTACGGACGGGAAAACCGCCAAAAGCCGACCAGATGCCTGACCAGAAGGGCGGATTGCTGCGGCGTGGCCCGTGCGACAAGCTGACCTAACCGGGCCGTCGGGGCGTGAAATCTCTTGCCTCGCATTATCGGCAGGCGATATCACCAAACTATAACCGCAATCAGCGAGCCATCATGATTAACCGCCCGATTCCTGACACCCGGTCAGACGTGCCGTCACTGGCACCGCTCCTCAGCCTCGTCGAGGCTGATATGGTGCGTGTCAATGCGACGATCCGGGAACGGATGGACAGCAAGGTACCGCTGATCCCGCAGCTGGCCGGGCATCTGATCGCCTCTGGCGGCAAACGCATGCGCCCGATGATGACGATTGCCGGTGCCATGATGACGGGCGCCTCGCCAGACCGGCGCGCCCCGGCCATTCTGTTGTCAACAGCCGTGGAATTCATCCATTCGGCAACATTGCTTCACGATGATGTCATTGATGAATCCGCCCTGCGCCGCGGCCGCGATACGGCAAACGCCCTGTGGGGCAATGATGCGGCGGTGCTGGTCGGGGATTTCCTGTTTGCACGCGCGTTTGAATTAATGGTCGAAAGCGGCGACATCCGGGTGCTGGGCCGCCTGTCGGCCGCATCGGCGCAGATTACCGAGGGTGAAATCCGGCAGATGGGCATCACCGGCCAGCCGGATACCGAGGTGGATGAATATCTGGATGTAATTGCCGGCAAGACAGCGGTTCTCTTTGCCGCCGCCGCCGCCGCCGGGGCCGAGATTTCAGGTGGCAGCCCGGAGATGGTGGCCGCGATGCATGATTATGGCATGCAGCTTGGCATGGCGTTCCAGATTATGGATGACGCGATGGACTATGCCGCCGATGCCGACGCAATGGGCAAAAATACCGGCGATGATTTTGCCGACCAGAAGATCACCCTGCCGACCATCCTGGCATGGCAGGATGGGGATGAGGACGAGCGCGCCTTCTGGCAGCGGACCCTTGGCGATGCCGATTTTGCGGATGGTGATCTTGCGACGGCGCAGACATTGCTGGCCCGCCATGATGCCATTGACCGCGCCATCCTGCGCGCCCAGGCCTTTGCCGAGTCAGCCTGCAATGCCATCGCGCCCTTTACCGCCGACCCGCAGACAGGCGCGCTTGCCAGCGCACTGGCCGAGGCGGCGCGTTTCGCCGCCTTGCGGACCAGCTGACACGCATCACCCGGATGTTTCGCCGCCGCGCAGCATGCCCGCGATATGGTGTGCGCGCCGGCCTGTCTGCACTGCCCACCGGCTGTCCAGCGCCACGCTTGCTGCCAGCTGACAGTCACCACAGGAAATGGCGTCCCGCATCCGCTGGAACCCGGCCAGGCGCGGCGCCCCCAGATTGAACGCCATGGACACCAATGCCGCCTGCCGCGGCCATGACGCGGCGGTGAACATGCTGTCAAACAGACGGCGGCAATCATCACGCGCCAGCGCAATATCATTTGTCAGCAGCAGATCGATCTCGTCTTCACCCAGATCGCGATCCCGCAGGTTGCGCCCGACCCCGATGGTCAGGATGCCGCGGCTGTCATGATAGGCAAAGGCGCGGCGGCCTTCATGGCGGGTGATCAAGGCACGCAATGCGGCGTCATCACCACAGCTTTCGGGATCATCTGTTGCCATGGTCGCGTCTGGCCGGATTGCCGGTCGTTTTGGTCTTGGCGCGGCGGGGGCGCGGCGCTGTGCTGCCAGCGATGGCATTGATCTGCGGTGATATCTTTTCAACGCTGCGCCCGACAACATAGCCGCCAAGCCCGATCTGCAGCAGCAGCCACGCCTGATCAGCCAGCCGAAAGGCCAGCAGACCAAAGGCATCGGCCACCACCAGCCCCAGAAAGCTGAGCATCGTAACCGGCCGCCAATTGCGCTGCAGCCAGGATGCGCCGTCGGCCTCTGCCGCCACCAGACCGGCCTGCGCAGCCAGACGTTCGCGCTCCATCGACAGCGCCAGCGCCAGCGCCTCATTCTGCAGTTTCGCCAGTTCGGCACGACGCGTCGCGCGCTCTTCATCGCTGGCGTTGAGATCGTCCACAAGACGGTTGATCGGGGTGAACAGACGGACAAGCTGGTCGACAAGCGCCAGCCCGCCCGCCACCCAGGCAAGGGGGGCCGCAAGGGGCATGCTGTACCTCGTTTCTGATGGGTCAGTTGAAGGATGTGTTGCGGCTGGCAATCTGCAAGCAGCGCCGTTAACAACACGTTAATTTATGGCACAGATTGATTATATTTTTGTTGCCACGGCACGCAAAAGGCCCGTCCGGAGACGGGCCTTTCAAAAAGGTCATGACAGGCCAGCAGGCGATGCCGGCCCGGCAGGCTAGAATCCGGCGTGAATGCGGATCCGCATGGCATTGCCCTTCTGCTTGGCACCACTTTTCGTGGTGTTGAAGGTGTTGTAGCCGACCGATGTCCACAGGCCGGGGGTGATGGTGTATTTCACACCAACACCTGTCGACTTGTATTTTTGGCCCTGCAGCTTGCCGGAATCACCCTTGGCATTGAACATATGCAGCACAAGCTTCAGATTGTCGCCCGCGCTATAGTTCAGCTCCAGCTCTGTACCGGTCTGCTTGCTCTCTTCACCCATTTTCGGCTTGGCCTTTTTGGATGTCCGCACAAACGACGCACCGACCGTGCCGGTGTCCAGTGCAATACCAAACTGGTTATCGGTGTTCTTGTTTCCACTGTCATTTTCGGCAGCCGTATTCGATGCCGCATAGCCAAATGTCAGCGCGCCAATTTCAAAGGCATCCATGTTATAGACAAGGGCGAAATCCGTTGGATTTGCCTTGCTGCCACTTCCGGCATCACCGGCGGACACACCAAACTGGAACCCGGAAATATTGGGGGTCTGGCAAATGATCCGCGCAACCTTGCCATCCGCATATGAGCCGACGGCTGCATTGGTCATCATATCTGATCCGGTATCTGCTCCAACTGGACTAGATGCACCAGAAACCGTGCCGCGCCATTCACCATCCACCGACATCAGGCGGGCCGGAGAATGCTGATGGCCAAGGGTTACAGTACCCCAGTCATCCGACAGGCGGATATAATGCCGTGTGGACTTGGCATCGCCGCCTTTGATACGAATTTCTGGTGCGACTGTCAGGCCGTTTTCGGTGACCATATTGCCCTTGATCCAGATTTCTGGATCCGTGCTCATGGCATTGTTGTTGTTTCCAGTCACGTCGGCAGGCTTGTTTTCAATAGCGCCCGTCTTTGCATTGACGACATGGTTTGGAGTTGCGGTATCTACCTTATCATCCTTCCAGGAACCATAATGGAAGCGCACATGGCCGCTGATGCTCACATCCGCGACCGCAGCGGTAACGCCGCCAAGCGCAAACAGCGCCGTGGTGGCAAACAGAATTTTTTTCATGACGATACTCCCTATCGTTCTTGTCCGGACGGGGCATCCCGCAACGGGGCATGACCAACCGGCCGGAAGGTTCAGAAGAACGGGGACGGAAACGGGACGAAAAACAGGCCGGCATAGCTGCCGGCGAAACACACCGCCCTCGGCGAAATGGCGACCTGTCCTGCCTCCGGCGGGGAACGCCTGATCGAAAAATCAGGGTGTTTGGCAGGCCAGGGCACCATTTCTGCATCCAGTCATGCGCCACAGGCGGATAAAGGCAATGAATAGCCGACCATCACGACACAACTTGCGACCAGCCCGTGACAAAAATGCAACTTATTAGGTTGATTTTTATAAATTATTTTTGATTTAGCATATGCATATGAAGGGGTTTTTTGAGGCAATACCTGCCTCACAGCCGATTCTGCCCGCCCAGCTAAAATCCCGCACTCAAATCCCGCGCCCAAATCCCTCGGCTAAAGTCCCCCGACACTAACGCAGCGTTCCCCCCTCAAATGTCATGCTATGGGCCAGTTGCCGGCAGAGGGCCGCACTGGCCGCGCTGTTCCGGCTGCGGGCGATCCCCAGCGTGACGCGCACCCAGAGCAGACGCCCGCTGACATTCTGCCGTTCATAGGATGCCGGCTGATAGGACATGACAATACGGGCCAGCCCGTCCTGCGCGCCGCCGCCCCCGTCATGCAGGGTTTCGATCCACAGCTTTCCGAACCGGCGGCGGCTCAGGTTTTGCGGCCTGCCTGCAAGAAGATCGCCTGCATTGATGCTGGCGAACACATTGCCGCCAAAGCCGCGCAATACCGACAGATGGCTGCCATGGAAAAGTTCGATCCTGACAAGGATGCCGCTGATCTGTCGCAGATGCGCCGCATCAGCCTGTGTAAGATGCGTCGCCAGCACGAATGTCGGGGTGCGGAAAAAGAATCGTGTATAGCGGTCATTGGTGCCGGTGGTCTCATCGGTGCCCAGCCGGTCATAGGCCAGCAGGACCGCGGTGGAAGGCTGCTTGTGCGCAATGTGGAAGGCATCACGCTTTACCTGCAGCTTGCCAAAGGTGACGATGCGGCTATCCGCGCTGACATGCCTGTCCGCGACAAGGGGGCGATCCACGGCAATGGTGTGATAGGGGTCACCTGCCTCGGTCGGCAGGGTGATCCGCGGCGTTACCAGATGGCGGATCTGGATCGCGCCCGAAGCAGGATTGGCGGTCACATCAACACCGTCCAGCAACAGGGCATCCGCCGCCACGGTGCGGTTGATCAGCGTGTTGCCATTGATCTGCTGGCCGGCAGGGTCCCAGCCGCTGCCGGTCCAGATGCGTGTCTCGACAAAATCACCGGCCGCATTCACCAGCGTCACCAGATCGCCCTTTACCGGCAGATGGCTGCCGCGCTTGTCATAGAGCGCATCTGCCGCCGCCCTGTAATCCCATGCGGATGCGGTTATCTGGGCCGTTACCAGCATCGTGCCGGACGCCCCTGCCGGGCCCTTATCTCCTGCCGGGCCTCTATCTCCTGCCGGGCCTGCTGGTCCGGCTGCCCCCTGTTGCCCGGTGGCACCCTGTTGACCTGTTGGGCCCTGTTGCCCGGGCGGGCCTTGTGGCAAGACGGCCGGCACCGCCACAATGGTTTCGGATGCCGGGGCCATCGCGCCGCTGGCATGTTGCCAATCGACTTTCAGAAAATGCCGGCTGCCATCAGCAAGCCCGGCCAGTGTGGCGCGCGCGCCGCGCACCGACATGACCGGGGTGAAGGGTCCGTCCCGCCTTGCCGCCCGCAATATGCGGTAATGGGCAATTGCGCCTGCCGCCTCGGGGGCGGTCCAGGTCAGTTCAATGCCCTGCGGCAGCGACACCGCCCGCAAACCGCTGATGGCGGGCAAACTGTCCGGCCGGTCTGTCAGCGTCAGCGTCACATCTGCCGGCGGCCCATGTTGCCCGCCCCATCCGACCGCACGGATTACAAAGCGCCACGCCCCCGGCACCAGATCGGCAAACAGCGCCGCCGTCACGGCGCTATGGGTTGTGACGCTGTGGCTGTCGGGGCCGTGGCCGCTGATCTGCCAGGCGCTGCGCACGCCTGCCGGCCCGTCCCCTGCCCCGCGTGGCAGCCGCCGCACCACATCTGCCGCCGCGGCCAGCGCCGCCGCCAAACGTCTGAGGTCAGCAGCGTCAATGCCTTGCGGCAGGCTGGCCCTGACAGGCGGGTGGGGTGGCATGGGACGGGGTGCTGGTTCGGTCATGATGGTGGCCTTTTCAAAGGATGAGGTGGTGATGCACAGCGCGAAACCGCACTGAAGAACGCCCTAAAGAACGCCCGTAAGAGCGCCCCAAAGACCGAACTGCCGCGCCCACATGGCAGGCCATTTGTCACCCGAACCCGATACCGGACCTGTCTGCAAACGCGATGCTTGCATTTAAGTTAGGATATTTCCTACCATGAACAAGTGCCGTTGTTCCATTATCCGAAAGGATCATGCGCCCGAAAGGAGCAAACGCCATGGCTACATTATCCGCCAGATCGCCCGGCAAGACGCCCGCCAGAACGCCCGGCAGAACATCCGGCAGCCGCGATCCCGCCGGCCTCGATATGGTGCGTCGCCGGCTGCGCGATGCGCTGGCAACTGCCGGCATAACGCTGAAAGAGGCATCGCGCGCCATCGGCCGCAACGACGCCTATCTGCAGCAGTTCCTGTTGCGCGGCTCGCCCCGCCGCCTGCCCGAGGATGCGCGGCATATGCTGGCCGAGATGCTTGGCATCGATCAGCAATCCCTTGCCGACCTGCCCGTCCCATCCGGCCCTGATCGGCCATCAGGCCGGGTCGCGGTGCCCTTATTTGACGTACAGGCGGCGGCGGGTGGCGGTACAGTGCCGCCCGACGGGGATTTTGGCGGCGATGCGGATGCCGGCATGCTGCCGCCAAGCCTTGATTTCCCGCCGGAATTGCTGCGCCGGATCACCAGCGCACCGGCTGCCAGCCTGCAGATGATATCGGTCAGCGGCGATTCCATGACGCCAACGCTGGCCGATGGCGACCTTGTGATGATTGATACCGCGCGCAAGCTGCCTTCACCGCCGGGCATTTTCATCCTTGATGATGGTGTCGGGCTGGTGGCAAAACGTGTTGACACCGTGCCCAACACGGCCCCGCCGATGCTGCGCCTGTCATCCGACAATCCGTCCTATGCCAATTATCAGCGCCGCCTTGACGAAGTGCATGTCATCGGGCGGGTTATCTGGTTCGGGCGCAGCCTGTAGCCATCCGTTTTCCGACCGGCGCGGGGCCAGTTGTGACCCGCGCCGCCAACCGCCCCTTGCAGGAGGCCTGACATGACCGCCCGTTCATCCCGTCGATCGCGCAGCACAGCCGCATCACGTCGCGACGGGCGCCTGCCGCGCAATGCGGCCCCGCTCCAGCTGCAAATCACCCATGTGGGCGGACGCGGCGACGGGGTCGGCCGGGCCAGCTATACGCATCAATACCGCACGGCAGAGCATCATGTCTTTGTGCCAGCCACCCTTGCTGGCGAAGAGGTGATTGCCCAGCCGCTATCGCTTGGCAGTCAGGGGATCCGCTGTCTGCCGCAGGAAATCCTGACCCCGTCTGCAGAAAGGCGGGAACCGGATTGCGACGCTTTTCCCGCCTGTGGCGGCTGCACCTTCCAGCATTGGCAGGATGATCCGGCGATTGCCTGGAAAGCCGCCCAGCTGGACGGGTTTCTGGCGCGTGCCGGTGTGGCCCCCGCCACCCGCCTCAAAGCGCATGTCTCGCCGCGGCATAGCCGGCGCCGCGCCACCTTCCATATCAAACGCCTTGCCGGCGGGGTGGTGGCCGGCTTTCTGGAACGCGGCTCCAGCCATATTGTCACCCCGGCAGGCTGCAGCGTGCTGCGCCCGGAACTGGTCCGGCTGCTTCCCCGTCTTGCCGAAATTGCTGAACGCTATTTTCCGGTCGGGCTGACCATAGATGCCGCAGCCAATTGTCTTGATAATGGTGTCTGCCTTTTGTTGCGGGGGCCTGATGGCTGGCATGGTGGTCTTCTTGAAATGCTGGCAACATGGGCGGATGAAGCCGGGCTGGCGCGGCTTTCAGTGGCCATTTCAGGCGGGCGAACCGACGAAGATGCGGCGCTGACCATCTATGCGCCGGCGCCGCCCACTCTGTCCTTTGGCGGCATTGCCATCACCCCGCCACCTGGCGGATTCCTGCAGGCCACCATCGAAGCAGAAAAAGTGATGCAGGCGGATATCGCCGGTTTTGCGGCGGCTGCCGGCATTGCCGGATCGGGACAGCTTGTCGATTTTTTTGCCGGATGTGGCACGCTGGGGCTGCCGCTTCTCGCCGGCGGCATGCGTGTTCTGGCGGCGGAATCGGACGGGGGGGCACTGGCCGCGCTGAAAGCCGGTGTGGATGCGGCCGGGCGCGGGGCCCAGCTGGTCACGCGGCAGGCCAATCTGGCCAACGCCCCGCTGACCGCCGAGACGCTGCCGGCGGCGGATATGGCCATCATCGATCCGCCACGCAATGGCGCTGCCGCCCAGATTGCCGCGCTGCTGGACATGCCGTCCGCCCCGCCGCTGGTTGCCATGGTGTCGTGCAATCCGGCCAGCTTTGCGCGTGATGCTGCCAGCCTTGTCTCAGGCGGCTATGCCTTTACCAGCCTGCGGATGATCGACCAGTTCCGCTTTGCGCCGCATATTGAACTTGTTGCCTGTTTTACACATACAGGGACAGATGCCGGGCGGGCGGGGCAAGGCGCATGAAGAAACGCTCGGTCAGCATCCGCGGGCACCGCACCAGCCTGTCACTCGAAGATATTTTCTGGGATGAACTGACACAGATCGCACAGGAACGTGGCCAGTCGGTTGCCAGGCTGATTACCGAGATTGACCGCGACCGCGACACTGGCCTGTCATCGGCCGTCCGACTATATGTGGTGCAGTCTCTCAAGCAAAAGGCCGCCGCATGCAGGACAGTCTCGCCAGCACCGGATTGATAGCGTGACGAATGCTGGCAGGGGCACCCCCGGCACCCTGACGGATGTCCGCACACACATGCAAGCACACACATGCAAGCACACATATGCCCGCCCACAGATGTCCGCCCACAGCTGTCGGCATAAGGAGACCGGAAATGAATATCGCCATTCTGGAAACAGGCCGCATCAATGCCACGATCGCCGACCGGTTTGACCGGTATCCGGACATGTTCCGGACCATGTTTGACGCCATTGGCAACGCCGATCTTGTCTTTACGGATGTCCCTGTCATTGACGGTGTTTTTCCGGATTCCGTTGATGCATATGATGGCTATCTGGTCACCGGTTCGGCCGCTGGCGTGTATGATGATTTCGACTGGATTGACCCGCTAAAAGCCTTTATCCGCGACATCTATGCCGCCAGAAAGCCCCTTGTCGGTGTCTGTTTCGGCCATCAGGTGATTGCCGAGGCGCTTGGCGGCAGATGTATCAAATGGCCTGATGGTTTTGGCGTTGGCACCTGCGATGTGACGCTGGCCAACACCCCGGACTGGATGCCGGACCGCGAGTCGGTGCGACTGATCCATTTTCATCAGGATCAGGTCACCGCGCTTCCCGAAGGGGCCACCCATCTTGGCAGCACAGGCTATTGTGCGAACGCCATGTATTACATTGATGACCATGTCTTCAGTATGCAGGGTCATCCGGAATTCAGCGCTGACTACACCGCAGCACTGCTGACGGTACGGGCCGCGGATATCGGTGATGATCGGGTGACAGGTGCCATTGCGGATCTGGCGCAGGAACATGAGGGCACCACCATCGCGCGCTGGATAAAGGCCTTTTTCACCAGCCATATGCCATCAAAGAGCGCCGCGTGATCGTCGGCACATGCCGTTTCCCCGTTTCATGCTGACCGAAAAGATGCCGCCAAAAGACATGGCAACAGACATGGCAACAGACATGACGGCAGACATGGTGACAGGACTGATGTCAGACATGGTGACAGGAATGGTATCGGAATTGGTGGCGGGGACATGACGCTTGTAATCGGGCTTGATACCGGCGGCACCTACACGGATGCCGCGCTTGTCGATACGGCCGACGGGCGCGTTCTGGCCACGGGCAAGGCGCTGACAACGCGCGATGATTTGTCGGTCGGCGTTGGCGGGGCCATCCGCCGCATTCTGGACATCTATGACGGCAAGGCTAGCGATATCGGCCTGATCTCGCTATCGACAACCCTTGCCACAAATGCGGTGGTCGAGGGGGTTGGCGGGCGTGTCTGCCTGCTGATGATCGGCTTTGACAGGGATGCGCTGGAACGCGCGGATCTGGCGCGCGCGCTTGGTCAGGATGATGTGTTTTTCATTGCTGGCGGCCACGCCGCCGACGGCACACAGCAGGCCACGCTGGACGAGGCAGCGATCCGCGCCGTCGCCGACAGCACGGGTGACACCGTATCCGCCTATGCGGTTGCCGCGCATTTTGCCACCCGCAATCCAGCGCATGAAAGCCGCGCGCGCGACATCATCCGCGATGTCACCGGCTGCCCGGTCACCTGCAGCCATGAATTGTCTTCCGCCCTTGGCGGACCACGCCGCGCGCTGACGGCCGTTCTGAATGCCCGGTTGATCAACCTTCTCGACCAGCTGGTCGCCGCGACGGAAAGCATTATGGCTGCCCTCAGCCTTGACTGCCCGTTGATGGTGGTAAAAGGCGACGGGTCGTTGATTGGCGCGGATTATGCGCGCTCGCGGCCTGTTGAAACTGTGTTGTCGGGCCCGGCCGCCAGCCTCGCCGGGGCGGCTTTTCTTGCCGGCACACAGACAGCCATGGTGGCGGATATCGGCGGCACGACAACCGATATCGCGCTGCTGCAGAATGGTGCCCCGCGGCTTAAAGATGATGGCGCCCTTGTTGGCGGCTGGAAAACCATGGTCGAGGCGGCGGATATCCGCACCTGCGGGCTTGGCGGCGATTCAGAAGTGCTGCCGGTCACCCGCGGCACAGCTGGCGGCCTGACCCTTGGCCCGCGCCGCGCTGTCCCGCTATCCTTGCTTGCCACCCAATGGCCAGAGGCAAAGGACAAGCTGGCCGAACAGCTCGGTGTTGCGGTACCGATGGGCACGGACGGGCGCTTTGTCATTCCCCTGATGCCAAATGGCGTGCCGGCCTGGCTGACGCGTTCCGAAACACGGCTTGCCGAAAAGGCGCTGGAAATGGGCCCGACCAGCATTGCCGAGATTGCCGCCACGCAGCTGGCCCTTGGCGCCATTGACCGGCTGATCAGCCGCGGCCTGCTGACACTGGCTGCCTTTACCCCGACCGATGCGCTGCATGTCACCGGTGAATTCGACGCCTTTGACGCCGAGGCGGCGCGCCTTGGCGCAGAGCTGATGGCTCGCCAGCGCAACGGTGTTGGGGCGCGCATTGCGACAGATGCCGCTGATCTGGCCCACGCCACGCTGGCCGAACTGCATCGCCGGTCTAGCCTGGCGCTGATGGATGCGGCGCTGGCGCATGACGGGATGGGCGAAGGCCAGGCCAGCACCAACCCGCTTCTGGCCAATCTCTATCGCACCGGCCCGCAACAGCCTGCAGGCGCGCAACAGGCGTCGCGGCTGGTCCATCTTGGCCTTGACCTTGGCGTTGGCGTGATTGCGCTGGGGGCGTCGGCGGCCACACATTACCCGCAGGTGGCACGGGTCATGGCAGCGGATGTCACCATACCCGAAAATGCCGATGTGGCCGGCGCGGTCGGGGCGGCCGCCGGGACCGTGCGCCAGCGCGTTGTCATTTCGGTCAGCCAGCCCGATGAGGGGCGCTTCCGCATCCATCTGCCCAGCGGCCCGAAAGACATGACAGATATGGATACAGCACTGGCCACCGCCCGCGATGCGGCTGGCACCCTTGCCGAAGAGCGCGCCCGCCAGGCCGGCGCCGCCACGGTACGGATCACCTTGTCAGAAGATGTAAAGCTCGTGCCGCTCAGCGCCGATCGTGACATGTTCATCGAGGCACTTGTCTATGCCACGGCGGATGGCGCCGCCAACTGACGCCCACTGGTCTTAAGCCATTCTTAACGCCTGCCTGCTAGTCTGACCCCTTACCTGCCACTTCACCGGCAAGGGGGATCGGATGGCACGGGCGCAGACAGCACATATTCTGGTGTTTGCCGGATCAACGCGGCAGGGTGCCTTTTCGCGGCGGCTTGCGGCCGCTGCCAGTCTTGCCATTGCCGAACAACAGGCACAGCCGACGCTGATCGACCTTGCCGATTTTGATGCACCTTTATTCAACGCAGACATTGAAGGCCGCGACGGTATTCCGCAGGCCGTTCTGGATTTTCGCCGGCTTGTGGCAACCCATGATGCGCTGTGCCTTGCCACCCCGGAATATAATGGGGGCATCACCCCGCTGTTGCTGAATATGTTCTGCTGGCCTCGCGCCCGTCCCCGACGGATGATTTCGGCTCGGTTTTTCAGGACAAACCGGTGGCGCTGATGGCTTCCAGCCCGGGACGACTTGGCGGTGTGCGCGCCATTCCGCGGCTGCGTGACTGTGTTTGTGAGTTGGGGATGCTGCCGGTCCCGGGCTTTGTCAGCGTCGGCAATGCAGGGCAGGCCTTTTCCGATGACGGGCATTTGCGTGATGACGGGCTGTCCCAGTCGCTTCATGCGCTGGTCGGGCGGCTTGTCGCCCGCGCCGGATAGCGGCCGCCTGTCAGCGCCGCCCGGGCGTTTGTGTTAGAAGGTGCGCTGCGCCACCGGCTTGCAGCTGCCGGTAAAGATCTTTTCGTCGCGCAGCTGTATCTTGGCAGCCCGGATGGCGCCAGGCAGCTTGTGATCACGCACGCGGTTGTCGGTCCAGTTTACTGTCACCGCACCGCTGATCCGGTCCAGATACAGATCGGTGCGCGCAATGCTCTCGCGCGTGGGCACCAGCGGCTTGCCATCAACCCGCGCCCGGATGACAGGCCCGCTTTCCAGACTCTGGGTCAGCATCACATCCAGATCGGTGGCAGTGATTTCAACCATCAGATCATCCTGATCGATCATGTCGGCCATGACGGACATCACCTGCGAATCATCAACCACAACCGGCGTCAGGCCACCCGCCTGACCGGCATCTGCCATATCAAGGCCAGCCGCCGCCAGACCGCCGCCAAGCGTGAAGATTTCTTCCGGCATCAGCAGGCCGCGTTCAAATGCCTGCATGCGCACCTCGACAAAATCACCGTCGCGCGCCACCAGCACCAGATGCACCGGGCCGTCAAACATCTCTTCAGCCTGCGTATCAACCCCGCCGGTAATCACCTCGAACTGACCGGCGCAGACCAGCCCTACCGTGGTGATCTCGACCGGCACCGGATCCTCGGCATGCGCGGCCATGGATCCGACCATCGATCCGACGATCGATCCGGCAACCATGACAACAAACATGGCGATGCCAGCCATCAACAAGGCGGGCACGGTTTTGGCAGGTCCAGTGGACGGTCCCATAGGGGCGGTGATGCGCAGAAAGCTAAACATGCGCGAAAAATAATATAATTAATAATTCATACATAATGCTTTAGCTGTTGGCAGCGTCCGGCATCTCTGTATCCGCGGTGAAGGCGTCAAAGCGCGCCATGCTGATATTGGATCCGCAGGCAATCACCCCTGCTTTTTTGCCCCGCAACCGGTCGCGCAGCGGGCCCAGCGCCGCCCCGAGAGAGGCCGCACAGGCAGGTTCGGCCATCAGTGTCAGCCGCTCCCGCATCAACAGCATGGTGCGTGCCATGACCGAATCCTCAATCTGGATCAGCTCATCCACATATTGGCGGGCAAGCGCCAGCGATTCAGCCATCGCCATGGGGGCGCCAAGGCTGTCAGCAATCGTATCCACCTTGTCCAGCGCCTCTGGCGCACCGGACCGAAAGGACCGTGACAGGCTATCCGCGCCCACCGGTTCGACGCCGATAATGGTAATATCCGGCCGCTGTCGCTTGATCGCGGCGGCCATGCCACTGATCAGCCCGCCACCGCCCACCGGCAGGATGACGATATCGAGATCTGGCACATCCTCGATGAATTCAGCGCCGCATGTGGCCGCCCCGCATGCCATGTTCAGATCATTGAAAGGGTGCAGGATCTTGCGGCCTTCCTCGGCCTCGATACGGTCCAGTTCAGGCATTGCGGCGGCAATGCCGTCGACAAGCACAACCTCGGCACCAAGGTCGCGACACCCGTTGATCCGCAGCGGATCGGCGGCTTTCGACATCACCACTTTGGCGGGGACGTTGTTCTGCTGCGCGGCCCAGGCCAGGGCAAGCGCGAAATTGCCGCCCGAAAACCCGGCAACACCGCTTGCCCGCATATCCGCATCCAGCCAGTCCACCCCCAGCAACGCACCACGCGCCTTGAAGGAACCGGTATGCTGGAACAGCTCCAGCTTCATGAACATGGCACAATCTGGCGGCAGATAGGGTGACAGCTTGTTACTGCACAATGGAAGAACAGGGGTTCGGATCACACGGCCGGCAAGGGTCTTGCGCGCCGCATCAACATGGTCAAAATGAAAATCTTTCATGCCCCTACGCTATCAAGCCGGCCCGCCACAGGTCAATCTGGTGCATAATTTTTACGCGGCCAGACAATAGCGATGTGGTGGGTGCCCGGGAGATGCCGGGGGATGCCGGAAGGTGCCGGGGGTGACGGTGGCTCTGCCGGCACGGGGGGCGCGCAGGCAGAACCACCGTCTCGAGGGGCCCTTATTCGGCAGCCATCAATGTGGCTGCGTGATGTTCGGTGAAATAGCTGACAGCAGCGCCGACGCCGCTGCCCGGGGCAAAGGCAATGCCGGCATCGCACATGGCCATTTCGGCGCCGCCAAGCGCCTGCAGGACCATGGCTTCATTCAACCAGCCAAGATGGCCGATACGGAAAACCTTGCCGGCCACCGCGCCCAGCCCGCCGCCAAGCGATACACCATACCGGTGATAGGCGGCCTTGATGACGTCATTGGCGTCCATACCATCATCCACCATGATGGCGGACACTGTGTCGGATGCGGTTGCCGGATCGATGGCGCAAAGGCGCAGGCCCCATGCCGCCACGGCGCGGCGCACGCCCTCGGCCAGTCGGAAATGCCGGTCAAAAACATTATCCAGCCCCTCTTCCAGCAGCATATCTGTCGATACGCGCAATCCATGCAGCAGGGTCATGGCCGGTGTGTAGGGAAAATAGCCGGTTGCATTGGCATTCAGCATGGCACTGAAATCCCAATAACCGCCGCCAGCAATTTTTCCGTCGGCGCGGGTGGCTGGCGCGCCGCACTGCTGGACCACCTTTTCGGACAGACCGATAATGGCAAGCCCGGTCGGCATCATGAACCCCTTCTGTGATCCTGATACCGCCACATCGACGCCCCACGCATCCATGTCAAAACGGATGGAGCCGATCGAACTCACCCCATCCACAAACAGCAGGGCGGGGTGTCCCAGATCATCCAGCACCGCACGCACCGCGGCCACATCACTTGTCACGCCGGTTGCGGTTTCATTATGGCAGACCAGAACGGCCTTGATGCTGTGCGTCTTGTCCGCCTCAAGGGCGCGGCGATAGGCCTCGACCGGGGTAACGCCACCCCAGGCGGCCTCGATATTGGTGGTCTGCAGCCCCAATTCACGGCACATGGCCATCCAGAGCATCGAAAATTGCCCGAAACTGGACCCCAGGACGTGATCGCCTTCACACAGAAGATTGCGCAAAGCCGCTTCCCAGCCGCCTGTTCCCGATCCCGGAAACACCACAACGGCACCTTTTTCGGTGCGGAATATTGTTTTCAAATCGGCCATTAGCGGCACGATGAACGCTGCCATATCAGGCGCGCGATGGTCCTCAAGCGGGACCGCCATGGCGCGTGCGATGCGCGCCGGCATATTTGTAGGCCCGGGGACGGCCAGTGTTCTGTTGCCGATCATGGGATCGCCTCCTTTTTTTTTGAGACCCTCGCCCGTCCCGTCAGCCTTGTCACCAGAAATTGTGTTTTTGTGTTGTCTGTGTATTTCACATTGGTCATTTTTGTTGTATTGTGAATTTTCAGGGATTATCTGCGGCTAAAATATCCGCGCACCTATCAGCCAGAACTGCAGCATCAGGACATCCGCATATGGAAAAAGCATTTGTCGGCAGCAAGCTGCGGCAGCTACGGCGCAGCCGCAATCAGACGCAGGCCGATATGGCGGCCACGCTTGGCATTAGCGCCGCCTATGTGAATATGCTGGAAAAGAACCAGCGCAGCCTGTCCGTCACCGTGCTGATGGCCCTGTCCGATCAATATGGAATCGACTGGAAAGACCTTGTCACCGATAACAGCCAGGCGGTGCTGTCTGAACTGCGCGCCGCCGTCCAGGACCCGTTCTTCAGTGACTCACGCCCTGATCTGGATGAATTGCGCGGCGCGATCAGCCACGCGCCTGCGCTTGTACAGAGTTTTCTGAACCTCTATCGCAACCATCATGCGACGCTTGAAAAGATGATGCATCTTGATCGCGAACTGATGCCGGAATCGCTGTTGCGCGCATCCCCCGGTGCCGCGATCTATGATTTCTTCCGCACCAGCGAAAATCACTTCGAATCATTGGAACGCGCCGCCGAGGGGCTGGCCGCGGAAGAACCTTATGATCCCTACACCATCCAGCAGATCCTGCAGAACCGCCTTCTCAATCGGCATGGCTATCAAGTTGTGACCAGCCCGGTCGAGGCGATGCCGGATACGTTGCGCCTGTGGGACGAGGCAGAACGTGTCATCCAGCTTTCAGCCGCGCTTGACCATCAGAACCGCACCTTCCAGCTGGCACATGTACTGTGCCTTATCGAATATGGCGACATGCTGCATACCCTTACCGAGGGGTACAGCTTTGCCAGCGAGTCGCATGCCACCCGCTGCCAGGTGGAATTGGCAAATTATTTTGCGGCTGCACTGCTGATGCCCTATGAGGCTTTCCTCAGCATGGCGGAACAGACCCGCTATGATCTTGACCGGCTGGCCGCCACCTTTGCGGTGTCGCTGGAACAGGCCGCCCAGCGGCTGACCACATTGCAGCGTGACGGGCGGCGGGGCGTGCCCTTCTTCTTTCTGCGGATCGACAAGGCAGGCAATGTCACAAAGCGCTTTAACGCCACCTCTTTTTCAATTGCCGAACATGGCGGTGCCTGCCCGGTCTGGAATGTCCATACGGCGTTTCGCACACCGGGCGTGATCCTGCCGCAACGCGTCGAACTGCCGGACGGGCAGCGCTTTTTTACTGTCAGCCGCACCACCGAGCGTCCTGTCTATTCTGTCGAAACCCAGGACCGGCGTCTGGCCATTGCACTTGGCTGTGCCGAACAGCATGCCGAACGCGTCATCTATGCCAGCAGCATGGGTCTGGCCAGCACCGAAGGGGCCAGCAAGATCGGCATCAACTGCCATCTGTGCCCGCGCCATAATTGCGGCCAGCGTGCGCATGACCCGATCGTCACCGAATTATCGACCGACACAAAGCGCCGCGGCGAGACACGATATGAAAGCTGACATAGGGTCCCGATTGCACCCGTCCGGCATCCATATGACCCGTCCGGCATCCATATGAACTGCGTCGCCAGCAAGTCTGGACGAAAGGCTATCAGCCGGAACAAGGGATCGCATGCCAGCCCTTGATTAAAGCGATGGCCGCGCGATCGACGGGATGCGCAAAGGCACGCGCACTCAATTCAGCCGCCTTCATCACGCCTGAGGCGTGACCCGGCATAACGCGTCACGCCGCCTTGCCTTATCCCGTGGCGGTGGGGTGTGGCACCGTGCCATCCGCTATCCAGCCGTCAAGCACGGCAAGGGCCGCATCGGCAAAACCGTCATCATTGATATGCGCGTCCAGCCGGTGCAGCTGCACATTGGCCGGACATGCGCCCAGCAGCCGCCCGACAAAGGCGGCTAGACCCTGCGGGTTATGTAGGTCAGCCCCTGGCCGGTCCCATTCGCCAAACCCGCCGACCGGCACCAGCAAAGCGGTTGGTCCGCTGGCAGTTGCCAGCCGTTCCAGATGCGCGTCGGCCACCTTCAGGCAATCTGCCTCACGCAGCACGACCGAGGTGATCAGCCGGTTATGCGCATGCGTCGGATAGCCATCCCATTTTTCCGCAAGCCCCTGCCATCCGATCACATCCACAAGATCATAGCATCCTGGGGCCACAATCTGCGGTGTGCCCGCCATGCCAGCGCCCTGCAGGCGCGTCTCGCCTGCCGAAATGGTTGATCCATGGATATGGTTGCCAAGCTCCTGGGTGCAGAAATCCATCACCGCGGCAAAGGCGCCTTTGGCGGCCAGTGATTCAAAGGCGCGCCCGCCCATGCCAGTGGCGTGGAACACGGCCACCTCAAACCCGCGCGCTTCCAGCGCCGGCTTTAGCCGCACCATATAGGTCAGCGCCGACAGCCCAAGACTGGTCATCCCGATCAGCGGCTTGTCCGGATCCGGCGGCAGCGCCGTCTGGCAGGCCCCCAGCACCGCACCCGCCGCCTGCGACAGCGCCGATTTACAGACGCTGGACAGGCCATAGAGACCACCCGCCCATAAAATCATCTGAATATCGGCTGGCAAGCGGGCGGGCGGGATCATCGGGCTGAAGGCAACGGTTGAAATAACATATTTCGGCACGCCGATTGGCAGGGCGGCGCACAGATCCAGCGCCAGGTCGGTGCCCATCGACCCGCCCAGCGCCAGCACGCCATCAAACCGGCCGGCCAGATGCGCCTCGCTGGCCAGTTTTGCGGCACCACGCGCCATCGCCTGCATCGCCGGATTTTCATCCTCAAAGGCAATGATTGACGGGATATCCATACCGGCGGCGGCGGCCACATCATGTTTGGACAGATCCACCGCCATGTCGGTATCGCCAAGCACGCTGACATCCATTTTCAGCACCCGGCCACCTGCCTGCGTGATCACCCCGGCCAGAAAATCCAGCTCATCCTGTTTGGTGTCATAAGTGCCGACCAGCAGAATCCTCTTGGTCATCACAAGGCAATCCAGGCTGTTTTCAGATCGGTGAATTTGTCCATCGCATGCAACGACTTGTCACTGCCATTGCCCGATTGCTTCATGCCGGTCAGCGGGACGGTGATATCCGGGCCGCCATAGCAATTCACATGCACAACCCCGGCCTTGATGGCCCGTACCATGCGATGCGCCCGTCCCAGATCATTTGTAAAGACAGCCGCTGCCAGCCCGTATGCGGTGGCATTGGCCAGCGCCACCGCCTCAGCCTCGTCGCTGAACCCGGTGACAGACAGGACGGGGCCAAAGACTTCATTCTGGAAAATACTGTCTTCTGCGCCCACCCGGTCAAGAATGGTTGGCGCGTAATAATAGCCGCCGCTATCGGCATGCAGGACCGCGCCGCCAGCGACCAGCTCGGCACCCTGCGCCCTGGCGTCATCCACATGCTGGGCGATTCTGGCAAGTTGTCCGGCATTATTGATGGCACCGGCCTGTGTATCCAGCTGCAGCGGGTCGCCCGTTCGAAATCCGGCAAGCCGCGCATTCAGCAATCCGATGAAATCCGCCTTTGCCGATTCTTCGACAATCAGCCGCGATCCGGCAACACAGACCTGTCCTGCATTTCGGAAAATCCCGCCAATCGTGGCATCGGCCGCCGCCTCCATATGCGCCGCATCCGCAAATATGATATTGGGCGATTTGCCGCCAAGTTCCAGATAGCACCGCTTGCGGTTTGACCGCCCGGCATTCTGCATGATCAGCCCGCCAACCGGACCCGACCCGGTAAAGGCCAGCACATCGACATCCATCGATGCCGACAGCGTGTCGCCAACCACATCACCCGCGCCTGTCACCACATTCAGCACGCCCTCGGGAAGACCGGCCTCGAGCGCAAGCTGGGCAATGCGCAGCAGGCTGAGCGAGGCGGTTTCCGCCGGTTTCAATACAACCGAATTACCCATGGCCAGCGCCGGCGCCAGTTTCCAGGCCCCGATCATCAGCGGGAAATTCCACGGCACAATGGCCGCGACCACCCCCACCGGTTCACGCAGGATCAGCCCCAGATGACTGTCCGGTGTGGGGGCCACCTCGCCATAGATCTTGTCGATGGCCTCGGCATAATAGCGGATGGTGTTGATCGCCGACCCCGCCTCGGCCTTTTGCGCCATGCCGATCTCGGTGCCATTGTCCCGCACCCCCAGAACGGTCAGCGCCAATGCATCGGCCGCAATCAGATCGGCCCATTTCAACAATACCGCCTTGCGCGCCATGGGCGGCATATTACGCCAGACACCGCGCTCAAAGCTCTGCCGCGCGGCGGCGACGGCCGCCTCGGTATCGGCTTTCGACCCGCTGGCGATGCTGGTAAAGGCCTTGCCGTCGATTGGCGATATGACCTCCATTGCCGCTTCTGACTCGCTGGCACGCCAGCCGCCGCCGATCAGCAATTGCTGCGGGGCAATCTTGGCTGTTCTCAGCCGGTCAATCTCTGCCTGTGTCATGATCTTGCCTTTCCGTGGAAACAGGGGCGTCAGATAAAGGGGATGTAGTAATCCCGAATATCTTCCTTGCTGCGGCCCGCCAGCCGCTTTACCTCGTCGCGCTTCATCACCAGATGCGCCTCTATCAGCAGGCTGCCGATGGCGTCGGTCAGCAGCCGGTTCTTTTCCAGCGCGTCCAGCGCGCGGGTCAGCGATGCGGGTGCATGGCGTG
Source organism: Puniceispirillaceae bacterium (SeqCode) (assembly GCA_049889795.1). GTDB lineage: Bacteria > Pseudomonadota > Alphaproteobacteria > Puniceispirillales > Puniceispirillaceae > UBA8309. The sequence continues at coordinate 51,700 of JBMHCS010000006.1, read as the reverse complement.
TGGCGCGTATATTTTCCAGCCCGTCTAGATCCTCGGCCTTGGGCAGCGGCAACCCGGCCTTTACCCCCAGCATCGCCGCCTGCAACACCGTCGCCACCGCCAGATAGGGGTTTGCCGAACTGTCTGCCATGCGGTGTTCCAGCCGCGCCGATGTGGCGGATTCGGTTGATGTGCGTGTGGTGACAAGCCGGTGATCCTCGGCCCAATTGGCCCAATATCCGGCCATGCTGGCCGGGCCCAGCCTGTCATAGCTGTTGACTGTGGGCGCCAGCAGACCGGCCATGGCCTCATGGTGATGCACCAGACCGGCCACCGCCTGGCCAGCCAGATCGGACAGGGTACCGTCCGGGGCAATCACATTCCGCCCCTTTGCATCGACAAAGCTGAAATTCACATGCAGCCCCGACCCGCCACGTTCGGGGATCGGCTTTGGCATAAAGGTCAGGATATAGCCTTTCTCGAACGCCAGCTCGCGGGCCATGAGCCGGAACAGGAACGCATCATCACAGGCCTTCAGCGCATCATCAAAACGCAATGTCATTTCGAACTGGCCGTTATCATATTCGCCATTCACCGATTCCAGCGGCAGGCCCACCGCCGCGGCGCGCGCCCAGATCGCATCGGTCAGCCCGGCAGGGTCATTCTGCGGGCCGGTGCCATAGACAAAGGCCCCCGGCGTGTCATAGGGGCGAAACACCCCGTCCGCATCCCGCTGAAAGACAAAAGCCTCCAGCTCCAGACCGACCATCGGCGTCAGCCCCATATCCTGCCAGCCGGCAATCGCCTTTTTCAGCGCGTGGCGCGGGCATAGCGCAAAGGGGGCGCCATCAGCATAAAGATCACCCAGCGCAATCTCGGTGCCATCCTGCCAGCTGGCGCGGCGCGTCGCATCCAGATGCAGCTGCATATCGGGCAGGCCTTCATGCACGCCCGTCCCCGGCACCGCCAGCAGTTCGCGATCGAATGTCGTGGCAAATGCCCCGCGGGCAAAGCCAATCTTTCCCGCGGCCGCCACATCAACCGGCACATATTTACCGCGCGGCAGGTTCAACAGGTCGCTGAACAGAATCCGTGTGCGCCCGATGGCGTCCTTGGCGGCAAACGCGTTCATTGCACCTGCACCCTGACCGGCAGGGATTTCACCCCGCAGATGAAATTTGACCGTGTCCAGCGCGGCGGCTCCAGCGCCTCGATTTTGGTCAGCCGTGACGCCAGCGCCTGCAACACTGTCTTGACCTCCAACCGTGCCAGCCACATGCCAAGGCAGAAATGCGGACCGCCTTGGCCAAAGGCCACATTCGGGTTGGGGCTGCGGTCCAGATGGGGCCGGTGCGGGTCCGCAAAGACGCTCTCATCCCTGTTACCGGACACAAACCACAGCACCACCTTGTCCCCTTTGGCGATGGGCTGGCCGCCCAGCATTGTATCCTGAGTGGCGGTCCGGCGGAAATGCATGGTCGGCGACGCCAGCCGGATAATCTCGTCAGCTGCCGTGTCATCAACCATGCCCGATTGCAGCTGTTCCAACAGCGCGGGATGGCGCGTCAACAGATACAGCGCCATGGCGATGGAATAGCGTGTCGTGTCATTTCCGGCCGCTACCAGCAGGCAGAAAAAATTCTTGAAATCGGCCAGGGCCAGCCCGGCATTGGCGTCAATGACCCGGTGCAGGACCCCGCACGGATCCACCGGCTTTTCACCGGAAAAGACGGATTCCGCATAATCATACAGATCAATACCGGCCGGCGACCGGAACGGCATCAGGCGATAGGCATCACTATCCATCTTGTCGACCACATGGTCGGTAAAATCGGGGTCGGTATTGCCGATCAGCGCATCCCCCTTTTCGACCAGCCAGTCGAGATCGCTGTCCGGCAGCCCCAGAATACGGCCCAGCATCATCATCGGCAGCTGTTTTGCAATCGCATCAACAGCATCAAAACTGCCCTTGGCAAAGGCAGCATCGACAATATCGCCTGCCAGGGCGCGGATCATCTCCTCATACTGGGCAATGGCCGGGCGGGAAAATGCCGGGTTGACCAGCTTACGGGTCACACGATGTTCCGGTGGATCGGTTTCCTGAAAGGTGCGCCGTGCCAGATATTCCTCATGGGACTGATCTTCGATGCGGATGCCTTGCGCCGAAGAAAAAATCTCCGGCTTGCCATTGGCCTCCAGAATATCGGCCTGCCGGGTCACCGACCAGAAACTGCGCATGCCGTCGGTGGGTGTTGTCCAATGCACCGGGTCCTCGGCCCGAAGCCGCGCAAAGCTGGCATGCGGCACGCCGTCGGTATAGCTGTCATGGTCGGCAATATTCAAAAAACCGTCATCGCGGTGATTTTCATGCAGATGATCGGACATTACACCTCTCCTGCCGCGGCCCGACCCGCCGTCAGGAAGGCGGCCATCCATTCGGCAAACACCGCGCCGTCGGTTGGCTGGTCAAGACTGGCCACCGCCGCCACATAGCCATCATCACTTATCGCGGATTTTGAAAATTCCAGAACCGCGCGCATGAAGCTGTCATGGAATTCGGGATGCGCCTGCACGGCCAGAATATGGTCACCCTTGGCAAAGCTGGCGATGGCACAGCCTTCGGACCGGCCAATCACCTCAACGTCATCAGGAAGGGCGACCACCTCATCCTCATGGAACATATAAAAAGCCAGATCCGGCTGGTCGGCATGCATAAAGGGTTTGGTGGCGTGAAAGCGTGTGGTCTCAACCCCGACATTATAGCCGCCTGTGCGTTTTGCCACCGTGCCACCCAGCGCAACCGCCACCGCCTGATGCCCGAAACAGGCCCCGATCAACGGCACTTTGTCGGCATCACAGGCGCGAATAAAAGCAAACAGATCGTCGCGCCAGAACAGGCTGTCATCCAGCACACTCAAGGGCGATCCGGTGATCAGAAACCCGTCATGGGCATGCGGGGATTCCGGCAATTCGCCCCCGATGGTCATATAGACACGGTAATTAAACCGCATCTCCAGCCTGTCCAGCAGGTCACGAAACCGGTGCGAATCATCGGGGAACCTGTCACCAATTTCCAGGCTCCGGTCATGATTGACCTGCAGAATTCCGAGACTGAAGCGCGGCATGGGCTGATCCAGAAACACGTTAGAACATCGATCAGGACGGGGCAGACCGCTTTATCAGGGCCTGCCCCGCCCGTTTTTTTTAGTTGCCGATGATGGCGGCAATTTCGGCTGACTTTGCACGGTCAGCCACGATACGCGCCTGTGACTCGGCTGTATCCTGCCAATAGACGCGCGCGCCTGTTTCGGCCATCAACTGCTGTGCCTCTGCACTGGCCATAGTGGCTTTGCCCACTGCCGCCAGCGTGTCGATCACCTCCTGCGGGGTGCCCTTGGTCACGAACAGGCCGTTCCACAGCTCGACATCATTGATGCCCGACTGCGCTGCCAGCGTTTGAACGCCGTCCAGCTTTGCAATCGGCTCTGAACCGATATTGGCCAGCACCTTGATCTCGCCAAGGCATGGCTCAATCAGCGCCAGGGTGGTGTTGATCACATCCGCGTCACCCGAAGACAGGGTGTTGCAGTCCAGCATGTCGAAGGCGCTGTCATCAGCGAATTCAAAGCCCATCTTCGTGGCCGCGGCAAAGCTGGCCTGGGTCGGGGTCAGGCCGGCACCAAAATGCCCCAGCACGACATCATTATTCTTGGCATGGGCGGCCAGGCCGGCCATGTCGCTATAGGGGGCATCGGCGCCCGCTGCCAGCACGAATGGATAGGTCAGGAAAATGCCGACCGGCACGAAGCTGTCTTCTTCGATGCCGACACCGATTTTCGGGCCGACAATCGGAACGCCGATCACGAAAGAACCAACAACCGAACCATCATTGGGCGCATTCAGCACTTCCAGCGCGCCAGGGAACGGGCCGTCACCGCCGCCGGGACGGTTGACAACGCTGGCAGCAACACCTGTCTGTTCCTGCATGTTCTTGGCAATCATGCGGGTCAGAATGTCTTCAAAATCACCGGGTGGCCACGGCACGATGAACTGTACCGGTCCTTCGGGGTAATCTGCCTTTGCCATGCCGGCAAGACCAAGGCTCATCACTGCCGCCATGGCCATCATCACAAGTTTCTTCATAACATCCTCCTTGATTTCAGGCCCGCTGGGACCTGTCTTTTATAGGCGTCTGTAACGCCTGAAAATTCCGGCGGTTATCGTTGCAAGAATGATCACCAGAATAACACCTGCCAGCAATCCCGAAACGGGTCGGTTGACCAGATCCGCTGCTGACGTGATTTGGCTGGCACCTGCGGTCAGGCGCTCCACCAGAATGGATCCAAGCACCAGCCCCAGCACCAGCGGTACCAGCGGCCAGTCAAGGCGCCGCAGCACAAAGCCGAAAAACCCGAACAGGCTGGCAAAGATGCAGTCGGCAAAACTGTTGCGAATGGAAAAGACACCGACAAAAGACAGCATCAGGATCAACCCCCCCAGAAAACGATTGGGGATATAGACCATCTTGGCAATGTATTTCGTACAGAACATCAGCGTTATCACCACAAGGATGTTCACGATCAGCAAGGCAATAAACAGGCTGAACAGGAAATCGCTGCTGTTTTCAAAAATATCCGGCCCCGGTTTGATGCCGGCGTCAAAAAACACCACCATCATCATCGCGGTCAGCGCCTCGCCGGGCACGCCAAGGGCCAGAAGCGGAATCATCGCCGCTGCCGGCACGGCATTATTTGCTGTTTCCGAGGCGATCAACCCTTCAGGTGCGCCATGCCCGAACTGCGTTGGTGTCTTTGAAAGAAACCGTGCCGTTGAATAGGAAAAGAACTGCGCCACAAATTCGCCAACGCCGGGGATAATGCCCATCACCGTGCCATAGGCAGCCGAAATGGTGGCCACGATCTTGTATTTGCGCAATTCGCCCAGCCCGCGGAACAGCCCGCCTTTCATGCGGGCCTCGGGCGGGTCTGCATCCTTGCCGGTCAGCAGATACAGCGCCTGCGAAATGGCAAAGATGCCGACAATCACCACAATCAGATTGAAACCGGCATATAGATATTCAAAATCGAAGGTATAGCGATCAATGCGTTTCAGCGACTGCCGTCCGATCAGCGAGATCATAAAGCCGATGCCGAACAGCAGCGCAGCAATCACCATTGTCTGCCGATGCGCCAGAATCAGCAGCACCGCACCCAGCAAAGCCGCCATGAAGATATCGCGCTGTCCGAACAACGCCCCCAGATCGCGCAGAAAGGGGCCGAACAGGATCAATGCCGACAACGCCACCAATATCGAAAAGCTGCCGCCAAAGAAGGATGCTGAATAGGCCAGTGACAGGCCGCGCCCGGCCTCGCCGCGCTGCGTCATCGCATAGCCGTCATAGGTGGTCAGCGCATTGACCGGTGTGCCGGGCGTATTGATCAGAATGGCCGGAATGGCGCCGCCATACATGCTCGACCCATAAACGCCCAGCAGCAGGACCAGCGACACAAGGTCATCCAGAAATACGGTTGCAGGCAGCAAAATGGCAATGGCAATGGCCGGGCCAATCCCCGGGATCGCACCGATCATCAACCCGCCAATCGCACCAATCCCCAGCGCCAGCATCACGGTAGGTTGCAGCAGATTATTAAGCCCCAGCCATAATGCGTCCACTGTCCCGCCTCCCCTAGAACCAGGTCTTTAGGAACAGCGCCACGCCATCCGGCATCTGGTTATAAAGCCAGATATTGACCGGCGTCTTGATCTGCAGGACCGAGCGGAACAACACCACAATGGCAAGGCTGCTGGCCAGCGCAATTGCCGCCCAACGCCAGCCGCGATAGCCAAGCCGCGCGGTCAGGAACTCGCCCATCAGCACCGTCGATACCAGATAGCCAAGGATCGGCACGCTCAGCGTATAGAGGATGAAATAAGCAATGAATTCACAGGCACGCAGCCACTGGCCGATTTCATAGCGCCACCGCAGCGGCACCTGCTGGCGCAATCTGCGGCGCAGGCTGCGCCAGGATCCGTTCAGGTTCAGCAGCACCGCCGGCACAAGGACCGCCAGGCACAGCAATGGCGCCACCCATCCCTGTTTCAGGATTTTGCCAAGCCGCATCACCCGGCCTTCCGGGTCGATGATGCCCAGCTGCGCTGCCAGATAGGACAGCATATCCGTCGGCAGCTTGCGCGCCTGCCAACCGGTCTGCGCACTGAAACTCACCAGCAGAAAACCAACCATCCCGACCAGCAATAGCGAAAAGGTGAAATCCCCGCGGGTGCGCCGAAACAAGAACAGGTCCGCTGCCATGAACCGGCGTTCTACCGGTGTTTCGGTCCGGATGCTGCGATGCGGATCAGGGGTCAGCATGAACAGCGCATTATTGCTGTCATGATGGGCCGGGTCAGTTGCCGGCGATGCGGCTTTTGATGGCGGGTCAGATCTGGGCGGACGGGTCATTTCTCAGATCAACATTCGGATAGTGGGCTCTGCCAAGGGACACTGACCAAAAACACGGGTCAAAGCGCACACACAGGAAAATTTTGTTTCATTATTTGAACGGTTGTTTTATTATTGTTAACGTGATGGCATATGCTGTCAAATAAATTTATCAGCCGCACGGGCGGCATCTATAGCCGCGGCCCGGCCGTCGCCCACCGCAGGATGCGAAAGAGGATCATGTGACTACGATCGACAAGGCGCTGTCACTGCTGGCCTGTTTCACAAGCGATCAATCATCACACAAACTGACCGACCTGGCGCGCGCGTCGGGCATGAACAAGGCGGGTGTCTTCCGCTATCTTTCCGGGATGGTACGCGCCGGCGTGCTGGAACAGGACGCCGAGACACGTCGTTACCGGCTGGGACCCGAGGTCATCCGGCTGGCACAGGTGCGCGATTCATCCATACCGGTGCGCAGCTGGATGCGCCGTCTGCTGTCAGACATTACCGACCAGACGGGCGAAACCTGTCATGCCGCCCTGACATCGCAGGGAAGGCTGTTCACCTATATGGTGAATGACAGTCCGAAAAGCCTGCAGGTGCGGATCAGCCCCGGCATGCATCTGCCCTATCACGCCACCGCCTCGGGCCAGGCCTTTCTGGCTTTTGCGGACGCGGATTTTGTGATGGCACAGCTGTCGGAACCGCTATCCGCCTTCACCAGCGGCACGGTGACGGACCCGGCTGTCCTGCACGACCGGTTGCGGCACTTCCGGCAACAAGGTTACAGCCTGTCCGAAGGCGGTGTGGATTCGGATGTTATTTCGGTGGCAACCCCGTTCTTTGACGCCAGCGCAATGCCGGCCGGCACCATCGCCATTCAGGCACCTGCAGCGCGCATGACCGATGCCATCGCGCAGACCAGTGGCGCGCTGTTATGCGCGTTGGCACAGCAGGCAACGCAGCATTATGGCGGCGTCCTGCCTGCAGATTTTCCCGCGCATCAATCACCCCAGACATCTTCACCCCAGACATTTTTACCTGAGACATCTTCACCCGAGACGCTTTCATAGGTGCCTTTGGCACGACATCAGCACACGAGGACATAGCATGCTAGATATCCGCCAGCACGACGACAATTTCATCAAGGAAGAAAACGCCCGCCACCTGTGGCACCCAATGGCGCATCCGGCAGACAGCCTTGCCAACCCGCCGACCATCGTCACCAAGGGCGAAGGCGTCCATATAACTGATGTTGACGGGCACCGGGTGGTTGATGCGGTCGGGGGTCTGTGGAATGTCAATCTGGGCTTTTCCTGTGATCCGGTCAAACAGGCGATCACCAGCCAGCTGGACCGCCTGCCCTATTATTCCATCTTTCGCGGCACCACCAATGATGTTGCGGTGGAATTGTCGCATGAGCTGGCACAGTTCTTTGCGCCTGACGGGCTGCAACGCGCTTTCTACACATCAGGTGGCGGCGACAGTGTGGAAACGGCTTTGCGCCTTGCCCGCCAATATCACAAAATCCGCGGCGATGCTGGACGGGTCAAATTCATCAGCCTGAAAAAAGGTTATCACGGCACGCATATTGGCGGGGCCAGCGTGAACGGCAACGCCAATTTCCGGGCGCAATATGAACCGCTGCTTCCCGGCTGCTATCACATCCCCGCCCCCTACACCTATCGCAACCCGTTTGATGAGCGCGATCCGGCGCGGCTGGCCCAGCTCTGTGCCGCCGCCCTTGCCGACGAGATTGCCTTTCAGGGTGCCGACACCATTGCCGCCTTCATCATGGAACCGGTGCTGGGTGCAGGCGGCGTAATCCCGCCGCATGAAAGCTTCATGCCGATGGTGCGCGACATCTGTGACCGGCACGGCATCCTGCTGATTGCCGATGAGGTCATTACCGGCTTTGGGCGCACCGGGTCATGGACCGGATCACGCCATTGGGGCGTGCAGCCTGATTTTGCCTGCACCGCCAAGGCGATCACAAATGGTTATTTCCCCTTTGGCGCGGTGATGATTGCGCCAAAGGTCGCCGATGTGTTTGAACATGATGATACTGGCCGGGCCGCCATCGGCCATGGCTACACCTATTCCGGCCATCCCGTGGGGGCTGCCGCCGCCCTGGCCTGCCTGGCGGAAACCCAGCGCCTGAATGTGCCGCAGAATGCGGCCGCCCGCGGCCAGCAGATCTATGACGGATGCCTGCGCCTGCAGGAAAAATACGATCTGATCGGCGATGTGCGGGGCGGGCATGGCCTGATGACCGCAATGGAACTTGTCTCCGACCACAACACCAAGGCACCCGTGGACAAGGCGGTGCCGCTGGTGCTGCAGGAAACCGCCTATCAGAACGGGGCAATGGTGCGGGTATCCGGCCCGAATGTCATCCTGTCACCCGCCCTGATCATCAGCGCGGATGAAGTCGACACCATCCTGTCCGCACTCGACAAAGGCTTTGCCAAGGCATCACAATCATGAACAGCACATCCCAAAAAGACAGCCCGGAATTTGTCGCCCTTCTGGGCACCAAAGGCGGGCCGGCCGTTCGCCCCGGATCGGCGATGCCGACATCATCCCTGATCGAGATCGGCGGCCAGCAGATTGTTGTGGATTGCGGTCTGGGCGTGACCCGCGGGCTGATCGACCAGCAGGTTGATCTGCGCCACCTGAAGACCATCATGATCACCCATCTGCATTCCGACCATTATCTGGAGCTGGGGCCCCTGGTGCATACCGCCTGGACAGCCGGGCTGAAAACACCGCTGGCCATCTGGGGGCCGCCGGGCCTGCAGGATTACTGGGACGCATTCTGCCAGTCGATGGCGGCGGATATTGAACTGCGCGAAGTTGATGAAGGCCGCCCGCCATTTGCCGGGCTGATCACCATCCATGAAATCGTGGACGGCACTTTCTATGATGTTGATGGTCTCAGCGTCAGTGCGATGCGCACCATTCATCCGCCGCTGGTTGATTGTTTCGCGCTGTCCTTCCGCACCGCCAGCCGGCATGTCGTCTTTTCCGGTGACACCGCCTATCTGCCACCGCTTGTGGATTTTGCACGCGGGGCTGACCTGCTGATCCATGAGGCGATGCTGAAACCCGCGCTTGAGGCGCTGGTTGCCCGCGTCGGGTCAACCGATGGCCGGTTGATGAACCATCTTGTCAGCTCGCACACGCTGGCGGACAAGGCGGCGGAAATTGCCGAACAGGCGGGGGCCGCCGCGCTGGCCCTCAACCATCTGATTCCGGCGGATGACCCCGATTACAGCGCAGCCGACTGGCAGGCCGCCGTCGCACCGCATTTCAGCGGCACCATCCATATCGGTACGGACGGGCTGCGCATCATGCTATGATGACCAGCGGCGGCACCGGCGGTGCGCCCCTGCGGGCTGTTCAGAATGCTGTCCGGATAGTTGAACTGGATAACGGTCAGGCCATTGAATGCCGTCACACCCACACCATTCAACATCGACACCCCGATGATCCGGCGCACCAGCGGATGCGCCCAGCCGCCAGCCGAGTCGCGGAATGTAGGGGCGGAATGGTGAAGATAGGGGGCGATCAGAACAGCGCGATCCAAAAGCGATCCATGCTGTCCCCCCGCAAACCTGATCGTCAACCCGCCCCCGGAGGAATGCCCGATCATGACAACATGGCGCCCGGCCCCGCCATGGGCATTGATCAATGCCGCCAGATCATCTTCAAATTGACCGATATAATCCACATCACCGCGCCGTTCAGGCGCCACGCCATGGCCGCGCAGATCTGGAACAAGGACTTCAACCGCCCCTTATTCAGCAAGCGCGCTGGCAATGTCGAGATAACTGCCGCCGTGCCAGCCAGACCCATGGATGATGACAGCAAGGGGGGCCGTGTCTGACCGCGCCGGATAATGTCTGAAGGGGATAGAGGTGCCGGCCTGTGTGGTCATTCTTTTCAGAGGCGACGCAGGGGACGATTCCGGCGGCGCCCCGGTAACGGCCTAGAATGAAATACTGTCTATGCTGGACAGGTCGATCGGGCGTTGTGACAGGATCAGCAGGAACGCCGCCGCAAAGTAGATCGCTGCAAGAGCAGCGATCAGAACGGGAAGATATAGTGCGATTTTGATCATCAGAAAGGCAGGCCTCAATTGATCCACGGATAGATCCATATCTGGATTGTGTCAGCCGCCCGGCCGGAGCAAAGCCTGAGAAACCATCCTAACCCGCTTAATAAACAGGCCCAACCCTGCCCACCGCCAGACGCAGGACTTTGCAAGGCTGGCAAACCTGCAACAGCCAACCTGTCCGGCCGTCGCCGCGCCGCATGTCAGTGGCATCATCCATATCGGCACGGACAGGCTGCGGTCCATGCCATGGACCCTGCCGATACGGTTTCATTTCCAAAAGCAGCTAAAATACGGGTAACCTGATCAGGCAGGGGCGTCATGGGCATGGCCATTGGCGCCGCGCCCTGCAGCACCCGTTCCGCCGGGGCGTTTCGTTGCATTTTCATAAGGGGATACAGAATATGACAGGCCAGCTTTCCTTCGACGCATTGAAGACCGCAACCGCGGCCGGCGAGATCGATACGGTTCTTGTCTGCATCATTGACATGCAGGGGCGGCTGGCAGGCAAACGCTTTCACGCCGAACATTTTGTCGAGAGCGCCTGGGAAGAAACCCATTGCTGTGATTATCTCCTTGCCACCGATCTGGAAATGGCAACGCCCGAAGGCTATGCCGCCACCTCGTGGGAATCAGGCTATGGCGATTATATCATGAAGCCTGACCTGTCGACGCTGCGCCGCCTTCCCTGGCTGGATGGCACGGCACTTGTTCTGTGTGATGTGCTGGACCACCATACGCATGAAGAGGTGCCGCATGCGCCGCGCACCATACTGAAGCGGCAGGTGGCGCGCGCCAACGCGCTGGGCCTGACAGCGATGATGGCCACCGAGCTGGAATTCTTCATCTTCGAGAAGAGCTTTGACGAGATCCGCAAATCCGGCTTCCGCAATCTGGACCCGATCAGCGGTTACAATGAGGACTACCACATCCTGCAGACAACAAAGGAAGAGCATCTGATGCGCCCGCTGCGCAACCATCTGCGCGCAGCCGGCATCCCCGTGGAAAACACCAAGGGCGAAGCCGAGACAGGCCAGCAGGAGCTGAATATCCGTTATGCCGACGCCATGCTGGCTGCAGAACACCACAGCATTGCCAAACATGCGGCAAAGGAAATCGGCTGGCAGCAGGGGCATGCCATCTCGTTCCTTCCGAAATGGCACCATGACAAGGTGGGATCCGCCGCGCATATCCACCAGTCACTGTGGAAGGATGGCAAGCCGGCCTTTTTTGATGATACCGACCCGCTGGGCATGTCACCGCTGATGAAACAGTATCTTGCCGGGCTGCTGTCACATTCCGCCGAGATCACCTATTTCCTTGCCCCCTACATCAACAGCTACAAGCGCTTTGCAAGAGGCACCTTTGCACCGACACGGATCATCTGGTCAGTGGATAACCGCACCGCCGGCTATCGTATCTGCGGCGATGGCACGGCCGGGGTTCGGGTGGAATGCCGGATCGGCGGGTCGGATATGAACCCCTATCTGGCGATGGCAGCGCAGCTGGCCGCCGGCCTGTCCGGCATTGAGGCGGAGATGACATTGCCGGAAGCTGCCAAGGGCGATGTCTATAAGGGCCGCACCGCGATGCTGCCGACAACGCTGCGCGATGCACGGGCGACATTGCTGAAATCAAAGATGCTGCGCGCGGCCTTTGGCGCGGATGTGGTGCAGCATTATGCGCGTGCTGCCGAATGGGAAATCGAGGAATTTGACCGCATCGTCACCGACTATGAGGTGGCCCGCGGATTCGAACGCGCCTAGCCGCCAGGCAAGACACCCCGACAGGCAGCCCAAAAAGCCACGCCTGCCCTTGCAACCTGTCCCAATCCCGGCATGATAATCAGGATGGGCCGAACAGGTTTATGAAGGACAAGGGACATGAAAATCGCAGTTCTTGGCGGGGGCAATGGGTCTTATGCGGCCGCCGCCGATTTCTCACTTGCCGGGCATGAGGTCCGTTTCTGGCGGCGGGATTTTGCCCGTTTCGGCAGTCTTGCCGACACGGCGACACTGCGCCTTCTGGACCATAATGGCCGGCACGACCTGCAGCTCGCCCGCGTGGTTGCCGATATTGGTGATGCGGTCCGCGGCGCCGATTTGATCCTGTTTCCCGCACCTGCCTTTGCACAGGCGGATGTCGCCCTGCAACTGGCCCCGCACCTGCAGGATGGCCAGGTTGTTTTCCTGCCGCCCGGCAGTTTCGGCAGCTACATCATGGCCGATCTCTGCAGGCAGCATGGTTGTGATGCGGATGTGGCCTTTGCCGAGACCGGCACGCTTCCCTGGCTGACACGGCGGCGCCCTGACGAGGATGGGCTGCAGACCGTCGCCATCACAACACGCGCATCGCGCCTGCCGTCAGGGGTCTATCCTGCCCGCCATACCGACCGGGCGCTGGCCGTCATCAGCACAGCCTTTCCCGGCGCCATCGAACCGGTCGAAGATGCGCTTTCGGCGGCATTGATGAATGCCGGTCCGATCATCCATCCGCCCCTGATTATCATGAATGCCGGCCCGATTGCGCATTTCGACAAATGGGACATCCATAATGAAGGCACGCAGCCCAGTATCCGCGCGGTGCATGATGCGCTGGATGGTGAACGCATGGCCCTGCGCACGGCGCTTGGCTATGCTCCGCCCCATTTCCCGCTGAGCGACCATTACAACACCTCGGACTGGATGTATGGCAATCTGGCGCATGACAAGCTGGTCGATTCCGGTGACTGGCACGAAAAGCTGGATCTGAAAGACCACCGCTATATGAGCGAGGATATCGCCTATGGCCTATGCCTGCTTGTCACGCTTGGTGAATGGATGGGGTTTGAGATGCCGGTATCGGCGGGCCTGCTGTCGCTTGGCGGGGTGGCCGCCGGCACAGATTTCCGCAAGACCGGGCGCAGCTGGTCATCGACCGGCCTTGCCGACCTCGACATGGCGGCGCTGAAAACCCGCCTTGCAACAGGTGCCGCCATATGAGCCGGCCATCTGTCACCGCCTATGGGGCTGGCCGCATGGGGCGCGGCATGGCGATCTGCTTTGCCTATGCCGGCCATAAGGTCACGCTTGTTGATTCGCGCGCACGTGACGATGTGCCGGCCTATGAAGCCGCGCTTGATGCCGAGCTGCATCAGCTTTTGGCCATGCTGCAGACTCTGGGGATGTTGCCCGACGGTGCCCGTGACATCCTCCGCGCCCGTATCAGCTATTGCCCCCATGATGCGGCTGCGGCAGCCCTTGCAGACACGCAGTTCCTGTTTGAGGGCGTGCCCGAAACCGAGTCGGCCAAAACCGCGGCCTTTGCCGTCCTTGACGCGCATCTGCCGGAAACAGCCATTATCGCATCGACCACCTCCAGTTTCCTGGCCGATCTTGTCGCCAGCTGGTCCCGCTTTCCCCAGCGCGTGCTGAATGCCCATTTTCTGAACCCGGCGTTTCTTGTGCCGCTGGTCGAGGTGTCGCCGCATGCCAGGACGGACCAGACCGTCACCGACCGGCTTGTCGCCCTTCTGGAAGGTGCCGGCAAAGTGCCCGTCATCTGCGCTGCCAGCCCCGGCTATATCGTGCCGCGTATTCAGGCACTGGCGATGAATGAGGCGGCGCGCCTTGTCGAGGAAGGTGTCGCCAGCGCCGAGGATGTCGACAAGGCGGTGCGCTATGGCTTTGGGCTGCGCTTTGCGGTGCTGGGCCTGCTGGAATTCATAGATTGGGGCGGGCTGGACATTCTGTATTACGCCAGCGGCTACATGCAGGATGCCATGAAGAATGACCGGTTTGCAGCGCCGGATATCATCAAGGCCAAAATGGATGCTGGTGAGACCGGCATGGCTGTTGGCAAAGGCATGTATGATCATGGCGGGCGCGATATTGATGCCTTCAGACAGGAAAAGCTGCGCCAGTTCACCGAGATGCTGAAAATGAATGATGCCCTGCGGCCGCCGGTTCTGGACGACTGACCGCAACGCTGTCAGCCGGGGGACCGAAACCGCATCACCATGAAACCGGCCATCCCGGCCAGCAGCAGGCCGATCATCGCCTGTGCCGGCGCGACGCCTGCCTGATCGGCAAGCACACCCATGACCACCGCGCCAAAAGCGCCGCTTCCGATCGATACCGTCGTCCACAGCCCCATCACGCGGCCGCGAAAATGGTCGTCGATGGCCATCTGGACCAGCGCCTGCAGAGAGACACCAAGCAAGGTCACACCGCCACCAAGCAACATCACAATGCCGGTTGCGATATGAAAATTATCGACAAGGCCCAGCCCGGCCACAAGCAGCGGCACAAGCAACAGCGTGACCACCACCTGTGTCTGGAAGACCCCCGGCATCTGCGCCGCAGACATCGCCTTGAAAATAGCGGCGCCAGCCGCGCCGGCACCCGCCGCCGCCGTCATGAAGCCAAGCCCGGCCGGCCCGCGTTCAAACAGGCCGTTGGCCAGCAATGGCAGGGTTTCCAGCACACTGCGTCCCGCCAGCGCCCCGATCCCGGAAAATATCAGTGCTGTCCTGACAAGCGGCAACCGCAACGCATAGGCCCAGCCGGCCAGCAACTCACCAAAATAGCTGCCCGGGGGCGGGGCGGTATCGCGCGCACGGTCGCGCGGCCGCATGAACCATAAAGCAACAACCGGCACACCGTAACAAATGGCGGTCAGCACCAGTGACTGCGCGGCCCCGAGGATATTGATCAACGCCCCGCCAACTGCCGGGCCGATAAGCCGCGACAGATTGAAATTCAGCGCCGTCAGCGCAACCACTGATGACAGGTGATGCGGCGGCGCCAGACGCGGCGTCAGCGACATGCGCATGGGATGATTGGCCGAGGAAATGACCCCGGTCAGAAAGGAAAATCCGGCAAGCAGCAGCGGCGTCAGCGCACCGGCAAGGCAGATCCAGGCAAACAGCGCCGTTGCGATCCCCGCACAGCCATAGCTGATGATGCTGCCGATGCGGACATCAATCCGGTCGGCAACCACGCCAAAGAGCGGGCTGACAAATAATGTCGGCACAAAATTCAGAAATGCCACAAGGCCGACAAAGCTGGGGGAATCCGTCAGCACCCATGCCAGCCATCCAATGATGACCCGCTGCGCCCAAAAGCCGTTAAGGGCGATGTGGAGACTGAAGATATAGCTTCGGAACGGCGGGGACTGCAAAGCAACAATATTCATGCCGCTATTACACCACAGCTATCATCAAAAGACGAAGCCCGTCGGGGCTGGCCTCTGCCATCATCGTACAAGATGCAATGCCACGGGGCTGCGAAAATTCGAAGATGGCACCCAGGCAAGCGCGTCAGAAGCAAGGGTAAAGGGCGGCATCTGCGTCAGAAAGACATGCATTGCGCGTTCCATCACCATGCGCGCAAAATCGTTACCGATACAAAAATGCTTGCCTGTGCCAAATCCCAGATGCCCGGTCGGATTGCGATGAAGATCATAAATATCGGCATCCGGGAACTGGCGTTCATCCCTGTTGGCAGACCCGTAGGCAAGCACCACATAATCGCCCTTGCGCATGCGCTGCCCATGCAGCTCTACATCCCGAGTCAGGACGCGCTTGAAACGCTGCGCCGATGTGTTGTAGCGCAGCGATTCCTCAATCGCCGGCTTCAGCAAGCCGGGGTCCTGTCGCAGCGCGTCCTGGACATCGGGCATCTGCGCCAGATTCAGGGCAAAGACACTCATGAAGCTGGACAGGGATTCAACACCTGCCACAACGAACATGGCGGTTGTCAGCACGATTTCGCGTTCACTCAGCGCATCGCCGTCAATCTCGGCCTCGGCCAGCTTGGTAATCAGATCATCCGCCGGTGCGCGCCGGCGCGCGGCCACGGCATCGCGCAGAAAGTCGGAAATTTCGGCAAAAGCCGCATTCATTTCCGCATTGCGGCCCTTGGCGGTTTTGTCTGTCGAGATGGACAGCACCACCTTTGACCTGATCTGCGCCGGATCCTGTTGCGGCAGGCCAAGCATATGCAGGATGGTATCCACCGTCACCTTGCTGGATAAAGACCTGACAAAGTCAAAGCCGGGTTGCGTTGCGCAATCTTCGGCAGCACGCTGCGCGACAGTTTCGGCATGGTCGATGACCGCCGCCAGGTTCTTTTTGGCAAACGCATGGTTGGCAAGACGGCGCAGCCTGTCATGGCGCGGCGGATCGGTCGTGCCAAGCGTGCCACCGGACCGTCCCGGAATCTCATCAATCAGATTGCCACTGAGCGACGAATAGGTTTCCCAGTCAACGGCAGCCTTGGCCACATCCGCATAGCGCGACAGGAACCAGATGCCGGCATCTTCACTCCAATAGCACGGAAACCCGTCCCGAAGCCGGCGATAGGCCGGAAAGGGATTTGCATCAATGTCCGTGCTGTAAAGCATGATGGGTTCAGTCATTTTCGCCTCTGGCCCGCCTTTGGGCCGCCTTTTGCCCCTCTTCGGAACGCGTGTCTGTGCGGGGATATCGCCTAAAGCAGCCATCCCGGGACGCTCGAGATCGAATGATATCCCTGAAACTGGACAACACCCTCATAGCCGAGATTGCGTCCGAACCCGCTATCCTTGAAGCCGCCAAACGGTCCGCGGAAATCCTGTGCCGTCGGACCGTGGCCATTCAGATATGTGTAACCGGCCTCCAGTTGGCGGGATATCGCCAGCGCCCGGTCACGATCCTCTGTCCAGACCGACGAACATAGGCCGTAGCGCGAATCATTGGCGCGCCGTATGGCCTCGCCTTCACTGTCGAACGGCATGATGGGCAGTGCCGGCCCAAATTGTTCCTCGCAGACGATATCAAGGCTCTGATCAGGGTTGAAGACCAGCGCCGGCTTCTGGAAATAGCCATTCCTGTACAGCGCCTCATCCGGCACCTGCCCGCATTCGCGCACTTCAGCGCCGCTGGCCCGCGCCTGACCGATCATGTCGGTAACGGTTTTCAGCTGCTTTGCATTGTTCACCGGCCCCATATTCGTGTCCGGCAACAACCCGTCGCCAACCACCATCCGGTTGCAGACAGCGCTCAACCCCTCAATCACCTCGTCATAGCGCGACCTGTGCACATAAAGGCGTTTCAGCGCCATGCAGATCTGGCCCGACGACATGAAGGTGCCGAGATACATATTCATGAAGGCTTTTTCATCAAGCCGCGCATCGGCACAGATAATGGCCGGATCATTGCCGCCAAGTTCCAGCGTCACCGGGGTCAACTGGTCAGCGGCCACCTTCATCACATGTTTGCCAATGCGCACCGATCCGGTGAAATTGACAAACCGCACCAGCGGATGACCAACAAGGGAATCACCAATCTTGGTGGCATCGCCGGTGACGATATTGATCACCCCAGGCGGAAACATCTCGGCGATCCGCTGCAGCGTCATGCTGGGTGCAAGTGTGGATAATTCCGAGGGTTTCACCACAACAGTATTGCCGGCCATCAATGCCTGGGGCAGCTTTGCGCCAAGGATCGACAACGGCCAGTTCCAGGGAACGATCAGCGTTGCCACACCGCGCGGCTGGCGGGTGATGATGGTATCAAAGGGCGGGCCATGCTCGGTTTCGTCACGCACCAGACGATCAGCATAGGCCGCTGTTGAACGGAACCTGTCCCCAAGACGCGACACCTCGAGATATGTTTCCTTGATGGGCTTGCCATGCTCGCGGCAGAACAGCCTTGCCCGCTGCTCAACATCATCCTGCCCGGCTTCAAGATAATCCGCGACTTCACTCAGCTTTGCCGCGCGTTCGGCATAGCTTGTCGTCGACCAGGCCGGATAGGCAGCATGGGCCGCGCGCACGGCCGCATCAACATCACCGACGGAGGACAGCGCCGCATGCCCCACCAGCTCGTCAGGACGCGCCGGGTTATATAGGGCATAGGTGCGGCCGCCCTCTGCCGGGCGCGCCACCCCGTCAATGTAATTGCCTGTGGTGACGGGTGCGTCACTTCCGGTTGCACGCAACATGATGCTTCACTCCCTGCCTGTCACCACGGTGTCGATCAGCCTCAGGACGGATCATCCTGTGGTGGCTTGCGATCCCCGTCGACAACGCCGCTCATCCCGTCCTCAAAGCTGACCCCCAGATCTTCACCAATCTTGCGAAGGGCGGGCAGTTGGACGGCCATATCCATGATGGAATCCAGCGCCTGGTTCACCGGCGGCTTGTCACCCCCGCCTTCACCGCCACCCGAAGACCCGCTGCGATCAAGGGCACCACCGGTAATATGGTGGATCTTGATGGAGTCGATCTTCTCGGCAGGACGGACCATCTGTTCGACGATCTTTGGCAAGGCCTCGAGGCGCGCCTTGTCACGCGCCAGTTCGACCACCTCTGGCGACATGGCGTTTTCCGCCTCATTCATCGCCCGTGCATTTTCCGCCTTCATTGCCAGTTCCTCGGCCATGGCGGACAGCCTGACCTTCTCGGCATCGGCATCGGATTGCGCCGCTTTCAGACGCGCACCGGCCAGTGTGACCATGGTATCCGCTTCGGTGTCGGCAGCATGCTGCTTGCGCAGCCCATGTACCTGGCTTTCCTTTTCGGCGGTGATCAGATCAAGGCTCTTGCCGCGTTCCGCCGCCGCAAGCGCCTTGGCCGTTTCCACATTCTCGGCAGCCTTCACCGCTTCGGCGCGGGCACCGCTGGCGGCCGCTTCGGCCTTGGCCTCATCCATGCTCTGTTTGCGGAGCGTGATATTGCGCTGCTGTTCGGCTGTTTCAACCGCCAGACGCTGGGCGATCTCGGCCTTGCTAATCTCCTCCTCACGCTGGATGTCGCTGGCGCGAATGGATTTTTCCATCTCGATCTTTGCGGCATTGGCCGCAATTTCGGATTCCGCCTTGCTTGCCGCGATTTCGGCAAGCTGCGAGGCCCGCAGCGATTCCAGAGTCTTCACCTGTTCAATCTGCGCTTCCTGTTCCTCAAGATCGATCTGCAGCGTCCGCTTCGCCGCTTCCATGGCTGACCGCCGCACCGATACCTCGGCATCGGCATCAATGGTGGCCCGCTCTTTCTTGGAATTCGCAATCACCTCGGCAAGCTTGCGCATACCGACAGCGTTAAAGGCGTTGTTCTCGTCAAGGGCGGTAAAGGGCGTCTGGTCCAGCGCCGTCAGCGAAACGGATTCAAGCTCCAGACCATTCCTGCGGATTTCCTCGGTCAACGCCGATTTCACCTGCTTTACAAACGCCCCGCGGCCTTCATGAAGTTCATCCATGGTCTGCTGCGCCGCAACCGAGCGCAGGGTATCGACCAGCTTGCCCTCAATCAGATCGCGCAGCTTGTCGGCCTCGAATGTACGATGGCCAAGCGTCTGCGACGCCCGCGCAATCGATTCCTCGGTCGGTTCTACCGATACATAGAATTCGACACCGACATCGACGCGCAACCTGTCTTTCGTGATCAGCGCCTGCTCGCCATGCCGGTTCACTTCCAGCCGCATGGTCTGCATATTGACGCGGCTGACCTTATGGAAATAGGGCAGCACAATCACCCCGCCATCAAGGACCACTTTTCGTCCTCCAAGGCCTGTGCGCACCAGCGAAAGCTCGCGCGATGCACGTTCGTAAAGCCAGGCCGCAACCACAACAAGGATGGCGACGATGACAATGACCAGAAGAATAATCGATGTAGCGGACATCACATTCTCTCCTTCTCAGGTTAAAATTGGTGCATGTTCTGGTAGATGTGCGAGGACATGCCACCATCAAGCATCAGGTTGGCTCCGCGGAACCAATGGGTCATATCGGACAGCAGAAAGCAGACGACAGGCGCGATATCATCGGGTCTGCCGGCGCGATCATTGACCGACATGTCTTCCTCGGCGCGGGCACCGAGAGTTTTCACGAAATCTGCAAGGATCGGCGTTTCCACCGGCCCCGGGCTGACAGCATTCATGCGGATGCCGCGGTCGCGCCAGGTCCAGCGGTTTTTCTTGGTCCAGACAACCAGCGCTTCCTTGCTGAAGAAATAGCTGCGCCCGCCTTCATTGCTGATTTTGTGATCATGCATGAAGCGCTCGACATCCTCGAATGCCAGATGTTCAGAAGCCTTGATCGCCTCCAGCGCATTCGGCCAGCCAAAGCCGGCAAGCGAGGCAAGATTCACAATCGACGCATTGTCATTCAGCTTGGGCACCATCAGTTCGGTGAAATATTTCAACCCGACAAGATTGACCTTCACCACCAGATCGGCCGGTGCCGTTGGCGGCAGCCCGGCAATATTGGCAATCCCGTCGATCCGGCCGGGCAGGGCATGCACCAGCGCCTTGATGGTGCGCCTGTCGGATAGATCGGCAAGATACAGCTCATCGACATAATCCTCTGTCTTGTTGCGGTCGACACCGATGACGTCGCCACCAAGCTGTTTGATCAGCTTTGCCGTATCGCGCCCGATGCCTGACGAACAGCCGCTCACCACGATCGTCTTGTCGCGGAGAATCTTGCCATAGGTCCAGTCCCGTGATGCCCAGTCCGTATCCCGCATCTCTGTTTCCTGCATCTTCATTCCTCTCCTGCGCCTAGAACATGGGCGGGAATCCGCGCCCGCCGCGTTCCAGTGTTACCCATCTGGTTTCGGTGAATGTTTCCGTTGACCAGCGCCCGCCATGCCGTCCGACACCAGACGATTTCGACCCGCCAAATGGCACATGCGGCTCGTCATTCACCGAACTGCAATTGATGTGACACATGCCTGTTTCCAGCGCCCCGGCGATGGCAAGGCCGCGCGCCTCATCACGCGTGATGACGCCAGATGACAGCCCGTATTCGCTATCATTGGCGATGGCGATGGCCTCGCTATCCGTCCGATAGGGAATCACCGGCACCACCGGCCCGAATGTTTCCTCGGCATAGACTTTCATGTCCGGGGTCACGCCCGTCAGGATGGTCGGTTCGACAAAACGGCCCTCGACCCCGCCGCCAATCACGACGCGCGCCCCCTTGGCAACGGCATCCTCGATCTGTTCCCTGACCTTGCTGGCCTGTTTGTCATTGATCAGCGGGCCGATGACATGGCCCTTGTCGGCGGTCGGGTCCCCCACTTTCAGCTTGGCAGCACGCGCGGCAAAGCCGGACAGAAATTCATCGAATATGCTTTCCTGCACAAGGATCTTTTCAACCGACATGCAGATCTGGCCCTGATGCATGAAACTGCCGAAATTGGCCGCTGCTGTGGCGCGGTCCATATCGGCGTCATCGCAGACAATCAGGGCATCCTTGCCGCCAAGCTCGACACAGCATTTCTTCAGATGCGCCCCTGCCTTTGCCGCAATCACCCGCCCCACCGGCGTCGACCCGGTAAAGCTGATCCCTTTGATCAGCGGATGTTCGATAATCATGTCGCCAACGGCCGGCACATTCTCGCGCGAGCATGTCACCACATTCAGCACCCCGGGCGGCACGCCGGCCGCCTCGAAAATCTCGGCAAAGATCATGCCCCCTGTATAGGGCGTTTCCTCGGACGGTTTCAGCACCACGCAATTGCCTGCGGCAATCGGGAAGGCAAGGCCACGCGCTGTCAGCAGGGTCGGGAAATTCCAGGGCGAGATGACCGTGACAACCCCCATCGGGCGGCGCATTGCCATGGATATCTTGCCATAGTCGGACGGCAATACCTCGCCAATGGCATTATAGGTCATGGCGGCAGCGGCGCGGAACACCTCTGGCACATAGCCGGATTCGAACATGCCCTTGCCGAACCAGCCGCCCCCCTCGCCCTGCAGCGCAGCTACCAGATCATCCCGCCGGCGTTCAAATTCATCCGCCACTTTCAGCATGTAATGGGCGCGTTCATTATAATGCAGCCCGGACCAGTGCGTGAACGCATCCTGCGCGGATTGAATGGCACGGGCCGCCATGCCGCTATTCCCGTCAGCGACACGCGCCCAGACCGACCCGTCCGCCGGGTTCAGATCATCAAATGCGGCACCTGCCGGCACCCAGGACCCGCCGATATAGAGATTGTCGAAGGACCGCGCCATTTAAGCCTCCCTAGCTTTCACCAGCGCGCCGCTGCTGTCGCGCTTATATATTTCCACCTTCGCCTTGCGATAGACCGGGATTTCCGGAAGCCCGACAGGCGCGTCATCCTGTGTCACACTGCGGGCAGGCGGTGTCGTCCCCCCATGTGCCAATGGCTGGCGGGCCTTTTGCGCCGCCGCCTCGAAATCGGCAAGCATGGATGAAATCCGGTCATCACCGCCGGACACCCCGCTGGCAGCTGCTGGCTGCCTGGCAGGCGACGGTGTATCTGGTTCCGGCGTAATCTCGACAATTTTTGGGCCGGTCCTGCCCTTTGCCGCCGATGACGGCATCGCCGTTGAAGACGGGCGTGCGGCCGCATTTGCCCGCCCGAGAAGACTGTCCAGGTTCTCGCCGATCAGCGCGGTGGAATCCTGTGCCCCGCCCGACAGGCCGGCAGGGGTGATATAGACGCGCCCCTCCCCTGATGCCGACCCTGATGCCGACCCTGATGGCAGGGAGGCTGATGGCGGGGAGACTGGTTGCGACGCGGCCGGTTGCGACGCGGCAGGCCGGGGTGGCCGTGTGCCGGCGCGGCCGGGCTTGCCGCCAAGATAGGCCGCCTGAACCGCCGGATCCGCCGCCAGCGCGGCGGCATCATTCGCACCAACAATCTGCCCGTTTTCGATCAGATAACCGCGGTCAGCAATGGCAAGTGACAATTTTGCATTCTGCTCGACCACCAGCACCCCTAGCCCGGTCTCGCGGATGCGGCCAAGCGCCTGGAACAGTTCCTTGCTCAGAAGTGGTGACAGACCAAGCGATGGTTCATCCAGCATCAGGATCGTCGGGTCTGACATCAGCGCCCGCCCGATTGCCACCATCTGCTGCTCACCGCCGGACATGGTCCGCGAGATCTGTTTGCGCCGTTCGCGCAATTTCGGAAACAGGGTCAGCACCCGGTCAAGATTGGCCTGTTCATTCATCCGCGCCCGTTCACTATAGGCGCCGAGCCGCAAATTTTCCTCGACATTCAGATCGCCGAAAATCGCCCGGCCTTCGGGCACCAGCGCAATGCCGCCCGTGACAATTTCATCGGGCGCCTGACCAAGGAGCGATTGGCCGGCAAAGCTGATAGCGCCGTCGCAATGCCCCTCTGACAGGCCGGCAATGGCGCGGAGCAATGACGATTTGCCAGCACCATTCGCCCCCAGAATGACGACAACCTCGCCCTTTTCGATCTGCACCGAAATATTATCCAGCGCACGATGCTGGCCATAGGTGACGGACAGATTATTGACTTCAAGCATCAGATATCCTCTCCGATATAGACTTTCACCACCTCCGGGTCGGCCAGCACCGCGTCGGGCGCGCCCTCGGCAATCTTGGTCCCCGCCGCCATGACGATACAGCGGTCACATAACGACCGGATGGCATCCATCACATGCTCGACAAGGATGATGGTGATGCCTTCCTCGCGGAGCGACCTGATAAGGGTAATACCTTCCTGCAGTTCGGTCGGGTTAAGGCCGGCCAGCCATTCGTCGAGAAGCAGCAGCTTTGGCGAAGCGGCCAGCGCGCGGGCAAGTTCCAGCCGTTTCTGGTCGATATAGGTCAGCGAGCCGACCGGCACCGCCTCCTTGCCGGACAGACCGACGCGCGCGATCAGCTTGCCTGCCTCATAGCGGGCCTGGTCCCCCCAGATCCGCCTGTGGCCGAACACCATGCCTGCCATGCAGTTTTCGATCACCGTCAGGCCGGGCAGGATACGGACAAGCTGAAAGGTACGTGCGATGCCACGCTGGTTGATCTGGTTTGCCGTCAGGCTGCTGATAAATCGGCCGTCAAGGCTGATGGACCCTTCACTCAGGCGCAGCGCGCCCGAAATCAGATTCATCATGGTGGTCTTGCCCGACCCGTTCGGGCCGATGATCCCCATCACCTCTTCGCTATTGACGTCAAAGGACAGGTTGTTGACGGCGACCAACCCGCCAAAGCGTTTCGTTGCGTTTGATACGCTGAGAACTGTTGCTACCATGTCGAGCGCCCCCGCCTGGCCAGCAGCTGTTCAATCCGGCCGACAACGCCTTTGGGCAGGAAATAGACGATCACCAGAAAGGCGATGCCCATGACCAGTGTCGAATAGCTGGAATAGTTGGCGTTGATATATTCCTGCAGCAGCGCAAAGGGGATGACCCCGACGATCGGACCCCAGAGCCGGCCGGTACCACCAAGAAGCGCCATGATGACGACAATGAAAGAAATCTCGGGCGAGAATACGCCATTCGGCTCTATATAGGTGTATCGCGGTGCGATCAGCGCACCCACAAGCGCCGCAACAAAACCCGAAAACGTAAACAGGATGACTTTTGATGTCGCGGTATTGATGCCGACATGACGCGCCACTGTTTCGTCATTGCCAATGATCCGCAGCGCAAAGCCGAGGCGCGAGCGGTTGACCCACCAGCCCGCCAGATAGACCACCGCAGCAAGGATCACCAGATAGATATAGATATCGGCCTCGGTCAGGTCGGTCAGCACATACAGCCCGCGTGAGCCGGTAAAATTATTCTGAATCCAGGACACGAGGGTGCGGATCATCTCGGCTAGGCCCAGTGTGAAAATCACGAAATAGACGCCCGACAGGCGCAGGGTCGCAACCCCGATCAGGAAGGCCAGTACGGCGCCGACAAATGGCGCAATGACCACCATCTCCCAGAAGCCCATATTGTAATCGGACATGCCGGTGCCGACCAGATAGCCCCCCACCCCGAAAAAGGCCGCGGTTGCCAGCGAGATATAATGGGTCGGGCCGGAAAAGAGCGCCCAGCTGGTCGCCAGCACGGTAAACATGGCGATGGTCAGCGCGATCGACATCCAGTAGCCATTGGCGACAAGCGGCACGCAGGCCGCCAGCAGCAGCAGAACCGCGCCCCAGGCCAGAGATTTGAAATCGGACCCGTGGCTCATGTCGTCTTCCTCCCGAACAGGCCCTGTGGCCGGAACAGCAGCACAAGCACGAAAATCGCATAGGCAGAGGCAAGGGTAAGGCCGGGGTCAATCAACCGCGCAACCGCGGTTTCGACAAGGCCGAGGATAAGCGCGGCGACGATCGCACCGCGAATATCACCGACGCCGCCCATGATGATGATGATCAGCGCCTTCATGGTGAAAATCACACCAACCGACGCATCAAGCGTAATGAAGGTCGAGATCAGCGTGCCCCCCATGGTGGTGACGGCGCCGCCAAGGGCAAAGGCCAGCGCCGACATCTTTGGCACATTGATCCCGACAAGACCGCTGGCTTCGGTGCTGACCGATACGGCGCGCATGGCCATGCCGGGACGGGTGAAATACAGCCACAGCCACAGAATAGCGCCGATCAAGACCGCAAAGCAGAAGGCGATGACGCGATTCAGCGCGAAGGTCTCGCCCACAATTTCAAAAGGTTCGGCAAGATAAGAATAGGTAAAATATTCGCCATGGATTGATACCATAATGCCGACAAGCGCAAAGCTCATCCCGAAGGTTGCAAGGATCGAATCCACCTCCAGCTGGCCCTGGTTCTTGGCGCGGTTCACAAGGGGCCGCAGCAGCGCCTTATAGATCAGCCAGTTTCCGAAAAAGGACAGGGGTGCCACGATGAGCATCGTCAGGATCGGGCTGATTGCATCGGCCACAAAGATCCAGAACGCGGCCAACGCACCCAGAACAAGAAACTCGCCATTGGCCAGATTCATGATCCTGGCAACGCCATATTGCATGTTCAAGCCAAATGCGATGAGCGCATAGGTGCCGCCAAGCAATAAACCTGTGATGATGATATCCATCTCACGCTACCCCAGGGAACAGAAACCCGCTACGCCACCCCCGTGGGTGCCGTGGTCATGACGGATTTCCGAAAAAAAGCATTAAGGAAAATGAAACTGGCCACCCGCGGGATGGCCAGTTTCCTGTCATGTCCGGATCAGTTCCAGCCATCCTTGGCGGCAATCGTAGCGGCGCCGTCCATCTGCGACGACTTCACGCCGCGGAACTTGCCGTCCTGCCACTGACCAACAGTCCAGTATTTGTTCGAGATCTGGTTCTCAAAGCTGATCGGACCCATGATCGTATCGAAGGTGTTGTCCTTGATGTACTGGGTCACGGTCTTGCGATCGAGCGTACCGGCACCCTCGATGGCCTGAGCAAGGATTTCCAGCGAGACATAGGTGTTCGCAGACGCCCATGCGTCGGCATCCTTGCCGGTGATGTCCTTATGGGCCTTGAAGTAAGCCTGGATCTTCGCTGAATCCTGGTTCACGCCACCGGCACCGAATACACCTTCAACCTTGGAGCCAAACTTGCCCTTGAAGGCCGGGAAGCAGGTTGCCACCGCCGTGTAATACATCTTCACATCAAGATCCTGGATGATCGCCTGCTCGGTCAGACCAAAAGTGTCAGGCGGATAGGACCATGCGACAAAGGCATCAGGATTGCTGTCCTTGGCACCCTTGATAATGGGTGACAGATCCGGTGTGCCCAGCGGATAGGATTTGTCATAGACAATTTCGAAACCGGCTTCCTTCATCTTTGGGCGTGCCGCCTCGGCAAGCTCGATGCCAAACGCATCAGCGACATTCACCATGGCAACACGGTTGCCGATGGTACCGGCGTCGCGCATGTCCGAGAGGATCTCGATCACAGAGTCGGTAAAGGATGTGGTGTTGCCAAGCGTGAAGAACAAATTGTCATAGCGCGATGTCAGTTCCGGCATCTTGTCGGAAATGGCAGATACCGCAATCTGCGGATAGTCATATTTGGCATAGATGGGCGCTGCAGCCAGATTGAAGCCGGTGCCATAAGGCGCAATGATGAAATCGACCTTATCCACCTCGGCAAGCCGCTGTGCGGCCTTGATATGTTCACCCGGGTTTGTCTTGTCATCATATTCGATGATCTCGACCATCATTTTCTTGCCGCCAACATTCAGGCCGCCCGCTGCGTTGACCTGCTTGGACCACAGCTCGACATTAGGCCACTGGGTCACAGCAGCGCCGCCAGCAAGCGGACCGGATTTCGGCGCCACCTGGCCGATCTTGATGACATCTTGCGCCTGCGCGGCGATGGCGAGAAACGACGCCGACGTGGCAATCGCAGCCGCCTTGAACAAACTCTTCAACATGGTTTTCCTCCCGGGACGAATTCGTGCGGCCATGCAGACGTGCCGCATTGGCCTGTTTATTGTTGCTAAAAATCTTAGAAGGACACATGGCCGCTGCAACCAAATTCAATATTTTTATTCAAAATGAATTCATTTTTTATCATTTTGAATTCATTTATTGCATATCAGCACAGATTTACGGTATTAATAGGTAATAATGAATTCATAAAGAAAATTACTGAATCCTTTCTCAAACTGGAATAACCGAATCGGTTTTCTGACAGGACACACGGATGACAAAGACACCGGATCCCGGGCGCGGGAACAATAGCGATGAAGCCGTAGCAGATGCCATCCGCGAGATGATTGCAGGCAACGCGTTCGACGCGGATGCGCGGATTACCGAGAGCGAACTCAGCCGCAAGCTCGGGGCATCACGGACACCTGTCCGGATGGCGCTGAAACTTCTTCATGCCGAAGGTCTACTGACCAAGCTGGACGGGCGCGGCTATAGCGCCCGAACATTCAGCGCCGAGGCGCAGGTGCAGGCCACCGAGGTCCGCGGCGTTCTGGAAGGGCTGGCAGCGCAACGGCTTGCGCGTCATGGCATTTCCGCGTTGAACCGCGAACGACTCAACAAATCGGTTGAGGCCACCAGCGCCATCATCAGCCGCGGGGCGCTGGATAATGAGACGATCGAGGCGTTCACCGTTGCCAATCTCATTTTCCACCGGACCATCATGCAGGGCAGCGACAACCCGTTCATCGAAGATTGCCTGCGGCGGCTTAAGGTAATGCCGGATAGCGGTGTGGGTGAGGTGCTGGGAAGCGATCGTGTCAGCTGGTCGCTGAACCGGATTATTGTCAGCCACAGCCAGCATGTGATTATCAAGACAGCTATCGAGACCGGCGACGGCACACGCGCCTTCAATATGATGCGCGAACATTCCAGCGCCCCGGCCGAATATCACGAATTATTCTGACGCCGCCGCACCCGTATCCTGCCCCCTGCAATCAGCGCCTGTTCTGCGCGCCTCCCCGATGATCGGCAGAATGTTCGTGCGCCGCAGTGACACGCCAGGCGCTATCGGACACACAGGACGCAATCGCCAGTCACACATCGCCCGCAAGGCCATCTCCCGCCGTGAGACGGATGCCGGTGTGATCGGGATAGAGATCATCCACCCGCACGGCGGAAAAGATTTCCCACTGGACCAGCTCAGCCGGGTCCCGGATGGTGAAGTCGAACAGGATGTCGTCAATGTCGCTGCGCGCATATTCAAGAATGCGCGCATAAGACGGAAATTCGGCCACATATCTGTGCGTTCTGTCCTCTTCATCGAGGCCAATATCATCCCGCCCATGCGGCATGGTGATCGAATGCACCACCAGCGCGGTATCGCTTTCCTCCAGCCGATGCGCATCCCCCATGGCCCAGGTCCGTTCCCTGACATCCGCGTCGGTCAGGGCGGAGGCCCAGACCTGTTCTACCGTCATCGCGGCGTCATCGACACGGTATTCGACACCGCGCGAAAAACTCTTGTGAAAGGGGATCCGCTCCTGTCCGGGGCGTGCGCCATATATCCCGTTGTCAAAAAGCACGATGGTGCCTTGCGACGTGATGCGCGGATTGTGCATATGCCAGGGCCATCTGAAATGCGCGCCAACCGGCGTCAGCAATTTCGCCTGTAATTCTGGCGACCAGTCTGTGTGATCACCAAGGATCCACAGGATCTCACCACTCTTGCGATCAATCTTGAGGATGCAATCCTGCAGGCGCAGCGACACAAGAACACTGTCATCGCGTGCGTCATAGGTCACGCCATTGCCATGCGTCCAGTCGGCCGCCCCCGGGAACCCGCGCACATGCCAATAGGCGTCCAGCGCATCATAGCCGATGCGGTAAGGGTCGAGATGATCGAAACTGTCCCAGCGCCAGACCACCTCGCCCGAGGGGGCAAATTCAACGATCATATCGCCGACAATCTTGCGGTCGGCCTTATAGTTTTGCGGCTCATGCACCGATGCCGGCCAGTCCTTCACAAGCCGCGAATGGCCCGAAAGGGCAAGGAAATTGCCGTTTGGCATCTGGTGGGGTTGATGATGAAGGCTGCGCACATCCACCGCAATGCCGCCCGCGACGGCACCTTGCGGGCGTTGCTTTGCATACCAGGCCCGCACCGTGTCGCCGGCCATGTCGATTTCACGCGAACAGGATTCGGTATCATGAACGAACAGGTTTCCGTTCTGTAATTTTTCAATGCCGGCCATGCGCTTGTCCAGCTTACGCATCCAGCGCATCCGCCCGTGGTGATCGACGGCAATGATCATCCCCCATTGTGTGGTCCATTGGCGCTGCGCCGCCGTCATGTCGGGGATGCGGAAGGGTGCGCGGCGGCGCACCGTCATGAAGGTAAAATTGCCAGCCATGCGCGCGGGATCCGATGCATGTATCTGCAAAGGAGGCATCTCCAGCGGTGACACCGGCACATCACGCGGTGTATGGCGCAGGGCTGTTGGCCATGTCTCATGCCCGGCATCATTCAGAATCTGGACCGTCACCTCGGCCGTGCCCGACGGCATCAGCCCAAGCAGCCGATAGGCGGTGCTTGCCCCGTCTATGGGCATTGTAATGGTCCAGACCGCATCCTGCTGCCTGATCCTGACCCTTGCCTGATCGGCATCCCTGACCGCCAGATGCAGCATTGCTGTCAGCGGCGCTTCGGGCGCACCATGCGCAATTGCGGGGGGTTCAAGAAAATGTGGCTGGGTCATGTTGCAGTTTCCGTTGCCGTCGCACCGGCATTAGATTTCCTTTTCGCCCGCGACAAATCAATAAGCTTGTGGCCGCAGACCGGCCGATCTGGTCACACGCCGCCCGCACCGGCTGTAGACCGGGGTGCAGCGTTGCAGATCAGCGCGGCCATGTCGATTGCAGCATTTACGAATGGACAGCATCATGCTGAAATTCTGCTGCAGAAAGGTGAGACGATCGCGCAGGGCGCCGATGCCCGATGGCGGGCGATTGACGATATAAAGCCGACCCGATGACCGGAGACCATGATGGCTGAAACAGAATGTGACTATGATGTGATTATCATTGGTGGCGGCCCGGTCGGGGTCGGCCTTGCGATCGATCTGGCGATCCAAGGGCATCGCAGCATCATTGTTGAACGGCATGAGACCATCCAGCGGATCCCGAAGGGACAAAACCTGACGCCGCGTACCGGCGAACATTTCCGCCGCTGGGGCGTGACCGATGCCATCAGGGCCGCCGCGCCCATCCCGCGCAGCTATGGCAGTGGCGGCATGGCGACCTATGGCAGCTTCCTGTCCGACTATCATTATGAATGGTTCAACAGGGCAAAGATCATCAATTACTATGCCGCAACCAATGAACGACTGCCGCAATATGAAACCGAGGCGGTGCTGCGGGCCCGCGCAATGGCGGATGATCACATCACCCTGCTGCCGGGCTGGAGCTTTACCGCACTCACACAGAATGAAGACAGCGTTACAGTCACCATCGCGGAAACGAACGGGCCGGGCCAGCGCCTAGTGACGGCGCGCTATCTGGTGGGCTGTGACGGGGCGCGCTCGCCGGTGCGCGCAGCAGCCGGCATTACCCAGACAATTGACCCGCATGACAGGCTCATGGCCTTGCTTGTCTTTCGCTCGCAACAGCTTGATGAAAAGCTGTCCATCTATGGCGAAAAGGCCATCTTCAATGCCATCAATCCAGAGCTGAAGGGCTATTGGCAGTTTCTTGGCCGGGTCGATCTGGATTGCAACTGGTTCTTTCATGCGCCGGTTCCGGCGGGAACAACGCGCGATAATTTCGACTTCCGCGCCTTCCTCGAAAAGGCCGTCGGGGCGTCAATCGATATCGCCTTTGATTATGTCGGTTTCTGGGAATTGCGCCTCAGCCTGGCAGACAGCTATGGCACGGGCCGTGTCTTTATCGCGGGTGATGCCGCACATTCGCACCCGCCCTATGGGGGGTATGGCGTCAATACAGGCTTTGAAGATGCGCGCAACCTGTCCTGGAAATTATCCGCCTGTCTTGATGGCTGGGGCGGGGCGCAGCTGCTGGACAGCTATACGGCTGAACGGCACCCGGTCTTTGCCTCGACGCGTGATGATTTCATCGTCCGATCGATCATCGACGATCGCAACTTCACCGAGACATTCGACCCCAGCCGCGACCGTGCCGCTTTCGAAGATGCCTGGGCCCAGCGCGCGGCCGGTGATGACAGTATGGTGACACAATATCTGCCGCATTATGCCGGGTCACCCATTGTCTGTGGACAGCCAGGCGCCGCATCCGGCGCCACCGGGCAGCATATGGTCACGGCGCAGGCAGGCCATCATCTGGCCCCGGTGCCCCTGCCGGATGGCGCCGATCTGTGGAACGCGCTGGGGGCCGGCTTTACCCTGATGAATCTGGGCGG
The DNA here is from genome assembly GCA_049889795.1 of Puniceispirillaceae bacterium (SeqCode). Taxonomy (GTDB): domain Bacteria; phylum Pseudomonadota; class Alphaproteobacteria; order Puniceispirillales; family Puniceispirillaceae; genus UBA8309. Next base: position 19,605 of record JBMHCS010000006.1, on the reverse strand, counting down.
GGATACCGACCTGGTCAATGGCTTTGCATCAGCGGCGCGGCAGCGCGACATTCCGTTAAAGACAGTTGATCTGGCATCTGCCGGGCTGATGGATTTATATGAGGCAGAGGCCATATTGGTCCGGCCTGATCATTTTGTTGCCTGGGCGGGATCAGCCGCCGCGGCGGATGCGGCCACTATTCTGGATCGTGCCACAGGACAGTTTGGAGACAAGACATGACAGCCGAACGCGGACATCACTATATCGCTGGCGCCTGGCGTTCTGACGCGCCGCATGGCAGCCACCCGGTGGAAAACCCGTCTGACGGGTCCATCATCGGCACCGCACCTGACGGGTCGGCAGAACTGGCCAGTGAAGCGGTGATGGCCGCCCGTACCGCCTTTGCAACAACCGACTGGGCCAGCAATCCGCGTCAGCGGGCCGCCGCGCTGCTGGAATTTGCCGATATCCTCGAAAGCCGCGCCGACGCGATTGCCGCCCTGATGGCGCGCGAAAATGGCAAGGTGCTGGCGCAGGCGCGTCATGAAGTGGCCGCAGGCTATGGCGAGGCGCGCTATTATGCCGGTGTGGCGCGCAATGTGTTTGGGCGTACCTTTGAAAGCGGACCAGGCAAGATCAGCCTGATGACGCGCGAGCCATCAGGGGTGGTATCCGTCATCGTGCCATGGAATGCACCGGTGACGCTTCTTGTGCGATCGGTGGCACCGGCACTGGCGGCCGGCTGTTCGGTCGTGATTAAACCCGCCCCGCAAACGCCGCTGACCAACGCTGCTGTCATGGCCTGCTTTCATGACGCCGCCGCCCTTCCGGCCGGCATTGTCAATTCGGTCAATGAACATGGAACCGAGGTGGGCACCGTCCTGTCATCCCATCCGGAAATCGACGTGATTTCTTTCACCGGATCCTCGCGCACCGGCAAGATCATCATGGCCAACGCATCCGATACGATCAAACATGTGTCGCTGGAACTTGGCGGCAAGGCACCGGCACTTGTCTTTGATGATGCCGATCTCGACAGATCCGTTGCCGAAATCCGCCGCGGTGTCCTGGCATTGAACGGGCAGATGTGTACTTGCATCAGCCGCATCCTTGTGCAGGACCGGATCTATGACAGTATGAAAGCCCGGGTTTCGGACGCCTTCACATCGGTCAGGACCGGTGATGCCAGCGCTGACGGCACCGAACTTGGCCCGATTATCGACCGCGCCAACCAGCAACGGCTTGCCACCATTATCGACCGCGCCGCCAGCGCGGCAGAGATGGTGGTGCATGGCGGCATCGGCGCGGGTGATCTGGCAAAAGGATATTTCATCACACCATCGATGTTCGAAATCGATGATGTGCATCATGACCTTGTGCAGGATGAATTATTTGGGCCCATCGTTTCACTGGAACGGTTTGGCGACGAGGATGAGGCGCTTGCCAAGGCCAACGCCACCCGCTACGGGCTGGCGGCATCGGTCTATACCACCGACCTGAACCGGTCGATGCGGATGGGGCGCAAGCTGGCTTTTGGCACCGTCTGGATGAATTGCCACAACCGCCTGCTGGCAGAGGTGGAAACCGGTGGCTATCGCGAAAGCGGCATTGGCAGGCTGCATGGAATCGAAGCGATGAATGACTTTCTCGAGACCAAACATATCTATCTGGAAGCGGAAAGCTGATGCCAACAATCAATTACCTCACGCGGATCGAATTTGATTTCGGCGCGATCGCAACGCTTGGGGCAGAGATTGAGGCGCTGGGGCTGACGCGGCCGTTGCTGGTCACGGACAGGGGCATTGCCGATGCCGAAATCCTGCAGCGCGCGCTTGACGCCGCCGCACCATCACAGCCTGTTGTCTATGACGGCACCAGCGAAAATCCGACCGAAGAATCGCTGCTGGCGTGCCTTGACATCTGGAAGGACAAGGGCTGCGACGGGGTCATTGCCCTTGGTGGCGGGTCCCCGATCGATCTGGCCAAGGCGGTTGCATTGCTGACCAGCCATGGCGGCAACCTGGCGGATTACAATGTCAAGACGGGCGGGTCTGCCGCCATCGGCAAAGTATCACCGCAAATTGCAATCCCGACCGCGGCTGGCACCGGCGCCGAGGTGGGCCGCGCCTGTGTGATGAGCCTTCTTGACGGCAGCAAGATGGTTGCCGTGAATCTGAACATGGTTGCCGATCTTGTGATCTGCGATCCGGATCTGACGCTGTCCCTGCCACCGCGGCTGACAGCGGCCACGGGTATCGACGCGCTGAGCCATGGTGTCGAGACCTGCTGCAGCATCTGGGACAACCCGCCGGCCGCCGCCATCGGGCTGGACGCGGCGCGCCGTGCTGCAAAATGGCTTCCCGTTGCTGTGGATAATGGCGCCGACCGTACCGCCCGCTGGGAAATGATGATGGCGTCACTGATGGGCGGGATGTGCCTGCAAAAGGCCCTTGGCGGTGCGCATGCCATGGCCACACCGCTTGGTGAACTGCATCAGCACCATGGCACGTTGATCGGCATTCTGCTGCCGCATATCCTGCGTTTCAATGAAGGGCATGCCGCAACAGCCTATGCCGATCTCGCCAATGCGATGGCGGTGCCGGACGGCATCGCGCTTCATGACTGGATGACGGATTTCGTGGCAGGCATTGGCCTGCCGACAACCCTGTCAGCGCTGAATGTCGACGCAGCATTATTGCCGCAGATCGCGGAAAAGGCCGCCGCCGACCATTTGTCGGCTACCAACCCGCGGCCAGCCGGGGCGGCAGATTATCTGCGCCTCCTGCGTGCGGCCATGTAGGCATGTGAGGCGTGTCAGAGAATGACCGCCTGTTCGAAACTCCGCTCGCCAATGCCTTCATCAAAGATGCCGCGCTCGTCAATCCACTGGCGCGACTTGTCATAGATATCTTTGGAATAATCCTCAAAGACGATGCGCTCACCCGGGCCGAACAGCCGCGTATCAATCTGGTCGCGGAACCGCTCAGGAAACTCTTCACGATAATAATGTGTATAGAGTTCGGGGCGCAAATCGATATCCGCCTGGGCGCGGCGCAGCGCGGCAAAATATTTCTCGACATCTTCAATGCTGGCATCCTCGGCCACCATCGCCGCCATCATGAAGCTGGTATCCAGCACTTTGCGGAAGCCAAGCTGCTGCATGAAATAATAGGGGCCGCTGAACAGGCTGACCGCCGGAACATTGCCGTCGATCAGATGTTCCATCCGCCGGAACAGCAGGCCATCTGAATAGGACAGGTTGATCTCGTCAGCCGACAGGAACGGCTCCAGTGCCTGAATGGTCGAATAATGACTGCCAGACTGAAAGCCGACCGAAATCGGCACATTTGCAAGATCTTCCGGTGATTTGATATCGGAATCCGCCGGGACGAAAATCCCGCAGGGAGATACCGAATAGGCCTTGCCATAGAGGCGCCCATGGCCAGAGGCCGCTGCCACATTCACAGTCCAGTGGCAGGCACAGCTGACATCGCTGGACCGGCCTTTTTCAAAAGTCTGGTAAGCGCCAACCTTGTCACCAAGATCATGCACATGATTGGTTGCAGATTTCAGCTGATCTTCGAGCGTATAGACGAGACCCTCATCGTCGAAATAACCCTTTTCGACGGCAACCCATTCATGAAGCCGCATATGCGGCGCAATGACAAAGGCATCGGCTCTATCCATTCTTACCTCCACTGATGTTTTAGGGAACCCAGCTAAACAGAAAGACAGGGCGTCAGGCAACAGGGAAAAAATCGGGGTCGATAATGCCAGGCGAGAGACACGCAGCCAGCCGGGCGACACAAGCCTCGGCCCGGCCCATGATTATCCGGCATCGGCCGGTTTGAATCCGCGCAGGACCCGCCGCGCCACAACAACCAGCGGGTCATGCGTGTCTTTGAGGATCTGCACACGGTCAAACCTGTCAGCATCGCTGTTCACCGCCTGCCGCAACGCAGCGCCGAACGCCATGCGCAGCTCTGTGCCAATATTGAATTTGCAGATATTCGAGCCGTGCGCCAGCGCCGTGCGCTGGGCATCCGGAACACCTGATCCGCCATGAATGACAAGGGGGGTATCGGTAACCGCCTCTATGGCGCGGATCCGATCCACATCCAGCCCCCCTTCACGGTCCTGCTGCAGATGCACATTGCCAACGGAAATTGCCATGGCGTCCACCCCGGTCTGACGGGCAAATTCTGCTGCCTCTTGGGGATCGGTACCGGCCGACCCCTCACCCCCGGAATAGCCGACAAACCCGATTTCGCCCTCGCAGGACACCCCGGCCCGATGCGCCATGTCAGCAATCTTCGCAGTTTCATCAATGTTCTGCTGCAGCGGTTTGCGTGACCCGTCAAACATGATCGAGGTAAAGCCGCTATCAAGGGCCATCTGGCAGTCTTCCAGCGTATAGCCATGATCCAAATGGGCAACAACCGGCACCGACGCCCCCTCTGCCAGATGACGGAACATCCTGCCAAGGATGGGCAGCGGCGTATGTTCACGGCATGATGGCCCCGCCTGAAGAATCACCGGCACATGCTCGGCCTCGGCGGCGGCAACATAGGCGCGCATATCCTCCCAGCCAAGCGTGACAAGGCCGGCCACCGCATATCCGCCGGCCCGCGCCGGCTGCAGAACATCTGACAGGGTGGCAAGGGTCATTTGAATTTCGCAATCATGTCTTTAATGCCGGGAATTGTCTCGATCTGATAGGCATGGGTCGGCTGGAAATACTGGACCAGCGAACGCTGCGTCAGGCCACCAAGAATGGTGAAGTAATACATCTCATAGCCTGGCAGCACGCAGCAGGGATGATAGCCGTTATCAATGCAGATCGTAGAGCCATCGACGATATGATAGGCATCACCCGGCGCGTTATCCTCGCGCTGCAGCATCTGCAGCCCCGACCCCCAATTGGGCTTGAAGCGGAAATTATAGGTTTCGTCATGGCGGCTTTCGTCGGGCAGCCGGTTCGTATCATGCTTGTGGCTGGGAAAGCCGGACCAGCCGCCAGCGCCAACCGTGAACAGCTCGCTGACCAGAAGGCGCCCGACCTTGTCATGCTGTTTCTGGCCAAGGATATGTTTGATTTTACGATGGGTTTTCGTGTCATCCGATCCATATTGCACAAGGTCATGCGCGCGCACATCGAATGGGTCCAGCACCTTGTCATATTTCGCGCCCGCGATGAATGTCTCGGTTTCATCCGACAAGCAGACGATGGTCACTTTGGCACCAACCGGGACATAGACACCTTCCGGCTCGCCATCCCAGACATCTTTGCCGCGATTGCCGAGGGCGGTGAAGGTGACACCTTCCACATCCACATCAACGGTGCCGGTGGCCGGCACAATGCATGTTTCATAACCAGGCACCTGATATTCAAAAGCCTGCCCCTTTTTCAGCTTCACAATATTGAAGTAATTGAGCGGCACGACACCGTTTTCGGCATCAACGATCGGCTTGTTCTGATTGTTGTAGGGCGCAATATGCATGGTTGGTGCCTCTGCTAGGGTAAATTATGTGTGTTGGTCTTGAGAAAAGCGTCAAGTTCCGCTGTGTCTGGCATGGCGGCGGCGCATCCCGGTCGTGACACCGTGATCGAGGCACAGGCCGACCCGCGAAGTACAGCTTCACGCAAAGCCATGCCGTTGCCAAGCGACGCCATGAGCCCGGCCATGAAACTGTCGCCAGCGCCGGTCGGTTTCAGCGCATCTACCGGATAGATGCCGGTGCGGATCTCTTCATCATCAGCGAAAGTGACCGCGCCCTTCTCGCCCATCTTGTAGACAACAATGGTGGCGGTGTCGGCTGCGAGCGCCTTTGCTTTTCCAAACCCTTTTTCGATGCCGCCGGCCATGAAACCGAATTCCTCGTCATTTCCGACAATCACATCACTCAGCGCGCCTGCGCGTGACAGAACATCTGCCGCCACGTCGGCCGATGGCCAGCTATATGGCCGGTAATCAATATCGAAAATGATCGGCAACCCGGCTTCGCGGGCCAGCTCAAAAGCACGGAATGCCGCGCTGCGCGACGGCTCTGCCGCAAAGACGGTGCCTGCGGTGATCAGCGCGCCAAAACGGCTGTAATCGATTGCCTCGACATCGGCATCACTCATCTGAAAGTCTGCTGCATTGTTGCGATAGATGACCGATTGGTGGTTCTCGACACGGCTTTCATAGATCGCCAGCGACGTGCGCGCCTCGCCCGTCACCTTGCGGACATGGGTCCGGTCGATTCCATAATGGTCCAGCTGGTTCAGACAGTACCAGCCAACCGCATCATCCGATACGCAGGTGACAAGCGCCGCTCTGCATCCAAATTTGCCAAGGCCGGCGGCAATGTTTGCCGACGATCCACCCATCGAGACAAACATGGAATTTGCATCTTCCGTGGCCGTGCCTGGCGGGTCCGGGCAGAAATCCATACCGACCCGCCCGATGATGACAAAATTCTTCTTTGCGATGCCGTCCCGTACCATCATACGCCCTTGCGCTGACGCCCACGCGCAGATTCAACCTCTGCATGCGCTGCCCGCACCTTTTCATGTTCGGACAGATGCGGCGTGCCGACCTCCCACCAGGTGTGGCCTTCGGCGGTCCAGCCATCATAGGCATCAACCTTCATGACGATGACATAGCTGCGGTCACTATCCTTTGCGCGTTTGAATGCCGCGCCAAGCTGCGCCGGGTTGTCCACGGTTTCGGCAATGGCCCCCATCGAGGCCGCATGCGCGGCAAAATCCACGGCAAAGGGCGCGGCAACTGTCGGGCAGTCTGCGATCAGATTGTTAAAGCTTTCATTGCCGGTGCTGTTCTGCAGCTTGTTGATCACTGCAAAGCCCCCATTATCCAGCACAAGAGCAATGATTTTCTTATTGCTGAGAACCGAGGAATAAATATCCGAATTCAGCATCAGATAGGACCCGTCACCGCAGAAGGTGATGGTGTCCTGCGCCGGCTCGATTTCACATTGCGCAATACGCGCACCCCAGGCACCGGCGATTTCATATCCCATGCAGGAAAAGCCGAATTCGACATCAACCGTGCCGATATCAAGCGTTCGCCAGTTCGCCGTCACCTCTGCAGGCAACCCGCCCGCCGCGGCAACGACGCGATCGCGCTTGTCACATAATGCGTTCACAACGCCGATGGCCTGCGCATAGGAATTCGGGCGGTTATCGCCATGGGCGACATTATCGGCGACATAGGCGTCCCATACGCTGCGTTCTGATCGTGCTGTCTCCACCCAGGCAGCATCTGCCGTATAGGTGCCAATGGCATCATCCAGCGCGGTCAGTCCAAGCCGCGCATCCCCCACCACCGGCAGCGACATATGCTTGCCGGCATCATGACGGGCGGCATTGAGGGAAATGAACTTTGCGTCCTTGTCAAAGGCAGTCCAGGAACCGGTGGTGAAATCCTGCAGACGTGTACCCACCGCAAGAATGACATCGGCCTTTTCCGCAATCGCATTTGCGCTGTTCGACCCGGTGACACCGATGGGCCCGATATTCAGCGGATGATCTGCCAGCAGGTTGGCGCGTCCGGCAATTGTCTCGACAACCGGAATGGAATGCCCCTCGGCAAAGCGGGTCAGTTCGGCAACCGCCCGCGAATATTGCACGCCGCCGCCGGCGATGATCATCGGCCGTTCCGCCGACGCCAGCAACGCCGCCGCATCGGCAATTTCATCCTGATCAGGTGCCTGTCGGCGGATCCTGTGCACTTTCTTCTGGAAAAAGACCGCCGGGTAATCATAAACCCAGCCCTGCACATCCTGCGGCAGCCCAAGGAACACCGGGCCGCACTCCCCGGGGTCCAGCATCGTGGCAAGCGCGGCAGGCAGCGACGGGATAATCTGGGCCGGATGGGTGATCCGGTCCCAATACCGGCTGACCGGCTTAAAAGCATCATTCACGCCGAAAGTGGGATCGTTGAAATTTTCCATCTGTTGCAGAACAGGGTCCGGAAGACGGGTCAGGAAGGTATCCCCGCACAGCATCATCATCGGCAGACGGTTTGCATGCGCCAGCCCTGCAGCGGTCAGAAGATTGGCCGTGCCCGGCCCGGCGCTGGCGGTGCAAAACATGAAACGCTGCCGCAGCCATGCCTTGGCATATCCGGCAGCCGCAAACCCCATGCTCTGTTCATTCTGCCCACGATAGAGCGGCAGGGAATCCCGATGGTCGTAAAGCGCCTCGCCAAGACAGGTCACATTGCCATGACCGAAAATGCCGAAGCCACCACCACAGACGCGCATCTCTTTGCCATCAACGTCAATATACTGGTTTGACAGCCACCTGATGATGGCCTGCGCTGTCGTCAGCTGAATGGTGTCCCTTGTCACGTGCATGCCCCCTGAAAAAGCACAGACACCAGTTTTCCGGCGGTTTGTGCCTTGCTTGTTACCCATCTTGACGTTACCGTTTTTGCAACCGGTTGCAAAGATACTTCAACATCATGATAAGGGAATTCAATGACCGAAATCGGTATTGGAATTGTCGGTGGCGGTTATATGGGCAAGGCACATGCCGTGGCCATGCGCGCGGTTGCCGCCCTTTTCGATACAAAGCTGCGGCCACGCCTTGAAATGGTTGCCGCAACACGCACCGAAACGGCCGAAACATACCGCGCGACTTACGGGTTTCTGCGCGCGACGGATGACTGGCGCGTCCTGGTGAACGATCCGGCGGTCGAGGCGGTAATCATTGCGACGCCGCAGGATTCACACCGCGAAATCGCCGAGGCGGCAATCAGTCTGGGCAAGCCTGTGCTGTGTGAAAAGCCGCTGGCGGACTCACTGCAAGACGCGCGTGCCATGGTGGCCGCCGCCGAGGCTGCCGGCGTTCCCAATATGACAGGCTTCAACTATATCCGCACGCCGGCAAGCCAGTTCGCCCGCAACCTTCTGGCCGATGGGGCAATCGGACAGGTCACCTGGTTCCGCGGCGAACATGCCGAGGATTTTCTGGCTGACCCGCAAATTCCGCATAACTGGCGCTGTTCCGGCATGGCGAATGGCAATATGGGCGATCTTGCCCCGCATCCGATCAATGCGGCGCTGGCATTGATGGGGCCGATTGAAAAGGTCCTGGCGGATGTTGAATGTGTGCATCCGCAGCGCCCCGGCGGGGCCGTCACCAATGATGATCACGCCCAGATCATGTGTCGTTTCAAAAATGGCGTGATGGGACATATCTATTCCAGCCGCCTCGCGACCGGCCGCAAGATGGGCTATGCCTATGAGGTGCATGGCACCGAAGGGGCCATCCGGTTCGATCAGGAAGACCAGAATGCCATCTGGCTGTACCGCGCCGAAGGCCCGGAGGCAGAACGCGGCTTTAAAAAAATACTTGCAGGCCCGGCACACCCCGATTATTTGCCTTTCTGTCAGGGGCCGGGGCACGGCACCGGCTATCAGGACACCGTGATCATCGAGGCCAAGGATTTCCTGACAGCCATCGAAACGGGTGAAGCGGTCTGGCCGACATTCCGTGACGGGCTGGCAGTGGCAGAGGTTGTTGACGCTGTGCTGATGTCCGCCGAGTCGGGCAGATGGACGCCAGTGACGCAGGTCTAAGAGGGTTTTTTATGACGATCAAGATTGGCAATGCGCCCTGTTCCTGGGGTGTTGAATTCGCAGATGATTCCCGCAATCCGCATTGGCGGACAGTGCTGCAGCAATGCGCCGATGCCGGCTATAAAGGCATTGAACTTGGCCCTGTCGGCTTTATGCCGGAAGACCCGAACGAACTTGGCGCGGCGCTTGATGAATTCGGGCTGGAGCTGATTGGCGGCGTGGTATTCCGGGCCTTTCACGACCCCGACGCCTGGGATGAGGTGATGGATGGTGCCATCCGCACATGCAAGGCACTGCAGGCGCATGGCGCCCGGCATTTCGTGCTGATCGACAGCATCTCACCGCGCCGCGCCCCGACCGCAGGGCGCGCCACCGAGGCAGAGCAAATGGATGATGCCGAGTGGGCCGCCTATCGTGACAGGATCGTTACCATTGCCAGAATGGGCGCCGAGGAATATGGGCTGATCCCTGAAATGCATCCGCATGCGGGCGGTTTCATGGATTTTGAACCCGAGGTGGAACGGCTGCTGGCCGAGGTGGATGCAGACACGCTGAAGCTCTGCATCGATACCGGCCACTGCACCTATGCCGGCTTTGACCCTGTCGCCTTCATGAAGCGGCATATGGACCGGATCACCTATGTTCATTTCAAATCAACCGACGCACAGGTAAAGGCGACGGCCATCGCCAACCGGACAGGATTCTATGATGCCTGCGGCCAGGGCATCTTCTGCAACCTGGCAGATGGCGAGGTTGATTTCCCGGCCATTCGCCAGCTTCTTCTGGAAACGGATTTTTCCGGCTGGTGCACGATCGAACAGGATTGTGACCCGACGCTTGATCCAGACCCGCTTGGAGACGCCCGCAAGAACCGGGAATATCTTGAAAGCATCGGCTTTAACTAGGAACCGGACAGATGACAAAATTGAAGTGGGGCATGATTGGCGGCGGAGATGGCAGCCAGATCGGCCCAGCCCACAGGCTTGGATCAGGGCTTGATGACGCGTTCGAATTCGTAGCCGGCGCGCTGGATCACCGACCCGAGGCTGGCCGCGCATTCGGACAAAGTCTGGGCCTTGCCGAAGACCGCGCCTATGGCGACTGGCAGGAAATGCTGGCCGGCGAGCGCGGACGTGATGACCGGGTGGATCTGGTGACGGTTGCCACGCCCAACGCCACCCATTTCGAAATCACCAAGGCCTTTCTTGAACAGGGCTTTCACGTGCTATGCGAAAAGCCGATGACGATGACGGTTGAGGAAGGCGAGGAGATTGTCCGGATCGCCCGTGCCTCGGGCCGTGTCTGCGCTGTCAATTATGGCTATACCGGATACTCGCTTGTCCGGCATATGCGGGCCATGGTGGCCCGCGGTGATATTGGCGCGGTGCGCTTGATCAAGGCGGAATTTGCGCATGGGCATCACGCCGATGCCGCTGATGCGGATAATCCGCGCGTGCGCTGGCGATACGACCCGGCTCAGGCAGGCGTGTCCGCCCAGTTTGCCGATTGCGGCATCCATGCGCTGCATATGGCATCCTTTGTGATTGGCCAGGAGGCCGAAAGCCTGTCAGCCGATATCGTATCCTGCATCGCATCACGCGAACTGGAAGATGATGCCATGGTCAATCTGCGCTTTGATGGCGGTGCCGTTGGCAGGCTGTGGACATCATCGGTGGCGATTGGCCGGCAACACGGGCTGACCCTGCAGGTATTTGGCGAGACTGGCGGGCTTCGCTGGTCGCAGGAACACCCGAACCAGCTCTACTGGATGCCGCTTGGTGAACGCCTGCAGGTGATTGAACGGGGGGAAGCCGGGCTATCGCCCGAGGCCGACCGGACAACGCGCGTCACCATCGGCCATGCCGAGGGCATGCCGCTGGCCTTTGCCAATATCTATAAAGACCTGGCAGCGGCCATACACGCCGAGAAGATCGGCACAAAAATTGATCCTGCCGCCAATCTGTTGCCGCGGGCAGAAGATGGTTTGCGGTCAATGGCCGCTGTTGCTGCGGTGGCCGAAAGCGGCAGCCGTGACGGGGTCTGGGTGGATGCCCGCCCCCCTATGTTCCGCTAGCAGGCAGACGGCGTCGGCCAGACATTGCGCCTGGCTCTAGCGCGATGGTGGCGTGCGCAATGTGCCCCGCGCGACCAGCTGGCAATGGAACAGCCGCGCTTCCGGTGTCCGGTCAGGATTTTTCAGCAGGGCAACCATCATTTCGATGGAGGATGACACGATTTCAGGGATGGGCTGCCTGATGGTGGTCAGGTTGATGTTTTCCCATCCTGCCATTTCCATGTCATTCAACCCGATCAGCCCTACATCCTGCGGCACGCGAAGACCACTATCCTGCACCGCACTCAACGCCCCGATGGACAGCACATCATCACCGCAGAAATAGGCCTCGGACCGCGCCGCTTTCAAAAGACGCAGCATTTCCTCGCGCCCGGCCTTAAAAGTGTAGTCGCTGGCAAAGGAATGGCTGATCGCAATCCCGGGATGTTTGCGCAGTTCGGACCGGAACCCTTCAAGACGGTCCTGGGTCGATGTCGCCGCCTCTGGCCCGCCAAGAAACCCGATCTTCCGATAGCCGCATTCGACAAGGGTGCGCGCCGCGATCCGCCCGCATTCCACATTGTCGATCCCGGCAACATGCACCTGCGGGGCAGCCGAATGTTTGCCGAAACTATGGACAATCGGCACACCGGCATCGCGAAAGGCGCGGGCAAAGCTGAGCGGCAAAGTGGATGAGGCCACGACAACCCCGTCCACGGAATATTGCTGCATCATCTGGACGGAATTCTGCGGGTCGGTTTCATCTGTCAGATTGACCATGAGGGGCCGGAGCCCTTCGGCCTGCAGCCCGCGGGTGAACTGGTCAAAGACTTCAAGGAACAGGGGATTGTGAAAATTGTTCAGCACAAGGCCAATCAGCTTGGTCCTGCCTGTTTTCAGCGATGAGGCCAGCGCATTCGGACTGTAGCCAAGTTCCAGCGCCGCACGCTCTACCTTCTCGCGCGTCTTCAGCGATACCGAGGCGCCGGGCGTGAAGGTGCGTGATACGGCCGAGCGCGACACACCCGCACGGCTGGCAACTTCACGCAATGTCACGACATTGTTCATCCGTGCTTCACGGCCCGTTTCTGACAGCGACGTCTCATCCCGAATCCCTTTCCATGACCCACGCCATATCCGGATCCACCTTGAACCGCCATTTGCGCAGCGGTCCGGCCATGACATTCAGATAATACATGTCAAACCCGTACAACGCAGCACAGGGATGATGGCCCTTGGGGACAAGCACGAGATCGTGATCCTTGACGGCCATTGTCTCGTCCAGCGTCCCGTCCTCGGTATAGACACGCTGGATCCCAAATCCGCCCGCCGGGGAAATACGGTGATAATAGGTCTCTTCAAGATAGGTGATGTTTGGAAAATCATCTTCATCATGCCGATGCGACGGGAAGGATGACCAGTGCCCGTTCGGGGTGAACACTTCGGTGACAAGAAGACTGTCAGCCACATCCCGCCCTTCCATGGCGATGTTGTTGATGAAGCGTTTGTTGGTTCCGGTGCCGCGCTCTTCGAGCGCGATGCCCGCTGGTCCCAGCCGCTGCGCCGCATGCCCGCCATGGCCGGGGGCACTGCACACTGCAAGCGTGCAGTCCGTTGTCGCCGTCACTGCCCAGGAACTGTCATTCGGCACATACAGGCAATGGGGCGGTGTGCGCTCCCAGACCGTCATCCGGTCACCCATCTCACCCCAGCTGGTGCCGGCGGCATCGATATCGGCACGCCCTTCAACCAGCACGAGAATGACTTCACGATCCCCTGTCATCTCCTGCACGCTCTGCCCGGCTGTCAGCCGGTGAAGTGCAAAGCCGACATAGGTCCAGTTCGCCGTCTGCGGCGTCAGATCGTGTATTTTACCGGCCGTGCCCTGTGGTTTTCGGATAAGATCAGCCATATCCGGTCAGGGCGTTCGACATTTCAGATAGTCATCCAGCGCTGTCTCGAAATCTGCCATCGACATGTTTTCCGCAAGTGCGCGATGTAGCAGACCAGCCTGACTTTCCGAAGCAAGGCCGTTTAGCGGCGGATCGGTATCAAGATTGGTGGGGAACGGATATCCCTCGGCAGCAGCGGCAATCACTGCCGCCAGTTCGAGATCTGTCAGCGTCTTGTCGCGCAGCACAGGATAAAGCGCAGTCGCCATGGCAGTGCGATCAATCGCCTCCAGCGTGCGCCCCATGGCGGACCCGATCTGCATCAGGTTGGCCATCCGCTGAATATCGGCGCTGTTATTGTCACCAGCTGCATGAAACAAGGCCGGGCTGAAAAACAGCGCATCACCCGCCTGCAGGGGCAGCTGCACAAACCGCGATTCGAACAGAGCCTGGAATTCCGGCCGGTGATAGGCCAGGTAGCCGGGGCCATAAAGTTGCGAAAAGGGCAACAGCTTGGTCGGGCCACTTTCCACCGGCATGTCGCAATGGGCCACCGCACCCTGCAAAGTTGCCGATGCCGAAACCATATGGGCATGCGCCGGATAGCGCGCCGCCTGAGACTGGCTCATAAACCCCAGATGATAGTCGCGATGCACCACCTGCGCGCGGCCCCCCGGCCTGACCAGATTGACCTGCGCCGTCATCTGATAATCCGGGCCGAGATAGGCTTCGCACACCGCGGCGATAGAAGGGCTCTTGAAATAATCTGCAAACACGGCCGCATCGCGCAGACACAGTTTCTGCAGTGAATTCCAGACCCGGTCATTGGCCCCGGCACCGGCGAAATGATCGCCGCCCGACTGTGATACCCGCTCGTCTTCAATAATCGTTTCAAAAATATCAGTTGCGGCCTGAAGCACCGCCTGATCCTCGACAGCGCCCCGCAGCACCAGCGCACCGGATTGATTGACCAGAATATCCGCCCATTCCGAAAGCAGCGCCAGACGGCCATCGGCATCGCCAAGCTGTCCGGCAAGGCCGGGCGCGTCATAAACAGGGATATGATGTTTCAGGTCGATGGCCGGCGATCCGGCCGGCAGCCTTGTCTGCCTGTCGACAAGTGCCTCAAGCGCTTCCAGCTTGCAATCTTCCTCGCGGTAAAAGCCTGTCCCCATGATGGTCACCTTTCACTGCCGGTGACGCAGATCATCTGCCCAGCCTGCCAGCGCGTCAAAGCGCGGTCTCCTGATATTCGGCGCCTGTCTTTACCCCGGTGATATATCCAACAACATCTTCACCGCTGGTCTTGCCATCCCTGATATCGAGATTGGCGCAGATATGGCCCCGCCGGAACACCACAATACGGTCCACCAGATCAAACACCTGGCGCATGTTGTGGCTCACCAGAATCAGGGGTTCACCCGCCTCTTTCAGATTACGGATGATCTTTTCAACCTGCCCGGTTTCCTGCACACCCAGCGCCGCGGTCGGTTCATCCATGATCGTGAGGCGCGAATGAAAGCTTGCCGTGCGCGCGATGGCAACACATTGGCGCTGTCCGCCCGACATGTTCTGGATCGCGTTATTGATGTTGGGGATCTTCACCGCCGTGCGATCAAGTGCGGCAAGGGTCTCTTCGCGCATACGCCGGTAATCAAGACGCCGGAACGGACCCAGCCAGTTCCATTTGGTGCGTTCGCGGCCGAGAAAAATATTGTCCGGCACGTCGAGATGGTCTGCCAGTGCCAGCGTCTGGAACACGGTTTCAATACCGGCTTCCCGCGCCTCCAGCGGACCTTTGAAATTGACCTCCCGACCATCAAAAATAATGGTGCCGCTGGTCCGCTGTTCAACACCGGTTATCTGGCGCACAAAGGTCGATTTGCCGGCGCCATTATCACCCATGATGGCGACATGCTCTCCCTTGCGAAGCACAAAATCCGTGTTGTTTAGCGCCTGGACCCCGCCATAATGCTTTGTCAGGCCCTTGGTCTCTAGAATGATGTCATCGTCCGCCATCGTGACCTCCTCAGCTTCTCTGTGCGGCGCGTTCCTGACGCACCTTATCCAGCACAACGGCCGAGATGATGATGGCCCCCATCGCCATCATCTGGAAGAAGGCGTCAAGCTTGATATAGGTAAAGCCCGACTGGATCACCCCGAACACCATGGCCCCGAGAACGGTGCCGACGATGGAACCACGACCACCCGTCAGGCTGACCCCGCCGATCACCGCCATGGCAATGGCGTACAGCTCGTAGAAAATCCCCATACCCGACTGTGCGGTCAGATTCTTCGAACTCAGGATGATCGCGGCAAAAGCGGCAAGCATCGAGGCGATCATATAAACCATCACCTTGTGACGCCGGACATCGATGCCTGACATACGCGCCGCATCCTCATTCGATCCAACGGCATAGGTGTGTTTGCCATATAGCGTGTAGCGCATGACAAAATGCAGGATAAAGGCCAGCCCGATAAACCAGAAGACCGGCATCATACCCTTGCCAAGCATGGCAAAGCTTTCGGTTGGAAAGGATACCGGCTTACCGCGTGTCCAGGCCTGCGCGATACCGCGGCAGATCAGAAACATGCCAAGAGTGGCAATGAAGGGCGGGATCCGCGTGAAAGCGATCAGCGCCCCATTCACCGACCCGATAAAGGCGCCAAATAACAGCCCCACCACGACGGGTATGAGTACCGGAAGATCAAACGCCCATTCGCCAAACACCGCTTTCGGGTTCGGGTTGCCATTCACCAGTTCGGTCTGGGCAAATGACATGACAATCATTGCCGTCGCACCCACCAGCGGGCCGGATGACAGATCAATACCGCCGGAAATAATGACCTGCGTCACGCCAAGCGCAATAATGCCAATGATCGATACCTGCAGGATGATAATCCGCAGGCGGGCCTCGTTGAAGATCGAGTCAAACCGGTCCTGCGTGTCAAAAAGAAAACTCTGCCCCTTCATATAGGGCAGCAGCTGTCCAAGGGCTTCAAAGGAAAGGATAATGATGATCAGGGCGAAGAAGATATTGAGCTCGCCCGGCAACGTTCTCTTTCGCTTGTCAAACGTCAAGCCGCCTGTGCCGTGTGACGTATCAGCCATGCGCCCGGTCCCCCCCGAAGACAGTCTTTAGATAAAGCAAGAAATCGGGAGCGGCATCAAGATGCCGCCCCCCCCTTTTGGGCATTGCTGTCTTACTGGAAGTCAGCTGCGTTTTCCGGAGTCACCAGGATGAACGGGATAAACACGGTCTTGTCGACCTTCTTGCCAGCAGCAAGTGCCAGAGCCGTATCGATCGAACCGGCACCCTGACCAGCAAGATCCTGGAACACGGTCACATCCAGATCACCGGCAGCCATGGCAACCAGCGCGTCCGGTGTGGCATCAACACCGCCGACCTGAACATCGGCCATATCCATGCCATTGGCCTTCATCGCCTGAATGGCACCAATCGCCATCTCGTCATTATTGGCAATCACAAAGTCAAACGGCTCGCCAGAAGACATCCAGTTTGTCATCAGATCCTGCGCTTCGTCACGTGACCAGTTGGCGGTCTGCTCGTCGATCAGGGTCATGAAGTTACACATATCCATGCCGATGACATCATGCACGTCCTTGGAACGCTGCACGGCTGCCTGGTTGGACAGCTGACCATTCATCAGATAACCGGTTGCGCCACCGGACTTGCCTGCTGCACGCAGGTTGCGGCAGATCTGGAAAGCCTCAAGGGTACCGGACTCAATCTCGTTGGAGGCCACAAAAGCCTGGCCATCGGGAAGGGTTTCCATGTTGATTGGCTGACGGTTCACATAGACAAGCGGCACACCGGCAGCAGCCGCCGCGTTGGACATCGCCTCGGTTGCGTTGGTGTCAACCGCGTTCACGATGATCGCATCGACGCCAGATGCAATAAAGTTGTTGATCTGGTCGAGCTGACGCGCAACGTCGTCCTGCGCATCTTCCATCTGAAGCTCAACACCGCTCAGCGTATCAATATGCGCTGTCATGCCATTCCGCATGATGGTCAGGCCATTGTCATCGAAACGTGCAATCGATGCGCCAATGGTTTCAGCCATAGCACTGGTACCCATCAGGGTGACCATGCCAGCTGCAAGAAGAATCTTTTTCATCATTCGCTCCCATATTGGTGCCGGCCCACCATTTATCTTACCGGAGCCATGCTTGGTGCGTGGCTATGTTTACAACCCGTTCCATTCAAAACGGACCGGACAAGTGATAACGCGCATGGCTATGGGAAAGGACAAGAACCTCCCCCACTGCCCGTCGAATAATGCAACGGTGGCAAAAGTTCAGCGCCTTCGTCAACAGGAATTGCAACCGGTTGCAAAAACTTTTTCCCGGGGGCTGTCTCGTTTAGCTGAAGATCGTAACGGCCTGTCCGCTCTGCGAAGATTGCAGCGCAGCGTCTGCGATCAGCAACGCATTCAGCCCATCCTGCCCGGTGGGTATAGAGGATTGCTTTGCTGACATTGACGCGATGAAGGCATCGATTTCATTTGCGTATGCCGCCACATAGCGGGTCATGAAAAAGTCATGCAGCGGTGGTCGCGTATAGCCCGCAGCAGTCGCAATCTCTATGTTCACCGGATATTCATTCTGCGCAGAAGCCATCCCGTGCGAGCCGTGAATTTCGATTCGCTGGTCATATCCATAGACCGCGCGCCGGGAATTCGAAATGGCCAGCTGGCGCCCGTCAGCCCAGCGCAGAATCGCCGTCGCACTGTCATAATCACCAAGCTGTTCAATATCAGGGTCGGTCAGCACCGACCCGCTTGCCATGACCGTTTCCGGCAATCCCCCCATCAAAAAGACAGCCATATCGAAATCATGGATCATCATGTCCCGAAAAATCCCGCCTGACCGTCTGATATAATCGGCCGGCGGCGCCCCGGGATCGCGCGACGTAATAACGCCCATTTCAGGCGTGCCGATGCGCCCGTCATCGATGGCGGCTTTCAGTTCCATGAAATGCGGGTCGAAGCGGCGGTTGAACCCGACCATCAGGGTTGCCTTGCAATCCTCTACCACAGATAGGCAGGCCCGTACCCTACCCGCGTCGAGATCTATCGGCTTTTCACAGAAAATAGCCTTGCCCGCACGGGCGCACATTTCGATCTGGTCAGCATGAAGATCTGTCGGCGTGCAGATCACAACCGCGTCGATGGCCGGGTCGGCGATAATCTCATCGACTCCGCGGGCGACGGTGGCGAATTGCGCGGCCACATCGTTGGCGACATCTTTCACAGGATCGGATATCGCGGCAAGGACGGCCCGGTCATTTCCGCTGATGGCCTTGGCATGAACCCTGCCAATGCGCCCTGCCCCCAGAATTGCAAGATTGATTGTCCCCTGATGCGCCATGCTGAACCCCAGAATGTAATTTGTTGTCAGTCAACCTGCAGGCCAATGCCATATGGCTTGTCTGCGGTTTCGAGAATAGGCAAAAGAATGGCCAAGAAAAGCAGAAACCTGACCAAGGCCGGATGTCTGTAGCAATGGCCTTGGTCAATGTGGCGACGCGCCATGCCGGATGGTATCGCATCAGCCCATATGCTGCCATGCGGCCGGATATGGGCTTTCCGCCACGATAATCCCGAAAATACAGGCATAATCTCAGGAACCGGCCAGCCCGAACATGACGTCATTTGAGGGGATGTGGCGGAGGGACGGGATTCCAAATCAATCTGTAAGCTTCTGACAGAAATCAGTTTTTAGAACCCCAATCAATCCAACCCCACATCTCACCCCACATTCGAACGGGTTACTATGACAGATTGCTGGATCTGGATCGATTTGGGTCGAGGGGCAGGGCTTAGTTTAGTCGGGGCTTGCGGCTCAGACATCGGGCGGCTGATGGTTTGCGAGATTTGGCAACCTGCAAAAACATCCTAATCCAGCAGCAAGTTAAAATTGAGTACGTTCAACATTGAGAAAATTGTTTTTTAACCACCCAGTCTTGAACCATCGTGGCGAAAGCTGAGCTATGCTCTTGGTAGCTAAAGTGTCCGCAGTTTTCGAAAATATGAAGAGCACTTTTAGGGAGTTTGGAATTTAGTAA
>JBMHCS010000005.1:0-17383 GCA_049889795.1 Puniceispirillaceae bacterium (SeqCode) | reverse complement strand
AGATGGTGATGCCTGGTGACAATATCGCGATGACCGTGACATTGATCGCGCCGATCGCGATGGATGAGGGCCTGCGCTTTGCGATCCGCGAAGGCGGCCGTACCGTCGGTGCCGGCGTCGTCGCCTCCATCGTGAAGTAACAGACGTACTATATTTGTGGCAGCGGCTGATGTCGCTGCCGCGCGGTTTAGGGGTGTAGCTCAATTGGTAGAGCACCGGTCTCCAAAACCGGGGGTTGTAGGTTCGAGTCCTATCGCCCCTGCCAACCGCATCAGGAAAAACCCCGCACCCTATGGCAGCGGGGTTTTTTCATGTCCTGCTTTTTCATCCCCAGTGCCGACCCTTTTGGGCGCGCCAGACGTTTCAGGCGTCATCGGCCGGATATCAGCTTTTCCAATAGCCTTTGATTGAGCCCACCCGCGTGGCGAAATAGGCCATGCGCCGGTCGGCATCGGCGGCCGGGTCGTCAAAACAGGCTTCTAGAATATGGTCGATCATATCGGTCATGGGGGCCATGCGGTAAAGCCGCCCCGGCCGTGCAACGGGCACGGCAATGCTGGCGCGCGCCTGACGGGCAAGTGGCGATTCCACGCTGTCTGTGATGGCAATCGTCGGGATGCCGAGCTGGCGCGCCGCCTGGACAAGACGCACCGTTTCCGTGGAATAGGGCGCTGTGCCGAAGGCGATAACAACATCATCATCCGACAGCTGTGCCAGATCCTCGGGGCTGCCAGACCCGGACGGTGACATCAGGAAGAAGTTATCAAACACCATGCGGCCGATATAATGCATGTAGATGGCAAAGGCGCGCGCACTGCGAAAGCCGGTGATATGCACATTGCGGGCCCGGTTGATCATAACCGCTATTTCCACGATCCGGGCCTGCATGTCAGGCGCGGCCATATCGACGGACAGCGCGTTCTGGGGTGCCGGCATTGCTGCCGGATGATCCGCCAGCAGCCAGCTGCGGACCGCGTTCTGAAAATCGGTATAGCCGTCATAGCCCCATTTGCGCACAAGCCGGATCACGGTCAGCGGTGATACCCCTGCTGAGGCGGCAAGCGTGCGGATAGGCTGAAATGATACCGCCGGCAGATTGCGCAGGATCACGTCGCTGGCCCGGCTCATGGTCGGCGACAGGTCTGCGGACAGGCGGGTCAGGTGCTGGGGCAGATCCATATGCATTCTCCGCTGTGTCGCAGTGACAATCATGTTCAGGTGATGCCTGCGTTTAGGCTATGTCTGCGTTTAGACGATGTCTGTGTTTAGGGAATATCTATGTTTTGGTGATGTTGGGCCATCCGGCGCGGTGCTGAATGCCGAATGAGTATGGTACATTTGTAACATATTGAGTAAAGGTTGCAACAGGTGTTTTACATGCGGGTCATTTTGTGATTTGCTGGCGGGATCACAGAAGGAGAAGATATCTCATGAATATAAAGCAGGTAATTTATGGTGGTGTCATCGCATCGATGACAGCCTTTGGTGCGGCGCAGGCCTTTGCCGAGCAGTTTGTCTCGATCGGCACTGGCGGCGTGACAGGTGTTTACTACCCGACAGGTGGTGCCATCTGCCGTCTGGTCAACAAGGATCGCAAAGAGCATGGCATCCGTTGTTCTGCTGAATCAACCGGTGGTTCGGTCTATAACATCAACACGGTTCGTGCTGGTGAGCTGGAATTCGGCGTTGCCCAGTCTGACTGGCAGTATCACGCCTATCGCGGCACGTCGAAATTTGCCGATCAGGGCAAGTTCGAAGGTCTGCGCGCGGTGTTTTCCGTGCATCCCGAGCCCTTTACGCTGATTGTGCGCAAGGGATCAGGCATCGCGAAATTCGAGGATCTGAAGGGCCGCAAGGTCAATGTCGGTAACCCGGGTTCGGGTCAGCGCGCGACCATGGAAGTTGTCATGGAAGCCTTTGGCATGGAGATGGGCGATTTCTCACTGGCCGCAGAACTGAAGGGTTCGGAAATGGCGCAGGCCATCTGCGACGGCAAGATCGAAGCCATGATCTATACTGTGGGTCATCCGGCAGCCGCCGTAACCGAGGCGGCATCAAGCTGCGATGTTGAGCTGGTATCTGTTACCGGCGCACCGATCGACAAGCTGGTTGCCGACAATTCCTTCTATCGTGTGGCCACCGTTCCAGGCGGCATGTATGCCGGCTCGCCGAATGAAACCACAACCTTTGGTGTGGGCGCCACGGTGATCACCTCGACAGATGTTCCAGAAGAGGTGGTCTACACCGTCGTCAAAGCTGTGTTCGACAATTTCGCCGACTTCAAGAAGCTGCATCCGGCGTTCCGCAATCTGCAGGAAGACCAGATGATCAGTGACGGCCTGTCAGCACCGCTGCATGCCGGTGCGGTGAAATACTACAAGGAGCGGGGCTGGATGTAATCCGGCACTGTCCGAAATCTGGCGCGGGCCCGGTGGGCCCGTGCCGCTTTTTTGCCTTTTATTCAAAACATAGATTAATGGCTGCTCTTTCGCAGGCGAAACCGGACAGGCGTGACACGCATGGCTTTAGATGACATGCCGGATGATACAAACAGCTTTCGCCAGCGCGAACCGCGGACAGGGCGTGCGCTGACACTCATCTGTATTTGCTGGTCGCTTTTCCAGCTGTGGATTGCGGCTGACTTTCCGTTTTATCTCAGCGAGCTGACCGGCATGAAGCTTGTCTTCAACGGGCAGGAGGCACGCCAGATCCATCTGGCCTTTGGCCTGGGGCTGGCCTTTCTGGCCTATCCGGCGATCACCCGTCTGCATCCGCTTGCTGACGGGCTGGTGACATCGATTTTGATCATCGTCGGGGTCGCCGCCTGTCTCTATCTCTTTGTCTTCAAGCTGGATATTGCCAACCGCGCCGGCCTGCCGAACCGCTATGATCTGTTTTTCTCGCTAGCCGGGATCTTGTGTGTGGCGGTGGCCGTCTACAGGTCGCTCGGCCTGCCATTGCTGATCATTGCCGGTCTTTTCCTGCTCTATGTGCTGTTTGGCGATGCTGACTATGTGCCCGATGCGATGCGCTGGAAAGGGGCGTCTATCAACAAGGCAAGCTGGCATTTCTGGATGCAGACTGAAGGGGTGTTCGGGGTAGCGCTTGGCGTTTCGACCTCGATGATCTTTTTGTTCGTGTTGTTCGGGGCGTTGCTGGAAAGCGCTGGTGCCGGCAATTATTTCATCAAGCTGTCTTTTGCGGCGCTGGGACATCTGCGCGGCGGCCCGGCAAAGGCGGCGGTGGCGGCATCCGGCCTGTCAGGAATTTATTCCGGGTCATCGATCGCGAATGTGGTGACGACTGGCACCTTTACCATCCCGCTGATGAAACGGACCGGCTTTACCCCGGAAAAGGCGGGGGCGGTCGAGGTGGCGTCCTCGACAAATGGACAGCTGACCCCGCCAGTGATGGGGGCCGCGGCCTTCCTGATTGCCGAATTCACCGGTGTTACCTATTTCGAATTGATCCGCCATGCCGCGCTGCCGGCGCTCGTGTCCTATATCGCGCTGTTCTACATCGTGCATCTCGAGGTGACCAAGCTTGGTCTTGAAGGATTGCAGCGCGAAACACCGACGCAAAGCCTGCTGCGGCGGGCCACCGGGTTCCTTGTCGGTTTTGGTGCGCTGGCCGGCATCGCCTTTCTGTTTCACATGCTGCTGGGCTGGACAGGCGATGCCTTGCCGGCGGCGGGCCTGCCGGTGACACTTCTGGTCTTTGCCGGGACCTATATCTGGCTGGTGCGCATTGCGGCGTCGCGGCCTGATCTCGAAGTGGGTCTGAGCGAGGCAGAGATGAAGCTGCTGCCGCGGCTGGGGACGGTTGCGTCGACCGGCTATCACTTTGTCTTGCCGATTGTAGTGCTGTTGTGGTGCGTGCTGATCAGCCGCCTGTCACCCGGCCTGTCTGCCTATTGGGCATGTGTTGCGATGATTTTTGTCCTGCTGACGCAGCATCCGCTAAAAGCCCTGTTCCGCGGCGAGGCGGTGACGGCTGCTGTCTGGCGGCGTGGCGGCGGCGACTTTCTGCGCGGGCTTGAAAACGGCGCCCGCAGCATGATCAGCATTGCCATTGCCACCGCCGTGGCGGGGATTATCATCGGCACCGTATCGCTGACCGGCGCACACCAGTTCATTGGCCAGTTTGTCGAGGTCGCCTCTGGCGGCAATCTGATGCTGATGCTGGTCATGGTGGCGGTGATGAGCCTGATTCTGGGCATGGGGCTGCCGACCACCGCCAACTATATCGTTGTCTCGTCCCTAATGGCGCCGGTCATCGTCATGGTGGGGGCGCAGAACGGGCTGATTGTGCCGCTGGTGGCGGTGCATCTGTTTGTCTTCTATTTCGGCATCCTTGCTGATGACACCCCGCCGGTGGGGCTGGCTGCCTTTGCCGCCGCGGCCATTTCAAAGGGTGATCCGCTGCGCACCGGTATTCAGGGTTTCAGCTATGACATCCGCACGGCCGTGCTGCCCTTCATGTTCATTTTCAACACCGACATCCTGCTGATTGATGTGACCTTCCTTGACGGCGTGATCGTCTTTGTCGCGGCGGTCACCGGCATGCTGGCCTTCTGTTCGGCGGTGCAGCATCACATGCTTGTGCGCAACCGCATCTGGGAAAGCCTGCTGCTACTGCTGATCGCCTTTTCGATGTTCCGACCGGATTTCTGGCAGGACAGGGTCTCGCCGCCCTATATCAATATTCCCGGCCATGAGGTTATCAGCCGTCTTGCCGATGAGGGGCCGGGTGGCCTGGCTGGTGACAGGGTCCTGCGGGTGCAATTCATCGGACCGGATTTTGACGATTCTGACCGCATCCTGCAGCGCAATTCCATCCTCGCGCTGGACGGGGCACTGGCCGCTGAGGCGCGCCTCGAGGCCGCCGGACTGATCATCGATATCAGCGATGGTGTGGCACGGGTTGAAGAGCCGTTTCCGGGAACACCGCTGTTTCAGGAACTCGGAGATTTCGATTTCTATGCGGACCAGCCGGTGACGCTGGAGGCCCTGTTTGCCGAGACACCCGACAGGCCGGCCCGCGCCTTGTTCTATCTGCCGTTCCTGGCAGCTTTTGCAGTTATCATTTTTGCGCAACGCCGCCGCCAGTTGGAGGTTGCGTCGCCGGTTAGGGGTAGGCGGGATGCAAAGTAAATATGTGTTCGGGCGGCATAATGCGGCCGATATGCCTGCCGCTGTTGCCGGTGACGGCTGTTTCGTTATTGATCAGGATGGCAATCGCTATCTCGACGGGTCCGGCGGTGCGGCGGTGTCATGCCTTGGCCATTCCGACTTGGCGGTGCGTGATGCCATGCTGGCGCAGGCTGGCAGCCTGTCCTATGCGCATACCGCCTTTTTCACCAGCCATTCGGCAGAAAAACTGGCAGAGAGGCTTGCCGGGCTGGCCCCTGAAGGGGTCAACCGTGTCTATATCGTTTCCAGCGGGTCAGAGGCCATGGAAGCGGCGCTGAAGCTTGCCCGCCAATATGCAGTCGAGAGCGGACAGCCGCAGCGTAAACGCATCATCGCGCGCCGGCAGAGCTATCATGGCAACACGCTGGGCGCGCTGGCGGCAGGTGGCAATCAGTGGCGCCGCAAACAGTTTGAACCGCTGCTTGTCGAAACCAGCCTGATCGCGCCTTGTTACAGCTATCGCGACCAGCGCAGCGATGAAACGCCCGCGGCCTATGGACGGCGGGCGGCGGATGCGCTGGAGGCCGAGATCCTGTCCGTTGGCGCAGAAAATGTGCTTGCCTTCATTGCCGAGCCGGTTGTCGGGGCGACGGCGGGCGCGCTGACCCCTGCGCCAGGATATTTCCAGCGGATCCGTGAAATATGCGACCAGTATGGGGTGTTGCTGATTCTCGACGAGGTGATGTGCGGTATGGGCCGGACAGGCACTCTGTTCGCCTGCGAGGCAGAGGGCGTTTCACCAGATATCATTACCATCGCAAAGGGGCTTGGCGCCGGCTATCAGCCGATAGGGGCGATGCTGTGCCAGGACCGGATTTTTGACGCGATTGGTGCCGGGTCAGGATTCTTTCAGCATGGCCATACCTATCTCGGGCACCCGATGGCCTGTGCCGCCGCCGGGGCGGTGTTATCGCGTCTGGTTGATGACGGGCTGGTTGCCGGGGTAACCGAAAAGGGCGCCCAGCTGCGTTCCATGCTGGAATCCACTTTTGGACAACATCCGCATATCGGCGATATCCGCGGACGCGGCCTGTTTATCGCGCTGGAACTTGTGGCTGATCGCGGCAGCAAACAGCCCTTTGACCCGGCGTTGAAGCTGGCGCCGCGCATTAAGGCAGCAGCGATGCAGGCAGGGCTGATCTGTTATCCGGGGCAAGGGACAATCGACGGCGTATCAGGAGATCATGTCCTGCTGGCACCGCCCTTCATCATCAATGCGGACGAGATGGAAATGCTGGTCACGCGACTCGAAACCGCGATCAACAGCAGTTGCGCGTTGGCGCAGGCATCCTGATCGCGGGCGGAACCCGGCACAGGCGGATATTTTGCCTGCCACCCTTGACCTGATATGGTCTGGCGGTGCCAAATCAGGGACAGCCAACCACCATTGCCGAGGACCACAGGTGCCATTGTCTTTGCTGTCTTTCCGACGCTGCTGCCTTGCGGCTGTCACGCTATATATGATCGGCATTGCGTCGGCGACGATGGCCGATGGTGTGGCGCGACTGGAGGCGGAGGGGCGCCAGTATGAGATTCCCTTGCCTGATGGCTATTGCGATATCAGCACATCACCAACTGGCATTGCGTTAAAAGACTTTCTCGACAATCTGGCGCAGACCAACAGCATGTTGCCTGATATCGGCGTGATCTTTCAAAAATGTGGGGCGCGGCATATCTTTCCCTGGGGGTATGTCGGCACGCTGGATGGCCGCCCGCTGATCACAACACAGGAATCGCTGAATCGGCTGCGGGCCGAACTTTATGGGCAGGAAGACCTTATTGGCGATCTTCTGGGCGCGGCAGGTGCGGTCAATGCTGATGCGATGGCCGAGATGGGCATCGATATCGAGGCGATCATGCCCGGCAGCCCGACGATCACCCTGGCAAACAATGATGCCATTGTCAGTGTGCTGATCACCGAGACAAAGGTAAGCGGGCAGCCCTATTCCGAGAAAATGGTGTCATCCGGCAGTGTTCTTGACGGGCTGGTGTTTGAATTTGTCATTTTTGACGATAAGGGGGCAGGCGGCATGGATACCATGGCGACTTCGCGCCTGCTGGCACGCAATGCCAGGCTTTTGAAAGCAGCCAATGCAGCAGATGATGCAAGTGGCATGACGCGCCAGTCGAAAGGCAAGCGTGGCTGATCCGGCGGATGCGCCCAGCGTCATCATAATTGCCCAGCGTCGCCATGATTTCCCGGCGTTATCATGATTGCCCGGCGTTATGATGATGGGCCGTGCGGTCATATTGCGGTGCGGGTGGCGCGGCCCCACATCCGGAGTAAGCAGGCAGATCAAAGAAAGGACAGACGTCCATGCTGAAAGTATATCTTTCTGGTGAAATCCATAGCGACTGGCGCGACCAGATCACCCATGCGGCCAGCAATATGGAGGTCGCGTTTTCCGGGCCGGTGACAGACCATGACGCCAGCGATGATTGCGGCGTGGCCATCATGGGCGCAGAGCCGGACAAGTTCTGGCATGACAACAAAGGTGCGCGGCTGAATGCCATTCGCACCCGCAAGGGCATTGAAGATGCCGATATCGTGGTTGTCCGCTTTGGCGAGAAATACAAGCAATGGAATGCCGCTTTTGATGCCGGCTATGCGGCGGCGCTTGGCAAGTCGTTGATCATCATGCATGGCGCAGACCATCAGCATGCGCTGAAAGAGGTGGATGCCGCCGCGCTGGCGGTTGTCGAGACGCCCGCCCAGATTGTCAGCATCCTGCGCTATGTCCTCGACGGCACGCTGTCCTGACACAGCCCGACCCTAAAACATGAAGGCCCAAAACTGTCCGCGCCCAAAAGATTACAGTGCCGCGGTGTGCTGTGCCTAGCGGGCCTTTGCGTCCTGCAGGATCATCTCGGCCCCTTTTTCCGCGATCATTACTGTCGGTGAATTGGTGTTGCCCGAGGTGATTGTCGGCATGATCGAGGCGTCAATGACGCGCAGCCCGTCAATGCCGTGAACGCGCAGCCGGTCATCAACAACAGCATCCGGGTCCTGCCCCATCTTTGCCGTGCCGACAGGGTGGAAGATGGTGGTGCCGATATCACCAGCCTTTCTGGCCAGATCTTCATCGCTGCTGAATTCCGTTCCCGGCAGATATTCCTGCGGGGCAAAGGGGGCGAGTGCTGCCTGCGTCATGATGCGTCGCGTCAGCCGCAGCGAATTAGCCGCCACCAGCCGGTCGCCTGCGGTGGACAGGTAATTTGGCCGGATATGCGGCTTGTCGGTGGGATCGGCAGACCGGATGGTCACGCTGCCCCGGCTTTCCGGGCGCAGGTTGCAGACGCTGGCCGTGATCGCCGGAAAATCATGCAGCGGCTGGCCGAAAGCGTCGAGCGAGAGTGGCTGCACATGATATTGCAGGTCGGGCGTATCCAGCGCGGCATCGGATTTGGTGAATACGCCAAGCTGGCTCGGGGCCATCGACATCGGCCCGCTGCGGTTCAGCGCATATTCAAGGGCGATTCGTGCGCGGCCAAACAGGCTGTTGGCACGTTCATTCAGCGTGACGGTGTTGCTGACCTGATAGATCGCGCGGATTTGCAGATGGTCCTGCAGATTGCCGCCAACCCCCGGCAGATGATGGGCGACGTCAATGCCATGCGATTGCAGCAGATCTGCCGGGCCGATGCCCGACAGCTGCATGATCTGCGGGCTGCCAATCGCCCCTGCTGACAGGATGACCGCGCCATTGGCAGTGGCATGTTTCACCTTGCCGCCATGGCGAAAGCGCAGGCCTGTGACCCGCTTTCCATCCATGACCAGAGATTCGACCTGCGCCTGGGTCATGACCTGAAGATTGCGCCGCCGCAGGGCCGGTTTCAGAAAGGCGGTGGCGCTGGACCAGCGCAGACCGCGCCGCTGATTGACCTTGAAATAGCCAACCCCTTCATTGTTGCCGCGATTGAAATCAGCTGTTTCCGGAATGCCGGCACTGACACAGGCATCGCGAAACGCATCCAGAATTTCCCATGACAGGCGCTGATCCTCGACCCGCCATTCGCCGCCTTCGCCATGCAGATCATCCGCACCGCCGGCATGATCTTCTGACCGCATGAAATAGGGCAAGACATCATCCCAGCCCCAGCCGCTATTGCCGAGCTGGCGCCAATGGTCATAGTCGCGTGCCTGGCCGCGCATATAGATCATGCCGTTGATCGATGAGCAGCCACCAAGGATGCGGCCGCGTGGGTAGACAAGTGACCGGCCATTCAGCCCGGCTTCGGCCTCGGTCTTCATCATCCAGTCGGTGCGCGGGTTGCCGATGCAATAGAGATAGCCGACCGGAATTTTCACCCAGATGTAATTATCCTTGCCGCCGGCCTCGAGAAGAAGCACGCGGTTTGACGGATCATCACTCAGCCGGTTTGCAAGCACGCATCCGGCTGATCCGGCCCCGATGATGATGTAATCGAAATTGCCGATTGATTCCGGATCGATCGATGTCATTCGTTTCCAGCCTCCCCCGCCGACCCGAAAAGACTAGGGATGCGCGGGCGGCGGGTCCAGCGGGAATCGGCCGGAACAGAAAGATGCTATCCGGGCCTAAAACCGTTCCTGCCAGGGGCGCAACTCGATCTCCCAGCTCCAGGCGCTGCGGTGCTGCTTGTGGCACTGCAGATAGCTTTCGGCGATGGCGTTGGGGTCGAGCATGTTGTCGCTGCCATCATCCTGCCGTTCTGGCCGGTCTGACCGGATGCCGCCATCAATGACAAAATGGCCGATATGGATGTTCTGCGGGTGCAGTTCGCGCGCCAGCGCCTGGGCCAGTCCGCGCAGCCCGAATTTGCCCATCGCAAAGACCGATGAATTGGCAAACCCTTTCACGCTGGCCGTGGCACCGGTGAAAAAAATGCTTCCCGATCCGCGTTGCAGCATCCGGCGGGCCGCCTGTTGCGCTACAAGAAAAGCGCCAAAACATGTGACGTCCAGCGCGGTGCGGGCGGCTGCCGCGTCAAGATCGGTGATCGGGCCGGGCAGGCGTGCCGACGGGTTGTAGATGACAAGGTCGGGGGTGCCGATTTCGGCATCGATAGCGGTGAACAGCCTGTCCACTGCATCGATCGAACCAGCATCACACAGATGCAGGCTGGCACCCGTCCCGGCGGCAACATTACGGGCGTTTTCGCCGGTTCTTGCCGCCAGCGCGACAGCCATGCCATCGGCCGCACAGCGCCGTGCAAGCGCCGCGCTGAGCCCGGATCCGGCGCCAACAATCAGAACGGATGATGACATGGGCTCTCTCCTGCCAGCCTTTCCCAAAACCATATACGCAAAGATCCTTTATCGGTGTTATCAGCGATAGAGAATCACCCGCGCCATATGCCATCATCATGTAACAGTTGACTATGCGCAACGGCGCGTTATCGATGAAGCGTGACACAAATTTGCGCATGAAGGCAGAGCCGACATGAAGATCACCAGACTGAGCCTGTGGCAGGTGCCGCTGACCAGCCATATCGCCTACAATATGTCGGACGGAAAAATCTGCGACACGGTTACAAGCACCATTCTGCGGCTTGACGCTGATAATGGTCTGTCGGGCTGGGGCGAGGTCTGCCCGATCCCGCATTACCTGCCGGCCTATGCTGATGGTGTGGCCCCGGCGTTGAGCGAGCTGGCACCGGTCATTTTTGGCGGCGACGCGCTGGGCGTTGAGGCGATGATCCATGCGGCGGACCATCATCTGCAGGGGCACCCCTATGCAAAGTCACCGCTTGATATGGCGTTGTGGGATCTGACAGCGCGCACCGCAGGGCTGCCGCTCTATGCCTTGTTTGGCGGGCTGCAGACGCGGCACCTGCCCATCTATCATTCCATTTCCTGCATTGATCCGGACGAGATGGCGCGGATCGCCATTGAAGAAACCGCCCGCGGCATCACCCAGATCCAGGTAAAGCTGGGGGCCGATTCCAATAATGAGGCGGATATTGCCCGCCTGCGCCTGGTGCGTGCGGCTGTGCCATCCGGAACGCTGGTCTATGGCGACTGGAATTGCGGCGCGTCGCGGCTGGATGCGACGCGGGTGGGGCGGGAGGTCGCCGATCTGGACATCATGCTGGAACAGCCCTGTGCGACGCTTGCTGAATGTGCGGCTGTCCGTGCCGCCACCGGGCTGGCCATGAAGATCGATGAAAATGCGCATGATATCGCGTCGCTGCTGCAGGCATGGCAGCTTGGCTGTATGGATGCGGCGGCGTTGAAGACATCAAAATTCGGCGGCTTGTCGGCCCTGCGCCGCGCGCGTGACCTGTGCCTGGCGCTGGGTGTCAAAATGTGTATCGAGGATACATGGGGATCCGACATCACCACCGCGGCCACGCTGCATCTTGGTGCGGCGACCCCGCGGCGGGGCATCATGAATGTGTGTGATCTGGCGTCCTATGTGGCGCCGCGCATCGCGCCCGACGCGCCCACCAGAGACGGCGGCTTCATCGCGCCGCCCGATGGCCCGGGCCTGGGGATCACCCCGGATGAAAGCCTGCTTGGTGACCCGATTCTGGACCTGAAAGCTTAGGCTGAAGGCTGCTTAGGGTGCAGGTTGGCGGTCTGCATTTTCCAGTGCGCGAAACCGCTCGCGATGCAGGGAATAAAGGCCGGTCGCAATGATGATCGCTGTTCCCATCAGGGTGGGCATGTCGGGCCATTCATCAAACAGCAGATAGCCAAGCGCGATGGCCCAGACCATGGCGGTATAGCGAAAGGGTGATACAAAGCCCAGCTCGCCGCTGCGCACCGCCATGACCGAAAACAGATAGCCGCCGATAATGGCAATGCCGGCACCACAGATGTAAAGCAGCATCACCGGTTCCACCGGGGTCCATGTCACCCCCGGCAGGCTGATTGCGCCAAGGGCGCAAATGGACAGAGCCGTGGCCAGCGCCACCGGCAATGACGGCACATCGCGTGACAGTTTGCGGGTGGTGATTTCACGTATGGTGACCGCCGCCACCGCGCCAAGTGCCCAGATGGAATAGACCGAAAACCCTTCCATGCCGGGGCGGATAATCAGCAACACCCCGCCAAAGCCGAACAGGATGGCAAGCCAGCGCCGCCAGCCCACCGCTTCGCCAAGAAATAACGCGGCCGCCATCGTAACCGTCAGCGGCAGGACCTGCAGAATGGCTGTGACATTCGCCAGCGGCATGTAACTCAGCGCGGTGAGGAAGCCAATCGTGGCTGCCAGCTCGGAGGCCACCCGT
Organism: Puniceispirillaceae bacterium (SeqCode); assembly: GCA_049889795.1. Classification (GTDB taxonomy): domain Bacteria; phylum Pseudomonadota; class Alphaproteobacteria; order Puniceispirillales; family Puniceispirillaceae; genus UBA8309. Next base: position 4,976 of record JBMHCS010000005.1, on the reverse strand, counting down.
ATCAGGACAAGCCGCGTGTCGCGACGCCCCAGCCGGGCGATCAGCACACCCGCCCGTAAGGCAAGAAGCGCCATCAGCGGGGCCGTGACGAGGCCGCGCAGGAAAATCGCCTGATAAATCGACATGTCGGCGAACAGCACTTTCATCAGCCCGTCATTGAAAACAAATGAAAACATGCTGATCGCCATCAGCAATGCGCCCCAGCTGTTGGGTGAATGTCGCATCCGTAAATCCCTGCCTTTCACACAGAGACTATACAGGCTTTTCCGCATGCTGCTATATTCGCGCGCCCTGCCAGGAGCCATCCTTATTGTGTCTCATACCACTATTCATCCTGTTGCCCCGCCACTCTGGTTGCTGGCGTTAACGGTTTCAGGTGCCAATATCGGCATGGCGTTAATGACGCCTGCCATACCGCTGTTGCGCGGTGAACTGTCCGCCACCGGTGACGAGGCGCAGCTTGTGCTGAGCGCTTTTCTCATCATGCTTGGTTTTGGCCAGCTTGTGGCTGGGTCGCTATCCGATACGCTCGGTCGGCGGCCGGTGTTGTTGTCGGGATCGCTCCTGTTCACTATTGCCGGTGTGGCGGCACTGGTGGCGCCAACGATCGAATTGCTGATTGCGGCGCGCGCCATTCAGGGATTTGGCGCGGCAGCCTGCATGGCGGTTGGACGGGTGATTATCAATGACAGTTTTGACCGCACCGAGGCCGGGCGCCAGCTATCGACCATCACAATGATCCAGTCGATTGTGCCGCTGCTGGCCTTTGCCAGCGGCGGTCTGGTAGCCGATCTTGTTGGCTGGCGCGGATCGATTGGCATTATGGTGCTGACAGCGGCGGTGATTTTTGCCGCCAATCTGGCGCTGTTGTCTGAAACCAACCATAACCGTGTGCCGCGTGCGCCGGTCGCCAAGGTGATCGGGGTATTCCTTTTGCTGCTGCGGACACGCGCCTTCATGGTGCATGCCTCCAGCGGGGCGCTGCTGACGGCGGGCTTTTTCTCTTTTGGCGGCTTCATGCCCTATCAGTTCCAGCGAATGGGGGCCAGCGCGACAATGATCGGCTTGCTGTTCAGCGTGACAGCGCTTGGCTATATGTCCGGCAATAATCTCAGCCGGCATATCGGGCCGCGCCTTGGGCTGGAACCAACCGTGATGATCGGCGGTATTGTCAGCTTTCTGGCGGTCCTGCTGCTTGTCGGTCTGGAAATCACCGGGCTTGCCTCATCCTTTGTCATCGCCGGCTGTCTGTTTCTTTTCGGCGTTGCGAACGGTCTGGTGGTGGCGAATTCGATCATCTGCGCGGTGCGCGCTGCCGGCCCGAATAGCGGGGCGGCAACCGGCCTGTGCGGTGCAAAACAGATGATCTACAGCGCGTTCTTCGGAAGCGTTGTGATTGCGCTTGGCGGGGATCAGAATTTTCTGCTGGCGCTGAGTGTGGTGCTGCTGATGTCGGGCATGGCGGCAGCGGCAAGCTGGATGGCCTATCGGCAAAGCAGATGACACGGTTTTTCGCGGGCCGGCAACATGTCGGCAATTATCAGAATTGCCGGAGGGGCGGTGATAAAGCTGTTGCCATGAGCCATCCACTTTGCTAAACACGCGCGACGGTAGCGACACACGTCACTTGAAAACCAGACAGGCCGCCAGATCGTGGGGATTTTGAACCGCGCGGTGTGCTTGTTTTGCGTTTGGAGCAAGGCAGTGTTGCTGGCGTTGAATGTAACTTGTATCGGCACCAGGCACCCATGGCAAAAACATCGCCAGCACAATTTGTAAGGCAGGTTCGCCAGGAAATCTCTCGTATTTCCTGGGCTACACGTCGCGAAACCGGAACCGCCACCATCACTGTTTTTGTGATGGCCACCATTGCTGCTGTGTTTTTTCTGTTGGTTGACATGGTGCTCTCGAACGTCGTTCAACTCATCCTCGGGCTTGGCGGGTAACCGCCTGCCGGTAATGACCCGACGATTGTAGAGACGGAAAGTTTTGGCAATGGCAAAGCGTTGGTATGTGCTGCATGTTTTCTCCGGTTCGGAGAAGAAAGTTGCACAGCTGATCACCGAACAGGCTGAAAGCAACGGCCTCGATCATCAGATCGAAGAGGTCATGGTACCTGTCGAGGATGTGGTCGAGATGCGCCGCGGTGTCCGCGTGCAGAGCGAGAAGAAGTTTTTCCCCGGATATATTCTGGTCAAGATGGAGCTGTCCGACGAGGCATGGCAGCTGGTTACCAGCCAGCCGCGCGTCACCGGCTTCCTTGGCGGCAAGGGCAAGCCCGTGCCGATCACCAATGCCGAGGCCGAGCGGCTGATGCACCAGATGAGCGAAGGGGTAGAGCGTCCGCGGACCACTGTCACATTTGACATTGGCGAGCAGGTACGCGTGTCGGATGGGCCGTTTGCATCATTTAACGGTTATGTCGAGGAAGCAGATGATGACAAGGCGCGCCTGAAGGTGACCGTGTCTATCTTCGGCCGGTCGACTCCTGTCGAACTGGAATACAGCCAGGTCGAAAAAGTTTAGCAATGCGGTGGCAACCGTTCGAGAGACGGACCACCGGGGGTTAGGGACAACTATCTATGGCAAAGAAGATCGAAGGCTATCTAAAGCTGAACATTCCTGCCGGCGGGGCCAACCCGTCGCCGCCTGTCGGCCCGGCACTGGGTCAGCGTGGCGTCAACATCATGGAATTCTGCAAGGCGTTCAACGCAGCGACAGACTCGCTGGAAAAGAACATGCCTGTGCCGGTGGTGATCACTGTCTATCAGGACAAGTCATTCACCTTTGTTACCAAAACAGCGCCTGTTAGCTATTTTCTGAAAAAGGCCGCTGGCCTTGGCAAGGGCGGGCAAGAGCCTGGCCGCACGGTTGCCGGCAAGGTTACCGAGACACAGGTGCGCGAGATCGCCGAGCAGAAAATGGGCGATATGAATGCCGTTGACGTCGATGGCGCAATGGCCATGGTACGCGGATCAGCCCGCGCCATGGGTCTTGAAGTCGTGGAGGGCTAACCGATGGCGAAGATCAGCAAGAGAAAAAAGGCCGCAAACGAGATCGATCGCAGCCGCAGCTATCCGCTGTCAGAAGCAGTCGCGATGATCAAGGCAAGCGCCAGCGTTTCAAAATTTGACGAGACCATCGAAATTGCGATGAATCTGGGTGTCGACCCCCGCCATGCCGACCAGATGGTGCGTGGTGTGGTTGCGATGCCAAATGGTACAGGCAAGACCATGCGTGTGGCTGTCTTTGCCCGTGATGCCAAGGCCGATGAAGCCAAGGCGGCGGGTGCCGATCTGATCGGCGCCGAGGATCTGGCTGAGGCGATCCAGGGCGGCGAATCCAATTTTGACCGTGTGATTGCCAGCCCCGACATGATGGGTGTTGTTGGCCGGCTCGGTAAAGTGCTTGGCCCGCGCGGCCTGATGCCGAACCCAAAGCTGGGCACGGTCACGCCGGATGTCGCTGCTGCGGTCAAGGCCGCAAAGGCCGGTGAAGTCCAGTATCGCGCTGAAAAGGCCGGTGTTGTGCATGCCGGTGTTGGCAAGGCCAGCTTTGACGAGGCGCAGATTGTCGAGAACGCAGCTGCCTTTATCGACGCTGTGCGCAAGGCGCGCCCGAGCGGGGCCAAGGGCACCTTCATCCGCAAGATCACCATCAGCTCGACCATGGGTCCGGGCATCATGGTTGAGGATGTTGCCTGACGGCATATAACGAATTTGCCGGCGCCTGATGGCGGCGGCGAACAGGGGCAGGGGTGGAGATCCTTGCCCCGCACCTGTCCAAGACTGCAGGCGCAACCGGATCCGGCATTGTCTGGCCCGGCGGCTTAATCCCCTGCAATAGACGGGAGCAAGAGCAGGTTTCTGCTTGAACCTCTTGATGGGCAGGCCAGCGGACTGGCCTTGTGGCTGGTTCCTTTTTGCAACCCGAGGCAGGGCAGACATGCCCGACATGCCTCACTAACGAGCGGAGACGATCGGTGAATAGACAAGAAAAAGCCGAACTGATCGAAACGCTGCAGACCACCCTGAATGATTCGACAACTGTTGTTGTTGCACATCAGGTTGGGATGACCGTTGCTGAGAGCAGCGACCTGCGTGCAAAGATGCGGGAAGCTGGAGCTGGCTTTAAGGTAACCAAGAACCGGATTGCCAAGCTGGCACTCAATGACACGCCGCACACGGCGCTTGAGTCACTGTTTACCGGACCGACGGCCATTGGCACGTCGGCTGACCCGGTGGCAGCGGCCAAAGTGCTCGTGGAGTACGCCAAGGGTAACGACAAGCTGACAATCGTCGGCGGCAGCCTGGACGGGAAATCTCTCGACAAGGCTGGCGTCGAGGCATTGGCCAAATTGCCGTCTCTTGACGAATTGCGTGGCAAGCTTGTCGGGATCCTTCAGGCCCCGGCAGCCAAACTCGCCCGTGTTACCCAGGCTCCGGCCGGCAAGGTGGCACGTGTGATCAAGGCACGTTCAGACCAGTTGCAGCAGGGCTAACAGCCCCGACCAGACGTTCAAGCCTAATGGAGTAAATCATGGCTGATATCGAAAAAATCGCAGAAGACCTTTCCAACCTGACCGTTCTCGAAGCGGCCGAGCTGGCAAAGCTGCTGGAAGACAAGTGGGGCGTATCCGCCGCCGCTGCTCCGGTCGCCATGGCCATGCCTGCCGGTGGCGGTGACGCCGGCGGTGCTGCCGAAGAGAAGTCCGAATTCGACGTGATCCTGGCCTCGGCCGGCGCTTCCAAGATCAATGTGATCAAGGAAGTCCGCGCGATCACCTCGCTCGGTCTGAAGGAAGCCAAGGACCTCGTCGAAGGTGCGCCGAAGCCTGTCAAGGAAGGCGTGTCCAAGGAAGAGGCCGACGAAATCAAAGGCAAGCTCGAGGAAGCTGGCGCGACCGTCGAGGTCAAGTAAACCCGACGCCGCGGCATCTTCACGATTGCCGACCGAACATGTCTTGCACCGGGTGG
>JBMHCS010000004.1:0-93510 GCA_049889795.1 Puniceispirillaceae bacterium (SeqCode) | reverse complement strand
CTGATACATGTCAGCAGAGGCTTTAGGGTCGCTTCTGAGTTCAAGATAGCGGTCGATCACCTTAGTGTACTTTTCTAATGACGATTTGCTGCGGATTATTGAGGGCTTGTGTTCAATGCATTCCATTATGTGAATGGAATTGGTACGGCCATTATTGATGAAATTTGTAAGTTGGTAAGTTGGCTTGTCGATCTCTCGCAAGCCGTCTTTAATCCAATGCGTCAAAGCTAGGATATTTGTGTATTCCAGCTTTGAAGGCTTGGGGAACCACCATTCGTCTAGAGTTCCACTCTCAAATTCTTCGTTCAGAACAGTGAGCAAACGACGTAAAAATTCAGCTTCAAAGTCAAAAAGAACTATGCAATCTGATTCAGCGTATGAGGTCATAACTGAGTTTTAATGCACAAAAGTGCCAACGTCAGCCAAAGCCAAAAAATTAAGCGTTCAATCGACCAAGCTTAATTGTCGCATGTATGTTCTATCGTCTCTTGAAATACGAACCTATCTTTTTCAAATTTGTAATTAACTATGTCGTATTCACATGTGCTGTTTGACCACCAGTATTTCATTGTTCTTGTACCGTGATCAAAAACTGCGTTGCCAAGAAACGAATATGCTACCTCGGCACCATCCAATTCATTTTGATCCTCTAGCAAATCTTCAAGTTCATGAACCTGATAGAGCGTGTTCATTCTAATGTTGCATAGCGAAGGCGTGATAATCTCCAATACTTCATCGTTATCAAGATCATAAAAATATATTGGCTGAGGCATAAGAAATGGCTTAGGCAGACTGTCGTCTATGTCTGGAGAAAAAACGTACTGGTTCTCGGGTAACTTTTCATCACCAAAGCCTTTCTTCCACGGCTCCGATATTTGATTCTTCGACCAATCCGAAAACTCATTATTAAAAGCGAGCACATCAATTTTGCAGCTACCGGGCATTTGATACGCACAGTTGATTGGCATCGGCACGTTGGATTGAACGATATAACTGCTTAATCCATTTTTCTTCTGGGTGACCTTGAGGTCCAAGTCCCCCTGAAAAGGGGCACCACAACTGCCAACTGTTGTGAGCGTGAAATGCCCAGAGAATTCTAAGTCTTCAAACGGACTGTCAAACGTGACTGGAATGGCAAAGGATTTGGTGACCTCATACATACCACTCCAAGCCAACACGTTTTCATTTTCAATCTTATGTTTGTGGCTAATTGCAAAGCCAATGATAGCAATCACTAGGGCGCTACAAAAAATTGGTAGAGCCGATTTCAGGTTGTTACTAGTCAAGTGTTGCGTCCTTTGATCGAGAAAACGTAACGTCGACGATGATTTTTAAGAGCTACGAAAGCAAATAAAAAAAGAATTTTTCATTTCAGAACCAACAAGTTAAGCTGGTGTCGTCTTTGATTTAATTGATATTAGAAATGCTTAAATGTGGCTGAAATTTAAGAAAAGTATAGGAGTGTTGGTGATGCCAAGCAGCGTCACAATAATCGTAAATGCCTTTATTGCTGGATGTGCCTGGTTAGTCTTGGCTTTGGCGCCCTCCGCAGCCAATGCAGATTTGGCAACGTTACAGGACAAATATGCTGGTGTGGTGATCAATGGGACAACTTTATCCAAAAAACAAATCGAGTCTATTTATCTAGGGGTCGGCAATAATTATCCATTCAAAGAGTTTGATGCTCTGATGGCAACCAAAACTGCTATTGCCGAGATTGAGAAAAATTGTGAAGGAAGGTTTGGGCTAACATACAATTATATTTGTGATATGGGTAACGGAGTTGCAAAAATTTCAATAAAAAACAATAAAGTAAGAGAGTACCGGCTTGAGGCTGATATGATGGACTTTATAGATCACCTCTCTCGCATGTTCAAAGTTGAGGGTGTGCCAAAGAATGAACAAAGACTTATTAGAAATCTCATGGTCGACACAACAATCAGCAGGTTTAACGATTTGTCACCAGATCGGATCAAATATTCTAGCGATGGTCAAATTATCGTAATTGAAGGCTCTCTGCCGAGATGAGATAAACTATGTTCGGCGAGCCAAAGGTGGCTAGCTGGGAGTTTTGAGGTTTTGTTTTAGTTTCAGGCAACCAATGCAAAGAACATCCATCATGCAGAACTCCAATCGCATAAGTATGAATGCGCTGCGTTTCCCCATGATTTTTTGGGCTATCTTCTGCTGTTGGTTTCCATCCATTTCAGCCAGTGACGAACTTCAGAATTACGATGACGATCACATCTGTTCAAAAACCCGCCTTTATCATCAGTATGACAAAGATCCAGACTTTGCCGACTTCGCAATTGAAGCTGAAAGGCGAATGTTGGCTTGTACGCAAAGCGCTTGGTTAAACTATTTTGGCGACGAAAATTGTTGGCAACATCCTTCTAGTGAAGACTGCTTTGACTATAAAATTTTCCTTGCGACGCAAAAGCCGGGGTTTTCAACAAAGGTTAAGTTGGTTGATGTTGTTGCACCTCAAAAAAGTGCTGAAGAATGCAGCCAATTGTCTATGGCGGAGATGTCAGGCTGTTTTTTGACCATGACATTTAATAATGGGCTGAAATTAGAAAGATACGTGGGGCAGATTTCGGACGAGAGAAGCATTTTTTCGGACCAACCCATTGTGCCAGCATTTCAGATCGGAGATCTGTTTCAGATTAGTAAAACTAAACTGCCACCAGACGAATGCTCTTCGACTGCTGCGGTTAAATTTGGTTTGGCCGAATGGCAAATTCTTCACATGGTTTCAGGAGCAAAAGACCTATCGATTTTGTCCTTTCAGACTTCAAATAGGAGATGTGGCGGAGATTCCGCCAGAAACTTTGGCAATAATTGGTGGAAATAAATTTACGGATCAACAACGTCGCCTAAGCAAGATGGGAATTCATTCAAGGAGTTCTTTTTGGCTAGGTGAGCGCTTAATGCTCAAGCAACGCTTTATGAGGCTCTTTACACTTCCGGTTGGTCATGGCTTATCTTCACCACACCTCACCCTCACACCTACTATCACCCATTACAGTCCACCTCATACAAACTCTCCATCAGCCACGAACTGCTTGTGATGCGGCTCATAAAACTTGCGGTACTTTTCTGGCAATTTGGCCATTAGCTCCGCAGACGTCATCTCGTAGGTGTCTAGAAAATCGTACCAGTCTAACTGTTCAAAAATCAGCTCTAAGCACAGGTTAGCATCCTCGACCTCACTTAGCAGAATTTGCCGATCGTCAGGCTGCGTGTCGTTGTAATGCCATTTCCAGTCGTCAGACACCTCATCCCACCGCATCTCCAAAACGAATGTCCATATCGCACCAGTTGGGTCTTCCCCTGTAACAAGCTCCTCAACGCCTTCAAGGTTTATGGTTGTTTGTTCGATTACAGCTAGAATCTTATCTTCGCTCACCTCTTTAGATACAACTTCATGAAAGCAGTCATACATTGGCGGCTCACAGCCCCAAAGGTGACCATAACTATGGATTAGTTCAGAGATCAGCTGATCATCTGTTGGTATGGACTTTGCCACCGTTTCATTCCAATCATGCTGCAAAGTCTGAGTCTAAGGTGGTACAATGGCTACATGCAAACACTTCAATTGAACCGCACAAAATCCGGCCAATTCGCACCCGGCTCCTCTAGCAATCCGGGTGGCCGCCCAAAGGATGAGGCCCGCGTTTCTGAGCTGGCGCGATCCTACACTTCTGAGGCCATAGACACGCTGGTGGACCTCATGCGCAATGGCCGGGATGAGCGTGTGCGCGGCACAGCCGCTCAGGCGCTGCTGGATCGTGGCTGGGGCAAGCCAAAGGTGGAAGTGGTCAGCGAAGGTGGCGGTGGATATTTGGAGGCGTTAAGGGATGCTAACGTTGAGGCATCATGAGACCTTCGCTTTACCCATCTGAATTGAAATATCGGCTGTCGTTCTTCGATACAGAAGCAGGACAAATAAAGCCAATTCTGATCACTGACCGTTTGATCGAGGCGCCAAACTGGCATCCAGACGGGACGATTATCCTTAACTGTGAAGGTTGCTTGTTTAAGGTAAATCCGGTTGACCCGAAACTGATACCAATACCGATTCAAGGTCTCAAGGATCTTAATAACGACCACGGCATAACACCTGATGGGCGCAGTTTGATTGTAAGCGACTCTCCAGACACTGGCTCTTCTATAATTCATACAGTCCCATATTCCGGAGGCCGCCCATCTCAAGTGACTGATGCAAGTCCATCTTGGTGGCACGGTATTTCGCCTGACGGAAAAACACTGGCTTACACCGCTAGACGGAACGGTGTCTTCGACATATATAGCTGCCCTTTCGAAGGTGGTGTCGAGATAAAGCTAACAGACGATTTTGATCACACAGACGGGCCAGATTACACCGCTGACGGAAAGTGGATCTGGTTTAACGGATCAAAGAGTGGCTCTATGGACTTATGGCGCATGCGTCCCGACGGAGCTGATCTCGAACGCATGACGTCAGGTTCGTCTGTGGATTGGTTTCCTCATCCGTCACCGGATGGGAAAACAGTTCTGTATTTAGCCTATGAGGCAGGCACTGAAGGGCATCCACGGAACCACAATGTTGAACTAAGGTTGTTGTATCTGAAAGATCGCAGCGACACTATTCTGTCTAAAATATTTGGTGGGCAAGGCACTATCAATGTGCCTTGCTGGGAACCGAACGGCAGTCGTTTTGCATTTGTAGATGTTTTAAAAGATGGATAGCCGTGTATTGGAGGTTTATTTGTTCAGGGTGTTTTCACCTGACATATAGACCCTTACAGAGTCGAACTTACCTTCGCGCACAGTAAAAAAATTACAGTTAGATTTATGAACAAGGGTTCCATCTAGGCGCTTATTGGTTACTTGGAAGCGGACCGCAATTTCCCTTCCTGCTCCACCTTCAACAAAGTGAAATTGGCCGTGAAGCACAGAAGCGTGATTCGACCATAATCGCAAAAACATGTCCGTGATTTCAGTGTGGCCTGTCAGGCAAACATTGTGCGTTTCAACAGAGAATACACAGTCGGGATGAAGAGTGCTTAAAATTAGGTCAAGGTTCTCTTCATCAACGCCTTTGAAGTATGTGGTGACTAAATCTCTAACTTTGCTCATTTGTAACTTGCTTTTGACATGTGCGGGCCAACGTGCGTCCCCCTATTTCCGCCAGCGTAATGCCTATGAGACATGGCTACATCCGAGGATGCCTTCTAAAAACTGTATTGTTCAACCACCATTTACCGGTAGGTCATATTTTGGAATTGGAATCAATGGTAAGCGCAAAATCCGTAGCTCGTTGCTTGGCAGTGGTTGTCATCTGCCTTTTTGAGCCCATAACTGCGTTCTCACAGACAACACCAATGTCACTGCAACTGACTTACAGGGTTGGTTTGGGACATGCAGAATTAGCAACCACTGATGCAAAGTGGGTTTTTGATAAAGACTCTTTTGAAGTCGTCGCGACGTCTCGGACTGTTGGCTTGACTGAGATGCTTCGAAAATATAGGGGGCAGGCAGAGCTTGCTGGTAAAATTGATGGCGGCAGGTACTTGCCAATCAGGTTGCTGATTTCCGGCATTTCCAGTCGGGGCAACAGGGAAGCGGAAAGCTCGTGGACATCAGATGTAAGCTTTGCTTCTACAAGGCGGGAACCAGCCCTTGATTTGGAAAAGGTGTTCCCGCTTGTTGACAAGCATATCAATGGTGCAATTGATCCGCTCAGTGCGATGCTCAACGTACTGAGCAATATCTCACAGACTGGCTCATGTGCTGGTTCCGAGAGAATATATGATGGCCTGAGAACATCTGAAATCACATTATTTGATTTTGGCGCCGATTATTTGAAGAAAGACCGCCCATTTGCCTTTGAAGGGACGGTCATCAAATGCGGGTTTATAGGCAAGCCGACCGGTGGTCATCAGCGCAAATCACGGTGGCGCAAAAAGCAGCCAGCGCCTGACGATATTCTGATCTACATCGCAGAGGTGAGGCCAGATCTGTTCTTGCCCGTCCGGATGGAGGCCAGATCATTCATAGGCACGCTAACCGTCCGTCTGGCAATGCCAAGTTTGAAGGTTGAACAAAAATAAGGCCTTCAGGACAAAGGCGTGGTTGTTGTTGATAGCGGCACAGTTTGGATCCATCGCGAAACCGAGAGCCGTGTGTGGTGTGATCCAAGGCCTAAGGCAGACTAGAACGGCACAAGGTGTGGGTGGGGTGGGGTTTCCCCTAGGGAACCCAACCCCCCACATGCGCTCAGAGTATTAAACAAACCCACACCGCCTGAGCCAGACACATTACATATCGCCGCCCCGCCCGATTATTTCGCTTGGGGGGGTATCGCTCCACCGGGCAACATTGCCCACCCGCCAAGGGTCGTATAATTGGTCGTACAATCAACTTGCCGCGATCAGCATGAGTTGGCAGAATCCTTGGAAATAACAGGTCAACGCGGTGGCGATTTCACCTCTCGGGTGCGCCATTTACCCCTGTAATATCTATGCAACCAATTGAAATGCCCCAATAACAAATAGCTTCCATTGAAGGCCGTCAGCGCAAACGCACAGCCGAAGCCCGGCATCACTTTGAATATGCCATTGAAGCCATACTCAAAGATGTTTGGAAAAGGACTGCTATCAGTCCGAACTATGGTTCAGCATTCACCGAAGAGCAAATTGGTACTCATCAAATCCCCGATATCGTGACCCTAATCTAACCTATAAGCAGGCCATTGCAGCCTTAGACGGCATGGTCAGGCTTCGCTTGGTCGAAGTCACCAAAGATGGTCGCTTTGATCATTTCACCGGCAGCTGTCCGATCTGCCAATAACAGAATTGGCGAGACGGCCTGCCGGGCACGCTGAAATTACAAAACATGTTAAATGAGTAGACATTTGCAATTTATCGTTGAAATATATTCGCGCTTAACCGATTGAATTCCGGTTGTTTAATCTAACCTGATAAACAGAGTGTTTGGCCAGATGAGCTGGATGCAGCGGTAAAGCGCCCTATCAGGCCAACCGTGTAACGGCTTAACACATTGAGATATATAAAAAGTTCTCCCGAGCTCTTCGTGCTCATATTGGCCACCTTTGCGTGTTATCTGTTTCTGCAGACACAGATAGACGGCATGTCATTTGGTGGACAGGGTGGCTTTTCCAGCATCGATATTATCGTCATCTCGTTCCTTGTCAGCGTCCTGATCGCGATCATCGCCGTTATTGCCGGCGTTGGCGGCGGGGTCATCTTCACGCCCTTGCTGCTGGCCTTCACCTCATTTGATACGCTGGTGATCCGCTCAACCGGACTGGTTGTCGCCATGTTCAGCGGCCTGATTTCCACCGGCCCGTTGATGCGCAAGGGGCTGGCCGACATCAAGCTGGTCTTGCTGGGCGCATTGCCCATTATTGTCGGCGGGATGTCGGGCTCTTTCACCGCCATCTTTCTTGCACAACGGTTGGGCGAACAGTCAGACGGCATCATCAGATTGCTGCTTGGGTTAATGCTGCTGTTCATCGCTGCCGTCTTTGTCTTCAAGAGCAGCGCGTCCGACTACCCTGTTCGCAAGAAGTCAGAACGCTTTTCCCAATATTTGAAGCTGCGCAAGACATACTGGGAAAGCTCGCTTGGAAGTTACATCAGCTATCGCGCGACCAACGTCAAACTGTCCATTTTCCTTTTCCTTGTCATCGGATTCACTGGCGGTTTCTTTGGGCTGGGTGGCGGATGGGCAGCGGTGCCCCTTCTGAATCTTGTAATGAGCATCCCCATCAAGGTGGCGACCGGCACGAGCGGGGTTCTTCTCGCGCTGGGAAATGCAGCGGCGATCTGGCCCTATATAAATGTCGGGGCGCTGATTGGAATCATCGCGGCACCCTGGATGCTGGGCCAGGTCATTGGCGGGCTGATCGGTGCGAGCCTGCTGACCTTTTTAAAAGCGTCGACTGTCAGGGCCCTGCTGATCGTCATTCTTTTTGGCTCAAGTCTTAAACTTGTCGTCCGAGGGATTGAGACCCTGGCCGGTATTGAAATACCATTGCTGTGAACGGAAGAGATCGTGCGGTTATATCAAAAATCCCTGATACCGATATCTGGCGTGATTTATGGGCAGGTCATCTATTGGCTGACCCTTATATCGTCATTCCTTGTGTTGCTTGGCACGATTGTCAGCTTTATGGAAAAGGATTCGCCCGTACCCACTTCCCAGCTTCTGCAATCCGTGATTGACGGCAAGAGTGTTGACCAGATTTGGCAAGGGATGGGGCTGAGCCCCGCACCGGATCTGTTATTCTTTCTGGCCAACCCGACCATTGGTGAAAGCATGACCATGATCGGTATCGCAATTGGCGTTTCCAGTGTTATCCCGGCAACATTCATTTCAGCTTACTTTCTGAAGAAATCCAGAAATCCGGTATTTGCATGTCTGGCTGTATTGGCAGGACTTCTGACATGTGTTGCCGTGTCAGGTATCACGCTTTGAAATAACCCGCGCCCTGTTCCTTTGCCGTCACCCGCGCTGTGGGCTCGACAATAGCAGCAGGCCGTTGCCGACACTTACCTGCCTTGCCAAGACTGACCTGCCTTGCCGAGACTTACCTGCCTTGCCAAAACTTACCTGCCTTGATGGAACGCTGCATATCGACGTAATCTTGTTAAGTGCATATCCACGGTAGGGGACGCCTGATGACAAACACGACGATGATTAACTACTCGACGCGGGACTTTGCGACAAAGGAGCAGTTGGAGCTTTACCTGTTGCGCCAGGAGAAAGCCTTTACGCCAGAGGTGATTAAACTTTTTACCGATGCCGGCATGCTCCGCAGGGTTGTCACCCAGATCTGGAACAAAGAAAATTCGTTTCGTGTTGGAATCGTTTTCGAGTATCGGGACCAGGATGCCTATATTGCCTGCCAGCCTCTCCTGGAACAGCATTACCTTCCAGCCGTCGAGGGCCTGACGACCAAAGTGGTTGGCTCACGCGGGGTGATTGTGCATGAATTTGTGTCAGACGCTTTCCAGGACTAACCACCGTCCAGGACCAAGCACGCTGACCAGGTGACGCATGGCTGTTCCCACATGGTCATTATTCTTTCTGGGTGACGCGCGGGCACTCGTGAAGCACGAGCACTGGTGAAGTACGGGCACTGGTGACGCGCAAGAATGCCCGCCAGTGCCAAAGCCATCCGCCTACCCGTTCAGAAAACCGCGCATCACCTTTTCCGCACCATCAGGATTGTCCCGGTGCGGGCCATGTCCGCATCCCTCGAACATATGCAGGACGGCATTATCCCCAATGGCGGCGGCAATCGCTTCGCTGCAGGCGGGCGGTGTGACAGGATCGATCGTTCCGCCAATCACCAGGGTCGGGCAGGTAATTCCGGCAATCTCGTCCCGCATATCCATATGCGCCATTTCATCCGTGAAGAAATGGACCGCCACTTCGGACCGCTGAATGGCCCTGTCGCGGAAATTTCCTGCCGATGGTGCATCCGGGTTGCTGTAGAGTGGCAGACAGACCTTGCCATAGGTTTCATAGGCATCCTCGGACGGGTTGGAGAAAAACTGGCGCGCCACGCGTGCGGCCTCATCCCCGCCAAGCCTGCGCATCATCTTCTCTGTCTCGTCCAGACGGAACTGGGCGGCTGTGGATGACAGGATCAGTCTGGACACCCCGGCCGGATGCCGTGCTGCGTAATGCATCGCGACCATGCCCCCGAAGGATTGTCCAAAAACGACAGGTGCCTCAATCCCCAGCCGGCTGCAGAAAACCGCAATGTCATCGGCCCACTGATCCAGATACCAGCTGTCCCGTGCCCCGCTTGACCGCCCGCAGCCGCGATGGTCGAGATAGATCAGCTGATGCGTATCGCTATATCTGTCAAAATAGGGGCGCAGCGTTGAATGGTCATAGCCGGGACCGCCATGCAGCAGAATCATGACAGGGCGCTGCGCCATTGTCGCGCTGGCAGCATCAAGCCCCTGCCCAACCACGTCAAAGAATAATCGCGCCGAACCAACATCAACAAACATGGCCTGCCTTTCCCTTCCAAGATTTTAGCTGAGTGTCATGGATTATCGATGTCTTGTACAGAGTGGCACATAAAACCCCGTCCTGATCGGAATCTGCGCTGATTGACCGGAACCGGAATTGATCAGCCAAATTGATCCGAACCAGAATTGATCCGAACCAGAATTGATGCGAACCAGAATTGATCTGGGCCTCGAAAGGGCGATAGGATGGGATCGGTCAGCACCATCGGGCGGCGCATTGTGGAAACGCGGACATATGACAGCATTTTCTGCCAATCTGGGGTTTCTGTGGACTGACAGGCCACTTATCGATGCCATCCATGCGGCAGGTGCAGCCGGGTTTGACGCGGTTGAATGCCACTGGCCTTATGCAGAAGATGCCGGCGCGGTGAAGGCTGCGCTCGACGCTACCGGCCTGATGATGCTGGGGTTGAACACAATGCGCGGCGATGTTGCCGCAGGCGAGAACGGACTTGCCGCCCTCGACGGACGCACCAATGACGCCCGCGCCGCTATTGATAGTGCGCTGGCCTATGCCGCATTGATCAACTGCCCAAAGATTCATGTGATGGCGGGCAATGCAGAAGGCGATGCGGCGGAACGTTGTTTTATCGACAATCTGCGCTATGCCACCGCCAGGGACAGCAACGTCACCTTCCTGATCGAACCGCTGAACCATCATGATGCGCCAGGCTATTTCCTAAACCATACGGATCAGGCACGTCGCATTATCGACGCGGTTGGCGCACCCAATCTAAAGCTGATGTTCGACTGCTATCATATCCAGATTCTGGAAGGCGATCTGATCCGTCGGCTGAGCGCGAATTTCGATATCATTGGCCATATCCAGTTTGCCGGCGTTCCGAAACGCGGACGCCCCGACCAGGGCGACGTCAATTATCAACATATCTTTGCGCATCTTGCAGATTTGGGATATGCCACTCCCCTCGGGGCCGAATATAGGCCGGACAAAAATGATACGGACGCCAGTCTCGGCTGGATGGATTTGTTACGGTGCGTTGATGACAGATGACAGGCAAAACGGGTGCTGTCACACCCCGGATGCGGCGGCTGAAACCACAGCTGGAACCCCCGCTGTTATCATGCCGTCGCCCGTGGCCGGCCCGCGCCAGCTGCCCCTTAATGTGGCAGAAATACCGGGCGGCCGTGCCTTTGTCGGCACATCGAGAACCGAACTTTCCGACGATGGCGAAGGGCCGACAAGACGGGTACGGGTGGCCCCCTTTCTGATCGGCGCAACAACCGTGACAAATGATGAATTCGACCGGTTTGTGCACGCTACAGACTATGTTACCGAGGCCGAGCGCTGGGGCTGGTCCTTCGTGTTCTGGTCAGATGTCCCGGAAGCAACGGGCCCCACAGAGGGCGTTGTCGGCAGCGAATGGTGGCGGCGTGTCGAGGGGGCAAACTGGCGGCAGATCCATGGCCCGAATGGTGATGCTGGCGGCTGGCACCCCGATCATCCGGTGGTACATATGTCATGGCATGATGCCGCCGCCTATGCGGCCTGGGTTGGCGGTCGTTTGCCCAGTGAGGCAGAATGGGAACATGCCGCGCGCGGCGGGCGTGGGGATGTCCGCTTTCCCTGGGGTGATGATGAACCTGATGATACAGATTTCACACCCTGCAACATCTGGCAGGGCCGGTTTCCGCAGACCAACAGCCGGGCGGACGGCTATGCCGGCACGGCACCGGCAGACTCCTTCGCCCCCAACGGCTTTGGCCTGTATAATATGGTGGGCAATGTCTGGGAATGGACGGCCGAGAATTTCCGAATCCGGTCGCTGAAAAAGCGGGTGCGGGACCGCCTGCAGCAGATGGACGGATACCGCCTTGCCAAAGGGGGCTCTTTTCTCTGCCATCGCAGCTATTGCTACCGGTACAGGATTGCTGCACGAACTGGTATTTCGCCTGACTCAACTGCCGCCCATCAGGGGTTTCGGGTCGTCTGGGACATCTGATCCCCTGGACCATGCCGTATCGTGCGGCCCTGACCCTTATCCGCCATCCGGAATACTGCCATCATTCAGCGCCGCGTCGAATTCCGCCTGTGAAATCTCGCCACTCTGCAGACGTCTTTCGAGATCGCGCAAAGCCGATTGTTCAGCTGCTTCTGCGGCGGCGCTTTTGGCGGCGTCCTCGGCAGATTGTCCAGCCGCAAGCGCCGCTGCCTCAAATGCAGCCTGACCAGCAGAGGCCGCCGCTTCAGCCGCCTGCGCTGCGGCTTCTTCCGCGCTGGCGCCGGCGGCACGTGCAGCGCTGATGGCTTGCTCATAGGCGTTTTGCGAGGCCGCTTCCCAGGCTGCTTCCTCCGCCGTTCTTGCAACAATACCCTCGGTGGCGGCCATCGCTGCCTCGCCAGCCACGCGTGCAGCCTCGGACGCCTGTTCCGCGGCTTTGGCCGCCTCCTCGGCGGCGGCCTTTGCGTCTTCGGTGCCCTCGGCAATTGCCGCTTTTTCAAGTTCACTTGCAATCTGTGCAAGGCTCTGTGCCTCGTCGGCGGCCCGGCGCGCCTCATCCATGGCAACGGCGCCCTGACTGTTCTGGAACCGGGTTGCGGCCTCGGCAGCGACCCTGCCCGCCTCTTCGGCAGACGACACACCGGCATCCAGAACCGCCTGATTGACGAATTCGATTTCCTGAAGGCTTATGCCTGCTTCCTCGGCAAGCTTTGCGTTGATCCGTTCCTCATAGGCGGCATAGACCTCTTCACTCGCATTGACGATGGCCGTGTCGATGCCTATGGTGGCGTCCAATCTACCATCAATGACATCCTGCACTGTCAGTTCCGTGCCATTGACAGCATTCAGCCCCTCACCGATCAGCCTTTGTGTTTCGGCCTCCGCGGCTTCGGCAATGGCTTCGATATCATCCGTTTCGAGACCAAGTTCCACCGTCTGCAGTGATGAGATATCAATCCCGCCAGCCTCAGCCAAGACAGCCTCGGCACGCGCCTTGAATGCCCTTTGAACCTCAACCGGCGCGCCTATCAATACCGGCGCGGCGTCCAGCAGGGAGTCAGGGTCAGACAACAGATCATCAAGCGCACCGGCACGGATATCGGCAGCGGTCAGACCCGTGGCATTGACGCCCACCAACCCGTCTGCGGTCAGTTGATCCAGCGCGTCCTCGGCTGCCAGAAATTCATCCACGGTCTGGTCGAAAGCAGGCACAACCTGCTTGCTGATTCCATTGTCTTCAAGCCAGGCATCACTTGCCGAGCTGACAAGGGCCGCCGTGAATTGCTGGCTGCTCATTCCCAGATTCTCGGCGATGGAAGCAATCGGGTCATTCAGGTCAATATCCTTTGGCAGCGGGATTAACGGTGCGCCTTCCTCGACAATATCATTCCCGAAAAAACCGGATGGTGATGATGATTTCGCACCCAGCGCGCCGAATAATCCACCCGATTTTCGCGCTGTGGGGAATCCGGATACATCGTTTCCGGCGCGAAAATCCGCGAGGGCTTCTGCATAGCGTTCCTGCACACTTCGCGTAACGACCGTGCCGTCAGCCTGCACAACAGACCCGTCCTTCTTGAAGGTCAGCGACCATGCTGGCGATGCAGCAAGACAAAACACCAGAACAACAAACAGCTTTTTCATTAAAACAACTCTTCACTTTGAATGACCTGACCGCTTTGGTAGTAATTTGGCCCGCGAAACGCAACCCGTCGCTGCCATTTTGCAAGGCGCAACAGGAATACACGGTCGCGGCGGCCAAACCGACGGCGCTGGCGCGCCGCTTTTATTGGGTTTCAATGGCCTTATAAAGGCGGCGGTAGTGTTGCAGCCCATCCTGATACGCATCCGTCAGGCGCCTGTCCGGCTGAATGATAAGTGTAGGGTTACCGGGGGTGACCAGATCACGCACATCCTGTGATGTTGCCGCCGCCATGCCGAGCCGCGCCGCGCCAAGTGCCGCCGCATGTTCCGCATCGGGATTGACTGCCAAAGGCCGGTCCAGAACATTGGCAAGGGCATGCAGCCAGTAGGCCGAGCGCGCACCGCCGCCGACTGCGGTCAGTTGCGCCACGCTGGCGCCGGCATCCTGCAATGCTTTTGCACAGTCGCCAAGGGAATAGGCCACGCCGTCCATAACCGCACGGGTCATCTCTTTCAAGCCATGTTGCCGGCCAAGCCCGATAAAGGATCCCATCGGCCTGTCACTGTTATGCGGGGTTCGTTCTCCGGCCAGATAGGGAAGGAAGGTCAGATCATCTGGCGCCTTACCTGGCCCCCTATCTGGTGCTTCAGACAGGTCATGCTGCACAAGGGCTGCAAGATCTTCAGGGCGCTTGCCGACAATATCGGCAAGCCAGGTCAGGGAATCAGTTGCCGTCAGCGTGACCCCCATCTGGATAAAACTGTCTCTTGGCGCATGACAAAAGGAATGTACGGCTGTTGCCGGTGCGGGAGTCCAGCTTTCATTAACCGTCAATAAGACGCCGGACGTGCCAAGCGAAACAAGCCCCTGCCCGTTACGCACCGCGCCTATGCCGGTGGCGGCAGCCGCATTGTCACCAGCACCGCCGGCAACCACCGCATCATCCGGAATACCAAACATGTCGCATATTTCAGGCCTGACAGCCCCCCTTACCGCATCGCTGCCAATGATCGGCGGCAATGTTTCCGCATCAATGCCGGCCTGCGCGCACAATGCATCACTCCAGACGCCCTGCGCGCAATCAAACAGAGCCGATCCGGCAGCATCACTGGACTCGCACTGCTTTTCCCCGGTCAGCCAGAAACCAAGATAGTCTTTTGGAAACATCATGCTGCGGGTACGATCCCAGACAGCAGGTTCGAAATCGCGCACCCATGCCATCTTTGGCGCACTGAATCCCGGAAATACAATCGTACCGCTGATCCGCCTGAAGTCTGGTTTGGAGTCAAAACGCTGTGCCTGTTCAACGGCCCGCAAATCGTTCCACAAGATACAGGGGCGCAACACCGCGTCGCGATGATCCATCAGAACAAGGCCATGCATATGCCCCGCCAGCCCGATGCCCTTTACGTCAGGCAGATGGTCACGAATGGCGTGCAGCACCTGGCGGCAGGCATCGATCCAGTCTGCCGGATCCTGTTCCGACCATCCCGCCTGCAACCGTGTTGATTGAAGAGGGGCCGCGGCCTGTGCCACCAGCGCCTGATCGTCATCAATCACAAGCGCCTTCAGTCCGGATGTGCCTAAATCAAGTCCGAGATACATCCCTAAGCAGCTAGATTATCTGGCCGCCAAATGCAAGCCGACAACGCAACACCGCCAGACTGGCCGCATCAGGACAGATCATCTTTCTGCGGGCCTTTTCCAGACACATATGTCTGAAAAAACCGAAAGGCCTGGTTCTTGATGAAAATCGCTGCAGCAGCCCCGACAAGAATGACCAACAGAAACGGGATGACATGGGCAAAGATCAACCAATATTCCTTGTCATGCGCGCGTTGTTCGAAAAACCAGACAATCACACGCGCCGTCATCAGCGCCGCAATCAGCAGAATGATCTTGGTAAAAAGCTTGCTTGTCTTTTCCACGGTTCCACACTCGGCTGTACAGGTCAGGCATCAGATCTGCGGATGATAAACACAGTCCGTCTCAGACTGCAGTAAATAGTTTTGCGGTCGGGTGTCGTCAGTCTGCAGCAAGTGCCCGGCTGAACAGCAGAATTCCTATCCCGAGCAGGACCATGATGCCGAAAGCCGTGCTGATGCCAAGGAAGCTGGCAAACGCCCCGATAATCACCGGCCCGATCAACATACCGCCATATCCCATGGTCGCCACTGCAGCCAACCCGGCCCCTGCCGGCAGATCACGATCATTGGCAGCGCGGCTATAGGCGATGGGTGAGATCAACGCAAAACCTGAACCAAGGCCAACAAATCCCAGAAGTTTCAATTCCAGGCTCGGCGCCAGCATGGTGACCAGCCCGCCCATTATGGCAGCCAGCCCGGACAGCCGGACAACGCGTTGCGGGCCGGCCATTGCGATCAGCCTGTCACCAGCAAAGCGCACTGCCACCATGGCGACGGAAAAAGCGGTATAGGCCAGCGCTGCACGCGCCTCGTTGGCCCCGGTGCTGGCGATCAGGAACAGGCCGCCCCAATCGGCATTGCCGCCCTCACCAATCGACGCGCAAAACGCAATCAGCGCAATGGCAAGAAGCTGGCCACGCGGCAGCACAATCAACGGCGCCTTGCGTTCAGCCTGCGGGGTCATATCACAGCCTTCCGGCTGCCACCATGCCCAGGCGAGGACAAGCGCCCCAACCACCGCCGCACCCAGCATATGGGAAAACAGGCCAATCCCGGCAGAAGCGGCAAAATAGGTGCTGGCCGCCCCCAGGCCGGTACCGACAGAAAACAGCGCGTGAAAGGATGACATGATTGGCCGCCCGTAACCGGCCTCAAGCTTGGCGGCCCATCCATTCATTGCCACATCCATCGCGCCATGCACCGCGCCGAACAGCCACAATGCGGCGGCAAGCGCAATGGTATCAGGTGCCAGCGGGATCAGGGCAAGGCTTACGACATAGGCAGCGGTGGTCACCCGCGTCACCTTGCCCGCACCCACCCGGTCCATGAAAAACCCGGAAAAGGGAAAGGCAATCACGGCTCCGAGGGCCAGGATCAGCAGCAACACCCCAAGCACCGCCGGCGAGAGATCATATTGCAAGGTAATGGCCGGAATACGCGATGCCCACACCCCGATCAGCGCCCCGTTTATAAGGAACAGCGCGCCAACAGCCCGCCGTCCGGCGCGCGCCGCCGGCGTCGGCCGGCGCATCGCCTGGTCCGCGGATCGCTGATCAGTCGGTGCCATAGGTTGCACTCTGCAGATGGCGCAACGTAAATTGCGGCGCAGCCGTGTCATTTGCGGCGCTGAAATATACGGTCCGCGGATGCCCTGGACGCAGCAGGAACCCGTTATCACTGAACCGTCCGTCGCAATCCGCCTCCAGCGTGACAAAGAAAGCCGGCAGATCGGTCTGCAGCGTAATCTGCCAGCCCTGATCAGTTGCAGCCACATCCTTGGTGATGGCAGCTGCGGCAAGCGGCAGGTGCTTGTAAGGGCGCGGTGCCAGATGGTCCTCACCGCTGTGAGCTGCGCCGGCGGCACCATCATCCGCCGCGCCAGTGTCCCAGCTGAAAACAAGCACTTCATCAGCCGCCAGCGGCCCGGTGGTCAGCGCCGGCATCGCCGCATCAAGTCCAATGTCGAGGCTGGCCTGTCCCAGATCACGCGATTGTCCGTCACAGGACAGCGCAACAGCGCGGACAACAAGACTGACCGGTGCGGCGCTGTCATTGATGGCCGTCAGCAGAAAGCCGTCACCGTCAGGCCTTGCCGACACCATCACCGGGGCAAAGAACCGCCGCGCCAGATGGTGCAGCAGCTTCCAGCCACCACCATGATCCAGCGAGGCCCATGAACAGACAGGCCAGGTATCATTCAACTGCCAGATCAGCGATCCCATGCAATGCGGTTTCAGGCTGCGCCAGTAAGTGACAGCCGTGTGGATGGCCAAAGCCTGTTGCACCTGACTTACATAGACAAAATTCTCAAAGCCGAAAGGGAAGCGGAAATAGCGGAACATGGTTTCGGCAATGCGTGCATTGCCGCCTTTGTTCTTCTGATGGCTTTCCATGACCGGCGCCGCGATATTGAAATCTGCGGCATCGGCGAATTTGCGGATCACTGGCATCGACGGATAGGACTGGAACCCAAACTCGGAACAGAATCGCGGCTGTACATCTCGGTAATGTTCGAAATCGCGGCCTTCATGCCAGACCGACCAGAAATGCATGTCACCTGACCGGTCATCATGCCAGGCGTCACCAAAAGACAATGGTCCGGGCGACGGCGATGACGGCCACCAATTGACATGCGGGTCCACCGCCTTCAGCGCGGTTTCAATGGTCCGGTTCAGCCGGTCATAGGCCACAAGATACCGGTCACGATCAGCGATCGATTCCTCATACCATGTCAGCGCGCCAATCAGCTCGTTATCGCCACACCAGACAGCAAGGCAGGCATGATGCTGCAGACGGGCCGCATTGTCGGTAATTTCCGCCGCCACTTCGGCAAGAAAGGCGTCATCCGCCGGATAGAGCGAACAGGAAAACATCGCATCCTGCCAGACGAGAATGCCAAGCGCGTCACACAAATCGTAGAAATAATCGCTTTCATACCAGCCGCCGCCCCAGACGCGCAGCATGTTCATATTGGCATCAACAGCCGATTGCAGCAGCCCGCGCAGGGCCGCCGGGCTGGTCTGGCCGGCAAGCGCATCTTCGGGAATCCAGTTGGCGCCCATCGCGAAAACCGGCCTGTCATTGATACGGAACATGAAACTGCGCCCGACCGCATCCGGCACCGAGACCAGTTCCAGCTTGCGCAGACCAACGCGTTTGGTGATCTGACGCCCATCAAGATCGATCACGAGGTCATGCAATGTCTGCGGCCCCTGATTGACTGGCCACCACAAATCCGGATCGGCAATATCAAGCGTAAAGGTGACTGACTCTGCGGTGCAGCGCCCGGCGGCGGTTACACCGCAGATATGCGCGCTTGCCGCCGCAACCTTGCCGGTCTTGATCTGTTGGGTAATGGTCAGGCTGACCTGCCCGTCATGATGCGTCTGATGTATAAGGGTGTCGCCCGTCACCAGTGCCGTATCGGTATCCAGATACAGATCACCATAGATCCCCATCGGCATCAGGGCGGCATTCCAGTCCCAGCCGAAATCACATTGCGGTTTGCGCAGCATATTACCGCTGATGCCGGGGTAATGTTCGGTGAAAGGCACGAAATAGGGTTGGCTTGCCTGGCGTTCCGCCGCAGCGCGGACCGGCGCGTGAAAGGTAATCTCGATCTCGTTGCTGCCCGCGACAAGCCCGTCTGACAAAGACAGTCGATAGCGGCGAAACGCATTTTCGGTCGCCGCAACCAAGGTGCCGTTCACGCGGATGGTTGCAATGGTATCAAGGCGCGATACCACAAGATCGGCATCGGTCTGATCAGCCGTCAGGGTAAAGTGCCGGCGGGCCGTCCAGTCGCGTTCGGCCACCCAGCGCACATCATATTCATTCATGCCCCAATAAGGGTTGGGAATATGCCCTGCAGCATGCAGCGCCGTAATCAGATCCGTGGGAAAGGTAATACCCGTTACATGCGCGCCTGTGTCATCGGAAAGCTGCCATTCGCCAGCCAGCGATATGCGACTCACAGACGGTCTTCCGTCGTACTGTCAAACAGATGCATGTTGTCGGCGCTCAGCCCGATTTCCACTTCCTGACCTTCGGAAAGCCTGACCTGGCAGTCCATGCGGAAGCGCAGCTCATGGCCGCCTAATGTGGTCCAGACAAGCGTATCGGCACCCATCGGCTCCAGCAACTCGGCACGCACCTTTGTGCGAAAGGCAGCATCGGCAACATCATTGCCGGTTGCCACATGTTCCGGCCGCACCCCGACAATGACCTTGCCATTGGGCAATTTGCCCTGAGCCTTATAGCCTTTCAGCGGAAGGGTTATATCACCAATCGTCAGCCCCTTGCTGCCGACCTTGCCATCAAGGAAGTTCATGGCGGGCGACCCGATAAAATCAGCGACATAGCGGTTGACCGGCCGGTTGTAGATTTCATCCGGGCTGTCCAACTGCTGGATCGCCCCGTCGCACATGATCGCGATACGGTCGGCGAGGGTCATCGCCTCTACCTGATCATGCGTTACATAGATCATCGTGTTCTTCAGCTGTCGGTGCAGCTGCTTTAGCTCAACCCGCAAATCGGCCCGCAGCTTGGCATCCAGATTCGACAATGGTTCGTCAAACAGGAAAACATCGACATCACGCACAAGCGCCCGACCAATCGCCACACGCTGGCGCTGGCCACCTGACAGTGCTGCCGGCTTGCGCTTCAGCAGCGGCCCAATCTGCAGGATTTCGGCAGCGCGGTTAACACGCTTGGTAATTTCGGCAGCCGGCATCTTGGCATTTTTCAGGCCAAAGTTGAGATTGCCTTCGACACTCATCTGCGGGTAAAGCGCATAGGATTGGAACACCATGCCGATGCCGCGCTTTGACGGTTCATCCCAGGTGACGTTGCGTCCCTTGATAAAAATCTGGCCATCGGTGATGTCCAGCAATCCGGCGATGCAGTTCAGCAAGGTTGATTTGCCACAGCCGGATGACCCCAGCAGCACCAGGAATTCGCCATCATTGATGTCGATATTCAGATTTTGCAGAACGTCAACGGATCCAAAGGACAGGTTGAGATCCTTTACACTTACGGAATGCATCTTCTAGCCTTTCACCGCGCCGGCCGCGATGCCGCGCACAAACAGTTTGCCGGATACAAAATAGACAACAAGCGGCACCAGACCCGTCAGGATCGTGGCGGCCATGTTCACATTATATTCCTTTTCGCCAAAGGTAGAGTTGACGATGTTATTCAGCTGCACGGTCATCGGATAGGATTCGGGCCGCGTGTAAACCACACCAAACAGGAAGTCATTCCAGATACCGGTTACCTGCAGGATGATGGCAACCACAACGATAGGGGCAGACATCGGCAGCAACACCCGGATCAGGATTCCCCAGAAGCCGGCTCCGTCAACGCGTGCCGCCTTGACCAGCTCTTCTGGAAGCGAGCTGAAGTAATTACGGAACAGCAGCGTCAGGATCGGCATGCCGAAAATGGAATGCACGATGACAAGGCCCCAGACATCGCCGTAAAGGCCAATATTACGCAGGATCATCACAATCGGGTAAAGCATCACCTGATACGGGATGAAGGCACCAAACAGCAGAATGGTGAACAGCGTGTTGGCCCCTTTGAAACGCCAGAAGGCCAGCGCATAGCCATTCACCGATGCCACCGCAATCGACAGCACCACCGACGGCACCAATATCTGTACAGAATTCCAGAATCCGCGGCTGAGGCCGTCACAATTCAACCCTGTACAGGCGGTTGCCCAGGCCTTGATCCAGGGTTCTATGGTGACCTCGTGCGGCAGGGAAAACACGTTGCCAAGCCGCACTTCGGGCATCGTCTTCAAGGATGTCACAACCATCACATAAAGCGGTGCCAGATAATAGGCCGCCAGCAGCGTCAACGTTGTATAGATAACGATGCTGGGAAGGCTGAACGCCTTTTTTGGACGCGGCCCGCGGGCGTTTTCGATAGCTTGATCAGCCACGGCGTCTCTCCCGATATTCATAGATTGTCCATGGCACCAGGATGATCATCACGAACAGCAGCATCATGGTTGATGCGGCAAAGCCCTGACCCAGATTCTGGTTGCGGAACATCATATCCATCACATATTTGGCAGGCACCTCGGTGGCGAGACCCGGGCCGCCTTGCGTCTGCGCCACGATCAGGTCAAATACCTTGATGATGCTGGTCGCCACCAACACGACAGCGGTGATGATCGCACCGCGCATCAGCGGCAGCACAATCATCAGATAGGTTTTCCATTTCGGGATGCCGTCAACGCGCGACGCTTTCCAGATATCTTCGTCAATACCCCGCAAGCCGGCCAGCATGATCACCATGACAAGCCCGGTGCCCTGCCACAGACCAGCCAGCAACACACCATAAATGGCCAGACTGCTATCGGTGAGCGGTGCAAAGGTAAAATCGACAAAGCCGAAATCACGCACCACTTTCTGAACCCCGAAAGTCGGGTTCAGCATCCACTGCCAGGTCAGACCCGTCACAACAAAGGACAGGGCATAGGGGTAGAGGAAAATGGTCCGGAAGGTGTTCTCGAACCGGATCCGCTGATCCAGAAGTGCCGCCATGATAAAGCCGAGCGACAAGGACAGGAACAGCATGCAGCCGCCATAGATGGCAAGGTTTTCAATGGATACCGCCCAGCGGTCAGTGCCCCACAAGCGGTCATACTGGTCAAGACCAACCCACCGGGTTTTTGGCAGCAGGCGCGACCCGGTGAAGGAATAGACGACTGTCCAGGCCGAACACCCGATGAAAATCACCAGCGCCGTTGCCGCCATCGGGATGGACGCAATCTTCGATGACAAATTGCGGAACATCATGTTGGGACGGTTGTTGCCAGACATGTCTCCCCCCAAGCCCAACAAAAATAAAAATCAAAAAATGGCAGATGCCGTGAATAAGGCGGGGCCAGCGTAACAGCCGGCCCCGCCAATGTCATGCAGGCTGTTAGTCAGCCGATGCGATGATCGATGCGTATTTCGCTTGCGCGTCGGCAGCAGACATTGAGCTGTCGTTCCAGAACTGCACCATCAGGTCTTCAATCTGGCCGATGGTGTCACGGGACAGGGCCATGTTACCACCAGGCAGGATCTGACCGTCTGCAAGCAGGCCAAGGCCCTTCTTCATGCAGTCATTGGCAGATGACAGGTCAACATCACCACGGATTGGCAGTGAACCTTTTTTCAGGTTGAAGTTCACCTGAACCTCTTTCGAGATCATCAGCGATGCCAGCTCCAGCTGGGCTGCAGTCACGTCAGCGTCCTTGTTCTTTGGGAAATAGAACGCGTCACCACCAAGCGACAGGACCGGGTTCACACCCAGACCAGGCAGGCATGAGTAATCTTCGCCAGCGACCTGCTCGGCAACCGCGAATTCACCCTGTGCCCAGTCACCCATGATCTGACCAGCGGCCTGACCGGTGATAACGGAGGCTGTTGCCAGGTTCCAGTCTGTGACTGAAATGTCAGCAGCCAGCGCACGTGCGTTAGCAGCAGCTTCAAAGACCTTGGCATAGGCTGCACCACCAGCGACGCTGGCATCCTTGTCAACATTGACCTTGCTCCAGGCATCCGGACCAGCAATGGCAACCGCCAGAACTTCGGTGATCATGCCTGTTGACTGCCATGCCTGCGAGCCAACGGCCAGCGGCGCAATACCCGCATCACGCAGCTTCGGTGCGGCGGCAACAAACTCGTTCCAGTTTGACGGGACCGGAATGCCGGCCTTGGCAAATGCTGGGTTTGACAGCCAGATCCACTGCCATGAGTGGATGTTTACAGGCACGCAATACAGCTTGCCGTCATAGGTGCAGGCATCCAGAAGCGAGCTCGGGAATACGAAATCGCGCCAGCCTTCTTTTTCCGACAATTCTGTCAGATCAAGGAACAGGCCTTCCTGAATCAGATCTTCAGTCTGGCGACCATGGTTGAACTGCGTGGCGCCCATCGGGTCACCACCAAGAAGGCGAGACACAACAGCAGGGATCGCATTGGTTCCGCCGCCACCAGCGATGGCGCCGTCGACCCACTTATGACCAGCAGCATCAAATGCCTTGGCGAATTCGGCAACAGCAGCTGCTTCACCGCCAGATGTCCACCAGTGAACAACTTCAAGCTCGGCAGCCTTGGCCGCACCGCTTGCAAGCAAGGCTGATACAGCCAATGTACTTATGATTTTTTTCATCAGACTTCCCCCAGATGAGTACAAATTATTGCTTTCACGTCTTTGCACGGATCCAAAACATATGAGATTTTTCCAAACATCATATGAAATAGATGCCGCAATAAACAGCAAGCCGGCCTGTTTGGCAAGCTTGGTGTTTCAACTTTAGGCAAGCGCCCGCTGCATAGCAAGATATGATGCCTTTGGCGTACGATCCATTGTGTCATAGTCGACATGAACAAGACCGAACCGCTTTTCATAGCCGAATGCCCATTCAAAATTATCCAGCAACGACCATGCGAAATAGCCTTTCATTGGCACGCCCTCTTGCGCGGCGCGGGCAACAGCCATGACGTGATCATTCAAATAATCCAGACGGGTATCATCATTTACCGATCCGTTCACAACTGCGTCATCGCTGGCCATGCCATTCTCGGTTATGTAGATCGGGGTTGTTGCGGAATAGGTTTCGGCGATCCGCTTTAAAGTGAAGTAAAGTCCGTCCGGATAGATTTCCCAATCCATCTGTGTTCGCGGCAACGAACCGCGCTGATGTGTCGCATGCGGCCACATCGCGCCGGGCGTGCGATCAGCAGACATGATGCCTCGTGAATAATAATTCACGCCCAGCCAATCAATTGGCGCGCTGATGACCGCCATGTCGTCCTGCCAACCGTCCGACATATGCGGGCCGAGCCCTTCCAGAACAATCTCGGGATAGGCGCCGTCAAACACACCACCAAGAAACCAGTCATTATGGATGCCGTTGGCAATGGCGACGGCGCGCGCGCTTTCCGGCGTCGCATCAATTGGTTCGAACCATTCCTGGTTCAACACGATTCCCAGATTGTCCAATCCGCAACCGCGCAGACGTTCCATCGCCCGCCCATGGGCCAGAAGCACAAAATGCATCGAACGGGCAGTGGCACGGATATCACGCAGCCCTGGCGCATGCGCGCCGATGAAATGGGACAGGTAGGATACGCACCAAGGTTCATTGATGGTGGCGATGTGGCTCAGCCTGTCGCCAAGCCGTTCACCGATCAGTTCAGCAAAATCAGCAAAATGATGCGTGACATCGGGATTACGCCAGCCCCCCATATCAGACATCCATTGCGGCAGCTCCCAGTGATAGAGGGTACAGAAAGGCTGCAGGTCGCGCGCCAGCATGGCGTCTACCAGCCGGTCATAGAAATCGAGCCCTTCTGGATTCGGCACGCCAGGCCCGTATGGAAATATACGCGACCAATTTGTCGAGAACCGATAGCCCTCCATATGGGCATTCCGGACAAGATCGAGATCCTCTTCATAGCGCAGATAATGTTCACAGGCGCGGGCGCCATCCTCGCCATTCACAACATTTCCCGCCGTAGCGGCAAAGCTGTCCCAGTGACAGGGACCCGCCCCGCCAAACGCCTGCCCTTCGATCTGGTAGGCAGCGGTGGCAGCGCCAAACAGAAAGCCTTCTGGCAGATCGGCACGGGAAAATTTCATTGTGGTCATCAGTCAGTCCTTGGAAAAAATAGATTAAAGTTAGGTAAGCGGCCCGGGACAAAGATAAGAGGAACCGTGCGTGAGACGCCGCCTGCCCGACAGGCTGGCAATGCATCATCAGGCACCGAACCGCCGGTGCTATATCATGAAAATTGCTGGCGACGCCATTATTTGCAATGCCAGCTGCGTCAAGGCAATCCCCGCATTGTCGAAAACGCTGACCTTTGCTAAGGATTTTAGAGGACCTGTGATGGCACAGTTGAGGGGAGCAAAATGTCAGACACAATGACCGATGAAATCCGCACTAAAATCCGCGAAACAAAAGCTGCATTACGCCAGTCCGGCAGCGATGTCGCAGCCGCCTTTGCACAGGTTGATGCGCTGATCGAGGATGAGATTCAAACCATCGAGGCAGAGGTACGTGACGGCGTTTCACCCGTACCCGTCTGCGATTTTGGCGATATTGCCGCCGGCCGCATTGATGACGAGATGACCGCCAGGATCAAACAGCGCGGTGTGGTGATCCTGCGCAACACCTTTGACGCGGATCGCGTCAATGGCTGGAACGACTGGCTGATGGATTACGTATCCAGGAATGACTATTTCGAAATGCAGAAATCAAAGGCCGGGATGGACCAGTATTTCGCCAATCTGTCATCATCGCGCCCGCAGATTTTCGGCCTCTACTGGTCAAAGCCGCAGATGGAGGCACGCACCTCGGAAGAGCTGGCTGTCGCCCGCCAATGGCTGAACCGTCTATGGGAATTCGAATCCGAGAATGGCCTTGAATTCAACCCTGACCGTGAATGTCTCTATGCTGATCGCCTGCGCCAGCGCGAACCCGGAGACGCCACGCTGGGGTTGAGCCCGCATGTGGATGGCGGGTCGGTGGAACGGTGGATCGATCCCGGCTACCAGCAGGTGTACCGGCATCTGCTGTCTGGCGACATAGGGTCCTATAATCCGTTTGACGCAGCTTATCGCACCACCACAAAGGAAATCCCCTCACCGGCGGTTTGTTCGATGTTCCGCACCTATCAGGGCTGGACAGCGCTAAGCCGTCAGGGACCCGGCGACGGCACGTTGAACCTGGTGCCGATTGCCAACGCGATGGCATGGGTCATCCTGCGCGCTCTGCAGGATGATGTGGAGGATGATTCCCTGTGTGGCGCGGCACCGGCACGGGCGCTTACCATCAGCGAAACCTACCACGCCAAGCTGTTGCGCGCCTATGTGCCTATCCCTGTTGTCGAGCCCGGTGATACCGTCTGGTGGCACCCGGATGTGATCCATGGGGTCGAGGATGAACATAAGGGCACCGGCTACAGCAATGTGATGTATATCGGTGCCGCCCCTGCCTGTGAGAAGAATGAGCAGTTCCTGCCAAAGCAGCTGCAAGCTTTCGAGGCCGGTGAGAGTTCACCCGATTTCGCGGCCGAGAATTACGAAGTGAATTTCGAGGGTCGCTTCACTGCCGATATGCTGTCGCCGCTTGGCCGCGTGCAGATGGGCTATAAGACATAGGTAAGGTAAGGTCAGCACACCATCATGAATGTTTATCTCGACGGCGGCCATCAGGTCAGCTTTGGCACCTTTCCGTTACGCGGGGACGAACTGGCATCAGCCATGCGGCTGGCGGCCGAGATCGGCTATCGCAGTTTCGACACCGCGCAGATGTATGGCAATGAACGTGCGGTTGGTGATTGCCTGCGCACGCTGGACGTGCCGCGCGACCAGCTATTTGTCACAACCAAGGTCAGCCCGAACAATTTTGCTGTCGCCGATTTCCTGCCTTCGGTCGAACAGTCACTTCGTGATCTGCAGATGGATCAGGTAGATATGCTGCTTCTGCACTGGCCTGACCAGCATGGCGACAACGCGGCCGCGCTGGACCAGTTACAGATCGCACATGACCGCGGCTATGCGGCCCATATCGGCATTTCCAACTATACTGTCAGCATGATGGAAGATGCGGTATCGCGCCTATCGACCCACCCGGCCGCCAATCAGGTGGAATTTCATCCCTTTCTCAATACGCAGAAGCTGCAGGATGCGGCCGCACGGCTATCCATACCGCTGACCGCCTATTGTGCGGTCGCGCGCGGCAAGCTGGCCACATCACCCATATTGGATGATATCGGCGCACGCCATGGCAAGACCGGCACACAGGCCGGGCTGCGCTGGACCCTGCAGAAAGGCGTGGCAATCAACGCCATGTCGACGCGGGCAGAAAATCTGCAGCTGAATTTTGATATTGGCGACTTCCATCTGGATGATGACGAAATGGCGCGCATCGACCAGCTAATGGATGAAGGCTACCGGATTGTTGATACCAGCCTTGTGCCAACAGCCCCGCAATGGGACTAGCCAGACGGGCTGTGCTGTCAGACAGCCTCAAAACTGGCGGTCAGGGCCTGAAAGTCAAAGCGGCACCGCAGTGACTGGCGGTCGGACAGGCGGTCAAAAATGATCTCGTCGGGCCCGCCGGATATCGCCGACATCTGGTTGGCCTCCATCATCGCCGGCTGGGTTTTGCGCCATTTCAGAAAGGCGGCAAATTCCCGATATACTGATCCGTCACGCGCCGCCATATCAAGGGCAGCCCGTTCCAGATGCTGCGATGCGACCGGCAGCCAGGTGCGGTTGGCATCGGAAAAACCGCCATTGGGCTGGGTGCCACGCCATACCATTGGTGTGCGACAGGTATCACGTCCCATGAAGGCCGGGGCAAATTCGATGCCCCACGGGTCTTTCAAATCTTCAATCGCAATATCGCGCACATCCGGCAGGGCAAGCTCCTCGCCCTGATAGATACAGCAGGACCCGATCAATGATGCTTCAAGCTTGAGCAGCAGCAATTGCAGCGCATCCTGCCGGTCGGCGGGCAGGCCCAGCGCATCAAGCTGGCGCGAAACGGAGCGTGGCACATCATGGTTTGAAAAAGCGAAGGACAGCCGCCCCGACCCGTTAAAGGCATCAATCGCAACGGTCAGCGCCGCCTTCATGCCGGCAACATCCAGACCGTCCCATGCCAGCAGATCGAAATTATAGGTGGCATGAAGCCGCCCTGGCGCCGTGAAGGTGGCGCTGACCGCCATGGCATTATCATTGTCGCCATCCACCTCGCCCATCAGGAATCTGTCGTCATAGCCATCACAAACCGCGCGAAGGGCGTGCGAAAAATTCTGGATGGATGGCTGGTTCAGCTGTGCCGCATCATGCAACTGCCGAAAGAAAGGCTGCTGGTCTTTTGGCAAGGTCGCTTCGGCGAAATCCGGGTTGACCGGATTATCCCTGAAAGGCGGTGTATCACCATTGACCGTGTGCAGGGCGTCGAGGCGAAACCCGTCGACACCACGTTCAAACCAAAAATGTGCAACATCCATCAACGCTGCCCGCACCTGCGGGTTGGCGTGATTCAGATTCGGCTGCCCCGGCAGGAAGTTATGAAGGTAATATTGCTGGCGGCGCGGTTCCCAGCTCCAGGCGCGGCCGCCAAAAAAAGACAGCCAGTTTGTCGGTGCCGACCCGTCCGGCTGTGGATCGACCCAGTGGAACCAGTCCGCCTTGTCATTGTCGCGTGACTGGCGACTGGCCTGAAACCACGGATGTTCATCAGAACAATGCGCCGGCACAATATCAATCATCAGCTTCAGGCCGCGCGCATGGGTCTGCGCAATCAACGCGTCAAAATCCGCCAGCGTTCCGTATTCAGGATTGATGTCGCAATAATCCGCCACGTCATAACCAAAATCCTTTTGCGGCGACGTAAAGAAAGGGCTGATCCAGATGGCGTCAACGCCCAGATCGGCGATATAATTCAGTCTGGAGATGATCCCCTGCAGGTCGCCGATACCATCGCCGTTGGAATCCTGAAACGACCTTGGATAGATCTGATAGATGACGGCCGTTTCCCACCATTTCAAATCTGACATCACCCCCTCCTTTGGCAGAGAATTGTCATTGTCGGCGCCCGCTGCCCCTCATGACAACGCCTTGCGGATGGCCCCATAGACGCTGTCGATATCACCGCTGGCATCGATCAGGCGATATATCTCGTCATGACCGGGCATTTCAAGGGCATCAATCTGGCTGTCCAGCAGCGACGCATCCAAGAAATGGTGCGCCCGCGCGGCCAACCGGCCGGCAACCACATGGCGGGGCGCATGCAGATGAATGAAAATGGGGGGCGTCAGGCAGCCTTCTGCAAGATGATCGCGATAGCGGCGCTTTAACGCCGAGCAGGCAATCACAACCCCGCCCCCGGCCGCGGCCGCATTGGCTGCAGCGGTCACCGCTTCCAACCAGGGCCATCTGTCAGTATCACCAAGCGCGATGCCCTGGGCCATTTTGGCGATGCTGGCGGGGAGATGATGATCATCCCCCTCGACAAAGCAGGCTTTCAGATCAGCGGCAAGCCGCGCTGCCAATGTGGTTTTCCCCACACCGCTAACCCCGGTCAGAATAATGATGTCCCCTGCTGTCATGCCTAACGACCGCCCTGCTGCCTTATTGTCTTCCATCACCGGCCCCGAATTACCGGTCCCGCATTACCAATCAGTGTCACCCTGATCAGCTGGCCGGGCAACAGCCTTTGCGATCAGGCTTTCCACATACCTATGCAGCATTCTATATTACCGCCGCACATCACATGCTGGGGACCAAACAGATGCGGGTATTGATTACAGGCGCCGCCGGATATATCGGATCGCATACATTGCTGCGCGTTCTGGGCGATGACCATGAAGTCTGTGTCATCGATAATTTTTCCAACAGCCATCCCGATGCGCTGGCGCGTGTTGGCCGGCTGTCAAACCGCAGCTTTGAAACGCATGAAACCGATCTGCGAAATGCCGATGAACTGCATGACCGCCTGACCGCTTTCCGGCCCGATATCGTGGTTCATTTCGCCGGGCTGAAGGCGGTTGGTGAATCGGCAAAGCAGCCGCTTTCCTACTATGAACAGAATGTGTCCGGCACTGTGCATTTGCTGAAAGCCATGGATGCCGCCGGTTGCCGGTCCATTGTCTTTTCCTCATCCGCGACGGTCTATGGTACACCACGCTATCTGCCCTATGACGAGGCACACCCGCTGCAGCCCGCAAACACCTATGGCCGGACAAAATATTTTATCGAGGAGATCATCCGCGACTGGGCGGCGACCGACCCGGAAAAGGCGGCCATGCTGCTGCGTTACTTCAACCCGGTCGGCGCGCATGAATCAGGCCGGATCGGCGAAGACCCGATGGGCATTCCGAATAATCTTGTGCCCTATATCGCGCGGGTGGCGATTGGCCGGCTGGACCAGCTGCAGGTCTATGGCGATGATTACGATACAGATGACGGCACCGGCGTGCGGGACTATATCCATGTCACCGATCTTGCCGAGGGGCATCTGGCGGCAATCAATTATCTGCGCCAGCATAAGGGTGTCGAATCGGTAAATCTTGGCACTGGCCAGGGGCTGTCCGTGCTGCAGATGATCGCCGCCTTTGAAGCCACCAGTGGCAGGACCATACCCTATGTCATCGCGCCGCGGCGTGCA
This sequence comes from Puniceispirillaceae bacterium (SeqCode), assembly GCA_049889795.1. Classification (GTDB taxonomy): domain Bacteria; phylum Pseudomonadota; class Alphaproteobacteria; order Puniceispirillales; family Puniceispirillaceae; genus UBA8309. The sequence goes on along the minus strand of JBMHCS010000004.1, from coordinate 63,016 downwards.
GGTGACATCGACAAATTCTGGGCGAATCCGGCACGCGCGCGCGATCTTCTGGGGTGGCAGGCGCGCCTTGGCGTTGACGCGATGTGCCAAAGCGTCTGGAACTGGCAGACGCAAAATCCAGACGGTTACGGCCTGTCTGCCGATGCGTCCAAATAATTTCGAAAAATTCGTCTAAATCTTGTTTGATTACGATAACTGAACGTTTAGTGTACGGGTCCGTAACCAGACTGGCACGACGCCACCTTGGTTTGTTTTATTCTGGGAGGATATTATGAAAAAGGCTCTTGCAGCCCTTGCCACCGCAGCGGCGTTGATCGCGACCTCTGCCTCGGCAAATGACCTTGTGATCATCTTCAACGACCTGAACCCAACGCCAAAGGCGGCGTTTGAAAAGGTTGTGGAGGATTTCAAGGCAGCCAACCCCGACATCAATGTCGAATTGAGCATCAATGACCGTGAAGCGCACAAGCCCGCTATCCGCAACTTCCTGTCAGCCGGTCCGCCAGATGTGACAGCATGGTACCCCGGCAACCGCATGGGCCCGTTCGTAGATGCCGGTCTAATCGAAGATCTGTCCGGACTGTGGGCGTCTGACCCGAACCTGAGCACATCGTTCAGCGCGATCAAGCCGACGATGACACGCGATGGCAAGCAGTGGGGCGTTCCCTACACCTACTATCAGTGGGGCATTTACTATCGCAAAGACATCTTCGACAAAATGGGCATTTCCGAGCCAAAGACATGGGACGAATTTCTCGCGGCCTGTGCCAAGCTGAAGGCAAACGGTGTAACGCCGATCACCATCGGTACAAAGTTTCTGTGGACCGCGGCTGGCGTGTTCGACTATCTGAACCTGCGCACCAACGGCTATGACGTTCATAATGACCTGACAGCCGGCAAGATTGCCTACACCGATGACCGCATCCGTGCGACCTTTGCCAAGTGGGAAGAGCTTGTCCGTCCGGGTTATTTTGTCGAGAACCACGCGTCAATGAGCTGGCAGGAAGCCGTCACGCCATTCGCCAATGGTGACGCCGCGATGTATGTCATGGGCAACTTCGCCGTTTCGGTGATGAAGGAAGCCGGGTTGAGCGGCGACCAGATCGACTATTTTGCGTTCCCGGAAATCACCCCCGGCCTTCCACGTGCCGAAGAGGCACCAGCCGACGCCCTGTTCGTACCTTCAGGTGCAAAGAACAAAGAGAATGCTCTTAAGTTCATGGCTTTTGTTGCACAGCCTGACGTTCTGTCAGAGTGGAACATTACAATTGGCCAGCTGCCACCGAACTCGCAGTCAAAAGTTGGTGAGGACAAGTTCATTCAGGAAGGCATGGCAACTGTCTCAACAGCTGCTGGCCTGGCCCAGTTCTATGACCGCGATGCCCCAGCCGAGATGGCCAAGGCCGGCATGGAAGGCTTCCAGGAGTTCATGGTCAAGCCTGATCGTCTCGACGCCATTCTGAAACGTCTGGATAAGGTCCAAAATAAAGTCTACAAGTAAGACTGTCTCGGCCAGCCCGCCCCGCTGGCTGGCCGTTTATTTTCGCTTTTTCTTTTACATGATCTGACAAGGACTTACAGGGGACAGTGATGCGATCAGCACGCACGAACAGCCTGACCCTGATGCCGGTGCTGTTCATCGCGCCAGCACTTCTGTTTTTTGTTGTCTATGTCATCCTGCCCATCTTCCAGTCTTTCTATATCTCGTTCCATGAATGGGACGGGCTTGGTGAAATGGAATGGGTTGGCCTTGGCCATTACATCACCCTGTTTGATGATGAACGGTTCTATACCGCGCTGAAGAACAATATTCTGTGGCTGGTGCTGTTCATCCTGTCGATTCCCGCCGGCCTATTCATTGCGCTGTTTCTGAACCAGACGGTGACTGGCATCCGCCTCTATAAATCGCTGTTCTTTTTTCCGTTCGTCATCTCGCAGATTGTTGTCGGGTTGATTTTCTCGTGGTTCTACAACCCCACATTTGGCCTTATCGGGGATATCTTCGAGTTTTTCGGTGCCGCGGCTCCGTCGATCCTTGGTGATGAACGCTATGTGACCTATGGCATCATCTTCGCCGGGCTATGGCCGCAGATTGCCTATTGCATGATCCTGTATCTGACCGGGCTGAATAATGTGGCCCCCGAACAGATTGAGGCCGGACGCCTTGACGGCGCACGCGGGTGGCGGCTGCTGTGGCATGTGGTGCTGCCGCAATTATGGCCGGCGACATTCCTTGCCATCGTTGTCACCGTGATCGGCGCGCTGCGCTCTTTTGACATGATCGCCATCATGACGCAGGGCGGTCCCTACGGATCATCGAATGTGCTGTCTTATTACATGTATGAAACGGCCCTGTCGGAATACGGGTTTGAAATGGGATATGGATCTGCCATCGCGGTGGTGCTGTTCATGATCATGATGGTGTTTATCATCGCTTTCCTGTGGAAGATGTATCAGGACGAAAGGGACTGGCGTTAGATGTTTCCGCGTCCAATTGAACATGCCCCGGCCCCGCGGCGCTTGCTCTATCAACTGTTGCTGCCCGTCTCGCTTTTTGTCTGGCTTTTGCCATTGCTGGCGATTTTCATGACATCCATCCGGTCGGCCAAGGACATCAACACCGGCAATGTCTTTGGCTGGCCGACCAGCTTTGAGATGATTGCAAATTACACCGGGGTCTTCACACGATCGAATGCCGGGCAGTATTTCCTGAATTCGATCTGGATCACCGTGCCAACCTTGGTGATGTCGATATCGCTTGCCTGTATGGCAGGCTATGCGCTGGCGATCTATAAATTCCGCTGGTCGGTGCCGCTGTTCTTTTTGTTCATCGCTGGCAATTTCGTGCCTTTCCAGATCCTGATGGTCCCGGTCCGCGATCTGTCGGTGCAAACAGGGCTGTATAACACGGTCACCGGGCTGGTGCTGTTTCATGCGGCTTTCCAGACGGGGTTTTGCACCCTTTTCATGCGCAACTTCATCCGCGCCCTGCCCTTTGAATTGATCGAAAGCGCCCGCATTGACGGCGTCAAGGAATGGCGCATTTTCTGGTTCCTTGTATTGCCGCTCGTCCGGCCTGCGATCGCCGCCCTGTCGGTTCTTATCTTCACCTTTGTCTGGAATGATTTTTTCTGGGCCACCGTTTTAACCCAGGGCGAAGCATCAAAACCGGTTACGGCCGGACTCAATGCCCTGAACGGCCAGTTTGTCAGCAACTGGCATCTGGTGTCCGCCGCCGCCATCCTGGCGGCAATGCCACCTGTTTTGATGTTCTTCCTGATGCAGAAACACTTCATCGCCGGCCTGACCCTTGGCGCAACCAAGGGCTGACGCCTGACGGGATATATGACCATGCCAAAAATTACCTTTATCGGCGCTGGCTCCACCATCTTCATGCGCCACCTTCTTGGCGACGCGCTGCTGATGCCGTCGCTGCGCGATTCCGAAATCGCTCTTATGGATATCGACGCCGACCGGCTGGCTGAATCCGAACTGATCGCCCGCCGCATGGTCGATACGGTAAAGACCGGCGCAACCGTATCCACGACAACGTCACGGCGCGCCGCGCTGGATGGTGCCGATTTTGTCATCGTCTCGGTGCAGATTGGTGGTTATGAGCCGTGCACCGTCACTGATTTTGAAATTCCCAAACAATATGGGCTGCGCCAGACAATTGCCGACACGCTGGGTATTGGCGGGATTATGCGCGGATTGCGCACTGTGCCGTTCCTGTGGGATCTCTGCCAGGACATGACCGAGCTGTGCCCTGATGCGGTGATGCTGCAATATGTGAATCCCATGGCGATCAATTGCTGGGCGATCAGGGAACGGTTCCCCGACATCCGGACAGTTGGCCTGTGCCATTCGGTGCCAAACACCGTATTCGAACTGACCCACGATCTGGATATCCCGATCGCGGATGTGCGCTACCGCGTTGCCGGCATCAACCATGTCGCTTTCTTCCTGAATTTCGAACAACGCATGTCGGATGGTGGCTGGCGCGACCTTTATCCCGATCTGCGCCGCCAATATGCCGAGGGGCTGATCCCCAAGGAAAATCCGGTGCGCCCGCGCTGCCCCAATCTGGTGCGCTATGAGATGATGAACCAGCTTGGCTATTTCCTGACCGAAAGTTCGGAACATTTTGCCGAATACTGCCCCTGGTTCATCAAGGATGGCCGCGACGACCTGATCGCGCAATATGGCATTCCGCTGGATGAATACCCGACGCGCTGTGAGGAACAGATCGCCGAATGGCGCGCGCAGTTTGCCGAGCTGAAAGACGGTGCCGGCGTGGATGTTGAATCATCAAACGAATATGCGGCAGTTATCATGAACGCCATGGTGACCAACAGCCCGGCCAGCATCTATGGCAATGTCACCAACAATGGCGCCATCAGCAATCTTCCCGATGACTGCATCGTCGAAGTGCCCTGTATGGTCGACGCCAACGGCATTCAGGCAACCGGCATCGGCGCGCTGCCGCCGCAGCTTGCCGCCATGATGAAAACCAACATCAATGTGCAGGAATTGACAGTCGCGGCGCTGACCGAGGAAAATCGCGAACATATCTTTCATGCCGCAATGTTTGACCCACATACCGCCGCCGAACTGGATGTGCGCCAGATCAGGGCGATGACTGATGATCTGCTGAAGGCCCATCGCGACTGGCTGCCGGGATGGACGCAGTGAGCCGCCGCCAGCTCGGTGTCTGCTATTTTCCAGAACATTGGGACCCGGCGGACTGGCCGGAAGACGCCGCAGAGATGCGTGCGCTGGGTATCGATTTTGTCCGCATTGGGGAATTTTCCTGGGGCGTGATCGAGCCTGAACCGGGCGTTACAAATCTGGACTGGATGCAGGACAGTCTTGATCTGCTGCACAGCCACGACATCAAAGTGGTGCTGTGCACACCGACCGCGACCCCGCCAAAATGGCTGGTCGACAGCATGCCGGACATGCTGGCCACCGACCGCAACGGGCAGATTCGCAGTTTCGGATCCCGCCGGCATTACAGCTTTGCGCATATGGGCTATCGCCGCGAGGCGGCGCGTATCACCCGCCTTGTTGCCGATCGGTTTGGCACCCATCCGGCCGTCATCGGCTGGCAGACAGATAATGAATATGGCTGTCACGACACGACCCTGTCCTATGGCCCTGTCGACCTTGCCGGATTTCGTGATTGGCTGGCGCAGCGCTATCAGTCTGTTGATGCGCTGAACAGAGCATGGGGCAATGTGTTCTGGTCAATGCAATATGGCAATTTTGACGAGGTCGAACTTCCCAACCTGACCGTGACCGAAGCCAACCCCGCCCACTGGCTGGATTTTTACCGCTTCACCTCGCAGATGGTGGCCGAATTCAATCAGCTGCAGGTTGATATTCTGAAGGAATTGTCGCCCGGGCACGACCTTATCCACAATTTTATGGGCCGGATCCTTGATTTTGATCACTATGATGTGGGGGCGCAGCTGGATGTATCCTCATGGGATTCCTACCCGCTCGGCTTTCTTGACCAGATGCGCGACCTGTTTCCAGAGGATCACAGGCTGCAATTTGCCCGCACTGGTGATCCTGATTTTCAGGCCTTTCATCATGACCTGTACCGTGCCACATCGAACGGCCGCTGGTGGGTCATGGAACAGCAGCCCGGCCCGGTGAACTGGGCCCCGAACAATATCGCACCGCGCGATGGTATGATCGCACTCTGGGCGCTGGAGGCCTTTGCCCATGGCGCCGAGGCCGTCAGCTATTTCAGATGGCGGCAACTGCCCTTTGCGCAGGAACAGATGCATGCCGGATTGCTGCGCCCTGACCACAGCCAGGCCGAAGGTTTTGCCGAAGCGGGCGCCGTGGCAGAGATAATCCGCAATATCGACTGGCCTGCCACCACAAAGGGTGATGTTGCCCTGATTTTCGACTATGAATCCGCATGGGCATGGCGCATCCAGCCACAAGGCGAACATTTCGATTATTTCAGCCTTGTCTTTGACATCTATCGGGGGCTGCGCCGGCTTGGCCTGTCTGTGGACATGATGTCACCAGCCATGGCGGCAACAAGGCTGGATGATTATGCACTGTGTTTTGTGCCCGGATTATTCACCTGCGATGCAGCGTTGTCGTCGGCGCTGGCAACGACAAAGAGCCGGGTCATTCTCGGACCGCGCACCGCATCCAAGACCAGTGATTTCCAGATTCCCGAGGGGCTGGCACCGCTGGTGCCTGATGCCATCAGCCCGGCGCGGGTCACCCATGTGGAAACGCTTGCCAAAGGCCTGCATATTGACATGAAGTCCATGCCCGGCCATTTCTGGCGCTGGCGCGAATTTGCCGTTCCGACGGCTGATGCAGAGGTCATTGCATCAACAGCTGATGGCCGTCCGGCATTGTTGCGGCGTGGTCAGCTGGATTATTTATGCGGCTGGCCCGATCCGGAATGTCTTGGCAGCCTGCTGGCCGATCACTGCCAGAGCGCCGGCATTATGACCATGGCGATGCCCGAAGGCGTGCGTATGCGGCGCGCCGGAAACCGCGGGTTTATCGTCAATTACAGCGATGTTACGGTGGATCTGAAGGGGTTTGCGGGTCCGTGCCGGATTGATCAGGGCAGCGCCATGCTACCGCCATCGGGATTTGCGATCCTCACCTTTGAAAGCCGCGCCTGACCCGCCTTGTCGAAAAGGCCGGACAGCTAGTCTGCGCTGATCCGGTCCAGAAGCCATGCCGCCGGTACGGCCTGCTGCGCTGCTGCGATCACATCATCTGCCCGGTCTACGGCAACTAGGCAGACAATACAGCCACCAAATCCGGCCCCGGTCAGGCGTGCGCCCAGCGCCCCGGCAGAGCGGGTCGCCGCCACCAGCCTGTCCAGAACATCAGACGACACCTCATAGTCAGCTACCAGCGACTCATGGCTGTCATTCATCAGCGCGCCAAGCACCGTTATCTCGCCACTGGCAAGCGCGCGTGCAGCAGCAGCAACACGATCATTTTCCGTAATCACATGGCGCGCCCGCCGGCGTGCCGTCGCATCGGGCACATGGTCGATCTGTGTCTGATCGGCATCGCGCAGCGTGCTGACACCAAGCGCAGCAGCAGCAGCCTTACATTCGGCAACACGGTCATTGTAAACGCCTTCCGACAGTTTCCGGCCACTGCCGGAATGAATCACCAAAAAGGCGTAACCGGCAGGCAGTGCGTACAGATCATAGGACAAATCACGACAATCAAGATGCATGGCAGATGCGGCACTGCCAGTGGCAATGACCATATGATCCATGATCCCGCATTGCAGCCCTATGAAGTCATGTTCGATTCGCTGCGCCAGCCGTGCCACCACCGCCTGTGTCGGCATCGGGATGTTGTGCGCGGTGCATAGCGCACGCACCAGCGCCACACCAAAGGCCGCCGATGAGGATACCCCGGCACCGTCGGGAACGCCGGAATCTACCAGCAGATCAATCCCGGTCTGGGGAACGCCCAGCTCGGCCGTGACGGCGATCGCCCCCGCCACATAGGCCAGCCAGTGCCCGGGCGGCACGGCATCCATCAGCATGCTGGCCTGCCCGAAAGAGGTCGACCCGCCGCGCAATTGCCTGTCCGTCCGGATGGATACAGCCACATCGGTGCGATGGTTAAGGATACAGGGCATGACGAAACCGTCATTGTAATCTGTATGCTCGCCAATGATATTGACCCGGCCATAGCCTGTCCCGACGCCATCTGGCGCGGTCTTGTAGGCGACGGCAAATGCGTCTGATATTGGCAGCGCCCCTGCGTCAGTCACCAGTGCCATCCTGCCCGTTCAAAATATCGGCCGCTGCCTCGGGCAGAAGATCCACCAGAAAAAATCCGGTGAATTGTTCCACACTTGCCAGATATTTCATCTTGTCTGCGGCGCGTTTCAGCGGCTGGAAAACAGCATGAAGGTGAAAATCATCCGCATAGCCACGCGGCGCCATCTGCCAGGAAAACGTATAGGGCATCGGTGACCCAAACACCTTGTCCAGCTTGCCTGCGGCGACATGCAACAGCCCGGCCATGTCAGCGCGTGCCTCATGACCAAGGCTTGCCAGATCGGCCACGCGCTGATGTGGCACGATCCAGACCTCGAACGGATAGCGCGCCCATGGCGGCACAAAGGCAATGCCGCTGTCATTCTGCGCAAGCACCAGTTGCTGTGGCAATCTTTCCGCCAAGCCGGACAGCGGATCATCATGGCGAAATGCCGATGCAACCTTTGCGGTGCGATCCGGCAGTTGCGACATCGCATAGATCTGACCATGCGGGTGATCCAGCGTCACGCCGATCTCGCGGCCCCGATTCTCAAACGGCATGACATAGGCGATATCAGGATTTGCCATCAGCTCGTCGCAGCGCATGGCCAGCGCGTCCAGCAGCAACGTAATGCGATCCGACCCAATGGTTGACAGGCTGGCATTGTGATCCGCGCTATAGGAAATGACGTCGCACACCCCTGTGCCGGCGCGGGTTTCCAGCATCATCTCAGGCGGCGGCCCGGCGTCGGGCGTCAACGCGGCAAACCGATTGGTAAAGATCGCCACCTCGTAATCATCAACCGGAATATCGGTGGTCGGGCCACCTTGCGTCATCGGGCATAAAGGGCATTCCGCTGCATTTGGCAAAAATGTCCTGCCCTGGCGCACACCCGAATAGGAAATCCATTCACCGGTCAAAGGGTGCTGACGAAAGTAAGCACCGCCACTTGTGACCGATGGCAGACCGTCAAACAGCTGGTAACGACGAGCCGTTCTGCTGAACAGCTGCAAAATCCGCCCACCATCACGCTGCACGGTGGCGCAATACAAGCCATCAGCGGCCATGGCAGCAACGGCGACTGCACCATCATTCAGGTTGCCCGCTGTCATCAGAGTCTCAGTTTGCTTGTCCGGTCAAAAAGAAAAGCGGTCGCGGGATCAAAACTGACCTGCGCCGTGCCATCAACCGGCATCGTGCCATTATCCCGCAATTCGACCGTTACCGGGGTACCGTCAGGCGTTCTGACATAGGCGAATGACGTGCCGCCAAGATCCTCGATCAGCTCGACATTGACGTTCAGCTTGACCTTGCCATGCGGTGTAAAATGTTCGGGTCGAACACCCACCAAGACATGCCCGTCAGCGCACGCATTATCCCGACTGCGCGGCAAGGTCAGCGTCACGCCGTCAAAGCCGTCAAGCGCGACCTTGAATCCGGTTTTCGTTTCACCGGCAATTCGGCCTGGCAGGAAATTCATCCGCGGCGATCCGATAAACCCGCCCACAAACAGATTGTCGGGGTCCTCATAAAGTTGCTTTGGTGGCCCAACCTGGGCAATCAGCCCGTCTCGCAGGATGACAATCCGGCTGGCCAATGTCATGGCCTCTACCTGATCATGGGTGACATAGATCATCGTTGCACCAAGATCGCGGTGAAGCTTGGCAATCTCAAGCCGCATCTGGACCCGCAATTCGGCATCCAGATTTGACAGCGGCTCGTCAAACAGGAAGATTTTCGGCTCGCGCACAATCGATCTTCCGATCGCCACCCGCTGTCGCTGGCCACCCGAAAGGGCCTTTGGCTTGCGTTCCATGAGGGCTTCAAGTCCCAGAATTTCCGCAGCCTTGCGCACGCGCCTGTCGGTTTCCGCCTTGTCGAAACGGTTCATCTTCAGCGCAAAGGCCATATTTTCATAAACGCTCATATGCGGATACAGCGCATAGGATTGAAACACCATGGCCACCCCGCGATCCGCCGGTTCGGCGTTGGTCACGTCGGCACCATCAATGGTCACACTGCCCGAGGTGACTGTCTCCAGCCCGGCAATCATGCGCAGCAGCGTCGACTTTCCGCAGCCTGACGGCCCGACGAAAACGGTGAATTCGCCATCCGCAACATCCAGATCGACACCGTGAATGACCTTGGTATCGCCAAAAGCCTTATGGATATTTTTCAAATTAAGCTGGGCCAAATCAATGATCTCCATCGATAATCAAACTGGGCAAATCAAGGTGCGGCATCATCAATGACCTTCAATCCGCATTGCCAGGATTATAGGGGTCGCTACCAGGACCCTGTGACAGCCAATTATGGTCGGCAATTCCGGTCAGCCAGTCCGGCGAAGAACTGCCGAAAATATGAATTTTGGGCGCCAGGCTGTCGCGCTGGTCCAGCCAGCCAGTGCGAATGTTGTAGGTTGTCTTTTCAGGGTCGGCAGCATAGAGCTGCGTGCCGCAATCGCCGCAGAACCCCTGCAGGCGGGTATTACCGCTATCCGCCGTCTTGGCATACTCACGCGGCTGCCCCTTCAGCCGTACATCCGCGCCATTGGCAATGACAACCGGCCGGAAGGGCGCACCGCTGAATTTCTGACAATCGGCACAATGACAGGCAATCATCCGCGTTTCGTCTATGGCGGCTTCGATGCTGATGGCACCACAATAGCATGCACCTGTAACATTTATCTTATCGGCCATTCAGTCTCTCCGTTCTGCTCTGTGCAACTGCGCCATCGACACCTCTATGTGATAGCAATGCCGTGCCGTTAATGCCACCGGCTTTTCAGCAAATTACCGCCTGTAAGGCAGCCAGCTTTCCACCTGCGAGAGGGCACCATGCCGCCACGCGCAGACGCGGTGAACGGCCGGGATGAAGACCGCCAGCCAATCCCGCTGGACGGGCTGCGACTCACAGCCTTGAAATCAATCTGCAAAGGACATAAATCCGGCTCAATCGATAGAAAATACCGTGCCGGGGGCCGGGTGTGATGCTGTGGGGCACCATGTCATTGCGCAAGGCCAGCGCCACCTGAACACATATGCGGGACAGATAGATGACTGACCAGAATTTCGCTTTTGAAGCCGACACCGGCAAGATCCTGAACATTGTGATTAATTCACTCTATTCGCAGAAAGAGATCTTTCTGCGCGAGCTTGTCTCTAACGCGTCGGACGCCATCAGTAAGCGCAAATTCGGCGTGATTTCAGCGGGTGGCATGGACGATAATTTCGATGGCGAGATCAGCATTACAGTCGATGAAAAAGCCAAGACAATCACCATTTCGGACAATGGCATCGGCCTTGACGCTGACGAGATGAAGGATACGCTCGGCACGATCGCCAGCTCTGGCACCAAGGCTTTCATGGAAAGCATCAGCAGCGATGACAGCAAGGATGATATGGGCGACCGGCTGATCGGCCAGTTCGGTGTCGGGTTTTATTCGGCTTTCATGGTGGCCGATCGTATCGAGGTTGTGTCGCAGCGTCATGGCGGCACCGGTGCCTGCCGCTGGGAGAGTGATGGCAGCAGCGGGTTCAGCATCGGCCCGGCGCAACGTAATGGCACCGGCACTGACATCACCCTGCATATGCGAAAGGACGCCAAGGAATATCTTGGCCAGTCGCGCATTGCCCATCTTGTCCGCAAATATTCGGACCATATTGCGCAGCCTATTTTCTGGCTTGGCAAGGACGGGGACCGTGAACAGCTGAACAGTTCGACCGCGCTGTGGACACGGGCGGCCAAGGAGATCAGCACCGAGGAATACCAGAATTTCTATGCCAGCATATCCTCGGCCTATGACACGCCCTTTGCCACTTTGCACAATCGCACCGAAGGGGCGGTGGAATTCACCAATCTGCTGTTTATTCCGTCTGCGGCTCCGTTTGACCTTTATGACCCCGAGCGGAAATCGCGGCTGCAGCTTTACGTCAACCGGGTTTTCATCACTGACCAGTATGACGGGCTGGTACCAAAATGGCTGCGCTTTCTGCGGGGCGTGATTGACACACCTGATGTCGATCTGAATGTCAGCCGCGAAATGTTGCAACAGAGCCCCGCTGTCACGCGCATCAGCAAGGCCGTTATCAAACGTGTTCTTGGCGAACTGAAAAAGGCGGCAGACAAACGCCGCGATGAATATGAGGCGCTGTGGCAGTCGCTTGGCAGGGTGATCAAGGAAGGGCTTTATGAAGATGAGGCCAACCGGGAAAAGATTCTCGAAATCAGCCTGTTTGCCGCCACCAGATCCGAGGGCATGGTGACGCTTGCCGAATATGTCGAAGGGTTCGCCGAGGGGCAGGACGTCATTTATTATCTGTCCGCCGAAAGCCGCGATCTGGCGATGCGCAGCCCGCATCTGGAATCCTTTCAGGCAAAGGGCATTGACGTGTTGTTGCTGACAGATCCCATCGATGATTTCTGGCTGGCCAACACGACCGAATATGCAGGCAAAACCTTTCAGTCGATCACCCGCGGCGAGGTTGATATCTCGAAGGTCGGTGACCCGGCAGAAGATGATGCCACCCCGGAAGTGGTTTTGTCTGACAGCTTTGTTGCAAAGATACGCCAGACACTTGGCGAGAATGTTGCCGATGTGCGCGGTTCATCGAACCTTGAGACAAGCCTGTCCCGACTTGTATCCGACGAGAATGGCATGGACCCGCAAATGGAACGGATGATGCGCATGCATAATCCCGATTTCAAAGGTATGGCGAAGGTCCTCGAAGTGAATGCCAAACATCCGCTGATCAAGGCGTTCAACGACAAGATGGAAAGTGGTGATTTTGACGGGTCGGAACATTTTGCCAGCCTGATCCATGACAGCGCGCTGGTATCCGAGGGCGAGCCTATCGCAGACCCGCGCGCTTTTTCCGAACGCATTGTCGCTGTGATGGAAAAGGCCCTGAAATAGCCGCGTCCCAGCGGACCCCAGAACCTGTCCGGCGCCTAGTACCAGGCGTCGGGCAGTTCGGATTTCCGGCGTGCCACATAATCAAGCAACGCTTCGCGTGTGGCATCTTCCATCGGAGGTGGCACATAGGATTCCAGCATCGCCTGCCAGCGTTCATAGGCGCGATGGCGCATATCCTTGCCACCAGCCTCTTCCCAGCTTTCCACATTCTCGCTGTTGCTGAGCGCCGGCTCGTAGAAGGCCGTCTGATAGTTGCGCATGGTATGCGCCGACCCCAGAAAATGCCCCCCGGGTGCCACCTCTTCATAGGCATCGGCGGCAAAAGCGTCGTCCGACAGGTCCAGCCCCTGTGACAGAACCTTCTGATAGCTGCCCAGCCGGTCTGCATCCATCACCAGCTTTTCAAAACCGGCGCACAGGCCGCCTTCCAGCCAGCCTGCGGAATGAAGGACGAAATTCGCCCCTGCCATCATCGTGGAATGCATCGAATCCGCCGATTCATAGGCCGCCTGCGCATCTTCAATCTTGGACGCGGTCAAAGACCCGCCACACCGCAGCGGCAGGCCGGCCCGTCGTGCCAGCTGGCCGATGACATAATTGGATATGACGGGTTCCGGCATGCCGAATGTTGGCGCACCGGATTTCAGCGACATGGATGACAGGAAATTGCCAAGAACAAACGGCGCGCCCTTATGCACCAGCTGCGAGAAAGCGCATACCATCAACGCCTCGGCCATCGCCTGGACAATGCTGGCGGCGGTGGATACCGGGCCCATGGCCCCGGACAGGATGAAGGGCACAACGACAATCCCCTGCCCCCGCCCGCAATAGACACGGATTGCCTCTGTCACCACCTTGTCGACCAGCAGCGGCGAGTTGGTGTTGACGTTGCCCATGATGACACAATTTTCGGCCATGACATCTGCGCCAAACAGAATCTCTGCCATGTCGACACTGTCCTGAGCGCGGCTCATTTCGGTAATTGCGCCAAGATGTGGTTTGTCGGAAAGCGTCATATGCGCCAGCACCATATCAAGATGGCGTTTTGAAACCGGAATATCCGTCGGCTCAGCAATCACCAGCCCCGTATGGTGCAAGTTTGGGTGCATATAGGCTAGTTTCAGCAGCTTTTCGAAATCGTCAAAAGTGGCATAGCGGCGGCCACCTTTCAGATCGCGCACGAAAGGCGCGCCATAAACCGGCGCAAAGACCTGATTGTCACCGCCGATTGTCACCGACCGTTCGGGGTTGCGCGCAAGCTGGGTGAATTGCCGCGGTGCTGTGGCGCACAGGCTGCGGATCCAGCTGGCATCAGCACGGATCAAATCACCATGTGGGCCGCCGGGCGCAACGCCGGCATCGCGCCAGATCTGTAGCGCGACCGGATCGTCACGAAAGGCGATGCCGACATTTTCCAGCATCCAGTCAATCTGGGTTTCGATCCGGTCAAGGCTTGCAAGATCCAGCGGATCGAAATGCCCGAAAACCCGCTTGACCCAGGGCGATTTGGGCGCAGCAACGATGTCAGAAGCGGACCGTCCTGCGGTGCGAACACGTCTTGCCATATCTTGTCTCCCCCGCGCGGCACCCGGCCGACACTGGTACCGATCTCTATGAGTCTTGCTTGGTTATCCGGACATGCGGCGTTCTGCGCACGACATGAATTTTGCTGTGTCAGTCGCGGCAGCCATGGCAACCGCCCCGGATTGCAGGGGCTGCTGGCGCCTGCTGGCTGTGCATGCTAGTCAGGCCCCAGTGAACAGGTGATGTGATGACTGAGACGTTTGATGTTGTGATCATCGGGGGCGGTGCCGCCGGGCTGATGTGCGCGCGCGTTGCCGGCCGCCGCGGGCGATCGGTGCTGATCCTAGATCACGCCAAACGCCCGGCTGAAAAAATTCGTATTTCCGGAGGCGGGCGCTGCAATTTCACCAACCTGCATTCCTCGCCGGCAGCCTTTCTGTCAAACAACCGGCATTTCTGCAAATCGGCATTCACCCGCTATACGCAGGATGATTTTGTCCAGCTTGTCACAGACCATCAGATTGCCTTTCACGAAAAAAAACTCGGCCAGCTATTCTGTGATGACAGCGCGCAGCAGATTATCGACATGCTGCTCGCGGAATGTCGGGACGCGCAGGCTGAATTGCGGCTCAATACCAGTGTCCGTTCCGTTAGCGTTTGCGCGCAGGGCTATCACCTGCAGACGAGTGGCGGGGATGTCACCTGCCGTGCATTGGTGATTGCAACAGGCGGGCTGTCGATACCGAAAATAGGGGCCACGCGATTTGGCTATGATATTGCCCAGCAGTTCGGCCTGCGCGTGACTGCGGTGCGGCCAGCCCTGGTGCCGCTGACGTTTCAGGACCAGTTTCTGGCACGGTGCAAAGCACTTTCAGGCCTGTCCGTCGATGCGGAAATCCGTCATGGCAAAACGATCTTTCGTGAAGGGTTGCTTTTCACGCATCGCGGCCTGTCAGGGCCATCAATTCTGCAGATCAGTTCCTACTGGCAGGATGGGGCCGCCATTCACATCAATCTTTTGCCGGATCTGGATTGCGCGGCCTTTCTGACATCGCGCAAAGGTGAAACACCGCGTCAGGACGTATTGACGGCACTTGCCGAATGTCTGCCGCGCCGGCTGGCCGCTGATATTCTTGACGAGCTGCGGATTGCCGGGCGGCTTGCCGATCAGTCGAACGCCGCTCTTGGGCGGATTGGCGCGCGCGTGAACCGGTGGCAGGTCAGCCCCAGCGGCACCGAAGGTTATCGCACTGCAGAGGTGACCCTTGGCGGCGTGGATGTGGATGCGTTGTCATCAAAGACCATGGAGGCAAAATCTCAGCCGGGTCTCTATTTCATCGGCGAGGTGGTCGATGTGACCGGGCATCTTGGCGGGTATAATTTTCAGTGGGCCTGGTCTTCGGGCTTTGTCGCTGGCGAGGCCGTCTGACGGCGTGACAGCAGCTGGTCCAGCGCCTGTGAAAACCGGCCGCGGTCTGCCTTCGAAAATGGCTTTCCCTTAGCCTGCCGAAACGGGTCAGCCGCCCGCATATCCGCCATCAGATCACGCGTCGCCAGCACATTGCCAACATTTGCGGCGGTAATCGGGCTGCCATCCGGGCGCAGCACGGCGGCCCTCTTTTCAACGGCCCGCGCAGCCAGCGGAATGTCATTTGTAACCACAATATCATCGTGGCCGGCCTGCTGCGCGATCCATATATCAGCGGCGTCAGGGCCGTCATCCACAATAGCGAGATCAATCAACGGGTGCGGGTGCGGGCGAATCCCGCCATTGCACACCATGACCGCGCGGCAGCCATGGCGGATGGCGATGGCGGCGATCTCGTCTTTCACCGGACACGCATCCGCATCGACATAGATCACGGTCATGACATTATTCCCATCCGGTATTGCTGTTCGGTTCTGTTACTGGCGGGGTTTCCGGCCCGGTCTAGAGATAATCCGCAAATTGGTCATCTGCCAGAAACACGTCTTTACCGATCGCCCTGATGCGGCTGATTTCAGCAGTATCCAGCCATGGTGCTGTGGCTTCTTCCAGTGACGGGCGCAACTGTACACGCCTGAACCAGTCGGTGGTGCGCGGATATCGTGTTTCCCACAATCCGGCGAGGCCCAGACAGTCGATACGGTAGAAATAGGGCGTTACCAGCGCGTCTGCCAGTGAATAATCCGCCCCCATCAGCCAAGGTCCGTCGGACAGGGCCGCATCCATTTCCGCACACATCCGTGCCAGCTTGCCAAGCGCCGCGGGCACATAATCCGACTGCACCCCGTTGGCCACAAGATCCTGCAGCTTGCGTGCCTTGATCGGGTCGGGGATTGACCGCCAGCGGGCTTCCAGTTCTTCTGCCGGCTTTGCCAGCAGCATCTGGCGCTGGTAGCTGCTGAACGTCAGCGTGTTGACGCTGTCATGATACTCCAGCGTATAGACGCCCCAGGTCCGTGTGTGGGCCCGCGCCACCGGATCATCAGGCAATAGCGGGTTATGCGCACTCAACCCATCCAGATATTCGCAGATAACGCTGGATTCATGGATCATCCTGCCGTCATGATCCAGCACGGGCACAATTGCCCGCGGGTTAATAGCCAGGAACGCCTCGGAAAATTGTTCGCCTTTCGGCAGGTCGATATGCCGGCCCTGCCAGTCCAGCTGCTTTTCGTGAAGAACAAGTCTGACTTTGATGGAACAAACCGAGTTGGCCCCGTGATAAAGCGTCAACATCTCATGCCTCCCAGCGCCTAGATGCTTCCAAGACTAGGCGTGTGTCCGGTGCCTGATCAAGACGGTGCGGGCGCATTTTCAACAGAGCCGCGTTTTACAGACTTCACGCGGCGGCCCTTGTCCATGTAGGATCGGGTACAAGATGCAAATCAAGGGAGCCCAAGATGCGGGATGTGACCAAAGACAATATTACCGACGTGTTCATGAGCTATTTCGGTGATGATACCGACCCGCGGCTCAGAGAGATCATGCAAAGCCTTGCATCGCATCTGCATAATTTTGCCAGGGACGTGAATTTGACCCATGCAGAATGGCTTAAAGGTATCCAGTTTCTTGAAGCTGCCGGACATATTTCCGACGAGACACGCCACGAATTCATTCTGCTGTCCGATGTTCTCGGGCTGTCATCGCTTGTTGATATGCTGCATTCGGACACGCGCGGCACATCGTCAAGCGTGTTGGGACCATTCCATATTGCCGGGTCCCCGCCACTGCCATTTGGCGGGGATATGAAACGCGATTTCGAAGGCCAGGTGTTGCTGGCCTGCGGGCGAATAACCGATACGGACGGCAACCCGATTGCCGGCGCAGAGCTAGATATCTGGCAGACAGCGCCAAATGGGCTGTATTCCAGTCAGGACCCGGCGCAGGACACGTATTCCTTTCACGGGTTGCAAACAACCGATGCCGATGGTCGCTATGGTTTTACCACTGTGCGCCCGGTCAGCTATACCGTGCCGACTGACGGTCCTGTCGGCGAAATCCTGACTGCTACCGGGCGGCATCCGTGGCGCCCATCGCATCTGCATTACATTGTAAAGGCGGCAGGGTTCCGGCCGCTTGTGACCGAAATTTTCCCTGACGATGATCCCTATCTGGACGAGGATACCGTATTCGGGGTGCGCAGCGACCTGGTGATGAAATATACCGAACGGCCTGCTGCAGAATTTCCCGCCGGTTACGCCATCAGCGCAGATGTGGACGCGCCTTTCCTGATGGCTGATTTCGATCTGAAATTGGTTCGGCTGGCGTAACGCCGGCCGCCAACCCCGAACCCGCCCTGACGGCAGGCCGGCAGATCACAGACCGTGCTGCCGGTTATATCCATTCGCGGGCGGGGATTGCCAGTTGCCAAGCGCGCCTGCGGGGGGCGCAAACACCTCTACCAGCAATGGATGACAGCTTGCGACATCACTGGAATGTTCGCTGGAACAGTCGCCACCCGGACAGGCTGACAGCGCGCCAAGAAGATCAATTTCGGCAAAGAATTCCAGATAGTCGCCGGGCCGCACCGGGCTGGCTTTCATGAAATACTGTCCTGTATCGCGCGTAAAGCCGGTACACATGAACACATTCAGCACATCATGGACCATATGTTCGATCTCGGTCACCGGCATGCCGGTTTTCGCTGCCATGGCGCGTGACAGATTGGAATGGCAGCAATGATGATACTGACCGCCGGACAGCAGGTTGTGCGTATAGGGATCGCAGCGCGTGCCAATCACATCATGGACCGCGCCGCCAAATTCATCCATCCCGTACCAGCCCAGCGTGTCCTCGATAATGGTGGCCATCGGACGCAGAAAGGGCATTGATGACCACATTCTGTCACCAACGGTGATATGGGTGCCGTGCAGAGCCCGTGTCTTGCCGGAATAGAACCGTTCAGCAAGATTGTCTGCAGCCCACAGATTGAGATCGCCAACCTGCGGTCCCTCAACCGAACTGATCCGGAAAAACTGCCCGGCCGCCACGCGAAAACATCCTGCATCACGCGGCTGGACCAATATTTCGTTAACCTTTTCAGCCGTGGTGCGCGCCTGCCGGTAAAGGTCAAGATCGGGCGGGACCAAGCTATCGTTCGGATAGACGATGACAGGCTTTACCGCGCGGCGCGTTGCGGCATCTTCGGGTGCGTGATCTGGGGGCGTCTTCATGGCTGGCGGGCTCCTTGTCCGATTGGCACCTTTTATTCTGGCCACCCATTGTCGCAGATGCCAGATGCAAACGACACCGCCAAAGGTGAGTGAAAACGCCCACCCCTGAATCGGCAAGTTGCACGAATCGGGCGACAGCCCGCTTTGGCAAAATGCGCAGAATGACCAGAATGGCTTGGCGATTTGTTCAAAAACCGCAAAATTCAATCAGCCTGTGCAGGAAAATTGCGGATTCCCACAAGGGTCTCATCTGAAAATTTCAATTTATTCTGATTTCACCAAAAAACGTCGTGATTCGACCCGATCCATATTATCGTGTAACCTACCGTTTGCCGGTGCAAATGCCGGGCTGGGGGAGACTTCGGCTTTAATATCGTTACCGGCATAATATCCAATAAATTGGTGAGGGAACCTCAAATGAAAAAACTTCTAGCAACAGCTGCCATCGCCGGCGCAGCGCTTTTCGGGCTCGCCGGCCAGGCTTCTGCAGACGGGCATTGTGGCTCGCTGACAATCGCAGAAATGAATTGGGCCTCGGCTGAATTCATCGCCAACCTCGACAAAATCGTTCTGGAAAATGGCTTTGGCTGCGATGTTGAGCTGGTGCCCGGCGCAACGATGACAACCTTTGCTTCGATGGACTCCAAGGGCACACCAGATGTGGCCCCAGAGCTGTGGGCAAATGCCGTCCAGACACCTCTGAAGAAGGCCGTTAGCGAAAACAGAATGGCCGTTCTGAACATGGCGCCAATCACCGGCGCCGGTGAAGGGTGGATGATCGATGCCGCCACAGCGGAAAAGCACAACCTCAAGACGCTGGCTGACGTGATTGCCCGCCCTGACCTCTTCCCACATCCGGAAGATGCGTCAAAAGGCGGTTTCGTAACCTGCCCGGCAGGCTGGGGCTGTCAGATCGCGTCCAACAACCTCTTCCGCGCATTTAAGATGGAAGAGGCTGGCTGGATGATCATCGATTCAGGTTCCTCTGCTGGTCTCGACGGTTCGATCGAAAAGGCAGCAAACCGTGGCGAGTCATGGTTCGGCTATTACTGGGGACCAACAGTCCTTGCCTCAAAGGCTGGTCTGTTCCTGCTGGACATGGGTCCGTTTGCCGGTGACGACAACTGGGATAACTGCGTCATGGACCCTGAGTGTGCTGACGTGAAGCCGTCCGGTTGGGTTAAGTCGGTTGTGACAACTGCTGTAACAAGCAACTTCTTTGCAAATGGCCCAGAAGTGTCACAGGAGTACATCAAGAAGCGCCAGTTCCCGGCTGACGCCATGAACGCCATGCTGAAGCTCAAGGATGAGAACCAGTGGACCGGTGAAGACACCGCTTATGAGTTCCTGGCGCGCTATCCTGATCTGTGGAAGTCATGGATGCCTGCTGACGTGGCAGCCAAAGTTGAGGCTTCTCTGTAAGCCTTTAGCCGAAAACATCAAAAGAGCCGGGAAACTGGCTCTTTTGTATTTCGTTAGAGCGTTTTTTCCTGCCTGCCGGAGCTACCTTAATCATGGATTTCTTTTCAGACATTCCCGAAATGTCACGTACCGGATTACGTGACTTCAAGAAAGGCATCGATGATGGCTTTCGACAATTCAGTGCAAATTATGGTGAGGGGATCGAAAATTTCTTTGAACCGCTTCTGTGGTTCCTGGTCTGGTTTGAAAAACTGCTTCTTGCAACCCCATGGCCAATCATCATTCTCGTTATCGGGGTATTGAGCTGGATCGGATCACGTAACTGGAAACTGTCTCTGGGCAGTGTCATTTGCTTCATGATGATCGGCTATCTCGGCATGTGGGAAGACACGATGGCAACGCTTGCCATCATTTCAGTCGCGACATTGCTGTGTATCAGCCTCGGCATTCCGCTTGGCATCGCCATGGCGCGGTCCAACAAGGTGCAGTCTGCGCTGACGCCGGTTTTGGACGTCATGCAGACGATCCCGAGTTTTGTGTATCTGATCCCGGTGGTGATGCTTCTTGGCATCGGCAAGGTTCCAGGTCTGATCGCTGTGTGTATCTATGCCATTCCGCCGATTGTACGCCTGACCAATCTGGGTATTCGCCTTGTTGATAAAGAGGTGCTGGAAGCTGCAGACGCCTTTGGCGCCGATTATCGCCAGCGTTTGTTCGGGGTTCAGATCCCGCTAGCACTGCCAAATATTTTTGCTGGGGTTAACCAGACGATCATGATGGCCCTTGCGATGGTCGTGATTGCATCGATGATCGGCGTGAAGGGACTTGGCGTTCCTGTGCTGCGCGCCATTTCCAATCAGTATCTTGCCCTTGGCCTGTTGAACGGCCTTGCCATCGTTGCACTGGCAATCATCTTTGACCGCGTGTCACAGCAATATGGACGGCGCCTGCAGGCGCATCGTCAGGGGGTAGACCATGGCTGACAACATCAAGATCAAGATCAGCAATCTGTATAAGGTGTTTGGCAGCAATCCTGCCGCGGCCATGACGCATGTCCGTAACGGGGCCAGCAAACAGGAACTTCTGGACGAACACGGACATGTGCTTGGCCTGCGCGATATCAATATCGATATCCCGGAAAAGCGTATTCAGGTGATCATGGGCCTGTCCGGTTCCGGCAAGTCGACTCTCATTCGCCATATCAACCGGCTCATCGAGCCGACCGAGGGGAAAATGATAGTGGATGGCGAGGATGTGCTGTCCATGTCGACCGATGAATTGCGCCAGTTCCGGCGCAACAAGCTGTCGATGGTGTTCCAGAAGTTTGCTCTTCTGCCGCACCGCACCGTAGCGCAGAATGCCGCTTACGGCCTGACCATCCAGGGCATTGCCGAGGGTGAGGCAACCGAGCGCGCCCAGCGCTGGATTGACCGTGTGGGGCTTGGTGGCTTTGAAAATCACTACCCGGCACAATTGTCTGGTGGCATGCAGCAGCGTGTCGGCCTGGCGCGTGCCTTGGCAACCGATGCGCCAATCCTGCTGATGGACGAGGCATTTTCCGCGCTTGATCCGCTGATCCGGACGGATATGCAGGATATTCTTCTCGACCTGCAGGAAGAGCTTCACAAGACCATCGTCTTTATCACACATGACCTTGATGAGGCGCTGCGGATTGGTGATCAGATTTCCATCCTGCGGGATGGCGAGGTCATCCAGCAGGGTGATCCGCAGGATATCATCATGCGGCCGGCAGACGATTATATCTCTGACTTTATCAAGGATATCAATCGTGGCCGCGTCATCGAGGTGCGTTCCGTCATGTCAAAGGCGGCCCGTGCCACGGGTCCGAAAATGACGGCCAATACCGCAATCGAGGATGCGTTGCAGTCACTGGCTGCTGCCGGCAAGGATACAGGTTCCGTTGTCGACGAGGATGGCAAGACCATCGGCAAGATCGAGCTGAATGCGGCGATTTCGGCCATGGCGCGCCCAGAACGTGGCAAAGGGACACCGCGCTATAAGTAAACACGCTGTCCGCGTATGTCACAGAGCATCAGGCCCGCCTTCTGGCGGGCCTTTTTCTTATGCCGCTTCAGGAACCGGTATCGGTATCCATGAGATAATGATGCAGGCTGCCATCGAGATATGTTTCGAAAAAACCTGGCAACAGGTCACGTGATTCATAGCGGGCCGGGCTGTCCAGCGCGCGTGCCATGGCGGCACGATCCGGATAGGTGATTGCGAGGATCAGCGGAATTTCCGGCCCGCCTTCATCCTGCTCGACGCCAAACATAACGCGTACATCCTCGGCCCCGTCAAATTGCCGCCAGAGCGGGGCAAGGACATCTTCGACATAGCGGCGCATGGCGGCCTCTTTCCCGTCGCGCACGCGGCCGTGAAAAATGGCAAGCCGGGTCAGCATGGCCCTTATCCCCCCCGATGTTTGAAACTGTCGCGCCGGAAGCTGTAAAGCGCATCCGGATCCACCGCCACATTCACCACCGCAGGCCGGCCCGTGGCCAACGCCGCCTCAACCGCACCTGCAACATCAGCCAGCTTTTCAGCATGAAAGCCCGCGGCACCATAAAGTTCAGCCAGCTTGTCAAAGGGCGGGCTGGACACATCCGCCCCGACATAGCGCCCATTGAAGAAATCACGCTGATAGGCCTTTTCTGCGCCCCAGCAGCCGTTATTCATTACAATCGTGACCGTATTGATTCCATGATCAACAGCCGTACTCAGCTCTGAGACTGTCATGCCAAAACCGCCATCACCCATCATGCTGATCACCGGCCGGTCGGGCATGGCCAGCTTTACCCCCAGACCGCAGGCGAAGGAAAAACCGACAAGGCCGAAATCCAGCGGCGAGAACAGGCTGCGTGGCCCCTGCAGCTGGAACGCATCCGTACCCTGCAGACACAGTGTACCGGCATCAAAGCACATCGCCGCATCTGCCGGTATGATACCGCGAAGCGCCTTAAACAGACCGGAGGGCTGAATCGGATCGGTATCTATGGCATCAGCGTCACGCGCCGTCAGAAAGGCCGCACGTTCGGCCCGGTAGGTGTCACACCAGGCATCTGCTGTGGCGCGGTCAGTGATGGCATCAAGCGCCTCTGTCAGCTGGCGTGCCGTTTGCGGCGCGTCACCCCAGATGCCGATCTCAACAGGAAAGAACCGGCCGATGGCTGTCGGCTCCAGTTCCACCTGAATGATCTTTGCCGCTCTGTTGATATTGTCATAGCTATAGAAGGTCGAGTTGAAGCCAAGCCGCGTGCCAAGCGCCAGAATCACATCTGCTTCCTTGGCAAGGCGCGATGCCACCAGATTACCGCGCGGCCCCATCTGCCCGGCATTCAGCGGGTGGCTGAACGGCACGGCATCACCATGGCCGGGAGATGTGATTATGGGTGCGTTCAGCGCTTCGGCAAGCGCAATGGCTGCCGCGTCCCCACAACTGTTCTTGATACCGCCTCCGGCAAGAATCACCGGTTGCCTGGCATCCGCCAGAAGGCGTGCAGCTGCCTTGATCTGGTCGGGATGCGCTGCCGGCAGGCTGTCCGGCCGATAGGCGGCAGGCGACGGCCAGTCCGCAAAATCAGCCTGGGCGGCCAGCACATCGCGTGGCAGATTGACCTGCACCGGCCCGCGACGCGGGGCCAGCGCCGTGCGAAACGCCTCACGGAATATTTCCGGCACGCGGTCAACAGACGGCACGGTCCAGGTTTTTTTCGTGATCGGTGCAAACAGCGCTTGCTGGTCGACTTCCTGAAACGCATCACGGTATTGATGCGCCGTTGACAGGGCCCCAGCAACAGACACAACGGGTGAATAGGCAGCCTTGGCCTGCGCCAGACCGGTCACCAGATTGGTGGCGCCCGGTCCGTTCTGGCCAGCAAGCACGACCCCGGCCCCGCCGGATGCGCGCGCATATCCATCAGCCATATGTGTGCCTGTGCGTTCATCATGAACCCCGATAAAACTGACATCGTCAGCATCATAGAGCGCGTCGAACATTTCCATTGTTGCCGACCCGATCAGCCCGAAGACATGCCGCGTACCTTCGGCGCGCAGGGCCTCAACAGCCGCCTGGCCACCTGACATTCTGCCTGCAGACACGTTCCTGTGCGGTTTTGTCATATGCCTGTCCTTTCACAAAATTCGAGAATTGGGGCTGTGAATCCATCCGGATCCTCGACAAGTCCCAGATGCCGGTACCCGTCGATAATCAGAAGTTCCGCTCCACTGATTTCGGCCGCAATCTCGCGGCTCATCGCTGGTGTGCTGCCAGTGTCATCGGCGCATGTCATGACGAGTGCCGGCATGTTGATGGGGGGGTGCGGGCGCACAAGCTCGGTAACGCCGGCAGCCAGCACCATGGCCGCACCAGCATAGCTTTCAGGCTCTGCCACCAGCCGCCAGTCACGCACCAGCTGTAATGCGGTTGGTGCGGTGCTGCGGAAGGCTGGCGTGAACCAGCGTTCCAGCGCAGCATCCATGGTGGCCATCCGGCCGTCATCACGGACCGAGGCGGCCCGTGCCTCTACCGCTGCCTGCGCGGCGCTCCCACGATCATGCGGTGAATTCAGAATGACAAGCGCCGCAGCGCGATCGGGGTAATCCATGGCAAACCGGCGGTTGATCATCCCGCCAATGGAAAAGCCGACAATGACGGCGCTGGCCACCCCGAGATGGTCCAGCAGTGTGGCCAGCTGGCGTGCATAGACGGCAAGGCTGGGGGCGTGTGGCGGTGGCGCGCTGTCACCATGGCCATACAGGTCATAGCGCACCACACGATATCTTGCGGCAAACGCCGGCAGATGGTCGTCCCACAACCGGCGGCACAGGCCAAGCCCGTGGATCAACACCATCACCGGTGCGTGCTGATCGCCGGCAACATCAAAGGCTGTGCCGTCAGATGTGACATCAGATGTGACGTCAAATTCCGGCAGGGTTGTCGACATCGTGTCCCATATCCTTCAGATCTTCATAGCGATTGCCGATACGGTGATGCGGGTGGCCGCCAACCGACGCACCCAGCGCCACCACAATTTCATCATCTGCGGGCGCATCCGGAATGTTCAGATGGATTGTCTGGTAATGCGACCGCCGGCCGGCATCATGCTTGTCCATCAGCGGGATCACCAGCGGACATCCCGGCCCGCCGCGCATATTGGCAAAGGCAAGATAGGTCTTTGCCTGCACCGCATTGCGAAACTGATTGCCAAACCACAAGGTATGGGTCAGCGCCTGCGCATGTTCTGTTTCACCGCCAATCCCGACAAGGGATGCCTTGCCATATCCCTCAAGCCGGTCACCCGTGACATCAAGAATCATGCCGGTCAGCAACCTGCCGATCTCTTCGCCATGCGTGCGCGTTTCCGGCTTCAGATCTTCGACGAAACCACGCCCGAACCATGGATTGCGAATGATCGCAATCGCAGCAACCAGAAGGGTTGGTGTGGCCAGCGGCTTGCCGCCCTCTTCATGTGTGGTCTGCTGATGCAGGATGGTGCGGCGTATCTGGGCTGACATGGTTTTGTCTCCTGAAAGGATCATTGGTCATTTACTGGCGGGGGCCCGCGGAATGGAAAGCTGGCTAACTGATGGCTGCTGCCGGCATGTTTGTCGGCAGGCTTGCCATCGGTGCGGCACCGGAAAAATGCGGCATTACCCTGTCAATAAACAGTTCCAGCGACCGGCGCTGTTCGGCCATGCCAAGCCCCATGGAGGCATAATAGATAAAGGCGTCAGTGCCGATTTCTGCATACATGCCAAGCTTTTGAACAATTTGGTCAGGCGTCCCGAACATGAGGTTGGACTCCAGCGTATCGGCATCGACGCGCAAGATTCCGTCCAGCTGGTCCAATGGCACATTTTCCGGAAAGCCGTTGATGACATCGCCCTTCTTCATCATCAGATTGCCAAATTTGCCAAGCACATTTGTCGTTGCATCCAGTGCCGCCCGCCGGTCTGCCTCATTTTCATAGACGGATGTGTGGCGCATCATTGCCAGACGCCCTGACCATTTGCCATGTGCCTTTGCCACCGATTCATCCAACAGGCGGCGATATTTCTCCGCCTCTGAGAAGGGCATGGTCAGTGGCCAGCTCATGATATTACAGTCATTCTCGACCGCGTAATCAAAGGTGATGGGCGATCGTGCCGCCACCCAGATGGGAACTTTCGGTTGCACTGGCTTGGGGCAGGATGTTGCCGCCGGGAACTGCCATAAGGTGCCGTCATGGGCGACATCGCCTTGCCATAATTGCTGCAACAAAGGCAGCATTTCCTGCAGATACCGGTAGCCGTCTTTCTGGTCGAGGCCAGGGTACATTCGGTCAAATTCACGTTGATAGGCCCCCGAGCCGAGACCGAATTCCAGCCGGCCGCCAGACACCAGATCCAGCATGGCCGCCACACCCGCGATCTTGATCGGATGCCAATAGGCGGCATTGGCAACGCCCGATCCCAGCCGGATGTTGTGCGTATGCCCGGCCCACCAGGTCAATAGCTGGAACGGGTCAGGGGCGATTGTCATCTCGAGCGCGTGATGTTCAGCCGCCCAGACAATTTCAAAGCCGGCTTCATCCGCCATTTTCACCATGGCAAGCGTATGGTCCCGCACCATCGCCATATCGGTATCGGGCGTGCTGCGCTCTAGGTTGATTGCAAGCTGGAATTTCATGTCGGCCCCTCCTTTTCCACTGCGTGGCCTGTGCCGTTCATCAGGATGTCTGTATCAGCGTGGTTCAAACGGGTTGGCGATGGGTGTATCGCTGAGATTCACCCATACGGTTTTCGGACGCGTATAATCATAGACAGCCTGCATGCCGGCCTCGCGGCCATAGCCGGATTGTCTGCTGCCGCCAAATTCGGCAATCGGCGAAATCACCCGGTAGGTGTTGACCCACACAATGCCAGCACGTACACGGCGTGCCATCCGCATAGAGCGGGCTGAATCGCGGGTGAAAATACCTGCCGCGAGCCCGTGCACAGAGCGGTTTGCCTGGGCGACCACATCATCCTCATCAGAAAAACGAAGCACCGCCAGCACCGGCCCAAACAGTTCCGTGTCGACAATATCCATCGCCGGGTCAGGACATTCGATAATGGTCGGCTGGAAGAACAGGCCGTCGCGGTCGGTTACGCGGCTTCCGCCGGCAATGATGCGTCCCCCCTGTTCAACTGCACGCGCCAGCTGCGCCTCGATATGGCGGATCTGCGCCTCGGTGCAGAGCGGGCCCATTTGCGTATCATATTCCTGTGGGTCGCCAATGCGAATGCTGTTGGCAATCCCGGTCATCTTTTCCAGAAAGCGGTCGGCAATGGCCGCGTGAAGATAAAGGCGTGATCCGGCGACACAGCTTTGCCCCGACGCCGCAAAAATGCCGGCGACAGACCCGTTCACCGCACTGTCGATATCGGCATCATCAAACACGATGAAGGGCGATTTGCCGCCAAGTTCCAGTGACAGTTCGGCAAAATTCTCGGCGGTGTTTCGGATAACATGACCGGCAGATGCCGGGCCGCCCGTAAAGGATACACGCGCTACATCGGGATGCGATGTCAGTACGCGGCCGCACGGATCACCATGTCCGGTGATAATATTGACCACCCCGTCGGGAATGCCGGCCTTGGCGATCAGCTTGCCAAATTCAAGGATCGGCGCCGCGCTGCATTCAGACCCTTTCAGCACAACCGTATTGCCGGCGGCCAGCGCCGGCCCAATCTTCACCGCTGTCAGGAACAGCTGCGAATTCCATGGGACAATGGCAGCAACCACGCCCAAAGGTTCTCGATTGGTGAAGACAAACATGTCCGGCTTGTCGATCGGCAGGGTGCTGCCTTCAATCTTGTCAGCCGCCCCCGCATAGAAATGGAAATATTCCGCGATATAGGTGGCTTGCCAGCGCGTTTCCTTGAACATCTTGCCGGTATCACGCGTTTCCACCCGCCCCAGCTGTTCAGATGCATCGGCAAGAAGATCACCAAGACGGCGCAGGCATTTGCCGCGTTCTGTCGGGGTCATCTGCGCCCAGGGGCCGGTGCTGCCCGCAGCGACGGCGGCAGCAACGGCGCGGTTCACATCCGCTTCCGTCGCCTCGGGCATGGTGGCCCATACGACACCGCTGGCCGGATCGATGGAGTCATAGCGCTTGCCATCACTGGCATCTACCCACTGTCCATTGACCAGCATCTGATAGGTCGTAATGTCTGCCATCAGCCTGCCCTCCCCCTCATTAGCAACGCTGTGTTCTTCATTTCTTGCATATTGCGATATATTGGAATAATGAATTTTTATGGTAATTTTAATCGAATAACCCAATAATTGAATCTGCTATGAAAATCAGTAATCTGCAGACATTTCTGGCGGTTATAGAGACCGGCAGCCTGTCGCGTGCCGCCGGACGGTTGCATGTCACGCAATCCACCGTGACAGCGCGCCTTCAGGCGCTTGAGGATTCGCTTGGCCAGCGTCTGGTCAACCGGCAGAAATCCGGTGCCGTACCGACGGCCGCCGGGCTGCGCCTGCGCCGCTATGCCGAAGCCATGTCGGGATTATGGGATCAGGCACGTCAGGAAGTGGCCCTGCCCGCCGATGTAAGGGTGATTTGCAATCTGGGGTGTGATTCCGACCTCTGGACTGAAGCAGGGACGCATCTGTTTGGCGTGCTGCAGGAACACCAGCCTGATATCGCCGTCAGCATTTGGGGCGGCAGCCCGGCTGAAACTGCCGGGTGGCTGGAATCAGGCCTTGTCGATATTAGCCTTGGCTATGCGCCCCCGACCACAACCAGCCAAACAGCAATCCGCCTTGCCGACGAAATTCTGGTGCTGGTATCGCCACAGGCTGACCGTCCCGTGACGTTTGACCCGCAATATGTTTTTGTCGAGGCAGGACGCGATTTTGCACGCGAACACGCCGCCGCCTATGCCAAGGCCGGCACCGGCAATATCGGCTTCAACCGTGCGGAATGGGCATTATCCCATCTGCTGGAGAAAGGCGGGTCGGCCTATCTGCCAAAACGGCTCGCTGCCCCGCTGGTCGCCGACAGGACATTGTTCGAACTGGCCGACGCGCCGGTTTTCAAACGGCCTGTTTATCTGCTGGTGAATGATACCACCACGCAATCATGGACATGGCTTGACGCTGCGATGCAGGATGCGAAAGGCCGGATCGCTCTGGCCCTTTCAGGCAATGGCGCAAAGATTCAATAGGCAGAAACTGCCGATTAGACTACAGCTATGAAACTGGCACGACAGACGACAGACAAGAGGACGCCATGCACAAGAATTATATCGCAGGTGAATGGGTAGCCGGCGAGACAGAAATCGAAAACCGCAATCCATCCGATGTGACAGATATCATCGGCAGTTATGCACAGGCCAGCACCGCACAGCTGGACACTGCGTTTGATGCAGCGCGCGCCGCACAGAAGATCTGGTCACGCACCGGCCTTGAGGCGCGCCAGACAATCCTGATGCAGATTGGCAATGCGCTTATGGCGCGTGCAGACGAGCTGGGTGAATTGCTGAGTCGCGAGGAAGGCAAGCCCCGCGCCGAAGGCCGCGGCGAGGTTTATCGCGCCGGCCAGTTTTTTACCTATTACGCAGCCGAGGTCCTGCGCCAGATTGGCGACAATGCCGATTCCGTGCGCCCCGATATCGAGATTGATGTGCGCCGTGACCCCGTCGGGGTGGTGGCCGTAGTCAGCCCATGGAATTTTCCGACAGCAACCGCCGTCTGGAAAATTGCCCCGGCCCTGGCCTTTGGCAATGCCATCATCTGGAAACCGGCCAATCTTGTGCCGGCATCCGCCGTGGCACTGGCCGAGATCATTGCCAGCACCGATTTACCAGCCGGGCTGTTTAACCTTGTCATGGGTGCCGGTAGCAGCATCGGTGATGCGCTTGTCACCAGCGCGGCCATTGATGCCATTACCTTTACCGGGTCGGTTGAGACGGGGCGCCGGATCGCGGCCGGTGCAATCGCCAACATGACCCGCATGCAAATGGAGATGGGGTCAAAGAATGCCCTCGCGGTGATGGATGACGCCGATATCGATCTTGCCGTTGCCTGCGCAGTCAACGGGGCCTATGGCGGCACCGGCCAGAAATGTACCGCCTCGTCGCGGATCATCGTCCATGATGCCGTGCATGACCAGTTTGTTGACAAGATGCTGGCGGCGACAAAGGCCCTGCAGGTGGGGCACGCATTAGAGGAAGGCACGCAGATCGGCCCCGTTGTCAGTGACACGCAGCTGGCGGAAAATCTGGATTATGTTGCGCTGGCAAAAAGCGAGGGTGGCGAAATCCTGTGTGGCGGCGAACGTCTGTCGCTGGCGCATGACGGTTATTACATGGCCCCTTGTCTTATTGCCGGGACGCAGAATGACTGGCGCGTCAACCGCGAGGAAATGTTTGCGCCGATTGCCTGTATCATGCGTGCCGGGTCTTATGACGAGGCGCTGCATATCGTCAATGATACCCCTTTTGGGCTGACCGCGGGCATCATCACAAAGTCACTGGCCCGTGCCAGCCATTTTCGCCGCAATGCCGATACCGGATGCGTGATGGTCAACCTGCCGACAGCCGGCACCGATTATCATGTACCGTTTGGCGGGCGTGGTGACAGTTCTTACGGGCCGCGCGAACAGGGCCAGTACGCTGTAGATTTCTTCACCAGCATTAAGACCGCCTATATTGCGTCAGGCGCGACCGACTAGGCGACCAGGGGGACCAATATGCACCGCATCGACTGTCTGCAATATTGCAACTGGTCAGAAAAGATTTTTCGCCAGATGCGCGAAGGCGGCGTTGATGCCGTGCATGTCACCATCGCCTATCACGAGATGTTTCGCGAGACGGTGACAAATATCGAACAGTGGAACAGGTGGTTTGAAAGCTTTCCTGACCTGATTTTTCAGGGCCGGACAGGTGATGATGTGCGGCGCGCCCGCCGCGAAGGCAGGACGGCCATTTTCTTTGGCTTCCAGAACCCGTCCCCTATCGAGGACGATATCGGTCTAGTGGAAATATGCCATATGCTGGGCGCGCGCTTCATGCAGCTGACCTATAACAACCAGTCACTGCTGGCCACTGGCTGTTATGAGGCCGAAGATACAGGCATTACGCGCATGGGCCGGGCCGTGATCGCCGAGATGAACCGTGTCGGGCTGGTGGTCGATATGAGCCATTCTGCGAAACGGTCGACCCTTGAAGCGATCGAGGTTTCGTCGCGCCCGATTGCCATCACCCATGCCAACCCGTCCTTCTGGCATCCGGCACGGCGCAACAAATCTGATGATGTGCTGAAGGCGCTCGCCGAAACGGGTGGCATGCTGGGCTTTTCACTCTATCCGCACCATCTGAAAGATGGCAGCCAGTGTACGCTGGAGAGCTTTTGCGAGATGATTGCCCGCACCGCCGAAATGATGGGGGTCAATCAGATTGGCATCGGGTCCGACCTGTGCCAGGACCAGCCTGACTCGGTCGTTGAATGGATGCGCGTCGGCCGCTGGACCAAGGATATCGATTATGGTGAGGGCAGCGCCGCAAATGCAGGCTTTCCCCCCATGCCATCCTGGTTTGAAGATAACAGACATTTTGACGCAATTGCCGCAGGATTGCGTCAGCAGGGCTTTTCAGATACCGATGTGGCAGGCATCATGGGCGAGAATTGGCTGTCCTTTTATGATTCCAGCTTTGGTCCCGCGGCATAAGAGGCTTTTGGGGTCTATGAGCCACACATAAAGGCAGGCCATAGAAACAAGCAAGTGATCGATCGCTGCAGGCCACAGACACGAAACAATACTGAAGACAGACATCTGATGGACGACAGAAAGACAGAGATGCCCCGGGAAGAGTGGTCCCGGCCAGAGGGGTCCGGGGCAGAATGGCCCATGGCGGATATGCGCCCGGCATCGCAGGTGATGCGCCTTGCCCGCATGGGATCTTACCATCAGAGCCGGTTGAGCTTCATGCGCGTGTTGCTGCGGCGGCTGAAGGAACAGGGCTGGCGCTTTGACCGGCCGGTTTTCGATATTGATGCCAACGGGGTTGGCGTTGCCACCTATCGCGCACGCGGCCCGGAACGCAGCTATACGCTCGTGGCCTTTGCGCATCAGCTGGATGATGATAAACGGTCAGACCGCGTGATTGCCGAGGCATGGGACTGCACCTTCACCCTGTGTGATGGCGAGGCTGATGACGCCGCGATCCGCCGGCTAGCCGATAATGTGCCACGTCAGGAAGCAGGACGTATCAGCGAAAATGAGATGGTGCTGTCACGTGCCAACAAATCGGTCAGGCTGTTTGCCCATGTGGTCGACCGGCTGAGTGCCGGCATGCAGCCAGACGGGGAGATGCTGGATTCAGTTGGCTATCTGGTGCGGACCACGGCTGTCTATGGATCTGGCAAATTTGGCGCAGCGGATCGTACCCGCTGGGGAGACCGGCCGGAATTCACCGGATCCTTCCAGCCAGAATTGTTGGCGGTGTGGCTGATCCGCACCTTTTCCATTGATCTTGCCGAACATCTGGCACAATGCCGCGCGCCTGACACGGCTGTCCGCATGGACCCGGCGCTGCGCCGCCGTCTTGGTGTTGGCAATTCAACCGGGCTTGGCATGGCCCCGTTCCTGATCAATCACCCGCGGCTGATCAATGCCTGGATCGCCGCGCGAGAAACAGCACTTTCGCGTGTAAGGGCCGTGGCGCACGCCGATGATGCCGATATTGCAAAGCTGCGCAATCTGGCGGCGCGGGCCCGCCAGAACGCTTATGACTGGCAGGTCGCAGACGCCCGGCAGACTGACAAAATCACCAGGTTGCGCAGTGATTTCGACGCCATTGTCACCCAGGTTGATACCATTTCCGCTGATGATACATATCCGTGGGATACGCTCTATCGCTGGGCAGAGGCGCATCTTTCACTGGAAGGCCAGGAAGCGCTGGTATCGCTGTTGTTCGAACCCTATGCCGAGATGGTGGATGGCCTGGCCGGCTGTATGTCGGCGGACGAAACGACACCTTATCGCATTGACGGCCGCATGCGGTGCGAAACAGCACTGGATCTGTTGCAGCAGAATTATGGCTGGACCAGTGACATTGATTTTGACAGCCCCGATCCACAGGCGCGTGTCTGGTATGTGTCCGAGGAAAAGCTGGAACCCCGCCTTGGTGAGCGCTTTGAAGAGCCGCTGGAACCCTATGAACAGCCGCTGAGCCCGGGCCGCGATGCCGCCCGCATGCGGCGTGATCTTGCGCTATTTGACGGTGAGGAAAGCTTTGGTGCGTTCCTTCTGGCCTATCCGGAACACCGCCATATTGCCCGCCGCCTGCAGCTGGTATCGCCGCTGCCCTATGCTGAAATTCGCGACAATACGATCGATGCGGCGATGGTGCCGGTTGATCTGTTGCGCTGCAAACTATCCTTTTTCGGCGCGACCAAATTCGATCCGCGGTCCGACCGCTGGTTGCGTATCACCATGTATCAGGGCGCCCCGTTCCCGGATGAGCTGGAACGCTGCGACCCGGATGATATGGTTTATCCTGAACTGAGGGCTGAGACCGCCTGTCCATGAGCTGGTCACTTGGTGAAACCGGCGCTCTTGCCGTTAAAGCCACGCGCGGTGCCGGGTTTTCCTGGGGTATTGCAGAAGATGCCGGATTTGCCGTGACCTGGCTGCTGGGACGCGGTCTTCCCGGCGCAGCGGCTTTATGCAGCTATCTTGGCTGGCATGCCAGCCAGCGCCACCTGCAGCTTGAAACGGATATGAAGTGCCCGCTTTTAACTGGCGCGGCGATTAGCGACGGGGTTATTGCGCTGCCCGATGCCCCTGATGACAGGGTCGCGCTTGGCATGGTCCGCATGCCTCTGCTGCTGGTACCGTTTGTGGCCTGCCTTGGCGATGAGGATATCTGGATCCATGGGCTGCAGATGCCCGAACGGATGGATGAATCGCCACCGCCACCTGTTGGCATGGCAGCATGCAGCCTGCACCGCGGCGGCGTGCCTGACTGGGCGGCGGCAGCGGCCACACATACCCGCCTCGGATCGGAATCTGCCTGCTGCGTGGAAACGCTGGGGCGGTTGGCCCACCGCACCTATGCCCCGGCTACGCAGGAATCACGCCTTGCCGGCGCCGGTGCCGGGCTGACGGATAATGACTGACTGAGAGCCTGACTCAGGGCCTGACTGAGGGCGTGACGGCAATTTGGTCCGGCCATCGCGTGTCAGATATCCGCATCTGCTGATCGGCATTGCGTGATGATGCCAGCCATCACAAAGCCAAGATCCCAGCATCAGGCTGAACGGCGTTTTTCCCCGGCATCGGCCAACAAGGCGGCAAACCGGTAAATGGCATGCACGAATTTTGAATAGGGCAGCACGAGAAACAACCCGTAAACCAACCCAAGATGCACCGCCAGCGCCAACCCCATGAAGCCGGTTTCGCGCACCGCCAGCAGAATCAGGCCGGTCGCGCTCACCCAGAACAGCAGCCAGATAAAAGCATAATCCATCCCCAGTGAAGCCAGCGACCGCACGGCAGGTTCCATGCGGCGCTTTTCATACCAGAGCCCGGCAGTGCCCCAGCACAGCATCACACCGCCGACTGTGCCCAGTACAACCGGCAATTCGAAATAACCATAAGGTGCCTCGCGCCCCAGCAGATAATGGTAGAGCGTGCCCGTCGAGGTTGACGCAAAACACAGCATGAAACCGTAGAATGTCAGGTGATGATAATAACGCCGCGCCAGACTGGTCCGGTCATCTGCGCCCGGGCAACCGCCGCCCTTGCCGTCGTGATCACCGCCAAGATTGCGCATGTCAGCGGTTGCCTTCATCGCATCCGCCAACGCTGGCAGGCCACCCCAGCGCGCGCCGGTGGCACGCCAGTAACGCCGTGCCCCAATCCCCAGCGCCACCAGCGCAAAAGCAGTAATCACCATCGGGATACCGGCCATGACCGTATGGGGCATGATGACATAAAAGGCACCTTCACCCAGATGCACCCCCCAGAACAGATCAGGCGAAATCATGGCCAGCATCATCCCGACCGCCAGTGCAAGACAGAGGCTGACAAGGATCGACACCATCAACCCGTTACGTTCAAAGATGCCGGCAAGCGGACCGGGCCAGGCAAATGCCTGCCAGCTTTCGGCACGCCTGTCAGCCAGCACCTGCGGTACATTCACTCCAAATTCATGGGGCGGTGCATATTGGCAGGCATGATAACAGGCCCCGCAATGATGGCAGAGATTTGCCAGATAGGCCGTATCCCCCTCGGTGAACAGACGGCGGCGTTCCATCGCCGGAAACACGGCACAGAATCCCTCGCAATAACGGCAGGCATTGCAGATCTGCAGCAACCGTGCCGTCTCTTCATGCGCTGGTGTGGCGGCCATTTCAAACAGGCTGACGGTTGTCATGAAATATCTCCTGGAATGGGGCGGTTCAGGCGGCGCGCCGCCTGTTCGCCGGCAATGCGCCCAAAGACAGCGCCAATTGTCATGCCAATGCCAGCCAGATATCCCTGCCCCAGAATATTGCCCGCCATGATTTCACCTGCGGCATAGAGATTCGTCGCTGGCCGGCCATCCTGCATCATGATTTCGGCACGGTCATTCACCTCGACCCCCATATAGGTGAAGGTAATTCCGGGGCGCAGCGGGAATGCAAAGAAGGGCGGCTGACTTATTGGCGCTGCCCAGTTTGTCTTTTCCGGGTTGAGGCCAGATGTTGTCTTACCATCAAGAATTGACTGGTCAATCGGCCCGGCCGGACAGGCTGCATTGAAAGAATCGACGGTTTTCCGGACGGCTGTTGGATCCAACCCCACCTGTGCCGCCAGCCCCTCGATTGTGTCATCGCTGATCGGCGTAAAGACGGATGGCATAAAACGCGTGACGCCGACCGAATCAATAATCGCATAGGCAATCTGGTCAGGTTGTCCGGCAACAAGGCGTCCCCATATGGCATAGCGTTTTGGCCAGAAATCTTCACCTTCATCATAGAAACGCGCGCCATCGCGATTGACCACAATGCCGAAAGGCACGCCATCGATCCGACTGGCGATTCCGCCATCAAATTTCGGGGCACGGGCATCAATGGCAACCGCATGGCACTGGTCAAGCTGACCGACAGGCGCCGCACCGCCATCCAGCAGGGAACGCAATATTGTTCCGGTATTAAACGGCGTGCCACGCACCAGGAAATTACGGGCCGCGTCACCCCATCCTTCGGCCAGCCAGTCAAGATTCGCCTCGAATCCGCCAGCGGTTGCGATGATTTTGCGCGGCGTGATCACCTGTCCATTATCAAGCGTTGCCGCCTCGCAGGTGCCGTCACGCATCCGTAACAGGCTGACCCCTGTATCATAGGCAAAGGCGACACCCAGATCTTCCGCATGGCGGCACAGGCTGTTCAGCAGCGCCCGACCGCCTCCAAGGAAAAAAGCATTGGTGCGTCCCAGATTGAGCGTTCCCGTCAACGCTGGCTGAAACCGGACCCCTCTATTGCCAAGCCAGCCGGTCAATTCGGCGGATTTTTCCAATGTCATGCGTGCCAGCGGCTCATTTGTGACACCACGTGTCACCCGCATCAGATCATCAAAATATTCGTCCACACCATAGGATTCGGTCAGGATATCCGTGGGGGCATCATGCATGGCGCGCAGATTGCGCGTGTGACGGGTATTGCCACCCCGCATGTTACGGCTGGCAGCTTCGACGACGAGTACCGAACATCCCGCCTCGGCGGCTGTAATGGCGGCGCATAGCCCCGCATTTCCGGCCCCGATTACCAGAATATCCGGTGTGTCCGGCAACGCCTTGTCATCCACTGTATACATTTGTATACAAATAGATGGAACCTTTACAGCATGTCAAGGAAGGTAACCATTGTGACCAACAAGGCACCGGCATCTTCTCTGGACTGGGCCCATCTGGCAAGGCAGCAGAGCGATGCTGACACTGCGGCAAGCCTGGCGGTTCGGCTGCACAGACTGATCCTTGCGGCCATTCAGTCGGGTGACCTGCAACCGGGATCACGGCTGAAGGAAACCGATCTTGTTGCCGCCATGAATGTCAGCCGTACACCATTGCGCGAGGCACTGGCAGGGTTACGTGCCGACGGGATTCTGGAACTGGATACAGATGGCCTTCGGGTGCGGCGTCTTGGATGGCATGATATTCGCGGGCTTTACGAATTGCGCGAAACGCTGGAGGCCATGGCGGCGCGCCTTGCCGCCACCAATAGCGGCCATGCCGAGCGTGCCGTGATCAGTTCGATCTGCGATGCCGAAAC
The DNA here is from genome assembly GCA_049889795.1 of Puniceispirillaceae bacterium (SeqCode). GTDB lineage: Bacteria > Pseudomonadota > Alphaproteobacteria > Puniceispirillales > Puniceispirillaceae > UBA8309. The sequence goes on along the minus strand of JBMHCS010000004.1, from coordinate 25,406 downwards.
CGCATTGATTGACGGGGGAACAACGCCGGTTGCCCTCGCCGCGCATAACCGCAGATTTCACAAGGCCATTCTGGAAGCCGCAGGCAACCGGTTTCTTGCCGAAAGTCTGGACCGGCTGTCACGGATGATGGTCCTTCTCGGCGCGACAGCCTATAGCCTGCCGCCGCGTGTTGATGCCATCCGGGACGAGCATATTGCCATCAATACGGCCATTATGGCAGGTGACGGAGATGGGGCTGAGGCGGCTATGCGCGCCCATCTGCAGGCCGCGTTAACGGCACGGCTGACATTGCTCAGCCACACGGCAGTGGCTGAGCTCGACTGACATGAAACGCCCCACAACGCCCAAATCCGCATCTGTTCTGGCAGATATCCGCCGCCTCGTTGTGACCTTTGCGCTGGCGCTTGCCACCGGCTGGCTGTTCCTGCAGACAGGCATGCCTGCCCCCTATCTGATGGGCAGCCTGTTCGGTGTCTGGTTTACGGGTGCTGCCATCCGACCGCTGCAGGCGCATCTGGGGGTCGCACGCTGGTTCCATGTACCTGTGATTCTGGGGCTTGGCGTTCTGATCGGAGCCACCTTCAACCGCACCGTTCTGGCGCAGGCAGACCAATGGTTTCTGACATTGGCCACGATGATCGGCACGACCCTGATTGTCACCACCATTGGTTATAATTTTCTGCGCCGCATCCGCGGCTATCCGCGACCCCTTGCCTTTCTGTGCAGTGTGCCGGGGGGGCAGGCAGAGGTCATTGCCATGGCACGCGACCTGGTGCGCGAAGATTATGCAGTTGCATTGTTCCATCTGGTTCGGGTGGCCATCGTCTTTGTTTCAACCCCGCTCCTTCTGGGGTTGCTCGAAGGATCGAGTGCTGTATCCAACAGCAACGCCCGCCTGCAGGCGATGCCCGGCCTGTTCAGCCTGCCGGCGATGCAGCTGGTACAGTTTGCCGGCTTCGCATTGGTTGGATATGTGGTGGCGCGCTTGTGCCGTATCCCGATGCCGCATCTTGTAGGCCCCATGGGCCTGTCGACAGCCATGCATCTGGCAGGGTGGGCGGGCATTCCGCGAATCAATGAATTTGTAATTCTGGCACAGCTTGCCATTGGCGGCGCTGTCGGGGCAAGGCTGGCACAGGTACCCTTTCGCGACGTCATGGGATACCTGCGTGATGCGTTGGCCAACACGCTGGTGATTCTGGCCGCCTATCTCGTGGCAGCGCTTGTCATCATTCAGATTACCGGTGCCGATTTCCTGTCAATCTGGCTGGCTTTTGTGCCTGGTGGCTTATATGAGGTGACCCTGCTGGCACTTGTCTTTGGCTTTGACGTGGCCTTTGTCGCCTTTCATCACACCGTCCGCGTCCTGATGATCTTCTTGTCATTGCCGGGACTTGCCGGTTGGTTGAAGCGACAATCCGAGACCTCCTAGCGGTCTGCCGCCCAGACACCCGGATTGATCATATGGATGGGCGCACCCGCCTGCCAGGCCACCACCTGATCAAAGATATCGGCAAATTGCGTTTCAAATTCATCCTCGGTGACAAACCCGATATGCGGTGTTGCGACAATATTCGGATGACAGGCCAAGGGATCATCCGCCCAGCCAATGGGTTCCTTGTCAAACACATCGATGGCGGCTTTGCCTGGCCGCCCCTCATTTAGCGCGGCAAGCAACGCCCCCTCTGCAACCAGCCCCGCCCGTGACGTGTTCACCAACAGCGCCTCCGGCGACATGGCTGCCAAATCCTGCGGCGTGATGATCCCGCGTGTCTCGGGCTTGAGCCTGACATGAAGGCTGACAATGTCATTTTCAGAAAAGAAAGCCTCCCGACTTGAGGCGACATCTTCCCCGTCGGCAATGGCACGGGCCCGCCCGGCATCAGATCCCCACCACGTCACCTGCATGCCAAAGGCACGCGCATAATGCGCCACCTGTTTACCAATGCGCCCATATCCGTAAAGCCCGATGCGGCGGCCATGCAACGTTTTGCCAACACCGGTTTGCCAGCCGCCGGCCTGAAGACTTGCCATCTGCCGCGGAATATCGCGCATCGCGGACAGGATCAGGGCCCAGCTATGTTCGGCGGCGGCAAAAGAATCTGCGCCTCCCTGCATATTGGAACAGACCAGCACACCATGGTCACTGCAGGCATCAATATCGATATGGGGATAGACACTGCGCTGCGAGATCAGCTTCAAATTGGGCAATGCGGCCACCAATGCGCGCGGGATAGCGGTGCGTTCACGAAACAGTACCAGCCCGTCGAAAGGCTGCAGGCGCGCAGCAAGCGCATCAATATCGGCCAGATGATCATTGAACACGGTGACGTCGATCCCGGCCAGCCGGGCAAAACAATCCAGCCCGCGCAGGGTGTCAAACCAGTCATCAAGGATGGCAAGGCGCATCAGTCGGCTCCATCCCATATATCGGCAGGCACAAACAGATCGCCCCCAGCCAGCTTGCGTGCGGTGCGCACCAGCCCGGCAGATTTGTGCCGGAAGCCGTTATCATCAGATTCATAATCGATCATCACTGTCATTTCGCCCATCGGATGGTGCAAGGTGATTGCCGCCGGTTTTGTGGCCGGGATCTGCATCATGCCATCGGCCACAGTGCCCGGAGTCAGCGCACAGGATGCCATGCACTGGCTGCCGGTAACCGCCATTGTCGGGTGTGTTGACCACGGCATGAAATAACGGGTGATGATCGCACCGGGCGCATCCGCAGGCGCGACAAGACCAAATTTTGGCGTGACCGATTCGCGGCAGTCCCCCAGTCCCATGCGCGTGCCGGCCTGAAGACGCACATCCTCCATGGCCGCAAAAAAGGCACGGTTGGCGTCCAGTTCCTCGCGGCTTTCATGGCCCGTTAGGCCAAAATCCGCGGCGCGCGCAATCACCATTGGCATCGCCACATCCATGCAGGTGACGTCAATGCCGGAAAATCTGTCAATCAGATTGCCCGTGGGCAGAAAGGCGCCAGTGGATGATCCAGCCACATCCATGAAATTCAGCTCAACGGGGGCAGCGGTACCCGGCACCCCGTCAATGGTGGCATCACCCGCATAACTGACGACACCTCCCGGCGTCTGCACGCGGGCCAGCACGCGCGCGCCTGTGTTTACGGCGCGAATACGCACCTCTGTTACCCCATCTGTGGCCGGCATCAACCCCATTTCGATGGCAGCTGGCCCGACACCCGTCAGGATATTCCCGCATGTCGGTTTGAAATCGACCAGCCCATCTTCAACGCTGACCTGGGCAAAGAAATAGTCGATATCCGCCCATGCGCTGTCTGATGGCGAGAGCATGGCCACTTTTGTCGTTACGGCATTGCCGCCACCAATGCCGTCAATATTCAGAGGATGACCGGACCCGACAGCAGCCACCAGCACGGCCGCCAGACGATCCTGATCTGCCGGAAGATCGGCCCGGTTCATATAGGGGCCACGTGATGACCCGCCGCGCATGAAAAGGAAGGGAATCGCTGTCTGTGTCATGCTTGAACCTTTCCGCGAATGAATGTGCAAAGATGCGTCGCAAAATCACGGCATCCAAGATCACCACCAACATCAGCTGTTCGGCGTGCAGCATCCCCGAGTGCCGCGTCAACAGCATCATTGATCGCTGCGGCTGCGCTTGTCTCGCCAAGATGAGCAAGCAGCATGGCCGCAGACAGAATCAGCGAAACCGGGTTCGCACGGTCTTGGCCGGCAATGTCCGGCGCCGACCCATGCTGGGCCTGCGCGGCAACATGCTGACGGCCGACATTCAGCGACCCGGCAAGGCCAAGACTGCCAGACAGTTCGGCCGCAAGGTCGGACAGGATATCGCCAAACATATTCGTCGTCACCAGCACATCAAACCGGCCCGGATCGCGCACCAGCATGGCGGCCGCCGAATCCACCAGCATCTCATCATAGGCAATATCGGGAAATTCTGCCGCCACCGCCCGCACCGTATCAAGAAACAGCCCGTCGGACAGCCGCATCACATTTGCCTTATGGATGGCCGTTACCCGTTTTGCCGGACGCCCCGCGGCCATTTCAAAGCCGGCCATCGCAATATTCCGGCTGGCTTCGCGCGTGATACGCCGCATGGCCAGCGCCACGCCATCAACCGGGCTGAATTCGCCATCACCAGCAAACATGTTGCGATCTGCGTAAAATCCTTCGAGATTTTCGCGCATCACCACAAGGTCAATCGCCGGGCCAATAGGACGCGGCAAATCTGCATAGCTTCGCGCCGGCCTGACATTCGCAAAAAGGGACAATTCCTTGCGCAGCACGCCGGACGGGTTCAAACCGCCATCAGCCACTGGCGGATAATCATTATGCGACACCGGACCCAGAAGAACCCCATCGGCCGCGCGCGCCGCATTGATCACAGCGTTAGGAATGGTGGACCCCTCTGCTGCCAACGCATCAAACCCGATCACCGCATGGGAAAGATCGATGGGCCTATCCAGCAAATCAGCAACAGCATCCAGAACGGCACATGTCGCCGACATGATTTCCGGGCCGATACCGTCACCGGCAAGACATAAAATCCGATAGGGCGTCGCCGGCCGCATCAGGTGAATGGCCATGGCAGGACAAAGAATTCCTGCAACAGGCCAGGCGGGAAGTCACGATTCAGCAGCCAGGCCATGAAACACATGAACAAAATGCCAATGCCAGACAGCAGCAGACTGCGCCCCCAGCCGAGCCCGGCGCGCCGCCGGAAGAACGCCAGCAAAAACCCGGCAAGTGCAAGGATAAAGCCGACAAGCGCTGTGGCGACAAGCAGACCGGCAAACCATGACAGCGTTGGCCAGAGGGCAAACCGGTTGTCCGCCCGTTCGGCGCCAGCCTCGCGATCCGCAAACAAGGCATCCTGTTCGGGCCTCAGGCGCATCTGCACAAGCAGGACCAGCCCGCAGACCAGGGTCGCTGTTGCGATGGTGACCGGGAAAATTGCGTCTACAAACGCATAATCCGGAATCGTTGCCGTGTTATAAAGCGCAAAACAAACAAAACCGATCATCACCAGCAGGAACGTCATGGGCGCACGTTTGCTGCCTGATTCCACCTCGCCTTCAGCACGAATCGATTTGGCCTGTCGCAGGCCAATAATGACCGACACGATTGTGATCGCCAGCAGCGTTAGCACAATCGGGCTGGCGATATAGGCCATACCCTCTTCAAAGCCGCCCCGAAACCTTATCCCCGCGATCTGGTTGGCATTATTTGAGTAATTTTCGACTGGATTGGCCAATACAAACCCGATCAGGAAAGCCGGCCGCGACCAATCGAAACGGCGCATCATGATCCCCAGAAAACCAATGGCGAAAAGCGCCGCCAGATCCATCAGATTTTGCCCTGACTGGAACGCCGCGAAGGAAATGATCATAAAGATAAATGGCGCAATCAGCGCAAACCGGATATTGGTCAGCCGCGCGATCTGCCCCGACAAACCGATACACAGCAACGTGCCGATCACATTGGCCAGCGCCAGCAGCCATACAATCGCATAGGTGTAGTTCAGATTATCTTTCAGCATCACCTGGCCGACTTCCAACTCTCCCGAGCCGAGAAGTGAAAGCGCGCCAATGAAGATCGCCATGGAACCTGATCCGGGGATGCCAAACAGCAATGTTGGCACAAGCCCGCCACCTTCCTTGGCATTATTCGAACTTTCCGGCCCGACAACACCGCGCACCTCGCCCTTGCCAAAACCGGACTTGTCCTTTGTGGTTTGTACCGTATGGCCGTAGGCGATCCAGTCAACAACCGACCCACCCAGTCCGGGGATGACCCCGACGACAACACCGATCAATGCGCATCGCATCGACAGCCATTTATTGGCCCACCAGTCGCGCACACCGGCAAGCCATCCCGCACCCAGCGCAGCCTTTTCCGAAATGGCCTTGTCTTTGCGCAGCAGCGCAACGATTTCAGGAACCGCAAAAATACCCAGCCCGACAATGACCAGCTTCAACCCATCGGTCAGATAGGGAAGGTCATAGCTTGCCATGCGTAATTCGCCATTGAACGGCCCTTCGCCAATGGATGCGACCAGCATGCCGACGCCAGCCGCCATCAACCCCTTCAGCGCCACCCGTCCGGCCAGAATCCCCACCATCGACAATCCGAATGCCGATACCATGAGCAATTCAGGCGACTTGAATTCCAGAACGATTGGCCGCGCCACGAGAATAAAGAAAGTCAGGAAAAACGCCCCGACCAACCCACCAAACAGCGATGACGCAAAGGCAGCCGAAAGCGCACGCGCTGCCATGCCCTTCTTCGCCATGGGAAAGCCGTCAAGAACGGTTGCCTGCGAGGCCGATGATCCCGGAATACCCATCAGCACCGAGGCAAATGTATCGGAAGTCGGCACCACCGCGACCATGCCGATCATCAGGGCCAGGCCGTATACCGGCTCCAGCCCAAACATGAAGGGTAATACCAGTGACAGGCCAGCAATCCCGCCCAGCCCCGGAAACACGCCGATCGCCAGCCCCATGGTTACGCCAAGAAACAGATAAACAAGCACAGTTGGCTGGAGGATCAATCCCCAGGCTTCGGACAGTGCAGGCAGTGCAACGGCGAGTAGATCCATGATTCCGGAATAGTCGGTAAATTAAAAATGCACCTGCCCGGCGCACCGGGCAGATGTATTGTTACAGATTGGCTATTTCAGCGATACGCCAAATTCAGCCTGCAGCCAGTCGGTGACATAGCTTTTTGCACTGTCTGAAACAGTGATGGCGCCTGACAGGGCTGCCTTGGAATCGGCACCGACATACATCGGATATTTACCAAGACGCTTTGCTGAAATCTCAGCAAAGTCTGACCGTGCCTGAATCGCGGCGAATGCTGCGGTATAGGCATCCATCACATCCTGTGGCGTGCCGGCAGGAAGAAAGGCAATCTTCTGTGACGGGAAGCCGGCGATAAAGAAGGCTTTCCACGCATCCCATGCCGGGCCGGATGTTTCGCATCCGTCAGTCGCATCACAGACTTCCTTGAAAGTCGGCATGTCCGGGAATGTCGGATCACGAACGATTTCCCCATTGGCGCCAAGCGCACCCCAGCTCATCATCGGAACGGCTTTGCCTTCCGCAACCAGTGGCGTGACACTCTTCAGGTAGGAAGATGATGTCTGATAGTCGATTGTTGCTTCGCCTGACTCAAACATCTTGCGGCCATCACCACGGCCTTTGACACCCATCACATGTTCAACATTCATGCCCAGCATCTTCCAGGCCAGGGCAGGAATCAGGTCAAGGCGGGTCGCGCCCTGGTTACCATAGATGAAGGTCTTGCCCTTGAGCTTGTTGGCTGTGCCGTCAAACAACGCACCGTCAGCAGCATTCAGATAGGCAACGCCGCCCGTGCCAGATGCCATGACCGGATTCCAGTCGGCATATTCATAACGCACGCGGGGATCACCCAGAAGATACGGAAACTGTGTCGAACCAGAAGATCCGAACATGACGGTACCGTCTGTGTGCGCCTGCTCCTGGAACCAGTTGGCCCCTTTGGTAGAACCGGCACCCGGCATGAATTTAACAACAACGGTTGGGTTGCCAGGCAGGTTTTCAGACAGAAGCGGTGCAAAGAAATTTGCCCATTTCGCCGAACCACCTGTTTCCGAGAACGGGATTGTCCACTCAATGGTCTTACCGCTGAAATCAACGGCGGCCGCCGGCATTGCGGCGAGCGCTGTCATACCAACAGCCACACCAAAACCGGCAAGAATTGAAGTCACTTTTCTCATTTTTTCCTCCAAAGTGAGATAAGCCAAACGGAGATTGGCTTGCCGAACAGGCATCCACCCTCCAACATGGCGACACCCGAAAAAGCAATCGGGACACACTAGGGGACGTAACTTTCATGAAGCTTGCATGATTGGTACGAAATTTTCAGACGATGCGCATTCTGGTGATTGAAGATAACAAGCCGCTGGCAACAGCGTTAAGGCACAGATTTACCGATCAGGGACACGCCGCCACAATCCTATTTGACGGGTTGAGCGGCCGCCAATTCCTGCTGCAGGAGGATTTCGACCTTGTAATCCTTGATATCAACCTGCCAGGCGCATCCGGTCTTGATCTACTGGCCGAGGCACGGCGCAAGGATGTCTCGGTGCCGATCCTGTTGCTGACCGCACGGGATTCGGTTGCGGACCGGGTCACGGGGTTGGATAGCGGGGCCGATGATTATCTGGTCAAGCCGTTCGAAATGGAGGAACTTGACGCGCGGGTGCGGGCATTGCTGCGCCGAAAACCGTCGCCCCAGGAAACCAGCGAGACAATCGGCCCGCTGACCATTCGACTCGACGGGCGCTGGGTATCGGCAAACGGGACCGATCTTGGCCTCACCCGAAAGGAATTTGCCGCGCTGGAGTGTCTTGTCGAACGGCGGGGCGGGCTTATCACCAAATCCCAGCTGATTGACCATGTGTATGGCGTTGGCGAAGAGGCTAGCGAAGGCAATATCGAGGTGCTGATATCGCGCCTGCGAAAGAAACTGTCGCCATTTCATATCGAAATCCGTGTGGCGCGCGGGCTTGGCTATCATCTGAAGACACCCTGATCATGCCCTTCTCGCGCTCACTCCGATTACGTCTTCTGACCCTGATCCTCGTGCCGCTGATGATTGTGGCCATCGGCACCGTCGTCTGGCAGTACAGACAATCCGCACAATCTGCGACCCGCGTATTCGACCAGCAACTATCCATCATCACGCTCGCCATTTTCCGTGACCTGCTGGCGACAAGCGGCGAGGAACTGACACCGGCAACGCGCGCCCTGCTTGAAGAAGCATCCGGCGCCACTTTCTTTTATCATGTCGTCGGCCCGGATGGCAGTTTCGTCACCGGCTATTCACCGCCGCCAACACGCCCGGAAGCGGTACTGCTATCGCCTGGTGAATTGACCTTCTTTCAGTCAACCCATCGCGGCTTGCCGGTACAGGTCGTCCAATTTGTCGAACAGGCCATCATTGATGGCTTGTCCGGCAAGGTACAAGTGTCGGTCTGGCAGCGGCTTGACCAGCGCCAACTCTTTGCCAACCGACTGTCTATCCGCGGACTTGTGATTGCGGGCGTATTGCTGTTCACCGCTACGATTGCGGTGTTTTTCGGGGTGCGGCGCGGATTGCGGCCGCTGTCATCGCTTGAAGATGCCATTTCCCGCCGGTCCAGCGCCGATCTGGCGCCGATACGTCGGTCTGTGCCGGACGAGGTTGTCCATATTGTCCAGCGGCTGAACGACCTGTTTGCCGAAGTCACATCAACACAGGCCGAAAAGGACCGCTTCATTTCCAACGCAGCGCACCAGCTGCGCAACCCCATTGCCGGCATTCAGTCTCTTGCCGAAGTCAGTCATGATGCGAAGAGCCTTTCAGAGGCGCGCAAACGGACAGGCGAGCTGGTAGAGGCAAGTCGCGATCTGGCCCGGCTTGCCGAACAGATGCTGTCTTATGAAAGGCTGCGGAGCCAGAAAGTGACGCTGACCGCGCACCACCTCGACACGTTGCTGCAATCCATTGCCACCGCACAGGCCGGGCACATCATGCGCGCCGGGATCGATTTTTCTTTCCTGCCGGGCGCGGGGGAAGCGATGGTTGAGGCTGATTCAACCATGCTGGAACAGGCCCTGGTCAATATTTTTGATAATGCGCTGAAACATGGTGGCGACAAACTGACAAGGCTGCAGCTGGTCTCGCTTCATGCCGCTAACCGCATCACCATACTGATCACCAATGATGGACTTCCGGTGCCGCAACTGGCCGAAACGCAGCTATTTGAACGGTTTGAACAGGCAAACCCCGCGACCAGCCATGCTGGCGCCGGGCTGGGGCTGGCGATCGTCAGTGAAATTTGCACACTGCATGGCGGGGTTGTATCTGTGACAGATGATTATCAGGGGTTCCGCATTGATCTGCCAGCCCTGCCGAAAGCATGAGCCGGTTTTGCCCTGCCCGGTCGATTGACAGCAGGATAACGCGGCAAGCACACTGCGCGGGACAAATATAGCCATATGTGAGGCGTCATAGATGATAAACGGCAAGCAAAACAAACGTGCGTTGATCGAAGGGCGGGCTGCGCTGATTGTCATTGATATTCAGCAATCGACTTTTGTTGAAAAGGACGTCCGCTCTATTCCCCATATGCCCGATTACGCAGAACGGATGGCGCGCAGCCGCACGGTGATCGACATGGCCCGCAAAACCGATATCCCTGTCGTGTTCATTCAGGAGATTCATCGCGCGGACCTTGTCGATTTCGGCCGCGAGCTGGACGGGAATGAAGATATCCACTGTCTTGACGATAACCCCGAAACTGACATCGCACGCGAGGTTCTGGATTTTCGTCCCGGCGATTACCTGATCCAGAAACGGCGCTATTCAGCCTTTTACGGAACGGATCTCGAAATTCTGCTCCGCGGACTAAAAGTTGACACGCTGATCCTGACCGGTGGACTAACGGATGTTTGCGTTCATTACACTTTTGTCGACGCGCATCAGGGCGATTATTTCTGCAGGGTCATCGACGAATGTGTGGCCGGCTCCAGCATAGAGGCGCATGACGCCGCCCTTCGTGCGATGGAATATCTGCAAACCGGCGCCATCAGGCAGATTGATGAGGTGCTGTCGGCGATGTCGGCCAATCTTGCCGCTGAATAAGCTGTCCCTTGTCGGCATGACATATTCTGCCATAGGGTTTTCAGGGTGACATGATCATAATAGAGGAGCCTGTGTAATGGCCATTGAGAGACATCACACTAATGACAGGATGAGCCAGCTGGTAATCCATGGCGACACGGTTTATCTGGCAGGACAGGTGGCGCAAGGCGCGCCGGGTGGCACGGTGGCCGAACAGACCAAAGCCATTCTGGACCAGATCGATTCACTTCTTGCCGAGGCAGGCACCGACAAGTCGAAGGCGCTATCTGCCACAATCTGGCTGTGCAGCATGGATGATTTTGCCGAAATGAATAGCGTGTGGGATGCCTGGGCAGCCGGTGGCAATGCGCCTTGCCGCGCTTGTGTTGAATCCCCGCGTCTTGCCGCGCCGCAATTCACCGTCGAGATTGGCATCATCGCGGCACGCTGAGGGCGAACATGACAGCACAACGGATTATCGTTCTCGGCGCCGGTGTCATCGGCACAACCACCGCCTATAAACTGGCGATGGACGGGCATGATGTCACCGTAATCGATGCTGAAGATGGCGCGGCCATGATGACCAGCTATGCCAATGCCGGTCTTGTGGCGCCTGGCCACGCCTTTGCCTGGGCATCACCCGCCGCGCCTGGCATGATGTTGCGGTCGCAATGGCGGGGCGACCAGGCGATCCGGCTGAAGCTGCGCCCATCATGGCGACAATGGAAATGGATGGCGCGGTTTCTGCGGGAATGTACGGCTGACCGCGCCCGCAGCAACACCGCAACCAAGGCTGATCTTTGCCGCTTTTCACAACTGCATTTGCATGGCATCGTCGCGGAATCAGGCATTGCCTATGACGGCAAGACCGGTGGCCTGATGTATTTCTACCGCAATGCGGCAGGGTATAAAGCCGCCTCAAGAAAAGCCGACCTGCTGCGCAGTAACGGCACCACGGTCGAGGAATTATCACCGCGGGACATGGTTGGGCGCGACCCGGGCCTTGCCAAGGCTGAATCGCTGGTCGCCGGGGCATTGTTTGCACCGGGCGATGAAAGCGGGGATGCCCATCTATTCACCCGTGCGCTGGCAGCTGTCGCGCGGGACAAAGGTGTGGATTTCAGATTCAACACAACCATCCGGCGGCTGGTCCGCAATGGCGATTCCATTGCAAAGGTTGAAACCGATGCGGGTGATTTCACCGCTGACGCCTATGTCCTATGCCTTGGTGTGAACAGCCCCGAGCTGGTCAGGCCCCTCGGCATCGATCTGCCGATCTATCCGGTGCGCGGCTATTCGGTCACCGTACCAATCACCGACAGGGCGGCCGCCCCGCGCATGGGCGGGATCGACGAGGACAACCTCCTGGCCTATTGCCCGATGGGCGACCGGCTGCGGATCACGGCAACCGCCGAGATCGCCGGCTATGACCGCCGCTTCAAACCCCGTGACTTCAGGGGCATGCTCGAACGCGCGCGGCCGCTCTTTGGCCATTGTGCAGATTTCAACAAACCAGAATACTGGGTCGGGTTACGCCCGATGACCCCGAATGGTATTCCGGTGGTTGACCGCTCGCCAATCGATAATCTGTGGTTGAATGTCGGGCATGGCCATATGGGATGGACCATGGCCAGCGGCTGTGCAGCCATTACCGCTGACATTGTCGCTGGACGCACCCCGAATCATGATATCCGAGGACTTGCCTATGGACAGGGGTGAACCACAGCAAGAAACCGGCTTTCGGCTGATCGAGAACATCCCTTTCACGACCGCCGAGGTGATTGGCAGCAGGGCCCGTATTGGCATGGTGGTGCTGGCATCCGATTACACGATCGAGCATGAGTTCCGGACACTGATCGACATGCCGGGGGTCGATGTATTTGAAGCGCGTATCCGTAACGACCCGCAGGTAACGCCGGAAACCCTGGCGGCAATGGAACCGCTGCTGACATCCACTGCCGAGCTGATCCTGCCGGGCGACCGGGTTGATGTGCTGGGCTTTGGCTGCACATCGGCTTCAATGGTTCTGGGAAGTGAACGCATCGATACGCTGCTGCAGGCAGCAAAGCCCGGGTCGAGAACAACCAACCCGATCGCGGCTGCCTTTGCGGCTTTTGATGCGCTTGGCGCGCGCCGTATCGGGGTATTGACCCCCTATCGTCGCGATGTGAACGAAATTGTGCATGCCTATATTTCCCGCCATGGTTATGAGGTGCCGGTCTTTGGGTCCTTCAATGAAGAGATGGATCCGGTGGTCGCAACGATTGATGCGGACTCCCTCATTGCCGCCATTGATACGATCCGCGACGGCGTTGACCTGGATGCGGTTTTCGTCTCCTGTACGTCAGTCAGGCTTGCTGATGCTGTCGCGTCTATCGAAGCCCGCACCGAATTGCCGGTCACGTCGTCAAACCATGCGCTGGCATGGCATTGCCTGCGACTTGCCGGGATTGATGATGCCATTGAAGGGCGCGGCCGGCTGTTCGAAACCGGACTGGCGGCCACAGGATGACATGCTGAAAAACCGGCCTTTTTGCTGTTTGCAAACGGTGCTTTGCCCTTTGCTGGGCTTGGTCTAGTGTGAGCGTTGACCCCGCACCATCGGGTATGACTGAAGATTGGAATCGCCTATGTCTGACACCACCGTTTTTGTTGCCCGCGACATCATTACAATGAATGCATCGCGCCCGCATGCCACCCATGTTGCTATTCGTGACGGCCGTATCATAGGTGCCGGCAGCGCTGCGGATGCGGAAAGCTGGGGGCCGTTCACACTAAATGAAGATTTTGCCGACAAGGTGTTGGTGCCGGGCTTTGTCGAGGGCCACGCCCATGCCATGGAAGGCGGTATCTGGGATTTCCCCTATGTCGGATATGAGGACCGGTGGGACCCGTCTGGCAAAAGATGGCGCGGTGCCCAGAGCCTTGATGAGGTCATCGCCGTTCTGAAAGAGGCACAGACCGGGCTCGATGATGCCGATACCCCGCTATTTGCCTGGGGTTTTGATCCTATCTATTTCGATGGTGGCCGGATGCATACAGGCCATCTGGACGCTGTCTCGACCACCCGTCCTATTATCGTTCTGCATTCGAATGGCCATCTTCTGAATGCCAATAGCCGGTTGCTGGACATGGCCGGAATCACCGCCGATACGAATGTCTATGGTGTGCTGAAGGATGACACCGGCAAACCGACCGGCGAGCTGATGGAAATGGCGGCCAAATATATGGCCTATAAACAGACCGGCAATCCGTTCTTTGGCGGCATCAATCTTCATTCGCTGCAGCGCTATGCCGATTCCGCAGTGAATTGCGGGGTGACAACCGCCACCGATCTGTTCGCCACCTTTAACGAAACCTCGCTTGCAGCCTATCTCGAGGCCAGCCAGACCCCGGGGTATGCGCTGCGCCTGATGCCGGCGCTGAACACAATCGAGCAATCCATCGATGAGGGGATTGCGCTGGCGAAACGCGCCCTTCAGGACAATAATGACCGGCTGCATCACAGGCTGTGCAAGGTGATGACCGACGGGTCGATCCAGGGCTTTACGGCACGGCTGAAATGGCCCGGCTATCATAATGGCAAGCCCAACGGTTTATGGAACATGGACCCGGAATCCCTTGCCGAGCTGATTATGAGCTATCACAAGGCCGGGCTGCATCTTCATATCCACACCAATGGTGACGAGGCATCCGAGCTGATGCTGGACGCCATTGAAGCAGCGCAGATCGCCAATCCGCGGCCCGACCACCGGCATACGCTGCAACATTGCCAGATGGCAGATGCCAGCCAGTTCCGCCGTATGGCCAAGCTGGGTGTCTGCAGCAATCTGTTTGCCAACCATATCTATTACTGGGGTGACCAGCATGCCGCCATCACGATGGGGCCAGACCGGGCGCGCCGCATGGATGCCGCCGGTACCGCATTGCGTGAAGGGGTGCATTTTGCCATCCATTCGGATGCCCCGGTGACCCCAATGGCCCCCCTGTTTACCGCCTGGTGCGCGGTCAACCGACAAACGCGTACCGGGGTCGTCCTCGGCCCGGAAGAGCGGATCAGCGCCGAGGATGCGCTTTATGCCATTACGCTGGGGGCAGCCTATACCCTGCATATGGACCATCTGATCGGCAGCATCGAGCCAGGCAAATATGCCGATTTCGCCGTGCTTGAGGACAGCCCATTGCAGGTCGCGCCCGAGGCCATTCGCGATATCGGTGTCTGGGGCACCATTTCCGGCGGCACACCACATCAGGCGGCTGCGCGTTCAGGATGACACATCCACCTGTCGATTTTACCGTCATTGGCGGATTCCTCGGCACAGGCAAGACAACCCTGCTCAACCGCATCCTTGCGGCATTGCAGGGCGTCCGCTTTGCGGTCCTCGTTAATGATTTTGGGGCGCTGAATATCGACCGGGCGCTGATCCGACATGAGGACAGCCGGATCATGCAACTTGCAAATGGCTGTATCTGCTGTTCGCTGGCCGGCGGGCTTGTCGACAGCATGGTGGAATTGATGCGCCATCGGGATGCCATTGATCATATTCTGATCGAGGCAAGCGGTGTCTCCTATCCGGGACGTATCATGGATTTCGCACGCATCGACCCTGATTTGCGCCCGGGATTAACGCTGGTACTGGTCGATGCCGATAATCTGCGGACGCAAAGCCGGGATAGCAAACTTGCCGAGACCATTACCGCGCAACTCGACAGCGCCGACATGTTCGTGCTGACAAAGACAGATATTGCCAGCCCGGAACAGACCGCCTGGACCCGCGAGTGGGTTGCAGAACGCGCGCCGCATGCGCCGATCATCGAAAGCCGCCCGGATGATTCAATGCTGGTGGCCCTGCTGACCGATCCTGGCCCCGATGCCATGGCGCGTGACACCGACACCGCCCGCCCCGTCGCCGGCGATGCAACGCATTCAGCTGCCGGTCATGCATCCGGGCATGAAGACCAAACCCCGGCATTGCATGCGCTGTTCAGCAGCTGTGCGATGACCGCGTCCGGGCTCATCGATGAGGCGGCTTTCAGGGATATTGTTGGACGCCACAGTCAGGATCTGTTGCGCGGCAAAGGATTTCTGCGCTTCCAGACGCGCAATGCGGTCTGGCAGCAAGCCGGCCGCTTGTTGCACCTCGATGATGCTGATCTTGATGAGTCAGAAACATCGCAGATTGTGCTGATCTCAAGTGCCGACCTCGCCCCGATTGTAGGCGCCCTAGAGGATATCGGCTTTGCAGCATTTGGGCCGCAGCAGCAGCAGGATCAGGACGCGGCAAATTCCGCCGCACGGTAACAGGCCAGATGGTGGTCACTTGTGCCAGGCCAGATGTCCAGTTTGGGAACCCCATCCTCACATCCTGAAACCGCATGCGGGCAACGGCTTGCAAACCGGCAACCGGTCTGCGGCTTTGTCAGGTCCGGGATCGCCCCGTCAACAAGCTTGCCACCGGCTGCCTGCGCACCCACCTCGATCGTTGGCACGGCATCCAGCAACGCCTCGCTATAGGGATGACGCGGCGCGGCAAAGAAACTCTCCCGGTTCGCATATTCCATGAACTGACCCATATACATGACGGCAATATCGTCACACATATGCTGCACGACCCCAAGATCATGGCTGATAAACAGATAGGTCAGGCCGAATTGCGCCTGCAGTGATTTCAGCAGGTTTAGAATCTGCGCCTGTACGGCAACGTCAAGCGCTGATACCGGCTCGTCACAGATGATCAGTGACGGGCGTGTCGACAGCGCGCGCGCAATACCAATCCGCTGGCGCTGACCACCCGAAAACTGATGCGGGAACAGGGCTTTCTGCTCAGGGCGCAGGCCAACAGCCTCAAACAGCTCATCGATGATCCTGTCCTGTTCGGCGCGGCTTGTCGCGCCCGCATAGAGCAGTGGCTCACGCACGATCTCGGCGGCACGCAGCCGCGGGTTCAACGATGAATAGGGATCCTGAAAAATAATCTGGACGCGCTGGCGCGCGCGGCGCAGCGCTTCGTTATCAAGCGCCCCGAAATCGGTGCCATCAATAATAATGCTGCCAGCCATCTTGGGCACCAGACGCGCCACTGCCATGGCCGCCGTGGTCTTTCCCGAACCGGATTCACCGACGATGCCAAGCGTCTTGCCACGCGCCACCGAAAAGCTGACATCATCAACCGCCAGCAACCGGCGACGACGGCCATCAGCGTCGCGTCCGCGCATCGGGAAGGACACGCTGAGATTACGGACATCAAGAGCCGGTTGTGCGCTCATCCTTTGGCTCCTTCGGTCGCAAATGGATGCCAGCAGGCAACACTGTGGGCATCATGTCCAGCCATCTCGACCTGTTGCGGCTTAGCGGCAAGACACCCGTCAGCCACTCTTATGCAACGCGGCGCAAACAAGCACTCATCACGCCCAAACCGGGTGATGGGCGGCACGATACCGTCAATTTCCGGCAGCTGTTCGGTTATCGCCTCGACATTGTTGGTGATATGCGGCACACAGGCAATCAGCCCGCGTGTATAGGGGTGCGCTGGGGCGCTGATCACATCCGCAACCCGGCCTTCCTCGACGCGCCGTCCAGCATACATCACCAGCATGCGTTCCGACATTTGCGCCACAGCACCCATATCATGGGTGATCAGAATGATGGCAGTATCCAGCTTGGTCCCGAGATCACGCAACAGGGCAAAAATCTCCGCCTGTACGGTAACATCCAGCGCCGTTGTCGGCTCGTCGGCGATCAGAATCTCCGGTTCACACGCAAGCGCGATGGCAATCATCACCCGTTGACGCTGACCACCTGACAGCTGGTGCGGATAATCATCAATCCGCGCCGATGCATTGGGGATCCGCACCGCCTCGAGCAATTCCAGTGCGCGCCTGCGGGCAGACGCATTGTCAATCCCGCGATGCAGGCGCAACACTTCGACGATCTGCTGGCCGATGGTGAAGACCGGGTTGAGCGAGGTCATCGGCTCTTGAAAGATCATCGAGACCTCATTGCCCCGCAAGCGCCGCAACCGTGCCGCAGATGCCTGCGTCAGATCCGTGCCCTTGAACAGGATCTGCCCGCCCGATACACGCCCCATGGCAGGCAACAGACCCATCAGCGCAAGCGCGGTCATCGATTTTCCACAGCCGGATTCTCCGACAAAACTGATGCGCTCGCCGCGGTTGAGGGTGAAGGAAATATCATCCAGAACGGTGACGGTGCCGGCACGGGTGGTGAATTGCACGCTGAGATTGCGGACATCAAGAAGGGGTGCTTCTGCCGGGGTTTTTGCCATACTACCGTGCCCTCAATTTCGGGTTCAGTGCGTCATTCAACCCATCACCAATCAATGAAATCGACAACACCGTCACAAAAATGGCCAGCCCCGGAATGGTAACGGTGAAACTGGCATCCAGAATATAGGGACGGTTTGACCCGATAATCTGCCCCCAGCTGACAACGTTTGGATCGCTCAGCCCAAGGAAGGCAAGGCCGGCCTCAAACAGAATGGCAGACCCCACCATCAAGGCAGCCTGCACGATGATCGGTGGCAGGGCGTTTGGCAGGATAACACGGGTGATCAGAATGATATTGCTGGCCCCCGCCGCGCGCGACGCCGTGACATATTCCAGCTCTCTGATCCGCAGAAATTCGGCGCGTGTGATACGTGCAACTGCCGTCCAGCTGACGATCCCGATCGCAATTGTCACCACCTCCAGAGAGGCACCGAACAGCGCCACGATCACCATCGAAAACAGCAGAGTCGGCAGCACCTGAAAGAATTCGGTGATCCGCATCAGGATTTCCTCGACGACCCCGCGATAGAAACCGGCAAGCGCCCCGAAGGAAATGCCAATAAACACGCTCATCAGCGCGGCAACCAGTCCGATGGTCAGGCTGACGCGTCCGCCATTCAGCAAGGCTGCCAGCATATCGCGACCAAGATAATCCGTGCCAAGCACGAAACCATCCTGACCAGGAGGTGTGAACGGTGCCCACACCATTTCGAACGGATCGACAGGATGCAGCATTGGTCCGAATATGGCGGCCAACACAATGACCATCAGGATAATGCTGGCCACCATCGCGGCCCGATTGCCAATAAACATCGACAGCATCTCGCGCGCAGGATGCTGCGCGGTTGCCACCAATTCTTCTGGCACCCGGGGGGTGCTGCGTTCTGCGGATGCCATCAACCGCCTCCACTTCGGATACGCGGATCAATCAGGCGCAACACCAGATCCGTCAGCAGGTTGCCGACAATGACAACAAGCGCCGAGAAAAACAGGATGCCCAGAATGGTCGGGGTATCACGTGCAAGAATCGACTGCAGCGCCAATGTGCCGAGGCCGGGCCAGCTGAATACGGTCTCCACAAGAACCGCCCCTGACACCACCGCAGAAAACTGCAGACCGGCCAGCGTTACCACCGGACCCAGCGAGTTCTTCAATGCATGCTTGTACACAATCTCACGCTCGGTCAGCCCCTTGGCGCGCGCCGTACGAATGTAATCCGCACCCAGCACCTCGAGCATGCTGGCCCGGCAGAGACGGCTATATAGCGCCAGAAAAATTGAGGCCAGAGTCAAGGCTGGCAGAAACAGGTGATGCATGACATCCAGATATTGACGCCACATCGGCGCATCCATCAGGCGGGCATCGACCATACCGGCCACCGGGAACAGCGGCAGCATCAGCGACAGGCCGATCAGCAGCATGATGCCGGTCCAGAACACGGGCGCCGAATAGCCGAACAGCGCCAGCAAGGTCACAAAATGGCTGAGCATGCCGTTCGGGCGCTGCGCCGAAATCACCCCCAGAACCACCCCGATCACCAGCGCAAAAAGCTGCGCGGTAAAGACAAGAAGCAAGGTCGCTGGCAGACGTTCGGCAATCAGGCTGGTAACAGGGGTATTAAAGAAAAAGCTGTAGCCGAAATCAAACCGCACAACATTGCCCATATAGACGCCCAGCTGGACGAGGAATGGCTTGTCCAGCCCGTAATCCGCACGGATTTTGGCCATCACCTCTTCCGTGGCGCCGCCCATATCACCGGCAATGGTATCGGCAATATCCCCCGGCGCGATGTGGATCAGAATAAAATTCAACACCACCACAGACAGAAGCAGGGCGATGGCATATCCAAGGCGGATGGCAGCTTGTCTCAGAAAATTCACTCACGGCCTCATGACGCACGGGACGGCAATATCGGATCAGCCTAATATGGCAGATGTCTTATCAATCAATGAAAGAAAGGCCGTGTGCCACGAGGCAGCAGCACACGGCAATGTTCAATGGTGCCTATTTCAGATAGACACGATCAAGCGGCGATACAGTCGCCCAGATACCAACCGGCGGATTGGCAAGCTTGTCCGAATAGATCGTGTGATAAGGCAACGCATAGGTGTGGTATACCGGCACATCTTCGGCAACCAGCTTCTGGAACTCTGAATAGAGTGCCTTGCGCTTATCTGCATCGGTTTCACTGCCAGCCATTTCCATCAGCTCGTCAACACGCGCGTTTGAATAGGACTGTGTGTTTGACCAGATCACACCTTTCTTGATGTTGCTGGTCTGGTAGGTGCGATGCACGCCAATCACCGGGTCACCCCAGTTAAAGACAACATCCCATGTCATTTCGAAATCATGACCACCGACACGCTTTGCCCAGGTCGGGAAATCCGGCGATGAACGGATGACGATATCAATACCAACCTTCTTCAGCTGCGGCTTGACATATTCGGCCTGCGCCTTGATGCCGGCCCAGCCGTAATCAACAGTCAGCTGGAAGCGATTGCCATCGTCCCCACGCGGGTATCCGGCTTCGTCAAGAAGGGCGTTCGCCTTGTCCAGATCGAGATCATAGCGCTCTACATTCGGCTCGTAGAAAGGCGATCCGGGATGGATGCCGGTCAGGGCCGGTGTCGATGTGCCAAGCATGATGGCCTTGTTGACGAAGTCGCGGTCAATCGCATAGGCGATCGCCTGACGCACTTTCTTGTCGCCAACCGGGCCGTCTGAAGCGGTGTTGAACGCCAGCCAGGCAATCGGACCGATCGCGGCATAGGCAACACCCTCACTGGTCGCGGTGACGCCAGATGCTTTTTTCATGCGATTGATATCCCGCGGGTTCTGTTCAAAGCCGCTAAGATGCGCCTCGCCATTTTCCAGCGCGATCATCCGTGCCGATCCATCCTTGATGATCCGCATCACGATCTTGTCCAGATAAGGACGCCCGTCGATGAAGAAATCGTCATTACGCTCGAGGATGATGTGCTGGTCACGCTTGAATTCAACAAGCTTGAACGGACCGGAACCCACAACACCTTCGGAATTTGCCGGATGTGATTTCGGGTCCTGGCCATCGCCATAGACATGTTCCGGGATGATCGGCAGCAGCTGTGACGACATCGCCAGAAGCAGCGCCGGATGCGGCTTGCTCAGCTTGATGACAGCCGTGTGGTCATCAGGTGTCTCGACCGCTTCAACTGGCGCATACATGGTCTTGAACGGGTGATTTTCCTGCACCGTCTTGATTGAGAAGGCCACGTCAGATGACTTGATTGGCACGCCATCATGGAAGGTGGCGCCCTTTACAAGATTCAGCGTCACGGTGAGACCATCAGCCGACACATCCCAGCTTTCAGCCAGATAAGGCTGTGGGGTCCAGTCTTCATCATAGCGCAAAGGCGCTGCAAACAACTGGTTCCCCGGTTCACCCGTCGCAATCCCTGACTGTACAGCCGGGTTCAGGTGTCTTGGCGTGTTCTGCACCGCCCAGATCAGCGTGCCGCCCCGCTTTGCACCGTCATCTGCAATCGCTGATCCAGCTTGCAATGTCAGTGAAAGCGCAGCTGCCGCAGATGCAACCACTAGTTTCTTGATCATAATGAATCCCCCCTTTGGATAAGTCTAAACAAGAATCTTGTCATCGACAGTCGCCAATAAAACAGCATCTTTCAAGGATAATCTGCGCGTGTTTCACAATGTGAAAACAGTGCGTTTAAGGGGAATCAGGGCACGAGCGCCAGAACCCGCAATGGGCTGCCCGTCCCTTGCCTGATTTTCAGCGGGGCCGCGACGAGAACGGCCCCCATGGGTGGCAGTTTGTCAAGATTGGCAAGGCATTGCAGCCCATACCGCCCGGCCCCGTGCAGAATGTAATGTGCCGGATAAGGCGGGTCCGAATGCGCGGCCTGACCGGAATCTGTACCGACAGTTTCGGTGCCAAACCCGATGATATCGCGCTGTTCGACAAGGAAACGAACCGCCGCCGCATCGGGACCAGGGGAATGGGCGCCATCCGCCCGCAGATTGATATAGTCGGCACCGCTGCGGCGTGACCATCCGGTGCGCATCAACACCCAGCTTTGCGGCGGAATCTGGCCATGCGCCGCTTCAAACGCCGCAATCTTGGCGACATCCATCTCATAATCATCATCGGCGTCTGATTCGGCCTCACAATCGATGACGCAAACCTGACCCACCAGTTTCTGGACCGGCAGCGTATCCGTCGTATTGTTTGGCAGGTCGCGGCCGCTGATCCAGTGGATGGGCGCGTCGAAATGGGTGCCCGCATGTTCACCAAGCGAAATATTATGCCAGTGCCAGGCTGGTCCGCGCGCATCATATCGCGAGATTTCCTCCATGCGAAACGGAGCGCATTGGCCAAATTCCGGTGGCAGGACAATGATCGGAAAATCGGGATCCAGCCGGTGCGTCAGATCAACGACCTGCACATCACCGCTGGCGAGGCCGATTGCAAGATCAGCCAGCAGGCGGGTTGCATCTGCGCGCGCGTCTTGCTTGGTCATTGACCGCCTCCCGCAAGTTCCATTTCCAGCAGCTTGGCATCATCCTCGAAACGTTCAGCCACATCGCGCGCGACATCGCCGATATAGAGGTCCTGCTGCCCGGCGAGCAAACCTGCCACAATATCGCGCGCCAGACGTTCGGGCGTGACCTTTGGCGGCAGCACAGAATCATGCCAATCCTGTTCCAGCGGCCCGGCAAAGGCATTAACAACCCGCACCCCGCTGCCCAGCATTTCGCCGCGCAGACATTGCGCCAGCGACAAGGCCGCCGCATGCGCCGCCGAGTGCTGGCCATAGGCTGGCCAGTTGGCATGCGCATAGACGGATAGCAGGTTAACCCAGGCAGTAGCGGCATTCACCCCATCGGCGCCGCGGCTGCGCATCACCGGGCCAAAATTCTCGGCAAGCCGCATGAAGCCGAAAACCAGCTTGTCGTGCAATTGCCTTGCATCGGCAATACCGCGTCCGGCCATCACCCCGCCAGGGCGAACATGTTCGGCATTATGCACCAAAATATCCACCTTGCCGCCAATCTCGCCACACAGCTCTTCAACAGACCGCGTATCCGTCAGATCCAGCGGCACCACCGACACCCCGGTCATGCCTTCCAGCCTTTCAATGGCTGCATCGCGTTTCCATCCTTCAGCGACGCCGGCAAATACGGTTTTTGCACCCGCACCGGTCATGGCGGCGGCAAGTGCGACCCCGGCCGGCGTGCGGGCATCGGTAATCAGGACGCGCCGATGGCGCGGATCATTGGTCAGTTCGCGCAATTGAATATCCTCCCTCAGATCAGGACTGTCTGTGTCGGCAAAGGCCATGAAGACGGCCCGATCTGCCTTGTCGAGAAACAGGCGCAGTTCCACCGTGTCGCCGACGCGGCAATGCGCGTGCAGATGCGCCATCACCGGCACCCCGCCCGCCAGCGTTACCGTGCCGACACGCCAGGGGACGCGTTCCCGGAAATACAGCTCCGGGCTGGTCTCAAGTGTGGTTTCGGCAATCAGCCTGCCATGCGGGTTGGCAGCGCGCCACTGCAGCTCTGACAGGCATGACGGACAGGCCTCTCTTGGCGGCCAGACAATCACCGCGCAGCTGTTGCAATGCGGCATATGAAAGCGCCCGCGCGCCGCCTGCGCCCCCAGGCGCATGCCAAGCCGGCTCCGCGCCAGCGGTGGAATCAGCGCCGAGCGTGTCTTTTTCTGCGGGTCCTTGCGGACCGGTTCCGGCAGGGGCGGCAGCGGGTCAGCCATGCGCATCTCCAACGCGTTCCAGAATGGCTGCGGCCGAACAGACGCCACGATCATAATTGACCATGCCAAATCCGGACACCAGAGCGCGCCGTGCATTCGGCACCGCCGCGCCTATGGCGTGACCGGTCAGCTGTCTTACGGCTTCGACCAGCCCCAGAAAACCGCCAGCGGCGCCTGCCTGGCCAACCGACAGCTGCCCGCCACTGGTATTATGCGGAAAGCTGCCAGCGCAGGTCAGGTCATGGCCGGCGATAAAATCCGCGCCGCAGCCCTTGTCAAAAAATCCCAGATCTTCCAGCTGCATCAGACTTATCACCGGATAATCATCATAGGTTTCTACAAGGTCCATATCGTCCGGCGCGCATCCCGCCCGGTCCCAAAGCAGGTCCCGGTCATGCGCCCAGCCCCCACGAAACTGCACCGGGTCCTCGGCAAACCCGTTATGGCGCTCGATAATGGCAAGGGGGCGCACCGCCGGCAGGCCAAGCCGGCTGGCGGTTTCGGCATGCATTACCAGAAAGGATTCCGCCCCGGCGCACGGCATCACACAGTCAAATAATCCCAGCGGCGATGCGATCATCCTGGCATCCAGATATTGCGCGACGGTCAGACCTGACTTCATCAGCGCATGCGGATAGGCCAGCGCGTTGCTGCGTTGCGCGGCCGCGATCTTGCCAAAAATATCCCGCGGAATACCAAAGCGGCGCATGTAATGATCAGCAATCAGCGCGAAATAGCCATTGGCACCGCCGGCCCCATAGGGCCAGGCCGCGTCGTTGGAAAAATGGGAAAACCGCGCCAATGTCTGGCGAAAACTGTCCAGCTGGTTGGTGTCGCCGGACAGGCAGGCCACAATTTTGGCATCGCCGCACTGGATGGCACGCGCCGCGCGCCGCAGCGCAATCACACCGGACGCGCCCCCCATCGGCAAATGTTCCAGCCAACCAAGCGCCAGCCCGGCATGCTGTGTAAAACCAACAGCATTATCGGGATGCAAGGTGAAACTCGATACCGTCAACCCGTCAATATCCGCGGGCCGCAATTTGGCCGCGCCCAGCATGTCGCGCAGTGCGGATAACAGCCACCAATGCGCCGACTCATTCGAAAACCGCCGATAGGCAATAGACGTCGGCGTGGTGACGACAATATCATCAAATCCAGCTGTCATGCCGTCACCCGGCCGCCCGTGCCCGGCGCGATTTCCCGTGGCGGAAATCAACCAGCCCACCATCCTCAAACATGGTGTGCAGCAGACTCTGCAAGGCCCCGCGCTGCAGCTTTTGTGTGCCCGTTAACGGCAGCTTTTCAACGGCAGCAAACCAGCCGGGTGCCTTGAAATAAGCCAGTTCTTCCTGTGCCAGCGCAAACAGCTCGGCAAATAGATGATCGGCATCCACCCCCGGCGCAGGCACAATGAGGCAGGCCACCTCCTGTTCGCGCAGCGGGTCAGGCACCGGCCCGACTGCCAGCGCTGCCACGCCTGCATGGCGCATCAGAACGGTTTCCACCTCAAGCGCGGCAATATTTTCTCCGGACCGGCGTATGATGTTCTTCTTCCGGTCACGGAAAAAGAACAGGCCATCACTGTCCCGCATGACAATATCGCCTGTATGGAACCAGCCTCCATCCCAGGCAGCATCGGTGGCATCAGGGTCTTTCAGATAGGCGCGGAAAAATCCAAAGCGCGGGG
>JBMHCS010000003.1:0-211017 GCA_049889795.1 Puniceispirillaceae bacterium (SeqCode) | reverse complement strand
ATCCTTTTTCACTTCGTAGCCAACCTGTGTTTGGATATAGGCCAAGTGCCTGTAACCAATTGGAAATTTCTCGAGCAATGATTGCTCAAGCTCAACGGTTGCGCTTGGTGAGACAGGATCCATCCGATCCTTTTCATAGATCGGCTGGCGCAGGCACATGCCCCATTTTCCATCCCGCTTTTCCAGAAAATCAAAGAACCGACCGGTACACACCACATCGACCAGAACGCCATGCACCTCGCCGCGCTGAGAGATCGTCATCTTGGTCTGTGTCACAGCACGATTACCGTTAATGTCAGCGTTGAACCCACCAAGGAAATGCAGGATTGAAACGCCACGCTCCCATCCCTTTTTATTCATCTCGATGAATTCATCGGCAGTGCCCTGTGTCCAGGTTGCCATCATGCGACCATCATCATGCCAAACGGTGCGGAATTCTTTCCAGAAGCCGGCATCTCTCCAGATCGCCCAGTTATCTATCAATTCCCTGAGCGCCAGCTTGTCCAAAAGAAGATTATCCATTCAAGGTCTCCAAGATTTTCATGTTCAATCGCCTGATAACGATAGCTGTGAATCGCAGATCAGAAGGGACGTTTCCGGCCGCCGCGCTCGACGGTCAACCAGCGCGTGTCGGTGAAGGTTTCAACAGACCAGCGCCCCCCATGGCGGCCAAGCCCGCTATTCTTCATCCCGCCAAAGGGAATTGTCGGCTCGTCATAGATCGTTGTGTCATTCACATGCGCCATGCCGCTTTCGATGCGGCGCGCAACCGCAAGGCCGCGTTCTTCATTGCGCGTGATCACAGAGGCTGAAAGCCCATAACGACAATTATTGGCAAGTGCGATGGCGTCATCCTCGCCATCTGCGAACATGATATTGGCAACAGGGCCAAACACCTCTTCATGGAAGATTTCCATTTCTGGTGTTACGCCGGTAATGACAGTTGGCTGATAGAAGAGCCCCTCGCGAAAACCGCCCAGATGGACGGTGACACCATCCTGACGCGCCTGGCCCAGCCGGGCGTCGACCTTGGCCGCCTGTGTTTCGTTGATCATCGGTCCGATCTGGTTTTCCATCTGCGTTGGCTCGCCGACCCGAAGTTGCTTGGTGGCCTCAATAAACCGCGGAAGGAAGACATCCTCGAGACTTCGGTCAACGATGATCTTCTCGGCTGACATACAGATTTGGCCTTGATGGAAAAAGGCACCAAACCGTGCCGTGCTGATCGCAATGTCGAGATCGGCATCATCAAGTATGATGAGCGAATCCTTGCCGCCGAGTTCAACACAGGCCTTTTTCAACAATCCGCCTGCCTGGCCCGCAATATGCTGACCAACCGCCGTTGATCCGGTAAAGCTGATCGCCTTGATTGCCGGGTTCGTCACCATTTCGTCGCCAACCTCGGCGACATTGTCACGCGAGCAGGTAATGACATTGAGCACGCCCGCTGGAACGCCGGCCTCGGCAAATACTTCGGCCAGCATCAGACCACCGGTTACCGGTGTTTCTTCGGATGGTTTCAGAACCACCGTGTTGCCGACAGCGAGTGCGACGGCCAAGCCGCGGCTGGACAAAAGCAAAGGCACGTTCCAGGGCGAAATCACACTGACGACACCAAGGGGTTGGCGTTCGACGATACTGACCTTCAGATGGTCAGACGGCATGGTTTCGCCGGTTGGAAGATAGGCCGCCGCCGCCGCCGCCCGATAAACACCCGGCACATAGCCGATCTCGAACATGCTTTTACGAATCCAGCCGCCACATTCAGCCGTCAAAGCGGCAATAAAATCATCACGGCGGGCTTCCAGAATATCGGCAATCTTGAGCATGTAATTGGCCCGCTCGGTAAATGGCAGGGCCGCCCATGCTGGCTGGGCCAGAGTTGCTGCGTCAATTGCGGCGCGCGCATCCTCGCGGTTCGCATCATGGACATGCGACCACTCGGCACCATTTGCAGGATTCAGCACCGGAAATTTTGTCCCGGACATGCTGTTCGTCCATTCGCCACCGATAAAAATTCCTGGTGCCGTATATCCCATGAAGGTCACCCTTTAAGACTGCAAAGCTATAACTGCACAAAATCGTATAGAACTCTGGACATGCGATCTATTCATGCTTCATGATAATATATATGAAAAATTTTAATTATAATGATCTCGATGGCAGGCTTCTCAAGGCGTTTTTGACAATCCTTGAGGAAACGTCTGTGTCGCGGGCGGCAGAAAGGCTGGGCATGACCCAGTCTGCTATGAGCCATATCCTTGCAAGACTGCGCATAATTCTGGGTGATCCGCTATTCGTTCGGTCTGGCCAGGGGCTTGTCCCTACTGCAAATGCCAAGGCGATGCGGGAACCGGTTCAGGACGTGTTGGATCGCCTTATGGGGTTAACCGAAAGAAGGCAGTTCGATCCTTTGTCTGAAAACCTCTTCTTTCGCATTGCGGCGAATGATCTGCAGCGTGAGTTGATCTTTCCACGGCTTTTTCAAGAGGCGCGGAGCGAAGGCATTTCGATCCGCCTGGAATTCATACCGTCGGGTGTTCCTAATGTAGAAATGCTCCGCAACGCGCAGGTGGAGCTTGTTCTCACCCCCTTGCCGCCTGACGCCTCAGACATATTTCTGAAGAAATTGCTTATTGGCAAAATGGCTTGTTTCTATGATGCCAGCCAAAGAGACGCTCCGAAATCCGCCGAAGAGTACATCGAAGCTGAGCACATAACCGTAAAATTCGTTGGCGCCGGCACATCCTTTGATGTCATTAGCAAGCATCTAGACAAGGAAAAGCGCAAAACGGCGGTATCTGTGTCGAATTTCAACGCCGTGCCGGACTTTGTGAAAGGGTCGCGCATTATAGCTACGGAAGTAGACTTGATGAAATTAGGGCCTTTGCAAGATCTCGATATTGCCCCGCTTCCCTTTCATACGGATGAGGTGTCCATCTCGATGGTATGGCATGAACGGAGTTCAAATGACCCTGCGCATTTATGGTTGCGTTCGCGCGTTGAGAAAATTGCTTCTGAAATCAGAGAAAACAACCATCTGGAATTATGAAAATCTCTAGACCGGTTGTGTTTTATCGTCCATGACAAGAATGACAAGAATGACAAGCTTTTCATAAACCTCTGCCAGTCACTCTCATGCCCGTCACTCTCATGCCAGCTACTCTCAGGCGCGACTTTTCAGATTCCTTGTCATTCGTGTCATCTCTGTCATTCAGGGAAGGGACATAGATATATCTGCCCCCTCTCTATGAACGCCGCCAGTGACAGCGCCGTCAGTGATAGCGCCGGCAAATGGACAGATCACCGACCCATTGGATTGCCCCAAACGAAAACTGATCGTGACTACCAGTGTCTGATATCAGTGCAGTCAGCCATCGCATATCATGTGACAGGGAGAATGGTGCCCGCTGAGGGAATCGAACCCCCAACTAATCATTACGAATGACCCGTTATACCATTTAACTAAGCGGGCAGTGGCAGCGCTTATAGCGCGTTTGCCGGGGCAGAGCAATCTGCCCCATCTTGCCGCTGATCAGGCCTCAGCAGGTGGAGGAATGGTTGCTGGCTGCCCGCTGGTTTCGACAAGCGGACTCAAGCCATCTGGCCGCCGCCAATCCAGCGTGGCAAAGCCGGCACAGCTATCGCAATGCGCCTGCCAGCTATCATGAACAAGCTGACAACTGGTGCATTGCCAGCAATGGCTACGGCGCGCGTCGCCGGCCTGTCGCAGCGCGTCCGTGGCTGCCGCCATATCCGGTTCATCACCGCTTTCAGCCAGCATTGCGGCAAGTCGCCAGACCGCTACGTCGCGCGCTGTATCGGGGATCTCGGCAATCAGCCGCCGGGCTTCGCCGACAAGCCCGTTTGCCAGCGCCACACCCGCGACAATGCGGCGTGCATCATGGGCGCGATCGCCACTTGTGACCACCAGCTTTGCCAGTCGTGAAACGGTGGTCCCTTCGTTGCTGTTCCAGGCATTTTGCAACCGCGCGGCGATCTTCTCGTGCGGCATGGACCGAAATGCAGTCTCCAGAACGCGTACAGCTTTGCGTTTTTCCTTTGCCGCGAGATGGATATCGGCAAGGCATAAAGCTGCCGGCCAGAAGCCGGGCCAGTCTTTCAGCGCTGCCTGCAGCTGGTTACTTATGCTGCGTTTGGCATGGGTATCCGCAGGGGCAACAGGGTCACCCCGGCCATCTTCATCATCACCAGATTCAGTCTCCGCTGCCAAAGCGCTGCGTGCCTGCAGGTAATTCAATACTGCACGCTGGCGGGCCAGGCTGTCCCGATCACCATCATCGGCAGCTGCTGCCACCAAATTCAGTGCCGGCAGGGCAGCCGCCCAGTCTTGCCGCTCGGCTTGCAGTACCAGCACCTGACGTGCGGCTAGCGCAGATTTTGGGCGCAGTGCCAGCGCCGTCTTCGCCTCGGCAAGTGCCTCGTCATTACGGTCTTTCTCAAGGGCCAGCCGCGCCAGCCCGATATGACCAAGAAAGGCGGTGTCCGGGTCCCTTGTCAGCGAGTTGAAATAGCGCTCTGCTGCCTGACTGTCCCCTGACAGATTTGCCGCCTGTGCGGATAGCAGATCAGTCAGTTGCGGCGCTGACAGTAACCGTTGTGCGCGGGCCGCCTGGCGTCTTGCTTCACCCGGTTCGCCGGCGCTGACGGCAATCATCCCCAATGCCAGTGCGCGGTGACCCTGGGCGGCGCGGCGGCGTGCCAGCCGGCGCCCCATCGTCCCTGGCAAGTCGAAAAGACCCCGTACCAGCCTGTCTGCAAAAATCAGCAAAAGCCCCAGAATGACCAGCAGTGCGACGCCAAGGCTGGTTCGCATCTGCAGATTATAGCCAAGCCAGTCCAGCTGCAGCATGCCGGGCTGTACAGCCAGCCAGCTGGCCACAGCACCGGCAATAAGAACAAGCAACACAAGAAAAACAAGGCGACGATACATCATTGCCCCTCAACCGGCGTGACAAGCCGGGCCAGGTCTCCGGTCAGTGCCACCACCATGTCGGCAAGGCTGTTGTCAACCAGCAACCGGGCTTCAGCGGCGGCGCGCCATTCATCGCGCTGCGGGTCAGGTGGCATGCCCGCAACAAGGGCCGCCGCCTGGGCCAGCTGGCCTGCTGAAAGTGCTGCCTGGAACAGCTGATCGGCAGGCGGTGTGGCGGGTGTGGGATTGTCAGTCTTCTGCAATGTGACAAAGCCGGATAGTCCGTCAAGCAGCGATGACCAGAGACCGTCATTAGCCTGTGCCGCCATATCAGCGTCAGCGTCAGTCGCTATGGCGCCTCTATCGGCAAAGCGGGGCAAGCGTCTGCCATCCGCCAGCAGCTGTGCTGTCGAAGGGGGGGTCACGGCGATTGCCTTTTCCAGCGCGTCAAGATCACCAACCCGCAGCCCGGCATCGGCCAGTGCCCTTAGTGACGGCAACCAGCGGGCCAGATCCAGCCCCTGGCTGTTGTCACCCATAATGGCATTCAGCGCGGCAAGGCCGGTCTGCGCCAACAGCATTTCGGATGACAGGGCCGGCATCACCATGGCCGGGTTTGTGGTGTCCCCTTCCTGCTCGGCACGTGCGGTCTCGGCTGCCTCCAGCATGGCAAGGCGTGTTGCGATGGCGTCTATACGTTCGGCGATATCCGCCGCTATGGCAGCAGCGCGTCCCGACAGCAGCTTGTCCAGATCCTGTTGCTGTCTTAACAGCGCCTGATGTGCCAATTCTGTGGCGGCAACCCGATCCGACAATATGGCGATCTGCGCTTCCAATGCTGCCTGCCTGTCTATCTCGGCCTGTTGGTCCTGTTGTGTTTGCAGGCCAAAATAGCCTGCGCTCAGAATGCCGAGACCTGCCAGTACAGCAATGGCTGACCAAAACCGGCGCCGGCCGGCAGGCTGTATGGTCTGGTGTGCCTGTCCGGATGCCCGTTTTGATGACTGTTTTGATGATTGGCCCGATGTCTGGCCTGATGTCTGGCCAGCAGTACGGGGTTCCTGTTGTTTGTCTTGGCGTGGTCCGGACGGGCCGCGGGCAGTGTCGCCGCCCGATTTGGCGCGGGTGGATTTTGCAGTGGTTGTTTGTTTTTCCACCGCCACACCTTCAATAACGCCGTCAGTGTCTTTTGGTGTTTTACGGTTTGCCATGATCTGTCGATGCGCCTTGCCTGCGGGTGCTGGCGGTCAGTCCAGCGTCTCGCGTCGATGATAGAGCAAAGAGGCGATTGCTAAAAGCCGTGCACGTGTTGGGCGCTTTGCGACATAGACCTGGCGCCACCCGTCTCCAGCGGCGGCGGCAATCGCGTCACTTCCAGCAATGACGATGATTTCCGGACGACAGTGGTCCATCCCGTTCTCGGCAAGCTGTTCGCAAAACAGCTGTGCAGAGCGTGCTGACATAAGCTTCACCGCCAGGATCTTGCCATAGGCAAGCGCATCCAGTGCCGCATCGGTCAGGCGCGGCGTGCGCGCCATCGCATAGACGGCGATATCCTCGACGGTGATTGCGGGCGCCAGTGCTGCCACCATGTCAAAGCCGCGATCACGCGCTGCCGGCCAAAGCAAGGGCAGGCTGCCAGCATCGACATGCGCATGGATCAGCGGGGCCAGACCGCTGCCGCCGCCATGACCGGTCACTGTTACGGAAAAGCCTGCCGCGCGGGCCACACGGGCTGTCGCACGGCCAACCGCGAAGACGGGCAATGCGGCCCAGCCGCCAGGCCCGTCATTCCCCAGCGCGGCAAGAAATCCATCAACAGCGTGGCGACTGGTAAAGATCAATCCGGCATAACGAGACGGATCATCTGGCAAGGCTGGGGTGGTCAGGTGGGGTTCCAGCAAGGGGGCGGCAAGAGCGGGGACCCCGCGACGCGCAAGCGTATCACTGTCCAGCTGGCTGTCGGGCAGCGGTCGGACGGAAAGGATGAATGGCGCCATAAGCTGAAGTCCCGTATCGATGCTCACACACTCCATGACAGGATGTGCGACCTGCAGCGATCAGGCAAGAAAATCCCGGCCACCAGCCGCGCCAAGCAGCTGATCGGCCAGTGCCACACCGATTTGAGCGGCATCGCTGGCCACGCCTGTTAGACTGTCACGAAATGCGTTGCTGCCGTCGGTGCTGAGGATCATGCCGTCAAGATGCAGGCTGCCGTCAGCCTGCAGGGTCGCATTGGCAGCAATGGGCGTGTGGCAGGACCCGTCGAGCTGTCCTAGAAGCGCGCGTTCGGCCACCACTTCGGTGGTGGCGGCGGCGCAGCTGAGGCTGGCGGCAACGTCAACCACCGCCTGGCTGCGTGCATCTTCGGCATTGCGTGCTTGAATGGCCAGGGCCCCCTGGCCAGCGCTGGGCGGCATGATGTCGGGGCTGATGGCGCTATGGGGCACATTCAGTTTCAGACGCCGCAGCCCTGCCATTGCCAGAATGATCGCGTCAAAACGTCCATCACGCAGAGCGGCAATACGTGTATTCACATTGCCGCGCAGCAGCCTTATCTCCAGATCGGGACGGTGATACAGCAACAATGCACGGCGGCGGACTGATGAGGTGCCGATGACCGCACCCTGGGGCAGATCCGCAAGGCTGGAAAACGGACCAACCAGCGCATCACGCCGGTCTTCTCGCGGCAATACAGCGGCAAGGCAGGTGCCGCTGGCAAAGGATGTTTCCATATCTTTCAAAGAATGCACGGCAGCATCTGCATCACCGCGCAGAAGACTATTTTCCAGCTCCTTGATAAAGAGCCCCTTGCCCCCGGCATCAGCCAGCGAACGGTCGAGGATCCTGTCACCGCTGGTCGTCAGTTTCAGCAGGTCAACAGGCATCGGCGCCAGCTTGTCAGCAACAATCTGGACCTGTGCGATCGCCAGCGACGATGCACGGCTGGCAAGTATCAATGGCTGATGATCAAAGATATTGGAATACTGCGTCATTGGCGCCTGTTCTAAAGCTGCCTTGGGCGAGTTGCAAAACAAAAAACACCGCTGATATAACCCGCATTATGTCGCATGCCCGCTATGGCAGGTTTGGCAATCAGAAAGTGCCTGCCTATGCTGGGGCGACAACACATCAGAAATGGCCGCCGGAAAAGCAGACCGTCGGCATGACCAGCCTTGCAGGGCGGGCGCAAAGGAACGCAATGGGCACATCCTTTATCATGCTGGGTATCGAGAGCAGCTGTGATGAAACGGCGGCAGCGGTGGTGTGTGCAGATGGCACAGTGCTGGCGAATGAGGTTGCCTCGCAGATGGAGATTCATGCCCGCCATGGGGGCGTGGTGCCGGAAATTGCCGCACGGGCGCATCTTGATTCGATCGACAGGGTAATCACGGCCGCGCTGGATACTGCCGGACTTGACCTTGATGGCATAGATGGTGTGGCGGCGACTGGCGGGCCCGGGCTGATTGGTGGTGTGGTGGTTGGCACAGTGGCAGCAAAGGCCATCGCAAGCGCCCGTCAGCTGCCCTATTTTGCTGTCAATCACCTTGAAGGACACGCGCTGAGCCCGCGCCTGACCGACAAGGTGGAATTTCCCTATCTGCTGTTACTTGTATCAGGCGGACATACCCAGCTGCTGGCGGTGCATGGGCCGGGTGCTTATGAACGTTATGGCACGACGATGGATGATGCGGCGGGTGAAGCCTTTGACAAGAGCGCCAAGATCATGGGGCTTGGCTATCCGGGCGGGCCGGCTATCGAACAGCTGGCCATGAAGGGCGATGCCAAAGCCATTGCGCTGCCGCGCCCGTTGAAAGGTGCCCCGCACTGCCATTTTTCCTTTTCCGGGCTGAAGACCGCCCTTGCCACGCGCCACGCGGCCTGTATGGCCGATGATCCGCAAGCCTCTGTCGAGTCGCAGGACCTCGCCAACCTTGCCGCCTCCCTGCAACGCGCCATTGCCGACTGCCTTGCCGACAGAACAAAGCGGGCCATGGAGCGTTTTGCCGAGGCGCATGGCCCTTCAACGCTGGTGATTGCTGGCGGTGTGGCGGCTAATCGGGCAATTTTCACAACCTTGTCCACCGTGGCACATGATGCCGGCTTTGCGATCAGCGTGCCGCCAGCCTGGTTATGTACAGATAATGCGGCGATGATCGCCTGGGCCGCACTCGAGCGACGCGATCAGCCGGATGCACTGGATTTCGCACCGCTGCCACGTTGGCCACTCGACCCGCAAGCCGCACCGCCGCCGGGGCGTGGGGTCCGGTCATGACGCAGATCAGCCATCGCATGCCGGTTGTGATCGGCGGTGGCAGCTGGGGAAGCGCTATTGCATCTGCCCTGGCCCGTGCCGGCACCGCCCCGCATCTGCTGGTGCGCCGACAGCAGACAGCTGATGCCCTCGCCAGAGGGACCTGCCCGCAGCTGGGTGACATTAAGGACATGCCACATCTTGCGGCCAGCACAGACGATTCCATCTTGGATCAGGCGACGATCGTTTTCGTCGTCCTGCCAGTGGGCGCAACAGCAGACTGCCTTGGCAGGCTGGCCGAACAGCTTGCCGAGGATGTGCCGGTAGTGCTGTGTGCCAAGGGGCTGGCGACCTTGAATGGCGCTGGTGACAATCGTGACGCTAGCAATGGGGCTGGCGGCTTGCTGATGCCCGAACTGGCTCAACGCCTGTTGCCTGCACATGCCAATATTGTGTTTTCCGGGCCAACCTTTGCCGATGAGGTGGCAAGCGGACGTCCGGCGGCGATCACCGCTGCCAGCCAGGATCAGACAGCTGCTGACAGCGTACAGGCGCTCTTTGAAGGCAGTCCGCTCCGGGTCTATATAAGCAATGACCCGGTTGGCGTGGCTGTTGGCGGGGCGATGAAGAATGTGATTGCCATCGCGGCAGGATGTGCGTCCGGTCTTGGTCTTGGTGACAATGCGCGTGCTGCCATTATCACGCGCGGACTGGCTGAAATGAGACGGTTTACGGCCGCGCTTGGCGGGCAGTCTGAAACGGTCTACGGCCTTTCTGGTGCGGGTGACCTCGCGCTCAGTTGCAGCGGGCCGCATTCCCGCAATATGGCCTATGGATTGGCGCTTGGTCAGGGCCGACAACCCGATGCTGTGCTGGCCGAGGGGCGCCATACGGTGGCCGCCCTGGCCGCACGCGCGCGTGCTGTCGGTGTCGAATTACCCATCACTGATGCTGTCGACAAAGTTGTTAACCACCAGCACAATTTGCAGGAGGTCGTGAACGGGCTACTGGCCCGGCGCGCAGGCTATGAATAGGAGGCAATATGCAGTTCTGGTTGATGAAATCGGAACCCGGAAGCTGGTCCTGGAATGACCAGCTTGCCCGCGGCGCAGCCGGAGAGGGCTGGGACGGGGTGCGCAACCACCAGGCATCAAATAACATGAAGGCGATGGCTATTGGCGATTTGGCTTTTTTCTATCATTCGGTGAATGAAAAACAGATCGTCGGCATTGTGTCGGTCTGCGCACTGTATCATCCCGATCCAACCGATGAATCCGGCCGTTTTGGCATGGTTGATGTGAAGGCGGTGAAAAGCATGGTCCGCCCGGTATCGCTTGCTGCCATCAAGGGGGATGAAAGGCTGGCTGAAATGGCGCTAGTCCGCCAGCCGCGCCTGTCGGTTGTCCCTGTCACCGCCGCACAATGGGCGGTGATTATGGAAATGGGTGATACAGTTTTGTAATGGCTTGCGTCTGTTTGGCGTCAGGATGTGCTATTGCTGCCATCGCGCCGGATGAAATACAGATTGCGCAGATAGATAAACAATCCCAGCCCCTGACCGCAGATGATCACCGGATCCTGTCGCCAGAGCGCGTAGAGCAGTAATACCGCACCGCCACCAATCGAAAAATACCAGAAGGCAACAGGGATCACAGATTTTGCCTGTTTTTCTGATGACAGCCACTGAATGATAAAGCGCATCGCGAACAGACCCTGTCCGGCAAAGCCGACAACGATCATGATCTGTTCGGGATTGGTCTCGATACTGGCTGGCAGAAACGGAAACACTGTCAGAAGGAGGCTTGCGAAACTGCGCACGCCGATTTCTATATGTTGCGACAGAAAGGCGATCATGACGCCGGCTCCTTGCGATCTTCAGACATGCCAAGTTCGGTCACTGTTCCCTGTCGCGGGGCACGGCGTAACAGCCACATTACACCAAAAACATCGCTGATCCCAACAAGTAACCGATCCAGAATACGATATTTCGAGGTGCCGCGCACGCGTTCACGATGGGCGACATCGGCACCGATTACAAAACCGCCATGGCGGGTCACAAGACTGGGCATGAATCGATGCATGTGGTTGAAGAATGGTAATTGCAGAAATAGTGACCGGTGTAGAACCTTCGTGCCGCACCCGCTGTCAGGGTGCCTGTCAGCCAGAAAGCGGACCCTGATCCAGCGCGCCGCGCGCGAGGCGATGAGCCGTTTCGCACTGTCCTGACGTTTGGCACGGATGCCTGCTGCCATGCCAAGCGTCCCCTGACCATCGGCAACAGCCGCCTTCAGGACACTTTCCAGCTTTGGCAGATCGGCGGGTACATTCTGTCCGTCGCCATCCAAAACCCCGACCAGATCGGCGCGCGCAACGCCAAGGGCGGATCTGATTGCGGCACTTTGGCCGGCGCGTCTTTCATGGCGTAATACCCGCAATTGCGGGATATCACGAATGGCCTGTTCCAGCTCGGCAGGACCATCATCTGTGCTGGCGTCATCAACATAGATGATCTCAAAGTCGCGGCCAGAAAACGCGTCGCAGATCTCGTCAATAAGCGGACGAATATTCCCGGCTTCATTCAGCACTGGAACGATCACCGAGATATCCGGCACGGATGCGTCGGCGCGTTTGCGGGGGTTGGATTTCATTTAAGGGCTCGACGCTCGGGACTGGTTTGGAATAACGGCTCTGTCTTAGCTCTTGGGCGCGTTCGGGTCAAACGGCGTGGATCGATAAAGGAAAATTTGCACATCCTGTCCCTTGGACATATTGAACCCTTCCAACTGATGGATCATTGTCAGATCCAATTGCAATTGCTGCGACATGGTGACGAATTCATCCTGGTGCCGGCTTTCGATGATCGCAAGCCCATTCGGTGCTTCGGCAAGGAACAATGCTGCCTCTTGCCCGTCAACCAGCAGCAGGTCGTGTCCAAGAGTGAAAACCAGCGAGGGTTCATGTATGCCGGCAGCGGCAATGGCTGCCGGTGATGCTTTCAGACTGTCAAGATGATCACCGATGGCGCGCGCCAGGTGAATGCGTGACAGTGAAGGAAACAGCCCGGCAATGACGATGAAATGAAACAGGGTGCCCAGAGCAACAATGCCGGCGACATAAGCTATGCCACCGCGACGGTGCCAGAGCCAACCAAGACATAGACATCCGGCAGCAGCACCGCAGGCCAGCATGGCAAAGGCGAATGCCCGCCCCCCTGTTGCCCCGCCATATGTCAGCGCGACCCAGATCATCATCATGCCGATCACCGGTCCGGCCGCCAGCATGATCCATTCAAGGCCGACCGCGACATATCGCCGGATCAGATCGGTGAATTTGCCATTCAGCCGCCCCCCGAGTGGCGCGTTGACAGCGCAGACCAACAGCACGGCAATCGCCGGGATCACGGGCAGCGGATAGTGGGGCAGTTTTGTCGGCACCAGTTCGATGATCACCCAGAAAGGCAGAATCCAGGCAATCAGAAAGCGGCTTTCCACATGCGACAGGAGCAGAGATGCCTGGCTGGCCGCCCGCGGCAGCAGCAGACAGCCAGGCCATATCAGTAGCGGCAGCAACATCAGATAGGTGCCGATTGGTGCGCCGTGTGATTCCTGACCCGATTGTACTTTGGCGACCAGGTCATTGCGCAACGCCACATCAAGAAAGGCGCCGTCAGTGGCCAGGGTGACGAGAATGGCCCATGGCAGGGTGATCATCGCAACAATTAACAGGCCATTCAGGGGGCGGATCAGACGCAGCCAGCTTATGTCTCTATGCCACGCCACCAGCGCGCCCAGCGTTGTCAGCGCCAGCAGCGGCGTAATCGGCCCCTTGATCAGGATGCCCGCCGCCATGGGCAGCCAGACGCCAAGATAGGTCCAATAGGACAGCCGCCGGCCATTCTGCCAGGCTTGGTAAATGCGCATCAGGGTAAATTGCTGCAGAAGGCAGCACAGCATCAGCACTGAATCCGTCTTGGCGAGATGGGCTTCGGCAAATACCAGTAACGTGCCGCCGCACAAAGCCGCAGCCAAAACGGCACGATCCGGCTTATACAGGGCCCTGGCAATCCTGTAGGTGCCGGCAACGGCAAGCAGCATGGCCAGCAGGCTTGGCAGGCGATAGGGCGCGATATCGTCCGTGCCAAACAGCGCGGCAGAGGCTGACTGCAACCAGTAGATGCCAATTGGTTTCTTGGCGCGCAGATCATCCTGAAAGCGCGGGGTGATCAGATCGCCGCTTTCCACCATTTGCTTGGAGGCTTGCGCAAAACGCGACTCGTCGCGATCCATCGACGGCAGTGTCTGGTGGCCGATCAGAACAGCTGCCGCCAGCATGGCAGACAGCATCAGCAGGATTGTCTTATGTCTCAAACCGGACACGATAGCGTTCTCCGGCCTATATGGCGGTGTTGCCTACCCGGCATCTTCATCCGTATGGCGCCTGTGTCTGTGCGGCATTTTCTTTGCTGTGACAATCACGGCAATGTCGTCGTTAAAGCATTTTTCAATCATGTTTGCTATATCAATTGCCGGCCCGGGCTGGACTTCATCTGTGCCATGGCGCTGATGCCGGGATGAAAGGACATAACATATGCAACCTGTTGAAGGCGATACGAAAAGCACCCCGCCACCAACATCCCATGAAGACTGGCAGGCGCAAACAAGCTGGCAGCGTATCTGGGCCATCACATGGCCCGTGTTTCTTGCCAATGTCACCTTTCCACTGGTTGGCGCCGTTGATACGGCGATGATGGGGCGGCTGGATGATCCAAGCTTTGTTGGTGGCGCCGCTCTTGGCAGTCTGGTTTTCAACTTCATCTATTTCGGCTTTGGTTTCCTGCGGATGGCCACCACAGGACTTGTTGCGCAGGCGCATGGGCGACAGGATTTGCAGGCCATAGAACATCATCTGGTCCGTGGCCTCGTGGTTGCAATGGTGCTTGGCAGCCTTGTGGTTGTGGCCATGCCGATTGTGCATCTGGCAGCGCAGCTGATGCTGATGGCCAGCGACGAAGTTGAGGCGCTGATGACGCGCTATATCGAAATTCGTCTGCTGGCGGTGCCCGCCGCACTCGGCAATGCAGTGTTGCTGGGGGCATTGTTTGGTCGTCAACAGATGCGTCTTGTGTTGCTGCACATCACCTTTGTGAATCTGTGCAATCTGGTCCTGAACATCAGCTTTGTCATGGGGCTGGGGATGCGGATCGAAGGGGTGGCAATGGCCTCTGCGATAGCGCAATGGGCAGGGTTTGCCGTTACGCTGTCGCTGATCCGCTGGCGCTGGCGCGACATTCTTGTGGGCGTGCTGAAACGCAGTGTGCAGATGCGTCCTGCATGGCTCGACAGGCGCGCTTTTTTACGTTTCTTCAATGCCGGCACAGATCTGATTATTCGCACATTTCTGTTGCTTGCCAGCGAGGCCGTGCTGCTGAACAGCGCGGCTGGCCTTGGTGACCTGACGCTGGCCAGCGCCCAGCTCTTTTTGGTGATGTTCGCGTTGATTGCTTTTGGTCTGGATGGTTTTGCCCATGCTGCAGAGGCGCTGGTTGGCGATGCCATAGGGCGCCGAAATCGGCCGATGATGGATCGGGTGGTCTGGCGCACAAATGTTATGGCTGGCCTGTCATCTATTGTGATCGCGCTGCTGGTTTTGGCAGGCGGACCGGTGTTTGTAGGGTTGATGACAACACAGGTCGATCTGGCGGCCATGACGTTGCAGCATTGGCATTGGGTCGTATTGGTGGCACCGGCCTCATTCCTGGCCTTTCAGATGGATGGTATTTTTGTGGGGGCGCTGTGTAGCCGTGACATGCGCAATGCGATGATCATGTCCAGTTTCTGCTTTGTGGTGTTGATCTTGCTGCTGGGGCGGTTTGGGCTGAATGGCATTCTGGGCGCCTTCATCCTATATCTGGGTGTGCGCGGTATCACCTTGCAGTGGCGGATGCGTCATGTGCGGCGCCTCGCTGGACCAGCAATTGGGGAAAGTTGACGATTATGAAAGCTGTTACGTTACGGGACACAGCCCGGCTTGGCCTTCTGGAAACTGCGGATTCGCCGCGGTGTTTGCGGTTGATGACGGCCGCCGGCTTTCAGGCCTGGAAAGATGATACAGATGCGGCGCTGCAAGGCTGGATCAGCGCAAACGCGTTTGCAGGCAAGGCAGGCGCCAGCTTGTTGCTGATGGACGGTGTGGCGGATTGTGACGCCATCGGCATTGTCGATGATGTTGCCATCTGGGACGGGGCCAAGATTGCGGGCAACCTGCCCCCAGGCACCTGGCAGATTGATGAAAAGAGTGATGCCACCATAGATCAGGCAGGTTTTGCGCTGGGCTGGGCGTTGGCACAATATCGCTTTGGTCATTTTCGGGATGGTGATGACGGGGTGAAACCGGCGCGCCAGCTGGTGCTGCCTGATAGCGTCACGACTCATGCGGAACCCGCCGCTGGCAGGCGCGCCATCGTCGGTCTTGCTCGCGGCGTAGGCTTCTGTCGTGATTTGATCAACATGCCACCAAATCACATGACTCCGGCCGGGTTGGAAGCCGCAGCGCGGCATCTTGCCGAACAGCATAACGCCGCCATTGACGTAACCAGCGGTGTCGAACTTGAAGATGGGTTTCCCGCGATCAATACAGTGGGACGGGCAGCAGAGGTGGCGCCGCGGCTGATTGATATCCGCTGGGGCAAGGCGGGACCGAAAATCACCCTTGTTGGCAAGGGGATCACGTTCGATTCGGGCGGGCTTGATATCAAGGCGTCAAAAGCGATGGAACTGATGAAGAAGGATATGGGCGGCGCGGCTACGGTCCTGGGATTGGGCGCGGCCATTATGGAAAGCGGTCTCGCAATACAGCTGCGCATCCTGGTGCCGGCGGCAGAAAATGCGGTATCCGCGCAGGCCATGCGGCCGCTGGATGTGATTGATACGCGTGCCGGCATTGATGTTGAGGTCGGCAATACAGATGCCGAAGGCCGGCTGGTGCTGGCCGATGCGCTGACGCTGGCCTGTGAAGAAGATCCCGACTTTATGATCGACTTTGCGACGCTGACGGGCGCAGCGCGGGTGGCGCTGGGCACCGAATTGCCGGCCCTTTTCTGCAATATGGACAGCACGGCCGAGGATCTGCTTGCCGCCAGCGCGGCCGTGAATGACCCCCTATGGCGCCTGCCCCTGTTTGATGCTTATGACCGGCATCTGGATAATGGCTATGTCACCCTGTCCAGTACCGGCGGGTCAGGCTATGGCGGGGCGATTACGGCAGCCCTGTTTCTGCGTCGTTTTGCCGGCAGGCACACAAACTGGGCGCATGTGGATGTGATGGCGTGGAATTTGGGATCGCGGCCTGGCCGGCCAAAAGGCGGCGAGGCGATGGGCCTGCGGGCATTATATCATCATATTGCCCGGCTCGCAGCAGCAGGGTGAGGCAAGTCGGTCTGCCTCGGATCAATAGCCGCGCGCCCAGTCCACCTGGTTTTCCGGCCGACGCCCTGCCATGATGCTGTCGATGGCTGCCGCCACCTGGTCCGCCGCGGTTTCTGCGTTTGTCTGCGCCGCCACATGCGGCCATACACGCACATGTGGATGCGACCAGTACCGATGTGTCTGTGGCAAAGGTTCGGTGGCAAAAACGTCCAGCGCGGCGCCCGCGACGTGACCACTGTCAAGCACTGCCAGCAAATCATCATCCACGATTTGCCGACCTCTGCCGCCATTGATCACAAATGCCCCCGGCGCCATCCGGTTCAGGAATCCGGCATCAATGATGCCTGTCGTGTCAGGCGTCAGCGGCAGGACTGATACAACAATCTGCAAATCCTCGGCAAACGCGTCCAGGTGGTCCGCGCCGACGAACATTTCAATCCCGTCAATCGATTTTGCGGTGCGCGCATAGCCCCGCACGGCAAAGCCAAGTGTGGCAAAGCGCCGGGCGATGACGCTGCCAATGGCGCCGATACCCAGAATGCCAACACGCCCACCGGCGGCCGGGCGCTGTGGGCGCGGGTCCCAGCGTTTTTCGGCTTGTGCCGCGCGGTAATGGTCGCCATCCCGCCAGAAATCAAGGGCGCATAAAAGGGCCCACTGGCTCAGCGCATTGGCCATGTCCGGATCGACAAGCCGTACCAGCGGCAGGTTCCGTGGCACGGTTGTATCGCGCATCATATGGTCAACGCCCTGTCCCTGCATGATGATGCCGCGCAGATTTGGACAATCGGTCAGCGCTCCCGGTGGTTGCCCCCAGACAAGGGCCACATCACATGCCTGGCCTGACGGTTCGAGCAGTCGTGACATTTCAAAGGCGGGCAGCCGCGTGGCCAGTGTTTTGCGCCATGCTGCCATATCGTCGTCATGTCCGAAAAAGCCGATCCGGATCATCTGAACCCCGCTCTGTTCAACCTGCCTGCCTGGCTATGATGCGTTGACGATGGCCAGCGCCTCGGCATGAAGTGCCGGTGTCGCCGCTGCGAGTAGACTGTGCGTGCCGTCCAGTGATACCGGCCCGCCCCGCTTGTCTGTCACAACGCCGCCGGCCCCGCGAATAACCTCGACAACCCCCATGATATCATGCGTCGCCAGCCCGTCCTCCAGCACCAGATCAATATGGCCGGCGGCAAGCAACGCATAATTATGGCAATCACCGCCATAGGTGGATACAGCCGCAGCTGACACCAGCTGGTTGTAGGCGGCAAGGCTATCGGCAAGCAGGGCTTCTGGTGCTGTTGTGGCAATGCGCGCTTGTGCCAGGCTGGTCACATCGCTGGTTGATATGATTGTGCCATTCAGCAGGGTTGTCCCCCCGACGGCCACATAGCATTCATCCAGCATCGGCATGTCGATCAGACCAGCAACTGGTCTGTTATCAAACACCAGCCCGACCAGCGTGCCAAAGACCGGACGTCCGCAAACAAAGGCACGGGTGCCGTCAATCGGGTCAATGATCCATGAATAGCCTGTCTTGCCCGTCCCCGGCTGGTCTGCATGTTCCTCGCCAATAATGGCGTCATCGGGGAAACGGTCTGCGATCGCAGCGCGCAGCGCCGTTTCGGCTGCCTTGTCGGCGCGGGTGACAGGCGAGGCGTCTGACTTCCATTCCACCGCACCGCCACTCCTGAACCAGTCCCGGATAATGGGGCGGCTGGTCTTTACGAGCCCTGACAAAAATTCAGCCAGCGCGTCATTGTCGAGCTGGCTGTGAATTTGTTTGGTTGCCGGATCGACGCTCATCGCCCGATCAGCTTCCACTCTCGGCGGCAATCTCGGTATCGGTTGGCAGCGCGGCAGGCGCATCTGCCTGTTGCCGGAGATAGGCGATCATATTGGCGCGGTCCTGTGGCTTTTTCAGACCGGCAAAATTCATCTTCGTTCCCGAGATGTAGGCCTTTGGCTTGGCCAGGAACAGGTTCAGGGCGACATAATCCCACGCACCGCCATGCTCAAGCAACGCGTTGGAGTAGGAAAAACCATCTACGGCACCCTTGTCAGCATTGACGATGTTCCACAATGCGGGCCCAACCTTGTTGCCGCCGCGAGAATCAAACACATGGCAAGCGGTACATTTTTTGGCAAGCTTCTCGCCAGCTGCCGCATCGGCGTTGGCCAGCAAAGCCAGAACAGGCTCCGGACCCTTATCAACGGGCGCAGCGGCGGCGTCACTTCCACCTTCCGGCACCTCGATGATGTAGGCATTTTGTTGCAATTCTGAATGCGGCACCAGAACGTCGGCAAGCTTGATGCCCGCCATCAGCAGCAGTGCTGCCACAAGGAAGGCCGCGAAAACCTTATTGAGACCAAGTTCATCCATGCTTGTATTCCCCTTTTCGGGGCTCCCCTCACATCCGTGGTCCGGCACGCGACCACAGGCCATTTTCATAGCGAAATTGCGCAGGAGCCTCAAGTCCCGATCGTGCATTTGATGCTTTTGCCTATGCAAAAACGCGTTTATGTGATGAATTGCCGCATTATGAACCCTCCGGCGTCCCCAGTGATCATCATTCCTGCCCGTATGGCTGCTGCAAGGCTGCCCGGCAAGCCGCTTGCGGATATCGCCGGAAAGCCGATGATTCAGCATGTCTGGGAACGGGCAGTTGCCGCCGATCTGGCACCT
The DNA here is from genome assembly GCA_049889795.1 of Puniceispirillaceae bacterium (SeqCode). Taxonomy (GTDB): domain Bacteria; phylum Pseudomonadota; class Alphaproteobacteria; order Puniceispirillales; family Puniceispirillaceae; genus UBA8309. The sequence continues at coordinate 191,722 of JBMHCS010000003.1, read as the reverse complement.
GTCTGGGTGGCTACAGATGATGAGGGAATCGCGGATGCCGTGCGGGCCGCTGGCGGGCAGGCGGTGATGACCCGCGCCGATCACCCGTCCGGGTCCGACCGCGTTTTCGAAGCGGTGGAGCGGATTGATCCTGACCGTCATCACGACGCCGTTCTGAATTTGCAGGGCGATCTGCCCGAGCTGGACGCTGCCATTCCGCGCCGCCTGCTGTCGGCGATGGGTGACGAAACAGCATCATTGGCGACTCTTGTTACCCCGGCCAGTGATGCAGAAGCGGCGCGCGAACAGGTGGTCAAGGCGGTTGTCAGTTGGGATCGGCAAGCATCTGCCAGCCACAGGACCGGCCGCGCCCTGTATTTCAGCCGCGCCGCCGTTCCGACAGGTGAAGCTGTTAAATATCACCATATAGGTGTCTATGGCTGGCGGCGAGCGGCCCTTGCCGCGTTTGTTGCCCTGCCGCCGTCACCGCTGGAGCAATCGGAGCGGCTGGAACAGCTGCGCGCGCTGGAAGCCGGGATGGTGATCGCGGTTGCCGAGATTGATCATGCGCCGGGCGGAATTGATACGCCGGCCGATCTGGATGCGGTGCGCCGGCGGCTGGCAAATGATTGACCGGCAAACAGTGCGTCATTGACGGGCGATTGACAGGCCTGACAGGGGCCGTGATACTCCGCCACCGTCGCGCAGCATCGCCATACAGGAAAGGCCTGACATCATGACACCTCCTTCTGACATCATTGCCTTTCAGGGTGTGCCGGGTGCCTATTCGCATATGTCATGTCAGACCGTTAAGCCGGATATGGAGCCTCTTGCCTGCGCCTCTTTTGAAGAAATGCTGCTATGTGTGCAGGAAGGACGTGCCGGACTGGCCATGGTGCCGGTGGAAAACTCGATTGCCGGCAGGGTTGCCGACATTCACCACCTTTTGCCTGAATCAGGCCTGTTCATCGTTGGTGAACATTTCCAGCCGGTGAACCATAATTTGCTGGCGCCTAAAGGGGCGACGCTGGACACGCTGGTGGAAGTGCACAGCCATGCGCAGGGGCTGGCGCAATGTCGCAAGCGCCTTCACAAGCTTGGATTGCGCCAGATGCAGCATCCGGATACAGCTGGCGCTGCCAAGGATGTGGCCGCCTGGAATGATCCAAAAATTGGCGCCATAGCCTCGGCGCTGGCGGGCGAAATTTACGGGTTGGATGTTCTGCTGTCCAATGCCGAGGATGCCGAACGCAATACGACGCGCTTTCTGGTAATGAGCCGTGACAAGATTACGCCGCCGCTTGATGATACGCCCATGATCACAACCATGGTCTTTACCCTGCGCAGCGTCCCTGCTGCCCTTTACAAGGCGCTTGGCGGTTTTGCCACAAACGGGGTCAATATGACCAAGCTGGAAAGCTATATGCGCCCGGGTGCGTCCGGATCGGCGCAATTTTATGTTGATGTCGAGGGGCATGTTGATTCGCCGGCGATGAAGCTGGCGATGGAAGAGTTGCGTTTTTATTGCCAGAATGACGAGGTGTCGATCCTTGGCACCTACCCGGCCGCCAGTGCGCGCCATAAGGGTTGATCGGGTTTGCTGCCTGTCCATTGCCTTTTTTAGGGACTTGTCCGGCCACACGCTTTCCGCCATATAGGGGGCAGGAAGGCTGGGTGGACGCAGCGCCCGTCTAACCGGTCAGGTCCGAAAGGAAGCAGCCAGGGCTGGCTTTTTGCGGGTCGTCCAGTCTTCCGCTTTGCGTGGTGTCCCTGCCTGGCTTAGCAGCGTTTCAGCACCACCTTTTTGCCCAGCTTTGGCGGTGGCCAAATCAGGCGCATTGCGCTAGGTTTTTCGACATCATGACTACGGGTACCCAGACTGGATATCGCGTGCTGGCACGCACCTACCGGCCGGAACGGTTTTCTGAACTGATTGGCCAGGAGGCGCTGGTCCGCACGCTTGGTAATGCGTTATCACTCGGGCGCTTGGCGCATGCCTTTGTGCTGACCGGTGTGCGTGGTGTTGGCAAGACCTCGACAGCGCGACTTCTTGCGCGCGGCCTCAACTGTATCGGGCCGGATGGGGCCGGGGACGCCACGCTGGAACCGTGCGGCACTTGTGAGCCCTGCACGGCCATCGCCGCCGGACGCCATGTCGATGTTCTGGAAATCGATGCCGCCAGCCACACGGGTGTTGATGATGCACGCGAAATCATCGAAGGGGTTGGTTACCGGCCTGTATCGGCCCGTTATAAAATCTACATCATCGATGAAGTGCATATGATGTCGAAAAGTGCCTTCAATGCGTTGTTGAAGACGCTGGAAGAGCCGCCTGACAATGTAAAATTTATTTTTGCCACAACCGAAATTCGCAAGGTGCCGGTGACCATCTTGTCACGCTGTCAGCGCTTTGATCTGCGCCGGGTCGACAGCGATGCGCTGGCGGCCCATCTTGCCAGCATCTGCACCCGAGAGGCGATTGATGCCGCCCCGGAAGCCCTGCAGGTTATCGCGCGCGCGGCCGAAGGGTCTGTACGTGACGCGTTGTCGCTGCTGGATCAGGCGGCGGCAATGACCGCAGACAGGATTGATGCGGACAATATTGCCGCGATGCTCGGCCGTCCGGGGCGCAATGATTCCATCGCCATGCTGAATGCGGCGATGGCCGGCAATGCCGCAGATGCGCTGGCAGCATTGGCGCAGGCCCATGCGAACGGTGCTGAACCGGAAATGGCAATTGCCGATCTGATGGATCTGGTGCATCGGGCCAGCATGCTGGCTTCGGGTGGCAGTGCTGACAGCCTGCTCGAGGCAGAACGCGAGGCGGTGGCCGCGCTGGCTGGCATGGGCATTGCGCGGCTTGGCCGCGCTTGGCAGATGCTTTTGAAAGGCCATGCGGAAGTCACCGCTGCGCCACAGCCGATTGCCGCTGCGGAAATGTTGCTGATCCGGCTTGCGCATCTGGCCAATATGCCGACACCGGGCGACATTATCACAAGGCTCGGCAATGGGAGTCACAGCGATAATCACGCCGATAAAGGAGCAGCACCCGTTCCATCGAATGCTGCTGCCCCGACAGCCAGCGTGACAGAGTCAGCGACGCCATCGGCTGGTATCGCACCCACACCGGCAGAGGCCGTCTCGGTGGGCAGCGGCGGGCCGCAAGCCGCACGATTGCCGGTAGCGGACGCGGAAACAATGCCGGATTCGGCATTGGCTGCTGAACCCGCTACGGACACGCAGCCAGCAAAGGCCGCTGACCCGCTGTCACCGCAGGCACCGGCTGATGCTGAAATATTGCACAGCCTTCATGATGTTGTTGCGCTTGCCGAGGCAAAGGAAGAAGCGCTGCTGGCGGCGCGTATTCGCACTTTTGTAAGGCCGGTCAGATTACAGCCGGGGCATCTGGAAATCGCACTTGCTGAAGGGGCGCCAGATACGCTGGCGGGCGATATGGCCCGCACATTGAGCGAATGGACAGGCCAGCGTTGGATGGTCAGTCTTGCTGAAGGCAAAGGCGGGTCGACCATTGCCGAAGAACGCGCCGCCGCGCGGGCTGAAAAGAAAGACAGGATTGCGGCAACGCCAACGGTACGTGCCATTATGGATGTGTTTCCAGGAGCAGAAATTGACGAGGTGCGGGCTGTCGCCGCTGATCTGTCGCTGGACCCCGCTACTTCCGGTCAGATGAATGAGGATCGCTGAACATGATGCGCAATATGACAGGGATGATGAAAAAAGTGCAGGAAATGCAGTCCCGCATGGAAGAGCTGCAGGCCGAAATGGCGCGCACTGAATTTACCGCGGCTGTAGGCGGCGACAGCGTTACTGTAACAGTCACCGGAAAGGGTGAAATGCGGGCTGTCAGAATCAATCCGGCCGCAGTTGATGCCGAGGATATTGGCATGTTAGAAGACATGGTTGTACTGGCCACAAACAATGCACGCGCCGAGGCCGACAGGACGATGGCAGACCGCATGAAGGATATCACCGGCGATCTGCCTTTGCCGCCGGGCATGTCCTTGCCATTCTGATATGGATAATCAGCTTGAATCGCTGATCAGGCGTCTGGCGCGACTGCCCGGTCTTGGGCCGCGTTCGGCCCGCCGCGCCGCGCTGTTCCTGTTACAGAACCGGGACAGGTTGATGTTGCCGCTGGCCGAGGAACTTGGCCAGGTTGCCCGGTCGGTCCGAAACTGCGCCGAATGCGGTAATCTGGATAATGGTGATGTCTGCGGCATTTGCCGTGATTCGCAGCGCGACCACAAATTACTATGCGTTGTCGAGGATGTGGGGGCGCTCTGGGCAATGGAGCGGGCGGCCGTTTTTCGCGGGACCTACCATGTGCTTGGCGGCACGCTGAGCGCTATTGACGGGCGCGGTCCTGCAGACCTGAATATCGAACGGCTTGTCAGCCGTGCCGGCACTGATATTGACGAAGTGATCCTCGCCCTGTCTGCCACGGTAGAGGGTCAGACAACCGCCCATTACATCCATGAAAGGCTGCAGACGCTGCCGGTTGATGTCACCCGCCTTGCCCATGGGGTGCCGGTTGGCGGTGAGTTGGATTTCCTGGATGACGGGACCTTGGCCCAAGCGTTGAAGGCTCGCGCCAAACTGGGTTAGACAGGCAATTCGGGCGTATCGCCGGACGCGCTGTCATCATCAACATCAATCTGTGTGATCTTGCCACCGCGTGAGACAATGCGGCGGGTTGAAATCTGGATATCATCAATATCCTTTTCGGTCTGACGGAAATGCGTTGCCAGCTTGCGTACACGTTCATCAAGGCGCGTCACATCCTGCATCATGCGGTCAACTTCGGTCTGGATAAGCCCGGCCTTTTCATGCATGCGTGCATCGCGCAGGATTGCCCGCACGGTATGCAGAATCAGCATCAGATTGTCCGGCCCTGCCATATAGACACGCCTTTTGCGGCTTTCATCGACGATCCGCGGCAGCTGCAGATTGATCTCGGCATAGACGGATTCTGACGGCAGAAACATGATGGCACTGTCGGCGGTTTCGCCCGGCACGATATAGCGCTCGGCAATATCAGTGATGTGTTTTTTGACATTGGCTTCCAGCGCGCGGCGGGCCTGATCACGTGTGGCCTCGTCACCGGCTTCGGTCAGGCTGCGGTAGGCCTCCAGCGGAAATTTGGAATCAATACAGATGGCGCCCGGCGGGTTGGGCAGTTCGATGAAACAATCGACGCGTTTGCCATTGCCAAGCGTGTGCTGAAAACGGTAGGCGCTGTCTGGCAGTGCGTCCCGTACCAGATTTTCCAGCTGGACCTCGCCAAAACTGCCACGCGCCTGCTTGTTTGAAAGGATGTTCTGCAAGGTATTGACCTGACCGGACAGCGCCGAGATATGCGCATTCGCCTCTGAAATCACCGCCAGCTTTTCGGCCATACCGGTCAGCGACTGGTTGGTTCGTTCATTCTGGTCACGCATTGATTTTTCCAGCCGTTGGCCAAGTCGCCCTTCGGTTTCATGCATCTGGGTTGCGACAGTCTTCTGCAGCGCGCCAGATTGTTCTGTCAGCTGTGCCAGCTGGCCACGCAGCGCGGCGAGGGCATCGCTGTCTGTCGCAACAGCTGCCGGCCGGCGCAGCAATATCAGCAGCAGAACGATAACCGCAGCCAGTCCGGCAATTAGCATGGTGATGGCAATATAGCCAACCGTGGTCATGGGTTGAAATCCTGCTCCATTGTGACGGTAACGGCGGATGGACGGCAAAGGCGGCAGCGGCAATGACGACCGCCATCGATACGCCTATGCGCAGTGTCGCATGGCGGCGGCTTGACTGCAACGGCGGCTTCTTCTACTCCAAGGCCTGAAAATCCAGCGCCTGAAGGTCCAGCACCTGACAAGGGGCTGACTGATGCCGGTCTGGTTCCGGTTTGGTCACAGAACCGAATAATGTTGCAAAGAGGCCACAACATGGCGTTGATTCCGATTGTTTCGATACCCGATCCGGTGCTGCGCGCTGTCTCTGAACCTGTGGAAGAGGTGACAGATGGTGTCCGCAAGTTACTGGATGACATGGCAGATACAATGTATGACGCGCCCGGGATCGGGCTTGCAGCCCCACAGGTCAATATCAGCCAGCGCCTGATTGTCATGGATTGCGGGCCTGATGAAACACGCCAGCTCTATAAGATGATCAATCCGGAAATTATCGATGCATCTGAAGAAAGCGCCATTCTGGAAGAGGGCTGTCTTTCCATACCCAACCAGACGGCAGACGTGTCGCGGCCGGCGCATGTCGATGTGCGTTATGTTGATATTGATGGCAACACGCAAATGCTGCATTGCGAAGGATTGCTAGCCGCCTGTGTTCAGCATGAAATTGATCACTTGAACGGTGTGTTGTTCATCGACCATATTTCCCGCCTGAAACGCGATATGATCGTGCGCCGCGCGTTAAAGGACCTGCGTCAGTCAGCTGGTAAGGGGTAGGGGGTCCGGGCATGACACGGCGGCGGATCATTTTCATGGGCAGCCCGGGGTTTGCGATCCCGGCCCTCGACCGGCTTGCCGAACAGCATGACATTGTTGCTGTCTATTCACAGCCGCCACGGCGTGCGGGCCGCGGGATGAAGGAACAGCTGCAGCCGCTGGCGGCACATGCCTCTGCGCGCGGCATCGCCTGCTTTCATCCGGCCACCTTGTCCGAAGACGATGATCTGGCCCGTCTTGCCGACCATGGCGCCGATATTTTCATTGTTGTTGCCTATGGGCTGTTATTGCCGCAACGGGTTTTGGACATGCCTCGTTTCGGCTGTATCAATGGCCATGCCTCGCTGTTACCGCGCTGGCGCGGTGCAGCGCCAATTCAACGGGCGATTGCCGCTGGCGATCGCGAGACAGGCATCTGTGCCATGCTGATGGAAGAGGGGCTCGATACTGGTCCAGTGCTTGGCCGTCGGGTCTGCCGCATTGATGATGATGATACGGCTGGCAGCCTGCATGACCGGTTGGCGCTACAGAATGCCGAATTGCTGGGTGCTGTTGTCGATGATCTGCCAGATATCCTTGAAAGCGCCCAGCCGCAGGATCATGGTGCCGCCACCTATGCTCGAAAGATTTCCCCTGGTGAGGCCGAGATTGACTGGACGCGGCCGGCGGCCGAACTGGCCCTTCATGTTCGGGCGTTTGCACCCGTGCCTGGCGCCTGGTTTGCCGGTGCGCGTGGGCGGGTGCGTGTGCTGAAAGCACATGTTACGCCAGGCGCAGGGACACCCGGTTGCTTTCTTGGTGCTGATATTGATGGCGGGATGCAGGTCGCGACCGGTGACGGGGTGCTGACGCTTGAGACGGTGCAGCCTGCTGGCAGTAAACCAATGGCGGCATCCGCCTTCCTCAACGGCGCCCGCCTCACGCCAGGGGTGCAAATAGGCCCGCCGGCACCGGCGGGGTCGGGCCCGGAACACGGGTCATGATGCGCCGAATCCTGATCACGATCGAATATGACGGCGGACCGTTTCACGGGTGGCAGCGACAGGTGAATGGGATCACCGTGCAGCAGGTCCTGGAAGAAGCCGCCTACCAGTTTACCGGTCAGGAAACGCTGGTTCAGGCGGCCGGCCGCACCGATGCGGGTGTACATGCCAGCGGGCAAGTCGCACATCTTGATGTGCCTGAAAAATTCGATGCCGAGCGGGTCATGGCTGCCCTGAATGCCCTTGTTGGCCAGCAGCCGGTTTCGGTGATTGCCGCGCGCGAGGTGCCAGCTGATTTTCACGCCCGGTTTTCTGCTACCGGCAGACGTTATCTTTATCGGATTCTGCCACGTCGTCAGCCGCCCGCGCTCGATCTTGGTCGTGTCTGGCACCATAAGACAGCACTGGATATAGATGCCATGCGACGTGCCGCCGATATGCTGATCGGGCGACATGATTTCACCAGCTTTCGGGCAACCCATTGTCAGGCCGAAAGCCCGGTGCGCACGCTGGACATGCTGGATGTCGAGTCAGCAGGGGCAGAGATTCATATCCATGCGGCGGCGCGTTCATTCCTGCATCATCAGGTCCGCAATATGGTCGGCACACTGGCCCTTGTCGGGTCTGGAAAGTGGCAACCCGAACAGGTTGCCGAGGCGCTTGCCGCCTGTGACCGCAGCGCGGCCGGGCCAACGGCGCCGCCTGCGGGCCTGTATCTGACCGCGGTCAGTTACCCCATCTGAAGGCTTAATCGCAGCGGCTGGAACAGGGCCAGCAACAGGTGGATTATATAGGTCATCACCAACAGGCCGGTCGCAAACAGCCCGCCGCGGCCCAGAATGTCCCGTCCGGCGCGCCACATCCAGTAGATCGACCATGCGCCCAGCCCCACAAACAGGATGCCAAGCGTGTAATCGCCGGTCAGCACCATTGAATTCAGCGCAAATGCCGAAAACAGGCTCTGTACATTTACCAGCCACAAAAAGGGCACCAAAAAGCTGCAGGCCTGTGCAGCCATGCCGCGCTGGCGCAGTATGGCATTCAGCACCAAAACCACGGCAATGATCTGGATGAGTTCAAAAAGCACATAGCTGACCAGGCTGCCGACGGCGATGGTCATTTTCAGGCTGATACCAATACCGGTGGTAATGACCACGGATGCCCATATAGCCTGCCATATGCCATCCGGCGAGGCGTCATAACTGCCGGCAAAGGGTCGCCGACCGAGCATGACCAGCAAGGTTCGCTTGACCATTTCTACAAAGGCGCCCGGCGATATCATTTTGCTCTGTTGCTCCATCAACCCGTGACCCCGTGGCACGCGCGTTCCAGAAATGCCTCATAGATTGCGCATAGCTTTTCGATGTCTGCTACATCCACATGTTCATCAACCTGATGCATGGTCCTGCCAACAAGGCCGAATTCGGCCACTGGACACATCTTCGTGATAAACCGCGCATCCGAGGTGCCGCCGGTTGTTGATAATGACGGTGTCTGGCCAGTGACATCGGTAATGGCGGCAGACAGCATATCTGTCAGTGGCCCGGGATCTGTTATGAACGGATCGGCATTGGCCTTCCATTTGACCTGCCAATCACCACCAACACGGTCAAAATGCTCTTCCAGCCATCCTTGCAGGCTGGCGGCGCTATGTTCGGTGTTGAAACGGATGTTGAATTTGGCTTCGGCACGCGCCGGAATGACATTGGTTGCCGGGTTGCCGACATCGATCGTTGTGACATTCGCTGCCGAGGGGGTGAAATGCGCGTTACCCCCGTCAAGCTCCGTACCGTTTACCGGCGCCAGCATCTCTGTCAACCGGGTGACCGGATTATCGGCAAGATGGGGATAGGCAACATGGCCTTGTGTGCCTGTCACAATCAGATGGCCGCTCAGACTGCCCCGCCGCCCGTTCTTGATCATGTCACCCAGCATGTTGGGATTGGTGGGTTCGCCCACAATGCACATGTCCGGGACCTGGTCATTGGCCATGGCCCATTCGACCATCCGTACCGTCCCATTCAGCGCATCGCCTTCTTCATCACCGGTGATCAGCAGGCTGATCGACCCGGGCAGGCCGCGCCCAACTGCCACGGCCGCCGCAGCCACAAAGGCAGCCACACCGCCTTTCATATCGGCTGCACCGCGCCCAAATAATTTGCCATCAACGACTATGCCGCCAAAAGGATCATGCTGCCACGCGGCAGCATCACCTGCCGGCACAACATCTGTATGTCCGGCAAAACACAGATGCGGGGACGTATCACCATAGCGCGCGAACAGATTGTCGATCCGGGCGCTGCCCTCGCCAAATGGCAGGCGCGTGCAGGCAAACCCGATGGCGGAGAGTTCCGCTTCGAGAAGGTCAAGCGCCCCACCCTCGGCGGGGGTGACTGACGGGCAACGGATCAGCCGTTGCGCCAGATCGACGGCATGCGCGCCACCCACCATCAGTCGCGCAGCAGATCGTTGACGGATGTCTTTGAACGGGTCTTCTCATCAACCTGCTTGATGATCACCGCGCAGGACAGAGACGGGCCCGGCGTGCCATCAGCAAGCGGCTTGCCAGGCAGGGTGCCAGGTACAACAACCGAATAGGCGGGTACGCGGCCCATGTGAATTTCCCCGGTGACGCGATTCACGATCTTTGTCGATGCGCCGATGAACACGCCCATCGACAATACGGCGCCCTGTTCCACAACAACCCCTTCAACAACTTCCGACCGGGCGCCGATAAAACAGTCATCTTCAATGATGACGGGTCCGGCCTGCAGCGGTTCCAGCACGCCGCCAATGCCGGCACCGCCTGACAGATGCACATTCTTGCCAATTTGCGCGCATGAACCGACGGTGGCCCAGGTATCCACCATCGTGCCACGATCAACATAGGCGCCCAGATTTACAAAGCTTGGCATCAGTACCGCACCGGCGGCGATATGCGCGGAGTGGCGCACAATACAACCCGGGACAGCGCGGAACCCGGCTTCGCCAAAGCGCGCTGCATCCCAGCCGGCAAATTTTGATGGCACCTTGTCCCACCAGGCCGCTTCTCCACTGTCAGGATAGTGCGATCCTGACGGGATGACCGCCATGTCATTCAGGCGAAAGGACAGCAATACGGCCTTTTTCAGCCACTGATTGACCTGCCACTGATGGTCGCCAAGCGGTTCGGCAACACGCGCGCTGCCGTCATCCAGCATACCAAGCGCCGCTTGCACGGCATCACGAGTGGCGCCAGTCGTGCTGGCATTTATGGTGTCGCGTGCGTCCCAGGCTGCGTTGATTTCCTGTTCGAGTTGCGCCCGGTCCATGGCGGTCTCCTGTCAATTCGTTTTCTGTTATCTGATCGTCGGGCGGCAGCGATTGCCGGCCCGGTCATTCGGTTTCTGCAGATATCACCATTTCACGCCGGCTTGGCAAGAGCAGACAGGAAGGCTTTCAGGTCATCTGCAATAAAATGCACATAATCTTCATCGGCCCCACGCGCCGCCCAATCAATATCACTTGCCAGCCAGACTGTGCGCATACCAAGGTGATGTGCCGGTTCCAGATTGCGCGCCATGTCTTCGATCATCACCGCGCTTTCCGGATTGATATCGGTGATTTCCATAAAACGGTCAAATGCCTGCTTTTCCGGTTTTGGAATATAATCGGCGCCGACAATATCAAAAATCTGGTCGAAATGGTGCCGAATGCCATAGGCGTTCAGGATGTTTTCCGCATGTGGCACCGTGCCGTTGGTAAAAATATGCTTGCGTCCGGGCAGCTGGCCGATCATCGCATCCAGCTCTGTTTCATGCGGCAGATCGCTGACATCAATGTCATGTACGAAATGTAGAAAATCTTCAGGCGGCAGACCTTGTTCCACCATGAGGCCGCGCATTGTGGTGCCATAGCGGTGGAATAAATCCTTTTGGATTACGCGCGCCTCATCCTCGGGAACATTGAAATGCTGTGCAACAAAGGCGGTAATTCGCACGGCGACACGCACAAACAGATTGGATTTGGCCGGATAGATGGTGTTGTCCAGATCAAACACCCAGTCCTTTATCTCAGCCGTCGGAAAAGCGGCCGGGGATTTATGCTCGTTGGCCATGAATGGCTCCCTTCTTTGCGGCGTAGCGCTCAGCCAGCCTTGATAAAGGTTCCCATGCCATGCTCGGTAAACAGTTCGACGAGAAGCGCGTGTGGCGCCCGCCCGTCCATGATCACCGCCGCCTCGGCGCCCCCCAGAACCGCGTTAATACAGGTTTCGACTTTTGGAATCATGCCGCCTGACACAGTGCCGTCGCGGATTAACGCTTCGGCTTCGCTAACCGTCAGCTCGGTGATCAGCTTGCCAGATTTATCCAGAACACCGGCGACATCGGTCAGCATCAGCATGCGTGTTGCGCCAAGAGCCGCCGCAATCGCACCGGCCGATGTGTCAGCGTTGATATTGAAGGTTTCACCAGCCGCGCCAACACCCACGGGTGCAACAACCGGGATCAGGCGCGCTGCGTTGAGTGCATCGATGACAGAGGTGTCGACGCGTTCAGGTTCGCCTACATAGCCAAGGTCGATGGCGCCGCGATCTGCATCCTGATCGGCCTTGCTGACGGCCATCAGCTTGCGCGCCTGGATCAGCCCCCCATCCTTGCCGGAAATGCCAACCGCCCGGCCGCCCGCCATCGCGAAGGCGGCGACAAGCGCCTTGTTGATACCACCAGCCAGCACCATTTCGACAACCGAAATCGTCGCCTCGTCGGTTACCCGCAGCCCGTCGATGAAATTTGATTCGATCTCCAGTTTGTTGAGCATCGCGCCGATTTGTGGTCCACCGCCATGCACAACAACCGGGCGGGCCCCCACCTGGTCCAGAAGAGCAATATCTGCGGCAAAGGCGTTGACATAATCGGCCTCGCCCATGGCATGACCGCCAAATTTGATGACAAGCGTCTTGTCAGAATAACGACGCATGAACGGCAACGCTTCGATCAGCATGCCGGTCTTTTCAAGGATCCGGTCTGCAATCAATCCGTCTGCGGCCGCGCCTGTGCTAGACGCGCCTGTGCTCGACGTGCCTCCGGTCCTGCCTTCCGACTCAGTATTTTTACCCATCATCTGCCTTTCACAGCCCGGCGCGCCGCGCGCAACAGGCAGCAGCGATCTATCAGCCTGCCAAAATATCGGTAACTGCCCCTGCGGTGCAAGCCTTGATCGCTGTAACAGGCTGGTTTCACGGGCAGGTCGGTGGTGATGCCGGCGTATCAGCTGCGCGGCAGTGCCAAAGCGCCGATATGTGCACGCAGCGCGGCAATTCCGGTGCCCGCTTCTGACGAGGTCACAAACAATTCTGGAAACGCGGCAACATGCTTGCCGATCCGCGCCTGTGTCGCAGTGCACACCGCCGAAAGTTCTGTCTGTTTCAGTTTATCGACCTTGGTCAGCACGACCGCCCATGATACGGCGCTGGCGTCGAGCAGCGCCATGATTTCGGCATCGCCCGGCCCGATGCCCCGACGCGAATCGATCAGCAGGAAGACCCGTTGCAATGACGCTCTGCCGGCAAGGAATTTGCGCGTTAGCGTCGTCCAGGCCTTAATGTCGGTTTTTGGTGCGCGGGCATAGCCATAGCCCGGCAGGTCAACAAGCTGGATGCGGTCGGCCAGTGAAAAGAAGATCAGCTGCCGTGTCCGCCCGGGTGTCTGCGATGTACGGGCCAGTGTTTTGCGCCCCGTCAACGCGTTGATCAATGACGATTTGCCAACATTCGACCGGCCGGCAAAGCAGATTTCAGGCAACCCTTCGGGCGGCAGGACGCGCATATTGTTCGCCGCGGCAATAAAATCGCATGCCCCGGCAAACAGCAGCCTGCCATTTTCAAGCGCGGCTGCGTCGGCGTCATGATCGTCGGACGGTGTCAACTTTCCTTGGCAATGGTACGCATGATGTACCACTGCTGTGCCATTGAGAGCAGGTTGTTCCAGGTCCAGTAAATCACCAGCCCGGCCGGGAATGTGGCCAACAGGAAGGTAAAGATCAGCGGCATAAACTGGAAAATCCGTGCCTGTACGGGGTCAGGCGGGGGTGGGTTCAGCCGCATCTGGAAGAACATCGACAGGCCCATCATGATCGGCCAGGCCCCCAGCTGCAGGAAGGGTGGGAGGAAATCCACCCCGAATGGCAACAGCCCGAAGACATTGAAGACCGATGTCGGGTCAGGGGCTGACAGATCCGTGATCCAGCCAAAGAAAGGCGCATGGCGCATCTCGATGGTGACAAAAAGTACCTTGTAAAGCGCGAAGAACACCGGGATCTGCAACAGAACCGGCAAGCAGCCGGCGGCCGGATTGATCTTTTCCTTTTTATACAGATCCATCATCTCGCGATTCATCGCCATGCGATCATCGGCATGACGTTCCCGGATCTGCTGGATCTTCGGGCTGACAAGGCGCATCTTGCCCATTGAGCGATAGGATTTGTTGGCCAGGGGAAAGAAGAAAATCTTCACCACGACGGTAAAGGCAATTACTGCAAGCCCGAAATTGCCAAGCATGCTGTTCAGCCAGTTAATGGCGTAGAAGAACGGCTTTGTCAGGAAATAGAACCAGCCAAAATCAATGGCGCGGTCAAATTTTTCCAACCCCAATGTCTCGCCATAGCTGTCCAGAAGGGTGACTTTCTTGGCCCCGGCAAACAGCTTTGATCCAAAAGCCAGCGTTGCGCCGTCGGCAACAAGCTGTGATTGGGCGTTTATGTAACCCGCCTGATACAGCGCATCCTGCGATCCAACTTCGGAAAATTTGAAATTCAGCGATTCTTGCTGATCGGGGATCAACGCTGTCAGCCAGTATTTATCCGAAAAACCGATCCAGCCGCCCTGCGTGCCGTCAAAGGTCAGGTCCTCTGCCTTGCGCCGGTCGGTGCGTGTTTCAGCGAGATCATCATAATCCTGATAGCTTACGATATCATCGAAGACACCTATCGGCCCTTCATGCAGGATCCAGATGCCGCTGGTAGCAGGTGTGCCATGCCGGCGAACGCGGCCATAATGATTGAAGGCCAACGCCCCGCCACTATTGTTGGTGACTGCATCGTCGATGCTGAACAGGTAATTTTCGTCAATGGAAATAACCCGCGAGAACAGCAAGCCCTGCCCATTATCCCAAGTGAAGGTGACCGGCGTGTCAGGTGTCAGGGACTGGCGGTTCGCCGTCCAGACGGTCCCGCCATCAGGCAGTGCCATACCATTGCCGTCCTGGGTCCAGCGGAATTCCACGAAAAAGGGAAGTGCCGTATCCGTGCGTTGCAGCAGCTGGATATTTGGCGAATCTTCTGCCTGCGTTTCCTGATAGCCTTTCAGCACCACATCGTCGAAACGCAATCCGGCGAGCGAAATCGAGCCGCTGACAAGAGGTGCGTCAATGGTGATTCGCGGGGCGTCAGCGACAGCGGTTGCCTCATCGGTGGCAAGGGCCGGCATGGCTGCGGTGCTTTGTGCGGTTGCGGCCAGCGTGTCACGGCTTTCGGCGTCACTGGCGGCCATCTGTTCGGCAATGGTCTGCTGGCGGGCAGCCTCACGTTCCAGTTCAGGGCCAACGATGAAGACCTGCCAGCCAAACAGCACGGCCATCGACAGTGCGATTGCCAGGATCAGATTGCGGTTTTCTGAATTCATGCGGATGTCCCCGTCATACTATCGGTCATTGGTGTTCAGGTCTTTGGCCGTGTTCAGCCCATGTCCCGCCTGTGCGCCCTCTGTGCGGCTGCCCGCAGGTGGGACAGGATCAAAAGCCGGTGTTGCCCACGGATGACAGCGCGCCATACGTTTTACCGCATAGTAGCCGCCACGCAAGGGGCCATGCAGCCGTAACGCATCCTGCGTATATTCCGAGCAGGTTGGCAAATGGCGGCAATTTGCGCCCAGAAGAGGTGATATGAACAGTCTGTAACTCCAGATCAGTGCCAGGAGCGGCAGTGACAATGCGCGGCTGGCAAGGCGCCACAGCGCGGCTGTCGGACTGTTCATCATGATTTTGGTGCGCCTTTGGGGGACGCGTCCCCGCTGTGATGATGCGCCAGCTTGCGATGCAAATATCCAAGTGCCTTGTCAAGATCACGCACCAGATCGGCCCATGGCCTGTCAGCCGTATTATGGCGGGCGATGATGACATAATCTGTGCCGCCTTTGGCGCGCGGTGCCAGTTCGGTACGCGCCAGCGCGCGCAGGCGCCGTCGTGCGCGGTTACGACGAACGGCATTTCCAGTCTTTTTGGAAGCTGTCAGGCCAAGGCGCCACACGTCATGGTCGGTTGGTGTGGCTTGCAGTATAAAGCCAGCTGCAACTGCTTTTATGCCGCTGGCGCGTGCAGCAAGAAAACCGGCACGCGACGGGATGCTGACCAGACCGGTCACGGCGGCAGGACCCCGATATGTCAGGCCGACAGGCGTGCGCGGCCCTTTGCACGGCGGGCACGCAGCACACGACGGCCGCCAACGGTGGCCATGCGTGCACGAAAGCCGTGACGGCGCTTGCGGACGAGAACACTCGGTTGATAGGTGCGTTTCATTGTGACGCTCCTTCGCAAAAATAATCTGATTGGCAGAAACTGCACGGGTTTTAGGGTTCAGGGCGGCGGCTGTCAATGTCTTTTGCCCGGAATCAGCGCTGTTGTCAGGAATCAGCAATATTGGCCCCCGGCGGCAGGCGCGAGGCATTTATGACGCAAAAATAGCTAAATGGCCTTATAGTTGCAGGGTTAACTTGCCCCTGGCGTTCGCGGATGGGGATCTCGATTGCGTCACCCGTTTCGATTGCCTGATTGCAGGCGGCGTCTAAGCCGGAGTTATGATTGATGTCTTTCCGTATGCATCAGACCGCCCTTGTCCTGATGGCTGTTCTGCTGGTCGTGCTGTTTGCGTTTGCTGGCGCGCTCCACTAGCAATATCGCCTTCTGGTTGTGGCTGGCGGCATTCAGGCTGTCACGGCGGAAGATGCCGCAACAGCAGATGCCGCAACAGCAGATGCCGCAACAGCAGATGCTGCGGTGGACGCAGACCTTCTGGACCTGAACCAGCCTTCTGTCAGCCGGCAGATAGACCTTTTGCTTTCCAATCTGTTCCCAGCGCGCGTGATGCCCGTATTGATCACGCCAGCCGGGTATGACAGTGCAGCGTCCCGCCTGATCGAACTTGATCCGATCCGACCCGCGCTTCGCATGGGGTTCCTTGTCAGGCTGGGTGCTGGATGTGTGTTCCTGTTACAGGCCGGGTTTGTATTGCGGCATTATCAGCGGCGTCACTATTCTGATCCGCTGGGGACACTTGTCGGGTCGATCAACAGCTTCAGTGATGATCCGCGGGTAACAGCACCGGTTGCGGATATGGCGGCGCGGTCTCCCGAATTCATCGAGGCGGCGCGGGCGCTGGACACACTGCAGCGCAACACGTTGCTGGCGTTGCGCCAGCGTGAACGGCTTGCAGATGTCGGTGAAGCGGTTGCCAAGATCAACCATGACATTCGAAACGCGCTGAGTTCGGCAACATTGGTGGCGGATACATTGCTGGCATCGAAGGATGACCGTGTGCGCCGCATGGCCCCGCATATTATCCGCTCGCTAGAGCAATCGGTGAATCTGTGCCAGTCGATGCTGGATTATCTGGCCGAAACACCGCCACCGAAGCCAACATATTTTGCACCGGCCGACCTGCTTGCCGAGATTGGCGAAAGCGCTGGTATGACGACCAGCTATAGCGGTCCTGCCACGGTGTTCATGGACCGGGAAATGCTGTCGCGCATTCTGCTTAATCTGGCGCGCAATGCGTCATTGGCAGGTGCGGAAAAGCTGTCGTTGGACATATGGCGCGCCGGACGGCTTGGGGTGATTGATATCGCTGATGACGGGCCGGGCATCCCGCAAGACCAATGGGATGATCTGTTCCTTGCCTTTCGCAGCAAACAGCGCGGTGGCACCGGCCTTGGTCTGGCTATCGCCCGCGATCTGGCCGTGGCACAAGGCGGCAATCTAAAGCTGACACGTTCAACAGCCGATGGCAGTGAATTCCGGATGCAATTGCCGGTGCAGATTTTTAATGACGCGGCGCATACGCGACGAAAACAGGGCCGTCAAACATGCTGGCGCACCCGCCGTTGTTATCAGCCACGCTGCCCGATGATCGGGGTTGACGGCTTGGGTTCCATGTCCCAGGGAAAGAAAATCCAGGTATCCTGCGACACTTCGGTGACGAATGTATCGACCAGCGGTCTGCCAGCCGGCTTTGCATAGACGGTGGCAAAATGTGCCTCAGGCATCATGGTGCGCAATGCTTTTGCAGTCTCGCCTGTATCGACCAGATCATCGACGATCAGCCAGCCCGCGCCCTTGCCTGCGCTGGGCGCTTCCTTCAACACATGTAAATCGCCCTGGTCGCTGCCGTGATAGGACGAGATACAGGCTGTTTCAATCAGTCTGATTTCCAGTTCCCGCGCGACAATGGCCGCCGGCACGAGGCCGCCGCGGGTGACCGCGACGATGCCGTCAAAAGGCCCCAGTTCCAGCAGTCTCCAGGCGAGCGCCTTTGATGTGCGGTGCAGTTCTTCCCACGAAACCGGGAAGGATTTTTGTGGACTGTCGGTCATCCGGATCATCCTGTATCAGCAGCTATGGAAAACCAGCAGAGATTAGTGTTTACGCACATAATGGCAAGAGCGAAGGCGCGGCCGCGGCAACAAAATGGCGCGCTGTCCTGGCTGAAGTTCGGGCTTGCCAGCGACTGATGCTTGGCCTATGGTGCGGCCTTCTTCGGCGGTTATCTATTTATCCCGCCGCGCCGCGCTCGTAGCTCAGCTGGATAGAGCACCAGACTACGAATCTGGGGGTCGGGAGTTCGAATCTTCCCGAGCGCGCCATTCTTCGCATCGATACCCGCAGAACGCATAGCGTTTCGACCTGTTCGCATCATCGCGGGCGTATAAATGGTCTGGCGTTTTCATGCTACGACCAATCATACGACCCTTGGCGGGCGAGCGGTAAGGCATGGTCGGGTGCCCCGGCGACATAATCGGGCGGGGCCGATATATCTGTAGCGGCAGCCATATAGGCGAACTGTTATATGTAACGTGCTATATAACAGATGTGATAGACATTATACCTATGGTTTGGCTTGCCGCATTATTGCGTCAGGCGCATCTGGTGAAACGCGTCGTGATAGATTTTAGAGCTAAATATTTTTTAGAGATACGATGGTAATTGTTCAGTTTCTGCTGGAGCTTGCTGGCGCGGTCACCCTGCTGCTGTTTGCCGTCAGGATGGTGCGCACCGGCGTTGAGCGCGCCTTTGGCGCGTCCTTCCGCAGGTTGGTGACTGGTTCCAACGCCAGATTCAGGGCGACTTTTGCCGGGGCGGCGCTTGCCGCCATCATGCAGAGTTCGGTGGCGGTGGCGATGCTGATCGCCGGCTTTGTCAGCGCGGGCACGCTGTCCTTTCAGCTTGGCCTTCCCGCGATGCTGGGAGCGGATCTCGGCTCGGCGCTGGTGATCCAGTTCCTGATTGTCGAAATAAGCTGGCTTGCGCCCCTGTTGCTGGTGATAGGCGGATTGATGTTCCTGAAGAGCCAGTCAGCGCTGCCAAAGCAGATTGGCCGTGCGTTGCTTGGCGTGGCCCTGATCCTGATTGCGCTGGAACTGATGCGCACCACGGTGACCCCCATCCGCGACAGCGCCTTCCTGCCGCAGATCGCCATTTTTCTGGAACGCGATTTCATCACCGCCTTCCTCGTCGGGGCTGTACTGACATTCATCATGCATTCCTCGGTGGCGGCGGTGCTGATGTTTGTGACAATGGTCGCGATAGGCGCTTTGCCGCTGATGGTCGGGGTCTCGCTGATGCTTGGTGCCAATCTCGGTTCATCCCTGCTGCCCCTATGGATGACGCGGGCGATGCCGCCGGCGGCACGGCAGGTGCCGGTGATGAATGCCATCCTGCGCGGTGCAGCTGCCGTTATCATGGTGGTTGTGGTCAACCGGTCTCCGTTGATCGCGCTGCTGCCCGACGTGGGCGCCGGCCAAACCGTCATCCTCGGCCATGTGCTGTTCAACGCCCTGCTGCTTCTGGCGGTCCCTTTCAGCGGTCTGCTGGCGACCATAACGGCAAGGGTGATGCCTGCGGATGTGGCTGGCCGCGATGATATGCCGGTGCACCATCGCAGCGTGCTGGATATGGGCGCGCTGGACGACCCAAAGCTAGCCATGGCCGGCATCAAACGAGAACTGCAGCGGATGCTTCTGATCCTCGAAGAGATGATGCTTCCGGTGATGGGGCTGCTGGAAGATTTCGACAAGGACCGGATGCGCCGGATCATCGAAAAGGACATGATCATAAATGACGCCCTGGACGGCATGCGCCGCTATGTGGCCGATCTGTCGGGCGCAAAAGACAGCAAGAACGGCAAGGCCCACAACCGCAAGGAATTGCGTAACCTTCTTGAATTCGCCATCGCGATCGAGGCCGCAGGTGATGTGGTCTCTAAGACACTCTCGCAGCTGGTTGCCAATCGCGATCGGGACGGCATCCGCTTCTCGGAAGAGGGGCTGGCCGAGCTTCGCGGGATGCATGACCGGGTGATAGCCAACATTGCATTGGCGGGCAATGTGCTGGTCTCTGGCGATGTCGGCATCGCGCGCCGGCTGATCGAAGAAAAGGGCGAATTTACGCACCGTCAGCGCAAAAGCCGGAAAAGCCATCTGAAACGGCTGGCAAAAGGGCGCGTGGAAAGTCTGGAATCAAGCGATCTGCATCTGGAGACCGGACTGGCCTTCAAGGAATGCAACAGCCATGTCGCGTCCATCGCCTATCCGATCCTGGCACGCGAGGGGCAGCTTCTCGACTCACGGCTGGTATCTGAAGACTGATTAACATTTATGATGCTCGGCCCGCGCCAGCAGGCTTGGTGTGTTCCTGAAAAAAGTGATACCCAGATTTGGGGTTTCAAAATAGAGACAGCGATTCGCAAGGGGAGGTTTGGTCTGATGAAGGATATTGGTGCGCTTTCGCACATTCTTATGCAGGCCACGTCCAGTGCAAACAGGGCATTTGCAGAAAGGCTGCCACTTTCAAAAACAGATGAAAGGGAGGCTGCCAGCCGGGGTCTGATCGCCGGACTGCCCGAAGGCGGCATCACCGGGCCAGCCGGCAGAAAATCATGGGATATTGCCGATTTCGATTTTCTGAAAGAGGGGCCGCCAGCCACGGTTAATCCGTCGCTATGGCGCATGGCCCAACTGAACGCCATTTCCGGGCTGTTCGCGGTAACTCGTGACATATGGCAGGCAAGAGCCTTCGATTATGCCAATATGACGATCATAAGGGGGGATACCGGCTGGATCATTGTCGATCCGCTCATGGCACGGGAAACGGCGGCGGCGGCACTGAAGGTGGTGAATGAAACGCTTGGCGAACGCCCGGTCAGCGCGATTATCATCACCCATACCCACCCTGACCATTTCGGAGGCATTCGCGGTGTTGCAGATTCGGACAACCCGCCTCCGATCTATGCCCCGGACGGGTTTATGGAATATGCCGCATCCGAAGGCATTCTTGGCGGCAACCACACATCACGACGCGCTGTCTATCAATTCGGAATTTCATTATCGACCGGCCCTGAAGGGCTTGTGGATGGGGGTATCGGCAAAACGGTGGCGAAAGGCCAGCGTACATTCATTCCGCCCAACGCATTCATTGCAGAGACCGGTGCGGAACGGGTCATTGATGGGGTGCGTTTTGTCTTCATGATGGCGAGCGGCACTGAAGCGCCGGCAGAATTTACATTCTTCATGCCCGACCACGGCACGCTCTGCATGGCCGAGGTCTGTACACAGACCATGCATAATCTTATGCCCCCGCGCGGCGCGCAGGTTCGTGACGCCTTGCTTTGGGCGCGCTGCATTGATGACGCATTGGCCTTGTTTGGAGAGCAGGCTGACATTCTGATCAACTGCCATAACTGGCCCGTCTGGGGCCGCGCTGAATTGTGCCTCTTTCTTGAAGAACAGCGCGATCTCTACAAATATATCCACGACCAGACCCTGCGGCTGGCAAATCTGGGCCAGACACCGCATGAGGTCGCGGCAAATATTCGCGAGCCTGACTGGTTGGCTGAAAAATTTCATGGCCGCGGCTATTACGGCAGCCTGACTTTTAATGCCAGGGCCGTCTATCAGAAATATTACGGGTTCTTTGACGGGAACCCGGTTAATCTTGATCCGTTGCCGCCGGAGGCGCTGGGCCGTCGTTTTGTGGATGCTGTCGGTGGACATGAGCGGGCGCTTTTGATCGCAGAGAAGGCCGTTGAGGCGGATGATCTTCAATGGGCGGCCACGGTGCTCTCGCATCTTGTTTTCGCGCC
The DNA here is from genome assembly GCA_049889795.1 of Puniceispirillaceae bacterium (SeqCode). Lineage (GTDB taxonomy): Bacteria > Pseudomonadota > Alphaproteobacteria > Puniceispirillales > Puniceispirillaceae > UBA8309. The sequence continues at coordinate 169,908 of JBMHCS010000003.1, read as the reverse complement.
AGATCCGTCAGACCACGCCAGAAAATTGCTGGCGCTTGTCTACAGACATATGGGGTTCCGGGCGGAGTCGGGAATCATGCGCAACATCTATCTGACAGGTGCGATGGAGCTGGAAGAGGGTGTGAAGCCGCTTCCGATGGCGGGAGGCCGGAATGCTGATCTGGCGGCGACCTTATCGGTGCAGGACTGGTTTGACGCGTTTGCATTGCGGCTTGATCCGGAACGCGCACGCGATGTCGACATCACGATAGAATTTGCCATTGGCGACAAGACCGTTTGCGTATCGGTGAAGCGGCAGACCGAATTTGCCCGGCTGGGCGCCATGGATGCGACATCTGATGCGAAGGTTTCGATCACCCTGGCCCTGTTGGAGCAGCTCTCCGCCGGCGAAATCTCGCTTGATGATGCGATTGCTGAAGGCGCTGACATTGCGGGCAATATCGACGCAGTGCGTCAATGGCTGGCACTGCATGACGCTTTTGACATGTGGTTCAATATCGTAACCCCCTGACCAAAAGCACGCGATATTGTCCCGGCACCGATGCCGATGCGGCCGGCGCCGTTTACAATCTGCTTTGGTTGATCGCAGGCCTAATGCGGCGCACCGTCATCTGGACAGCCGTTTCAGCACTTCTTCACGCAACCGGGCATTGACCGCCCGATAGGCTGGTTCTACCCACGCACTATCCCAGAAATGCACATAAATACCTGTATATTCTTCTTTCTGGATGACCTTCGTCCCGCCATTGACCGGTTCCAGAATATAATGGTGATCAAAGGTGATGATTCCCGTATAGCCGCCGAATTGGTTGAGATGAAAGGGCGGGTCAAACCGCGTCACCCTTGATGTGATCAGGGTTGGTTTTTTGCCGGCTTCCACGACCGTATTCTTGATGGTGGCCCCTTTGCCATAGGTACCTTCGGCATTGATAATGACCGGGTTCCAATCGCTGTAATGTGGCGCATCAGTAATCACGGCCCAGACATATTCGGGTTGTGCTTCTATGAATGTCTCTGTGTGCACTTGGTGATAACCAAGTGATTTGGAGAGATTATACATTGTCGTGCATCCCGACATTGTGATTGACAGCAAGGTGACAGCAAGGGTCAGAAAAGCGCTGTGAAGGTAACTGCCCGATCGCGTTGAAGGTGACATAAGACCGCCTCTACATATGTTTGTCGAACCACTCATACAGGCCCGTTGGGTGCTGTCCGATATAGTCATAGGCGGCAAGGCGGTTCTTCGCCAGGTCAGCCCAGTGAATGTCTTTTTCGACGGTCAGTTCGTCAAAAAAGCTGTTCACAAAATTCATGTCTGTCCAAGGATCATTGCTGTTTTGCACGATGAGCGTCGGGACGTCGATATCCTTCACATGCGGCAGAAAACTCTTTGTGACCATATCAATGCCGGTGCGCTCCTCGTTCAACTTTGCAACGGGGCGCTGGATGAATTTTGGCAGGCCCAGGGCATCAATGAATTTCTGGTATTGAAGTGGTTGAACAGCGATCATCGCCTTGATGTTCGTGCGGTTCTTCAATCCATTCTCCATGCCGAAGGCATAGGTGCTGATGGCACTGCCCATGCAGATACTCAGCAGTCCGATTTTTGCGGTTTTGTAAACGGGATGTGTGGCTACGAAATCTAAGGCTGCAATAATATCTTTGGCCTCTTCTGCACCCCAGGTAATCCAAGGCGTTGTGCCAACATCACTTTCACCGTGATTGCGCATGTCATACATCAGGACAGAATAGCCCATTTCCACCAGCTGCTTTGCCTGACGCAGGAACGGAATATCGCGCTTCCAAGGCTTCAGAAAGCCTTTCCCCTCCAGACAATATCCGGCGCGGCTGCATTGCACCCCGAAATGAGACTGGATGATAATCCTGTCACTGCCACCATCAATCAGCCATCCCCTGATGGTAACGCCATCGCTTGTTTTGAAGGAGACATCTTCATAGGAAAGCTGATACTGCGTCGGGTCATCAAATACAGGTGATTGATGGGGCCGGACCATCATGTCGGACAGGTAGGTGGTAAGCATGTTTATCTCCGTGTCAGGAATTATCTGTCACTGAGCATTTAACAAAATATCAGAATATGTAAAGTAATATTTACAAAAATATGTTGTTTGTAATTTTCATTTCTGGTAGATAAGGCGCTATGGAAAAGAGGCTTCAGATACTGGATGCGGCCGCCAGAGTTTTTTATGAACGCGGCGTTCGCAAGGCAAGTTTTGGTGATATCGCAAAAGCAGCCGGGATATCACGGCCAACCTTATATGCAGCATTCGAAGACAAGAATGCGATTATGCTGGCGGCGATCTACCATGTATCTGAAAAACTGCTTCAGACCATAAAAGATCAACTTGCCAACAAGCTCACGGCGCAAGAGCGTCTATGGTTGTTCACGACGGTTTGCATCATTGAACCATACAGGTTTATCCAGCAATCCGAGGATGCGGCCGATATCCTCAGTGGTCACAATAAAGCTGGCAAGAAGGCTATCAGGCACACGTTGGAGCAACGCGCTGTCTTTCTGAAAGATATATTGATGCCGTTTGCAGGCGAAACTGTCAGCGGGACCGCGCTCATGGAATATACACGAACCTTCGTGCTTTCAAGCTCTGGCCTGAAAAACACGGCTGCCGATGAGGATGAGCTGCGACAGAATCTGGAAATATTGGAAGCGTGGCTTTTGAGGTGTCTGTGATCAGCGCCCAGCAGACGGCATTGTGCAGACGGCTTTAAGCAGGCGCTGCATTTTGTGCATCGCTGTCATGCAAAATTGGCCCTATTTGCAGCATTAATGACGGTCTAGCGTCTCATTGATGCCAGCGTGGATCCCGCACGGGGGTGACACGCTGGCAGTTCGCTTTCAGCCCCATTTCTGCATGTTGAAACTGGTTATTGATGCATCCCGCGCCCCGGGTGTCAGGCGGCGCGTGACCGCCCGGCAAGGCGGGCTTCTTGTTCCTGATTGTCCATTTCAACAGCCCGGCGCAGCCTGTAGGCCAGATCGGGTAGGGCTGAGGTGACGCGTGCCCATGACGGAATGAAGGGTGTTTCCATCGGGTTATAGGTGAAATCATCACCCGCCCGCATAATGTTTTCAGCAAATAGCTCTACCGCGCCTTCTTCGGCATCAATATCATAGGTCAGGCCGTTTATTTCGGCGTCGGACTGGTGAAAGCGCACCATGTCCAGCGCCAGCCGGAAATAGGTGGCTTTGAGCGTGCGGAAGGTATCGGTGCCGAAACAGTGCCCCTGTGTTGCCAGCTTGCGCATCAGAACCTTGGAAATATCGATCGACATGCGCGAAAGCCCAAGATTCCGGTCTTCGACTGATAATGGCTGGTGCTTGTGGTCGTAGGTTTCAGCGATATCAACCTGACAGATGCGGTTGCTTGCCTGGTTGCGCTGCATTTCTGACAGAATGCCGACTTCCAACCCCCAATCCGACGGAATACGCAGTTCGGGGATCAATGAGCGGCGAAAGGAAAATTCGCCTGCCAGCGGATAGCGGAAACTGCGCATGAAGCTGATATAGTCGCTTGGCCCCAGCACCTGTTCCATCGCCTGAAGCAGGGGGCCGACCAGCAGCCTGTTGACCCGCCCATTCATCTTTCCGTCTGCAACGCGCGGGTAATAGCCTTTGCAGAATTCAAACTGGAACGCCGGATTGGCGATCGGATAGAACAGCCGCGCCAGCATGCGCCGGTTATAGGTCAGCACGTCACAATCATGCAGCGCCACAGCCTCGGCCTTGCCGCGGGCGTTGGCAAAACCGATGCAATACCAGACATTGCGTCCCTTGCCGGGTTCGGTTGGGGCCAGATTTCTGTCTTCAAGCTCCGCCTGGATCGTGCGCAGCCGTGGCCCGTCATTCCACAAAAGGGAAAATGGCTTGTTCAGCTTCGAGAAAAAGGAATAGGCGTGTTCATACTGGTCACGATCTGCGCGATCGAGACCAATGATAATATGGCCCAGATAGTCAATCTGGCTGATTTCCGAAACAATATGGGCAAGTGCATCCCCTTCCAGCTCTGAATAGAGGCTTGGCAGAATAAGCTCCATCGGCCGGTAGCCGGAGAATACCCGCAGCTCGTTTTCCAGCTGCTCGGTTGTCCGTGTGCCAAAATCATGAAGGGTAGCCACCATGCCATTCTGTGCAAAATCGCCCATCACTTGTCTCCTTATGCTTGTTGTTCCAGCAGGGTCAGCGCCTGTGTTGCGGCAATCAGCCAGCCCGTCGGTGCGGGCTGGGGTGCTGTAATGACCGTTGCCGGTGGATTGGGTAGTTTCAGTGCATTGCGCATCGGCCGCGGGACAACACAGGCAATATCGGCGTCACATAGCATCGCCACATCATTGTCACTGTCACCAAAGCCGATCAGGGTGAGAGGCGCATGACCGCCGGCAGCATGCTGCCGGATGAAACTGTTGAAACTGGCTTTGTCATGATGCCCTGAAAGGCAATGGACGCGCCCGCCCGTATGAACACGGATACCGGCGCGTTCTGCCTGTTCTTGCAGATGGACAAACCGATCCTCCGGACCACAGAAGGCAAATAGTGCGGAAAATTGCCGGTCCATTGCGCGGTCCAGATCGTCACCAGGCAACCCCAGAAGCCGCGACTGCGCGACAGGTTCCATGTCATCGAAGAAAATACAGTGCCGGCGCAGGTCCGTGTCGATGGCGCCGCGCCAGGCTGTCAACAGCGTTGCGACATCCGTTCCTGCCTGTTGCGGGGTGTCCCCCAGCCCTGAAAGCCCCAGAATCTCGCTATTGAAAAAGGCAGCACCATTTTCGCAAATAAAAGGCAGCCTGACGCCCAATGACTGGCAAAACAGCTCTATTTCCGCCTTTGTCTTGCTGGAATTCAAGACGACTTTGATGTCCTGCCTGATCAGACCAAGCAGCTCGTCGCGGATGGCGCCACAGCTGAAATCATCATGGCCAAGCAAGGTGCCATCAAGGTCTGTCATAAAAATGATGGCCATGATTTTCATCCTTCCCTGCCGTTCAAGGTCCGCAACGGACATCAGCGCAGGATGAAAGTTGGCATGGCGTCATGATGCGCCACAGCGCTAAAAATACATCCGCCCCCTGCAAAAAATGCAGCATGCGGTAAGGGTGCAAAAGGCCCAATGCATAAGGCTGGCAGATATGGGAAAGGGGAGACCATCGGAAAGGGCTTGGGAATTTGCCGGCAGGCTTTTACCATGAGCCTCATGCGTCACCTGGATCTGCATGTGGCGGTTGCCCTGCGCATGGAAGAGGGCTGCTTATGACGAGAAGGAATAACAAATGAAAAGTAAGCGACGCCTTGTCATTATGCTGACCTATGCCACTTCGGTATTTCTGGCAGCAAAGGCCCAGAGCAGTCTTGAGGGGTTGGCCAACCAGATCATCTTTGGTGCCATCTATCTGGGTCCGGCCGTTGTGCTGCATATTTTGATCAACCGGTTCTGGGGTGAGGAATCCTCCGGTAAATCATCGGAATAGCCGTCGGTGCTGCCGCTTTCATAAGGCTGCGTTCAATCTGGCCATTACCAACCCGCCCCTTGCAAACCCGGCTATTGCCAACCCGGCCTTTGCCAACCCGCCCGTGAGGATATCCTTGCAAATGGTGGGCACGCCCGTTTTATGATTCGTAATTGTGGTGATGTCCGGGTGTCACCTGCTGTGCCCATTGTGGCGGATGCGGTTTTGCCACGCCAGTGACCGCCGCCTCGACGCAATCCTTAAGACTGCCAAAACGTACTTTGCGCCCGCACAATCCGTCGGCGTAATGCGCATATTTCCCGGAATTGGTCATCAGAACGCGTGCCGCAGGCGGAAAAAGCGGTTCGGTTATTGAACACCAACAGACATCGGGGATGACCCTGATGCCGGCTTGTGCAAGCTGCTCTGCCGTGCCGTCGCTCATGGCGGCAGCCATCACCTCGCGCCCGACGGTGGCGATAAAATCGATGCGCGCATGGCATCTGCGCCCGTCCATCAAACTGGCAATCAGCTGCAGTTCGGTCAGAGAGGCGTGTGGGCTTCCGATGGCCACAAGGTCGATCTCTGTCACATCGGCATTCAATGTCCGCCATGCCTGTGCCAGGGCCATCTGATCAATCTGCATTATGTCAGCATTGGCCAAAGGTGGCAGTGTGGCCTCTGGTGTGTGCCCTGCGATATGCAGCAATGGCATGCCGGAGGTTGTGCCGAAAGCCGCGCAAAATCCTTTCAGATCATCATCAGTAAGGCGGACCGCTTCAAGGCCGCGCACGAGCGGGATGCGGTCGGGCGACAGGCTGCCAACCAACCATCCAACCAGCGGCCATATGCTGTCATCATGCGCCTGTTGCGGCAGGCTGACATCAATGACCCGCGCGGGCCGGCGCCCGTCATCGCTATAGACCCCCGCCAATGGTGCACGTCCTGTCATCGCCACAAACAGATCCAGAAAATCCGGCAATTTTGTCGAGCGCGCGCCAAGAACAGTGTTTGCGTAGATGACGGCATTTGACTCAGACCAGCCGATCGATTCACCAGCGGCGGGCGGGAACTCCAGCAGATAGGGCGCACAGGTAAATGTCGGGGCTGCTCCCATGTCCGTATAGAGGGTTGCAAGTGCGCTGGCAGCATGCCCGAAATCCTTGTCGATCCCCTGTTGCTGCCAGTGGCACTGATCAACCGAAATAGCGTTGGTTGTGGTTGGAATGGACGTCTTGGCACCAAGGGCAGCCATCTTTTCGGCAAAGACAAGGTTGGCGGGATGGGCAAGGATGCAGCCATCAATATGGCCGCGCGTCACATCACGCAGGCTGTGTGCGCCCTGAACGGCCGCGATCCGGCAGATAATATCCATGGCCATTGCCATCGCCCGCCCCTCTGCACCGTTACGGATGTGCAGATCCCGGTCGGTCAGCACCAGCTGGTTGAGCGGAAGGGGATCAATGGAAATCTGCGCGTCGTCAGTAACGATTTCACCCCTTGCAAGGCGTGCGGTGCTGGCATGGGTCATCGCCTGATAGTCTGTCTGGGTCAGGCTGAATACCGGGATTGCGGTGTCAAAGATATGCTCGGCAACCAATGCGCCAAGCGTCAGAATATCTTCGTGCTGGTGAAAGACCAGCGCCGCAGGCGCCCTGCCATTCAGGGCAAGCTGCAACAACACGCTGCTGCCGCTGCATGACCCCCGTGACGTTGGCATCATCACAATGCGCCCGGCCAGATCGGCCCCATGTTGGGGATGATGTGCGTCGATGATGCGTCCGGTTTGCGGATCCACCCCACCCCAGAGGCTGACCCCCTGGCTGCAGACAAGAATATCCAGGGCGTCGCCAGCTGCGGGACCAAGGGCCGGGGCACCCGCCAAAATCAGATTCCCTGTCTTGTCGATGGGATTGGCGGTTCCCGATTGTGCGTCTCGAACAGCTTTAGGCGATGATGTGGCCATGGCAGACTCTGCAAGCGATGCTGCAAAAAATGCAGCGCTGTAGCGAATTTATAGCATTTTACGGTATCGCATATAACCAGCTATACCGTCTGTGGATTTCGAAGCTCCTCCACGAAATTCACGGTTTTATGCCGTACCTTTGCTGGGCGGGCGCAAGGCATTCAGTGCCAGATGCGTCCGCCCATTTTTTCTCAGCTATCGTCATCGGCCTTTTTGGGCGGAAAAATCAAATCGATGGTTTTCAAGGCAACAAAGGCGGCAATCAGCACCATCAAAGCCTCGATCAGCCCCAGCATGAGCGCTTTATCTCCGGCCAGCCGTGTGGCGCCAAAAACGGCTGCTGCCGCCCAGACGGCCAGCGTAAAGATTTTTCTGTAACGTTCCATAATTGCCCCCTGCGGTCATGCCTGCGCGCATTTATCGTCATACGCGGTGTTTGTTGGCAGCATGATGGCACAGGCTGGCAGCGGTTTCGACCCCTGAGATGGCCCCCGCGCGGTCCTTTTGGCCGGCATGCAAACAACATGCTTGGCGATGTTCACCTGCAGTATCTTTCAACACACAGGATAAAAAAGGACCCTCTCATGTCGTTACATATCCATGGACGTAAAGCCCCTGACACAAACGCGGCAGGATTTCCGCCGTCGCCGCTATACGGCTGCAGACAAGCCGGATGAGGAGGCCGATCAGGATATGCCCCCTGAGATGCCACCCCCGCCGGTAAACTGGTCTGCGCCTTCACCTGGTGTCGGGACGATGACGACTGCCCATTGGCTGGCGATGCGCCAGACTGTCAGCGCTGACTCCGAATAAGGCACGGTTCGAGATAATCCCGGCCAGATTTGTGTGTGCGCCTGTCGCGCCTATCCCCGTGCGGCGCGCAGGCTCTGTTCCAGAATATCAATGAAGGCCCGCACCTTTAGCGGCAGAAACCGTCTGTCAGGATAGACAGCATAGATTCCGCGGTCAGGAGACGTTTCAAATGATGGCAGCAGCTTGACCAATGCACCAGATTCAAGATGATCCTCGCAGCAGAAAGCTGGCAGAAGGGCGACACCGACACCGCGCAGGCAGGCTTCACGCATCATGCCTGCACTGTTTGCATAGAATTGTGGACGCAGCGCCGCGGTCCCGTCCTGCCCGTCCGCATCGCGGAAGGTCAGAGTTGGGCTGCCCGGTGCATTTGAATAGATGATGGCCGGCAAGGCTGACAGATCATGTGGCGTTTCCGGCGTGCCATGCCGCGCAACAAAATCAGGCGTCGCGCACAGATATATGGGACAATCGCCTACCCGTCGTGCAAACAGGCCTGAATCTTCCAACACGCCGATCCGGACAACCAAATCATAACCTTCCTCGACGAGATGCACGCGCTTGTCATCGAAATCGACCTCGACAACCACATCCGGATAGGCGGCCGCATAATCGGCGATTGGTTTATGCAAAAACATCTCGCCAAAGGACATGGGCACATTCATCTTCAACCGCCCAAAGGGCCTGTCCTGCCCGACTGACAGCTGTTCCAGCAAGGTGTCCACCTCACTGCCGCCACGGTCCAGAACTTCTGTCAGGCGCCGGCCGGCCTCGGTCAGGGTGACGGCGCGGGTGGTGCGATGCAGCAATACCAGATTGAGTCGCGCTTCGAGGTTCTTGATCTGTTTGCTGATGGCAGGTCCGGAAATGCCAAGTATGCGTGCCGCCTTGATGAAGCTTCCTTGACGCGCCACCTCGCGCAGCGCTTCAAACCCGGGATGATAGAGCATAATTAATGACCATAAGTTAATGAAGAAGTAAGATACTGAGACATTATAAACCTAAAACCTATGCCCATCTATCGGGTTGTAGACTCGTAAACCCATCAATGAACATAGGAGGATCGAATGTCTGAAGGACGGAACTGTGGCTGTGGTAGATCGCCAACAGAACAATGTATTGGCTGGCACAAGCTGAGCGAGGCCGACTACGCCGCCAAAAAAGAGGCCTATGAGGCAAAGCAGGCTGCCAAGGCGCCGGCTACGAACGACTAACCGGTCACCGTGTCGGTGATGGATCGGGCACGTGGCCGGCTGCGTGCTGGCTATGTGCTTCGGTCAGTCGTGCCTTTTCAACCTTGCCGGTGGGGGTGCGCGGCAGGCTGTCACAAATCTCGATCTCGACCGGCACCATGAATTTTGCCATGACGTTTCGACAATGCGCGTCGATGGCGGCTTCATCGAGGCGGTATCCGGGCTTCACTGTGACAAACAGTTTGATATCTTCCTCGCCATGCGCCGCCGCAATGCCGATGGCGGCCGCATCCTCGATGCCTTCAAGTGTGAGCACGCCTTCTTCAACTTCGAATGCCGAGACCATTTCGCCCTTTACCCGGATGCGTTCTGACATGCGGCAGGAAAAGTAGAATAGCCCGTCTGCATCCAGCCAGCCGATATCACCAGTGTGGAACCACAGATTGCGCTGTGCTTTCAGCGTTTCCTGCGGCATGCCGAAATAGCCGTCAGCCATGATCCCGGCTTCACGCGGGCGAATGACCACTTCGCCTTTCTCGCCGGCGGGCAACGGATTATCATGATCATCCATGATGGCCACTTCATAATGCGGCAGCACAATCCCGCCAGCATGATCCCATTGCGGTGTGACGACCCACCCCGCATCGGTCGAGCCGTAACCGCCGCCGGGTAAAAGATGCAACCCGAAACGCCTGTCAAAATCAGCCTTTGGTACGGGCGCGGGCGTTGCCCAGGCGCGCGTGACATGATGCTGCTTTTCAAGCGGGGATGGCGGTGCGGCATATAACAGCTGTTGTACCGAGCCAAGGCACATAAACCAGGTCACCTTGTGGCGGATGATTTCTGGCCAAAAGCGGGTCAGGCTGAAATGATCGCGCAACACCACCCGCCCGCCAGTCATCAGGCTTGGCAGAATATCATAATAGGCAGGCCCGACATGCGAGAGGGGGTAAGGCGTATAATTCACATCCTCTGCGGTCAGGTGAAAGGGTTTGATCATGTTCTCTGCCGTGCGCACAGCATAGCGATGTGACAGCCGACACCCTTTGGACACACCGGTCGTTCCCGAGGTGAACATGATGGTTGCCAGATCGGTGTCATGGGCAGTCGAGGCGATGTGACATTCATCAGATGACTGCATTTGTTCGAAATCAATAATCTTCAGATGCGGGAATCGGCGTTTTGCCGCGTTGTGGCCGCTGGTCAGGATCAGCGCTCGAAGATGCGGCAGGTCATCAACCACCGCAGCAAGAGCATCAAGATGCTGCTGCGATGTCATCAGCAGCTGGCATTCTGTCAGGTTGATCATCCGCGTCAGGGCCGCCCCCCGAAACGCGCGGTTTATCGATACTTCGACGCGACCCAGTTTCTTCAGCGCATAGGCCATTGCCAGATAGCTGATGGCATTCTCATGCATGATTCCGACATAGCCATTACCGGCATGCGGCAGGGACTGAAAGCCGTGTGCGACGCGGTTCACCAGCCGTTCAAACTGGATATAGGAAATTGTCTCTCCGCTTTCTGCCATTGTGATGGCAGGGCGGTCCATATGCTCATGCGCAAGCTGGTGCAGCAATTCGCCAAGGGTAATCTGCAGTGGCATGATCTCGGCACTACTATGTGATGACGTGTGTCTATCGCGGCTTATTACCGTGCAGTATTTGATGTCAAGCGCCGTGTTGCCAAGGCGGTCACCGCCATAAGGGCTGCACATCCGCCTACCGACAGATGCAGGATCACCAGTGAATCGGCCTGAACAAGGCTCAGGCCCGCCGAAAAGCAGGCACCAACCAGAATCTGAAAAGATCCCATGATCCCCGATGCCATTCCGGCGTTGCGTGGCAGGGCTTCCAGCGCGAGCGTTGCGGCAACACTCAGCATCGCCCCGATACAGCAGAAAGAGGCGATCATCAGGATGGAGAGCGCGGCAGGATGACCGGCAGAGACCGGCAACAACAGCAGGGATGCCAACCCCACCGCGCTGAAACCGGCCACCGTGATGCGGGCCAGGTTGATGGTAGACATCTGGCTGACAAGGCGACGGCAGGCCAGTCCGCCCAGCATGTAACCCGCCGACGCGATGGCGAAAATCACCGCATATCCCATCTCGCCCATGGCGAATTGACGGATGAAAACCTCTGATGCCAAGGTGACAAAAGCCATCAGGATACAAAAGGCAAAGGCGATCAGCAGGGCGCTCAAACGCGCTTGCGGGCTGTTGCGAAAAGCAGTCATACCCTCAATAAAGCGGGCGCCAAGGGTGCCATCGGGACGATGTTTCAGTGTTTCCTCAATGCCTGTCAATAATAGCATAAGCGCAAGGAAACCAAATACAGCCGATGCCATGAAAGGCCCCCACCAGCCCGTCAGATCAAGAAGCACAGCGCCGATGAGAGGGCCGACAATCATCACCCCGCCCAATGTTGCGGTCATCAGCCCCAACAACCTGCCAGTGCCCGCACCGGTTGTGATATCACGCGCGATGGCACGCGCAATCACCGCGCCGGCTGCACCGGACACCCCTTGCACAAACCGCATTGCCAGCAGCAATTCCACGCTTGATGCCGTTGCCGCCACAAACCCCGCCAGAATAAAGATGATCAGGGAAATGATGACGGTGATTCGTCGGCCGAAATAATCCCCCATCAGCCCGATCGGAATCTGGCCGATAGCATAGCCAAGCATGTAGAGCCCGATGGTCAGCTGCATCAGGCCGATTTCAACATTTAGCGCCGCCGCCGCCGCCGGCAGCACCGGCGTTGACACATCAATGGCAAAGGCATTGACGGCGGCAAGAAAGGAAAGCGCGATTGTGGGGTAGCGCATGCGGGTCGGTTTTCTGATTATGAGGTTGCTGCTTGTCTTGGTGTTTCGCGAATGGGCAGGTGAATGATCATCGCGACAATGCCAAGAATGATCGATGCAATCCATATCGGCTGATAATCCTGATAGATATCAAACACGCGCCCGCCAAGCCAGGTGCCAATAAAGGCGCCTGTCTGGTGGCTGAGAAACACAAACCCCGCCAATGTCGACAGATAGGTCAGCCCTTGTGTCTGCGCTACCAACCCCGTCGTCAACGGTACCGTGGACAACCAGAGAACACCCATCGCGGCCGAAAAGACATAGACCGAAAGCGGCGACATCGGCGTCAGGATAAAGATCAGGATCACAACCGCCCGCGCGCCATAGATGCCGGCAAGTACATTCTTTTTCGGCAGCACCTGCCCGGACCAGCCAGACAGGAAAGACCCGGCAATATTGAACAGCCCGATCAGTGCGAGTGACCAGCCGCCAACAACCACTGCCAGCCCGCTATCCACGATATAGGCCGGCAGGTGCGTCTGGATGAAATTGACGTGAAAACCACATACGAAAAAGCCGAAAAACAAAAGCAGATAGGCCTGATCGGTAAAGGCCAGCCGGATGGCGGGCAGAATACCTGCCGTATGATTGGATTTCGCCGACGGCATGGATACCCGGCCGATAAAATAGAGAAAGGGCAGAATTGTCAGAAAGCCAAACGCAATGACATGTATGGCCGTTTCCCAGCCGCCATTCGCCAGCAGGAATTGCGAAAGGGGTGCGGCGACAAGCATGCCTGTTGATGCCGCTGCCGTGCCCAGCCCGAGAACCAGGCTGCGTTGGCGGGCGGATACGACTTTGCCAAGGGCAATAATCACAACGGGAAAGGAACAGGCACCTGTGCCGATGCCGACAATCACACCCGATGCGATGAAGACCGTCGGGTCAACGATCGTGCCACGAAGAAAAAACCCTGCTGCCGCGAAAATGGCCCCCAGCGCAAGCACCCGCGCCGACCCGTAACGGTCGGCCACCATGCCGGCCAGTGGTTGGGTAAACCCCCAGAACAGCGCTTGCAATGCAATGGATAGCGAAAAGATTTCCCGTGGCCAGGACAGGTCAACCGACATGGGACGCAGAAACACACCAAAACTTGCGGCAAATCCGAACCCGATGAATGCGACCATACATCCTGCGATAATGGCGGCCAGAAGGTCGCGCCGGCTTGGTGAAAAGCTCTGTTCCATTTCTCGATCATCCCCCTATCCATGCCGCAACAGAATAGCGGCCTGCGAGATCGGCGCCTGCGCATTATGCCGCGTGAACCCCGCTGTCAAAGCCTGCTCCTTAAAGGCCGATAATGCAAAGGCAGTTTCAGGCATAGATGGATTCGGGACCCGTTATCCGGGCGCTGGGTGTCTGTTGCAGGTACAAAAAAGGTGGCGGCCGTTCTGGCCACCACCCTGTCATCCTGTCACGGCACCGGATGATACCACCCGATGCCGCAGCATTGGTGTATCAGGCAGCTTTGATCAGTTTCTTCTGCTTGGTGCTGATGCTGATCTGCTTTGGCTTGTCCGCCTCGGGAATTTCGCGCTGCAGGAAGATGGTCAGGATCCCGTCAACGAATTGTGCGTCATTCACCTTCATATATTCGGCAAGACGGAACATCTTGGAAAAGGCGCGCGCGGCAATCCCCTGATGGATATAGTTGCCGCCATCATCAGCTTTCTGCGCCTCGATCGTCAGCACACCTTTTTCGGTCTGCAGCGAAATATCATCAGCAGAAAAGCCGGCCAGGGCCACTTCGATGCGATAATGCTCGTCATCATCCTTGGCAATGTTATAGGCGGGGTAATTTGGCTCTTTGCGGTCTGACAGCTTGTTCAGCTCGTCAAACAGGGTGTCGAAGCCCACAAACTGGCGGGCCATAGGGCTGGTAAACAGCGTCATCATCGTCTCCTTTTCAAAAGCGAGTCTGGTGCCATCTCCCTGCAAGGCAAGATGGCGAAGTTTGACATATGTGTAACCCGTTTCGGCGTTACCAAGTGTATTTGGGAAGATGGTGACCCTGATTCAAGACCCTTTGTTTCCAGCCCCTTTGCGTGCCTTAATCAGCCGCGGCAGGCTAGAGATTATGCGGGCGATCATGCCGCCATGCCTGCGTATCCTCACCCGGTGTGGCGGCATCCGCGTCAAGGACGCCGCCAATAGCCTTTGCCACAGCAACCGACCGGTGATTGCGCGGGTCGATAAAGCTGAAGATGCGGTCAATATTCATCTCCAGAAAGCTGTAATCGCGGATCGCCATCGCTGCCTCGACTGCGATGCCTTTTCCTTCCTGTCCGTCAAACAGGCTCCAGCCGAGTTCCAACGCGGGCCATCCCGCCGGGTGCCAGTGTCCGCATACACCAAGCGGTGTGCCGCTTTGGGCATCGGTAATGGTGAAGGTGCCATATCCGCACATGTGCCAATGGCCGATGATGGATGCAAATGCACGCCAGGCACGGCCTTCATCTTCCAGCGGACCGCCGATGAAACGGCCACGCTCAGACATGATGAGGTCACGAAATCCGGGGTAGTCATCGCCAGTAGGTGGGCGCAATACCAGCCGTTCCGTTTCCAGTACCGGCCCGTCGATAGGGGAAATATCACTCATTTTTGCTGCCTCCTAATGACCATAATTGTACCATTTTGGTGCCAAGCTCTGCTGCCAGTCTTCAGCCTGTGACATGTTTCTCCCTCTGTGAAACTGGACCGGCCATGGCCGGTCCTTTTTTTGTGCCCTTTGTCCTATCTGTGTGATTCTTGCCGGATTGCGGGGGGCGTCGTCAATGTTTCGCCGTGGTTCCCGGCAGCATTGCATGATTTGTTTGCGACGGTTACTGATGGTTTCATGATCTGGCAGCGCGCGCAGATAGCGCAGAGCGGCCATCTGGAACCAGCAAGGGAAACGCAAGAATGGGGCTGAATGTCGCCGAACTGGCAGTTGAATCACTGATCGCAAATGGGATCGACACGCTATATTGCGTCCCCGGCGTACAGAATGACCCGTTTTTCAATGCCCTTTATGATCACACGGACAGGCTGCAACCGGTTCAGGCCCGCCATGAACAGGGCGCTACCTATATGGCGCTTGGCGCAGCGCTGGCGACCGGTCGGCCGCAGGCCTTTTGTCTGGTGCCGGGGCCGGGGTTTCTGAATGGTTGTGCGGCGCTCTGTACGGCGCAGGCGCTGAACGCGCCGCTTTTTGCGTTGATCGGGCAGATTCCTTCGCGCGCCGTCGGCAAGGGGTTCGGGTTGCTGCATGAAATCAGCGGACAACGCGAAATCATGGCGCAGCTGACAAAATCGGCCATCAGCGTGACACAGGGCGCAGAGGCGCCAGCCGCCTTTTCCAATGCCTGGACCACCATGCTGTCGGGCTGTCCGGGCCCGGTCGGGGTCGAAGTGCCGGCCGATATTTGGGCGCAGGATAGCGGCATTGATGCGGTTCAGCCCAGCAGCGCCGCGCCTGTTCCATCACTCACGGATGACGATATTGCCGCTGCTGCGGCGCTGATTGCAGGGGCTGAGCGTCCCCTGATTGTTGTTGGCGGCGGCGCGCAGGACCATAGCGATGCTGTGCGGCAGTTGGCCGCCCAGACAGGTGCCGGGGTCATGGCGTTCCGCACCGGCCACGGGGTTGTTGATTCCGCCGCGGCAGAGGCGTTGTCAATGCCGCAGGGGTACAAGCTGTGGCCTGACTGCGATCTGGTTATCGGGCTTGGCACGCGCCTGACCGTGCAGAAAATGGAATGGGGCGTCGATGACGCGCTGAAGATCCTGCATATCGACATTGATCCTGCGGTTCCCGATCGCGGACCGGCACCGACGCTGAAACTTGTTGGCGATCTGGGTGATGCGGTGCCGCGAATCAGTGCTGCCCTTAGCAATGCTGGCCCGGACCGTGCTGCCTGGCGTGCCCGTATTGCCGCGGTAAAGGCGGCGGTTTCTGCCGAAATTGACGCGACACTGGCGCCCCAGCTTGGCTGGCTGCAGGCCATTCGGTCGGCCTTGCCGGAGGACGGGCTGTTTGTCGATGAGCTGACGCAGATCGGCTATGTGTCGCGCTTTGCCTTTCCGGTCAGCGCGCCGCGGCGGTTTTTGTCAACCGGGTATCAGGGCACGCTCGGCTGGGGTATTGCTTCGGCCATAGGGGCGGCGCATGCGCGGCCTGATGTGCCGGTGGTATCGGTCTCCGGCGATGGCGGCGCGATGTTTGCGATTGCCGAACTGGCAACCGCCAAACATCACAATATCCCGGTCAATATCATCGTGATGAATGACAATGCCTTTGGCAATGTACGCGGCATCCAGCGGGATAATTTCGATGGCCGTTTTATCGCCTCTGACCTGACCAGCCCGGATTTTGTGGCGCTGGCAAAAGCCTGCGGGGTCAGCGCGGTGCAGGCAGACAGCCCTGATGCATTGCAGACAGCGCTTGCCGAGGCGGTGGCCCAAACCGGCCCGAATTTGATCGAGGTGCCTGTTGGCGAATTTCCCTCGCCCTGGGATTATATCCGCATGCCTAAAATCCGCATGCCCAAAGTAAAGGAAGCAGGGTGATGTGCCCCGTCAGGGCAGGGTGATGCGTCGGGCGCTATCGGTGCGGCTGTTATAGGCGATAATCCCGCCACTACGCGGGGCGATTCCGGTAATGGCGCTGATCACGACCTGATGGGTGACCATCAACACCAGCTGGCCGGTTTCAATCTGTTGCATCCGGTTGCGCAGCATCGCCAGCGTGGCCGTGCGGTCCACATGCCCGTCAAAAAAGGAATTCAGCCCGGCAAATGGCACAGCCGTGCCAATATCCATCTCGGTGGCGGTGTCGCGGCACCGGCACCATTCGCTGGAAAGAATGATATCCGGCTGGATGTCGTGGCGGCGGAAATAGGCGCCGATGGCACGCGCCTGTGCCCGCCCTTGATCATCAAGATTGCGCTGCGTCATGCAGTCATCGATCCGGAAATGCGCCGGGTCGCCAAAGCCCGGGGCCAGCGCGTGCCGCATGAAAAGGATATCGGCGTCAATGGCGTCGACGGCATTGCGGACCGGTTCAGCCTGCGCATTGCCGGCACCCGGCAGAAGCAGCAGAAATGCTGCGCAAAGGATGGTGAGGCGGTGACGCCATGATGCAGCCATTGTCATGCCTCCATTACTGTCAGGCCGGATGGTCCTTGTCCATGCTGCGTGTTGACCCAGCTTGTTACTTGCCGGTTTCATGATGACCTGGATTTCACCTCCTGACAGAACGGGGTTGCCATGGACATTATGACCGAAGATATCGCAGCTGACGCGATGCAACATATGGAAGCTGCAGAGGTTGGCCGGGCGTTGCGCGGTTTTGGGCTGAACCTTTTATGCCGACGGGTGATTCCGCTGGCAGAGAGCATAGCATCGGTGCTGGAGATGCGGGTGATACGGGCAAATGATGACTATGCCATCATCGCTGGCCCGCAGGTGGCAAAGTCGTTGATCATCCAGCTGCATGCCGATGCCACCTATCATGCCAACCCGCTATCGTCATTGCTACCAGATGTCGGGGCGCGCGGCGCCGGTGCGGAATTCCGGCTGTTCGACATGGACCCGGATGCTGCCACACGCCGGGCCGAGGTGGCGGGATGGCACATTCTGCAACCGCCGACCGACAAGCCGCACGGGTTGCGCGAGTGCTATCTGCTGGATCTTGAAGGCTATTGCTGGGTGCCCGGCAAGGTGATCGCCTGAGGGGCACTGCCAGCGTCTAGCCGAGCGAAATAGCGGTGCCCGTTGCCGCGCTTTCCTGGGCGGCCAGACCAATGGCGACCGCCTTTGCGCCATCGTCAAGGCTGACCTCGACATGACCATGGCCGCGTACCACATCGGCAAAGCGTTCATGCTGGTAGAAGGTTGACCCGTTATGGTCGCCGGCGGCCAGCAATGTCGGGTCAACATCAATGGGTTCACGCCGCATACCCTGCATTGTGCGCGGGGATATCACCAGCTCGGCAACGGGTGGGGGGCCTGCATGCGTCGGCCAGAACCGCGTTGGGCCCGGCACAAAGGCATCGACCATGCCATCGGTGCCAATCGCCGAAATCTTTTCCTGATAGCGGGACCCCTCGGCAAACATGCACAGTTCCAGCATGGCGCGTTTGCCATTGTCAAAATCGACAATCACAAAGCCATGGTCCCATATATCCGGAACTCTGCCGTCATAGCGTTCATCAAGATGGTTGACCGCCTGCCCGGCCGAGGCCATGACCCGCACCGCCTCGCCGCCGGTAATCAGCCGCATCAGGTCAAAGAAATGGCAGCATTTCTCAACCAGCGTCCCGCCGGTATTGTGGTTAAACCTGTTCCAATCGCCGATTTTCTCGAGAAATGGAAAGCGGTGTTCGCTGATGGTGAGCATTTTCAGATCACCGGTGGCTGCGGGAATTTCCTCGGCAAGCCGCCGGATGGCCGGCATATAGCGATATTCCATCGCCACCCACACCGGCGCGCCATAGCCGGATGAGATGGCGGCCAGCCTCTTGGCTTGTGCCGGATCGGTGTAGAGCGGTTTTTCCACCAGCAAGGGCCGCGGCCGCGCCATCAGCGCTTCAATCTGGTCGATATGCAGAAAATTTGGCGAGGCGATGACAACCGCATCGATATCGTCGCGTCCCACAAAAGACGCGATATCATCGGCAAAGACAGCAGCGGGCGCCAGTTCGGCGGCGGCCTGTTGCATCTGCAAATCCGGTTCGTAAATGGCGGTTATACTGGTGTTATCAATCAGGCTGATGTTGCGAATATGCTCCCGCCCCATCATGCCGCAGCCGATGATTCCATAGCGTATGTGGCTGTCAGTCATAAGCACCTCTTCTAGATCAGCCGCGCCACATAGCGTGCAATGGCGGGATTAAACCAACTTCGCGAATATTCGACAGGCGTTGCGTCCTGCGCCCATGCAATGCGGTCCACTACCCCACATGGGCTTGCCGGTTCAAGAGCAAATCTGGCAGGTGCCCAGTCGGGAACAGCGCCGACCCCGACGCTGTCTTCGGTGCGGGAAATCCAGAATCCCAGCTGCGACTGATAAAAGTGATATAGCGATTCTGGCAGCATGCTGACATCAAGATCGGATGCGCGGGCCGCGTCCAGCCAAATATCCTCCAGCACCGCCGGCACCGAATCAAGAAAGCGCAGCCGCCTGATTCGCCAGCTATGGGTGCCGGTTCCGGTATCCGGCATGTCTGCTGGTCGATGCTGATAGTCAACCGACAGTGTCTGCGCCGTCGGCAAGCCGCCGCCCGCCAGTGTCTCGATCCGGAAAAAGCCGTATTTCTGTTCCGGGTCGGCCCGCGCACTGACGTAATTGCCCGATCCCTGTCGGCGGCGCAGCATGCCCTCTTCCGTCAGCAGGTGCAGTGCCTTGCGCAGCGTCACGACAGACACGCCAAACTGCTTTGCCAGCTGGCGTTCCGGGGCCAGCGGCTGGCCGACAACGAGTTGCCCGCCGGCGATTTCGCGGCGCAGCATGCCGGCAATTTGCTGGTAAATGGGTGGGCTGGCAGCATCGGACATGCAAAGCGGCTCCTGGTAAATCCTGATGCAGGACAAACAATCAGGTAAATTGATATACTATTGATTTACCTATTATCGCCTGATACGCAAATACAAAGATGTCGCAGCCGTCAGCGCGGTTGCCTTTGAAAGGAGAGGTCGGACAGGTGACGGTCGTGCCAATTACATCGCCGGATCTTGATGCTGCAGAATATGCCTGGTTTGCGGCATTATGCTCGGATGATTATCGCTATCTCGGGGTGCCGGACGGATCATTACGGTCAAGCTGGGCACATTGTTCGGACATCGTGCGCGAAGCCGAATCACAGGGTTTCGGTAATATTCTCTGCCCGTCATCCTATCAGGTTGGGCAAGACACATTGTCCTTTGTTGCCGGATGTGCCCCGCTGACACATAAAATCAATCTTTTGGCGGCGGTGCGGTGTGGAGAAATGCAACCCATCATGCTGGCGCGCACATTGGCGACATTGGATCACATGCTGGAAGGCCGGCTGACAGTCAATATTATCAGCTCTGACTTTCCCGGCCAGACCGAGGAAAGCGCCTATCGCTATCATCGTTCGCGCGAAGTGGTGCAGATTCTCAAACAGGCCTGGTCGCAGGATGAGATCAACCATGATGGCGAGATTTACCAGTTTGAAGGGCTGAACACAGATCCGGCGCGTCCCTATCAGCAGAATGGGGGGCCACTCCTCTATTTCGGCGGCTACTCGCCATCGGCGCTCGATCTGTGCGGTGAATTCTGTGATGTCTATCTGATGTGGCCGGAAACCAGACCCGATCTTGAGTCGCGCATGAAGGCCGTGCATGAACGCGCTTCATCTTATGGACGGACACTGGATTACGGCCTGCGCTGCCATGTCATTGTGCGCGATACCGAGGCCGAGGCGCGCGAATATGCAGCCGAGCTTGTTTCAAAGCTGGATGATAATAAGGGCACCGAGATCCGGGAGCGGGCGCTGGACAGCACTTCGCTGGGGGTGTCGCATCAGTCGCGCAATCGCGAAATCGCGGATATGGAAGGGTTCATCGAACCGCATCTATGGACCGGGGTCGGGCGTGCGCGTTCGGGGTGCGGGGCGGCGCTTGTCGGGTCAGCTGACCAGATCCTGTCGGAACTGGAAGCGTATCGGAAGATGGGCATTCGGGCCTTTATTCTTTCAGGCTATCCGCATATTGAGGAATGTGCCCATTTTGGCAAACTTGTGATGCCGCATCTGAAAGGCTGCTCGCTTCCCGATATTTATGGGCGCGTGCCGGCCAGCACACCGGCAACACCACTCGCCGCAGGAGAAAGACGATAATGGAACGGGTTGCTCTTGGCACAGATTTGTCGATGTCGCGGATTGTTTATGGCATGTGGCGACTTGCCGATGACAGTGACACCTCGCCAGCCCATGTGCAGGCCAAGATTGAATCCTGCCTTGCGCAGGGGATCACCACCATGGATCAGGCGGATATCTATGGTGGATACATGGCCGAAGAAGTGCTTGGCAATGCGCTGCGCGGCACCGGACTGCGGGACCAGATCGAAATTGTCACCAAATGCGATATTGTTGCCCCGGCGGGTCGGCATGCGGCGGCGCGGGTCAAATATTATGACACATCACGCGCCCATATCACGAGTTCGGTCGATGCCTCGCTTCAGTTGATGGGCATTGACCAGATAGACCTGTTGCTCATCCACCGTCCCGATCCGATGATGGATCACCACGAGACCGGCGGTGCGCTGGATGATCTTGTATCGTCCGGCAAGATCAGGGCGGTCGGTGTATCCAACTTCCGCCCGTGGGATATAGATTTGCTGCAATCGGCGATGAAGACACCGATTGTGACCAACCAGATCGAAATCAGCGTGTTGCATCATGCGCCGTTCACAAATGGTGATATCGCCTATCTGCAGCAGCATGGCGTGCTGCCAATGGCCTGGTCGCCTCTGGCGGGCGGGACCCTGTTTGACGCGGCCAACAGGCCGCTCCATGATGCGCTTGCCGGGGTGGCGGCGCGCCTGGATAGTGACGTGACGTCGGTCTCCGTGGCCTGGTTGCTGGCGCATCCCGCGCGGATCATTCCGGTCATGGGCACCAACAATCTGGAACGTATCGCAGGCTTTGAAAAGGCGGCCGCACTGACCATTGATCGCCAGACATGGTACGAAATTTACACGGCAGCTCTTGGCGAAGAGGTGCCCTGACCAGACGGAAGCTTGGTGTAGAACAGGGCAAACCTGTCGTGCCATTAACATATAGGGAGGAGGTCAGCCGGCCGCATGGCATTTTTGCTGACGATATTGAAACCGCTTGAATGGTTCAACGACTGGGCCGGCCGTATTGGCCGGAATCTCTCGGTTGCGGCAATCGCCATTATGGTGATTGTCATCCTCTTGCAGGTGTTCTTCCGCTATGTCCTGAACAATGCGTTGCCCTGGCCGGATGAGGCAGCGCGTTTCATGATGCTGTGGCTGACCGGGCTGATGGCACCTGTGGCGCTGCGCCAGGGTGGCATGGTCGCCATTACCGGGGTGCTGGAGCTGTTTCCGGCACCGGCCGTCAGGATTGTTTCCATTCTATTGCTGTGCCTGTCACTTCTCGTGCTGGTTATCGCCGCGCAGCTTGGGTGGAACCATGTCAATTCTGGCTGGTTGTTTTCCAGCTCATCGCTGCGACTTCCCCTGTCGATCATTGGTATGAAGTCGCAAAAGCTGAAGCTGGCCTGGATGTATATGTCGTTATTTGTCGGGGTCTGCCTGATGATCAGCGTGAATGTCGAGCTGATTTTGCGGTCCGTCTTGTCGCTGATGGGCGGTGATGACCGGCTGCGTCCGGTACCCGGCACCAAAATGGCGGAGCCAACATAATGCTGATCTGGTTCCTTCCCGTCTTTCTGGTGTTCCTGCTGCTTGGCCTGCCGGTATTGTTTGCGTTGCTTGCTGCGCCTGGGCTCTTACTTTGGCTGAATGGGCAGGAACGCGACATAGCTCTGTTATATCGAAATGTCTATAATGGCATGGACAGCTTTCCGTTGATGGCGATACCGTTCTTCATGCTGGCTGGTGAATTGATGAACCGAAGCCGCATCACGGAGCGGCTGGTGGAATTTGCCCAGGCGATGATGGGACATCTGCGTGGTGGTCTGGCACATGTGAATATCCTGTCATCAATGCTGTTTGCCGGTCTTTCCGGTTCGGCCGTTGCCGACACCTCGGCCCTTGGATCCATGCTCATACCTGCAATGGAAAAGCAGGGTTATACCCGTAGATTTGCGGCAGCGATCACTGCTGCAAGTTCAGTAATTGGCCCGATCATTCCACCTTCAGGCATAATGATCATCTATGCCTATGTGATGGGTGAAAGCGTTGCCGCATTGTTTCTTGCCGGGATCGTGCCTGGCATCCTTGTTGGAGTAGGGCTGATGCTGACCGTGACCTGGATGGCGGATCGCTATGATTTTCCAGTGGCGACCCGCCGCTATAGCTGGCGCGAGCGTGGAGGCGCCAGTTTGAAGGCCTTTTTCCCACTAATGACGCCAGTCATTATTCTGGGAGGCATTTTAGGCGGGGTGTTTACGCCGACGGAAGCGGCGGCGGTGGCGGTTGGCTACGCGGTGGTCATCGGGATGTTTGTAATGCGTACAATCCGGCCCGGTGATCTACCTGATGTGTTAGGCCGTGCGGCACTGACCTCAGCCGTGGTGCTATTACTGGTAGGTGCTGCTATGGCCTTCAAGACTGTTGTCAGCCTAAGCCATGCGCCCGAAATACTGGCGGAGTTCATTCTCTCGATTTCAGAAAATCCATTGATGCTCCTGTTTTTGATTAACCTACTGCTATTTATTGTAGGCATGTTTTTAGATGCTGGTCCGGCTATCATTATTCTTGGCCCTATCCTTGGGCCGATATTCGTAAGCATGGGCATTGACCCTGTGCATTTTGCTATAATCATGAGTGTGAATTTGACGGTGGGCCTTGCCACACCGCCAATGGGATTGGTGTTGTTTGTAGCATCATCCGTGTCCGGAGAGCGGATCGAAAATATTGCACGTGCCATATTGCCGTTTCTGGCAGTAGAAATCGTCACGATTTTCCTGATAACGTATTTTCCGGCAATTTCGATGACAATTCCTCGACTGACAGGATTTGTCGATTAACCTTTGCATTTAGGGAGGAACCAAATGAAAGCAGGGTTTTTTAAGGCGGCGCTCATTGCCGCTATGATGGCTGTTACGGGCGTAGCCCAAGCGGCTGACTTTACCATTCGGGCGACTGCCAATTCGAATGAGAATGACGAAGATTATGACGGTCTGGTAGTTTTCAAAAATTACGTTGAGAGTGCATCCAATGGTGCAATTTCAGTTGAATTATTCATCGGTACACAACTCTGTTCAAACGGTACTGAGTGTCTTCAGGGTATCGCAGATGGTACGATCGACGTTGTTATCCAGACGTCTGGTGGTACTGCTGGCCTCTTCCCTTTTGTCCAGGTTTTGGACCTGCCCTACCTGATGGCCGATGACCGTGTTGCCGAAGCTGTGCTCTCCAATGGCAGTCAATTTGTAACCACCATGCAAGACATGGTTGCGGAAAAGTCTGGCGGTGCGATACGCCTTATGACCATCGGCAACACCGGTGGCTGGCGTAACTTCGCGAACACAAAGCGTCGTGTTCAGAACCCGGGTGACATGGACGGCCTAAAGATCCGGACCGTTGTTGCCGACCTGCCTCAGGAATTGGTGCGGGCGCTTGGTGCGTCACCGACACCTATTCCGTGGCCAGAGCTGTTCACAAGCTTCCAGACAGGCGTTGTTGAAGGGTCTAAGAACGGTATCACTGACATCATGAATATGAAGTTTCCTGATGCCGGCCTGAAATATGTAACCCTCGACGGCCATGCCTATATGGGCGCCCTTTGGTTCATGAACAATGATAAGTTCATGTCAATGCCAGCTGAAATGCGCACCGTTATTGTCGATGGCTTCTATCAGCTCCAGCAGGCAACATTTGCTTCGCCAAAGCGCAAGTCTATTCAGGCCTATTCTGACTTTGTTGCCGGGGGTGGCGATCTTTATGTGCCGACACCCGCTGAAAAGGCTGCCTTTAAGGAAGCGGCTTCACCGGTATATGACTGGTTCAAGTCAAATGTAGATGGCGGAACAGCTGCATTTGATGCCCTTGTGGCATCTGTGGCGGATGCGGAAGCTTCCATCAACGGTGTACGCTCGGCGGATACCAACTAACCAAACATCTATGGTGTGCAGCGTTTTTAATCGCTGCACACCGTTTTTTACCTGAATTTTGGATCGTTAGGATGTGTGCCATAACTAGTGCGCCATGCCCGATAGAATTGGGTGTAACTGCCAAATCCTGCATCAAGCGCCGCTGACGTAAGCGACAGCCTAGGGTATCGGGCTTTGATCGCTTCAAACCGTCTGATTTTCTGTTCAGTCCGATATGTCACAACATCCTTTCCAATCTGTGCTCTGAACAGACGGCCTAGCCTACCGGGTGACAAGCCAGCGTCGCGGGCGACTGCCTTTAGATTTCGATCAGGGTATTGACGCCAGATTTGCGCCGCTCTGCTTACAGCCGGGTGGATGTGGCGGCCAGCATCAGTAGCAGCTATTTGCCATTGCGCCCAGGCCTTGGCAAGCCAAAGGCGCAAACCGGCCGCCTTGGTGCAAATGGTTGTTGCGTCTGTTTGTGCAACGGCAATTGTATGCAATGCTTCGAAGGCCTCGGCGGTTAGAACGCGTGGCGGTAATGCGGCGCCGGTGTCCGAAATGTGCTGTGGTGGCATGTCTGGGTCCTGCGTTACGATACGGCGGGAGACAAGCACCACCCACATATCAAATTCAGCACTTTCCGAAAGTAGAAAATGCTGCTGTCCTGCAAGAGCCCAAACAAGTGTGCCACGTCTGACCTCATGCACGACACCATCAATCAGGTAAGA
Organism: Puniceispirillaceae bacterium (SeqCode); assembly: GCA_049889795.1. GTDB lineage: Bacteria > Pseudomonadota > Alphaproteobacteria > Puniceispirillales > Puniceispirillaceae > UBA8309. The sequence goes on along the minus strand of JBMHCS010000003.1, from coordinate 144,106 downwards.
CGCGTTGCCAGTGATGCCTATTAGGACAACCAGTTCTTGATGAGCTTCGGGTGCGGCAGCGTGACGTCGGCGCCAGGACCGGCGCCACATCAACCCGCCGGGGGCGGGAACAACTTCGGGATGGGGAGCTGATTCGACCATTTTTGCAATAAATTGATATTTTCCTGAAAAGAATTTGATGTCACACGATCTATAATGACATCAACATTTGATCCAGCAAGGAAGTAAAATTGATGAAAAATATTCGTGAGACTTATAGAGAACAGGGTTATGTGCTGTTTGAGCAGGCGCTGTCACAGAACGAATTGGCCACCTTACGACATGTCTGTGATGAATTGCTCAACGAGCCGTTCGAAGATGGTGGTGGGACAACGCATAAAATCGGTCTTGGCGAGAAAAGGCGCTTTCTGAGACACCGGCATGCTGACTTCCCGGCACTAGAGGACTTTGTTACAGGCCAGACTATTGGCTGCATTGCAACTTCGTGCGGTGTTCAGAACGCAATGCTGTTTAACGAACAATTCGTTGTGAAGGCGGCAGATGAAGGTGCCAGTTTTGCTTGGCATCAGGACAGTGCATATGTCGGTTTTGACCATACTGCTTATCTGACCATCTGGATTGCCCTTGATGATGCAACGGTTGATAATGGTTGCATCTACATCCAGCCCCGTAACATTGATCTGTTGCCCGAAGTTGACCCACATGAGTGGCAGGATGCAACCAATGAACTCAACGGCTATTTTGGTAAAGACCCTGGCGTTCCTATCGAGTGCGCCGCTGGTACCATTGTCGCATTTTCTAGCCTCACCCTCCACCGATCAGGTGAGAATATCACGCCATTCCCGCGAAGAGCCTATGTCACTCAATATTCTTCAGGTCCGATCAATGACCCGGAAACAGGGCGCCCAAAGAGGTTTGCCAAACCGATCAAGGTGTGACGACCTACCGGAAGGGATACAACCACACACGATAGTCATCAATTAATTCATGCGCTTCTTTGATCTGCTCGGGTGTCATTTTCTTGATGACTTCTTCCTGGCTGATCGCGGCGTCGGGATCGCCGCCTATGGCAGAAAGAACGTACCACATATATGCACGCACAAGATCGGGCGACGGCATGCCAAGGCCAACCTCATAGTACCAGCCAATACCGGATTGCGCACCTGGATGACCTTTCATTGACGAGCGCAGATACCATTCAAAGGCACGCCTGTAATCCTGCTCGACGCCAAGCCCCATTGCGTACATTACACCGATCAGCTCCTCGGCATCGGCGTTGCCGGATCGCGCTGCTGGCCATAACTCCCGGTAGGCTTCTTCAAAGCGGTTGGCTTCCATCAGATCACGCGCGTGCTCAATTTCCGCAACTGCCGGTTGCGTCATGGCAAGAGTCAGATGCAAGATAAAGGCGATTGATACAAACGGGGCCGTTGCTGTGCGATGCAAAAGACGTTTCATGTAATTTCTGCTCTCGTATTTCTGCTGGGTGCCACAGTGTCATCCGCTGCCGGCGCGGCCAGTTCCCATCTGCTGCCTGCCCCGATGACGGATGCAGATTATCATAGTTTTTCAATGCAGCGCGCCAAGATCGGACAGTTGCTTTTTTACGACAAGATTCTTTCCGGCAATCGAAATATTTCTTGTGGCACCTGCCACCACCACCGGTTTGGTGGGACGGACGGATTATCGCTTGGCATTGGTGAAGGCGGTGTCGGTGTTGGGCCAGACCGGCATCCGGGGTCCGGCGAGTCGCGGATACGCAAACGCGTGCCGCGCAATGCCAGCGCCTTGTGGAATTTGGCGGCCAAGAAATTCACCGTCCTGTTTCATGACGGGCGGCTGGCGATTGCAGATGATTTCGATAACGGGTTCAACACACCGGCCGAGGAATGGCTGCCACATGGTCTGGAAACCGTTTTGGGCACACAGGCTATCTTTCCCATGACGGCACAGTTTGAGATGGCCGGTAATCCAAAAGAGAACGAGGTGGCCGGCGCCTTGCATGACCGGATTGATGCTGTCTGGCCCATTCTCGCCAAGCGCGTGCGAGTAATTCCGGAATATGGCCAGATGTTCGTCGAGACTTTTGACGATATTGACACGGCCGAGGAGGTCACCATTGCCCATATTGGCGAGGCGCTGGCCGCGTTTATTGCCATCGAATTCCGATCGGATGATTCTCCCTTTGATGCGTTTCTGACAGGAGACGAAACGGCGCTGACGCCGATGCAGCGACGTGGTGCCAATCTGTTCTATGGCAAGGCGGGCTGTGCTGATTGCCACAGCGGGGCTCTACTGACCGATCAGAAATTCCATGCGCTGGCGATACCGCCATTTGGTCCGGGACGGACCCGCCGGTTTGACCCCTATACACGCGATGTGGGCCGTATGGGCGAAACCGATGATCTGGCTGATGCCTATCGTTTTCGCACCCCGTCACTTCGCAATATCGCGCTGACAGCGCCTTATGGGCATAATGGGGCCTATCCAGACCTGGAAGGCATCATCCGGCACCATCTCGATCCACAGGGCAGCTTTGATGCCTGGCAGCAGGATTTTGCGCAACTGCCCGCGGCGCCCTGGCTGGCCCCGATTGATTTTGTGGTCTGGCAGGACAGATTTGAAATTGCACGGGTGCGGGCGAAAATCGATATCACGCCGCGTGCGCTTGCCGATGATGAAGTGGCAGCGCTGGTAGATTTCATGGGTGCATTGACCGGCGCAAGCACCAGCAATCCACTGTTCGGGGTGCCTGACACTGTGCCGTCAGGGCTGCCCGTCGACAAATGACCGATCCACACGCATCTGCCCCGGCCGAAGATGTGTCTGACACGCCGCTGACCGATGCGCTGCTGGACCAGTTTGCGGCCTATTACCTGATCTGTGTGCTGGGCATGGAGATGCTGGAAGAGGCGCGCCGTCAGCGTGCCATCGCCGAGCGGTCAGCCAGCTGAATCCGGCGTATCTTTTTCGAACAGAATCGTAGAAATCTGGGCAGCGGCCTCGCACAGCCCGTCAAAGCTGTTGCGCGCGGATTCGAGTGAAAAACGCTGGTTTGGCCCATGAACGGCAAGCGCGGCATAGAACCGGCCCTCGGTATCGGTCACGGGAACAGCGATGGCCACCATACCAATATGAAATTCCTCGCGGTCAAGACTGTACCCATCCTTGCGGATTGAAACGAGTTCACGGGCAAGGCTGTCAGGGCCGGTATGTGTGTTTGGCGTCAGGGCATCCAGAGGCAGCGCCTCGACCATGGCCCGACGGCGGGCCGATGACAGGCTCGACATAAATAATTTGCCGCTGGCGGTACAGTGAAAGGGCACATGTGTGCCAACGGGCAGGGCGACGCGGAACGCCCAGTTCGTTTCGACACGATCAACATAGATCATGCCCTGTGGTTCTGGACGCACGAAATTGACGGTTTCACCAAAACGTCTGGACACACGCTGCAGCACCTGATGAACACCGATATGGCCGGCCGCCTGGTTCACCAGCCCGGTTGCCATCATCAAGGCGCGGCGGCCTGGATAGAGCCGCCTGTTGTGACGTTCGAGAATGCCGGCCTTCAGCATCGTCTGACATAACCGGTGAATGGTCTGTTTTGGCCATCCGATATGGCTGTTCAATTCGGTCGGTGTTACCGGCTGGCCAATCCGCGCCATCACTTCCAGCAGATATATCACCCGGACATTGGGCGGCATATGATCATCATCAATATTGGTCACGGCATAATCGGCCGAATAATGCACGCAATCGACATTTTCCAACGCATTCCACTTTGTTTCATTGACGGGCTCATGGTTTCAACTATAGCATATTAACAATAAAAGAGAAAAAAAGTCTTAAAAAATAATATTTTGGAGGAAATGGTGCTGTTCGACTTTGTGATAGTCGGTGCAGGTTCTGCTGGATGCGTTCTGGCGAACCGCTTATCAGCCTGTGGCAGATACAATGTTGCCTTGCTCGAGGCGGGTCGGCGTGACAGGTCCCCATGGATTCACATTCCGGTTGGCTATTTCAAGACGATGGGCAACCCGGCCACTGACTGGCGTTACCACACGGAACCGGACCCGGGGCTGAACGGGCGTGCGATTGCGTGGCCGCGTGGCCGCGTGCTGGGGGGCAGTTCTTCGATCAATGGTTTGTTATATGTCCGTGGCCAGCCGCAGGATTTTGACCATTGGCGCCAGCTTGGCAATGTTGGCTGGGGCTGGGATGACGTGATGCCGCTGTTCCGCCGCATGGAACATTGGGAAGGCGACGCGTCAGAGGTACGCGGTAAAGGCGGGCCTTTGAATGTATCGTCAGGCTGGTTGCGCCGTGATGTGGTGGATTCCTGGGTCGATGCTGCTGCCGGGCTGGGATATCCGCGAACTGATGATTATAATGGCACCGATCAGGAAGGTGTCGGCCAGTTTCAGATGACGATGCGGCGTGGCCAGAGGTGCAGCAGCGCGGCCGCCTTTCTGAAACCGGCACGCCAGCGCAAGAATCTGAAAATCATTACGGGTGCCCAAATCCGCCATCTGGTGATGGAAGGACGGCGTACTACCGGTGTCGTCTATCGTCAGAATGGCCATGATGTCACGCTGCTGGCTGGCCGCGAAGTTGTGCTGTCGGCAGGTGCGTTGGGATCACCGCATCTGCTGATGCTGTCGGGCATCGGGGATGGTGCGGCGTTGCGCGACAAGGATATCTTGGTCATTCATGATCTGGCCGGCGTCGGGCAGAATTTGCAGGATCATCTGCAGGCGCGTCCGGTTTTCAAAACCACAGCAAGCACAATCAACATCGAAACCCGTCATCCGTTACAATATGTGAGGATTGCGCTGCAATATGCGTTGTCGCGCCGCGGGCCCATGGCCATGGCAGCCAGTCTTGGCACCGGCTTCCTGAAAACGCGGCCAGAGCTGGAGACACCGGATATCCAGTTCCATATCCAGCCTTTCAGCGCCGACCGTCCGGGCGCCGGCACCCATCCCTTTTCCGCCTTTACCGCATCGGTGTTGCAGTTGCGACCGCAAAGTACCGGGCATCTGGCGCTGAAATCGGCCTCGCCGGATGACTATATCAGCATTCATCCGAATTATCTGTCAGCGCAGACCGACCGCGACACGATTGTCGCTGGGGTCAGGATGGCGCGCGAGATCTGCCGGGCAGAGCCAGTGCGCGACCTGATCACCGAGGAACATGCGCCTGGCCCGTCCGTGCCGGATGATGATGCGGCGATCCTTGAATGGGTGCGGAATACGGCAACCACCATCTATCACCCCACAGGCACCTGCAAGATGGGCACTGATGCCATGGCGGTCGTTGATCCGCGGCTTCGCGTCCATGGTGTCGAGAATTTGCGGGTCGCTGATGCCTCGATCATGCCGGTGATCACATCTGGCAATACCAATGCGCCCGCCATGATGATTGGCGAAAAGGCTGCTGACATGATTCTGGAGGATGCGGCATGACGCTGGAATGGGCGTTGGATATTCTGCAGATTGTTTTTGCCGATATCATTCTGTCGGGAGACAATGCGCTGGTGATCGGTATGGCCGCCGCCGGGCTGGCCCCGGAATTCAGGCGGCGGCACGTATTTCGCGGCTGGAAGGTATGGATGCCCACGCACGCGCGGGAGACGCACGCCTGCGCAAATATTTTCCGGGCGAGAATCTTGCCTGAAACTGACAGAAACCAAGTGAAGAGGACGTAACCGGAATGTCAGTAAATGACGTAATCATGGACGCGCTGAAAGCCAATGATGTCGGCTTTGTAACGACCGTGCCCTGCAAGCAGCTTGCCGGGGTGATTGAGAAGATTGAGCAGTCGGAGGACATGATTCATGTCCCGTCAAACCGTGAGGATGAGGGGATGGGGCTGTGCGCCGGTGCCTTTATGGGCGGCAAACGCCCCGCCATCATCATGCAGAATACGGCTATCGGTGTGACCATCAATGCGTTGACCACACTGATCCAGTATTACAGGATCCCGCTGCCGATGCTGATCAGCTATCGTGGCGAGATTGGCGAGCCTGTCGCCTGCCAGGTCGAAATGGCGGTCCATACGAAGGCGCTTCTCGACCGGTTGGCGATCCCCACCTACCATTTCCGCAAAGAAGAGGATGCAGCCGAATTATCAGCCATTCTCAACCACGCCTATATGGCGCGCAAACCCGTCGCGGTGCTGATGGATGCCAGCTTCTGGAAGGGATATTGAGACAATGATTCGCAGTGACGTACTGAAAATGCTGATTCCGCTTATTTCTGATGAACTGGTTGTGACCAATATCGGCCTGCCAAGTCAGGAATTGCACCTGCTGGATGACCAGCCAACCAATTTCTATATGCTTGGCACGATGGGGTTGGCCTCGTCCATTGGCCTTGGCCTCGCGCTGGCACAGCCGAAAAAGGTCATTGCGATTGACGGTGACGGGTCAGTGTTGATGAATCTCGGCACCTTGCCGACCATCGCCAATAATCAGGTTCCCAATTTCATCCTGCTGATCATCGATAATGGCAGCTATGGATCGACCGGTGACCAGACGACCTATGCTGGCCTGAAGACATCTCTCGCCGATGTGGCTACGGCTTGCGGCTGTGACTATGTGGTGGAATGCAGTGCCGAGGACACGGCAGATGCGGTCAAGGCCGCTCTGGCCGGCGACAAGGCGACGGTCATTGTGTCCAAATGCGAGTCCGGCAATATCAAGGTGCCAGTCATCGACAAGGACCCGGTGATGATCAAGGAACGTTTCATGACCGCCGTCGCCGGCTAGGCAGGGCAGGCTAGCAGTAAGGGGCACCACCAGCCTATGTCGACAGGGTCGGACAAATTCAATGTTGCCGGGCGCGTCGCCTGTATTACGGGCGCAAGTGGCGGTCTTGGAAGGCGATGCGCCGATGCGCTTGCGGCGGCCGGGGCTGCAGTGGTCGGGGTGGCGCGCCGCGAGGACATGCTGGCACAATGGGCGGCATCCGGCGCCGGAAAGCGCGCCTATGTGGCCGCCGACCTGATGGATGAGGCCGGGCTGGATGCGCTGTGTGACAAGCTGGTCATGCCCTTTGGTGCGCCTGACATTATTGTTCATGCGGTGGGTGTCAATCTGCGTCAGCCGGCCGATGAGGTGACGGCAGAGGGATGGCAGCAGACATTGTGGCTGAATCTGACAGTTCCCTTTTTGCTCAGCCAACGGCTTCTGCCGCATATAAAGGCGCGCGGCTGGGGGCGTATTGTCAATTTTGCATCTCTGCAAAGCGCGCGCGCTTTTCCGGGTGGCATTGCCTATGGGGCCTCGAAGGGCGGTGTCGCACAGATGACCCGGGCCATGGCCGAGGCGTGGTCGGCGGACGGGATCAACACCAATGCGATTGGCCCCGGCTTTTTCCCGACAGAGCTGACAGCCGCCGTGTTTGCTGATGATGCTCGCGCAGAACGTAATGCGGCGCAGACGTGCATTGGTCGTAATGGCCGGCTGGAGGATATTGACGGGCCGTTGCTGATCCTGTGTTCACCGGCAGCCGACTATGTGACCGGGCAGATTCTGATGGTTGACGGGGGATTCACCGCGAAATGAAAGCATTGTTCTATACCGGCACGAAGGCCAGCGAAATACGCGATACCGACGCCCCTGTTGCGGCAGCGGAAGAAACGCTTGTTGACCTGGCATTCTGCGGCATTTGCGGCTCTGACATGCATGCCTGGCATGGCAAGGATGCCCGCCGTGTACCGCCACTGATTCTTGGGCACGAAGCCGTCGGCACGGCGCGGAACGGCCCCCATGCTGGCAAGCCTGTTGCCATCAACCCGTTGATCAGCTGCCAGATATGTGACTTTTGCCAATCCGGGCGCTCGCATCTCTGTGCGGCGCGTGAATTGATTGGGATGCGGCTTCCCGGTGCCTTTGCCGAACAGGTGGTGGTACCCGATCGCAATGTAACCGAAATTGATGCCGGGCTGTCCTTTTCCGATGCCGCGCTTGCCGAACCCCTGGCGGTGGCTGTGCGGACAGTGCGTGTTGCCATCGCGCATAGCGGCGATGCAGCGGCGCGCATTGTTATTCTGGGCGGTGGCGCGATCGGTCTTTTATGCGGGCTTGTGTTGAAAGCCTATGGACGGCCGCATATTCGCATTGCCGAGCCGAATGCGCTGCGCCGCCAGCGGCTTGACGGGCTGGATATTGGTGAAAGTTACGATCCTGTTGCCATGCCGGCAGCGGACAGTTCGGCCGATATTGTGCTTGATGCGGTCGGGTCTGGCATCACCCGGATGGCGGCATCGGCCATTGTCCGGCCAGGGGGAATCATTGTGCATGTCGGGCTTGAAGATTCCGAGCCGGGGCTTGATACGCGCCGGTTCACATTGCAGGACATTACCTTTACGGGCACCTACTGTTATCGGCCGGATGATTTTGCCGAGGCGCTACGTCTTTTGATAGAGGGTGCCGTCAGCGGCGCCGGCTGGACCGAAATACGTGATCTTGATGCCGGGGCGCAGGCATTTCTGGATATTCACGAAGGGCATGCGCCGCCCAAAATCATCCTTGCCACGCGGTAATGGTGAGTATTTGCTGCGGGTTTTTCGGCGGAAATCCGTGAAAAATCAACCTTTTCAAAAAAAATTAAACGATCGTATAAAAAATACTAAAACATTCATGTAAACGGTCGTTTATATTTTCAGCATGGCAAAAATTATACGATCGTTTAAAGTGCTGCCATGGATGCGCAGTCACCCGCGATTTCAGCCCGTACCGCCGATGCTATTCTGGCAGCGGCACGGCGGCAATTTGCCAGCTATGGCTATGATGGTACCGGCTTGCGGGCGATCGCGGCATTGGCTGATGTCAATGTGGCGTTGATCGGACGCTATTTCGGGTCCAAGGAAGGGCTGTTTCTGGCAGCCGTGCCCCCAAAGCTGGAGGTCAGGGCCTTGCTGGGGGGCTCAATGTCACAGTTTGGCGAACGGGCGGCGGCCATCATGGATATGAAGTCGGGGCGTGGCTTTGACCCTATGACGGCGCTTGTGCGGGCGGCCGCCAGTCCGGCTTGTGCGCCGGCACTGCGGAACGCCCTGGATCGACAGGTTATCGCGCCTCTTGCGTTGCGGCTTGAAGGTCCGCATGCCGAGGCGCGTGCGGGCATGATCCTGTCGGTGATGGCTGGCTATGATATGATGCGGCGCGTAATCGGCATTGCAGCGCTTGAGGATATGGCAAGCGCAGAGCGCCGGAAGCGGCTTGCAGCCATGTTGCAGCATCTTGTCGATGAACCGTTGCAGATACAAGACGCAGACTGAAACCGGCACCAGGCAAATGCTCCGGCCGTCCCGTGCCCGGCCCTCCTGCCCGGCCCCCTTACCCAAAGACAGCGGGCCCAAAGCCAGCGGGCCCAAAGACAGCATGCCCAAAGACAGCGGGCCCGAAGAGGGTTCACGCAAAAGAGTTTTGAGATGATGCCGGGCATTTTAGCGGGCGTTGCGGATTGAATCGCAGGCAGGACCCCCCATGTCTGCGCCTATGACAGATTACACGCTTCTTCCCAAAACATTTGACAGCGCGTCGGACATGGCCCGCTTTGTCGCCGGGCTTTCGGGTGATCATGCCGCACCCGCCATTGAGGCGGCGCCATATGCGGGTGGCAGGGCGGCTGCCGAGGCTGCGCTGGCCGCAATTGATCCGCGTTCCTATGCGGCCAGCCGTAATCACCTGGATGGTTCTGTTACCCGGCTGTCGCCCTATATCCGCCACGGTATCCTCAGTCTTGATGAGGTGCGCAACCACGCGCTGGCGTGCGTCGCAAACGCCAAGGAAGCGGAAAAATTCATTCAGGAACTCGCCTGGCGTGATTACTGGCAGCGTATTTATCTGGCGCATCCTGACCGCATCTGGACTGATATTGAGGATTACAAGACCGGCTTTGATGCCGAGGATTATGACGACACGCTGCCTGACGACATCAAGGCCGGGGACACCGGCATTGCCTGCATCGACCAGTTCATCGCAACTCTGTCCGATACCGGCTATCTGCACAATCATGCCCGCATGTATCTTGCCGCCTATATTATTCATTGGCGGCGGATCAAATGGCAGGCCGGGGCAGGATGGTTTCTGCAGCAGCTATTGGACGGCGATCCGGCAAGCAACAATCTGTCCTGGCAGTGGATTGCCAGCACATTCTCGAACAAACCCTATATTTTCAATCTCGAGAATGTCGCCAAATATTGTGGCCCTGACATCAACACCATTCCCCGCCATAACCTTGCCCTTGACCAATCCTATGAGCGGCTGACAGCCCTGCTGTTCCCGCATATGCGAGGCCCGCATGGCTGATCTTGTCTGGATCCATGAAGATGCGCTGCGCGCCACACATCCTGTCTTTGACGCCGCCAGCGATGGCGCGCGGGCGATCTTCATCTGGGACAGCGTCAGATTTGATGCCGCCTTTATCGGCAGCAAACGCCGCCTTTTCATCTATCAGACCCTGGTTGAAATGGATGTTGATATCATCGCCGGCAAGACGGCAGATATATTGTCATCGCGCGCGGCCTGCGAAGATGTGAGCCGGCTTGTTGTGGCGGAAACGCCAAACCCGGCCATTCATGCAGCGCTTGCCACGGTCCGTCGCACCTGCCCTGACCTGCAGATTGACGCTATTGCCGAGACGCCCTTTGTCAGCCTTGCTGCAACCCCGGATCTTGGCCGTTTTTTCCGCTATTGGAACAAAGCCAAAAAAAGCGCGCTGCGGCATGGTGGTCTGCCTGTCTGACCGGCGGCTTGCCGACAATTCACATGCCGGCCGAAAGGCATTGATATCATATCCGCATATCCGATAGTTTAGCGGGATACCTGCCCGCTTTTCATTTTACAGGACCCGTCACATGACCGATATCCTTGCCGAGCTTGAGGCGAAACGCGCACAGGCGCGCCTTGGAGGTGGACAGCGCCGGATTGATACACAGCACGCCAAAGGCAAGCTGACAGCGCGCGAGCGGATCACCCTGCTGCTGGATGAAGCCTCTTTTGAGGAATGGGACATGTTCGTCGAGCATCGTTGCCATGATTTCGGGATGGCGGAATCAAAGGTGCCAGGCGATGGTGTTGTCACCGGTTATGGTACGATTTCAGGCCGGCCAGTATTTGTGTATTCGCAGGATTTCACCGTCCTTGGCGGGTCGCTTTCCGAAACCCACGCAGCAAAAATCTGCAAGATCATGGATCAGGCCATCAAGACAGGGATTCCCCTGATCGGCCTGAATGATTCCGGCGGTGCCCGCATTCAGGAAGGGGTGGCATCGCTTGGTGGTTATGCCGAAGTGTTCCAGCGCAATGTGCTGGCGTCGGGAGTTATTCCGCAGATTTCTCTTATCATGGGGCCATGTGCCGGCGGCGCGGTCTATTCGCCTGCCATCACTGACTTCATCTTCATGGTCGAGGGATCAAGCTATATGTTTGTCACCGGGCCGGATGTTGTCAAAACTGTCACGCATGAAGATCTGACCGCCGAGGAACTTGGCGGCGCAAAAATGCACAGCCGTCAGTCTGGCGTCGCGCATGGTGCCTTTGCAAATGATGTGGAAATGCTGATGCAGACCCGCGCGCTGATGGGGTATCTGCCGCTCTCTAATCGTGAAGATGTGCCCGAAGTGCCTTGCCATGACCCGATAGACAGGCCGTCGGCGGTGCTTGATGCCATCATTCCGGACAATGCCAATATGCCATACGACATGCGCGAGGTTGTGTTGCAGATTGTCGATAATGGCGATTTTTTTGAAGTTCATCAGAATTATGCGGCGAATATTATTGTCGGTTTTGGCCGTATCGACGGGAAAACCGTTGGCGTTGTGGGTAACCAGCCTATGGTTCTGGCGGGCTGCCTCGATATCAATGCGTCGCGCAAGGCAGCACGTTTCGTGCGGTTTTGTGATGCGTTCAACATCCCGCTGGTGACGCTTGTTGATGTGCCTGGCTTCATGCCTGGTCTGGCACAGGAAACAGGCGGCATTATTAGCAATGGTGCCAAACTGCTGTTCGCCTATGCCGAGGCCACAGTACCAAAAGTGACGCTTATTACCCGCAAGGCCTATGGCGGTGCCTACGATGTCATGGCGTCAAAACATCTGCGCGGTGATGTGAATTACGCTTGGCCGAGTGCTGAAATCGCGGTGATGGGCCCGGAAGGCGCGGCCCGCATCATTTTCCGCGAGGATGCGGCCGACCCAGACAAGCTGGCGGCAAAAACCGACGAATATCGCGAGAAATTCGCCAACCCGTTTGTCGCTGCAGGGCGGGGTTATCTGGACGACATTATCATGCCACGTAATTCACGCCGGCGCATTGCACGGGCATTGTCGATGCTGCAGGACAAGCAGTTGGAAAATCCGCCGCGCAAGCACGACAATCTTCCGCTTTGACGCACGATGCGCAACGGCCGGTACGCAGAGGGACGGTAAATAGATGTTCAACAAGATCCTGATTGCCAATCGCGGCGAAATCGCGTGCCGCATCATGCGCACAGCCAAAAGCATGGGAATTCAGACGGTCGCTGTCTATTCGGATGCCGATGCCGGAACGCCACATGTCCAGATGGCGGATGAAGCTGTGCATATCGGGCCAGCTGCCTCCGCCGAGAGCTATCTGCGGGCGGACCGGATCATTGAAGCCGCACAGGCAACCGGCGCGGAGGCGATCCACCCGGGATTTGGGTTCCTGTCAGAAAATGCAGCCTTTGTCACAGCGGTAGAAGCGGCCGGTCTGGTCTTTATCGGACCGGGCACCGAGGCCATCCGTGTGATGGGCGACAAGATTGAATCAAAGACACTTGCTGAAAAAGTCGGTGTGTCGGTTGTGCCGGGCACGCCGGGCGCGGTTGAAGATATCGATACCGCCCTGAAAGCCGCCACGGATATCGGTTTTCCCGTTATGGTGAAGGCTTCTGCCGGTGGTGGTGGCAAGGGCATGCGCGTGATTGAGACCGCGGATGAACTTCCAGACGGCATGCGCGCCGCGATGAATGAGGCGCAGACCGCTTTCGGCGATTCGCGGGTATTTATCGAAAAATTCGTTGTGCAGCCGCGTCACATCGAAATCCAGCTGATCGCCGACCAGCATGGCAATATTGTCTATGTTGGCGAACGGGAATGTTCAATTCAGCGGCGGCATCAAAAGGTCATCGAAGAGGCACCAAGCCCGTTCATCTCGGCAGAAACACGTGCTGCGATGGGCGCCCAGGCGGTATCACTTGCGCGCGCTGTAAATTACCGGTCGGCCGGTACGGTGGAATTCATCGTTGGTGCCGACCAGGATTTCTATTTCCTTGAGATGAACACCCGACTGCAGGTGGAACACCCGGTGACCGAAATGGTCTATGGGCTTGACCTTGTCGAGACCATGATCCGGGTCGCAGCCGGTGAAACCCTGCCCTTTACACAGGATGACATCACGCCGAACGGATGGGCCATCGAGGCCCGCGTCTATGCCGAGGACCCGGCGCGGGGCTTTCTGCCATCCATTGGCCAGCTGACGCGGTATCGTGAACCGCAGGGCGACGGGGTGCGGGTTGATACAGGGGTTGCCGAGGGCGGTGAAATCTCGATGTATTATGACCCGATGATTGCCAAGCTGGTGGCGCACGCCCCGACGCGCGATGCGGCGATTGACCGGTTGCATCTGGCGCTGGACCATTACGAGATTGACGGCATTGCCAGCAACCGCCAGTTCCTTTCGGCGGTGCTGGAAAATGCAGCTTTCAAAAGTGGCAATCTGACGACAGGCTTTATCGCGGCCGAATTTGACGGTGATTTTGTTGCCGGCGCGCCCGCGGATCTCGCGGCCTGCAATATGGTGGCACTTGGTACGGCTGTGGCTGCCCTGCAGCTGGAAGAACGCAATCCCATTACGCCCGACCGGCATTTTGTCGTGATCGACCAGACAGGGCGGCAATATGAAGTGGAGGTCGACGCGGTCACACAGACGGAAGCCATGGTGATTGTGGATGGCCGCCGCTATGCGCTGGCTGGCCGCCTGCGCCGGCCGCTTTATTTGTTTGACGGTACGATCAACGAAGAACCGGTTGCCGTGCAGCTGCGCGGTAACGACCATAATGTGTATTTGACCCGCGGGGCACACCGTCTGGCAGTCAAAATCCTGCCGGCGCGCTTTGGCCCGATGCTGGCATTGATGCCCGCGCAGACCGAAGGGGCCGGGGCGGATGAAATCATCGCACCCATGCCTGGACAGATTACCCGTATTCTCGTCGCGGTTGGCGATGAGGTTCAGGCCGGACAAGATGTCGCCATCATCGAAGCAATGAAGATGGAGAATATCCTGACATCCGAAGCGCGCGGCACGGTCACTTCAGTCGCGGTAAGTGTCGGGGACAATCTGAATGTCGATGACCTTATCCTGTCGCTGGATCTGGCTGATGAAGAGGGCGATGCCTAACCGGATCCGCCCACCGGTTCGTCACTGTTCAGGAATTGCTTTGCCAGCGCGGCAATATAGCCAGCACCGCTTTCAAGGATATCATCATTGAAATCATAGTCGCTGGCATGAAGCGGGCGTGCATGGGCGCCCTCGGTGCCATTACCGATCAGCATGAAGCACCCCGGCACGGCTCGTGCCATATGGGCAAAATCCTCGGAAAACAGCTTTGGGTCGCACGCCGGGTCGACGGGTTGGCCAGTCAGACGGGCGGCACGCACCGCCTGCGCGGTGGCATCTGGGTCATTCTGCAAGGCTGGAAACACAGTGTCATAGGTCAGGCTGATGTCAACATCATGTGCCTGTGCAATGCCTGACGCAATCTGGCGCATATGGGTTTCGATGGCCCTGTTTGTGTCATCGCTGAGCGCGCGTGCATCCCCTTTCAGAACCGCGTTCGATGGCAGTATATTGCGGCCACCATCGGTGATGAATTCCGTGATCGACACCACACCATTGCGCGCCGGATCGATCTTGCGCGCGACAACCGATTGCAGCGCAGTGACAAGCTGGGCGCCGACAAGAATGGCATCGACCCCCATATGCGGTAATGCGGCATGCCCGCCGCGTGCCTTTATCGTGATCTCGAACAGGCTTTCGCTGGCGGTCATGGGTCCGGCACGGGTGGCAAAGCTTCCGGCTGGCATGCCGGGGATATTATGCATGGCAAATACCGCATCCGCCGGAAAGCGCGCAAACAGACCGTCATCAATCATGGCGCGGGCACCAAGCCCATGTTCCTCATTTGGCTGAAAGATGAATATTATGCGGCCGTTGACATCATCCTGTGTTGCAAGATGGCACGCCGCACCCAGCAACATGCTGGTATGGCCATCATGCCCGCAGGCATGCATCACGCCGTCATTGGTGGAGGCCCATTCGGCAGTGCCTGTCTCGGTGATGGGAAGCGCATCCATATCGGCGCGAAACGCGATGCTGCCCGGCCCGTTGCCGCGTTGCAATATGCCGACAACGCCGGTGTTTCCAATGCTGCGATGCACCTCCAGCCCGAAAGATTCCAACAGATCTGCCACACGCGCCGCCGTGCGTTCCTCGGCAAAGCCCAGTTCCGGATGGCGGTGAAAATCCCGTCGCCATGCGGTCATCTGCGCAATCAGTTGCGGGTCAAAGATGCCGGCATCACTCATCTGGCGTCTCCATGTGTCACATCGGATTTGATCATGTCGGCGGCCTTTTCAGCGATCATGATGGTTGGCGCGTTGGTGTTGCCGGATACAAGTGTCGGCATGACAGAGGCATCAACCACGCGCAGACCTCTGATACCGTGAACCCGCAAGCGCGAATCCACAACATCGCCATTCGATAGCGATGGGCCCATACGGCAGGTTGAAACCGGATGGTACAGCGTCACCCCGGTCTCACGTGCATAGGCCAGCAAATCAGCCGCATGCGCAACATCTGCCCCGGGCTTCATTTCATACGCCACATGGGGGGCCATGATATCGCTTTCCATGATCTGGCGGGCGATTTGCATGCCGGCAACATGCACGCGGCAATCTTCTTCGGTGGCAAGATAGTTCGGGCGAATTGCCGGTGCTGCCAACGGGTCTGCGCTGGTGATATGCACGCTGCCGCGGCTTTCCGGCCGCAGTTGGCATGGGCCGAAGGTCATGCCGGGAAAGCTGTCAAAAACGCGCTTTTCCGGATTGGCAAAGCTGGCATTGGCGATGTGGTACTGGATATCCGGTCCGGCAAGCCCGGGCCGGCTGCGAACAAACCCGGCCAGCATGCCTGCCGGCATGCTCAGGACGCCACGTCGCGTCAGCGCATATTGAAGCACCGCACCCACAAGGCCGATACCGTGCGCATGATGGTTGATCGACAGCGGCGAGGACAGGCGCCAGGACAGACGTGATATATAATGGTCCGCCAGATGTTCGCCAACGCCCTTGAGCGCTGCGGTGATCCCGATCCCCTGTGCCGCCAGCAGGGACGGATCGCCAATCCCGGACAATTCAAGTATCTGCGGTGACTGGATGGCGCCCGCCGACAGAATAATTTCGCGACCGGCGCGTGCGACATGCCGGCGCCCGCGCCAGGAAAATTGAATAGATCGCGCCCGTGGTGCCTGTCCCCCAACATCATCAAAGACAATGTTTGTAACATGCGCACCGGTAATGACTCGCAGATTGCGCCGCCGCCTTGCCATGTCCAGATAGGCTTTTTTTGCAGAAAAGCGCATGCCGTTTTTCTGCGTCACCTGATAATAGGCAAACCCGTCCTGACGCGCACCGTTATAGTCCGGGTTCTGGTCATAACCGCAGCTTTCTGCCGCTTTGATCACCTGGTCGAGGCCGCTATAGCGGTTGCGCAGCTGCGCGACATTCAGCGGTCCGCCATGTCCGTGAAACCGGTCATTATCTGTGGCAAATTCAGCATGTTCGGCTTTGCGAAAGTAAGGAAGGATATCGTCAAACCCCCATCCGCTATTGCCGCGTTGTGCCCATTCATCATAATCGGCAGCCTGTCCACGCACATACAGCATCGCATTGATCGCAGAAGACCCTCCCAGCACCTTGCCGCGCGGAATTTTAATCCGGCGGTTGCCGCTACTGGCTTCGGGCTCGCTTTCAAACATCCAGTTCATGGCCGGATTAACCATGGTTTTGATATAGCCGGCCGGAATGTGGATCAGCGGGTTTCGGTCCTCGCCACCAGCTTCAACCAGCAAAACCGACATGTCCGGGTTTTCGCTCAATCGCGCCGCGAGAACACAGCCTGCCGACCCGCCGCCAATAATGATGTAATCCGCTTCAAACGCTGTCATCGCTGCTGTCCTGGCGTGTATCCATGAAGCAATCCTGCCGTCTCCACCTGCAGGCGGCAACTGTAAAACCTGTGACAGCAGCCTGCCGGGCGCGTAGTTTCTGCGGACACAGATGATCGCCAGACGCACTGCGGAGGCACTATGGAATTTGCAATGATCTGCCTGTTGGCAGCGGGCTTGTCGGGCGGTTTTATCAACGGGCTTGCCGGTTTTGGCACGGGGCTGTTTGCCCTTGGGTGGCTGTTACAGGTTATGCCGCCGCAGCAGGCAGTCGCCATTGTCGTGCTGGTTTCGGTGCTGATCAGCATGCCGGGCGTCTGGAAAGTACGAAAGCATATCCGGGCGCGGCGGCAGGCACGATTCCTGGTGCCGGCCCTGATCGGCATGCCTCTGGGATTTGGGCTTCTGCAGAGCCTCGACATGCGCATGCTGTCATTGCTGGTGGCCGCGTTGATGCTGGTCTATGGCGGCTATTTCAGTTTGCGACGGACCTTGCCGCTCATCTCCGGTAAATGGCATTCGGTTGATGTGGCCGCCGGGTTTCTGGGGGGCGTGCTGGGGGCAATGGCCGGCTTGTCCGGTGCGGTGCCATCAATGTGGATTGCCCTGCGCCCATGGCCTAAGACCGAGCAGCGCGGTGCCCTGCAGCCATTCAATGTTGTGATCCTCAGCATAATGAGCATCCTCATGTGGCGTGAGGGGATCTTCGACAAGGCGGTGTTGCAGGCGATGTTGATCATATTGCCGGCCAGCCTTGCCGGCAGCCTGTTTGGCCTGTGGTGCTTTGGCAAGATGCCGGAAGGGCTCTATTCACGGATTCTTATCGGACTTATGTTGGTGTCAGGTGTGGTGCTGATGGCGCGCACGCTTGCCGTTTCGTTTTCATAACCAGCTTCGAGAGCCAGAAAAGCGCGCATGACAGACCAGCAGAATAATGATCCTCTGATGTCGGCTGACGGTGTGCGTCGCTGCTTTGGCACGGCGGCAGGACAGCATGTGCTGGCGCGCTATCATGACGAGGAATGGGGTGTGCCGGTTCATGATGACCGGCATCTTTTCGAGATGCTGACGCTTGAGGGCGCGCAGGCCGGTCTCAGCTGGGATGTCGTGTTGCGCAAACGCGCAGGTTACCGTGCGGCCTTTCATGATTTTGATGTCGAGCGGGTGGCCGTAATGGAGGATTCGGCGCTGCTCGAGCTGCGCAATGATCCCGGTATCGTGCGGAACAGGATGAAAATTGCCTCGGTGCGCAGCAATGCCGAAGCTATTCTTGCCCTGCGGCAGTCGCATGGCAGCCTTGATGCTTATCTCTGGGGTTTTGTCGATGGCCAGCCGGTCATCAACCGCTTTGCCAGCATCGCCGATGTGCCGGCTTCGACACCGCTGAGTGACCAGCTGTCAAAGGATATGAAAAGGCGTGGTTTCAGCTTTGTTGGCAGCACCATCATCTATGCCTTTATGCAGGGTATCGGTATGGTGAATGATCATGTCGATGGCTGCTGGCGGCGCACAGAAACGGTGCGATAGCGGCCTGCGGGATTGAAGCGCCCCGGTGCCGGCCCCATCTGCTGGGGAGGGGGCGGCATCATTGCAGGGCATTATGGCGATGGGTATTGATCGTACAGACCAGCTATTCCTACACCTCGACGCGTTGGAACGCGCCAAGCTTGCGCTGGTCTTTCTGTTGCATTTTGCTGCGCTTGTAACGGTTTTTCGCGGTGCGGCAGCCCAGCCCGGCGCCTTTCTGGGGCGGTTTCCGGTTCTGACCGCCAGCTGGTTGAATACGATGGTGTCGGCAATCGCCCTTGCGGCGGCGGTTTGTGTGATCAGCATCCTTGTCGGCCGCCATAGCGGGATCGCCACCGTGCTGTTTGTGAACGCTGGTGTGATTTCACTTTATGTCATTGAATTTACAGTGATGCTGTCACGTGGCTTTTTCAAACGGCTGCTGGATGAGGCTTTGCAGCCTGAGATCCGCACGGCCATCTGTTTTATCATCATGGTGAATGCCGGATATTTCACCCTGATGTTCCTGAAGGATATTTTACTGAGCGACAATCTGGGGATCTGGTGACATGGCAAATGATGGCAAGGTAACACCCGACGGTCCGAACACCTGCGAAATCCTGTCAGCCGATCCGTCGGTTGGCGAGTTCAAGCGCGACTTCATCTGTATGAATGACAGCCTGCATGAAAACCTGCAGGACCACCCGCATGTGCTGATCCTCTATGTTGCCATGGTGATTTTCGTAATGGTGTTTTTGAAGATGGTCACCCGCGCACCGCGTCGGAGGCCGGAAGCAGCCGAGAAATCTGACACCGGCAAGGATGATGGTCAGAGCAAACCATAAGTATGGTCACGCAGATGGTCGATGATCACCTTGCGGTCTGACAGCTGCGCCAGCGCGTCTGCATGTAACGGTTTACGCATTGTAAGCGAGACAGTCGTTCCCATCAGTTTGCAGATTTCACGGAACATAAGGGAATAGGCCAGCGTCAGACTGATCCTGCGTGCCGCTTGGAATAGAACCGAATTCTGTCCATCAAACAGGAATGGAACCGTTGTTGTTCCCGGCTGCGTTGCCAGTTTGCCGGCATAGGTCTTCCATTCTTTGTCATAGGCATCGCCAATCAAATTTGGTGCCAGCGAGATCGCCCCTGCGGGAAAGATGATCACGGCACCGCCCTGACGCAAATATGCGGCCGCGTCCTTGCGCGTCTGGATGTTGGTCTGCAGGGCTGCTTCCGTTTCATCGAAATCAACCGGCAGAATTTTATCCATTGTTGCGGGTGCCTGGCGCAATACGCGGTGGGTGATGATTTTGTAATCGGACCTGACCTGCGCCACGAGGGCACATAGAACCAAGCCGTCGACAACACCATAGGGATGGTTGGCAACAATCAAGGTAGGCCCACTGCTTGGAATTTCAGCGCCAAAATCACGATGCAGGTCAACCGAGATGTTCAGCCGTTCCAGCGCATCTGACCAAAAGCTGTCAAAGGGACGCTGCTCATCGACATAGTCAAAATAGAGTTTGCGAATCCTAGGCTGGCCGCTGATGCGCTCTATGCCTCTGATCAAGGCATTTGAAATCGGTCCCATCTCGCCATCGGCGAATGAAAAAATGGGGTGCGCGGCTTGTGTTGACGGCATCACACCATCCTTGCGTGGTTGAGGTTATTATTGCCGGTATCAGGCTGAGATGACAAAACTGTGGCATTCCTGTGATTTTGCATTTTCCGGCACAGCGCACTGTTTCCGGAACGACGAACCGCGCGCTGCCGCTTTTCCGATCCACGCCGTCAGGCTAGCAAAGCCGGCCATCTGCGGCAATCACAGCCCGAAGGTCGCGTTCGGATTGCATGGAACCATGCAAGAACGCCGGCAGGCCAATCTGCCGGGCTGCGGTCGATTTGCAGGGCCATTTACGCCCCATTTGGCGCATAATCTATGCGAACTGGCGAAAATAGGCCATTTTGTCGAAATTCATAAAAATCAAATAAATAGAGTGTGTTAGTAATTTTTTGCACAAATTTCAGGGGGAATGTTGCGAATTCGTCAAAACTGTTTTTCATGTATTAAATATCTGTAAATAAACAATAAAATAGCCTTATCTGGTTTGGGGCTGAAAACGGGCCGGTTAGTAATTGCGCCCTCACTGTTTCCGTAGATACGGTAGGGGCGCTACGGGTGGGTCATAATGTCGCGATCGCGGCAAGGTCCGTCCGTACCTTTTCGTTAACGGAGGTACAAAATGAAACTCTTCACGGGTAAGGCCGCGAAAACGGCGCTGATTACGGCGGCGTTGGCCATCACACCCACTGTTGCGTTTGCTGCAGGCGATAACCTGGCGAGTGATGATTTCGTCGGTATTTCGTTCTGGTTGATCTCAATGGCGCTGGTTGCTTCAACCGCGTTCTTCTTCATTGAGACACAGCGCGTGGAAGGTAAGTGGAAGACTTCGCTTACTGTGTCCGGTCTGGTGACTTTGGTTGCTGCTGTACACTATTTCTACATGCGTGACGTATGGGTAAACACCGGCGACACACCAACCGTGTATCGTTACATCGACTGGCTCATCACAGTTCCGCTGCTGATGATCGAGTTCTACCTGATCCTGCGCGCCATTGCCAACGTATCGTCTGGCATCTTCTGGCGTCTGACCGTCGGTACGCTGATCATGCTGGTCGGCGGTTATGCCGGTGAGGTGGGCTATATGAACGTATGGCTCGGCTTTGTCATCGGTATGGTAGGCTGGTTCTACATCCTGTATGAAATTTTTGCAGGTGAAGCCGGTAAGCTTTCTGCAGAGCAGGCTCCTGAGTCGGTCAAGTCGGCCTTCTCAACCATGCGCTGGATTGTGACCATTGGCTGGGCGATTTATCCGCTTGGCTATTTCTATGGTTACCTGGCGACTGGCGACCCAGCCAGCTCGGCAAACTCGCTCAACGTGATCTACAACCTGGCTGACGTGCTGAACAAAATTGCGTTCGGTGTGATCATCTGGAACGTTGCGGTCACCGAGACCGAAGCAAAAGCCTAAATACCCAACATTGTCAGGGACAGCGCCAAGCACTGTCCCTGGCACTATTTCTTTGATGACTCTTTCACCAGAGTGACTGGAAACAGCAAAGCCGGTACCAATGACTGACCTGTCCAAACCAGCCAAGAATATCCTGACAGATGCAGGCGCAGGCGGCGCGATTTCACGGTCAACATCCGAAGCCATCCATGTCTTCATAGCTGAGCGTATGCCGGCCGCGGGCCAGCCACTTTCCGAGGCTGCGGCCCATCATTTTATGGCACCTGGAAAGATGCTGCGGGCCAAGATGGCGCTACGGGCTGCTGATGCGCTCAAGGTTGACCGTGCAGCAGCAATGCACTGGGCTGCGGCGATAGAGGTTCTGCATAATGCCTCGCTGATCCATGATGATATTTGTGATGGTGACCGCCTGCGGCGTGGGCGCCCCGCCGTCTGGTCGATATTTGGCCGCGATGTTGCCCTGACGCTTGGTGACTGGCTGATCGCATTGGCGTTCGAACTTGCAGCAGAGGCGGCGCAACGCTCGCAGACACCCATGCTGGTGAAAATTCTGGCGACCCATATGAAAACAACCACCCTTGGTGAGGCACGCGAATTCGATATCAGCCCGGTTGCCAGCTGGGATGCCTACCTGCAGGGCGCCGGCGATAAGACAGCCCCTTTGCTGACCGCGCCACTGGAAGGTGTTGCAACCATGGCGTTGCACGGCAATTCGGCAACGACCATCGGTCAGTGTTTCCGGGCGCTCGGCAATGCCTATCAGATTGGCAATGATATTCTGAATTTCAGCGGTGGGGACGGTGCAAATACCTGCGGGTCTGACATGCGCCGCCGCGCGCCCAACGGCGTTGTTGTCCTGTTCCGCGCATCGCTGGATGATGACAGGCGTGCTGCCTTTGATGCGTGGTATGCAAGCGGCGATGACGCCGGTTTTGATGTCTGGCTGGCAGCCATTCTGGAATCATCTGCTGCCGGCGAAGCGGCAAGACGGATGAATGCGTTGATGGCGCGCGCGGGTGAATGCGCCGACACATTGCCAGCTGAACTGAGTGCCGTCATTACCCCTATACAGCAGTTGCTACAGCAGGTATGCGTGAAGTCTGTTGCTTCACTGAATCAGACATAACCGCCAGACAATGACTGCGGCTCCCATCGTCAAATCATCAGCCCCTGCCGAACCGGCCGGAGCCTCAACCGCGCCGCAAATAAGCGATGTTCTTGTGATCGGCGCCGGGTTTGGCGGTATTGCTGCCGCCCTGCGGATGCGGGCGCGCGGCTATTCGGTCACGCTCGTCGACAGGCTGCAGGCCATTGGTGGGCGTGCGCAGGTCTTTGAACGGGGTGGTTTTCGCCATGATGCCGGCCCGACGGTGATTACCGCGCCATTTCTGTTTGACGAGCTGTTCGAGCTGTTTGGCGAGCGCCGCGAGGATTATCTCGAATTTCGGCCGCTCGACCCCTGGTACCGTTTCCATTTCGACGACGGGCAGCAATTTGACTATCGGCCCGGTATTGAAGATACCAATGCCGAAATCGCGCGTTTCGATGAACAGGATATCAAGGGGTACGCCCGGCTGCTGAGGACGTCCAAGGCGATTTTCGAGGTCGGTTTTGAAAAGCTGGCCGACAAGCCATTTACCCGCTTCACCAGCATGCTCGGGCAGATCCCGGCCTTGCTGCGCCTTCGCAGCTACCGCACGGTCACCGGGCTTGTAAACAGCCACATCCGTCATCCGCTGCTGCGGCAGGCCTTTTCGATCCACCCGCTGCTTGTCGGCGGCAATCCGTTCAGTACAACATCCATCTATGCGCTGATCCATTATCTGGAACGCCAGTGGGGCGTGTTCTTCTGTATGGGAGGCACTGGCAGGTTGGTGGCTGAACTGCATCGGTTGCTGGAGCGTGCCGGCGTATCGGTACAGCTGGGCGTGGATATCGAACATATTGTCCAGCAGGGAACAAAAGTGACCGGGGCGGTTGCTGTCGACGGGCGCTGCTATGATGCTGACAGGGTGATCTGCAATGGCGATCCACCAACCGTATATCGTCAGATGATGCCGCAGGAAAGCCGGCGCAAGAAGGCGCTGCCGGAAGCTCTGACACAATATTCGATGGGTCTGTATGTGCTGTTTTTTGGCACCCGCAAAACCTTTGACGATGTGGCGCATCACACGATCTGGATGGGGCCGCGCTATCGGGAATTGCTGGCCGACATTTTTGATCGCAAAATTCTGGCGGATGATTTTTCGCTTTATCTGCATCGTCCGACAGCCACCGACAAGAGCTTTGCGCCAGACGATTGTGACAGTTTCTACGTTCTATGTCCGGTACCCAATCTGCTTGGCGATGTTGACTGGAAGACAGAAGGCCCTGCGTTGCGCGACCGGATTGTGACAGCGCTGGATCGTACCATCATGCCTGGGCTGGGCGATGTGATTACAGACGATTTCTGGATGACCCCGGAAGATTTCCGTGATGATTATCGTTCCATGCATGGGGCCGGCTTTTCGATTGCGCCGCTATTCGTGCAATCTGCCTGGTTCCGGTATCACAATCGCGACCCGCATATTTCCAATCTGTATTTTGCCGCCGCAGGGGCACATCCAGGTGCCGGGATGCCCGGTGTGCTGTGTTCTGCTAAGGTAGTTGAACGGCTGATCGAGGAGGAGGAGCAGCAGGATCGTTCAAGCGGCTGAAAGCCAGTCGCCCGGCGATGCCATGTTGCGGCACGACATGTCGAATGAACGGCTGACATCCGAGGAATCCCTCGCCGCAAATGGCAGGAGTTTCCACTGGGCGCGGCGCTTTCTGGGCCAGCGCATGGGTTATGATGCCGCCCGGCTCTATGCCTTTTGCCGGGTTCTCGATGATATGGCTGATGGTGATATCGCGGCAGGCCCGGCGCGTCTTCAGACCATTCGCGCCGATCTTATGGCTGGTCGCCCCGGGGCAGACCCTGCCTATGCCGGGTTTCATGATTTCATGCAGCAACGCGCGTTTCCGCCAGATGTAATTGTTGCCCTGATTGACGGCTTGCTGGATGACCAGAAGCCAGAAGTGGCGCTTGCCAACGAAACGGAATTGCTGCGCTATGCCTACCGCGTCGCCGGGACTGTGGGGCTGTTGATGTGCCATGTGCTGGATTGTCACGACGAGGCGGCCCGGGCCCATGCTATCGATCTGGGCATTGCCATGCAGCTGACTAATATTGCCCGTGATGTGCTGGAGGATGCAGAAATGAACCGGCGCTATATTCCGGGCGACTGGGTTGGCGGTGCCTGCCCGGCGACAATCGCCGAGGCGGCGGCGCGCCCTGAAGGGCCGGTGGCACAACAGGTCACGATGGCAGTAAAGCGGCTGTTGGCTCTGGCCGAGACATTTTATGCCAGTGGCCGCCACGGCTATGGCTATTTGCCGATCCGCGCGCATCTGGCGATTGCAGTTGCGGCGCGCGTCTATCGTCAGATCGGTGTCCAGCTTGCCGATGCTGATCATGCGTGGCATGCCGGCAGACAGGTCACCAGCAGTGCGACCAAGGCCGGTTGTTCCCTGCGGGCCATGCTTACGCTGACAGACCGGTTTGTGCCGCGCCGCGGGCTGCATGACCCGTCGCTTCACAGCAGTCTGCAGGGCCTTCCTTATGTCGTCTGATGGCTCAATGTCTCCAGAGCAAGCGATCCGGCCGGTGGGTATTCTGGGTGACGGGTGCGCTGCCCTGTCGCTCGCCGCGCGGGCGCGCGATCTGCCTGGTTTCAACCTGACGATTTATCAACCAGACAGGGATGTTCCGGAAAAGGATCATATCTGGGGGTTTTGGGGCACGCCATATCTGGACCGGGCAGCCCGGCTGGCCTTTGCCCGCTGGCATAAATGGCAGCTGGTGTCGCAGGACAGGGCCGTTGTGATGACGGCCAAGGCTCGCCCCTATCATGCGCTGCGCCGGTCTGATTGGATCGCCGATTGTCGTCATGCCGCAACATCGGCAGGTGTCGGTTTTGCACCCATGCCCCCACGGCAGAATGACCCTGCCGCCATCTGGTTTGACAGCCGCCCGCCTGTGGTGCCGGATGGCATGATGCTGCAGCATTTCGTCGGGCTGGAAGTGCAGACTGATCGCGAAACATTCACGCCCGACACGGCCACATTGATGGACTTTCGGGTGGATCAGTCGCGCGGCATGCATTTCATTTATCTGCTACCATTCTCGGCAACCGAGGCGCTTGTTGAATCAACCCTGTTCACGCCCCGGCAGGCGCCAGACCAATTCTATCTCGACGCGATTGACGGTTATCTGAAAACGCATCTTGGCGTTGAGACATACAAGGTCAAGCATCAGGAACGCGGGGTTATCCCCCTTGGCATGATGGACCGGCATGACCCCGAGATCGCCGGCATTGGTGGTAATGGCGGCGCCATCCGCCCTTCCAGCGGATATGCCTTTGCCTTTATCCAGAAACAGATTGATCGGGCCATTGACGGGGCAACACGCGGCAGCCTGCATTTTGCAAAACCACATCAGCGGGTTGATTTATGGATGGATGCCGTTCTGTTGCGGGTGCTGCGCCACCAGCCGGAAACAGCGCCTGAACTGTTTTTGCGTATGGCAAGCGCATTGACTGGTGATCAATTCGCCCGCTTTCTCAGCGGCGAGGCAGATTGGTCGCTACGCCTGAAAGTGATTATGGCCATGCCGAAATGGATTTTTGTGAAGGCTGCGATGCGTCTGCTGCTGACCAGTCCGGGACTGACAATGAAAGCGGGGCGGGCATGGAGATGATGGGAAGTCTGGCGACCATACCACAGCCAACGCTGCTGGCGCTGGCCGCGGTGGTCATCATAGGCCTGCCACATGGCGCGCTCGATGGGGCCATTGCCATTTATCTGGGCTATTCAAAGCGTGTTGTGCTGTTGCTGCGGTTTGTCCTGCTATATGTCGTGGCGGCGGCGCTGGTTGTGGCGGCATGGATGGCCGCCCCGGCGGTCTGTCTGCTGATATTTCTGCTGATCAGTATGCTGCATTTTGGCCTTGGGGATGCCCGGCCTGGCGGTGGCTGGGAAGGGTTGCTGGATGCAGTGGCCCATGGCGGTCTGGTGGTGGCTGGGATCAGCCTGATCCATCGCGATGAGGTTGACGTGATCTTTGGCTATCTTGTTGGCGGGTCCACACAGATGGTCTGGCAGGGGCTCGAAATACTGGCTGTCTTTATTGCCATTGCGCTGGCCTTTTGCGTGATCAAAGGGGTGACGGACCGCAGATGGCGCGCCGGCCTTGCCGAGCTTGTGTTGCTGGCGGTGCTGTTTGTCTTCACGCCGCCTTTGGTCGGATTTGCAGTGTATTTCTGTCTGGTCCATACATTGCGCCATGTGCGCACGGTTCTGTCGGGCCTCGCGACCAGCATGTCGGGCCGGCTGGTCTTTGCGCAGGCGGCGCTATTCACCCTTGCCAGCTGGCTGGCCGGGGCAGCTGCCTTTTGGCTGCTTGCCAGTCCTGGTAGCGCAGAATCAGCGCTCATGCGTGTGGTCTTTATCGGGCTTGCCGCCCTAACAGTGCCGCATATGATTCTGGTAGACGGGTTGCTGCGCAACGCCCGGCCCAGCCTGAAGCGGCGTTTCATCAGCAGGTAGGCCCCATGGACTCGCACCCTGAAGACAAAGGCAAGCAAAAGGCAGGAGATCGCAAGAATGCGCATCTAAGCCTTGCGGCCGCCCCCTTAGCACAGTCATTGCGCGCCGCCGGTTTTGCGCGTGTGCAGCTGGAACATTCTGCGCTGCCCGAATGCGACCTTGGCAGCATCGACACCGGGACCAGCTGGCTGGGAAAAAAACTGGCCGCGCCGCTTTTTATCGGGTCGATGACAGGCGGTACGGACCATGCGGACGCCATTAATGATGCGCTGGCCGAAACGGCTGAGGCGTGTGGCGTCGGTCTTGCGATCGGCTCGCAGCGCGCATCGCTGGAATCAGGCCGCAGCCAGTCGCGATTGCGATCACTTGCCCCATCCGTGCCGTTAGTCGGCAATCTGGGCGGGGTGCAGATTGCCGCTGATGGCGGCGTTGATCTGGCCCGCCATGCGGTCGAGGATATCGGTGCGGATGCGCTTTTCATCCACCTCAATCCGCTGCAGGAAGCCGTACAGCCCGAGGGCGAAACAGACTGGCGCGGCGTTCTGGCGGCGATTGAGGCGGTTACGCAGGCCTGTGCGTGCCCGGTCCTTATCAAGGAAGTGGGTGCTGGGATCA
Source organism: Puniceispirillaceae bacterium (SeqCode) (assembly GCA_049889795.1). Taxonomy (GTDB): domain Bacteria; phylum Pseudomonadota; class Alphaproteobacteria; order Puniceispirillales; family Puniceispirillaceae; genus UBA8309. The sequence goes on along the minus strand of JBMHCS010000003.1, from coordinate 116,067 downwards.
GTGCTGCAACCGCCCGGCGCCTATTTGATATCGGGGTGCATGCAATTGATGTTGCCGGCATTGGCGGCACGAACTGGACACGTATAGAGGCGGCGCGGCGCGCGGATGCCGAGCTGTTCACACCCTTCCTTGATTGGGGGGTGCCGACTGTTGATGCCCTGATGGCGGTGCGCGCGACGGTTCCGGCAGGCCGGCTCATCGCGTCTGGTGGTGTCATGAACGGGCTGGATGCGGCAAAGGCGTTATGGCTTGGTGCCGAAATGGTATCGATGGCTGGCGCGGTGCTGCGGGCGATTTCGGATGACGGTATTGGCAGCCCGGACAGGGAACGCGCCTGTGCCCATATCGGTCAGTGGCAGGAACAGTTGCGACTTGCCCTGTTTCTTACAGGGGCGGGCAGCCTTGACGGACTTTCAAAGGTCGGCGGCACTGTGGACGGGCATCCGCATAAACCGGGACTCTGACGCGCCGTTCTGAATCCAGCCCGGACCGTAAAACGCGGCCGGTTAGAAATTGTCTTTCAGACGGCGGATTTCGGCAAATATTGCGGCGTCGCCAGCATCTATCATGCCCAGATTCTGACGGATTGCCGGATCGGCCGCGCGCAGGAACGGGTTGGTCAGTTTTTCCAGTGCCATCATTGTGGGAATGGTTGGCTGGCCGCCGGCACGCAGATCACGCACTGCGGCCGCACGGCGCTGCAGCGCCGCATTGCCGGGGTCAACAGATAGTGCGAAATCGGCATTAGCAGCCGTATATTCATGCCCGCAATAGATGATCGTATCATCGGGCAGCTGCATCAGTCGTGACAGGCTGTCCCACATCATGGCGGCGTCACCTTCGAACAGGCGCCCACACCCCATGGCAAACAAGGTATCGCCGGTAAACAGCAGATTGTCTGCAGCCATGTGATAATTCAGCATGTCCAGCGTATGGCCCGGGGTTGCAATGACCGTCACCGCAGTGCCGGCGAAATCAAAGCTGTCACCATCATTGACGGGATCTGTCACATGATTGATATGCGCCGGTCCTATGACACTGGCACCAGTGGCTTCGACAATGGCAGCAGTGCCAGCGACATGGTCCCCGTGATGATGGGTGAGCCAGATCTGGGACAGCGGCCATCCCGTTTCCTGAAGCGCGGCCAGCGCCGCCGCGGCATCGCCGGCATCAACCAATGCTGTGCTACCCGTCTGCGGGTCATGCAGCAACACGCCGTAATTATCGCTGCCATAGGGAAATTGATGGATATCGGGCATGGGCGTTGATTTACCAACTGCCGGTATTTTCCATGGATGCCCAGGGTTCGGCAGGTGGCAATGGGTCGCCTTCCTGAAGCAATTCGATGGAAATATTGTCGGGCGAGCGGACAAAGGCCATGCGGCCATCGCGCGGTGGTCGGTTAATTGTCACACCTGCATCCATCAGCGACTGGCAAAGGGCATAGATGTCATCAACCTTATAGGCAAGATGCCCGAAATTGCGCCCTCCCTCATAGTCTTCAGGGTCCCAGTTATAGGTTAGTTCCAGCTCTGGCGCGCGATGCTCTTCAGCATGTGCCTTATCTTTTGGGGCCGCCAAAAAAATCAATGTAAAGCGACCGGCCTCATGGTCCATCCGGTGGGTTTCCACCAGACCGAGCTTGTTACAGTAGAAATCGAGTGACGCGTCGATGTCCGCAACCCGGACCATGGTGTGAAGATAGCGCATGTGACCCTTCCGCAATGAAATCTGCTTGAATGAAACCTGCCAGAGTGAAATGTGTCTAAGTGAACTGTGTCTAAGTGAAATGTGTCTAAAAGGGGCGGCAAGCTGTCAGCACCGTGTCCGGCGCGACCCCTCACGACCGATCATAGGCCAGCAACCGACAGGTCGTAAAGTTGTGGCCTTTTGTTTCCCTGCTGTTTTTCCGTTTCATTCTGGCGCCGCAGCTTCGCTCAGGGATATGTGTATAGCCCAAGCGTGGCGGCCTGCAATTTCAGCAGCGCGGTGACACGCGACAATGCGGGTGCTTCGATTTCCAGCCGATCAGCCAATTCGATAACGGCGGTCAGGATAGGGTCGATTTCCAGCGGTCGTCCTGCCTCGATATCCTGGCGCGTTGACGGCTTGTGTCCGACAATGGCGGTTGCGCCGGCAATACGTTTATCGATTGAAACCCCAAAACGCGCGCCGGCCGCCTCGCCAATGGCTTGCACTTCAGTCATGATATCCGTTACCAGCTGGCGTGCATCTGCGTTATTGCCGATCTCGTCAAGCGTGGCACCGGTCAGGGCAGAGACCGGATTAAAGGAACAATTACCCCATAGTTTGATCCAGATCTCGTCACGAATGCGGGGCCGTACCGGCGCTTTCAATCCACCAGCGATCATCAGGGCAGACAAATCACGGATGCGGTCAGTCCGCTCGCCCGACGGTTCGCCAAGGCTGAACCGATCACCATCCAGATGCCGCACATGCCCTGGCGCGGCAATTTCGCAGGCCGGATAAACGACGCAGCCAATGGCCCGGTGCGGTCCGATCTCGTCCCAGATACGGCGATCCGGATCAACGGCAAGAAGCGGCTGTTCATCCAGCGCCGTGCCCGTGCCGGCGCCATGGAAATACCACCATGGCAGCCCGTTTACAGCGGGTACGATGATGGTATCGCCATGCAGCAACGGCTTCAGACTGTCGATAATGGCCGGAATGCCGTGCGCCTTTACCGCCAGAAACACGACATCCTGCGGCCCAAGCTCTGCCGGGTCACTGCTTGCTGGCAGATGATGGGTAGATGTCACGCCATCTTTTTCAAAGGTCAGCCCGTTCTCCAGAATGGCCGCGAGATGGGGCCCCCGCGCCACCAGGCTGACAGCAGCCCCCGCATTGTCGAGTGCGGCTGCCAGATAGCCACCGATCGCGCCAGCGCCAAAAATACAGATGCGTGTCATGATCTACTCCTGTCCGCTCAGCCTTCAAGGCCCAGCTTGGCGGCGAGGCCGATGCGCTGCAGTTTGCCGGTGGCGCCTTTCGGTATCTCGTCAAGGAAGCAGACATGTTTCGGGATTTTGAATTTGGCAAGATGTGTCTCGGCATAGCTGCGCAACGCTGCAGCATCCATTTCGGCACCGTCACGCAGGACCACGGCAGCACCGATTTCCTCGCCCAGCATCCGGTCAGCCACCGCGAAGGTGACGACCTGCTGGATATCGGGATGTTCCATCAGGACATTATCGACTTCCAGCGGGGATATTTTTTCGCCGCCGCGATTGATGATTTCCTTCAGGCGTCCGGTAATCTTCAGATAGCCATCTTCATCAAGATAGCCTTGATCGCCAGTGCGGAACCACCCGTTGGTAAAGCTGCTTTCATTGGCGGCCGGGTTGTTTTCATATCCCGGCGTCACATTATCGCCGCGAATACATACCTCGCCCTCGGCATCCCCCTGCAGCTGGTTGCCTTCGGCATCCATGATGCAGACTTCCGGTGATGTAACAATGCCGACAAAGCCGGCTTTCTGTTTGCCGCTGGCGAGCGGATTTGAGGTCATCTGATGGGCGGCCTCAGTCATCCCATAGGCCTCAATGACCGGACATTCAAAAACGGCATTCAATTCGTCAAAGACGGCAGGCGGCAATGACGCGGAAGAGGACCGGATCAAGCGAAGGCCCAGCGCCCCGGCTGTTTCTGACTGGCGCTTGGCCCGCAGCAGGATGGCCTGATGCATCGTGGGCACCCCGGAATACCAGGTGATGGCTTCCTCGCGCGCCTGATCCAGAAATTTCAGCGCATTGAATCCGTCGGTGCAACAAACCGATGCCCCTTGCGACATGCTGGTGGTCAATACCGCGATCAATCCGTGAATATGGAACAGCGGCATGATGTTCAGACAATGATCCCCCGCAGACAATTCAAGACTGGCCGCAATATTGCGCGCAGAGGCGGCGATATTGCGCTGCAAGAGCGGCACAACTTTTGGGCGCGATGTCGTGCCGGATGTGTGCAGGACAAGCGCTTCACTGTCCGGTCCGGCAGGTTTGATGTCCGCCTCGCTGTCAAACAGAGTGAACAGACCGGCAGCTTCATCGTCTGCCACATGCGTTTCAACCACCGGGATGCCAAGTTCCTTTGCCGCGGCACAGACCGGGTTTGTGTTGTTCTTTTCGACAATCACCAGCTTTGGCGCAAGATCTTCAAGATAGAACGCATATTCGCTTTGCTTATAGGCTGGGTTCAGGGGGGCGGCTGACATGACGCTTGCAACGGCAAGAAACGCGCTGGCCATTTCGGGCCCGTTTGGCAGCACAATCGCGACCCGATCATCAGGGCCCAACCCCTGGCCGGCAAGTTGTCGTCCGATCCGGTCGCAATGGGCGCGAAGCCCGGCATAGTCGAGCGCGGGCCGACCCGGTGCTGAAATGGCAATAGCGTCGTCAGCGCCGGCGGAAAGCAAAGAACGTAAAGTCATGGTCTAAGTGCCTCTAAGGGAAGTCTTCACCTTGGTAATTGGCAATTATCACGCGCCAGACAAGGTGTGGTGATTACGCAGTACCAGCAAGCGCTGGCCATTGGCGGATGAACAGGTGGCAACAGTCAGCGCCGCAGGAACGGCCATCCGTTTAACACGAAACATGTCGCGCTGTAACGGGTTTCATTAGTATTCTAGTAAAATGCAAAATTGTAAAAATTTACAGTTTGCAATTTTGCCGTTTTTTTCTTGAGAGCGTCGCGCTTTCGCCTAAGCTGAGGCTGTCGAGGCCGGTCTCCCCGCCGGCTGCGACACCCGGTGACGAAGCGAGCAATAAAAACCATCGCCGTCGCTAAACCAAATTCCAGTGTGCCAACTGAACCGGCGGCAGCCTGCCGCCACAAACAGAACGCCGCGGCGTTCAACAGCAAACCTATTGTCCAGAGGAGAGACAAATGAAGAAGCTTTTGAAAATCGTGTCAATGGCAGCTGCCCTTGGCACAGCAACACTTTGCCTGTCGGTCCCTGCCTTTGCCTGGCAGCCAGACAAGCCGATCAATTTCATCATCATGGCTGGCAAAGGCGGCGGCGCCGACAAGATGGCGCGCCTGATGCAGTCGATCGTTGAGAAGGATTCACTTGCCAGCCGGCCGCTTGTGCCGGTGAACAAATCCGGCGGATCAGGTGCCGAGGCGCTTATCGCGGCAAAATCAGCGAATGATCCTGATCACACTATCATGGTGACCCTGAACTCGTTCTACACCACACCGCTGCGCCAGCCCGGCCTGGATGTGGATGTTCTGCAGTTCGCGCCCATCGCGCGGATGGCAGAGGATACATTCCTTCTATGGGTTCATGCCGATACAGGCATCACCACCTTTGAGCAATGGCTTGATGTCGCCCGCAATGAGGGGCGCAGCTGGGTAATGGGTGGAACCGGTTCAAATTCCGAGGACAACATCATTACCGACTTCCTGAACACCAATTACGGTCTAGATATGAAATATATCCCGTATAAGGGTGGCGGGGCCGTTGCCAAGGATGTTGCTGGCAAGCAGATCAATTCGTCAGTCAACAACCCGTCCGAAGCCATCGGTTTCTGGCAGTCTGGTGACATGGTGCCATTGGTTGCCTTCACCGACGAGCGCCTGCCGATGTTCCCGGATGTACCGACACTGCGCGAAAAGGGTGGTGATTTCAGCTACTTTATGCAGCGCTCGGTTGTTGGTGCTCCTGGCATGTCGACAGAGGCAGCCGATTATTATTCGACCCTCTTTGCCGAGGTATTTGCGTCCGAGGGATGGCAGGACTATCGCGCAAAGAAGTCGTTGATGGGTGAGTTGATGAGTGGTGAAGAGCTGACAGCCTATTGGAAGCTGCAGCGTAACAACCATGAATCCATTCTGCGGGCGTCAGGCGCCATCAAATAAGCCTGAACAGACCAACTGAAACAGGATAGACAGAGAGTAAAGCCGATGCGCAGAGGCGAAATAATCACAGCCTTCATTCTTGGCATATTCTCTGTCTATTTAATGTGGAAGAGCGGGGAGCCGCCGGCATGGAATCCGGATGTTCCCCGTTTTGCGAATATCGGCTACGACGAATCAGGCACCCCCGGCAGTGGTCTTTGGCCGTTCTGGCTTGGCGTCATAATGCTGGCCAGCTGTGTCTGGACTGGGGTCAGCTGGGCCCTGAAACGCACCCCCGCATCAGTATCTGACGCTCCGCTGCTCGACGCCTATGGCTGGAAGATGCTGATCACGGTTGGCGGCGGATTGCTGGGGTTCACGGGACTGATCCATATTCTTGGCGCCTATGGGGCGATTCTTGTCTTCCTGCTCTATTACATCCGCTTTCTTGGCAAGCATGCGTGGGGCAAGACAATCAGCATCTCGGTCGCGGTGCCGGTGATCTGCTTTTTCTTTTTCGACATTGCCATGCGGATTGTGCTGCCCAAGGGCTATCTCGAGCCTCTTTTCATTCCTTTGTATGACATTTTTCTTTAATGGCCCCGTGCGTAAAGACCCGACACGCCTTGCTGCCTTTTTTTACCGGTAGACGTTGATATGGACATTCTATTTTCTCTCATCGACGGGATCCTGATCGCCTTGCAGCCGATGAATCTTGGCCTTGCCATCGTCGGGGTCATTGTCGGGCTTTTTGTGGGTGCCATGCCGGGCCTGGGGTCGGTCAATGGCGTGGCGATCTTGCTGCCTTTTACCTTTGTTATTCACAATATCAGCGGCGGCGCCACATCGCCGATGATTTTTCTGGCAGCGGTTTATTATGGTGCCATGTATGGCGGGGCAATCTCGTCGGTGGCGCTGGGTATTCCCGGGGCCTCTACCGCAGTGGCCACAACCTTTGACGGGCGGCCGTTGGCATTGCAAGGACGTGCGCATATCGCCTTGATGGCCGCAGCGCTCGCCTCGTTTGCCGGGGCCACCATTTCGAATGTCCTGTTCACAGCCTTCGCCCCCCTGTTGGCGTCCGTTGCGCTTGATTTTGGCAATCCGGAAATTTTTGCGCTGATGCTGCTGGCCTTTGCCACATTCGCCGGGCTGGGTGGTGATGACGTCGCAAAGACCATTTTTTCGATTTGTTTCGGCCTGGCCCTGTCGGCAGTCGGCTTCGACATCATTTCAGGTGAACCGCGCCTGATGTTTTTCGATATTCAAGGCTTCTCGCACGGTATCCGCTTTCTTGTCCTTGCCATCGGCATTTATGGTATTGCCGAAATGCTCTGGACGCTGAATGGCGCCCGCGGGGATTCCCCTATCACCAAGGTCGAAGTCAGCTTTGCGAGCATGTTCGAAGCGATGCTCCGGTTTCGCGAAGCATGGAGAGGCACGCTGATCGGCTCCGCGCTCGGCTTTTTTGTGGGTTTGCTGCCGGCTGCAGGGGCAACGCCTGCATCATTGATGTCCTATGGGATCGCCAAAATGACATCACGCGATTCAAAGAATTTTGGCAAAGGCGCGCTTGACGGGGTGGCCGCGCCTGAAGCTGCCAACAACTCTGCATCAACAGGGGCCATGCTACCCATGATGACGCTTGGTATTCCGGGGTCGCCCACAACGGCTGTCCTCTTGGCCGGGATGGTCATATGGGGGCTTGAGCCAGGGCCTCTTCTGTTTACCGAACAGCCTGACTTCGTTTGGCCGCTGATCGGCTCCTTCTACATTTCCAACTTTGTCGCTGTGCTGGTGAATATTGCGTTCATCCCCCTCTTTTTGTGGATGCTGCGCATGCCTTTCACCATTCTGGTGCCACTGGTGTTTGTATTATCCGTCGTTGGTACCTACGCGGCCTATATGAACATGTTTGATGTCTGGCTGATGGTACTTGTGGGTATCGGCGGGTTTTTCATGCGAATGATGAATTATCCTGTCGCGCCGGCTGTCCTTGCCATTGTGCTTGGTCCGATTGCGGAACCGACATTGCGCCAGACACTGATGCAATATGAAACCTTTACCGTGTTCCTGACCCGCCCGATTGCCGGCCCCATTACCATCGCGGCCATCTTCCTGATCCTGCTGCCCATGATCCGTCCGCTGGTGAACCGGATCCGCAATGGCCGCGCCGGCGCAAAGGGCGCCTGACGCCCGTTCTGCCAAATGGCACCGCCTATCTGATGCCCTGTTCCTGCCTAGAGCATGGGCCCGCTCAGGCTGCGCACTGCGTTGATGATGCAGATTCTTTTGTGCCTACTTTCTTTTGAATGCTCACGCGTATGTCATTTTTGGACGGGTGTTAATGCCGTCAGTCTTCCGGCCAGGCCCGCCTTTGGTGCGCGACCCGTCATCGGGATCGGTATGCAGGCGGTGCATATGCGGACAGGCTTGCAGATGACGGAGACGGACATGCCACATTTTCTTTTTGCTTATCACGGCGGAAAGATGCCCGAAACGCAGCAGGAGACAGAGGCTGAAATTGCCAGTTGGCAAGGCTGGTTTGACAGCATCAGCGCGTCAATTGTCGATCCGGGGAATCCGGTGGGTGAATCACGAACGGTATCAGATGGCGGTGTGGTCGATGATGGCGGCCCAAACCCGCTATCCGGCTATACCATCGTGATTGCCGACGATATTGACGAGGCGGTCCAGATGGCCAGTAAGTGCCCGATCCTGGGTCACGGGTCTGTCGAGGTGGCGGAAATTCATGAAGTCACCTTGTGAGACTTTCAGACTGCCGGAAAACCGGCAGGGAAGGGATAAGTTGTCATGCTTGAATTGATGCAGAATTTGAGCTGGGTCGCTGTTTTTGCCGGCACAGTGACGGCCTTTGTCGCCGGCTGGATTTGGTATTCGCCGCTGCTCTTTGGCGACCAGTGGGCAGATGGGCTGGGTGTGCATATGGAGAACAGGATACTGGTCGTACCGATGCTGTGTCAGATCGGCGGTCTGTTTCTGCTCAGCCTGTTTGTCGGGGTCAGCATAGAGGTCCCTGCACTGCTGCTTTTGCTCCTTGGTGCCATATCATTTTTGCTGCTGGGATATAGTGGCGAGAGCTTTGCCGGCCATCCGATCGCGGTGCGCCTGATCAATGCCGGATATTGGATGATGGCGCTTATGGTCTTGGTATTGGTCCATGCTCTGATCTGAATTCTGGCCAGACCACAACGGTGATTTAGCGCTTGCTGACATCTGACGGTTGCGGAAGAATGACGCCCTCGCAAGTTGCCGGAGCTCAGGAATGCGTTTTGTTGTTGTCGGGGTGGGTGCGCTGGGATCGTATTTTGGCGGCGCGCTGGCCGCCGCCGGGCATGATGTGACCCTCGTGGTCAGAAATAGGGAACATCGTGAGGCGATTTTGGCGAACGGGCTGCTGATGCGCCTGGATTCGGGTGAAAAAATCGTCCGTCCGCACGTCATCGCACCTGATGCGGTTGCCGGCGAAGCGCCTGCCGACCTCTTGATCATCTTCTGTAAAACAGGTGCCACGCGTGATGTGCTGGCGGCATCTGCACCATTGATTGGTCCCGAGACACGACTGGTAAGCGTGCAAAATGGGCTGGGCAATGCCGCAATCCTGGCCGATTTCGTGCCGCTGGACAGGGTTATTTACGGCACAACCATGGCGCCAGGCAATCTGCAGGGGCCAGGCGTTGTTGCTTCGCAGGGATCACATCTGACCCAGATCAGGGCGGCAACTGGCGACGCGACAAGCCAGTCTTATGCGGCTGTTCTGGCGCGCGCACTGGATGACGCCGGTGTGCCGACAATCGTCAATGAGGATGTCGATACGGTGATCTGGGCCAAGGTGGCGTTCAATTGTGCGATGAACAGCCTGTGTGCGCTGAATGAGTTGCGTCCGGGAGCGTTGCTGGACTCGCCTGAAATGTCCCGTCTTGTGCGCGCGACTATTATGGAAACCTGCGATGTGGCGGCCGCTGCCGGCATCATGGTTGACCGGGACGAGATGGAGGCGCGCCTGCAAATGGTGCAGCGCGAGCATCGCGACCATGTGCCGTCAATGCTGCATGACATGATGGCCAAACGCCCGACCGAGATTGATTCGATTAATGGCGCGGTTGTCGCGATCGGCGCGTCTCATGGTGTTCCGACGCCCTATAACGAGACATTGCTTGCCTTGGTCCATCAGCGCGAGGCAAACTATTAGGGCCGAAAAGCGTCTGATAAGCGTCTGTTGAAATTGTGAGGGTCTAATGGCACAGGGTGATACACCAATACCGCTCGAAATTTCCTACCCCGACACGCCAAAGGGGATGAGCGATGCTGAATGGCATGCGCGGGTTGATCTGGCTGCGGCCTATCGCCTGACGCATTTCTATGGCTGGACGAGTGTTGTTTACAACCACATCACCTTGCGGGTGCCGGGAACCGATACATTTCTGATTAATCCGTTCGGGCTGACCTATGATGAGATCACCGCATCGAATTTGACCTGCATCGATCTGGACGGCAACAAGGTGTCAGATGATAACTGGCCCGTGAATCGGGCCGGCTATGTAATCCATGCGGCCATCCACAAGGCCCGCCCTGACGATCTGCATTGCGTCATGCATACGCATGAACCGTTCAGCCAGTCGATCGCCGCGCTGGATGTCGAGGTAGTGCCGCTGATGCAGGAGGGGTGCCAACTGTTTGAGCGGATTGGTTATCACAGCTTTAACGGCATCGTTCTGGATGAGGGCGAGCAGGAACAGCTGACTGCGGCCATGGGTACAGACAAGCATACGCTTGTGCTGAAGAACCACGGATTGCTGACAGCGGGGCCGAATGTGGCCTGGGCCTTTGTGCGGCACCAGCTGTTTATCCGCAACGCCGAGATCCAGCTGCGGGCGCTGTCATCCGGGGCCCAGATCAGCTATATCCCCGATGAAATCATGCGTCATACACGCCAGCAATTCGAAGGTGGTGATGCGCAGTCCGGTGCGGCGGTGCGGCATCCGGAATGGCCGGCATTCTGGCGCATGCTGGATCGCATTGATCCTAGCTGGAAAACCTGACGCTGGTCAGAGAACAGCCAGTCTTTCGGGCAGCTGGGCAATGACATCGCGCCCGGCATTGGCGAACGCGAACCGCAGACAGGCCTGCTGACCGTCACCGAAAAAAGTACCGGGTATCGTCAGGACACCCGCCTCGCGCGCCATGCGCATGGCAACATCATGCGACGAAACGCTGTCAAACGGGTGTCTGACATACCCGAAATAGGCGCCGCTGCTAAGCAGGTCCCAGCCGTCCAGCCCTTCCATGATGCGGCAGAACAGATCCGCGCGCGCTGCAATGCGCTGGCGGTTTTCCTGCCGCCAGTCAGCCAGTTCTGTCAGCATGGGTGTTACTGCCATCTGCGGCGCACGCGGGGCACAGATCTGGATATTGTCGATGATCTTGGCAAGTTGCTGGATCAGCGCGGCGCCAGCTGTCACCGCACCAAGACGATGCCCGGGCATGCAATAGGATTTTGAAAAGCTGTAGAGCTGTATCAACGTATCCTGCCAGCCCTCGCGGTGCAGCAAATCATGTGGCCGGTCGCTATTCATGGGCATGAAGTCGCGATATGTCTCATCAAGGATCAGCCAGATGCCGCGTTGCTGGCACAGGCTGAAAAGATCATCCAGCAAAGTGGCAGGATATATGGCACCGCAGGGGTTATTCGGCGATACGATCGCCAGCGCGCGGGTGCGGGGGCTGATGGCAGATGCCACATCATCGACGGTCGGCAGCATGCCGTTTTCGGGGGTGCAATCAACATAGCCCGTTGCGATGCCCAGCATGCCAAGCGCGGATTCATGATTGAAATAGCAGGGGCGCGTCATCAGGATTTCGTCACCGGTACCGGCAACTGCCAGCGCGGCCGCAACGAAAGCCTGATTGCAGCCTGACGTGATATGGGTCTGTTCGGCGTCAATTTGCGCATCGTAAATGTCACCCAAATGCGCCGCATAGGCTGCGCGCAACCCCTCATCGCCTTCCACCCGGCCATATTTCGCCGCGTCAGGGTCGCCTGCCGATGCCGCAAGGGCGTCAATCATGTCGGGATGCGCTTCGTAGCCGGGCACAGCCTGGCTCATATCGATCATGGGGCCCAGACTGCCGTCATATGAGGCGCGCCAATCCTGCACAACAGAAACGGGAGGGGCGGTCAGCGCGGCTACAGCAGGATTGAACATCACAAAAAAATCACTCCGGAAAACAGCTGGTAGTGACCAGCAAAGGCCGCGCCAGACTAGCAAAGTTGCGGGGGCTGTGAAAGCACGGCAGACTGTCTGCTTGCCTTTGACAAAGGGTCATCCATTCAGCCGGGACGCTCACCACATGTTCATTCGCGAAAAACTGAATTACGAACCACAACCGCTGCCCGACAGGGCCGAGATGAGCGATGCGGATAGCGCCGCTGCCGCGCGTGCCTATCTGGCGCATATGCAGACACGGCACACGGTACGTGATTTTTCCAGCCGGCCAGTGCCCCGCGAGATCCTCGAGGATTGCATCCGTACGGCCGGGCTGGCGCCAAGCGGCGCCAACCACCAGCCTTGGCATTTCGCGCTGATCGGCAATCCCGAAATGAAAGCGGCCATCCGTGAGGCGGCCGAGGTCGAAGAGCAAAAATTCTATGAAAGCAGCACGCATGATGAATGGATCAAGGCGCTGGAGCCGATTGGCACAGGCCCGCATAAACCACATCTGGAAGATGCGCCCTGGCTGATCGTTGTCTTTGCCGAACGCTATGGCGTTTTTGACGATGGAACGCGCTACAAGAATTACTATGTGCCGGAAAGTGTGGGCATCGCATCGGGATTCCTGATTGCTGCCATCCATAATGCCGGGCTTGTCTGCCTGACCCACACCCTCAATCCGATGGGGTTCCTGACCCGTATCTGCAAGCGGCCAGCCTCCAACAAACCACTGATGATCCTGGCCGTCGGGCATCCGGCAAGCGATGCCCGGATCCCGCAAGTTGCCAAACGCAAGAAACCCCTAGATGAAATCCTCAGTCATTTTGACTGAAATGGCCGCTGCAACAGGCCTGTAGAAATGTGATGAAGGCGCGCGTTTTTGGCGGCATCCGACGGCGTCCGGCATGCAAAAGGGACAGGCGGGATTCATGTTCAATCTGCAGTTCCGGTGCCAGCTGCACCAGCGTGCCGTCAGCGATGGCGTTTCGGCAATAAATATGTGGTGCAAACCCAACGCCATAGCCTGATGCCACCATATCGCGCACGATCAACGGGTCATTAACCTGCAACATGGAATCAACATCCAGCCGTGCCGTCACACGGTCACCGCCCGCGCTGCGGACTGGTAACGCATTCTGGGCATAGCGTGTCTCGGTGACGCGAACCTGACGGGCCAGCTGGTGCGGATCGGGCCGGGATGGCAGGCTGGCGGCAACCTCAGGGTTGGCAATCCAGATGAGGGGCGCGGCCACAAGCGCCTGCTGCACAAAGTCTGAATCAGGCAGACTGCCGACGACAACAGCCATGTCGATCTGGTCGCGGGCGAGATCGGGCATGAAGCTGGACACTGTTATATCAAGACGCAGATCAGGATATTCAGCCATAAACCGTGCCAGATAGGGGCTGACAACCTCGCGGCTGAACGCCATGGGCAGGGCCACTGCCAAACGGCCATGCGGCGTATCGCCAAGTCCGCTCAACTCGGCGCTGGCCGCATCCACCTGTTCGCAGATCCGCACCGCATGCTGATAGAATAGCGCGCCGTCCGCCGTCAGGGTAAATTCACGCGTCCCCCGCAGGAACAGATGTATGCCAACATCATCTTCCAGCCGGCTGATGATACGGCTCAGGCTCGATTTTGGCTGGCCCAGGGCACGGGCCGCTGCCGAAATGCCCCCATGGCGGGCAACTGCGACAAAAGCGGGAAGATGATCAACGTTCCATTTCATGAACGATATGTCTCAAAAATATCTATTTGTGCCGATTATGGTATGCGCTAGGATGCAATCTGACAAGGATTTTGAGACATCCAGGAGGGCCGAATGTCGACACCGCGTGACTATGATGATGTGCCGGGCACATATATTCTGGATAGCCGCAGCTATCGCAAGGGCTATCACCTCAACATGTTCTGCATGTCATTGAATGATGCTGAATGCCGCGCTGAATTCGCGGCAGATGAAAACGCGTATCTTACTAAATTTCCGATGACGGAAGAACAGCGACAGGCCGTTCGTGACCGTGATTACATTCGGCTGCTGCAGCTTGGCGCCAATGTCTATTACACCTTCAAGATTGTCAGCCATGACCGCCAGCCGCCTCAGGTGATGTATGGCAAGATGTCATCGCCGCAGCTGTCTTTTGAAGAATTCCAGGAAATGATGATTGAGGGCGGACGGCCGATCGACGGCAACCGCAGCAAGAAGGAGACAGATCATGGCTAGGCTGATCGGTGGAATGGGAACATCACATGTGCCGGGTGTCGGCGCAGCGATGGATAATGGCAAGACACATGAAGATTACTGGGTAGACCTGTTCAAAGGGTTTGCGCCATTGCGCGCCTGGCATGCCGAGCATGTGCCGGATGTCACCATCATCGTATTCAATGACCATGCAACATCGATGTCTTTGAATAATTATTCGACTTTCATGATGGGTGTTGGCGAGCAGTTCCAGCCAGCGGATGAGGGCTGGGGCCCGCGCAAGGTGCCGGTTGTCGATGGCCATCCGGAACTGGCATGGCACATTGTCGAGGATCTGATCCTGAATGAATTTGATATGGCAGTCACAGCTGATTTTGACGTTGATCACGGTCTGACGGTGCCGCTGTCAATCGCATATGATCAGCCGAAAGCATGGCCAACAAAGGTCATTCCGCTTTGCGTGAATGTAATCCAGTACCCGCAGCCGACACCGCTTCGTTGTTACAAGCTGGGACAGGCAATCCGTCGTGCAATTGAAAGTTTCGATGAAGATATTACCGTCGGGATCTGGGGGACCGGCGGTCTGTCACACCAGCTTGGTGGTGAGCGCGCTGGTGTCGTGAACCCTGAATTTGATAAGCGTTTCCTTGATAATCTGGTCAATGACCCGATGGCCAATACACGGTTGACCCATACTGATTTCATTCGCGAGGCAGGCGCTGAGGGGATCGAGATGATCATGTGGAATGTGATGCGTGGCGCGCTGAACGAAAAGGTGCGCGAGGCTTATCGCTTTTATCATATACCGGTGTCGGCCACCGCTTATGGTGCGATCATTCTCGAGAATGAATAGGGCGTAATGGCGTTTTGACAGGCAGGCCATGGCGCCTGCCGGCGGGAGAGGCTGATGAAGACAGTTGCAGTTCGGAATATAAAGCGAACAGATGCCGGGCTTGCGGCACGCCTTGGTGCCGCCGGGGCGTCCACCGTGCATGAGGCACAGGGCCGGACCGGCCTGATGGATCCGGCCTTGAGGCCGATCTATCCAAATGCGCGGATTGGCGGGACGGCAGTCACCATTCTGGCAGCGCCCGGCGATAACTGGATGGTGCATGTGGCGATCGAACTGTGCCAACCGGGGGATGTTCTGGTGCTGGCGACAACATCACAAAATACGGACGGCTATTTTGGAGATCTGCTGGCAACATCTGCACAGGCGCACGGGGTCAAAGGGCTTATCAGTGACGCCGGTGTGCGCGATGTCGCTGACCTTGCCGAGATGGATTTCCCGGTCTGGTCGCGCGCCATCTCGTCAATGGGAACGGTCAAGAATACCCTTGGCGCGGTGAATGTGCCGGTCATCTGCGCTGGACAGCTGGTCTTTCCGGGGGACGTAATCTGTGCAGATGATGATGGTGTTGTCGTTGTGGCGCGTGACAAGGCGGATGCCGTGATGGAAAAGGCACAAACACGCATCGACGCAGAAGAAGCAAAGCGTCAGCGCCTTGCTGCCGGTGATGTCGGGCTGGATATCTATGCGATGCGCGAGCGTCTGGCCGAATCCGGCCTCGTCTATGTTGATACGCTGGATGAACTGGGCGAATTCAACGGCATTGATTGCCGCGGAAAATAACCGCTGATGCCGTCATCGGCGGATCGATTCAGTTAATACGCTTGCATTGAAAGCTTGGCTGGCAGCGGACTTTCTTGCCATCAACCTTGATCACAACATCTTTGCCACCGGTCTGGCGGCTATAGATGCAGTTCGTTCCGCCATCGATATAGTCACGCTTTTTCAACCGGCAGAGCTCGAATCTGGGCGAATCATCCTCAGTCTGCGGCTTGTAGGTGCGTCCTGCTGCCATTGCATCGGCAACCATAAGCGTTGCCACAAATGCACACACAAGCGACGCCGGGCGGAACGGCTTAGGCAGCGGGCGTTTCATTCTTCAGGTCTTCCTCTGATCCGGGAAGATACGCCTTGCCCTGAATGGCACGCGCACCGAGAAGTTCAACAAGCTTGGGGTTATCCGCGATAACTTCGCGGAGCAAGCTGTCTACCTTTTGCTCTGCCTCTTCCATGGTTTCGACATCGAGTTCAGCGACGCCGTCAATGATCCAGTGAACTTTCACATCCATTTTTATCTCCAGTCGCTCAGTTATAGCGCTTGCGCCTTGTGCTATCCCGTCAATCGAGATTGACCTTCAGCGTTTCATAAATCGTGCCAGCTTCAGCCTGCAGTTCGATGATTCTTTCATCCTCGACATTCTCGCGCGCATCGTCCCGCGCTTCCAGCGTTCCTTTCAGCCCAAGCGCTGCCGCAATGGAATACCAGATATAGGCGGTTTCGTAATTTGGCTCTTCCAGCATGGTCAATTGATAGGCGGCAAATTGCGGAATAGCCGCGGCGTCACCTGCATCGATCCGCGCCTGCAGCCGGGCGGCAACCGTTTCCCGAACGGCGGCAATGGCCCCTTCGGGCAGAATGTTAGCCAGACCGTCCGCCAGCTCTTCGGCATCCGTGATACCGCCAAGTTGCGCGCTCCATGCCCAGTCAAGCGCACTGACAAAATCCTGCGGCGCACCTTTGCCAGCCTCAAGGAGCAGCGCCAGATTATATTGCGCATCATGCTGGTGGTTTTCCGCCTGCAATGTAAAAAGTGTCATCGCATGCCGGAAATTCTTGTCCTTTACCGCTTTCACCGCCTCGTTGAATGTGGCATCGCTAGCATCGATACTGTGAGAATCGGCAAATGACGGGGTGCCAACAGCCATCGCTGACGCCAAAAGAAGGGCCCGAAATCCTGTCTGGGCCTTTGTCAGGTCAATCATCCTATCGGCCCGCCATCATCACCAGCTGCAGATACAGGACGCGCAGCCGGAAATTGGAATTGGGTCGTTTTTCATAGACGACAATGCGGGGCCTGTCAGTGCCGGGCTTCTGGAATTCAATCGCCATATTTTCAGGAAGAATGATGCCTTCGGCTTCCAGTATTTTCTGCGCGTCGCGCGCAAATTCATCGGCAAATTCCTTATCGATCCAGATCATTGCCAGGGCCTTGCCCAGAATATCGGGCAGGCGCTCGCGCACTTCCTCGCGGGTCTTGAATCGCACCCCTTCATTGACAAGGTTATAGCGGCCAACCTTGCCTGGCTTTCGCACCACAGGCAGATTTTTTGAACCGGCAGGTACAAGCGCGTTTTTTGGCGTCTGACTCATTTCAATATTACACTGCCGGCACCCGGCCCGAACCTAGCTAACGATAACGATAATCCGCACAATCATGCCAATTTTGGCAGGAATCGCAACCTGTAACGCGCGCCTGTCAACGAATTGACCGCTATCGCGGGAATTTTTCGTCGCTTTTGCAAGATTGGTATGAATTTTGAAAGGATCATCGCAGGTCAAACCTGTGAGGTAATGTGATGATCGCCACAATCCGTAACGCCATCAATATGGCGACAACTGACATTTCAATCATCAGTAACAACCTGGCGAACGCAAATTCGACAGGCTTCAAGAGAAGTGAAGGCAATTTTCTGCATTCCTACGCTGAACAGACATCACGGCCGGGTTTGAATATCGGATTTGGTGTGGTCTATGAAGAACCGCGCCGCCAGGATCACGGGCAGGGGGCCATGCGGGTGACGAATAATTCGCTGGATGTGGCTGTCAATGGTGGCGGCATGTTCATGACCTATAGCCCAAAAGACGACACGATTGCCTACACGCGTGACGGATCCTTCCTGCTGGATAAAGCTGGGAACCTGATCACCACCGATGGCCGCCAGGTGCTGAACCGGCAGTTCGAGGCCATTGTTATTCCGCCAAAAAAGATTGATTCCTTTGGCAAGGATACGCTGGTTGAGACCATTGCAATCCGTGATGATGGCCGGATCAGCGTGACCTATGGTGATGGCTCGAACATCACGCCAGGCCAATTTGGTCTTGCGCGCTTTGCCAATCACGCTGGCCTGAAGCCTGCGGGCGGCGGCTATTTCAAGGATACTGCCAAATCCGGCCCACCCATTGTTGGTGTGCCTGTGCAGGATAATTTCGGGCAGCTGGTCCAGGGCCATCTGGAAGCATCAAACACGGATGTAACAGATGAGCTGTCAAAACTGATGCGTGCCCAGCAGGCCTTTTCCGGTTCATCCCGTCTGCTGCAGGCCGCTACCGATGTGACAAAGCGGCTGATTGGCTGATTGCTGCTGGTGATCGCCGTCACGGCTGTGCAAGCATGCGCCGTCGTCGGTGATCCGATGCTGGCCCGTTACAGGCAGCAGCAACGTTACAGGCAGCAGCAGCGTCACAGCCAGGCGCAATATCAGATTATTTCAAAGGCAGGGTAAAAGCGATATCGGCGATATCGACTTTGGTCTCTTCATCAATCCGCAAGTCGCCTTCAATACTGACCGCGAGATTCTGTTCGATTGTCAGCTGCAGCGATAGAGGGCGCGGGGTTTGCACGGCCAGACGCGTGACGAGCAAGTCCCACAATGTCATGGGGACAGACAGCTCTGCCTGCATCACCGGGCGGCTGACCTCAATTGTCAGATTTCCAATGACTTTATGTGCTGTGCCTGAATCCGCGTCTGCGGTGACAACGACGTTGCAATGACCGCGTGCGATATTGACCAGATTGCAGGACAGGTGAAGCGCTGGCGGGGCTGTCAGATTACTTTGTTTGATTTCCGCGGTCTGCACGGCCATGACAACCTGATTGGTCTGATGCCAGTTGTCAGACATGGGCGGGGTCATTCGGCCACGAGCATCCGCTCGGCGTCGCGGATTTGATGACGCAATCTGGTGATTGCCGATTTTTTGATCTGTGAGACCCGACCTGTTGTCACTTCCAGAACCTCTGCGATTTCATAGACATTCAACTCTTCAACGTAATAGAGCTGGATGACAAGTGCCTCGCGTTCCGGAAGGGCCCGCAATGCCTCTTTCAGCTGCTGGCGCAGTTCCTCATCATTAAGGTTGTCCTCCGGCGTGTTTTCCGGTGACTCAAACCAAATGGAAAATTCGTCATAGACACTATCAAGCGACTGGTGAACATTGGCCTGAAAGGCCTGTTCCCATTCAAGCATCTCTTCTGCCGGGATCCCCAACGCTTCTGCAATTTCCGTAGAATTCGGTTTACGGCCAAGACGCATTTGAAGCTCGCGTTCAGCGCTGTTGGTCTTTTTCTGCATCTGGATTGTCGTGCGGCAGAGATTGGAATTCTTGCGCAAATGATCCACGATGGCGCCGCGAATGCGGATGCCGGCATAGCTGGCGAAGGTTGCGCCTTCGCGCAGAGTATAGTTCTGCGCGGCGGTCACCAGCCCGTAATAACCAATCTGGATCAGGTCCTCGATCTCTGTTGAGGCGTGCACTCTGCCGCGCATATGCCAGGCGATCTGGCGCACCAGCTCCATATGGCTGGTGATCAGCTCTTCAACATCCGGTTTCTGTTCGAGGTACTGGTTTCGCATGGTCATGGTCCAGCTGGCGCGGCCTCCATGTCAGCGAAAAACCGAATGCCGGCCTGATCATTCAGCGGCGTGGCAAGAACGGATTTGGAAATACCCATAAATGCCTGGTTTTCGGGCAGTTGTGTAGAATCCATGCCGACAGGGCGGCGATTCACAACAGCGCGGCGTACCCGCTCTGAAAGCGGCAGAAAGCCCGCAAAATGCAGGCTGACATCCAGAAAACGCGATGCTGTCTCGTTGAATTTATCAAAATAGGCGCGGGCTTCACGCTCAGAACGCGCCATATTCACCACAATGCTGAATTGTGTCACGCCGGATTCGATGTTTGCAGCTTTGATCAGCGCATAGGCATCAAGGAATGAGGTTGGTTCACCCACAAGCACAACAACCACGTGATCAGCCGCCGCAAGAAAGGCGATCGAACTGTCAGACGCACCGGCAGGCGCGTCTACAACCAGTATTTCAGTCTGATCACGAATTTCGTCAATCATCCGAATTGCCTGGTACCGTGTTGTTTTTTCGAGATTTAACATCTCCAATAGGCCACTTCCACCCGAAATAAATTTCAATCCATGTGGTGCGTCGCACATCGTGTCAGCCAGCGGCGTATCGCCTTTAATGGCATCCATGATGAACCGTTTTGGGTTCGCACCAAGAAGGATATGTGCATTTGCCATGCCAAAATCGGCATCGAGCAATACGGTGCGGCGACCCTGCCGTGCCAGGGTCAGGCCAAGATTGACCGAAATGCTGGTTTTACCAACACCGCCTTTACCACTTGCGACCACGATTGAAGTTGCCATTTCAGTGTTCCACTTACCGTCCTGCGGGCGGGTTCTGTACCAGCCAGCCTCGCCGAAATTTCGTATTACTGATCAGCATTTTCCATTAAATACTGCGCCAGGATCGGCATTGTCGCAATTGCAATTCCGCCGACAATTGACTTGGTGCCTGTCAACAGGCCAACACCGCTCCCTTCAAGTGCCAGCTCTGACAATTCGGCAGGCATCGCCTCGCACTCATCCAATTTGGTCAGGGCAATCATCGGATTGACCTTCTGGAAAACGCCGCATTGATGCGTGATCATTGTGGCGCTGCTGCCCCCCGGAATTGCCTGAACAACCGTTACCTTGCTGCTTCCAAGCAGGGATGTTGCTGCCTCAATCGCCTCGATGGCGTCTTCCGGTGATGCGTCGATATCGACAATGATGCGGTTGCTTGTTTCCTGAAGGGCGGCCGTCAGCTCGCCAATACCGAAATGCGCGGATCGCATATTGAGAAGCCGTGCATAGGATTTGACCTCTTCATTGTGGCTGACACCCGGCCCTGTTGCCGATGCCAGGGTCATGCGCTCGGAAATGCCATGTTCTTTGAAATAGGCGGCAATCTTGGTGGCAAGGGTCGTTTTGCCCGCGCCAGAGGATCCAACCACACAGACAAGTCGTGATGAAAAGACAGATTCTGCATCATCATGCACAACGCGTTCAGCAAGGGCGTTCATAAAGGCAGCAATCGCAGCATCGCCCTTCATGCCTGCCATGTGATGGTGCAATGCCTGAATGGCCTTTGGGGAGAAACCTGCCTGATGCAGGCGCACCGGCGCCGCATGGCCCAGAGTGACATCCAGCCCTTCTGGCTGGGTAATCATCATTCCGTTCAGCATGCCGCGGATATGTTTGAGTTCTGCCAGCATGTCGAGATTTTCGAGCGCTTCGCTGGCGCGCTGACCAAGATGGTCTGCAGCACTGGTGTCACCGGCGGGCCCATCGCGCACGGCGCGGATCATCTGCTGATCAAACAGATCGGTGAATTTTGTCGTGCCGCCGATTTCGAGGTTGAGGCCAGGCGCAGCGTCATGTGGCAGGGCTGGGTCCCGCATCATGGCCGTTGCACCATCCGTCACCGGTTGAAGTGCGGGTTTGTCTTTGCGCAGCATGGGTGCCGGTTGCTCGTCGGGATCATTGGTCGCAATCATCTCGATCCGGCCATTGCGCTTGATCGTTTCAAGGATCATCGCATCTTCACCGAGCCGTTCGACAATCTTGTCCATGGCCTGTGCCGTGTCCGATGCACTTACAGTAATGGTTGTCATGGTGAACTCCCTTTTCTTTATGTCGTGGCGCTGGCGGATCAGCCGGCATCACCGCTAATGGTTGCCACAACATCAATTTTCCGGCTGTCCGGCAGCTCTGTGAAAGCCAGCACAGCAAGGTCATCAATATGTTGACGGATCAGTTGCGAGAATTGTCTGCGGATGGCGGGTGACACCACCAGCACGACCTGTCGTCCCTGTACGCTCAGCGCCTCTGTGGTCTCTGAAATCCGGCCAAGCAGCTGCTCGGCAAGTGAATTATCCAGGATCAGCCCTTCTTCACCACTCTGCCGCACCATTGTGATCAGCATATGCTCCAGGTCGGATTCGAGTGTCATGACCGGAAGGGGCTGGTTCAGCGGCGCAATTTGCTGGATCAGCAATGGGGCAAGCCCGGGGCGCAGCGCCTCGGCTGTTTCCATGGGGCTGAGATTGCGGGCCGCCAGACCCGGCAGTGTTTCAAGAATGCTGCGCAGATCACTGATTGGCACCCGCTCCTCCAGCAGGATACGCAGGATGCCTGTAAGATTGTGGAGCGGCACCAGCTTCGGCACCACAGATTCCACCAGATGCGGTGCAGACTCGGCCAGATTATCCAGAAGACCCTGCACATCGTCCTGACCGATCAGCTGGCTGGAAAATTTATGCAGCACCTGCGAGAGGTGTGTGGCCATCACTGATTCCGGATGGACAACAACATAGCCACGTGTCTCGGCTTCCGTCTGGTTCTGGCCCGGGATCCAGATCGCATCCATACCGAATGACGGATCTTTCACCTCAATGCCTTCAATTTTGACATTCGTATCGTCCCCGGCGATCGCCAGCTTGCGATCCGGATAGATTTTGTCCTCGCCAACAATTGTCTGACCAATGCGGATCCGATAGCTGTTGGCATCGAGGGTCAGGTCGTCACGAATGCGTACCGGCGGAATGACAAAGCCAAGATCACGCGACACCTGGCGGCGGATGCCGGTAACCCGGCTGGTCAGCGCGCCGCTGCCATCTTCCTCGACAAGGTCGATCAGCCCATAGCCGAGCTGAATTGAAATTGGCGCGTTATCTGCGATCTCGCTGAGCTCGATCTGGTCGGGTGAGGCTGCTTCCTCTGCAGCTTCTTCCGCCAATGTGGCCTCGTCATTGCCGCCTTCGCGCTCGCGCGTCCATGACCAGTAACCGGCAGCGGCAGCAACCAATGCGGCCACAAGGAACATGAGGTTCGGCATGCCCGGCACAAAGCCAATCAACATCAACACAGCGGCAACCGGGATCCATGCGCGGGACAGGCTGACCTGCCGTCCGATATTCTCTGCCATGTCATGCGTTGCGGATACGCGTGTAACGATGATCGCAGTTGAAATGGCAAGCAGCAGGGACGGGATCTGGGCAACCAGGCCGTCACCAACTGACAGCAGCACATATGTCTCTGCGGCAATGCCGACAGGCAGGTCATGCTGTGTCAGACCAATGATCAGGCCACCTACAATATTGATGACAAGAATGAGGATAGAGGCAACCGCATCGCCCTTGACGAATTTCGAGGCACCATCCATCGCGCCGTAGAAGTCCGCTTCCTCGGCAATTTCCGCCCGGCGGGCCTTGGCTTCTTCATTCGACAGAATGCCGGCATTCAGATCGGCATCAATCGCCATCTGTTTGCCGGGCATCGCATCAAGCGTAAATCGTGCTGACACTTCAGATACACGGCCAGCACCGCGGGTCACGACAACCAGATTGATGATGATCAAGATGATAAAGACGAAAATACCAACAGCGTAATTGCCGGAAATGACAAATTCGCCAAAGGCCTCGATCACCTTACCGGCAGCATCAGGCCCGTTATGACCTTCGGACAGGACAACCCGCGTTGAGGCGACATTCAGTCCAAGGCGCAGAACTGTCGCGATCAGCAACAGGCTGGGAAAGCTTGAAAAATCCAGAGGGCGCTGCGTATGCATCGCAACCATCAGGATCAAAAGGGACACCAGAATGTTTGAAACAAAAAACGTATCCAGCAGGAATACCGGAAGTGGCAGCACCATCATCGCCACAAGTGCGAGAATGCCGATTGGCAATACCGCGCCGCTGGCTATCGAACGGATATTGGTAAGCCCAAGGCGCTGAAGTGTCATTTCCATGACTCTAAACCTTCCTGTCGGACAGTTGACACCTGCAGACTGTCAAAATGCCAGCACCCGCAATATCCCTGGCCAGGCCGGGGTGGTTATGGGTATGAATCCCTGCAAACATCTGTTTTCCCTAAATTAAATATCTCACCTATGACGTTCTGTGATGGCCCATCGTGTCACGGGTCAGCCGGCAGGCGGCCATAGGTACGAGATATAAGGCAAAATCCATGCCAGCCTGACCGAGAGCTGCTGTAATCGAGGCTGGGCTTCAAAAACGGGTCAGTCGGGTCGGGTGCTTCAAAGCGGGGCCCAAAAGATGGCATGGAAACTGCATCCCTTGCCGCGACATCATCTGTCCGCGCTGGACGCCCGTCGGGGTGCCACCGGACGACAACAGGTCGAAAGGATGTAACGGGCCATGTCACAATTTGAATTTTTACAGCCGTTGAAATCGGTCACTGTCACTGGTGCTGCCTTTGCAGCGCTTCTTGCGGTATCTGCCTGCCAGACTGTTGGTACAAATGCGCAGGCACCTGTCGCTGCTGACAGCGAGGCAGGCCAGCTGGCCGCCATTCAGGACGTTTTCAATGCAAGCGCCGACCAGGTGCCCACCCTTACGGCCGTTGGCTATGCCGTTGTTTCGTCACAGCCCGGCCGCACCGATGCACAAAAGCGTCTGATGGCTATTCGCTCTGCCCGCATGGCGGCGATGCGCGACCTTGCCGAGCAGATCCACGGGCTGCAGGTGGACTCGTCAACAACAGTCATCGATCTGATGGTGCAGAATGACACATTCCGCGGCGTTGTTTCAGGCACGATCCGGGGCGCCCGCACTGTGCGCATCAATCCAACGGGATCGGACACCTATGAAATTGTCCTCGAGATCGATCGGGAAATGATCAATTACCTGATCAATACGGCACAGTCATACGGCTGATTGGCCAAACGGCATTTGGTGTGCGTCGTGCAGCCAATCCAGACAGGAGCGTGTGGTGATACTCGAACTCTATGAAAGGCTGGATCAGCGCAGCTGGCTTGATGTTGTAAAGCTGCTGCTGTTGCTCATCTTTTCGCTGGTCTTTTTTGCCCTTGGGGCACATTCGGCCAGTGCCGCGCCATTTCAGTTCACCGAGACAACCGGTCGTGCTGTTATCATTGATGATGCAGCCCAGCAGGAAGCCCGCCTGCTGGCGCTGGAGGAAGCACTCTATCTGGCAGCATTGCAGGGTGGGGCGCAGATCAATGGATTTTCTGCCATTACCGCAGATACCAGCCTTGAAGACCATTTCGTGGTGCGTCCCGCCAGCCGCATCCTTGATTATACAATCACCAATGAAGTGATCGATGATCAGCATTATCAGGTGAGTATCCGCGCGGCCGTTGGCGACCTGCCCCGCGGCACATGTCTGCATGAACGCGCCGTCAACCTGACGGTGTTCGCGCCTGTCATGCGTCAGGCACCTGACACGCCAGCCATTGCCGGCCCCTTGGCCGAGCAGGTGATTGCGGCACTGGTCGATGTGATCGATGTCAAGTCGGCATTGAATGCACGGCTGGCCACCACAACAAAGCTCGACCCGGCACGGCTGGCTCGCGCCAATGACAGCTTTGATTATGAGGCGTTGACCACAGGCCTGATCCGGGTGCGCCAGGGCGACTTCGCCATGATCCCTGAAATTGTCCTGACAGGATCAGTGGGAGGCAGCGAGGTGTTCCGCAAGGAAATCCTTCACATGGATATTATGCTTCACCTCTTTTCGGGTGAAGACTATGAATTTATTGAAACATTTTCCA
Source organism: Puniceispirillaceae bacterium (SeqCode) (assembly GCA_049889795.1). Lineage (GTDB taxonomy): Bacteria > Pseudomonadota > Alphaproteobacteria > Puniceispirillales > Puniceispirillaceae > UBA8309. Next base: position 90,280 of record JBMHCS010000003.1, on the reverse strand, counting down.
GATCGGCATCTTTGCATGTGCAGAACAAGACGGTGTTGCGGTCCTTTGATGTGCTGACCCGCGCCACCCGTCCGGACATGCTGCGCCAGATGCTGGATCAGGTTGAACCTCTGGTTTCCGAGATGACAGACACATTGCGCTGCCGGCCCCTGACCGCCACCCTGGCTGTTGCGGATGGCGGATTGCAGGTGCCAATTGGCAGTTATCACGGGATGCGGCAGAATGTGCTGGCCGTTGCATCGGGCACGAATACGCCGTGGCATATCATGCGCGTGACGCAGGTGAATGCCATGACATCGCAGTTGACGCCGCTGAACAGCAATCGCGATCTGAGCCGTCTTGCCGGCCAGACCGTTGAATTCATGGAGATGTCACAATGAAGCATTTTGCGCTGACAGCCTGTGTATTGGCAGGATTAATGATGCCTCATACGGCATCGGCACAGTCGGTTCCGATCGTCGTTCTGGAATATCCGACTTACGGTGGTGCGGGCGAAACCGGGGGGTTGAATGCCGACAATATTTTTGTCAGCGACCCGACCTATTCGACCACACATCGTGTGCAACCAAATGAAACGCTGTCGCACGTCATCACCGAGCATTATGCCGGCAGCGGCCTTGATCTCAGCGTTGTGCAGATCGCGATTGTGAAAAAGAACAAATCCGCCTTTGTCAGGGGCAACCCCAACTTCCTCTATGCCGACAAGGTTTTGCACCTGCCGTCGCTGAATGAAATGAAGGATCTTGTTCTTGGTTCCAAGGCAGGCGGTCACAGCGGTGCAAGCGGTGGTGGCGGTGGTTCCGTCAAGGACCAGATCTATTTTATCGGGGGATGATGATGTCACGCCACGGAACATGTGCCCATAACCGGCTTCGCATGGCGACCTGCGTGACGGTCTGTGCCGGCATGTTCGGGTTTGCCGGGGCGACACAGGCTGCGGCGCTTGGCGGTGATGCGGTCAACAAACTGATCATGGATGCCCTTGCCGCCCAGAATCTGAACGGCAATCCGGCCATACCGGCAGAACGGGTATTTCCGGACTGTGGTGAAAAACTGACAATCGAACCGATGTTTGGCAGTTGGTCCACAGTGGCCGTCAAATGTGATTTCGGGGTGGGTTGGACAATTGCTATCCGCACACATCTTACCACCAGGCCCCGTCCGGTTGCGGTCAGGGAATTTGCGGCAAATCCGGATATTCTCAAGACCATCGACGGTGTTGTTCTGGATGGCCGGCCGTCAGTGACATCATCTCCTGCACCGCAGGATGTTGTGGATGTGGTGGTACTAACCCGCAGTCTGGCGCGTGGAGAGGTCATTCTGGCCGAGGATCTGGCACTTGTGCCATTGCCGCAGAACAGTCTGATCGGGGTATTTCACAATCCCGCGGATCTGGTGGGACGCCGCGTGAAATCAGCGGTGACAGCCAATCGTCCGGTGAAATCGCATCAGCTTGAAATGGATTTCATGGTGGATTCTGACAGTGAGGTACTGATCGTCAGCATGGGTGGTGGTATCAGCGTGGATATGCTAGGGTTTGCCTTGGAAAATGGGCAGTTTGGCGATTGGATCGACGTTGAGAACGCCAGCAGCGGAAAGACCATTCGGGCAAAGATTATTGGTGAAAAAAAAGTAGCCGTGATGGCTAAAAAAAGCTGACTTTAAGTCGTTTACTTGCCTGAGGAGGCTCAAAAGATGGTTGACGCCATAAAAAACTCAGTCAACAGGCTGGACCTGACGAAGGTACGTTCGTCCGAAACCCGCGCGGCCCCGGCCGGTGTGAACCGGACAGCTGCACCTGCCGCTTCTGACAATGTAAAAGTCAGCGACGCGGCTTCGTCAAAGGTCGTTGCCCAGATGGCAGAAGCGCCACCGATGAACAGCGAGGCTGTACGTCGGATCAAGGATGCCATTGCCCGTGGTGAATACCCCATCAATGTCGATCAGATTTCGGAAGCGTTGATGGATGCTTACAGGGAAATGAAGTCCTAAGACATACTGGGTCTGTATGACTGTAAATGAAAAGCTTGAGGAGTTGCTGAGCACTCTCGATCCGCTGATTGAGAGTGCGCGCGCGTGCGTGGATGATGCGCCAGCATTCCAGAAGGCGAATGAGTCCATTGCAAAGGTGATGTCTGAGTCCTGGCCACCTATTGCCGAGGCGCTTGCCGCAATCGAACCCGATGCGGAGATGCGCGCCAGAATTACCAAAATGTCCGAAAAACTGGCTGATCTTGAGGCACGAACGCGCGCAAGGCTTGTTTGGGCAGACGATTTCGAAGATTATATACGCAAGACGGTCACACAGCGGCGCTGATGGCTGTTGGTCCCGGGTGTGCAAGCACAGCCGCCGCGGGGCTGAAACCGGTTTCAAGAGGGGTATAAAATGGTTGCTGCTGACCAGCTTCTGACACCAGCTACCCTGTTGTTGTTTCTGCTGCTGCTGATTGTCATTGGTGTCTGGTTGCAACTGGCCATGTTGCGGATCCGTCTTTCATCGCGTCTTTCCCGCATTGAAGAACGTCTGGATGAACAGGATCATCTGCTCGACTTGCAGTCAAAGGGCCTTTCCGATGTGGCGGCAACAAATGACAAGCTGCTTGTCGCTCTGGATGACCAACGCAATGTTCTGGAATCGCTGCGACGTGACTCATCACGTCTGGCAGATGATGTGCGCGGCGAGGTGGGTATGAGCCGTGCCATAGAACTTGCCCGCGCCGGCGCTGATCGCGAGGCTGTTGCTGATGCAACCGGGCTGTCGCTGGAAGAAGCCGAGGCGATTGTTACATTCCACGGCAAGAAATAATCCCATATATCCTGGCTGTCGTCAGTCCACCGATCTGCCAAAGACCAGCCTGTGCCGAGAAGGGGTTGTCACATGCGGAATACGGTGCGTGTGCAGGCGATATTGACGAAGCGCGTACCGCGCGTCATGCGAATGGTGCCGGATTCGCGATCAATCCGCATGATCAAATTGTCCTTGGCCAGGGTAAAGGTACTGTCGCTGCTTTCCATGATGACAGCCGCAACGGTTTCATCGCTGAATGTCACCGTCACCTCATCGCCGGTCTTTGTTGACCGCATGTCGATTTCAAGCAAGCCCTGCCTGTTGAGGTTGCATTCATAACGTTCCTGTTCAAAGCGCGTCAGGTCATCACAGGCCGCCAGCCCGACCCCGATTGTCAGCAGGGCCAGCCCCCGTCTGAACGGACGGAGTTGTGCCTGCACCCGGCTGGCCTCTGTTGCTCTGCGCGCTTCTGTCATTTTATTTATCCGAGTCCGTTTCATCGTCATTTTCGTCAGATACAGAGCCATCTGCCGGCGCATCAGGCTCTGATTTTGACCCAGCTTCGGCATTTTGCTGTGCCTCGAACCAGCCACCAGACGCATTGCCGGCAGTGTTGCCTTCGCTTGAATCCGCTGCGGCGTCTTCAGTGCCAGCAGCTGCGGATGTGCCAGTGTCTGGCGGCGGTGCCGCTGTTATGTCCATGGTATCACCGGCACCAAGGGCTTCAAGTGCCGCTGTAACCTCGGCCGCAGAAGGTGCCTCGATAAAGGCTTCGTTGACTGTCGTCCCATTTTCATCGCCGGTTTCCGCATCAGCATCACCCGTATCCGCACTGTCTTGTGCCTCTGGCTCCGTCAGGGCAGCGGCAAGGTCTGACAGTTCATTTTCCGTGTCATTATCTTCTGGCCCGGCAAGTGCAGCGGCCAGGTCGGACAGATCATCCTCTGATCCGTCAGCGTCGCCGGCCACATCTTCAACTGCCGTCTCTGCTGCGTCAGTGGATGGTGCTGGCGCGGCTGCTTCCGCTGTGTCTGTCTGGCCGGCCGGCACATCGATGCCGTCGCCTGCGTCAGCATCACCAGCGTCGTCGGCTGCACTTTCGGTGGCACTGTCAGTAGCGCTGGCGGCGTCACCGGCATCCGCATCTGCATCTGCATCCGCGATGGCTTCCGCTGGCTTTTCTTCAATCAGTTCGGCATTGCCATTTTCGATCAGCCGCGCTGCATCCTCGCTCTTCACATCGATAATGACTGTTTTTGGGAAACGAACACCGTTCACCTCGCAATCCTCCAGGATACGAAGGCGGGTCCATTCACTTGCATTCTCGTCACCAGCATCCTGGGATTCGGCATTGGCTGCTTCAGCCTCTGGCTTTGGTGCGGCACTGCCGATGACGCGCTCATTGTCGCTTTCCGACAATGTCGCGATCCGCTGACGCAATATATAGACGCGCGCTGCGAGGACGCCGAGCCGCTTTTGCTCATCCTGTTCGTGGTTCAACAGCATCTTCACCGACTCGTTCATCTTGTCCAACGGTTCGTTGGCAAACTTCTCGATCACCTTGTCGCGCACTGCGATTGTCACTTCAGACAGTTCTATTGAAGATCCCGGGCCTGCACTGTTTGGAATTGTCGAAGAAGCCATTTTTTTGTCCTCACCAGTTGGGTTGGCATCGTTATTGCAAAATGTGGGCCATCGACAGGCCTTGTGGCGATTTATTTGAAAGGAATTTCAAAGCGCACGCAATAGCCGGTCAAAGTAATTTAACCCACTGTTTATACGTGAAATAAACAGGAATTGGATAGGACAGAACGATGAAAGGCATTGGCGAATATCTTGATTTGCACGCCACCGCACTTGGCGTTCGAGCCAAGCGCAACAAAGTGCTGGCATCCAATATTGCGAATGCCGCCACGCCTAATTTCAAGGCGCGCGACATCAATTTTGAAGGCGAAATCCGCAAGGCGGGTGGTGACGGCGTGATGAATGTGACGGATGGCCGGCACATACGTGTCGGGTTGCACGCACCAACCAATTCGATGTTGTACCGCCAGCCTGTGCAGGCATCACGTGACGGCAACACCGTCGAGATGAATGTCGAACAGATGGAATTCTCTGAAAATGTCATGCGCTATCAGACAACGCTGACATTTCTCAACAACAAGATCGGCGGGCTGATGTCTGCCATTAAGGGCGAGTGATGGCACGGATTGAGAACATCTTTGATGTCGCCGGCCGTTCAATGTCCGCGCAGCTTGTACGTCTGAACACCATTGCAAGTAACCTTGCAAATGCAGGCAACATCACGGGTGACGAACAGACTGCCTATCGCGCGATGAAGCCGATCTTCGAGACAACATACGCGGCAAACGTCAAGGAATCCGGCATTTCCACCACCGAGGTGGCAGGGATCACCCAGACGGACCGCCGCCCTGAACGCGTATATATGCCAAATCACCCACTCGCCGACCAGGAAGGCTTTGTCTATGCGGCGGCGGTGAATGTGGAAGAAGAGTTCGTCGAGATGCTGGAGGCCAAACGCCAGTATCAGAACAATATCGAGGTGGTTACCACCCTTCGCGCTCTGATGATGCGCACCATCAATATGGGCAAATGACCTAACGGAGACGATGAATGAGCAGCATTGATCCAACAAGCCAGGCACAGCTTGACACCATTCTCAAAAGACTTGGTGTCAATGGCGAGGATGAAAATAAACCCAAGCAGAAAGATACGCTTGGCCAGTCCGATTTTCTGAAGCTGATGACAACTCAGCTGCAGAATCAGGACCCGTTCGCACCGATGGAAAATGCCGAGTTCATCGCGCAGATGGCGCAGTTCTCGACGGTTACCGGCATTACCGAAATGGGCACTACGCTGAAAGGCCTTGCTGATCAGCTTGGCGAATTTCGAATTGCGACAGCCGCGAATCTTCTTGGGAATTCTGTGATGATCCCGGGCAATTATGCACGGCCGGATGCACAGGGCGAAATCCATGGCATGCTGGATCTGCCGTCCGCATCAGGATTGACGAATCTCACTTTCTCGAATGCCGCCGGTGATGTCCTCCATCAGATGGAACTGGGTCCGCAGGCTGCGGGGCTGGTCGGGTTTGCCTGGCAGGATATTCCGCAAAGCGTTCTTGAGGGCGGCGATGCCATCCGGATTGAAGCCTTTGCCGATATGGGTGAGGGCATGCAGAGCCTGACACCTTCGGTCTATGCAGAGATCCTTGCAGCCTCGACCGGCGATCCCGCTACCGGGGTCATGCTCGATGTTCGTGACTACGGGTCAGTCCGTGCAGCAGACATCACCAAATTCCGTCAGTGAACCTGACACCAGACAGACAAAGCGAATACAGATTTTAGCGCAAGTAGCCTGAAAAGGGCTAAGGGAGAGTAGACAATGTCATTCTATACCGCACTTACCGGACTGAATGGTTCGTCCGCAGACATTTCAGCAACCTCGAACAATATCGCCAACGTCGGCACCACAGGCTTTAAAAGAAGCCGGGTCGAATTTGGTGATATCTTCGCCACATCTCCGTTGCAGAACGCTTCGTCATCGATTGGTTCGGGTACAATCCTGAAAGGCATCAAGCAGCAGTTCACCCAGGGTAACATTGCTGCCTCGCTGAACGCGCTTGATCTTGCGATTTCCGGTCAGGGCTTCTTTGCGCTGAAGCCGTCTCTGACCTCTGCACAGACCGTTTACACACGAAACGGTTCGTTGAACGTGAATAACGACCGTTATGTTGTCGATTCCGCTGGTCAGTATCTGCTGACCTATCCCGTCAACACTGACGGATCGGTAACAGCGAAAGATCTGGACAGCGCCATTCCTCTCCAGCTGCCAGTGACTTCTGGTGATCCGCAGGCGACATCGAACATCAAGCTTGGCGTTAACGTTAACGCGGCATCGGACGTGGTGCCTGATCGTGCGCAGTTCCAGGATGGATACACCTTTGATCCGAATGATCCCGAGACATTCACCAACTCAACATCAATCACCATCTTTGATGATTTGGGTAACCCGACCATTGCGACGGTTTATTTCATTAAAACCCAGGCCGCATCAGCTGATGACCCGACAAACAAATATGACACGCGCCTTGTGATCAATGACACAATCATCAATCCAGACCTTGTCAGCGCGGTTGATGATGCCGGCAAGCAGATCTTTGTGGACCGGTTCGGCCAGCAAACAACAACCATTCCTGATGATAACTACTTCATCGAAGGTAAGGGGTCTCCTCTTTACAAGCTTGATGATTTGCAAACGCTTGTGCCATCACAGCCAGCAACAATCAGCGGTGAACAAAGTAGCTTTGACTTCGGTGAAGAGGGTGACAAGCTCGTCGAGATTGTGACCGATCCGCTGATGTTCAAATCCACCCGTGAGGGCGGCAACATCTCTGGCGATATTTACTGGGGCAAGGATTTCCTGCTGGTGAATGTCGATGAATCTGACCAGCCGGTCAGTATCGATATCAACCCTGGCCTGTACAACGCCGAGCAGCTTGCAGCCGAGGTCGAGCGGGCCATCAATGTTGCCTATGGTGATGACCGGAAGTTCCAGGTTGAACAGAATGTTGATGACACGATTTCACTCGACTTCCAGCGTGTCGGTGCAGATGGCAATACAACATCGCTGACCAACCCGATTTCGATCGAATTGCTGGGAACAGACAGCTTTGTGACAGAAGCGATGGCGGCAAATCCGGCCAATGACTTTGCCATCACAGGCACGTCACCGGATTTCACCAAGGAAGAGTTCCTTTCACATACACAGATCCGGATCAATGACACGCTGAACACCTATGGCCGGACATATGATGATGATCCGCTTGGTGTTGGTGAACTCCAGTTCACAAAGACACGGGGTGAGAAAATCGATGGGGCCTATGAATATACGCAGGTTGTTACTCTGGAGCGCACGGACGCTCCGGCAGACAAGCATTTCCTGCTTTATTCCTATGCTGGCAGCCGCCCCGCTGTCAGTGTCCATTCCGCAATGGATGAGGTGACAGGCACGCAGTCTGGCAACACACAGGTCAAATATTTTTCAACGGATGACCGCCTGCGGATTTATCCCGGCAACACTGCAGATCTGGACAATTATGAACAGAACCGCACCGTTTCGCTTGCCGGTACATCGTCCTTCAGTGGCCAGTTGAACGGCAGAAGCTTTGTCATCTCCGGCAAAGGCACAGACGATAATGGTGACCAGTACATCGATGTGAGCACATCCGGCCTGGCCGTTTCGGACAGCGATTTCGAAATTCAGAGCCTTGATGACTTGTTCATTCTTACCAGCCCGTCAACCGATGAGCCGAATGTGGAAGCTTTCTTTGAGGGTTCAGAGGCGATTTATCCTGGTGCCGAGGAACGGTTCTATAGCCAGCGTGTGATCATTCGCGAGACGCAGGGCTCGAATGCGGACACGACCAAGGGCAGCTTTGTTGCAAGTGCCTGGAATATCGCCAACACAACCGATGAAGGCACAGCCGCACTTGCGTCCAATCTGAGCTCTCTCGGACTGCAGAATCTGCATCGTCCAGTTGTGATTGAAGAGGTCGCTTCCGGATCACGTGCAACCACGGACGTCTATGATCTGACACTGACAGCCGGTACCGATATATTGACGGTTACCACTGGCGCTGTGGGCAGCACCGCAGATGGCGCGGCCCTGCTGAAGCTGAAAGAAGCGCTTGATGATGGCGCGGTGGATTTGAAGGGCTTCTCATTTACCTTCGTAAATGCGGCGGGTGAGGCGCTTTATGAAACAGCCTCCTTCACCCTTGATGATACAAGCAGTGTTGTGCGTTCAGCGAGCCCGACATGGCGGGACAATAACCAGACCGTTTTTGCCACATCCAATTTTGCGAATATTGCTGATCAGGATATCGCCAATGTGCACATCTCCCGTGATGACATGACTGATTTTAAGATCAAGGGCGGTGCCAACCAGCAGCTGAGAGCCAGTGTTGAAGGTGATGTGGCTGCAAATTTTGCTGCTCTGACGACGACTGATGTAGAGACAACCGTGCTCGAACCGTCTTCGATTGACTGGGTGGATGAACTCGATCCCGCGGTTGCGGTTGGTTATGACGCGGTCAACCAGCGTCTGAACTTTGTCGTTGACCGTACGGTTCTGGGTAGTGGGACGAAGTCAGACTTCAATTCATTCCTGGTCTATGGTTCTGCCAATCAAACCGGCATCAACAACCTTGGTCTCACCAATGCGGATAACGCGCCGAAAGTGCCAATCCGTGGTGGTGAGGTCCTTTTTGGTGATCCATTTGTCGCCACAGGTGAAGAAATTCAGCCGAACGACAAGCGGTATGGCATCAAGGTTGAGTATAATTCAGAGCTGCAGAACTTCTCAATCTCGAGTGGTACGACCGGCGAGGCAATTGCCGCCAATGGTGCCATCGGTGTGTCTTCGGAACAAAAAGCATCGAACATTCAGGTTGGTCGTTATGCGATGAACCCGAGCACCGGTGCGCGGACACAGCAGCCCTATGATGTGGATGGTGTGATTATCGGTAACGGTGACAACTCGCTATTTGGTGTTGGCAAGACAAAGAACGATTTTCTGTTCACGGCGGGCACCGGTCTGAAGGCCACATCGGCCAAGGCAATCGGCGCTACGGCGAACGAACCACTCACCAACGTCTTCAAATTGTCAACACAGACAGGCGACAACATCTTTAACGTTTCGGTGAACGGTATCAGCGGCATCATCGAAGTGCCGGCCACATCCTATGTTGGTACGACGCTTGCCGAAGCGCTTGAGACACGTATCAACCAGATTGTTGACCCGAATACCGGCGAGGCGATTGGTGGTGTGACTGTTTCCTACAGCAGTGACTCGAACAACTTCACCTTCTCGACCGGCACTACAGGTTCGGATTCGACCATTAAGGTAAAGGGCGCTGCGCGTCTGGGCCTTGATGACGTTCCGCTGGGTGTTGGCTCGGTTCCGGAGATCTATAATCTGGTGCAGGCAACAAATTCTGATGGAGCCGCGCTCTATGTTGATGCGAATGGCGAGGTCGTCACTAACCCGCCAGCAGATATGGTTGAAGGTTACTATCCGCTCTATATCGATGAAGGCGAACTGACATTCGATAAAACGGGTAAGCTGATCAGCCCGAAAAACCTGGTTCACTATGAAAAGCAGGAAGAGGGTTTCTCGATCTCGCTGGATGTTGACTTCTCGACCTCCACCCAGCTTGCCCAGCCCTTCTCGGTTCTGACCGTGGAACAGGACGGTTTCACATCTGGCAGACTGGACGGTATTGAAATCGACTCCTCGGGAACGATCCGTGCCAACTATACGAACGGTCAGAATAATCCGCTCGGAAAGATTGTTGTTGCGAACTTCAACAACCAGAACGGTCTGAAACAGATTGGTAACGCGACATATACGGAAACAGCGGTTTCCGGTACGCCGCAGGTTGGTGAGGCCGGTTCGGAAGGCTTTGGTAACATCCTTTCGGGTTCGCTGGAGCGTTCAAACGTCGATATCACCGAGGAACTGGTGAACCTGATTACCGCGCAGCGGAACTTCCAGGCATCGGCCAAGGCGATTGAAACAACAACTGGTCTGACCCAGACCATCATCAACATCCGGATGTAAGGCACCGGGCAACCGCACTGATCTGATAGAGGAGAGACTGGAATGGATAAGCTGATCTATACGGCGTTCAACACGGTCAATAATATCTATGACAACAGGTCGGTGCGGTCGCAAAACCTTGCCAACGTCAATGTCCCGGGGTATCGCCGGGATCTTGGCGCAAAGGCTGTCGGCACGGCATTTCTTGAGAGTTTCAATACTTTACAGACGCGTGGCTTGGCCATTCGTGATGATAAAAATTATTTTCAGTCTGATCCTGGAACACTGAGCCAGACTGATTATGACTTGGATATTGCCATCCGCGGGGAGGGCTATTTCATCGTGAAAGGGCCGGGCGAACCATCGCTCACACGTCGCGGTGATCTGCGTGTTTCCGCTGAAGGTACGCTTGAAAACGGGTCGTCACACCAGATGTTGGACACCAATCTGCAACCTATTCAAGTGCCCGCCTATCGAAAGATTAGGATCACCGATAATGGTGAGGTGATTATTGAGCCGCTGGGCAGTGCCCCAGGCACCAAGCAAACCATTGGCAGGCTTGCCCTGACACTTGCTGCCAATATGGGCTTGAAAAAATTTCCAGATGGTGAAATCCGGCCTGAATCCGGCGAACTACCCCAGCAAGATAATGAAGTCAGCATTGTTTCACAGCATGTTGAGCTCAGTAACGTCAACATCACTGACGAGCTGGTCAATTCAATCGAGGATCAGCGGCAATATGAAATCAACATTAAGCTGATTTCCTCGGCGGGTGATATCGATGAGGCCGGCGCAAGCCTGATGCGTATGCCAAGCTAGGCTAATACCACAAAATCTATTACCAGCCCCTGTTTGGCATGCCACTTGCTACCTAGCCAGTAGGAAAAGTTTCCCGGCGCAGGAGAGCAAAAATGTCAACCAGTTCCATGCACGTTGCCAAGACAGGCCTGAACGCACAACAAACGCGTATGCAGATCATCGCCAATAATCTGGCGAACGTCAGCACCAACGGTTTTAAGCGTGACCGTGCAAATTTCGAAACATTGCTCTATCAGGTTCGCCGCGTCGCCGGTGACCAGGTGACGGCTGACGCCAATCTGACCTCGTCATTTTCGGTTGGTACCGGCGCGCGTATCGTCAACACCCAGAAAACGATGACGCAAGGCAGTCTTGTTACAACAGACAATTCGCTTGATCTTGCCATTGAAGGCGGCGGGTTCTTTCAGGTCCTGCTTCCAGACGGGCGTATTGGCTATACCCGTAACGGTGCTTTCTCGACGAATGCTGAAGGTGTTCTGACAACATCAAGCGGCTATGTCGTGCAGCCCGAAATCGCGATCCCAGATGGTGCGTCGCAGATCAATATTTCACGCGACGGCATTATCAGTGTTCTGGTTGCCGGTGCCAACGGTGCTGAGGCTGTTGGTCAGCTGCAGCTTGCTGACTTTACCAACAGAACAGGTCTGCAGCCGATCGGTGAAAGCTTCTTTGTGCAGACAGATTCCTCAGGTGATCCGGTGGTGAACATCCCCCAGACAGATGGCATGGGTCGTCTGATCCAGGGCGCAGTTGAAGCCTCTAACGTTAATGTCGTGACCGAGCTTGTCGAAATGATCGAAACCCAGCGTGCTTATGAAGTGAGCTCCAAATCGATCACATCGGTTGACGAGATGCTGCGCTTTATCTCGCAGAACCTGTAATCCGGCTTTGGGGTTGTTGTGATGAAAAACCTTTTCTGTGTAATCGCATCCGCATCATTTCTGCTGTCTGCCGGTGGCTGCGCCACCTATGTGGAAAATCAGGCATCGCTCGCTTTTGAACCCATTTATCCGCACGCCAATCTGGCCACCGATGAAGGTGTGCCGACAGGCGGGATCTACAAGGCCAGTTCAAACGGCTTGTTTGCCAGTGATATCCGTGCACGCGATGTTGGTGATATTCTGACGGTTTCACTTCTTGAAACCTTCACCGCAACCAAATCGCAATCAGCGGCATCGGCAAAAAATGACAATTTTGCCGTGACCCTGCCAACCGGCCTGCCAAACATGTTTACAGGTGGGTATGACAAGAATGCAGCCGGGTTGAATGCCGGCACGGCGCGCAGTTTTGCCGGTTCAGGCAATGCCGCGCAATCCAATTCGCTGACCGGCTTTCTGACGGTGATGGTGACCAGGGTCTTTGATAACGGAAACATGGAAATCGCCGGCCAGAAAAAACTGCGCCTCAATAATGGTGATGAATATGTGCGCCTGACAGGCCTGATCCGCCCCGAGGATATAACCGCAAACAATGTCGTGCTTTCGAACCGTATTGCTGATGCAGAAATTGTCTATGTAGGGGCAGGCGAAATTGCGGATTCCAGCCGCCAGGGCTGGCTCAGCCGTACCATGCGGGCATTATCCCCGCTTTAGACCGGCGTGTGCCAGGACGGCTTTCGTCCAAACCCCGCGACACGGAGTTGACCATCATGAACCGCAGGCTGACAAAACTGATCCTTTGCACACTGCTCATGCTCGGCTTGGCCAGCGGGCAGGCAGCTGCGGACCGGCTGAAAGATCTGACCTCGATCGCCGGGGTGCGGACCAATCAGCTTGTCGGCTATGGTGTTGTGGTGGGTCTTGCCGGCACAGGTGACGGATCGTCCGGCCTGACGCTGCAGTCACTGCAATCCATGGTCTCGCAGTTCGGCCTTGTGACCGATGCGGCCAATCTGACGGCAAAGAACGCTGCCGCTGTGATGGTAACGGCAGAGATGCCGGCCTTCATGAAGCCCGGGCAGCGGATGGATGTCACCGTTTCTACAGTCGGTGGCGCCAAATCGCTGCGTGGCGGTATGCTGCTGATGACTCCGCTTTTGGGTGCGGATGGTGAAACCTATGCGATCGCTCAGGGCAGCCTTGTTGTTGGCGGTTTGGGCGTTACCGGAAATGACGGGTCCTCGGTGATCGTCAATGTGCCAACCGTTGGTCGTATCCCGCGCGGCGCGTTTGTTGAGCGGATGGTTGAAACACCGTTCCAGTCAACTGACACGGTTTTGCTGAACCTGCATCAGGGTGATTTCAGCACCGCCATGCGGGTGGCCGACGCGGTCAATGAAGTGTTTGGCCCCGATGTTGCCACGCCGCTGGATGCATCGACAATAAAGGTGCGCGCGCCTATTGATCCGGCACAAAAAGTGTCCTTTGTCAGTCTGCTGGAAAATATCAATGTTGAACCGGCACGACCGGCAGCAAAGGTCATTGTCAATTCGCGGACCGGCACAATTGTCATCGGCGGTGATGTGAAGGTGACGCCATCTGTTGTCACCCATGGATCCTTGACGGTGCGGATCAATGAGGACAAGCAGGTGACCCCTACGGCAAATGTGGCGCAGAACGCGCAGGGCACTGTGGTAACACCCGGACAGCCTGTGGTCGCGGACGATACCGAAATCATTATCGAGGAAGAGCCGGCGCGCGCCTTTGTCTTTGATCCCGGGGTGGAACTGTCAGATGTCGTTGACGCCATCAACGGCGTCGGGGCGAGCCCTGCCGACTTGGTTGTCATTCTTGAAGCGTTGCGCGAGGCAGGTGCCCTGCGCGCCGAGATCATCGTGATCTAGGAGACTTACCATGAGTATAAATCTGAACTTGTCACCAATGCTGGATTCTGCCCGCTATGCGGCGGATCAAGGCGCCTTGAAGGCGCCTGATCCTGATAGTGAGCTGCGTGAGGCAGCCGAGCAGTTTGAAGCCATCTTCCTGAATGAATTCCTGAAGCAGGCGCGCAAGGCAAAGCTTGCCGAAGATATTTTCGCGAGCTCTGCAAAGGAAACATACGAAGACATGCTGGATCGTGAAATGTCCACACATCTGTCTTCACAGGTGAACCTTGGCATTGCCGACGCGCTTGTCCGTCAGCTTGGCGGCAGGGGAAAGTAAAGTGAATGTCGAGCCTGTTTGACATCGGCAAATCCGGTCTTCAGTCCTATCGCCAGGCATTGGCGGTGACGGGCCAGAACATTGCCAATATCAATACAGATGGCTACAAGCGCCGCGATGCCACCCTTGAAGAGGTGGCAACCGGTCAGTCAGGCATCAACAGCACGGGCAATACGCCCGGCCTTGGCGTTCGTGTGGGCGAAATCCGCCGCGCCTTTGATGAATTCCTGCTGAACAAGGCGCGCAGTTCCACCGCCTATGCTGAATCAACAGCGACATTTTCCACAAGCATCAAGCAGCTGGAAGATCTGATCCTGCCGGGCGAGGCCAATCTTGGCGCCGCCATCGGCCGTTTCTTTACCGGTCTTCAGGAAATTGCCAGCACGCCAAATGACATGGCGGCAAGAACGGTGGCGCTGGAGCAGGCCAAGCAGATGGCCGACACATTCACCGAAACGGCCGGCCTGATCGAAACCTATATGCAGGGTCTGACGACTCAGGCGAATGAACAGATCGCCGGTGTCAATGTGCTGACCAAAGAGATTGCCACCCTGAACAGGCAACTGGCAACGGCCAGCGGCACAAAGCCGAATAACGCCCTGCTTGATTCCCGCGATGCTCTGATCGACAAGCTGTCAAAACTTGTCGAGGTGAATGTCGATCTGACAGACAAAGGTGTGGCACTGGTCACACTTGGGGGAAATGTGAACGGGCCGCGCCTTGTGGAAAATGAAAGGGCCACAACCCTCGGGGTTGAAAGACAGAATGAACGCATGGCCTTCATATTGTCCCCCAATGCCGAAAATATCCTGACATCACAAGTGACCAACGGTTCGCTCAATGGACTGGAAATGGCCTACGCCACGGCTGTTGATGTGATGGCGGAAATTGACAATCTTGCCTTTGTGCTGGTGCGCGAGATGAACGCCATTCATCAGCAGGGGCTGAACCTTGAAGGTGAAAAATCGGGCGATCTGTTCCGCGCCATCGATGTTGTCATCGAACCGAACCCGACCAACACCGGAAATGCCTCAACCGAGATCAAGGTCAATGATTTCACCAAGGTTCAGGAAAACCGCATCACCTTTACCTATGACAAGGATGCTGCTGTCTGGAATGGGCGCTCGGATGATGGCACGCTTGTCGTCAGCGGTCGTAATAATGTCACGCTTCCCGGCGTTGAAATCAGGTTCCTTGGCGCGCCAAAAGGGTTTGACCAGTTTATATATGATCCAGTTAAAGGAAGTGCTGGCGGTGTCTCGGTGGCGATCAAGCGCCCGCATGATTTTGCGGCCGCCTCGCCATTGCTTGTGTCCACCGATCCAGGCAATCGTGGCAACGCGCTGATCGATGTGCGCTCGACCACACCGCCTGCGGCGCCTTCGCTGCCATCAATTGACGCTGTCTTCAGCAATAACCGCTCGGCTGTGGCTGCGACCACATTTCTAAGCGGCGGAGCTGTCGCGGTTATTCCAGCGAATGCCAGTGAAATTGACATGTTCTCGCTGGCATCGCAAAGCACCGCGCGTTACAGCCTGTCACCCGATGATCTAGGCCAGATAAGCAGCATGTCGATTGATATAGCCAGCATTGCCGCAGATGGCACAGAAAGCACAAAGACGGTGGCCTTTGATGTGAACTTCGCGTCGGTAAAGGGCTTTGACGGAAGCTGGATGGACTTTCAGCAGATTGCCGATTTGATCAACATCGGCACGATCACAGGTGTGGTTCAGGGCAGTGGCGAGACGGTCACAATGGCCGAGCTTGGCGGCTTCATGTCTGGCAATGCTGGCAATCTGACCCTCAGCCTGACCGAGAACAACATTGCCGCTGCACGGATGGCGCTGAAAAATGGGCGGATTTCGGATGGGGCTGTGTCGGCGCGTGTTGCCGAGGCATCTGACATTCAGATCTTCACCCGCGAAGGCCGGCATGTGGCTGGTACAACGCAGAGCGATGAGGGCCGGGATGCGCTGCAGGCGCTGATGACGGCAGATAACGGCTTTATCGATGGCGCTGTCTATAAGTCGGACTATCTGAATAAATCAGGTGACGATGGCTATCTCGGAATGTCAGTAGAGGCCAGCTATCATAGTGATGTTTTGTTCGACGTTGACGAAGGTGATGCGCTAACCACCATCCGGTTCAGTGCGCTTGAAGGTATTGATACGAACGAGGCATCTGTTACCGGTCAGTCTGCATCTGCCAGAACTGTTGATTATCGCATGTATGTCGGTGATATCTCTGCCAGCCTGACGGCCGCCGATATTGACAGCCCAGATGGCCCCACAGTAGCCAAGGCGATGATTGAAGGGCTGCGGAACAATGCCCCGGCGGCATCGCTGATCGGAACATCGCCAGCCAACATCCAGACCGAAGATCAGCTGCGCCTCAGCTTTGAAGGCCAGGAATACACACTGAAGATGGTAGATGGTGAACCGCTGATCAGCGGCGGCGAGGATGGCAGGTTACAGGCGTCATTTGATGCGGCGAACCATATTCAGATCCTGTCGAGCTCCGGATCGCTGACCCGGTCTTCAATTGGTATTGTCGCTGAGGTGGGTGATGAGGAGAACATCACTGCTGCGCGTCGCTTTGGTCTGATGGTCGATGACACGCAAGTCGCGACAAGGTTTGCTGGTGAATTTGCGATCATTCCGGGAACAGGCGACGCCTCGGTCGATAACATCGTGACGCTGACCTTCGACCGCGATGACAGCTACAATCTTGACTTTGTCTTTGACAGAAAGGCCGAAGACCGTCTGAGCAGCACAACAGACATGGCCTTTACTTTGAATGATTTGCAGGTCGTCGATGGCAATGCATCGGCAGTGGCAACGGCGATCAATGCGGCTGTGGCAGCCAATGTAACGGATGGCGACGGTGGCAGTGACATGACCGGCATCGTGTCGGCAACGGCTATAGGCAATCTTGTGCAGATTGTTGTTTCGGATGGCATCGATACCGAAATTTCTGCGCCAAACGGAACGATGTCATCAGGGAATGGCAAGATCGGCATTCAGTATCATGCGGCGCTGCCGGTATCCGAACCTGCCCTTGCAGCGCTGCAGATAGAAGAAGATAGAATTTATAGCTTTAAGGTGAATGGCCAGCTGATAGAGGTTGATTCAACCAGTGCGGGTATCCGGGCCGCGACGGGTGGCACACTTGCCGGGGTTATAGCTGATACCACCGACGCCATTGAAGCAGCCATTGATTTGACAAGCGGCCAAGGCCACGCGTCAGTGACAACTGCCAATTCGGTCAGCGGCGCCTCCATCATGTTTGACATGGCAGATGCCAGCGGCAAGCCTATCGTCGTCAGTGACTTTCAGCCTATTTCGCGAGAGCTACGCACCAGTGGCGCATTGCTGATTTCCGAGGATATGAGCAGTGCGGTTACCACCCAGATTGAGCATGGTGAATATCCGACTGATGACCAGCTGAATAGCGGCACCGCGCTTGCCATTGCGCCCGACAAAACGGGCTCCATTGGCTTTACCAGCGAGGTTCAGCGGTATCAATTCGCGCTTGATATCAATGGCGATGGTACGCTTTCAGCGGATGAAACCTTTACGCTTGATGCCGCAACCAAGAATTTCGACGAAGAGTTGGAAGGAATCGCCACTGCAATGAATGCGGCAGCCGGTGATGAGGTGACCGTGCAGGTGGTAAATGACCAGCTTAAAATCGTCAACAACCGAACCGACGGTGTGAGCATAGCCTTTGATGCGGCAACCAGCTTGCAATCTGATGAATTGTCACCGGTGCCGTTTGGGACAGCTTATTTCAAGCCGGATGAATCGGCCGATGATGACCTTTCGGACGATACGGATGTGGTGACGCTACCAAATAGCGCGCTCGCCATTTCGCAGGGAGGTCTTCTGGTAACACCGCCAGATTCAACTGCATCCCTGCAACTCGAAGAAGGCAAAATCTTTCAGTTCAGGGTGAATGGCCAGACTGTTCGGGTTGATTCCACTGCGGCCGGTATGCGCGCGGCAACGGGTGGCACGATGGCAGGGGTCATTGCCGACGCGGCAGACGCCATTCGTAATGCGGCCCAGTCCACCAGCGGTGTTGGCACAGTGACTGTCACAACGGCTAATTCGCTCGATGGCACATCAATGATCTTTGACATCAGCGATGCAACAGGCAGCCCTGTGGTGATTTCAGGTTTTGATCTAGTAACGCGCAGCGCAGCCCCTGCCGGCTCGATGACCGTGCAGCAGGATCTGACCGTCGCATCCTATGTGACAGTGTCACATGATGAATATCTGACATCCGACCTGACTAACAGCGGCACGGCTCTTTCCGTGGCAGCAGGCACAACTGCCGGGATTTCTTTCTCGGATCAGCAGCAGCGTTATCAATTTGCCTTTGACGCTGATGGTGATGGTTCGATCGGTACGGATGAAGTTTTCACCCTTGATGGCGCCACCGAGAATTTCAATACCGAGATTACTCGCGTAGCCGATGCGATTGCATCGGCCGGCAACGGTGATGTCGCCGTTGTGGTGAATAATGAGAGTCTGGAAATCAGCAACAACCGCACTGACGGGGTCAGCCTGTCCTTCAGCGGCACGGATGCTGTTCAGTCGCATCCACTTGATGCTGCTACTTCCGGTGATGCCTATTTCCTGTCTGGCGTGTCGTCGGATTCAACGCTCGAGGATGAAGTCGGCGTCGTGATATTGGTTAATGACAGCGCAGCCGCAACACAAAATGGCATGATTGCTGATGCGCAATCTCTGCCGCAGCTTGATGATTCTTTTGCGGCGCGCAGCTTTGATCTGCGGCTTGCCGGTGATGCCATCGAAGTTGTGGCCATGGACGGGGCGGCAATGACAGATGTGTCCGCCACCGGGTCAAGCCTTGCCAAGCAGCGATACAGATTGTCGAACATGCCAGGCGAAGATCTGATCATGCTTGTCAGCAATGACGGCGCGCGCCGTGTCAGCATGCAATATGACATGCTGCCCGAGGCGCCGCCTGAAGTGCAGCGTGATATCGACATCCGTGTGACCGATGCCGCGGCGGGCACGGTCGAGATGTTTGATGTCGCCACCGGAACGTCGCTTGCCACAAGAACGCTTGATGCGGAACAGCGTGCCTCTGCACTGCAATTTGATATCGCCTTTACCGGCGCGTTGCAGGATGAGGATGCGTTTCTGATCGGCAATAATGGTGACGGCATTGGCGACAACAGAAACATCGATGGCCTGCTACAGCTTCAGACAAAGGATATTTTTGGCCCGGGCAGTGGCGGGTTCCAGAAGGTCTTTAGCACAACCGTTGCCAAGCTGGGTGCCGTCGTGCAGTCCGGCGGTATCGCCGCCCAGGCAGCCGAAGCGCTGCGTGATGCCAGTCTTGAGGCGGAATCAGCCTATACAGGCGTCAATATGGATACTGAGGCCGCCAATCTGATCGAACAACAGCAGGCATATCAGGCTTCGGCGCGTGTGCTGGCAACCGCGCGCGAACTTTTTGATACGCTCATTCAGACTTTATAGGGGTAGGATCTCATGCCAATCAGCACCCGGCTTTTTAATGAACAGGCTGTTACACGGTTCAACCGGATAACGTCCGATATCCAGCAAATGCAGGACAAGATTGCCACTGGCAAAAAGGTGCTGAAAGCATCGGATGATCCGGTTGCGGCGGCCAATATTTCCTTTGTCCGTGACCAGAAGGTCATGCTCGATCGCTTTGCCACCAATATTGACCGGGCGCAGACCAGGTTGACCCTGACAGAAAATGTTGTGGCTGAATCTGTCAATCTGCTGACCAGGGCATATGAATTGGGTATTCAGGCGAAGAATGGCACGCTGACCGCTGTCGATCGCCGTGCTATTTCCTTTGAGATCAGCCAGATCCGCGAGAGCATGATGAGCCTTGCCAACAGCAAGGATGTGAACGGTAATTACCTGTTTGCCGGCTATCGAACCAACACCCAGCCTTTTGTCAGTAATGAGGCAGGTGAGGTTGCATTTGCCGGTGATCGGGGGGTGCATTCTGTGCAAATCTCTGATTCTCTCAGAGCCAATACTGGGCTTGACGGCGCTGATGTTTTCATGCGCGTCGATATTGACGGGACCACAAAACCCTTTTTCGATGTTCTGACATCGATGGAAAGAGAATTGCAGGGTGGTACCATCAATAATGACACCGTCGCCGAACTGAATGCCTGTATCGATCACTTTGCGATTAACCAGACACGCGTTGGGGCAGAACTGAACAAGCTCGACTACCAGAAGGCCACGATGGAACGCCGCGTCCTGTTGATGGATGAAAATCTGTCAGGTCTGGAAGATGCTGATCTTGCGAACCTTGTCAGCGAGCTGCAAACCATGATCGTAAGCCGGGACGCTGCACAGCGCAGCTTCGTGCAAATCGGCCAGCAATCACTGTTTGACTATATCCGCTAGATGCCTGCGCCATGACGGCGTCGATTGGCATGGGTTTTTGCCAGTATCCTTAGAAGATTGAAGTGAGCAGACTGGTTGGATACGGGCTGGCCCTGTTGTTGATCACGCTTTGCCAATAGGGCAGGACACTATGGTCCAGACATGAAAAAGGCCTCCGCGAGGGAGGCCTTTTCCTTATTTTGTTTATTTGACTAGCCCTGCAGCAGGCTCAGAACAGACTGCTTAGACGCATTTGCCTGTGCAAGCATGGCTGTCGCCGCCTGTGTCAGGATCTGCGACTTGGTCAGGCTGCTTGTTGCTTCAGCAAAGTCGGCATCCTCAACGCGTGACTGAGCGCCTTCTGTGCTGATGGTGATGTTGCCAAGGTTTGAGATCGTGTGATCCAAACGGTTGGAAACTGCACCAAGCTGTGCACGCTCTGTTGACACATCCTGAAGAGCCCGATCGATGATCGCAATCGCATCCGAAGCACCAGTGCTGGTTTCGATGTCGATCTGTGAAACAGTTGCCGAACCTGACCCCTGGCCATCATCAAGATAGCGTGAGATACCGGTTGTGCCTGTTCCTGCATCAGCAAGCATCGCGCCTACACCGTTGGACAGGAAGTCAGAAACCGTGATCTCTCTGCCCGCGGCCTGTGTCAGTGTGATAACCCCACTGGCGTGAGCTGCTGTGATGGATGTATCCATGCCAGCTTGCTCTAGGCCGTAGTTGATGGCGGCAAGCATTCCTGATGCGTCAGGAGTACCCGTTGCAGTGACGGCAGTGGCATCAACAACAGCAGTTCTTACACCGTCGGAGATTTTGAAGGAGTAGGTGTCATCTGCCGTAAACGAAAGGTCTACTTCGGTTGCTGTAGGTGTGCCAGCTGCAGTTGTGCTTGCCGCAACAGCTGCAGTCGCATCATCAAGAACTTGTGATACACCCTGAGCGCCGGCATCTGCAACATCGGTTGATGCAATGATCTTACCAGAACCAACTGACGTAAAGGCAGAGAGCGCCATTGCGTTATTGCTTTGGTTGGTGATTTCGATGCGACCATTTGCATTCTCAACTGAATAGGTGTCAGTGAGTGTGGCCAAGGTTGTTGAGATTGACTGTGCAATTACGTCACGGTTGGCGCTAGTGCCGTCATACGCGAAGCTGATGGCTGCCGTGTCAAGTGTGAAGGTGTAGGTGTCAGCACCAAGCATTTCGAGATACAGCTTTGAGCCGCCCGTTTCAGCAACTGCATCCGCTGCATCTACACCGGCGGTACCATCAGGTAAGTTTGTGGGAGTGGTGACAGAGTTTGTTACCTCCATAGCCTTACCGCCAGCAAATGCACCGTCAGCGTTTACGCTACCATCTGCAGCCACCGCTTTGATTGTTGGGATGTCAGTAGTTGCGACAGCACCAACCTCATTAGCTGTAGCCTTAAGGGTGTAGCTCAGAGTGCCATCACCATCGTCAGTGGTCACCACTGAAAACTCGTAGGCATCCTGTTCAACGTTTGCAAGCGTAGCGAATTCACCAGGTGAAGTGGCATCCGACAATGAAATAGTCGTAGTGAAGTCACCAAAGGCAATTTCAAGATGATCGGCTGCTGTCGCAGTACCAAAGTCACCGGATGCCCAAGTGCCGGCATCAGTCGCGGCGAAATCACTTTCATCAAACGTCATCACAAACACAGCAGCGGTGCCCGATGTTGCATCAGAACCTGCAGTGTAGGTGGTGTTGGCAGCAGTTGTGTTGAAAACAGTACCTGTGTTGGCTGAAGCGCCACCAAGATTTACAACTGTGCTTGATGAAGCGCCACCGTTGAT
The DNA here is from genome assembly GCA_049889795.1 of Puniceispirillaceae bacterium (SeqCode). Classification (GTDB taxonomy): domain Bacteria; phylum Pseudomonadota; class Alphaproteobacteria; order Puniceispirillales; family Puniceispirillaceae; genus UBA8309. The sequence goes on along the minus strand of JBMHCS010000003.1, from coordinate 67,716 downwards.
GGTGGAGTAGGTAGCTGTGCCTGAACCGACAGACGAAAACGAGTCAAGGGTAATTGCCTGTCCAAAGGTGTTCTTGATTGTTACGACATTACCGCTACTTGTGGCTGCTTCATAGTCGCCAAGGGTTGCGTTATTGGCGATTGCCTCATTAATGGCGCCAGCAATGCTGACAGCAGATGAATTGTTCATTTCAGCGCTGATGGCCAGCGTCTGAACAGCACCTGCCGAGTTAGTGAGGTTGAGGTTGAAGCTGTAGTTATCATTACCGTTGAATGCAATGCTAACCTCAGTGGTCTCAGACTCTACACCTTTATGGGTAGATGTCAGAACAGCACTTGATGATGGCGCACCTGTCAGTGAACCAAGAGCGCTGGTGCCGAGTGAGCTGATGCTAACGCTCATTGTTTCGCCAGCTTTTGCTCCAACCTGGAAGTTCATATCGGCAGAACCATCGAGGATGTTTTTGTTGTTGAACGAAGTTGTGTTCACAACACGGTCGATCTCAGAGATCAGAGCGTCAACTTCAAGGTTCAGAGCCTCGCGATCGTCGTCGCTGTTCGTGTCGTTGGCTGACTGGATCGCAAGTTCACGCATGCGCTGAAGCATGTTGGTGATTTCATCCATTGCACCTTCGGCTGTCGCAACCAATGACTGGCCGTCTGCCGCGTTGCGCATGGCCTGATTGAGACCACGAACTTGGCTTTCCATACGTGTGGCAATGGCAATGCCAGCCGCATCATCAGCTGCAGAATTGATCCGCTTGCCTGATGACAAAGCAGCCATGGCTTCATCCATGGAGCTTTGCACCTTCTTCAAGTTGTACTGGGCTCCAAGCGCCGCAGTGTTTGTATTAATGACAGTCATTACGACCTCCATGAGTTGGTAATGGCACGAATGCCAACTTGTCAGGCTCTGTAACGACGCTGTGACAATTTGATTAGTTTTTTTTGGTTTTTTTTTAAATCTTCGGAAATTCCATGAATTTGCAGGCTTTATATTCCCCCAAATTCAATAAATTTACTCTGTACCTGCGGTTTTCTGTTCGCCAGTAATTGAATTTTAGCTATAAACACGACGCATTATATGAAGTAGAGTATTGCGATGCATTGCCCACGTTTTATTTATGATATGGCCGTCGCGCGGAGCGCCGCCGAATTTCTTGGTGCGGAACTCGCGCTGGAAACCTATGCAAAGAAATATGCAGAAGGGTTGAGCGCGTATTATTCCGAGATTGCGGTCACGTCAATAACAGAGCCTGCTGAAAGCATGCTGCAGTTTTTGGCAGAGATCGAAGCTGGTGAATTGGCTGTCGAATTGCTGACGGACTTCATCCATTTCAGGCTCTTTTTCGAAGGTGTCGGCAAACCGCGCAAGATGAAACCGATGTTTGGCTCGCTTGAGGACCCGGCAAAGACAGCCGAGATCAGCTCGATAGAAGCCGCAAAAGGATTCCGTGCTTATGTATTTGCACAGCGGTCCAATACGGTCCCCAAGGCGCCAACTGGATGGCGGCTGGAAGAAGATGAACATCTGCCGAAATTTAATGAGCTGGTGAAACAGACCGTATCGGTGCTGGATATTCTCTGACGCCGGTCATTCCTGCATGGACAGGCCTTCACATTGCCGATGGCTTAACGCTGCTGGCTGGCTTTCCAGGCTTCCATCATGTTGTCCAGCGATTTGCCCGTTTCCTTGAGGCTTGAAACAGCACTTTCCATCATGGTGAATTGTTTGACATGCCGCGCGCGTAACGCTTCGATTCTGCTATCAAGCGCCATCAGATCGCTCTCATAACCCGCCAGATCTTCGTTATAGCGATTGATTTTCAGATCAAGGTCACCATCCAGTGCCAGTACGTCCTTGGTAAAGTCTGACAGTGACTCAAGCAGGCTCTTGCCAACATAGATGTTGGCATCAGCGCCATCTCCGATTTTTTTCAAACGCAGCCCGGCGGCATCACCGGTGGCAATGCTGTAGGTGGTTCCAAACAGGGACATGGCTTCATCATTAATGGTTGCACTGCCATCATCAGCGATATCAAAGCTATAGACGCCAGGCTTCGGCGGGCCGCCAATGACGGAGGGGGTAACGAGGCCACTGGAACTAACAATCTGGCTGTTGGTGATGGCGGCAAAACGTTCCGGATCAGCTTCGTAGGCTTTTTTAAAGGCTTCTTCGTCGAGTGTGATTGTGCCGTCACGTTCCGTTTTGGCGCCGAAATCGGCCAGATATACCGATTCATCTTTGAAACCGGGAATAGCCATTGTTGTAAAGCTACCAAGCTGGCGCCTTAGTGTGCGGATGAGCGGATCACCCGCCAACGGTCCTTCTTCGCTACCATTCCCGCCGCGCTGGCCCATTTGCTTGAGAATGTCGCCCATGCTGTTAATCCCTTCCAGGATCAGCTGCATGGCGGCGCTGGCCGTTGCCGTATCATATTCTGCCGTGACCAATGACGCGGTTGATGTTGTTGATTTCAGTGTCAGCTTCATCCCGTCAAGCAGGTCGGTTATTTCGTTGGTCTCGCGGCTGATGGTCGTGCCATCAAGTTTCAGCGCGGCATCTGCCGCTGCAACTGTCTCAACATCGGTATCAACAGCGGTATAGGCAAAATCGGCAAGGCCAGCTGCGCCGGCATCCTCGCTGGCGGTGATCCGCATGGCATGCGCCGCCCCTTCGCGCGATTTCACAACCAGCGCATAGCTGCTGCTTCCCGTTTTTAGAATGGTGGCGTTGACATCATCGCTTGCGGCATTGATTGCATCGCGTAATCCGGCCAGCGAATTATTGTCACTGGTAATTTCCACGGTCAGATCGCTGCGGTCAGCATTGGTGGAAAAAGTGCCATCATCGGCCCAGCTGCCAAAGGACAGGGTCAGACTGCCGGTGCCCACGGTGGCTGTCTCTCCTGAATGCCCGTCAAAGACAAGGGTGTGGGCAGCAGCGATGCTGTCGATGGTCAGATTGTGGGAAAAGGCCTTTGCGGCGGCCGCATCATCAATTTCGATATCGAGCGCTGTGCCGGTGCGGCTGGCAACAAGCCCCGTCAGCCCATCAGCTGGCGCCAGCCCGGTATCAAGCGATTCAAACCCCTGCTTGACCTGGCCAAGGCTGGAAATCTGCACCGTGCGTTGTTCGCGCTGCTTGCTGATTTTGTTTTCCTGAGGCGCGCGCTCGGCATCAACCAGCGCATCAATGATCTCGCTGGTATTCAGACCGCTTCCCACATTTAGCGTGCTCAGATAATCGACAGCCATACGCTACAGATCCTGCAAAATACTGCCGGTACCGCCCGGCATTCTTGTGAACGAGTATGTTAACGACCGCTAGCTGCAAAATTTATGCCGGACCGCCAAAAAATCGTGCGTCCGCCAGCAATTCATATTAGGATTCCATTATATAAGGGGAAGGGCGGTAGATAATCGCGCCAAGGCACAGCGTATTGGCAAAATAAACCTCGAAAATTCAGTGCCTTGGGATCGTCCAATTTGGCTGTGAATTTGCAAATGCAATCACATCTTGATCGTGCTGTTACGCTGCTGAAGGTGATGAGCGGCGGCATTTTGTGCGGCATATCCTTTGGTTTTGTCATGTCGCTGGTCTCGAACGGGTTTGTCATCGGGGTCCAGTGGCTGACCACATTCCGCGAAAGCAGTCTGCTGCAGACCTTTACGATTGGCGGTCTGCCTTTTTCACTAGGCCCTCTTATCAGCCTTCTTTTGGCAGCGGCGCTGCTGCTGGTTGTGAGGCACGTTTTTCAGATTACCCGCTGGCATGGTCCGGCAGACAGCATTTACGCCGCACACCGCACGGATAATGAACTGGATGTGCGTGCCGGATTTGGCTCGACGCTTGCGGCCTTCATCTCGGCGAGTGGCGGTGCGTCGGTCGGGCAATATGGGCCACTCGTGCATTTTGGAGCAACGATGGGCAGCTTCCTGCGGCAGATGACAGGCGGTGTGCTGACCACGGATGTGTTCATCGGATGCGGTGTCGCCGGTGCCATTGCTGCCGGCTTTAATGCGCCCATCGCCGGCCTGGTCTTTGCGCATGAAGCCATTCTCAGGCATTTTTCCATGCGGGCCATCGCGCCCATCGCGATAGCCAGCATCAGCGCCGTCTGGTTCAGTGAAAGGCTGTTTGATGTCGCGCCGCTTTTCACAATGGATTCCAGTGGCTTTGACATGGCGCAGATGCTGCCCTCTGCGCTGGTTGCCGGGCCTGTCTTTGGCATTGTTGCCGTGCTGTTTATGCTGGCCATACGCTATGCTGCGCGGTTCGCGGCGACATCTGGATGGTCGCCAGCACGGTTACTGGTGACTGCCGCGATTATCACCGGTCTTGTAGGCACGGCGGTTCCAGAGGTGCTGGGGCTTGGTACCGGTCCGCTTGCGCATATGCTGGAGGGCGGTTTTGAAATTGAATTTCTGGCGGTTCTCCTGGTGCTAAAGCTGGTTGCGACGGCCTTGTGTATCGGTTTTGGCATGTTTGGCGGTGTGTTTTCACCGGCGCTGTTTGTGGGGGCTGCCGCGGGTGCCATTTGTGGCCGGATCGTCGCCGCTCTCGGCATCATAGGTGCGGTGCCCACATTGGCCATCTGCGGCATGGCAGCGGTGGCCAGTGCCGTCATCGGCGCGCCGGTATCTGGCGTTGTGATCATTCTTGAAATGACCATGAGCTATGAATTTGCCCTTGCCGCCATGCTCAGCATTGTGGTGGCCATCATGGTCAGCAACCTTCTGTTCGGTCATTCTTTCTTCGACCGACAGTTGCTTGATCGCGGTATCGATGTCGTGCAGGGGCGTGGCCATATCGAAATGATGGAAACCCCGGTTGCCAGCATCGTTGATACCGACTTTCCCAAGGCGCATCCGGAAACGCAAAGCGGCGAGGTTGTTGATCTGCTGGCTGCTGCCGGCGCAACCGAAGCCTATCTGATAGATGAAAACGGGGTCTTTTCGGGAAAGGTTGGCCTGCACGACCTGATTGCGGTGCCCGCCAAAACCAGCATTGCCGGCCTCGCAGACGCCACGCCCATTCTGATCAAGCATGACGCCTCGCTACAGCAGGCGATCGAAGTGGCCAGCCGGTTCGTTGGTGAGAGCATTCCGGTCGTCAACCGCGATACAGGTGAAATGCTGGGCGTCGTGACAGAGGCAGACCTGTTCCAGCTTTACCTGTCACTGCAGACACGGATCGCGGATCTGGAACGCGCATAGATTGCGGCCGCTTATCCCAGCCGTCAGGCGAGAATGTCGAGCTGATTGCGGAAACGCGGCGTTTCGGCATGCAGGTTGGATGTCCGCAGGATCCGCGTTGCCATCATATTCTGCTTGAATTCAGGCGTCAGCAATGCACGTGACTGTAGCGCCTGTTCTGCCGAGACAGCTGAAGGCGCCAGACGCGGGCTGGCGATCATCGCTGGCTGATGCGGCAGTTGCCGATGCATGGTTTTTGTGGATTCCGCAGGCAGCAACCCGTTTGCGGTCTGGCGCAAATTTGGCACAGCGTTTGCACCAATAGCGGCAGACTGGATTCCGTATCCACCCGGCAATGGTGCCGCGGCGGACGGGAGAGGTGTAACTGCAGACGTGATCGACATGCAAGAACGATACCACAAACGGGTCTGAAGTCCAATAATTCAGCACGTTCCCAAGCGACGACCGGTTTTCATGGAGAGCCAGATAAAATGACAAGCAGAAAGATGATGCAGGCTTATCAGAATGCTGATCGCAATGCTGCTGCCGAATCCGATGATCCGCACGCCCTTGTGGCGCTTCTTTTCGAGGAATTGCTGCGGCATATGCGGCTTTTTGTGGCAACATTTGAAGATGATAAGGCAGACAGTGACGTCCGCTCCCAGCATTTTTCGCGCGCGCTCACCATTCTCTATGGTCTGCAATCCAGCCTGAATTTTGAGCAGGGTGGCGACATCGCGGAAAATCTGTTCCGCCTGTATGAATATGCCCGGCAACAGCTGCTGAGCGCATCGCGCACCAAAGACAGCACCGGAACCCACGCTGCCATCGACGCGCTGCAAGACATCCGAGATGCCTGGAGCCAGATCGATGGTACGGACAAACAAACCAGCTGAAAGGGGAACCGTGATGACCAAGGATGAATTTCTGGACCAATTCACCCAGTTGAACACATCTATTGAATCCGCGCTTGCCATGCAGGATTTCGACAGGGCCCGGCGCATCGATGGTGCCCGCCGCAGGATGCTGCAGGAATTCGCCACTTCCAGCGTGCCGGATGGTGATAAGGCATTCTTTGAATCTCTGGAAAAATGCGCTGCCGACAATGCCCGCGCTATCACCGTTCTGACCACGGAAATGAACGATGCTCAGCGGAATACCAGCCAGCAAATGCGGGGTCTTTCAGGCTATCGGGCGCAACGCCCATAACGCCGCAATCAGCCCTGACGGGCCGCGCAAGATCTGGCCAGGTCTGGCGCCCGCTAGACTGGCCAGAGATGACTAGTCGCTGGTCTGCCGCCCATCTTCTGCCGGCGCAGGGCGCTCAATCATCAGCTTTTTCATCTTCTCAATCAGCGTTGTCCGGCGCAGCTTCAGCGCCTCGGCGGCCTGACTGACCATCCCGTCGGATTTTGCCAGCGCCGCCTCAATCAACACCACCTCGATATCACGCAGGTGGCGCCGCAGATCAATCGAGTCAAAATAGCTGAACCAGTCGGCATAATGGGCGGGATGCGGTAAGGGCGGTTCATTGGTTTCCTGGACCAGATCCACGCCGGTCAATCCCTGTGATGCTTCCCACAGCGCGTCCATTTCTTCTCCATGGTCAGGCGCTTTCAGCCGCAGCAGATTGTCTCTTACTTCGTTCGCGGTAACAGGCTGGCCGCCAAACATCACAAGTGCGCGTTCCAGCACATTTCGCAATTCGCGCACATTTCCAGGCCAGGGATAGCGAGATAACTCGGCCATTGCCGTATCTTCCATGACCGGAAGTCGGTCGGTGGCATCGCCTGCCATTTGTGAAAGGATGGCATCAGCGATCAGTGGGATATCGACATGCCGCTCGGCAAGGGTGGGTACCTGCAACGGAAATACATTGATGCGAAAGAACAGGTCAGCACGAAATGCCCCTTCATCTACCCGTGCCTGTATGTTCTGGTGTGTGGCACAAACAAGACGAAAATTCACTTCGATCTCGTCATTGCCACCAACGCGCTGAACGGTGCGGTTTTCCAGCACACGTAACAGCTTGGTCTGCAGCGACAATGGCATGTCACCGATTTCATCGAGGAACAGGGTGCCGCCTTCAGCCATTTCGACCCGGCCTTCGCGCGCCTTGTCCGCGCCGGTGAATGCCCCTTTTTCATGGCCAAAAAGTTCAGATTCCAGCAATTCGGCAGGAATGGCCGCACAATTAACCGAAACAAGACGCCCTTTTCGCCCTGATGTCGTGTGGATTGCACGCGCCACCAATTCCTTGCCGGTGCCGGTTTCACCAAGAACCAGAACGCTGGTAGGCGCTTCGGCAACAACCGTAATCAGCTTTTTCAGCTCCTTTATGGGAGCAGACTGCCCGATTATGATGTCGTCAACTGAATCACGCATCGCCTGGAACCACCCAACCAAAACACACATTAAAACAACAGGCGTCAATATTCCGGCAACAGTAACGGTCTTCACCGGCGAATGTCAAAATTTTGGTGCCGGAAGTGAGCGGCATGCTTTTTGCGATAGCTTTTTGACAGTTTTTGGCGGAACCCACGCTACTTTCCGCGCGTCAGGATGGGCTGCGATAAACAAATTAATAAAAATTTAAATATTTAAATCATTGTATTTTCACAATAAAAATACATCCCCACAAAATTTTTGATGCCTTTTTGGCATGTTTGGCAGGCATTTTGCCTTTGTCCTGGCAGAGAAAACTCTGCTTGAGGCAAAACAAATGAGCATGATCCGCCTTGAACATGAAAATTTTGCAGCCGCCGAACGGCTTGAAGCTGTGTTGCGCGAGCGCCTGCTGAATGTTGTGGCAGCAGATGCAGATGCCGGCGGCGACCAGCGGTCGACCACCTATGTCTGCAGTGCAGCGCACGAGACCGCTTTGGGTGGAGAGGACGCTGCGATTGCACGCGGCCGCGCCGTAAAGGCTGGTGTGATGATGATTATCGAAGAAGCGGCGGGCTGTTTCCAGGTGACCGAAGCGCTGGGTGGCAAGCTCATCCGCCTTTCGCTACCCGAGAGCGACAGCGACGCCATGGCCAATGATTATGGTCTGCAGCTGATTGCAACGCTTTTATCGGATGATGTCACTGTGGCGTCGGGTGATCAGGCAAGCCGTGATCTTTTTGGACTGGCGCAGCGCGTTGCTGCGACGGATGTTACGGTTTTTGTGAATGGGCCAACCGGCACCGGCAAGGAAGTGCTGGCAAAATTCATCCATAATCACTCCGAACGCAGCGATGCGCCTTTTGTCGCGGTAAATTGCGCGGCAATCCCGGACAATATGCTTGAGGCGATCCTGTTTGGTCACGAAAAAGGTGCTTTCACCGGTGCCTCGACCGCCAATAAGGGCATTTTCCGCGCTGCTGACAGCGGGACGCTTCTTCTTGATGAAATTTCTGAAATGCCCATGGCGCTTCAGGCGAAATTGCTCCGCGCCCTTCAGGAAAAGGCGGTTACGCCAATCGGGTCACAGACCGATATACCTGTTGATGTGCGCGTTGTCGCAACGACAAACCGGAATATGCCTGACGAAATCCGTGCCGGTAAGTTCCGCGAAGATCTCTATTATCGGCTGAATGTATTTCCGTTGAATACCGTCGCGCTCGCCGAGCGGGTCGATGACATCGTACCCGTTGCCACCTTCCTGCTGCACCGTCATGTAAAGTCGGTCACCGAGATGCCCTGGCTTGATGACAGCGCGATTGATGCGCTGCGTGCCCATAGCTGGCCTGGCAATGTGCGCGAACTGGAAAATGTTCTGCAGCGGGCTCTGGTGCTGGCTCAGGACGGGCTGATTACGGCGACTGAAATTCTTATAGACAATGCTCTGCACGCATCTGCGGGTACGCCGGCCACCATGGCCAGCGTGTTCCGTCCCAGCGCGGCACGGGCCTGACTGAACAGACCGGAGGGCAGATAAGATGACCACGATTGGACCAATCGGAAGCAGCATCGGTTCGGCACATGTTGAAGTGTTGAAGCGCGCTGAACATGCGCTGCAGACCGAAAAGCCGGACACCGCCTTCACCGAGCGCATGACAAATGCGATTGCAGATGTGGCGGATGCGCAAACGAAATCGATGGAGCTGGCAAAGGCTTACGAAATGGGCATGGAGAATGACCTCAGCAAGGTCATGATCAGCCAACAGGTTTCGTCCCTTGGCTTTCAGCTCACCCTCAATGTCCGCAACAAGGTCCTTAGTGCCTACAAAGACATTATGAATATGCCGGTCTGATGGAACAAACCTCAGCCCGCACAATGCAAGCCGATTTGATGAACAGGAACCAGAATCATGGCTGAAGCAACGACAGCAATCGACCCAGCTGCTGAAAACTTGGGCGCTGATACATCAACAGCGGTTGCACGGCCAGCCAGTGGCCTGACGGCAATTCTGCAGCGCCTGACAGGTGGTCAGAGCATGCGCCAGATTCTGCCTGCTGCAGGCGCGATCGTCATTTCTGTTATTGGCTTGTCGTTCTTTGTGATTTCACAGCAGCCGGAACGGACAACCCTCTATGCCGCGTTGCCGGAAGCAGAAAAGGCACGTGTCGTTGACGCGTTGCGCAATTCCGGTGTGGATGTGACACTTGATCCGACAACGGGCGATGTGATTGTGCCGGTTGCCGATTATCACAGCTCACGCATGACATTGGCAGCGCAAGGTCTGCCGACATCGGTGCCTGATGGCTATTCGGCGGTGGCCGAAATTCCCATGGGATCCAGCAAATCGGTTGAAAGCGCACGGCTGAAGCAGGGCCAGGAAATTGAACTTTCAAGGTCCATCAGTGAAATCCAGGGCCTTGTCACGGCGCGTGTGCATCTGGCGATCCCGGAAAAATCTGTTTTTGCGCGTGCCTCGACACCGCCAACAGCATCAGTGTTCGTGCAGATGGAAAATGGCCGTTCGCTGTCTCGCCAGCAGGTTGATGCGATTGTCCATCTTGTCTCGTCTTCAGTGCCATTCATGGCAAAAAATGACGTCACGGTTGTTGATCAATATGGCAATCTGCTGTCGCGCCCGCCGCAGGATAGTGCCGGCATGCTTTCAGACGCCCAGTTGGAGCATCGCATCCGGCTGGAGGATATTTATCGTAACCGCGTGATTGCGCTGGTCAGCCCCATCGTCGGGGCAGGCAATGTAACCGCTCAGGTCAATCTTGAGATGGATTTTACGCGTAGCGAGGTGACGGAAGAAGTTGTTGATCCAGAGGGCAATGCATTGCGCAGCGAGCAACGCAGCAGTGAGTTTTCGTCAGAGATGAACGCACGGGGTGTTCCCGGCGCCACCACGAACCGGGCGCCAACGCAGACGGAAATGGAATCCCAGCAGGGTAATGACGCTGATTCTGGCGCCCTGAGCAACCGGTCGAGCAGCGAGGTGCGCAACTATGAGGTGAGCCGCACCGTATCAACCACGCAGCGACCAAGTAACCAGATCATGCGCATCCAGGCCGCCGTACTGGTGCGGGAAATGGAAGTCGTCAATCCAGAAACTGGTGTGCTGGAAGTTCAGGAAATTCCGCAGGAAAAGCTGGATGAAATCCGGGCGCTTGTCTCTGATGCCATCGGTGTTGATGGCGAGCGTGGCGACAGCCTTACCGTATCCAGCTCAACATTTGTCTCGGCACTCGAAGGCATCAAAAAGCCTTGGTACGATATGGACTGGGCAGTGACCATCATGAGCCAGTCGCTGACGATCCTTATCATGGCGGTTGTTGTCCTTGGTGTGATCCGCCCGCTGATCAACCGGATCATGGTTCCATCTGCACAGGGTGGGCCGGGTGAAGCCATCATCGCGCATGATGACGAGGTCGATCTCGATACGGTTGAAATCCAGGAAGGCGAATCCCTTGAGGATATCAAGGCCAAGCTGAAGCCAAAGAAGGCGGCCATATCCGCAGAAATGCTTGATACCGCAAACACCTATGACGACAAGGTTGCCGTGATCAGGATGATTGTTTCGGATGAAGCCGGCCGTGTGTCCAACGTCTTCAAGACAATGATGCAAAAAGACATGGACATGATCTAATCTTGGGGGGCGGCGCCTTGTGACGCTGCCCCGCCTGAACCTTAATTTGGGATATGGCCGCAAGTGGCCGATTGGGATGAAAAGAGGGTGTTATGGCAGAGCCAGTGAATGAAGATGAACAGGAAATTCTGTATTACACACTGACCGGCACGCAAAAGTCAGCAATTCTGATGATGCTGCTTGGTGAGGAAGAAGCTTCGGAAATCCTGAAGAATCTCTCGCCGCGTGAAGTGCAGCATCTTGGTTCTGCGATGTATTCGGTGCAAGGCCTGGATCAGGACACTGTCAACCTTGTCCTTGACGAATTTCTTGCCATCATCAAGGAACAGACAAGCCTCGGCCTTGGTGCGGGCAATTACATCCGCAATGTCATGACGCGGGCGCTTGGCGAAGACAAGGCACAATCCGTTCTCAGCCGGATCACCCCGTCCAGCACAGATCGCCCGATCGAAATCCTCGACTGGATGGATGCGCGGTCGATTGCCGAGCTGATCATCGACGAACACCCGCAGATCATTGCGCTGGTTATTTCCTATCTGGATTATGGCCTGGGCGCCGATGTTCTGGGTCAGCTGCCAGAGGCAACACAGGCTGATGTGATTGGCCGGATTGCCACGCTGCAGACGGTTCAGCCAGATGCCCTGCGGGAACTCGAGAATGTCATGCAACGCAAATTCAAGGCGAATACATCGCTGCGGGCGTCGCAGGTTGGCGGCGTCAAGGCGGCAGCCAAGATCATGAACTTTACAAAGCAGGCGATGGAAGCCCGCATCATGGGTGCGCTGAAGGAAGATGATGAAGACCTGATGGTTGCCATTCAGGAAAGCATGTTTGTATTCGACAACCTCATCATGTCTGATGACAAGTCGCTCCAGACATTGCTGCGTGGCACCGATACCGAGGATCTCGTTCTGGCGCTGAAGGGTGCTGATGAACCGCTGCGTGAAAAGCTGTTCAGCTGTATGTCAACACGTGCGGCCGCCAATCTTCAGGATGAAATGGAGGCCCTTGGTCCGGTACGCCTGACCGAGGTACAGGAGGCACAGAAACGCATCATCAATGTGGCGCGCCGCCTGTCTGACGAAGGTTCAATTGTTCTCGCCGGTCGCGGCGGTGATGACTTCGTCTAGGCGCGGGTCAGCACAGGGATAGGTTATGATGTCGACGGGTAACGCAATGAGTGACAGGCTGGATGAGGTGTTGGATGCGGCAGCTGCCGAATCTGATGCCGGCAAGCTCGATGATGCTGAAATCCAGCGTCTCGTGGCGCTGTCACGCGATGCCAGCTATCGCCGCACAGAGCGTGTCCCGGTGAAATCCATCGAGGCGTTTGAACCCCGGTCACTCGTATCCATTGCAATGGCGGCACAGCGTCGCCGTGAAGAAGAGATGCGTTTTGATGCAGCGGCGGCGGCAGCCGCTGCTGACCAGGACGCATCATCCGATACGCTGGCAGCTGATGGTGACCAGAGTGCGGATGAGGCTGCTGCTGACATGGCGGCGACGGGTACGGATGCAGACCGGCCGTTGGCAGATGGCGATATGCCGCCTGCGCCGCCGGCTGGCGGTGAAGATATGGCGCCGGCTGATGGTGACAGTGCCGCTGGCACCACCCAAACAGATGAAGGGCAGGCGGGAGCGACATCGGCCGGAGCGGCATCGGCAGGTGCGGTATCGGCTGATGCGGCGCTGGCAGATGAAGCACAGTCTGGCGACGCGCCATCTGCTGCCACGGCCCCGAATGTTGATTTCGATGCGGGTCATGCATCAGGGCTTGAAGAAGGCCGCAAAGTCGGTTTTGACGAGGGGCATGCGAAAGGGATGGATGAGGGGCGTGCTGCCGGTCGGGCCGAGGCTTCAGCCCATCTGGAGCGTGCCATTCAGGCGTTTGAAGCCGCCACGGCAAAGCTGGCCGAGCTTGCAGAGATTGACGATGGCGCCTTGTCCAAAAGCATCAATGATGTGGTCCTGTCACTGGCAAGCGCGCGCGCCGGCCATGTAATCGAGGCGGTTCCCGATGGTTTTGCAACGCGCATCGAAAAGCTGGTGGGCACCATCCGCACCGTGTCGGGTACGCCTGTCATCAGGCTAAACGCTGCTGACCTTGCCGCAATTGAACCGCTTGTTGAAACGCGCGAAAAACTGCGCCACTGCAGTTTTGTTGAAGATCATGACATGGCACGTGGTGATCTGTCCGTGACCCTTGGCACGATTGGCATTGACGATATTCTCACCATGGACTCACCGGAAAAAGATCCGTCCGAGACAAGCACAATCAAGACGAACAGCAGCGAAGCGAACACAACAGACAGGGACGCAGCTGAAGACGCCAAAAGCGAGATGAGCGTGGCGGAAGAGTCGCAGGACGTCCCTGATCAGGCGCACCCTTCGGATGAGGCGGAAAATGGCCCGACTGAGTGAAAATCTGCAGTCGGGCATTCAGTCCCTGACAAAGGACCGGCACCTATCCATGTTTGGTCATGTCAGCCGTTACGATGGCCAGGTCATTGAATGTGGCGGGTTTCCGGCGAATATCGGGTCACTATGTTCCGTTGAAACCGATGACGATACGCCTGCAATCGCCGAATTGATCGGCTTTAACAATGGCAATAACCTGCTGTCACTCTATCAGTTTGGCGCACGCATCCGTGTGGGCGCGCGTGTCACCCTTGCTGATGACGGGGCGATGGTCCCGGTTGGTGATGGCTTGCTGGGCCGTGTCACAGATGCGCTGGGGAACCCGCTTGATGGGGACAGCATGCCGCGTCTTGATGACCGCTGGCCGCTCATGGGACGCGAGGTTAATCCCCTGACACGTAAACCCGTGGATGCCCCGCTTGATGTCGGGGTGCGGGCGATCAACGCATTGCTTTCGGTTGGCAAAGGGCAACGGATCGGCATCATCGCTGGTTCGGGTGTCGGCAAGTCGGTGCTTCTTGGCATGATGAGCCGCTATGCCGCTGCCGATATTGTGGTTGTCGGCATGATTGGCGAGCGGGGGCGGGAAGTCGGTGATTTCGCCAAGGTTGTGCTGGATGGTGACTCAAAGGGACGTACTGCCGTTGTGGCGGTGCCGGCCGACCGGTCGCCCTTGCTGCGTATTCGTGGTGCTGAACGCGCAACGGCAATCGCGGAATATTATCGTGATCAGGGCAAGGATGTTCTGCTGATCATGGATTCTCTGACACGTGTGGCGCATGCGCGGCGGGAAATTGGGCTGGCCCTTGGCGAGCAGCCGACCGCCAAAGGCTATCCGCCATCCGTGATGTCGCTGATCCCGCGATTGATCGAACGGACTGGCAGTGGCCCGGCAGGCAAGGGAACCATCACCTCCATCTACACTGTGCTTGCAGATGGTGATGATGCGAATGATCCCGTTGTCGATACGGCCCGCGCCATCCTTGACGGACATATTCTGCTGTCACGGCAACAGACCCAAATGGGGGTCTATCCTGCCATTGATGTGCCATCCTCGGTGAGCCGCGTGATGAATGACATCGTGGATCCAAAACAGGCCGAGGCAGCGCGGAAATTCCGCCGGCTGGTTTCGCTCTATATGGAAAATCGTGACCTGATTCTGATGGGTGGCTATGCGCCCGGCCAGGATGCTGAACTCGATCTGGCGGTCAATATGTGGCCGCAGCTTATCCAGCATATCCAGCAGCTTGAAGACGAGAAGGCGGAATTTGGCGCCAGTCGCAACGCGCTTGTATCCTTGATGGGAGGCTAGGGCGATGGCATCGGGAAAGAGCGTTTTTCACAGGCTGGCTCTCAAAAAGAAGGTTGCGCTTGCGAAGAAACAGCAGGCAGTGAAAACCCTGCAGGACGAGCTGGACCGCACCACTGGCGTGCGTGACCAGATTGCCGAGATGGCGGAAAGCATGAATGTGCCGATTGGCGAGACAACGATACAGCATCTTCGATCTGCAAGCTGGTATGGCAACCAGATCCAGGAACAGCTGCGCACCATCTCCAACCGCGCTGACTTTCTGACCGAGGAGGTCACCGACCAGCGACGCGATATGGCGATGACTCGAAACCAGCATGAACGGGCCGTCCAGAAAAGCACAGAATTTGATCGCCGCCAGAGCGCCGAGCGCGAGGCGCGGCGTGAGGCATCAATGCCGCCCCGACGTTCGCCGACACGCTGAGCCTCCCCTCCATTACCATTCTGCACGCAGTTTGATCCGGCTTACCTGTCATGCCCGGTTAGTCCGCTAGTGGCGGCTGGCATCCTTTTTGCAGTCATCCCGAAGGGAACATCCAATCGGGCGGCCTCGAAAGGCTGCACAGAAGACGGGCAAGGTGGGCGCAGATGGGCAATTTCGATATGGTTGGCGGCAAGGCATCTCTGGCAATTTCACGTGGCGGGCAGCTGGCGGCAGACATGCCCAAGGATGGCGATGCTGAAACACTGGCGTTATTTGCCGGTCTTTTCGCGCTGATGCAGCAGACCCGCAGCCCGGATGCGTCAGGCGACACACCGGGCGGTGCATCGGATGTTACATCCGGGCCGGAGGTTGCCGCGTCGCAATTGGCCGGAATGAATCTGCCTGCAGTCAATCGCCTGATGCCGGAAAAACAAAACGCCACGGCGGCGGCGATGTCCATCATGACCGCCCCGCTCGCGGATATGGCAGGCGATAGCGGGACGCCGGGTGATGGCGGCGATCAGGACCATGGCGCGGCGCGGCTGACACGCCTTCTCATGGCGGCAGGCAATCTCGTCGACAGCCCGATCCTGCCCCCTGCTGACGGGCAGAACCGAACAATGACACCAGATATGAATGCGCCTGCGGCCATGGCCGATATTGCGGGAACCGTCACAGCGTCGGCGCCCGACATCGCCGGCCAGCCTGCTGCACCTTCTGATCTTGCCAATATTCCCTCGGCGGCTGCCATTCTGCTCACGAAGGCCGCAAATCTGATGGAAAAACTAGAGGTGACTCCCGCCGATGCTGCTGGCGAGACAAAGCGCCATCGCGGCGGGCGATATGGTGCTGATGTCTCGCATCTTGCAGAATTGATGTCGGCAATCCGGTCCAATCTTATGCCGGTTGACAGTGATGCCAGCCCTGACACAGATGCTTCATCGGCGGCTGCCAACCGTGCCGGTGACAGCTTTGTCCTGACGGCACATGCGGATTTTGTTGGCCCGATGCCAGAGATCATGGTGCCGGAAGCTGGCTCTGACCAGCCGGCAGAGCCCCAGATCGCCGCGAAATCCGACCAGTTTGTCGGGCCGATGCCGCAACTGGCAGCCGCTGCCATACCGGCCACTATGGTGCCTGTTCCTGACCAGTTTGTCGGGCCGATGCCAAAGCTGGCCCCTGTTGCCATGCCGGCCGCGACTGGGCAGATGCCAATCAGTTTCAGCATGGCTGCTCCGAACCCCCACTTTGTTGGGCCGATGCCGCTTGTGACCTCTGTCAATCCTGAGCAGCGCTCGGTGGGCGGGCTGCACGTCACTCCGGCGCAGGCTATCCCGGCGCAGGCTATCCCGGTGCAAGGCACGCCGTCATTATCGGGTCAGGCCGCTACAATTCCAGCTGCCGCGCTTGCGGCTGTGCAGGATATCTCATCAGGTGAATTATCTGCGGATGAAGATGATGTCGTGATGCGATCACGGACCATGACATCAGAGTCAAAGATGAAAACTGATTGGCTTGCCCCTGCGGATACAGATCGCACGCTGGCACGGAAGATGGCCATCGACGCCGCGCAGACAACAAGGCAGGCAGTGACGCCAGCCGATATTGAAAGGCTGATCGATAATGTAACCCCGCCAAGATCAGCTGCCGAGGGTGGCAGCACATCTGCATCTACACCCGCGTCGGCGACCGCTGCCCAGATGGCGGCTGGTGGGTCCGCCTCTTCGGGCGGCGGCAACAGCCAAGGTGGCCAGGGTGGCGGCCAGCAGGGAATGGCTGATGGCGGCGACCTGTCGGCTGCGCGTGACACAGCTGGCAAGATGATGGTGCATCGGCTGAATACAGATCAGCGGGGCTGGGGCGGCATGCTTGTCCGGCAGCTGGAAACCGGCATGCAAAACGGAACTCAGGCACTACGCATCATTCTGGAGCCGGGCAATCTCGGTAAATTGAATGTTGATCTGTATTTCCGTGATGGGGGCGCGGCCATTCGCATGGCTGCCGAGACGGATGAGGCCGCGCGTCTGCTCAGCGGATCGCGCCATCATCTCAGCCAGATGCTTGAAGGTGCCGGCATGCGGCTTGCCAGCTTGCAGACAGTCACCAGCAGCACTGCCGATGCAGGCGCAGACAACCAGAATGGCAATCACAACCATGCGCAGCAGGATGGCAATGGCAAAAATAGTAGCGGTGATCAATCTTTTGCTAATAAAATGCGCGATGCACGCCAGGATACAGATGCAAAGGATGTGACATTGGATAACGGCCCAGAGGGAACGGCCCGGCCACAAGGGCAGGAAACGGCTGTTATCAGCATTTTGGCCTGACGGGTATTTTGGCACAAACAATGCATTGCATTGAGGAATCGGCGGGTTTTGGAATAATCCGAATGCGCCAACCCATAAGCGATTATCGGTCTTGAAAGAGGATTTAGGACATGGCTGAGAATGAAGCAGAACAGAAGGCCGGTGGTGGTCTTGTCAAAAAGCTGCTGATTTTCGGTGGCGGCGGACTTGGCATGATTGCCGTTGGCCTTGGTGCCGGCTGGCTGATCTTTGGCGGTGCGCAACCCGATCCATCAGAAGAGATTGAGGAAATCATCGAGCGCAAGCTGGCCGAGCGGGAAACCGCCGAGGCAGATGCCGATAATACGACCGAACCGCAAAAGCAGTCAAAAGACACGCCTGAAGAGGACGTCTTTGAGACCATCTACCATGAATTTGCCGGCACCTTTACGACTAACCTGGACGGGTCACGCAAGATGCTGCAGCTGGGTATTGGCGTGTCAACACAGTATGACGACACTGTCATGATGAATGTTGAAGCGCACCAGCTTGCATTGCGTTCGGTTATTCTTGGTGTCATCAGCAACTTCTCTGAAGACGATGTCAAAGGCAGTTCCGGGCGTGAAATGCTTGCTGGGTCCATTCGGGATGCCATCAATGGCAAGCTCGAGGCGCTGGAGAATTTCGGTGGTATTGAGGAAGTGCATTTCACGTCATTTGTCCTGCAATAGGCCTGGTATGGCTGGGCCGTGCGCCGGATCGCTCCGGGGATGGGCAAATTAATCAAGGTCGAACACAGAGGTTGAACATTGGCGTCGACACGCAAATTAAGCAGTGATGAAGTCAATGCCCTGATCGAAGGTCTAGGCTCTGAGACTGGTTCACCGTCTGCCATCATGGATAATGATGATGTGCGGCCGTTCCAGTTTGGCTCTGACGACCTGTCGCTTCTCGGTGATTATCACGCGCTGCGTATCATCAATGAACGGTTTGCGCGGCTCGCACGCTCGGTCTTCTTGCCGATGCTGCGGATCCAGCCACGGATTTCCTCATTCCCGCCAGAAGTGAAAACCTTTGATGAATATACTGCCGGTATTGAGAACTTCATGAGTCTCAATATCAGCCGGATTGAAGAGTTGCGCGGCAACCTGCTGACGGTCCTGACGCCGAGTTTTATCTCGGTTCTCACGAACAGCTATTACGGCGGCAAGATTGCGGCGCTCGAAACCAAGAAGATGGAATTCACCGCCACGGAAGAGCGGATTATCGAACTGATAAATGACGGGCTGCGGGACACGTTGCAGGTGGCTTGGCGTGATCTGATGCCGATCACGGTGACACACCAGAACCGCGAAATTAATCCGCAATTCGCGTCATTTGTTGATGGCGCGGAACTTGTCATTATCTGCTCGTTCGTGGTGCAGCTTCCTGATACGGATGCGGCCAGCTTTGACATTATCTACCCCTTGCAGACATTGAAGCCGATTGCGGCGCAACTGCGCTCGCGTCTGCAGGCGGATGTGTCCGAGGATGATCATACCTGGCGCGAAAAGATGGAGCGCGCTGTTCTCAACATCCCGCTGGAAGTGACAGCACGTCTCAGCCAGCCAGTGGTGTCGATGTACAAGCTGATCAATATGCAGATCGGCGATACCTTCCCGATGACCATTGGTGAAGGTGTGGAAATTCGTATCGAGGATGAAGATGCCTTCCTTGGTGAACTGGGTGAGGTCGGCGGCAACGCGGCTGTGAATTTGTCGTCGCGAATCAAGTGATGATACGGGGCCGCTGCCAGCAGGCTGGCCGGTCAGGAATTGGAAAGGATTGAACCATGGCTGAAGAAACCGAAGTTGCTGAAGAGGCAATGGATGCGGTAACCGCCGAGCGGGTCAGTGCCGAGAATATGCGGCTTCTTGAGAATATCGATGTCGCCCTGACTGTTGAGGTCGGCAAGGCCGAAATCAAGATCCGTGACTTGCTGCGGCTGAATGAAGGGTCGGTCATCGAACTCAACCGGCTTGCAGGTGATCCACTGGATATTCTTGCCAACGGGACGATGATCGCCAAGGGAGAAGTTGTCATGGTGGGCGAACGGTTCGGCGTGCGCTTTACCGAGATTGTTGACCCGGCCGCGCGTATGGAGTCGCTCTAGCATCACACAACATGGTCCTGTCGGCATTTTGACAAGGCGGCGCCACCGTGCGCCACATCGCTGCCGATGGTCTGGCGGATTGCTGACGGCGCCTGGCATTTGATGACAGCAACCCTGTTTTCTGTCTTTAAAATAACAAATATTTCAGCTGGTTATGGATTATGCCATGGCCGGCTTTTTATATTGGCACGCGGTTTGCCTCTATTGGGTCGGGATAAACCAATGGAGTATCGGCATGCCGGTCCAGCCAAGCATTTCACCAGACCAGATCGTCACGATTGTGGCGTTCCTGCTGCTGCTGTTCACGTTGATGTGGCTGATAAAGCGCAACCGCGGTGGTATTGCCAGTCGCCTGCGCCCCGCCCGCCGGATGACCCATCTTGAGGATCTGGCGCTGGCACCGCATCAGCGCCTGCATCTGATCGAAGTTGATGGCCGCACATTCATGGTCCATGCCGGTAAAGGGCATGCGGCCAGCTTCATTGCTGTTGACGGAGAGCCGCCAGCCAAAATGGCAACAGCGCCGGCTGAGACGGCTGGGGCCACAAAGGCGAAATCAAAAAACAAGGCGGCGGCCAAAAACAGCGTTGATGACGCTGGCAAAGCCACGCCGAAACCGGCACGTCCGGCCAATGCCTTTGCCGCAGCGGTCGCCGCGGCACGGCGTAACAATCCGTCAGTGGAGTTTGGCAAATGACCCGTGGCTCAAGAATATGTCCCGTGATGGGCGCAACGCCCCGAAATCTTCTGGCCGGCCTTTTTGTCCTGCTGGCGGGCATCGTCATGACCTCACCAGCGATGGCGCAGGTTGCGGGCATTCCTGCTTTCAGCATCAATGAGGGCGAGGGCGGGTCAACCTATTCTCTGTCTCTGCAGATCCTCGCACTGATGACAGCGCTGACCTTGCTGCCGTCGCTTGTGCTCGGGATGACCTCCTTTACCCGCATCATCATCGTATTGTCGATTCTGCGCCAGGCGATGGGGACACAGCAGACCCCACCCAACCAGGTGCTGGTGGCCATTGCGCTGTTCCTGACGCTCTTCATCATGGCGCCGACCTTCACCATGCTGAATACCGAGGTGATTTCACCCTATCTTGACGGGCAAAAGCCAGCCGAGATCGCCATTGTCGAAGGCGTCGATATCATGAAGCGGTTTCTGGTGCAGAATACCCGCGTCAATGATCTGGTGATGTTTGCCGAGATGGTGGGAGACAAGCCCTATGCAACGCCAGAGGATGTGCCGCTGAATGTTCTTTTGCCGGCCTTCATCACCTCTGAGCTGAAGACGGCCTTTCAGATCGGCTTTCTGCTGTTCCTGCCCTTTCTTGTGATCGACATGGTGATCGCGTCGATCCTGATGTCACTTGGCATGATGATGCTGAGCCCGATGCTGGTGGCGCTGCCTTTCAAGCTGCTGCTCTTCGTCCTTGTAGATGGATGGGCGATGACTGTCGGGTCACTTGTTGCAACCTATTCGTCCGGCTAGTGCACGCCACGGGACCACACCTATTCGCAGCGTTTTTTAGACAACGCCCCATTTAGACAACGCCCCTTTTAGATAACGCCAAGGACAGCAAGATGGATTTTGATTCAAATGTGGAATTCCTGAGAATTGCCTTCTGGCAGATTATTCTGGCTGCCGGACCATTGCTGGCGGTTGCGCTGGCGATTGGTTTGCTGATCGGTATCATTCAGGCGGCGACCTCGATCAATGAGATGACGTTGAGCTTTGTGCCCAAGCTTGTCGTGGTAATCCTCACCTTTGGCCTGCTTTCAAGCTTCATGCTGGCGCAGCTGTCGGATTATTTCATGTTCATCTTTGACCAAATCTCACAGATAAGCTGAGCAGGTTCATGCTGGGGCTGGCCACAACAGAGCTGATGAAGATGCCGGGAACTGATTTGCAGTTCCTGACTCAACTGCTTCTGCAATATATGGTTGCCAGCCTGCGCATTGGTGCCTTTTTGCTGTCAGCTCCCATTTTTGGCGCCCGTTGGCTGCCCCTGCAGGTTCGCATCATCATGGGATTTGCCATTGGTGCGACCGTTGCCGCGCAGATGCCGGCAATCGATGTTGATATGCTGACATCCTCGGTTGGCGTCATGATCATGTTCACCGAAGTGGCCATCGGGCTGGCGGCCGGCCTGACATTGACCATCTGGTTTGCTGCCATCCTTCTGGCTGGTGAAAAGATCGCCTCGACGGCGGGTCTTGGCTATGCCGCGCAGGTAGATCCGTCAACAGGTGGCCAGACACCTGTTGTCAGCCAGATTCTGTATCTGTTTCTGCTGGTGGTTTTTCTGTCTGTCGACGGGCATCTGCTGGCCATTGGTACGATCATGGAATCCTATCGTATCCTGCCGATTGGCGCCCCCATTGCCCCCGGTATGCTTATCGAAGCCGGCATTGCGGCTGCAGGATCAATGTTTCTGGCGGCCACCATCATCATGTTGCCGATCGCCATGGTGCTGCTGTTGATCAATATGACAATCGGCATCATCACACGGTCGGCCCCGCAGCTGAACCTGTTCTCATTCGGCTTTCCGATTTCGCTTCTGGCCGTGTTCATTGTGCTGTTTTTCTCGGCGGCGGCGATCGGGGCAAGTGCTGAAAGCCTGATAGAAAGTGCCCTTACCGCGATGCAAACGCTGATCGGAGGACTCGCCTATGGCTGAGGAAAACCAGGACGGTCAGGAAAAAACCGAAGAACCCACCCAAAGGCGGCTCGACAAAGCCGCCGAGGAAGGACGGGTTCTGACCTCCAAGGAAGTAATGGTTTTCACCTCGCTGGCCATGGGGCTTGTCCTGTTTATGGCGCTGGGCCCGTTTATGCAGACAGGCCTTTCGGCCTGGGGTGGCCTGTTTGTTATCGATTCCGCGCTGAATCTGGATACGCTGGGCCTTGTCAAAGTGCGGTATGCCTTCTGGCTTGTCATTCTTGTCACCTTGATTGTCGGCATTCCGCTGATGATTGTGACGCTATTGACACAGGTCGGGGTTGGTGGCCTGAATTTTTCAACGCAGGCGCTGCATTTCAAAGGTAACCGCATCGACCCGCTGGCTGGTCTGAAGCGTATCTTCTCGGTCAAGGGGCTGGTGGAGCTGGCCAAGTCGATCCTGAAGGTGGCGCTGCTTTTTGGTATTGGCGGGATCATCATTTACATGCAGCTGCCGGAACTGATCCAGATCTCGGCAAGCTCGCTCGGTCTGGCAATTCAACGCGCCAGTGCAGCGGTCCCCTATCTGATCGGCGGGTTGCTTGTCGGGCTATTTATTATCGCGGTGATCGATTTTGCGTGGCAGCGGCATACCCATATCCAGTCACTTCGTATGACAATCAAGGAAGTGAAGGATGAATCGCGCCAGACAGAAGGCTCGCCGGAAGTGCGCGCCAAAATCCGGCGCATGCAGTATCAGCAATCGCAGGAATCGTCCAAGCAGCGCGATGCGCTGGAGAATGTCAGCGATGCAACGGTGGTCATTACCAACCCGACGCATTTTGCCGTTGCCCTGAAATATGTGTCCGGGCAGATGGGGGCACCCACGGTGCTTGCCATGGGACGGGGCGTCATGGCACAGCAGATCATCGAGAAAGCCGAAACGCATGATGTGCGCACATTGCGCATTCCGATGTTGGCACGTGCGTTGTTTTTCACCAGTGAAATTGGCGGTGAAATCACCGAAGGTCTCTATAATGCTGTGGCGGTGATTCTGGCTTATGTGTTCCGCATCAATAATGACGAGACCCTGGAAATGCCAGATCTGACGCTGCCGCCTGAGTTACGTTTTGATGAATATGGCAAGCCCGAGACGGAGGCGAACTGATGGCCGGCAAACAAAAGCAGCGCAGCCTTGGCGAGATGATCAGCACGGTCTGCTTCTATGGTGTTGGCGCCTATTTCCTGCTGGATGGCAGCCAGGCCCGTGCGGACGGGGCCAGTGTCCAGCATTATGCCGGGTTGTGGGCGGCTGGTGTGTTGTGCCTGTTGGGCGGTGCGCGCTTTGTAATCAGTGACTGGTTGAACAGCTGGCGCGGGAGACAAAGGTGAAACGCCGCCCGCAGCAACAGGCCGGACCGGTTCAGGATTCGATGGTGAATTGCTTTGATTGCAAATTTCACTTTATCACGCATGAACCGCGCCGCCCCTATGGATGCCGACGATTTGGGTTTAAAGGCCCTTTCCTGCCATCGCGGATGGTTTTTCAGGAAACTGGCATGAAATGTGCTTATTACACGGAAGGCAATCCCCCGGAAAAGGGGCGGAAGCCACGCGGATTTAACGGGAGACTGGCATGACCACCGAGTACAATGCGGTGCAGGAAAGCATCAAGATTGCGCTTGATGCAGCCGATGCGGCAACCGACGTAACGTCTGAGTACAACAAGACCAAGCGGGAACACAGAAAGCTGGAGGCTTCAGTGAAGAACGTTCATCGTTACTCCATCATTATTTTTTCAAGTTCTATGGTGGCGGCCGTGGCGGCGTTGCTGTTTGCCGGCCTGATCTACATCAAGACAATGTCAGAGCTTGACACCATGGCAACCACAAGCCGCGAGGCGCTGGTGCTGTTTGCCGAGAATGTGGAAGGCGTGAATGACTCGCTGACCAGCATGAAGGCGGCGCTTGATACGCAAGAGAGGCTTGTCGGACAGAACGAGACGCTGATCAACGAACTGGTCGGCCTGCGCGACATCATCTCGCGGTCTAACGAGACCATGATGTCCGGTATCCAGTCCACATCGACCAATATATCCGAGAGCAATGAACGGCTGGCAACATCCATTACCAATGGCATTGCCGGTGAGCTGGGATCACAGACAAGCCGGATGATCAAGGAACTCGAGGCGCTGTCTGCGGCAAATGCACAAGCCATCGCGGAGATGTCAAAAACCGTGTCGGACACCAAGAATTTTGACAGGCTGATGACAAACCAGAAAGATATCGTCAAACTTCTTGGCAAGCTGTCCAACCAGAATTCGGACATTCAGCGCTTGTTCAAGGAACGCGATAACCGGGTCAGCTACCCTTGATGATCGCCTTATGTGCGAGATCTGCCGGCAGGAATGAGGCTGCAGGATAATGCAACAGACAGACCAAATTCAGCCTGATGCAGTGCCGCAAGTCGCGGTTGAGGCAGCAGCCGAGATTGCGGCGGATATTGATGCCCTTGGCGCAGCTGGCAATGATGCAAGCGCATATCAAGCGCCCAGCGACGGGACGGCTTCGCCAGGCATGACAGGTGGCTATCCACCGGAAGCCGGCACGGCTGAACCAGGCAGGGGCAGGTCACAGCAGGACGATAATGACCAGACCAACACCTTTCTGGTGATTAAAGAGCTGCGCTCGATCTCGCGGGCGCGTTCACTGCGCCTGCAGCCTGATGACATCATCGCCGCCATTGATGGCAAACCGTTCCAAAGCGATATCGAGACTTTTCTCGACATCATGTTCGAATGTGACCAGGACCAAGGTGTGATGTTGACGGTCTGGCGTAAAGGAACGCTCATCAACGTCATTGCGCGCGGGCCTCTGGGATGCGTCCTTGAGCATGCCAAACAGGATGCCTCGGAGGCTGTCGCGCGGGATTTCAGTGCATTTCAGCTCGCCCCAAAAGAACATTATGCGACCTTCGAGGTGCTGCGCGACATTTTCCGAAATTGTTCAGTTCTGGATACGCGCATGTCGCCTGTTGCGTTTATTTTCCCGCCCCTCTGGGCAATCCAGCACCGGCTTTGGGAAGTGTTGCTGGCAACCTTTCTCATTTACGGGGCGACGCTTGCGGTGCATTGGGTGCTGTTTGCCTTCGCCTATATCATTCTCAGCGTCTATTTGCGCAAGGCGCATCTGGTTTTGCGCCGCAGCTTTGGCCTGATGCGGGGCCGCCATATCTGGCTGGTTGTCGCGGCGCGGTCCGAACTTGAGGTGCAGAAACTCTGCCGTGAGCTGGATCCAAAATGCATCTTCACGCCAGACCTTGTGGGCCCGCCGGTAACCGACCAGCCGCCCAAGAAACGCCGCCGCCGCCGGTCCTGACCCTTGCCGCGCTGGCATTGCCAGCTGCGCCATATATCCCAGCGGCATACCCGTCCATTCTGCTGACGCGGCATCGCCACCCACTGCCTGTCCAATTTCCCTGGTGACGGATTGCCAGCATCTGCATCATACTGTGGCGCGGCTTTGCCCATGCTGCAGATGGTGACAAGGCAGGGCGCTTTATGGGGTTATGCGATGGTCAATAGTCATGGGCGGCAGGATGGGCGGGGCCGGCCGACCACATCTGACATGTCCAAGGCACCTGCGGGTTTGTATGAAGGGGCTATCCCTTTCGCGATGACTGTCAGGGTGTGGCTGAAGATCAGCCTGCTCAGCTTTGGGGGGCCGGCCGGCCAAATTGCTGTCATGCACAGGCTTTTGGTAACCGAGATGAAATGGGTCAGTGAACGCCGTTTCCTGCATGCGTTGAATTTTTGCATGTTGCTGCCAGGCCCAGAGGCGCAGCAGCTGACCATTTATCTTGGCTGGTTGCTGCATCGCGTGCGCGGCGGTGTTGTTGCCGGCATTCTTTTCGTGCTGCCGGGCGCGGTATCCATGCTTGCGCTCAGCATGATCTATGTCACCTATCAGAATGCGGCTGTACTGGAATCCGTTTTTGTCGGGGTCAAGGCCACGGTGCTGGCCATTGTGCTGTCTGCGCTCTACCGGCTGGGGCGGCGGCTGCTGCATCGGCCGGCCATGCTCGCCATAGCGGTGGGGGCGTTTGTGTGCAGCTTTATTCTGTCCGTGCCCTTTCCGATGGTCATCGTGCTGGCGGGGCTTGCCGGTATCATATTTCGGATCCGTCCCGATCAGGATAAGGCGTCGGGGCCCGATGACAGCAAGGATACCGATCCTGTCCGCGCCGCAGCTCTTGCACCGCATGACCTGTCCATGCGGCGTGTCATTACGGTGCTGGCAATCTGCGGCACGATCTGGCTGGTGCCGGTCATCGCGCTTTACAGCGTGCTTGGCGGCGGGCACATCTATGCGCAGCAAAGCCTGTTTTTCAGCCAGATGGCGGTGGTGACGTTTGGCGGCGCCTATGCGGTGTTGTCTTACATGGCCGAGCAGACGGTGAACCATTATGGATGGTTGACTGGCGGCGAAATGCTGGACGGGCTTGGCCTTGCAGAAACGACACCGGGGCCGCTGATCATGGTGACCCAGTTTGTTGGCTTTATCGGCGCCTATCGCAACTCTGGAATGCTCGATCCGATGCTGGCCGGCACGCTGGGGGCGCTGGTGGCGAGCTGGGTTACCTTTGCCCCCTGCTTTCTCTGGATTTTCCTCGGTGCGCCCTATATCGAAAAACTGCGCGGCAATGCGGTTCTGGCACGCATACTGTCCTGCATTACCGCTGCCGTTGTAGGGGTCATCCTGAATCTGACCGTCTGGTTCGGTGTTCAGGTGCTCTTCACCGAATTGCGGCCTGTCCCCATCGCTTTTTCTGCCGCGCAGACAGGGACGGTGGCGCTGCCGGTTCTGGAGAGTTTTGATCCGCTTGTCGGCACGATGATGCTGGCCGCGTTGGTGGCCATCACTATATTGCGTATCGGCATGATCAAGGTGCTGCTGTGCAGCGCGGCGTTTGGTCTTGCCGCCGGAATGGCCGGGCTGATCTGAACAGGGCCGTTATCAGCCCCCATGCCGCGGGCGCCCCATGCCGCGGGTGCCCTTGGCGCAGACCCATCAATCTAATAGTTGATTTCGATTTCGATGCGGCGGTTTGTGGCACGACCGGTTGCGGTATCGTTTGATTCAACCGGCTGCGATTCACCAAAGCTTACCGCCTGCATTCTGCCAGCCGGCACCTTGCCTGTGTCTTCCAGCGCCTGGACCACACTTGCGGCGCGCGCCGCAGCAAGATCCCAGTTATCGCGGAACTGAGAGCCAAAGATCAGAGGCACATTATCGGTATGGCCGGATACATTGATTGCACCCTTGCCGCCTTCATTAACGCCGGCAATTTCTTCCATGATCTGGCGTGCTGAAGCGGTCAGCTCGGCAGAGCCGGATGGGAAGGCCCCGCCCGCGCCAATCGTGATGATGACCTGGTCATCTTCACGCTGCACATCCACCAGACCCTGTCCGATTTCCTGCCGCAGCGCCACGCGCAGCTCATCTTCGGCAATTTCGGCACGCTCGTTGCGCTCTTTCTGTTCCGCTGCCTCTTCCTGCGCCTCTGCCGCTGCAGCCCCGCTGGATTGCATTGCTGCCTCTGCGGCTGCTGCCAGCTGGGACAGTTTCTGCTCAAGCCCGCCAAAAAGCACTTCCTGATCCGCCTTGCCGGCCGCCTGTTTGGCTTTGTCGATCGCGTCCAGGGTTTCCTGCAGCAGATTTGGCAATTCGGCGTCGGTCGTGTCTGTCGGGGTAAAGTTTACCACCACATTCTCGCCCAGAACCTCCACCTCGATATCACCGCGGGCGATGGCATCCTCAAGCGCCTTGACGACATCTTCTGCCGCCTGTGCCTCGCCAGATTCCTGATCATTATCTTTGGCTTTGACCTCGAGATCAGGCTTGGTGATATCGGTTGTCTGCTGCGTCATGTCCTGGGTGACGGATGGCGCCGGGGACGGGCTGAAATTCAGCGACAATACCGTGGTGCCTTTCGGTTGTTCGACGATCGGTACCACGCGTTGCACACCAAAGGCATTCTTCAGCGAGCCCGAAATCTGTTTGAATTTCGGCACGTTGAATTCGGCGAATGACAGGATGAGAACGAAGAAGGCCATCAGCAATGTCGCCATATCGGCGAAAGTGGCCATCCATGCCGGTGCCCCGACAGGGGGGCATTTCGGGCATTCCTCTTCTTCCTGCTCTTCGACTTCTGCTTCTAGCGCTTCGTTCATCTGTCTGTCTCCTGCAATATGGGCGCGACCCGGTCTGATCTATGATCAGGCGGCGGCCATCTTTTCTTGCAGTTTTGGTGGCAGGTTCGAGAGAAGCTGGTCCTGGATGTTGCGTGGCGATTCACCGCGCGCAATGTTTCGCAGCCCTTCCACAACCATTTCCCGGTAGACGAGTTCATAAGCTGTGTACCCTTCGAGCTTGGTCACCATCGGCGCGAAGAGAATATTGGCAATAAAGGCGCCATACAGGGTTGTCAGCAGGGCCACGGCCATGGCCGGGCCAATGGCTTTCGGGTCGGCCATGTTGCCAAGCATCAGAACAAGGCCAACCAGCGTACCGATCATGCCCATCGCCGGGGCCAGATCGACCCATGCCTTGATAACGCCCTGATTGGCTTCATGGCGCGACTTCATCGCCTTGATTTCCTGCTTCAACTGGGCTGTCAGCTTGGCCTCGTCGGCACCATCTACCAGCATCTGCAGGCCCTTTTCAAAAAACTTGTCCGGCGTTTCCTGCCCCTCAAGAGCCATCATGCCGTCTTTGCGGGCGATGCCTGCAAGATCCACCATGCGCTCGATCATTGCATCCTGTTTCTTGACAGGGGGCAGGAAGGCCTTTGCCATAACACCAAAGCTGCCCAGAAAAACGGGCAAGGGCGCGGTATACATGACAGCAAAGAACGTGCCGCCGAAAACAATGAGAATTGAGGCAACATCAATGAAAGGTCCGATGCCACCACCGGAAATCATTGCTCCAAGGATCATTCCAATCGCCCCAATAAGGCCGATAAGTGATGCGATATCCATGATGTCTTTGTCCTCTTGTTAGCGCATGCTGGTGGTCAGGTAGCAATTTCCATACCAAACCGGTCCTTTGCTGGTCCCCGCTCTGATATTGCTAAATTAGCAGAAACGTAAAACTTTGGCGACTGCGGCAAGGCGCCCATCCTGGTGCGGGTAAATTGCCAATTCCATCATCTCGGACATCAATGTAGACTTACCCTGAATGGATCGGGAGGTTGGTTGATGTTCAGACGGCACACGATTCTCGCTTTGCTTGCCGGCATGTTTACCTGGGTGATGGCGCTGCTTGTCCTGCCATCAACGGTTTGGGCTGCCAATTATATGGCACGGGACCATCTGGTTGTTGACCTGCGTTTTGGTATCGAATGGTTACGGTGTTCGGTGGGCCAGGTCTGGAACGGGACAACATGCGAAGGCAAGGTCCTGACCCTTGATCATGAACAGATCGCAATGGCGATCGAGCAAGCGAATGAACAGCTGGGCGGAAGCTGGCGCCTGCCAAATCTGGAAGAGCTGGAAGGCCTGCTTTGTACCGAGTGCACACGGCCCCTTATCGACGCTGACATGTTTCCTGCAACGGCGTCCGAACCCTATTGGACGGGCGAGAAAAACGGCATGGCCACCCGCCATTATTATTCGGTGAATTTCTTTAACGGCTGGACTTATGGGCGGTTTTTTCCAACCCAGCAGCTGGCGGTTCGCCTTGTGCGGGATCGGTACTGACCGGCCGTGTACGGATGAATGATTGCGGCAACTGCTCGGACGCCACGCCGGACTTCCACGCAATCACCTTGATCACAAAACCCAGAAACCCCAGCAGGCAGATGCCGATTGCAGGCCAGATGGGTGTGACAGAATCCAGACGCTGCAGGGCGCCATCGGTTACAATCGCGAAAATGGCAAGGCCAACAGCAACCACCAGAAACAGCCTGATGACCTGACACCGGTGGCAGACGCTTCCGCGCTGGGGACGTGTTTTGGAAAGAGTGAGCATTGCCTGACCTTATCCTGACCTTATTCTGTCCGCTATGTGCCAACCCACGCTATGGCTTTTGTCGCCGGCCGCCGCCTGTTTTCCGCATATCTGCGGCCAGCCCAGTCCAGAAGGCGGATATTGCGCCCAGACTACGGCCAGACTACGCCCGGATCGCGCCGGAGGCGCTATTCAATTGCCATGCCAGTTTAGCCATTCGCGAGGCAAATTTCACGTCTGATTCTTGACGCACCCATATCCATGGATCTGTCGGCATTTATTAACACATTGTTAATCTTCATTAATTTTGTCTGAATTCTGACAAACCGCGTCGTCAAATTGTTATTTTGATTTGTGCGGTTTGGCTTCTCATCATGCTTGCAAGACAGCTCAGGCAAGGGAGGACGCCATGCAGTTAATGCCATCTTTACAGGTCAAGCAGAAACAGTCGCTTGTTATGACTCCCCAGCTGCAGCAGGCGATCAAGCTGCTGCAGATGACGAATTTGGATATTGCCGCCTTTCTTCAGGAACAGGCGCTGGATAACCCGTTCATTGAATTTGATGCCGACAACCAGGCGCCTGCTGAATCCGGCGCCAGCCCATCCGGCGAGGCTGGGGACGACCGCAGCGGCAAGACGGATGCTGTTACCGAAAACAGCAGCCTTGACCGTGACATGACCGAAGGCGCGGCCATCGCGGATGATCCGACCGCCCACGCCGATGTTGAAAACAGATATGAATCCGCGTCGCTGGATTATGGCCGTGAACAGCGAGGCCGCCCGGCTGATACCGATTGGGACGCGCTCGCCAATCTTGCTGAAACCGGTCCGGAAAGCCTTGTCGAATTTGTGCTGCGCCAGATTGATCTGACGATCTTTGATCGTGCTGACCGGGTGATCGCCTATGCGCTGGCCGAGGCGCTGGAGCCAACAGGCTGGCTTGGCCGGCCACTATCCGATATTGCGGCTGTTTGCGGCTGTTCGGAAGCAGAGGTAGAAACTGTCCTCACTACTGTTCAGCGGCTGGAGCCGGAAGGCGTTTTCGCGCGCGACCTCGCCGAATGTCTGCGTATCCAGGCGCGTGAACGCGGCCTGCTGGATGCTGTGATGACCGTCGTGCTGGACCATCTCGACATGCTGGCGAATGGCGATTTGCAGCAACTGGCGCGCCGTGCCGGTGCAACGACCGAAGATATTGCCGCGGCGTTGAAGCTGATCCGTGAAATGAACCCAAAGCCGGGTGAGGCCTATGAAGCCGCCCCGCTGCGTGTTCATGCACCAGATGTAATCGTGACTGCAGGGCCGGATGGCTGGGTCGTCGATCTCAACCGGTCAACCCTGCCATCGCTGACCATTAATGAAACATATGCGGCTGCCGTCACTAACGGGCGCAAGACCAAGGCCGAAGACGCTGCCAGCCAGTTTGCGGCTGATTCTCTGGGTTCGGCCCGGTGGTTGCGTCGTGCCCTCGACCAGCGCAACAGCACAACGCTGAAGATTGCTGGTGAGATCATCCGCCAGCAGGCTGATTTCCTGACCGATGGGCTGGCAGCATTGAAGCCGCTGGCACTCAAGGATGTCGCAGAAGCCGTCGGCATGCATGAAAGCACTGTCAGCCGGGTGACAAGTGGTCTGTTGCTTGCCACGCCAAAGGGCTGTTTCCCGCTAAAGTCTTTGTTCAGCGTATCGCTGGCCACTGATGAAGGGGACAGCAAGGCTGCCGCTGCCGTGCGCAATATGATCGAAGCGATTATTGCTGCTGAACCCGCAGGCAAGCCCTACAGCGATGACGCGATTGCCGGCATGGTGTCGAAAAAGGGTGTCAAGCTGGCGCGCCGCACGGTCGCCAAATATCGTGACATGTTGAAAATTCCATCATCGTCAGAACGCCGCCGCCGTGCGCGGCTGGAAATGGCTGTCTGATATGTATGGCTAACATCCAAATTCCTCCCTCGAAACCTTGACCTGCCGCTGGCAGGTCTTTTTTTGCCCAGTTCGTGAAGGGCGGTCGAGAAGAGGGGTTCTAGAAGGCGGGTTCCAGATGGGAAAGGGATAGCAGCTTGTTGCCGTCATGGCCGTCATGCGCGCGGGACCCGCGCAACGAACAACCGCGATGATATGCGTTTAGCTATCGGATTGAAGAAAGAAACTCAGCGGCACCGTTTCGGTTTTGGCTGGCTTGTCTGTCTCGTCGAAATGCACGATCTGGATACATGGCATGGCGTCATGCTGGCCGCTTTCGGCCGCTTCATCTGCAATGGCGCCGAACAAGGCGGCATCTTCAAAGCTCTCGGGCGTATTTGTATATTGTTCCTGCATGACTTTTCCTGCTTTTACTGGCGTTAGCCGTTGATGGCAGAATGTCTGCAGGATTCATGCCATTGCAGCGATATGGCGCAGAAAGGCGCTATGGGTCGCCGGCATGTCATCCAGTGTCTGGAACAGGGCGGCCGCGCTGAATGGCTGGATGGATGTCTGGCCGCTGGCAACTGCTGTCAACGCCCAGTTGCCGCCAGCCAGAACCTCGGGGATTCCCAGAATATCGCCACTGGTAAAGACGGCACGGCTGCGGGCGCCGGCCTTGTCCAGCACCAGGATGCAGCCTTGGCGCACAAGATAGAACTGCTTGGCCTCTTGCCCGGCCTGAAACAGGGCTTCACCGTGATAAAGCCGGATCACAGGACGTTTTGGAGAGATGTCTGCCATTCAGATTCCTAACGAGCCATGGGGCCTAACTTGCCAGCCGGCGCTGGGTGATTTCTGCCGCAATCGACCGTGACAGAGGCCAGACCATGGCACTGCCCTCGGCAAGTGATTTTTGCAGCTGCAGCTGCGGCAGGGTGATGACCTCGCACGGGCTTTCGGCGATAACCGGCGTCCTGTAATGCGTCAGTGCCAGTGCCTCGCACACCAGCATCAGATCACCATCCGGGCACAAGGTGCCGTCTGCGGAGCGTGCTTGACCCTTGTCCAGAAGATGAAGAAGGTCGGTTGGATCGCCTGCCATAATGACAGGCGCACCGGCCGCCACAATCCGTCTTGGATGGCGTTCCCAGTCAATCAGCATGGCCAATCTGTCGCGCATGGTCTTCTCCTGTTAACGAAGACGACATGGCAGTCAGAATGTTAGCTTTTTGCCGGTATTTATTGCGTGTGCCATCTGCAACGGAACGGGCGGGCGATATCCTGCCGCGCCATTATCGGCCCAAAGGCCGGGGCGTGTTCAGCTTTTTGACAGATCCTCGGCGATTTCGGCTGTGTCGATACACCGGTCAGCAAAGGACATTGTGGCGGCGCGCCCATGCAGATAATACATCCGCATGAGGCCAAACCGCGCTGCCGCATATGCAACGGCTTCCGGGTCGCGCCGGATACCTGCAACCATGTTCAGCAGCGCCTCCACATTATCGCGGATCGCCTCCAGACGCTCGACCTCGTTGAGAGTCAGGCCGCTCTGCTGGTTCAGCGGCCGCTCGCCGCGCATGGCGCTTGGCAGATAAATCACGTCACCCATATCAGGCCCCCTCATCTTCGGGGCAGCGCACCATTTTTGCACGGAATTTGTGCGGATGGCTGGCGCTTGCACTGTCATAGAGGCCCAGTGGGATGATCCGGTTCGCATTGATCTGCAGCGCGGTATTGCGCAGCATGACCAGCCCGTCATCAAAACGTCCAAGATGGGACATATTCACTGTCGTAATGACCCGGCAGCCCTCCAGCTGGGCGGTTGTGCTGTCCATGAAGGCAATATGTTCACTGCCGGCCATTGGCTCGGGCGGTGGTGGTGGCGGGGTCTCCACTTTCGGGGTGAGAACGGCGCCGTCGGGAAGCCGGTTTTCAAAATCGATGACATACATGTTGCAGCCCGCAAGCAAAGCAACAGCAAGGCCGGCAACTGGCAGCTTCAGTTTCATCATTGCGAAGCGGATTTTACCAAACATGGTTTTCCTCACGGCCAGGGGGAGGCAACAGGCCACCCTCCAGCAACGGTAACGACCTGAACGCAGCGTATGTTAGAAAAAATCAGGCCTGATCAGTCAGCCGTGCGCAGCAATTCGCCACCGACACCGATGCGGTGCCCGATGGCAAAAAAGAAGCGAGGATTGAGCGATTTTTCCCCAATCCGGATCTCATAATGTAGATGTGCGCCATCAACACGCCCTGTGCGGCCCATTCGCCCGACGACTGTTCCGACGCCCACATCCGCGCCTTTGCGCACCGTGATTTTTGAAAGATGCGCATAGGTGGTGATAACCCCATAGGCGTGCCTGACCTGTACGGTCTTGCCGAAAGATCCCTTGTTACCGGCGAAAATGACTGTGCCGGGGGCCGTCGCATGCACCGTTTCCTGCCAGGTGCCGGCAAGATCTATCCCATGGTGAAAGCGTTTGGTCTTCAGCACCGGGTGGATGCGATAGCCATATTCGCTGGTCACATAGAAATACAGCATTGGTGGCTTGAGGGGCACTTTGCGCAGCATCGACCGGTGGTCCTCTACCGCCATGGCAAGGCCGGCAAAGTCCTGCGCCTTGATCAACCCGTCAATATCCTCCAGCTGGGGCATCAGCGTCTCGTTTAGCCCGAGGCCACCAAGGCTGCTGCGGATATTACTGACCTCACGCGCCATGGATCGCAGCACCTTCAACTCGCGTCCGGCACGCGTCAGCACCGGCGGCTCTTCACCCGTACTGTCGGACTCCAGCCCGCCTTCGAGGTCCAGTGACGGAAACACCGGCAGGGCGGGGGCTGTCGTCAGGCCCGCTGCGAGTGCCAAAGGCGTTTCATTTACCGCGGGGGCTTCATCGGCACCATTCGGCATGTCAGGCGAAATATTGCCAGCAAGCAGACCATCGAGACCAGCGTCATTGTCCGCCATGGCCATATGGTCATCATCAAGCTGTGGCACCGGTACCATCATGTCCGGTTCATCGAGGTTTTCTGCCTTGGGGATGGCCATAATGGCCGGCCGTCTTTGTGGCAGGATCACGATTGGCGCCGCATCGCTGGCGGCAAGCGACGGTGGCCACCGGATCACGGGTGCCGTCAGGGCCGCAAGCTCGATAATTTTTTCCGGCTTGTCGCCATCCTCAGCCTGTGCCGGCCTGACCGGGCTGTCCATCTCGGCTGACAGAATCTCTGCAGCAGTGCTGTTCGGCAGGTCGATATCCGCCCGGCCACCATCTGTCTGGCCGCCATCTGTCTGGCCACCATCCACCAGCGGCCTGTCACGACCAAGCGGATCAAGCCAGGCACCGCCTGGCTCTTGATCAGGAAAAATGGTCGGCATATTGGCTTCGGCCGTGGTGATGGATTCATTGCGCACGACCTCGACCGATTTAAAGCCAAGAAACAGTGTGGTTGCGGCAATCACCGAGGTTCCCACGATGCCGACAAAGGCGGCGCCGATAATCATCCCGGGCTTGACGATGATTTCCACCGGACCTTTGCGCGTCAGAAACAGGAACCGCGTTTCATGCGTCAGCCAGTGTCGCCGCCGCACAAACATGGGCCGGTCAGGGCTATCGCTCCGCAACATCGGCGGCGTGACGCGTTGTAATAGCCGTCTCAGAACCGAGGGCATGTCTTAGCCAAGCTTGTACCAGAGGGTTGCGATAAGGGCGATATTGGTCAGAAGCTGGGCAATGATCAGGGTCACCAGGCCCTTGTTCATGCCTTGGTTCCGGACGTTCAGCTGGAAGGATGGCATCGCTGCCGCCATGTCCAGTGCGCCCTTGGCTTCTGTCAGTGTTTCGGTGTCTGGCGTCTGCTGTTGCGCCACCGTCTGTGCCGCGTTGCTGGTCACACCAGCGACCGAAAATTCGGCAACTTCGCCAGCGGGTTGTGATGCGATCGGACGCGATTCGATGGCGGTGCCGGTCTCGGTGCGGATGGCCGAGGACACCTCGTTTCGAATTTCTTCGATGCGTTTGCGGATGTCGATTACGTCTTCAGCCATCACAAGATCCCAGATTTTCGGTTAACGTTTTTTTGGTGGCGTCGTTACCTATTACAGAATAACAACCTAATTTAACTCTTCCGAAACCGTTAACGACTGTATGCCAAATTTGTTACCGTTCTAGAAGATGCAGGCTCAATAAATGTTTTCTGGAATTTTTTCGGATTAGAATCAGGAGGATAAAATGTTCGAGCGGGGAAAGCAGGACGGCGCTGGCGACAGTGTTGCGTCATTAATCGACGAACATATGCGAATCACCGGCAGTGTAGTGTCCTCCGGTGACATTATTCTGGCAGGTGGTGTCGAGGGCGAAATCAAGTGCCGCAGCTTGCTGATCGAAGATAATGCATCGCTGACAGGCAACATAACCGCAGATGAGGCGATCATTGCCGGCAATGTGTCCGGCGAGGTGAAATCGGCGGTCCTGCGGATCAAGAGCAGTGGCAATTTTGAGGGTGTCATCCGATCGAATGGCATCGAGGTTGAAGAAGGTGCGGTTGTGTCAGCGAAGTTTCGCAAGGCGCGCAAATAGACGGCGGGGCGACCAACCGGCATTGCACCAGAAACAGGGTCAGGGAGACAGGTAAATGGAAAGATCACGGGCAATTATTGGTGCCGACGCAAAGTTTGTCGGCCAGATTTCGAATGTAAAATCAATTGAGATTGAAGGCACTGTCGAGGCAGATCTCGCTGCCGAGAAACTGTCCATCGGTGCATCGGGCAAATTCACCGGCCAGGTCAAAAGTGATCTTGTGGTGATTGGTGGTTCCTATGACGGCATTATGCAGGCCGGCTCCATCTGGGCGACTGAAACGGCACAGATTGCCGGCGAAATTCACTATCAGAGCCTGCAGATGGATCGTGGTGCGGCGCTGAACTGTCGCGTCGTCCATAACTGGCAGGAGCCGTCGGTTGCCGACGAAGCCGTGGATGATGCGGCCGCGGCTGAGGCAGACGCAGAGGCAGAAGACGCGCCGGCCAAAGACTAAACCGTTTCCTTGAACCAGGCAGCAGGACAGACGACAGCCCGTCCCGACGGGCAGTAAAATGGGGTAAAAGTGATGAGTAACGCTACAACGATAATCGAAGGCATGATTATGGAAGGTAAGCTGGATGCCGGCGAGGCACCGGTATTGATTGCCGGCCATTTCACAGGCGAATTGAACGCAGTTGAGGTCATTCTCGATCCGACAGGTGTCTTTAATGGCCAGATGAATGCATCGCGGGTTGAATTATCCGGTAATTTCAATGGCAAGCTTGTGACAGAAGCGCTGGCTGTTGGTGCAACGGCGGTCATCGATGGTGACCTGAAAAGCAATGCGCTGACGATCGAGCTTGGTGCAGAAGTATCGGGCACAATCGGACGTAAATCCTGATTGCGTGGCATGCGATAATAATTGCGGGGCGGTCAGGACTTGACCGCCCTTCCATTTTGCCTAATAATTTAACGATCGATCGATTAAATAAAACCAATATGACGGGACGCAGGTCATGGCCCGCACAGTCGGATCAAATGGTGAGGAAACAGCGGCGCGCATTCGCGCTTGTGCCCTTGAACTGATCGCCAGACAGGGGTTCGAAGCCATGTCGATGCGCGGCCTTGCCGCTGCTGTTGGTGTGCAGTCAGCAGCGCTGTACCATCACTTTGCCACCAAACAGGCCCTTCTCGCGGATTTGATGATCAGCCATATGCGCGATCTGCTGGCCGCCTGGCAAAATGCCTGCCCAGACCATCTGGCGGGACAGGCCGCCACCGCGCCTGATCGGCTTGATGCCTTTGCGCGCTTTCATATTCGCTATCATATCTCGCGCCCGCAAGAGGTGTTCATCGCCTATATGGAGTTGCGGTCGCTCTCGCCTGCGCATTACAGCGCTGTCAGTGAGCTGCGCCGCGCCTATGAAAATCTGCTCAAGGCCATTCTGCAGGACGGGGTGGATGATGGCAGTTTTCAGATAGATGACATCCACGTAACCGCCATGGCGATCCTTGCCATGTTGACCGGCATCACCACCTGGTATCGACCGGGTGGGCGGCTCTCTGCCAGCGCTGTGGAAATGCAATATGCCGCAATGGTCAGGCGCATGGCGGTTGGCGAGATTGGGGAATCCCTGCCCGTACCAAGGCAGGCAAACCAATGACCCGTTCGGGATGGGGCATTGATCCGCAATGGGGCAAACAGAAATCAGACGGCCAGGTTAGGGCGCTGACAGCATATGGAACTGGAGGCATCTCATGTTTGACGCAGTGATGAATTTCAATCTTGGTGAGGAAATTGACGCGCTTCGCGAAACCGTCAGGCGGTTTGCAGCGGAAGAGATTGCGCCGCGCGCCGCCGAAATCGACCAATTGAACAGCTTTCCCGAAGATCTGTGGAAAAAGATGGGCGCGTTGGGGTTGCATGGCATTACCGTGGGCGAGGCGGATGGCGGGGCTGGCATGGGATATCTGGCCCATAGTGTCGCGATTGAGGAAATCAGCCGTGCCAGTGCCTCTGTGGGGCTGTCATACGGGGCGCATTCCAACCTGTGCGTCAATCAGATTGCCCGCTGGGGTACGGCGGACCAGAAACAGACATATCTTCCCGGACTGATCAGTGGCGCGCATGTCGGTTCGCTGGCCATGTCCGAGCCCGGTGCCGGTTCGGATGTGGTGGGGATGAAACTTCACGCCGAAAAGCGGAATGACCGTTTTGTGCTGAATGGCAACAAGATGTGGATCACCAATGGCCCAGATGCCACCACGCTGGTTGTATATGCCAAGACAGACCTTGACGCAGGGCCGCGGGGCATTACCGCCTTTCTGATCGAGCGCGGCATGGCAGGCTTTCGTACCGGCGAGAAGCTGGACAAGCTTGGCATGCGCGGGTCCAACACCTGCGAATTGATTTTTGAAGATTGTGAGGTGCCTTTCGAAAACATCCTCGGTGAGGAGGGCAAGGGCGCAAATGTGCTGATGTCCGGGCTGGATTTTGAGCGGGTGGTGCTGGCCGCGGGCCCGATCGGTATTATGGCCGCAGCAATGGACATCGTCGTGCCCTATATCCATGAGCGTGAACAGTTTGGTCAGCCCATTGGCACCTTCCAGCTGATGCAGGGCAAGATTGCCGACATGTACACAACGATGAATGCCTGCCGCGCGTATGTTTATGCGGTTGCGGCGGCTTGTGATCGCGGCGAAACAACGCGCAAGGATTCGGCGGGCTGCATTCTGTATGCGGCGGAAAAGGCAACCCAGGTTGCACTTGAGGCGATTCAGGCGCTGGGGGGTAACGGATATATCAATGATTATGGTGCGGCACGATTGGTGCGTGACGCAAAGCTGTATGAGATTGGTGCCGGCACGTCGGAAATCCGCCGCATGCTGATTGGCCGCGAACTGTTTAACGAGACCGCCTAGATGACTGTCCTGACATCAGATCATGATCCGAACAGCGCGACCGCGCATGACAATCGTAAAGCCATGCTGGCGGCGATTGATCGTGTCGCCACCCTTGCCGACACCATTGTCGCCGGCGGCAGTGCCGCATCGCGCGAACGGCATCTGGCCCGCGGCAAATTGCTGCCGCGTGACCGTGTGGCCGGGGTGCTGGATGCGGGTGCGGACTTTCTGGAAATCGGACTGTTTGCGGCGCATGACCTTTATGAAGATCCGATACCCGCTGCCGGGGTCATTGCCGGTGTTGGCAAGGTGTGTGGGCGTGACTGTATGATCATCTGCAATGATGCCACCGTAAAGGGCGGCAGCTACTATCCGCTGACGGTGAAAAAGCATCTGCGTGCGCAGGAAATCGCGCTGGAGAATCATCTTCCCTGCCTGTATCTCGTGGATAGCGGCGGTGCCAACCTGCCCCGTCAGGACGAGGTGTTTCCCGATCGCGATCATTTTGGACGGATTTTCTATAATCAGGCGCGGATGAGCGCGGCCGGCATCCCGCAGATCGCGGTTGTCATGGGGTCATGCACCGCGGGCGGCGCCTATGTACCCGCGATGTCGGACCAGACCATCATCGTGGCGCAGCAGGGCACCATCTTTCTGGCGGGTCCGCCGCTGGTCAAAGAGGCGACCGGCGAGGATGTTGACGCCGAAACGCTGGGCGGCGGCGATACCCATACCCGTCTGAGCGGCGTTGCCGATTATCTTGCCGAGGATGACGACCACGCTCTGGCGCTGGCGCGGCAAATCGTTGGCGGTTTGCCCTTGCCGGCACCCGCCGCATCGCGTGATCCGGTGCCGCCAGCCCTTCATTGCGAAGAGCTGCTGTCGGTGGTGCCCGCGGATGCCAAAACCCCCTATGACTGCCGCGAGATTATCGCCCGCATCATTGACGGATCCGATTTTGATGAATTCAAGGCACGTTTTGGCACAACGCTGGTTTGCGGCTTTGCGCATATTGAGGGCCGGCCCATCGGGATCATCGCCAATAACGGGGTGTTGTTTTCGGAATCAGCGCAAAAAGGCGCCCATTTCATCGAGCTGGCCTGCCAGCGCAATATTCCGCTGCTGTTCCTGCAGAATATCACCGGTTTTATGGTTGGGTCCGCCTATGAGGCGGGTGGCATTGCCAAGGATGGTGCCAAGCTGGTGGCCGCCGTATCCTGCGCGAATGTGCCAAAGCTGACGGTCATTGTCGGCGGGTCCTACGGGGCCGGCAATTATGGCATGTGCGGACGGGCCTATAGCCCCCGGTTTCTGTGGATGTGGCCAAATGCCCGTGTTGCCGTCATGGGTGGTGAACAGGCGGCAGGTGTGCTGGCGCGGGTGCGTCGCACTGCGGTTGAGGCAAAGGGCGGCAGTTTCTCAGACACAGAAGAGGCAGCATTGAAAGCCCCGGTGCTGGATCAGTTCGCCGTTCAGTCAGACCCTGTTTATGCATCGGCCCGGCTTTGGGATGACGGCATTATCGACCCGCGTGATACGCGCCAGGTAATTGCCGCATCGCTGCAGGCGGCGGCGAATGCGCCGGTTGTGCCGACGCGCTTCCCGGTCTTCAGGATGTAGGGGCGGGCCATGTTTTCACGAATCCTGATTGCCAATCGCGGGGAAATTGCCTGCCGTGTCATTGCAACAGCACGCCGTCTGGGAATGGAAACTGTTGCGATCCATAGCGATGCCGATAGCGCTGCACGGCATGTGCGTATGGCTGATATCGCGCTGCCGCTCGGCGGTGGCGGCGACTATCTGGATATTGATGCGGTAATCGCGGCGGCACGCGCCGCCAAAGCTGATGCCATCCATCCCGGATATGGGTTTCTGTCGGAAAACCCCAGATTTGCGGATGCGGTACAGGCAGCCGATATGGTCTTCATTGGTCCGCCTGCTGATGCCATGCGTGCCATGGGGTTGAAGGATGCCGCCAAAACATTGATGGAAAAGGCAGCTGTACCGGTGGTCCCGGGCTATCACGGTGCTGATCAGGACCCGGAAAGGCTGGCCACTGCCGCCGCTGATATCGGTTATCCAATTCTGATCAAGGCACGTGCCGGCGGGGGTGGCAAAGGCATGCGTCTGGTCGAACATGCAGATGATTTTGCAGCGGCACTTGAAGGTGCCGTGCGCGAAGGTGCCGGCAGTTTCGGCGATGGACATGTGTTGATTGAAAAATATATTGCCGCGCCGCGCCATATCGAAGTTCAGGTTTTTGCCGACAGTCACGGGAATGTGGTGCATCTGTTTGAACGCGACTGCACCATGCAACGCCGCCACCAAAAGGTGATTGAAGAAGCGCCCGCGCCGGGCATGCCTGACCCGGTGCGCCGTGCAATGTGTGCGGCAGCTGTAACTGCGGCACAGGCTATCGGCTATCAGGGTGCCGGCACGATCGAATTTATCGCAGATGGCAGTGACGGGCTGCGTGACGATGGCTTCTGGTTCATGGAAATGAACACCCGTCTGCAGGTAGAGCATCCTGTTACCGAAGCCATTACCGGCATAGATCTCGTCGAATGGCAATTGCGCGTCGCCGCCGGTGCCCCGCTGCCCTTGATGCAGGATTCAATCAGGATGAATGGTCACGCGGTTGAGGCACGGCTCTACGCTGAAAATCCACGGCGTGATTTCATGCCTGCGCCCGGGGCGGTAGATGGTTTTGTGCCGGGTCCCGGCATGCGGGTAGATAGCGGCGTTGAAGATGGCGACATCGTGACCCCGCTTTATGATCCGATGATTGCAAAGATGATTACCCATGCGCCGGATCGGGCGGCTGCGCTGGATGCGCTGGCGACGGGTCTGGATGCCACCCATTTCATTGGCACCGTCACTAATATTGAATTTCTCGCATCGCTGCTGCGGCATCCGGTGGTGCATGCTGCCGGCGATGACCCTGCGTTTGATACCGGGCTGATAGCCCGCGATCTGCCGGCTTTGGTTGGGGCAGATGTGCCGGATCGGAATCTGCTTGCGCTGGCCTTTGCCGCAACCCTGCCTGATCCGGCAGCACAGGGGTGGCGTGTCTGGGGCCAGGGCAGCGTGCGCCGCCATCTGCGCGTCGGCGACCACATGATCTGCCGGCGGATTGTCTTTGGCTCTGACGGGCAATTGTCATTATGCGCTGACGGTGACCCGAACGCGCCAAATGGAAACGGGCCAGACGGGGACGCTTCAGACGGGCATTTGCCAATTACACTGGATCGCCTGCAACGGAATGCCGACAGCATCAGCGCCGTCATCAACGGTCAGCTGATAACAGCGCACTTGGCGCATGCGGGTGCGTCTGTCTCGTTGTTAAACGGCGCGGCGCGGCTGGTTGCCAGCGTGCCTGATCACCGTGATCGCGCAACAACAGCGCGCAATACGGACATGGTTGTGGCCCCCATGGCAGGCACGGTGCAGCAGGTCGATGTCGCGGCTGGTGACAGGGTTGCTGCTGGTGACAGGCTGTTGGTGCTGGCGGCCATGAAGATGGAATATGCGCTGA
This sequence comes from Puniceispirillaceae bacterium (SeqCode), assembly GCA_049889795.1. Taxonomy (GTDB): domain Bacteria; phylum Pseudomonadota; class Alphaproteobacteria; order Puniceispirillales; family Puniceispirillaceae; genus UBA8309. The sequence goes on along the minus strand of JBMHCS010000003.1, from coordinate 24,359 downwards.
CGGCGCCGCGTGATGGTGTGATCGCCACGATCGCCTGCGCTGCCGGTGATGCCGTCGGGGATTCCGCAGTGCTGGTCCAGTTTGAGGCCGAGGATGAATAGCAAGCCCATAAGTGCCAGTGGCGCGGTGCCCGACCCCGGACGCCGTGTCAGCCTCTATGAGGTTGGCACGCGTGATGGCTTGCAGAATGAAGCCTATCATGTGCCAACCGCTGACAAGATTGCGCTTGTGGACGCGCTGTCGCAGGTTGGCTTTGCCCATATTGAGGCGACCAGCTTTGTCTCGCCGAAATGGGTGCCGCAGCTTGCCGATGCCGCCGCTGTCATGAAGGGTATCACGCGTTCCGACGGGGTGCGCTATGCCGCACTCACCCCCAACATGAAGGGCTTTGCTGCCGCTGCGGCCGCCGCTGTCGACGAGGTGGCTATTTTTGGGGCCGCCTCGGAAGGGTTTTCCCAAAAGAACATCAATTGTTCGATTGCCGAATCCATTGCCAGATTTGCGCCGGTGACAGCCGGCGCCGATGCTGCCGGAATCAGCGTTCGCGGTTATGTCTCTTGCGTCATTGCCTGCCCCTATGATGGCGTTACCGCGCCGGCAACTGTGGCAGATGTGACAGCCCGGCTGCTGGATCTGGGCTGCCGCGAGATATCGCTTGGCGACACTATCGGCAAGGGCAAGCCTGATGATGTCCGGCGGTTGCTGGATGTCTTGTGCGCGCGTTTCGATGCCACCCGGCTTGCGGGTCATTTCCACGATACGGGCGGAATGGCCGTACAGAATGTGATGGCGGCGCTGGATTATGGAATCAGGGTTTTTGATGCGGCCATTGGCGGTCTGGGCGGCTGTCCCTATGCGCCAGGTGCGCGCGGCAATGTCGATACGCATGCGGTGCATGATGCCCTGACAGCTGCTGGGTGGCATACTGGGCTGGATATGCCGGCATTGGACCGGGCCGGACAGATCATGCAGCATATCGCGACGGCTGCCGCCGCAAACACCGCGCAGGGAACAGGCGATGACTGAGTTTCAAACAATTCGTTTAGATGTCGATGATGACGGCATTGCCAGCCTGACGCTGGCACGGCCGGACCAGCATAACGCCTTTAACCGGCAGATGATCGACGAGCTGACCGCAGCGGCCGCAGCGCTGGCCGGGGACGACACCCTGCGCGCCGTGGTGCTCGCAGCCGAGGGCAAGAGCTTTTGTGCCGGGGGCGATCTGCGCTGGATGCAGGCACAGGCCGATGCCGATCGCCACGGCAAGATGGCTGAAGCCCGCGCCCTTGCACATATGCTGCTGGCGCTGAACGATCTGCCAATGCCGCTGATTGCACGTGTACAGGGCAATGCCTTTGGAGGCGGTATTGGCCTGATGGCGGTATCCGACATCGTGATTGCGGATGCGGCAGCACGATTTGCACTGACGGAAACCCGTCTTGGACTGATCCCGGCGACCATCGGCCCCTTTGTCATGCGACGGCTGGGACAGGCCGGCACGCGGCAGACCTTCATGACCGGCAGCGTGATGTCGGCCGAAAGGGCACAACAGTTGGGGCTGGTGGCGGTGGTTGCAGCCGCCGGCCAGCTGGATGAAGCGCTGTCTGTTGAGCTGAAAGCCGTGAGGGCGGCCGCACCTGGCGCCATGCGTGTTGCCAAAGCCTATGCGCTGTCCCAGCTTGGCCAGCCGGATGCCGACACGATTGAAACAGCGATCCAAATTCTGGCGGATAGCTGGGAAGGGGATGAGGTAACCGCTGGCATTGCCGCCTTTTTTGATCGCACATCGCCGCCCTGGGCCAGCTGAAGGGCTGGTTGCTTAACGCGTCAGGCCGCGCCCAGGGGCGCCAGTGCCAGTTTCATGTGGCGCACGAAACGCGCCGCCGCAACATCCGAATCCGCGCGGTTGGACCAGATGGCCGCATGCGCCAGCGCCACGGGCGGACTGTCGGATACAATATGCACCAGCTCCCCGGCATGATCGCTGCCGGCCATGATATAGCGCGGCACGATGGCCAGATGATCCCCCATCCGCAAAAGCGACAGGATCATGTTCGATGGCAATTCATTCGCCTGAATATTGGCGGTAATCCCCAGTTGCTGTAACAGCTGGTCTGCTGCTTCACGAATGCCGGTGCCGGGCTGATGCAATGCCCAGCGGGCATGATCCAAATCATCTGTGGTGATGATGCCTTTGCCGGCAAGCGGATGATTCCGCGCCGCTACGATCACCATCTGGCTGTCAAACAGCGGTTCCCAGTCACTGCCGGGAAGACCAGCGCAAATCGATGGCGGACCAATCACCAGATCAACAATATTGTCGCGCAACCATTCTGCCAGCAGGCCACTATGTCCCTGGCGAATATCCAGCCTTACGCCGGGATTTTCACGGGCAAAGCTGGCGATTGGTTCCGGCATGGCATGCAGGCTGAGTGTCGGCGTGCACGCAACACGCAATTCGGCATCATAGCCACGGCGCAGATTGTCGGTCAGTGCATTAATACGCCGTTCTGCCAGCACAATGGCATTGGCCTCCTGCAGAATGCGTTCGCCAAGCGATGTCGGCACAATCCCTTGACGCGACCGGATCATCAGCTCGAAACCCAGCCGTCCTTCCATGAGCTTCATATTGCGGGTCAGCGCAGGCTGCGTCAGCCCAAGCGTCGTCGCGGCGCGGGTGAACGAGCCCGTGCGGATGATTTCGTGGAATTGCAGCAGATGCCGTGGATCAATGATACGCATACAGCACCATATCAAATTGCTATTCATCCACAAAAGTGAATAAAAAAATCTTATGTCTTAATAACACCATTACGGCGCTTTTGGCAGCGAAGGACTGGTGCTGACGCGGCATGCATGGCACTCTGGCACCAGAGATTCACCATCGGCGAAAGGCAGGGTGTCATTATGGCCGGATATCAGATCATGGGGCGGCCGATTGCCGGGTCCTTTTTTGCCGAATGTTTGTTACGTGAGGCCGGACAGGACTATGAATTCATCTGGATATCCAACACGCACAGCAAGAGTGCGGAATTTGCCGCAATAAACCCGCTGGCGCGGGTGCCGGTGCTGGTCTGTCCTGACGGGCATCAGATCATTGAGACTTTGGCGATCCTCAACCACCTGATTGAGGCATTCCCGCAGCTGGCGCCACCGACCGGTGATGCGGCACGCGATGTCATGTGGCAGCAGCTTTCAGTCATGGCGACAAGCCTGTATCCGGCATTGCATCGCTGTCATCATACCTATTATTACGCGCCGGAAGAGATGTTTGATGCGGTGCGTGACATGGCCATGAAAGATGCCGAACGCTGGTGGGATTATCTGGAGTCGCAGCTTGATCCCTATCTGGGCGGTGATGCGCCGATGGCGGCTGATTTCTATCTGATCATGCTGACCAGATGGGCGCCCGATCTTGATGCCGTCGTCGCCAGCAGGCCGCATCTGCGCGCCTTTATCGGTGCGATGGAAGCCCATCCGACCGTGTCTGCTGTCAAGGCAGCGCACGCCAACTAGCCGGTTTTGACCGGCGGCTGTTTTTTGCCGTTTCCCGGGAGCATGGTGATGATCAAGTCACTGGTGTTTGACAAGGATGGTGTTCTCCTTGATCTGATTGAGACCTGGCTGCCTGTGATGCAGGGGCTGGCTGAATATACGCTCAGCCTTGTGCCGGATGATGCCGGCAGGCCCGTCAGCCGGGCAATGTTGCTGTCCAGTGTCGGCATCAATGATGACACTGGCAGGGTTGATCCAAACGGCCTGTTCGCCCGCGGGTCTTTTTTCGAGGTTCGTGCTGTATGGCAGACATTGCTGCCGGCGGGCATGATCAATCTGCAGGAAGATGAATCCTACCGCAGCGAGGTCAAAAAAATCGTTCGCGAGCTGGGGCATGGCAACGCAGTGGCAAAGGGAGATCTTTTGACACCTTTGACCCGGCTGTCTGATGCAGGTTTCAAGCTGGCCGTGCTGACAAATGATAGCGAAGGCTCTGCCCGCCAGGGGCTTGAGGAAGTTGGCGTTGCGCATCTTTTTGATCCGATCATCGGTGCCGATAGCGGGCATGGCGGCAAGCCAGATCCGCGCGGCTTGCTACATTGCTGTGCCATGCACGGAAGTGCGCCAGGCGAAACATTGATGATTGGCGATACCAGCGCCGATTATGATGCGGCGATCAATGCCGCTGTTGGCGGGTTTGTGTGTATTGCCGATGATCCCGCGCACCGCCCGGATGCCGCGATTCCTGAATCGGATGTGATTGCACTTCTGTCGGATTTGCCAGACCTGCTGGTCCGGCGCGGTGACATGACGTGACGTGCAGCGGTGAAACGTCCGGTCCGGTCACGCCAGAGATATGGCACAGCCATGTCTATTTCGATGACGCCAGTCATAATATTGCCGAGGTACTTGTTGCGCGGATGCAGGCGCATTTTCCAGCCGATGCAGAGATCATCTATGGTCGCTGGCATCACCGGCCTGTCGGTCCGCACCCTGATTGCAGCATCCAGCTGGCCTTCCCGCATGCCCAGTTTGCGGCGGTCATGGTCTGGCTGGGGCAGAATCGTGACGGGCTGACCATCTTTACCCATCCCGTTACGGGTGACAGCGATGATGCGCAATTGCGCGACCATCGCGACCACGCCATATGGATGGGCACGGTGCGGCCGCTGAAGCTGGCACAGTTTGGCGGCGTGAATCAGGCCTGAAGGCGGCTAGCGCGTGCGGTAGGCGATGTTCTTTGTCTGCACATAGTTCCACAGCGCCTCGCGTCCCTTTTCCCGGCCATAGCCCGACTTGCCATAACCGCCAAAGGGTGTCTCTACCCCGCCTGCAAACCATTCATTGATAAAAATCTGGCCAGCACGAATTTGGCGTGCGGCCCGATGTGCGGCGTCGATATCGGCGGTAAAGATGCCGCCGACAAGCCCGTATGAGGTGCTGTTGGCGATGTCGATTGCCTGTGCTTCGCTGTTTGTTTTCAGCACCGACAGGACCGGCCCAAACACTTCGGTGCCGGCGATCTGCATGTCGGGCGTGACATCGGAAACCACCGTTGGCGCGAGAAACGAGCCGGGCAGGTTCAGACGACGCCCGCCAGTGGCAATGGTGGCACCTTCTGCCGCGGCGGCCTCAACAAGTCCCTCCGCCCGATCGCGCTGCGGGTCGGATACCATGGCCCCCATATTGGCCCCAAAATCGGTCCGGTCGATCCCCGGCCCAACCGACAGCCCCTCGGCGAGTGCCACGCATCGATCAATAATCTCGTCATGAATGTCTGCATGGACGATCACCCGTGACATTGCCGAACAAACCTGGCCTGCATTGAAGTAAATGCCCCAGCGCACCGATTCCATGAAATTGTCCAGATCGGCATCTGGCATCACAATTGCTGCCGACTTGCCGCCAAGTTCAAGAATGGCCGGTTTCACATTGGCAGCCGCCGCCGTGGCAACCTTAATCCCGGTTTCGACCGATCCGGTAAAGACCAGATTGCCGATATCAGGATGGCTGGCAAGGGCGGCCCCGGCCTCGTGCCCATAGCCGCACAGGATATTCAGCGCGCCGTCCGGCAGGCCCGCCGCCGCGGCGGCGCGTGCCAGCCAGTGACAGCTAAGGGGGTCCAGTTCCGGGGTCTTCACCACACAGGCATTGCCAGTGGCCAGCGCCGCCGCAATACCGCGGGCGGTCATTTCCACAGGATAGTTCCATGGAATGATCTGCGCCGAAACGCCAAAGGGCTCGTAAATCGTGAAATCCAGATAATCGGCACCCAGGGGGATTGATCTGCCTTCAACGGTTTCGGCCTGGTTGCCGTAATATTCAAAATAGCGCGCCGCCCCCTCAACCTCGATCACAGCTTCCCAATAGGGTTTGCCGGATTCCAGCGTCAGCACCCGGGCAATATGGTCAATATGCTGCAATAGATAGCGCCCCATCGCCGTAACCATGCGGCCACGTTCAACCGGGCGCATCGCTGTCAGCACCCCGCTGGCGTGGCAGCTCAAGGCAGCAGCAACGGCGGTATCCATATCTGCGGCATCGGCAAGCGCGATTTCGGCAAGGGCGGTTCCGGTTCCCGGATTTTCGACGCCAAGGCGGCCTGCACCGCCATCTACCCATTTGCCGTTCACATAATTCTGCCAGTAAGGCGCGATCTCGTTCTGCATTGCCTTCCCCAATATTCCGGAACACCGGTGCCATGATGCGCCGGAAATGCTGTGCCTTGATTATCGCGGACCCTTGCACCGGCGGCCCAGACTGTCAATTGCGCGTCGCAGGAAAAGGGTTTAATCAGCTAGGTAACAGAATAATCAGACGTAGTTTACGTGCAATCTGGATAATGGGAACAAGCAGATGCGTGTTGCGATTGTGGGTGCCAGCCATGCCGGTATCGCCTGTGCCGAAGCGTTGCGCCAGAACGGCTTTGACGGCGATATCACCATGATCGAGCGACTGCCCGGCCTGCCGCTTGAACGCCCACCGCTATCCAAGACTTTTTTGGGCGCCGACCCGTCAGATGATGCGCGATTTGCCTTTCGTGCGGCAGACTGGTTCGATGCGCAGGCGATAAATCTGCGGTCCGGCCTTGCGGTCACCGCTATTGATGCCGATGCGCGCCGCCTCTCCACCGATGACGGCAGCACAGTTGAATATGACCGGCTGGTGCTGGCGACTGGGGCGACACCCCGCCGTCTGCCATCGACCGAGGGGCTTTCGGGTGTTTTCGAATTGCGGCACCCGGGTGATGCCCGCACCATCCGCGATGCGCTGGCGGGTCATCGCACTGCAGTGATTGTTGGCGGTGGCTATATTGGACTCGAGGTGGCTGCCAGCCTGGTCAAGCACGGTGTGACGGTATCGCTGATCGAGGCCGCGGACAGGTTGCTGGCACGGGTGGCCAGCCCGCCCATCTCGGCATTTTTTGAGTCGCGCCATCGTGATTCCGGTGTTGACCTGCATATTGGTGACGGGGTAGCCGATATCCTGTCAGACGGTACGGCGTTTGCCGGCGTCCGCTGCACAGGCGGGGCTGAAATCAAGGCTGATATGCTGGTTGTCGGAATCGGTGTCGCGCCGGAAACAGATCTTGCCACCATGGCGGGATGTGCAACTGGCAACGGCATTCTGGTTGGTGCAGACATGGCGACGAATATCGACGGCATCTACGCCATTGGTGATGGGGCACTGGTGACAGAAAATGCGGCGCCGGCCATCGGCACATCACCGCTTCGCATCGAATCAGTGCATAACGCCCAGGATTCAGGCGCACGCGCCGCAGCGGCCATCAACGGGCATGAACCACCGGCGCATCAGGCCCCTTGGTTTTGGTCCGAACAGTATGATGTGCGGCTGCAATCAGCTGGCATCGTACCAGCGGCAGCGGATGATGTTGTTTATGTCCGCCGGCCGGGCAAGCGTGAACCGGGGTTTTCCATTTGGACCCTTGCAAGCGGTACAGTCTGCGCTGTCGAGGCGGTGCAGGATCCAGCCGGATACATGCTTGGCAAAAAATGTCTCGAGCGCGGCCTGTCGCCGGATCCGGCGCAGATTGCTAACCCTGATTTTGACATGAAATCATTTGTCGCAGGATAGAAGGCGCAAAAACCGGCACGCTTAATCATCTTGCCTGTCGGGCAGGAATGGCGGCACTGTTGATTATGTTTAGGCAACAGCCTGTGTCAGGAACGCCATTATCAGGCACGCCAATATCGGGCACGCCATTAGGGAGTGAATGGTTATGAACTATGCAGGAATGACCCGCGGAAATGCACCGGCGCGTGTCGATATGCGCAGTGACACGGTCACAAGACCTACCGATGGCATGCGTGCCGCGATGATGGCGGCCGAGATTGGTGATGATGTCTATGGTGATGATCCCACGGTAAATGCGCTCCAGGACCGGGTGGCAGGGATGCTTGGCAAAGAGGCGGCGCTGTTCATGTCGAGCGGTACGCAGTCAAATCTTTGCGCCATGTTGGGCCATTGTGCGCGGGGTGAGGAAATCCTGACTGGCAGCGAATATCATGTGTTCATTGACGAGGCGGGCGGTGCATCGGTGCTTGGCGGGATCATGTTTGCGCCCATGCCAATTGCCGAGGATGGCAGTCTCAACCCGGATGATATCGACCGGACCGTCAAGCCGGATGACGAACATTGCCCGATTTCAACCCTGCTGACGCTGGAAAATACCTGGCATGGACGGGTGATCCCGGCCGAAAAGATCCATGCAGCGGCACAGCGTGGCAAGGATCATGGGCTGGCAGTGCATTTTGACGGCGCCCGCATGATGAATGCCTGCGTCAAGCTTGGCATGTCGCCGGCGCAGCTGACAGCGGGAGCGGATTCGGTGTCGATGTGCATGTCAAAGGGGCTCGGAGCCCCGGCGGGCACTGTTCTGGCGGGGTCAAAGGCACTTATCCGGCGGGCGCATCGTGCGCGCAAACTGCTGGGCGGCGGTATGCGTCAGGTTGGTGTTCTGGCGGCAGCGGCGCTCTATGCGCTGGACCATCATGTCGAGCGGCTGGCCGATGACCATGCCAATGCCATTCGTCTGGGTGATCAGCTGCGCAGGCTGGACAAGCTGGATGTCGACATGGATGTGGTGGACAGCAATATGGTGTTTGTGACGATACCCGAAGGGGCTTCAACGCCGCTGCAGGCCCATCTGCACGCGCGCGGTATTCTGGTGAACGCGGCCGAGCCACAAATGCGCCTTGTTACCCATCTTGATTGTGGTGCTGACGAGGTAGATTTGTTTGTGGATGAAATTCGTGGCTTTTTTGCCTGAACCGACCCTGCTTGTGACGCATGGTGGATATTGTTCTGAATTGCCTGTGGCAGTCTCCTAGGCCGATTGTTCCAGGGTGTTACGATGTCTATTGCGCTTTCCATAGGACCACGGGTCCGCAAAAGCCCGTTTTTTGAGTCCGCACGCAAGGCCGGCATGTCCAGTGCCAGCGTCTATAATCACATGTATATGCCGACCGGCTATGGTGACCCGGCTGCCGAATATGACAGGCTGGTAAACCATGTCGCCATGTGGGATGTCGGTGTTGAGCGGCAGGTGGCGCTCAAAGGGCCGGATGCGCTGGCGCTGGCGCGGTATCTGACACCACGGAATCTGGACGGCATCACCATCGGGCAGGGCAAATATGCGCCGATCTGTAATTATCAGGGTGCATTGATCAATGATCCGGTGCTGCTGCAGGTCAGCGCGGATGAATTCTGGTTTTCCATCGCCGATAGCGATATTGCCCTTTGGGCAGCTGGCATTGCCGGCGCACGGAATATGGATGTGCAGGTGTTTGAGCCCGATGTATCGCCGCTGGCCGTGCAGGGCCCGAAGTCATTTGATCTGGTGGCCGATCTGTGCGGCGACTGGGTGCGGGACCTGAAATATTTCGCCTTCCGCGAATATGAACTGGACGGCATCCCCTTCATTCTGGCGCGGTCTGGTTGGTCAAAACAGGGCGGTTTTGAATTCTATCTTCGTGATGGCAGCAAGGGTGCGGCCCTGTGGGACAAGGTTGCAGAAGCTGGCCGGCCTTATGGCATTGGCCCTGGCACACCGAACTATATTGAACGGGTGGAAAGCGGACTGGTGTCCTATGGCGCAGATACTGATGACAGAACAAACCCGTTCGAGCTGGGGCTGGGCAGGTTCATGAATGTCGACCAGCCGCATGATTTTGTCGGCAAATCAGCCTTGCAGGCAATCCGTGACAAGGGCGTCAGCCGCCGGTTCATGGGGCTGCTGATTGGCGGCGAACCATTTGCCACCACCAATGAAAACTGGTGGAATCTCAGCTGGAATAACGCCTATGCCGGTTATGTATGTGCCAGTGCCTATTCGCCGCGCGCGCAATCAAATATCGCCGTCGCCATGGTAAATCTGGATGCGATCGATTCCGGAACCGCAGTGGATGTTCATACCGAAAGCGGCATTCGTCAGGCAGAAGTGGTGCAGCTACCCATCATCTAGCTGCCGGTTGGGTGGCCAGTGACAGGCGCTGCACCTCAATTTATTGATCTTGGTTTCTATTCAACCAAAGACAAATTCACAGCGGCTACGCGGCCGTTGCGTTGTTCTGCGAGTTCATAAGAAACGCGTTGCCCCTCATTTAACTCGTTAAGTCCCGAATTCTGTACGGCGGTAATATGTACGAATACATCATTGCCTTCTTCATCCGGATTGATAAAGCCATACCCTTTCTGGGTATTGAACCATTTTACAGTGCCCTCAGACATTCCATAAAACTCCTTAGTACAGCAATATCGCCGCCCATATCGCTGCTTATTCACCTAATTCCACATGAGCACTGTCCGCACGGGAACAACAATGCACGTAACATCGCGGCCCATTAATGAGGTAAGGATTCCAGACCAAAGTCAATCTTTACCCCTGCGTCAAAAAGACATCTGCCTAAATTTTGGGCTTAAAATGTTGCGTTGGCGTGACAGGCGGCGCATCAAAGGCGGCAGAAATGCCTGTCTTCCGGCCGTCTGGCAGCGATGACAGATGGTGGCGATGGTGTCATTCGTGATGTGTCTGGCCGCGGCCGGCATGCATTGAAAATGTCAGGGAGGCGCGCTTTGTCCGCCAGAGATATCCACCCGCGCGGTGTCGCCTTTGCGCTTTCTGCTGCCATCCTGTGGGGATTTGTCCCGGTATATATCGGCTTTGTAAATGCGGTCGATGCGTTGGAAATTGTTGTGCATCGCGCCTTATGGTCAGGGCTGATCCTCTATGCGCTTGTCATGTTCATGCCGCGTCTGACAGGTGGCATCAAGGCGGTAAGGGCCGCCCTGTCTACGCCTGCGGCGCGCCTTGGTTTCATTCTTTCTTGTGGCCTGTTGACCCTGAATTGGGGTGTGTTCGTCTATGCCGTCATGTCACGCCATGTATATGAGGCGGCGCTTGGATATTTCATTTATCCACTGGTGGCCGTGATGCTGGGCATTGCGTTGTTGGGCGAAAAGCTGGACCGGTGGGGCTGGGCCGCGATTGGCATTGTTGTCTGCGGTGTGCTGGTCAAGGCGCAGTTGATTGCCGGTGTGCCCTGGATTGCCTTGATCCTTGCCGTGTCCTTTGCGCTTTATGGCGTGGTGCGCAAACGGCTGGGCGTGGACCCCGTGCTGGGCATGTTTATCGAGACGGTAATATTGATCCCGCCGGCCATTCTCTATCTTCTATGGATGTATATGGCAGGCGCCCCGATCTTTTTTGGTGGCGGCGCGGTGAACATCATGCTCGCGGTGTTGGCCGGGGTTATTACAGTGGTACCGCTGCTGCTGTATCATGCCGGCAACCGCGATCTGCCAATCATGGTTGCCGGTCTGTTGTTTTACGCCAATCCCACGACACAGATGCTCATCGGTATCTACCATTTCCAGGTGCCGTTTCCGCCAAGCGAGGCGGTGACTTTTGGCCTGATCTGGTGCGGTCTTGCGTTGTATTTCGTCAGCCGCCGCCGCAATGGGCAAGCGGGCTGAGCCCGGATCAGTCGATAATCTTGGCGCTGATGATTTGGTCCGGGCTGGCAGGTGGTTCACCCGGTGTGATGTTGTAGACATTTTCCATGCCGCGTTCGACCTGTCCCCAGACCGTATATTGACCGGTCAGGTGACCGCAGCCGTCAAAGCAGATAAAGAACTGGCTGTCGCCGGAATTCGGGTTCATCGAACGCGCCATGCCGACGGTGCCGACCTGATATTGATAGTCGGTAAATTCAGCATCGAGTTTCTGGCCCGATCCGCCCATGCCGGTGCCGTCCGGATCGCCTGTCTGCGCCATGAAGCCGGGAATGACACGGTGAAAGATGACACCATCATAAAAGCCGCTATTGGCAAGCTCGGTTATGCGCGCCACATGATTGGGCGCCAGCTCGGGCAGCATCTTGATTTCAATCTGGCCCTTGGTTGTTTCAAGAAGCAGCGTTTGCCCGCTGTCGGCATTTGCAGTGTTGGTCATGATCAGAAAACAGGCTCCCGTTAAAGCTGTAAGAAAAATGCGCATGGATCAATCCGATGTGATGATGAGAAAAATGGGGAACGCGCCAGCGACGACCCTCAGAACAGGGCATCAAGCTGTTCATCGCTGAGGTTGCCCGGCACGACGGTTATGGGCACGCGGCACTGGCTGGCACCCTTGGCCATCAGGAATGTGATGAGAGGGCCGGCCGTGTCTGATTGGGTGTCGGCGCCCAGGACCAGAAGACTGATCTGTAACTCTTCGTCGATCAAGGTCAGCAATTCCTCGCGCACATCGCCTTCGCGCACATACATGACGGGCGTTTCGCCTGTCAGATCGCGTGCGTAGTCGGCATGGATCGCCATTTTGGCTTCGGCCTCCTCTCGCGCTTCAGCGCGCATAATCTCGCCGACACCGGCCCAATATTCGAACCCCTCTGCAGAAAAGCAATAGAGCAAGCCAACTTTGCCGCCGACAGCATTTGCCCGGCCGCAGGCAAAGCGCAGTGCCTGATGCATCTCCTCGGACTCATCAACGACGACGAGAAAAAGCGGGTCTTTCTTGGCCATTTGATTGCTCCTTCCTGCTAACCGCGGCGGAACGCCACCGCTGCCAGCCAGCCAGATGCCACCGCAAAAGCGATGGCAAACAGGCCATAGAATAACGAGTAATCATGCGCAAATCGGTAAATCAACGCGCTCAAACCCGCTTTCCTGACATTCATATCGGTCTTGCTTTCGTTGATTGCAACGCCATCGCGGAAATGCAGTACACGAATCACATAGGCCCCGGGCGGCACATTGCTGGGGAGCGACAAGGCCGTACGGTACAGCATATCCTGCTGGGTTGCCACGGCATTGCTGTTAGTGCCCCACAGACCCATGCGCGTCATATTGCGCGCCAGCCCTTCTGTCTGCGCGGATGTGCCGGCCACCGGCGCGCTGGTCACGCGTTCATCGCCGCCGCCATGTCCGTTATTGCCACCGGCTGCCTTTGCCATGCGCAAACCCAATGTGTCTGCGCCGATGCCAGCATCACCAAGCGCTGCGCTGCCGGCGATGTCCGTCAGCGGGCGTGTTGAAAACAGATGGTAAAAGCTGGGCACGGCCATCCATTTCACCGTTTCCACATTGACCCAGATACCAGCCTTCTGTTCCTTGCGGCGCTGCAGCAGGTCTGTCGATGGGCCGCGTACTTCGAGGATCAGATCGTCGCCTGGTTCGCCGCGATAGGCGCCAAACAGTAAAAGTTCGGTCCCGTGGTACCCGCTGGTGATTTCAACGAGATCCTCTGACAGGTCGGCGACAACATGGTTGGGCGCGGCCTGTGCCGGGATGGCAGCTGCGGCTGCGAGCAAACCCAGCAGACCGGTGAGCCATATAAACACGGCACAACGCATCTGAATGCCGATGGGGCGGGTAAGGTTCACTGTCATCGCAGCAGCTCCACTGACAACAGGTCTTCCGGCACAACAGCAAGGTCAAACATGATCTTGATACAGACAGCCAGCACCATGAGCGCCAGCAGGCCGCGCAGCTGCTCGCCCCGCAGGCGCGCGCCAAAACGGCTGCCAAACTGGGCACCGATAACAGCCCCGAGCAATAGCAGCCCGGCCAGAACAAAATCGACTGTTTGCGTCTGAACGGACTGCAACAGCGTAACGTTTGCGGTGACGAAAATGATCTGGAACAGGGATGTGCCGACAACAACAGCGGTCGGCATGCCAAGCAGATAGATCATCGCCGGCACCATGATAAAGCCGCCACCAACACCCATGATGGCCGCCAGGACACCCACAAAAGCGCCGATCAGCAGCGGCGGGATGGCGCTGATATAAAGTTTTGAGCGGCGAAACCGCATTTTAAGCGGCAATCCGTGGAACCAGTTATGTTGATGCAGCTTGCGGCGCACACCACCCGGCTTTTTTGAACGGATGATGGTCCGCACACTCTCGGTCAGCATCAGCGTGCCGATAATCCCCAAAAACACCACATAGGACAGCTGGATCACAAGGTCAATCTGACCGATGGATTGCAGGAATTTGAAAAGGATGACACCAAGCGACGAGCCGATGACACCACCTGCCATCAGAATGCCGCCCATTTTGAAATCCACATTGCCGCGCCGCATATGCGCAAGCACGCCAGATACCGATGACGCCACAATCTGGTTTGCCTCTGTCGATACCGCCACCGCTGGTGGTATGCCGAAAAAGATCAATAGCGGGGTCATAAGAAACCCGCCGCCAACACCAAATAGGCCGGATAGAAAACCGACACCGCCGCCGAGCCCGATAATGACGCCGATATGCATCGACACTTCGGCAATGGGTAGATAGATATACATTCAAAAGGAACCGTTTATTCGCGTCGCCCGGTTTCGACACGACGCCGGGCTGTTCGGAAGTGGCGGCATAATATGCGTTTAGCGCTGCCAGTTACAACGGGAAAACGACAGCGCTTGTTCACCCTTGGACGTCATGACCCAGATAATCATCCAACTGGCAGGGCGTCGCCACGCCTTGAACGGCATTTTGGCAGCGTCACGCATGGTGCTGATGATCGGCAATGGCGGCGCTGCGCGCGCGCCAATCGCGCTTTGCGGTCTAGTGCGTGGTGCGTTTCATGACTGGATCGTCATTATAGATATGGCTGAGCAACCGCAGGATGCGGAGCACGTCAGCATCATCAATTGAGTAAAATATAGTCTGGGATTCCCGTCGCGTCCGGACGATATTGGCGCGCCGCAAACGCGCCAGATGCTGTGACAGGGCAGATTGGCTGAGCGTTGCAATCACACCCTCAAGTTCGGATACGGATCGTTCCCTTCCATCCGCCAGCTCGTTTAAAATGCGCATTCGTTTCGCGTTACTCATCGCGCGAAGAACAGTCGTGACTTTTGACTGCTCGCTCTCGATATCAGGTAGCCGCGCCATATTGTGCCTCCTTCAGCTCGACAGGCGCTGATATCGCATCATTGCCGGGTCAGGAGATGCCTGCTGGTCCGGATGCCATCATGATGTGCATCCAGGCTGGCCAGAGCGCGCCGGATG
Organism: Puniceispirillaceae bacterium (SeqCode); assembly: GCA_049889795.1. GTDB lineage: Bacteria > Pseudomonadota > Alphaproteobacteria > Puniceispirillales > Puniceispirillaceae > UBA8309. Next base: position 9,339 of record JBMHCS010000003.1, on the reverse strand, counting down.
ACGCAATCGGCATGAACAGACCCAATGGACAACGCAAATAAATGTCCGCCTGCATATCGGCTGAATATTACGGTGGGTAGGTTATTAAACAGTTAAGACTGCCTACCTAAAATGCGGAAAAGACTAAAAAATATACGACAGGGTGTATGAACGCGCCGTTTGCCGCGCCCGGTTGGCAATTTCAAATTATGACAAGTGCATCATTTTCGGTGATTTCGGCGACAGACAGGACCCGGAAATTGCTTGGCCGGTCATTTTGTGGTGTGACCGGGTTGATGATGCGTTTGAAAGGCCGCATGCCGGCCGGTCCGATACGGATAAATCCGTGATGGAAGAGTGGCTCCTGGATGGCCATGGCGACTTCATACAGCATGGAAAGCCATCGGCAGGGGACGGAATCCGTGATCTCGTCCAGCGGCGCCCCGATTCCCGGCAAGCCTGACGGCCAGTCCACCTCGTCCGGCAGGGCCAGGAAATACAGGCGCATAGACCGGTTCTGTCCTACTGACACAAGGTTGGCAATTTGCGCGGCGCTGACTTTCATAAGCGCGGATGGCGCATCCAACCCCTGCAGATCCAGCTGTGCAAGACGCAGCAGATTATCCGAATTGAGTGATTGCAGCGTTTCCGGCCGTACCAGTTCCAGATTGCTCATGAACAGGGCTTCATGATTGCGTTCGATATTCCCCAAGGCGCGCAGTGCAAGTTGCAGACATAATTCTGAACGACTCAAGCGCTGCTTTACATTGCCATCCACCTGTAAATTCATCGGCGAGCCTGGCCCGATGGCGCGCAGGGCCCGCATCAGATTGATCAGCGCCGCCTCGCTGATGCGTCGATGGAGCGTTACCTGAAAGTCACCATTAACGCGTCTCGCAAGCGCGCCGCCATCGGGGGGCGTGGTGCCGGTGCATGCCCTTGTTATACCGTTTCGGGTAATCGCTATCCGTGCGCGCATCCTGTCATTGCCTCTTTCAGGCGTGGTGCCCAACCTGCCGCCATTGGCGGCTGTGATGGTCAAAAATCCGTGACCGGATTGCGGGGCAAAATGAATGGCAAGATCAATGGCACGATTAAGGGCAAGGCATCATTAAACGGCATCACCAAACGGCATTATTAACCGGCATCGCTCAACGGCACTCTTCCGATGAGAGCCCACTCGGATTGACGCCAAGCAGAACACAGTCACGGCACTTGCCAGATCATCGCGCCCTAAAAATCGGGCCCTAACAATTGCGCACCAACAATCGCTTCATAACAATCGCGTCATAACAGCATGTCGAGCTCCACAATCTAGTAAGCTAATACTCAGATCAAAATCCGCAGATTGGCGCATTCAATATGACCAAGATGCCGACCAAATGAACATTGCCTGCCACCGCAATTAAAATAAGAAGATCGCAGATTGGGGTTAATTTCTTGTCAATTCCGGTCAACTTACGGGTGATTAAATCAGGTCGCGGGATGCCAGCGCACTGACCGGCAGAATTTCCTGTCCTTGGGGTGATCACGCGGATTTATCTTATATCCCTGTCGCGCTATCCTGTCGGTATGACTTCTTCCAATCCCCACGGGCCTGATGATGCCCTGCGCCAGATTCGCCAGCCAGACGCGCAACAATTCGATATCCGCATTGCCAGCGACGGCAGTTGGTTTCACGAGGGCGGACTCATCGGACGTCCGGCGCTGGTCAAGCTGTTCGCCAGTGTGTTGCGCCGCGAGCCGGATGGCAGCTACTGGCTTGTTACACCGGCGGAACGCGGCACCATAATTGTTGATGATGTGCCTTTCATTGTCGTCGCTATGCAGTGCGAAGGCGCAGGCGCGCAGCAGCGAATCCGGTTCCATACCAATGTGGATGATACCTTCCTGCTGGGGCCTGACCATCCCTTGCAGATGCGCGCCGCGCACACGCAGTCTGCCGTGGATGAAGAAGATCTGCGGCCCTATGTTGTGGTGCGCGATGGCCTGCAAGCGCGCCTGGCCCGCCCGGTATTCTATGAACTTGTCGCGTTGAGTGTTGCCGGTGCAGATGGCCGTTTCGGCGTGTGGAGCGATGGCGTGTTTTTCCCGCTGGAGGCAAGCGCGGCCGCGGAAGACAGCGCATGACCCCCAGTGAATCACCTGTTGCGCTGGACAGGCTGAACCATATTCCGGCGCGCCTTAACGAAGAGGCCGGACGCCCGTCAGCGGTGCTCGTGGGGTTGATGCCGGATGCGGGTCAATGGCATGTCATCATGACCGAAAGGGCGCATCATCTGGTGCATCATGCCGGCCAGATCAGCTTTCCCGGTGGCAAGGTTGATGGCGCTGACAAATCCCTGATCGACACCGCTTTGCGCGAGGCGCATGAAGAGGTGGCGATGCCGGCCGGCGCTGTGCAGGTGCTGGGTGGTCTGGATATGGTGGTCAGCCCGGCTGGCTTTGTCGTCCAGCCAATTGTTGGTCTCATAGCGCCAGGTACAAGGCTTGTTGCCGCGCCAGACGAGGTGGCGCGTGTGCTGGTGCTGCCGCTGGCCGTGTTGAGCGACCGGTCGCGGCATCGGCAGGACAGCTATCTGCGCGACGGGCGGCCGCGTCAGTTCTGGGTCATTGACCATGACATACATTATATCTGGGGCCTGTCTGCCGCCATTCTTGTTGATCTGGCGGCGCGTATCAATGGGGACGCCCCCTCGCCATGATGCGGCCAATCGCACGGGGCCGGCGGTCATTCCGAAAGACCCGTTATCAGACATGCTGCCGGGACTGTTAACCGCGAAAATTACCGGGCACATTACCGGGAAAATTACCCAGGACATTACCGGGGATATTACCGGGTTGTGAAATATTGTATGCTGTCGCTGCCCGTGTTGCGACACACCCCACGGGAGGGACGGAACCAATGCGCCGCTATATCATCATCGCCATCGCCATCCTTGCCGCCATCCTTGTGATGAGTCTGGTCAAACTCTGGCAGGACCGCCGTGCCCGCGCGCGCGGTGAAGAGAGTGACACACAGCTGATCGGGTTGCCGGCGGTTGCGGGGGGCTTGGCGGGCCTTGCTGTTTTTTTCCTTGGGGTGGTGATGCTTGAACATGGCTCTGCTGCGCCGGCAGGCCAGTACCAGCCGGCTCAGATTAAGGATGGCAAGGTTGTCCCCGGCGGATTCGCCGACGATACCAACGCCGCGCCACAGCAGAACACTGCCGCGGACGGTGACTGACATGACGGCAGCGCCGTTTCCCGTGCCGCCGCTGGCACGGCAGATTTTTGCCGCTGCAGGCGATATTGGATGCGAGGCACGCATTGTCGGCGGCGCGGTGCGTGACTGGTTGCTTGCCGCCGGGCATGTGTCCGGCGAAGGCGCAACCGCCACCAAGGGGCCGGCCGATATCGACATGGCGATTGCCTGTCCGATTGCTGATGCGGCGGCCGCACTACGTCGGCGCAAGCTCAAGATTGTCGAGACCGGGCTCGCCCATGGCACGGTCACGGTCATTGGTGACGGCGCGCTGGTCGAGCTGACGCAGACGCGGGTGGATCTGGAAACGGATGGTCGCCACGCGGTGATCGGCTTTACCGATGACTGGGCAGAGGATGCCCGCCGCCGTGATTTCACCGTCAATGCGCTCTATGTCAGAGAAGACGGCACCGTGGAAGACCCGATTGGCGGGTTGCCCGATCTGATGGCGGGCCGGTTGCGGTTTGTCGGTGATGCCCGCATGCGCATTGCCGAGGATCGGTTGCGGATGCTGCGCTATTGCCGCTTTCTGCCGCGGTTCGGCGAAGGGGGTGTCGACCCCGTGGCGCGCGAAGCCATCACCGCCATGGCAGCGCAGGTTGAAACATTGTCAGCTGAGCGCATCGCCCGTGAACTGCGTTACCTGTTTGCGGCGCCGCGACCACAGGCAGGGGTGCAGCTGCTGCATGATACCAGGCTGGATCAGGCCCTTCTGGGGCTGCGCTTGCAACCGGATGCGCTGGCATTGTTGCCGCCGGATGATGCTGTCATTGCGGCGCTGGCATCAACGGCGCATCTGAAATGGCTGGTTTGTCTGACAGCCTGTCTGGGCGGTGATGTGCGTGGTGATGCCGGGTCTGGTAAAGCTGTGGCTGACCGGCTGGCGAAACGGCTGCGGTTGTCGCGCGCCGAGAGCATATATCTTGCCAGCCTGTGTGAAGGTGGCGCGCATGTCTCGACGGGGGATAATCTTGCCGGTCAAGGTTGGCAGCGCGTCGCCTGGTTCCTGCACCGGACAGGTGGCGATCCGGCCGCCATCTATATTGCGTCCATGGCGCGCAGCGGGCAGGCGGTGTCAGCGCGCAGGATGGATGAACTGGCCGGATGGTGCCCGCCAAAATGCCCAATCACCGCAGCCGACTTATTGTCGCATGGCGTTGACAAGGGACCGCAATTGGGTGAGATGCTGTCCGCCATTGAACGGCACTGGGTGATGCAGGACTTCACCCCGACACGGGAGGAGCTGCTGGCAACGCTGCAATAGCAGCGCCAACAGGACAGGTCTATGGAAGCGACAGCGAAAGACATCAATGACGACGGGGTACAGCAGCAGCAGGAACAGGCCTGCAGCTGGTTTGCAAGTCTTCGTGACTCCATCTGCGACAGTTTTGAAGCCATTGAGGCTGATCTTCAGGACATGACACCGGCGGCGGACAAGCCTGCCGGCCAGTTTGAACGCAAGCGCTGGCAGCGCGATGGCGGTGGCGGCGGCGAGATGAGCGTTATGCATGGCCGCGTCTTTGAAAAGGTCGGGGTCAATATCTCGACCGTCCACGGCACTTTTTCCGAAGAGTTCCGAAATTCAATTCCCGGGGCGGATCGTGACGGGCGTTTCTGGGCTGCGGGCATTTCACTGGTGGCGCACCCGCTTAACCCGCATGTGCCAACAGCCCATATGAATACGCGTTTTATCGTCACGTCAAAGGCATGGTTTGGCGGTGGCGGCGATCTGACGCCAATGCTGCCAGATCCGGCGGCAGCGGCGGAATTCCATGCCGCCATGAAGGCTGCATGCGATTCGCATGATCCGGATTATTACCCGCGCTATAAAGACTGGTGTGATCGTTATTTCTATTTACCGCACCGTCAGGAGGCACGCGGCGCTGGCGGCATTTTCTATGACAATCTGGATAGTGGTGACCGGGCAGCCGATTTTGCCTTTACCCAGGATGTCGGCCGTCAGTTTCACAGCGGTTATGCGGGCATTGTGCGGGCGCGGATGAACAGGAGCTGGACCGCGGCAGAGCGGCATGAACAGCTGATCAAGCGCGGGCGCTATGTCGAGTTCAATCTGCTGCATGACCGGGGCACCTTATTCGGCCTGAAAACGGGCGGAAATATAGAGGCGATCCTGATGAGCATGCCGCCAGAGGTGCGCTGGCCCTGATCCGGATGAAACCATCAGACGCGGAATTGGGGGGTGCGACGCTACGCGCGCCCATTTTTTGTAGTTTCTTGGCAAAATAAGATGGGAAAAGGATAGGCGTCGTGCTATCAAAATGGCGGCTGACGGATGGTGCCGAAACCTGTCACGCTATTGCCATTGGGCAAATGCCAGGGGGAAGTTTTCCGCGACGTTCCAATGCGGGTCGTCCGTCGAAAATTGTGGGGCTGTACACTAAGAGGGAATCATGGCCAATTCTAAAACGAAGCCTGCGGCATCGGATAGCGGTGTCCAGGACCCGGGCCGTCGCGACTTTATCGTCGTCGCGACCTATGCCATGGGTGGGCTGGGCGCCGCTGCTGTTGCCTGGCCGCTGATCGATCAGATGAATCCAGCCGCGGACACGCTGGCGCTGGCCAGCACCGAGGTGGATGTGTCAAAGATTGCCGAAGGTCAGGCAATCACCGTCACCTGGCGCGGCAAACCGGTATTTATCCGCCACCGCACGAGCGACGAGATCGCCCGTGCCAACGCCATTGACAGCGCCGAGTTGCGTCATCCCGAGGAAGATGAGACACGCGTTCAGAAAGCTGAACTGCTGGTCGTCGTCGGTGTTTGTACGCATCTTGGCTGTGTGCCGCTTGGTCAGAAGACCGGCGAGGTCAAAGGTGAATATGAAGGCTGGTTCTGCCCTTGCCACGGATCGCACTATGATACGTCCGGGCGTATTCGCAAGGGCCCTGCGCCAACCAATCTTGAAGTGCCACCCTATACATTCCTTTCCGACAGCGTGATCCGCATCGGCTGATCTGCTTGTTTTTCCGGAGGCTACTGGTCCAATGTCTGCTGAAAAGTTCTCAAATCCGGTCGTAAGATGGATTGATCATCGTCTTCCTGTCTTTTCGATGCTGGATCACGAAAAATACGACTATCCCGTTCCGAAAAACCTCAATTACATGTGGAATTTCGGTGTTCTTGCCGGTCTTGCCCTGGTGATCATGATCGTCACCGGCATCGTGCTTGCCATGAATTATACCGCACATGTTGACCATGCCTTTGGCTCGGTCGAACGAATCATGCGCGATGTCAACCATGGCTGGCTGATCCGCTATATTCACATGAACGCGGCGAGCTTCTTCTTCATTGTCGTATATATCCATATCTTCCGCGGCTTATATTACGGGTCCTACAAGGCACCCCGTGAATTGCTGTGGATCCTTGGTGTGGTGATCTTCCTGCTGATGATGGCAACCGCCTTCATGGGCTATGTGCTTCCCTGGGGCCAGATGAGCTTCTGGGGCGCGACGGTGATTACCAACCTGTTCTCGGCCATTCCGTTTGTCGGTGAAAGCATCGTGACCTTCCTGTGGGGCGGTTTCTCGGTTGATAACCCGACGCTCAACCGGTTCTTCTCGCTGCATTATCTGATGCCGTTCCTGATTGCCGGCGTGGTCGTGCTGCATATTGTGGCGCTGCACCGTTTCGGGTCGAACAACCCGATCGGCATTGATGCCAAGGGTCCGGCGGATACGATTTCCTTCCATCCTTACTACACGATTAAGGATATGGTCGGGATCGCTGTGTTCCTGTTGTTGCTGGCCACAGCTGTGTTCTTCTTCCCGAATGCGATGGGACATCCGGACAATTACATTCCGGCCAACCCGATGCAGACACCTGCGCATATTGTGCCGGAATGGTACTTCCTGCCGTTCTACGCCATTTTGCGGGCAGTGCCTGACAAGCTTGGCGGCGTTCTGCTGATGTTCAGCGCCATCTTTGTGCTGTTCATCCTGCCATGGCTGGATCGCTCGCCGGTTCGCTCGGCACGCTTCCGCCCGATGTTCCGCATCTTCTTCTGGCTGCTGTTCATCGATTGTATCGTGCTTGGCTATCTGGGCGGCATGCCTGCAGAAGGCATCTATGTTGTCCTGTCACGGATTGCCACTGCCTGGTATTTCCTGCACTTCCTCGCCATTCTGCCGCTGCTGAGTATCTTTGAGACGACGCGGCCACTGCCCAAATCGATATCCGAACCGGTGCTGGCGACAGCGAAGGGAGCCGCATGATGCGTAAATTTCTGATTGCGTCGGCCACTGCTTTCGTGGCTGCTCTCGGGTTGGCGTCGCCGGCAATGGCGGCGGGTGGCGGCAACGTGGTGTTGCAAAAGGGTGAGTGGAGTTTCTCCGGTCCCTTTGGCCATTTCGACAAAGGTGCCATGCAGCGGGGCTTTCAGGTCTATCGCGAAGTGTGTGCCGGCTGCCACGGCGTTGAGTATCTGGCATTTCGCAACCTTGCCGATCTTGGCTATAACGAATCTGAGATCAAGGCGATTGCGCTGGAATATGAGGTGATGGACGGGCCAGATGAAGATGGCGAGATGTTCATGCGTCCGGCGCGTCCTGCTGATCTGATCCCCAGCCCTTATCGCAATGACAATGAGGCGCGTGCCAATAATAACGGGGCATTGCCGCCAGACCTGTCGCTGATTGCAAAGGCCCGTGCGAATGGCCCGGATTATCTCTACAGCCTGTTGATTGGCTATCAGGATGCACCGGCGGATGTCGAGGTCCCGGAAGGCATGTATTACAATAATGCCTATGCAGGCCATCTGATTGCGATGCCGCAGCCGATTTATGGTGATGATGTCGAATATTCCGACGGGTCACCGACAACGCCTGAAGGGTTGGCCTCTGACCTGACCCATTTCCTGATGTGGGCAGCTGAGCCAAAGATGGAAATCCGGAAGCGGATTGGCGTTGCCGCGGTGTTCTTCCTGTCAATCTTTGTAATCTTCTCATACATCGCCAAGCGGCGTGTCTGGGCGGAGCTGCATTGACCTGACATCAGGCTGATCTCATCTGAATCACAACCCCCGGCACCCCGCCGGGGGTTTTTCTTTTGGGTGGCACATTCTCTGGCAGCTGCCAGGATACCGGCGTGGGGCAGCAGTTTTATTGTCTGGCTTCCATCTCGTTGAGCAGCGTGTTTGTCAGGCAAACAGCCACGATAATCACGATGCCGCCAAGCGTCAGCCAGTCCAGAAATTCGCCAAAGACAAGAATCCCTATCAGCGCACCGCTGGCGATTTCGAGATAGCTTGCCGGGGCCAGTTTTGCCGCCGGGGCCAGCTGCGCCGCCCGGATCATGGCAAGTGACGAGATCATACCAATGGCGGCAGCTATGACCTGTGGTCCGCATATGGTCCCAAGATCGACCGCCAGCGGCAGACCCGGTCCGCCAGCCAGCAGATGCCACCCGATAAAGATCAGGAAAATGGTCACACTGGCAACGGCACCATCCTGGCAAACAAGCTGAAAGGCCGACTGGTTACCCCCCAATTTACGGGTGATGACGATATAGAGCCCGCCAAGAGCGCCAGACAGTAATGGCAGCAGGCGCAAACCAAGGCTGCCATCCGCCGCTTCAGGCCGGACCACCATCAGCACGCCTGCCGTTGCGATCATGACAAGAATGATATGGCGCATCAGGATCCGTTCCCGCAGCAGCCACCAGCCAAAGCCGATACAGAATAGGCCTTGCAGGGTATAGAGGGTGACCGCCGTCGCCAGCGGCACGTGGCGCAGGCTGAAGAAAAATGTGCCAAGCGCACAGGTCAGGGTTAGTGAGCGCAGAAGATGCAACCCTGTCATGCCGGCAAAGGGGTTGCGCCGTGCCGGATGGTGGCTGACCGCAAGCCCGCCCATGCCGATGACCATCTGCGCAAGGAAATAGATTGCGATCGCCAGAAGCGCGGGCACGGAATCATCCTGTGCCTTCAGAAAACTGTCCTTAATCGGAAAGGTGATCGCCGCTACCGCCATAAAGACGATGCCAAGACGGTGCATCGATCGGGTATCAGCAGGCGTCCTCATGCAACCAATATAGGCAGATTAAGAAATGCCGATGAACGGTTTCAGTCTTGTGGCAGGCACGTGCCTGCCACAAGACTGAA
>JBMHCS010000002.1:0-31582 GCA_049889795.1 Puniceispirillaceae bacterium (SeqCode) | reverse complement strand
TAGTGGCGGTTTTCTGTTTCATATTCAACATGGGCAGTTGAAATGGTGATCCCGCGAGCGCGTTCTTCTGGGGCCTTGTCAATCTGGTCATAGGCCTGAAACTCTGCACCACCGGCTTCAGCCATCACCTTCGTGATCGCTGCTGTCAATGTTGTCTTACCATGGTCAACGTGACCAACTGTGCCGATGTTCACATGCGGCTTACTACGATCAAACTTTTCCTTGGACATCGCCTGTACTCCTTCAGGTTCACGGTCCGGCAGTCAACCTGCCATTAATGAAATCGTGGTGGTGGGGGTAGGATTCGAACCTACGTACGCTATGCGGGCAGATTTACAGTCTGCTGCCTTTAACCACTCGGCCACCTCACCTCTTTCCAGAAGCGTCATCCCCTTTGCGGTTACCAGACAAACTCTGGTACAAGGAGACCGCCAAGCGATTAAGAAAGCAGCGCCGGTTTGTCAACAGAGAAGTCTAAAAATGCGCCCTCGATCAGGTAAAAAACGTCCCCCGCAGGGCAAGCCAGCCAAAAGAGACGACCGCGCGCCGGCTGCAGGCGCGCCGCGTCCCCCCCGCGACGGGCACTTTTTATGGGGCCGTCACGCTGTCCTGGCCGCCCTTGCCAACCCGGAACGGCGCATTGCCACCATCCATGCCAGCGGCGATTCAGCCGATCTGCTGACGCGCTATATTGCCGATCTGCCAGCGGCGCGGCGCACCGAGCTGCCCCCCATATCCGCCACTGACAGGCGACGCCTTGACGCCATCGAGGGCGGTTCCGGCGAAAAAGCGGTGCATCAGGGTATGGCAGTGGCGGTATGGCCGCTGGAACCGCCTGCCCTCGGTGATCTGCTGGCGGTGCATGCCAACCGGCCGGTCCGGCTGATCTGTCTTGACCAGCTGTCTGACCCGCGCAATGTCGGCGCGATCATGCGCAGCGCGCTGGCGCTTGGTGCAGCCGCCATTATCACCACCCACCGCAACGCGCCGGAAGAAAGCGGCGCGCTGGCACGTGCCGCCGCCGGCGCGCTGGAACGTCTGCCGCTTGTGCGGGTCGTCAATCTGGCGCGGGCGATAGAACAGCTTCAGGATTCCGGGATCAATGTGGCCGGGCTGGCAGCCGACGGTGAAACTGATGTGGCGTCGCTCGCCACCGATGACCGGCTGGCCATCGTGATGGGCGCCGAGGGCAGCGGCCTGCGCCACAATACCCGCCGCCATTGCGACAGGCTGGTGCGTATTGATATCGCGCCAGACAGCGAAAGCCTGAATGTATCAATCGCGGCAGCCATCGCCCTTTATGCCGCCAGAAGGCCGGCGTGATCGGCTGACACAAACGGCTGACTCAAAAACGGCAGATTTAAAAAGGACGGAGGATCGCGCAGGGATGAAGAGGCGATCCTCCGCCACAAGGTCCGGCCACATCCTATTGCCACAGCCATGGCCGGAAACTGCACAGCGTCATATGCTGGTGAAGTGTTTGGCATCGGCGCGCCCGCGCGCCTGATAGAAGCTGCGGCCGCCGGCGCCGGTCCCGGCCAAATCATGGCCGATCGCCTGTGACTGCCTGACCGCCTGTTTCACCTCGTCTTCGGCCCAGGGCGACGCTGCACCGGCAAGCGGGCGGGCCAGTTCCGCATCTACATCACGGTCATCCAGACCGAGATCTGCGCGCAGCCTTGGATCAAGCGCCGCCAGCTGCTGGCGCGAGCGATAAAGGGCTGACATGTCGCGCAGCCGCAACATCAGCAGCCAGGGGCGCTTCAGCCAGAACACGCCGCGCCGCAACACCACCACCCACGGCAAGGCCATAAGGAACGCCGCAAAATCACCCGCGGCCCACGCGCGCAGACGGGCTGGAACAGCGCGCAAAAACCCTGTGAATCTGTGTCTTACCCATAACATGCCGTGATCCTTTCCATTGCTGTTTGTGATGGGTTATCCATCTGTTTTCTTTCTTAAAATGGTTAAGTTCACCTATGATGACCAATGACAAAAATTGATAGATGACATAGGGGGCTGTGATGGGCTGCGATCTGATCCGCAATCTCGACATATCCGCACTTCGGTCATTCGTGGCCGTCGCCGATCTCGGCGGCATGACGCGTGCGGCACGCAAATTGAACCTGACCCAGTCAGCTGTTTCCATGCAGGTCAAACGGCTCGAGACCGCATTCGAATCACCGCTTGTCGAACGTGTTGGCCGCGGCGTTACCCTGACCAGCGAAGGCCAGAAGCTGCTCAGCTACAGCCGCCAGATCCTGCGGCTGAATGACGAGGCGTGGCTGCGCCTGACCCATCAGGCGTTTGAGGGGCAGGTCATATTGGGCGTGCCCGAGGATCTGGTCCTTCCCATTGTCCCGTCGATCATGCGCGAATTTGCCGGCGCTTTTCCGCGCGCCAGCGTGCGGTTGCGGTCATCTGTTACCCGCAAGCTGAAAAAGGAGCTTGCACAGGGGACAGTCGATATCATCCTGACAACCGAACCTTATGATACGGGCACGGGTGAATGTCTGCATCGCGCGCCGTTGCGCTGGTTTGCGGCCAAGGACAGTGCCGTCTTTACCGCCCGCCCCCTGCCGATCGCCTATGAACGCAAATGCATCTTCATGCCGCTGGTGGTGCGCGCGCTGGATGCAGCAGGCATCCCCTGGGAAATGCCCTATCTTGCAGATGACTGGCGTGACATGACCACTTTTGTCAGCGCCGGCCTCGCGGTGCAGGCCAATATGGCGCATATCAAGAAGCCGGGCTGGGCCGAGGTGCCGACCGCTGCCGGTCTGCCCGCCCTGCCTGATTTCGGTGTGTTCCTGCATGTGCGTAACGGGGCGCCGGACCTCGCACTGCAGATGGCCGGCTTTGTGCGGGATGAATATGACGTGATGGCCCCGCAATTCCCGTAACCTGCTGCCGGTTGAAAGACAGGCAGCGCGCGCAGAGCCTGTGACCATGACCGCCCCGCCGGCAGGTAGCAAAGGCCTGCATGGCAGGTTTGGATTGTGGCTGCAGACAAGTTCACGCTCCCTATTGACGGGGGCGTGAAATCTGGTAAAACGCGCGTCAGTGCTGGTGTGGCTCAATTGGTAGAGCACCCGATTTGTAATCGGGCGGTTGGGAGTTCGAGTCTCTCCACCAGCACCATTCCTCCCATCATATCATGCGCTAACACACTGTAATCGAATCATTATTGTTGTTTCGGTGAAGGTGTGGGCAGACCATCTGGCAGTGCATTTCAGCACGTATATTCACCAGAAGTGTGGCTTTTACCACGTCTTGCGCCGTGTGCCGAAGGACGTCCAACCAGTGCATGGCAAGCAGCGCATCGTGCGTGCGCTGAACACGCGTAGCCGTTCCAAGGCTCTCAAATACGCTCAAGTGATATGCCAGCGTTTAGATGAACGCTGGCTTCCCAGTCGCCAGATGTCTCATGCTGGGCCTTGCGGTCTATTGCAGTTTGATCGGGATTTGTGTCGGGCCACGAAACCCGAAGCCGCGCCATATGACATTATCCAGATCGGGAATGGTCATATTCGGGAACCTGTCGAACAGCATCGGCAGCATGACATGCGCCACAGCGCGGCGCGCCACATGTGTCCCCTGGCAGAAATGCGGACCATTGCCGAATGCCTGGTGGGACTGTTTTTCGCGATAGACCTGAAAGGATTCACCATCCTCATACCGGTCTTCATCGCGGTTGGCGCTGGCCTGGATGGTCATCACCGTATCGCCCTTCGGGATGTGGTATCCGCGGATTTCGGTGTCTTCGGTCACCAGTCGCGATGACACCTGAATCGGTGCCACCCAGCGGATGCCCTCTTCAAAGGCGCGTTCCCAATCTTCCTGCTGTTTTACCTGCTGCAGCTGGTCGGGATTGGTCAGCAATCCATAGAGGATGGTGTTCAGCGCGTCGCGCGGCTCATTGATGCCGCCGCCGATGGCGATCTTGATGTTGGAATAGATCTGCGTCATTTCGATCGGGTCTTCGGCATTGAGCATGACGGACAGCGCCGAATTGTTCGGTTCCGCCCGATAGCGGGCATGAAGACTGTCGAACAGCGTGTTCATTTCAGCATTGGCGGCGTCCGACTTGGCAAAGGGTTCGTCGCGCCAGCCAAAATTCCCGGCAGCGTCGATCAGCGTCTGTGACCAGCGTTGCAAATCGTCATCGCTTGCCGCTTCAATGCCAAGAAGAATGCCAAGACCACGCGCCGCATAGGGACCTGACAGCGCCGTAAAAAGATCGACGGTTTCGCCGCGTGGCAGCCGGCCAACATAGTCCCTGGCGATGCGTTCATAGTGCGGCATCCAGTCGGTGCGGATGACTTTTGGGCTGAAGGCGGGGGCCATCGCCATACGTTCGCGCATATGCGCCTCGCCATCCTTGCGCATCAATGTGTGGGCCTGAAAGGCGCGTTTCATTGGCGTGTTCGGATCATCCGAGCTGAACAGCGCCGGATTGTCCTTCACATATTTGGTGTCCTCGGCCTTGGTCAGCAACGTCCGGCCTGTGGCCTTGACGCGCACTACCGGCGCTTCGCGGCGAAGCCGCTGGTAGATCGGATAGGGGTCCAAATCCAGTTGCTGTAGCGTGATGTCCTCATTGAACGGCGCAAGATCAGCCATGCAAATTCACCTTTTCCGTTTGTACAGCGCTGTGGGCCCAATGCCGGCGCGCCGCCAAGGATGTCGCTTCATTCTTAAAGAATAGCCGAGACATCCGGCAAATTGAAATACTATCCGGCTTGTGACCTGCAGGTTCTGCCGCCGTCACCCACACCAAGTTTGTTTTTTTTCTGATGGTCCCGCAGTCATGCCGCGCCACCGGCACCATGCGGCCTATCACATCATGTGCCAACCAACTGAATTTCAGGCAGATTGCATGTTTGCAGGTGAGTGGCGTTGCATCGACACGGCACGCCATCCCAACAGACACGCCAAAAGCCATTTGGAAGGGCTGTCACGATCCCTTGTCCTGTTGAGGATCAGGCGGGGCGGTGCATGGGCCATCCCTAATGCCCGGCGACCATCCCTGATGCCAGGCGATATGAACAGATGCGGCAACACAAAGCGGGTTGTGGCGAAGATGGATGGGCGGATGCAAGGAGGCGCCCAGGCTTGCTGTTGTAATTACCCTGCGCCTAACATATCCTAAAACCGACAAATTTGAGAAAAAAGGATAGTTTTGTGATTACAGATTCAAGCGATAATGTCCTCTCAAGTGATGAACCGGAAAGCACCCTTGGCGAACGGATATGCAATGCCCGCCAAGAAGCAGGCCTTACATTGAGTTTAGCGTCCCATCTTGCTGGTGTTAAAGCATCGACCTTGAGAGACTGGGAACGAGACAGAAGCGAACCACGCGTGAACAAGCTTGTAGCTTTGGCAGGTATCTTTGGAGTCAGCCCGACCCATCTATTGGCTGAAGAAGGCAATTCCAACAATCCGGTCGTGGTGACCAAGGGCCGCCACGAAAAGGTCATGGCTTTATTGAGAGCCGAAATTGCCGACATTGAGACTCAGCACATCGCATTGACCCACCAGCTGCGCAACGTATCAAAATTGCTCAAGAAGGTTTCGTGACTGTGCTGCGGCAACCGCAGGCCGACACCTGCAGGACATTTGAACAGGCCGGATGTCGCACCTGACAATCCGGAAGGCCGCCTGTTCAGCCCATATGACCAGCCCATAGCGCCGGACAACATCCGGCAGGCCTATTGCAGCCGCTCGGCAAATTTATGGATGTTTGAAAACAGGTTGCCGGCCGCATAATTCTCATTGATCGAAATCGTCAGCAGCAGCGTCTTGTTTGCCTCATCCAAAACGATGAACTGCCCGCCATGGCCCTGCATCACCAGCGCAGGCGTGCCATGCACGTCAAACACCCATGATTGATAGCCATACCGGGACCCGTTTTTCTTGCCGGTGCTGACCGCATTTTCGATACCGTCCCTGAAAAAATTACCAAGACAGGTTTGACGCTCCATTTCGCCCATCAGATAGGCACCAAAATAGGCCCAGTCACGCGCCGTCATCACAAGATCGGAAAAGGAAACCGTCGTGCCTGATTTGTCCCCCGTCCAATGCATATAGCCGCTTTTGCCAAAGGCGCTATAGACCTTGTCGTGGAAATAGTGGCTGGCCGGCATGCCGCTCACCTCTTCAATCAGGACAGATAGCGCCAGCGTATCGGTCGAGTGGTAGTTCATTGTCTCGCCCTGCGGTCTTGATGCGGATTTATAGCGACGCAACGCATCGCGGACGCTGGCCTGGCCATGGAATTTATTCACACCGCGTGACTTTCGGTTGAATGCCTTCTCGTCAGCACGGCCGAGCGGACTGACCCCGCTATTCATCTGCAACAGGTTCCTGATGGTCACATCGGCAAAGACCGTTTCGCCAAGAAAACCGGAATAGGCACCTGCCCTGTCGTCAATCTTCGCGATCTTGCCCTCGCAGATCAGGCTGCCGACCGCGGCAGCCACCGCAGTCTTGCTCATCGACATACCCAGCAGCGGGGTGTTGCTGTCGATGTTGCGCGCCTCATTATAGGCCTCATGGATGATCGCCCCCTCTTTCATCACAATTGATGCCAGATTGAACTTGTCCTTCAAAAAGCCGCTGAAATCGCTATTCGGGCCCGATGTGGCAGGCCCATCTGGAAGATTTCCAAATCTGGCAACATTGACGGTAAACGGGCCCAGCTGGCCGGTTTCACCAAGCTGTCCAAAGGCCTGAAACATGCGAAACAGCTTTTGGGGCGGATGATCCGCAAACGCAGCCGTGCTGCCCATGGACAGCGCTGGCAGAAGCAGACACATAAACATTGCGAAAAATCTAACCATTGGGGGCCTCAAAATATTGAATTTGATAAGGAACAATCACGAATTGGGCGAATTTGACGCCATAGAATAAACAAAGAATAATAAGCAGGTTACATTTTGTAAATGCATGATATGACAGGCAAAGCCACACTATCACAGGGCTGCCACACGACTTTCACGCCCGCAGCACCCATCAGCCGCAAATCAACACTTTACCGGAAATGGCACACCCAACCGGTCGGGCACCACGCCTGCCATCATAGCTCTTTGGCACCGGGGGCAGTTCAAGGGCCAGGCCAGCACCGGCGCCAATCGCCATAATATCTTCGTCCGGGATGATCTCGGCCTTGTCAAACCGGCCTGTCCGGTCAAGCACCACCATATGGCCGCGACGATCGAGGGTGATGCTGTTCGACCGCGCACCAAGTTCAACCGCGCCTGAAATCAGCACAAACTGGATCCGCGATCCGATAATGGCCAGAAAATTGGTCCCCCGGACCGAAGCCGACACATTTTCCAGAAAGATCAGGCGGTCATCCGTCTTGAACCGTGCCGTCCCGCCAACATATTGCATGGCCCCGCGCAGCAACCGCGTCTTCATGCTGCGGCTGGTATCCGCATCAAGGATGAATTCATCCATGACGAAGTTCGATCCGGGGGCAATCTTGAAAAGCGCCCCGTCGATCAGCGTGATCGCAGCGCTGCTGTCCTGCCGTGTTTTCACCATATAGCCATTTTCCAGCGGCATGCCGATGCTGGCCGGAAAGCGTTTTGCGCCGCGGTCCCGTACCGTGACATCGCCCGTCACCTGGTCAAAGCTGCCGATGGTTTCGCCTGCGCGCACCGGTTGTGCTGCCAGGCAGAGACCGGCCAGTACGGCAAGACCGACGATAAAGATAGTGTTGAAACCGGAAAACACCGACACCCCCCCGCGACTAGCCTGTGACCCTGATCGATTGCCGGATGACATTGCGACTGGCCTCGATCACCACCTCCAGTCCGCGCAGTTCGCTCATGATCGACTGGATATATTCCTTCATGACCAGCTGGCACGCCTGAAAGGCTTCGGGGCTTTCATATTCATACATGGCGGATGTCTTGAACGTGCCCGGGTTGTTCCAGACCTGACTATAGGAATAGGCAAGACACCCTTTTTCCCGCAGCTTCTCAAACATCAGGGCGCCGTGCACTTCCCAGATTTTGATGTGAAGCTGCATCTGGGCCTCATTCGGAAATGTGAACACATTATAGCTCATCAATGCTGACGACTTTGCCATCTGGCCTCCTTACAAACCGTTTCGCCTGGCCCGGTTGCACCGTCTGATGACGGGTGAAACATCCAGGCCTGCACGATCACGCGATATCATGATCATGTGAAATCATATTGAATACTGTCATCTCGCTTTGTGATGGAAAATCGACAAGGGTGAAGCTGGAAATCACGCTGCTGAACAGCCATCGCCCCTATGCTGGCTCATCGGTTCCGGAAAATGGGGCCACCGGGCCACCAGCTTCCTGCCATGCATGGAAACCGCCACCATTCACCACATTGCGATATCCCATTTCGATCAATGTCTTGCCGGCCAATGCGGACATCCCGCCCGCCATGCACATCAGCACAATCGACGCATCGCGATGCAGTTCGGCATAATGCAAATCTGTTGAATCATCAGCGGCAAATTCCAGAAACCCGCGGGGAATATGCAAGGCACCGGGAATGATCCCCGTCGTCCGGATGGTCAGCCCGTCCCGAATATCGATAAACAGCCCCTTGCCCATCTTGTGCCAGGATATGGCATCTTCAACAGGCAGACGCGGCACCATTTTATTGGCATCAGCCAGATATTCCTGAATTGTCTTCATCGGCACGGCACTCCTCACAACAGGCAGACAACATAGCTGCTCCGACAGCAGCAATGCTAGAACGCCATCGGCTTTTGCGTCAAACCATCCGCGCATATGGCGGCGCGCAAACCCTGACCGGATCAGCTTTCAGGCGCGGCACCGCCATCGGCACTGCGCGCTGAAGTAAAGCGGCGCAGTGCTTCGATGCGTGCTGGATCGTGACCCAGGTCAGGCTCTGTTGCCAGAATCGTCTTCCAGATTTCGGTCGCGCGCATGCTCGCCGTCTTCGCGCCTGCTTCTGTCCAGGCACCAAAATTCGACCAGTCGGCGACAAGCGGCGCATAGAACGCATCCTGATACCGGCGCATCGTATGATCTGCAGAAAAGAAATGTCCGCCCGGACCAACCTCGGACAAGGCATCCAGACTGACATCCGGCCCGTCAGGCGGCTGTTGGTGGCACATTTCAGCCACCATCTGCAGCACCTCGATATCGGTGATCAGCTTTTCATAGGATACCGTCAGCCCGCCTTCCAGCCATCCGGCAGCGTGGATGACGATATTCGACCCGGCCATCAGGCATCCCCACAACGCAAACTGCGTTTCATTGGCGGCCTGGACATCATTGATATTGGCGGCCGATCCGCTGGCGCATCGCCATGGCAGGCCAATCAGCCGCGCCAGCTGGCCCGCCAGCAGCGACGCGCGGAAATGTTCGGGCGTGCCAAAGGCAGGGGACCCGGATTTCATATCAACATTAGAGGTGAATGTGCCATAGCAGACCGGCGCCCCCGGGTTCACCAGCTGCGTCAGGGTGATGGCCGCCAGTGCCTCGGCATGGCTGAGCGTCATCGCGGCCTCAACGGTAATCGGCGCCATTGCCCCCATCAGGGTAAAGGGCGTCACAATCGAGACCTGCCCATATCGTGCAAAGTCAATCAGCCCCTGTGCCATGGGTTTGTCGATCTGGCGCGGCGAGTTGGTGTTGATAATGGTGTAGCTGTGGCTTTCGGCGGCAAAGGCGGCATCGCTCAACCCGCGAAATGCGGACAGCATCTCAAAGCTTTCCAGCACCTGCGGCGTGCCCCGGCTGAAAATAAAGGGCAGCTTGTCCGACATTGTCAGCTGGGCATCCATGGTAAAATAATGCCGCAGATTCATCGGCACATCCTGCGGCTCAATCAAGGGCGGGATCATATGCAGCACGTCGAAATGCTGTGTCAGACGCACCAGTTCCTGAAAATCCCGGCCCGTGCCCGGGCGCCTGCCACGTTCCAGATCCGTGGCATGCGGCGCACCGGCGCCCGGCTGAAAGACCAGCGTATCGGTTTCCAGCAAGACATCACGGTCCGGGCGCGCCGCGTGGCATGCAATTGATTGCGGCGCCGTTTCCAGCGCGCTTGTCACCATATCGCGGCCAATCCAGACCATTTCCGCCGCGTCATCAACCTTTGCACCGCCAGCGCGAAACTGCTGCCGCGCCTCGGGCAGCAGGATCTTCATCCCCAGATCCTCCAACGTGGTCAGCGCCGCCTCATGAATGGCAGTGATGGCATCCTCTGAATAGAGTCGCATCGGCGGAAAGGGATTGCGCAGCTGTCGGTAATTCACCTTCCGGTCAACCGATCCGGTCTCGCGTGTCTGGCGGCCGCGGCGGCCACCGCGACCCGCCGGCCGCCGCACAGGCCCGCCGTCACTTCTGTCTTGCGTCATGGCATCCCCCCAAAGGCACAGGCGGTGCCGGTCTTCCGCCCGACCTAACGCTGGAAATGCGCTGTGGCTGGCCCCCGCCTTTGGGAACGTTAGCAAAGCCGCAAGGCGGGTCAATCGGAGTCGTGCTGATTTCCGCATCTATCTGCACCCGCGCGCGCTGGAACGGATGGCCACATGCGTCGTTCATGCTGGCCTGGCACCAGACACACAGGGCATGCCCTGATCAGATCAAGACACGCGGCACTGAACAAGAATGGCGTGATGACAATGCCGGCGCCCCCCAAATCGGGCAGCAGGATCGGGAAGCAGCATCGGGTCAGTTGGATAAAAAAAGGGGCGCCTGGAAAGCGCCCCTATGATGTTCGGGGGGGGCTTGTTGAAACGCCCCGCTGATCGTTTGTACGATCTCTATTCGGCGATTTTCAGATCGACGGCTGATGTTTTGCCGTTTCTACCTGTCTCAAGCTCGAACGAAACCTTCTGGCCTTCTTGCAGGTCGGTCATGCCGGCTGCCTGTACAGCGGTGATATGCACAAACACATCAGACGACTGCTCTTCGGACTCGATAAAACCATAACCTTTTGTGGCATTAAACCACTTCACTGTCCCAACACTCATATGTCACTCCTATGAACCGGGGATTGGGTAAACCATTCAATTCTGGGAGGAAAAGCGTGGAAACCGTCCTGCAACCGTGCAGGATGTATCCCGTCCTACCGGAAACTGACAGAAAGTCCAGCCAAAATTGCGGGGCGCGCGCTTGTTGCCCACCCCCTTATGACACCTGTCAGCCGGGCTGTGCAGGGCCTGAAAAGGGCTGAAAACAGCGATGTACCGCCGCATAGACTCCGCGACATTAGCCTGACATATTGTTTAAATCGGAATTTTGATGTTATCGTTGCGTTTTGATGATTAGCGGTTTGGTGTGATGCGTACATTATCGGTATGGTCTTTCTTGTCCCTATTTGTGCTGATCACGGGCACAACAGCGCCATCTTTTGCCAGTACCGCCTGTCCTGTCGATCCGGAAGCGGTATGGGATAATTGCATCGGCATCTATGAACCGGAAGCATCCAGCGAATTCAGCGGCGACATTTATCGGGGCTATTTCAAGGACGATGCCTTCCACGGTATCGGCGCCTATTTCTACGACGTTGGTGATGTTTATTTCGGCGGCTATGACGAAGGCACGCTGCGCGGACCGGCCATTTATGTCTATGGCCCGGAAACCGACCATTTTGGCGACAGCTATGTCGGCAATTTCGAAAATGGCCAGCGCAACGGCCACGGGGCCTATTACTTTTCGGATGGCGATATTTTCGTCGGCAATTTTGACGATGGGCGCCGCGAAGGTGCCGGCACCTATTATTTTGCCGATGGCACTGTTGAACATGGCATATGGCGGAACGGAACATTCACCGATGTGATGACATCCAGCGCATCACGCAAACGCGATTGCCCGACATCACCCTCTGACTATTTCGATGATTGCTTTGGCATCTTTGAATTCGATGGTGGCGACAAATATGTGGGCGAGTTCAAGGACGATGATTTCCATGGTCTTGGCGCCTACATCTTCGCTGACGGTGATGTGTACCGCGGCTATTTCCAGAATGGAAAATGGCACGGTGCCGGGGTTTACATGTTCGGCAGCACCGGCACCTCAAACGGTGATGTCCAGCTCGGCATATATCGCGACGGCACCGTTAACGGCGAAGGCGTCTATCTGTTCAACTCGGACGGGGAATGGGCCGGTGATATCTTTGCCGGCAATCATGAGGACGGGCTTGCCGAAGGGCTGGGCGCCTATTTCTATTCTGATGGCGCAAAATTCATTGGCATTTATGGCGATGATGTCCGGAACGGCCCGGGCACCCTTTATTTCGCCGATGGCACCAACGAGGAAGGCTTCTGGAAAGATGGCGAGATCCTGTCATCGGACAATGCCATTGCAGGCAATGACAGGGATGACGGCAACAACGCGCCCGTCGCTGACACGGCTGATGATGCTGTCGTGTCCGCCTCTTCGGGCAGCGGCTTTGCCGTTTCCAATGACGGTTTCATCATCACGAACCACCATGTGATCGACAGCTGCCAGGAAGTCTATATCCATCATGAAGGTCAGAAATATCCGGCAACGACCGTAACCTATGACCCGAATAATGATCTTGCATTGCTGAAGGCCGAATTTGCCCCTGAAGAGGTGCTGGCATTGGCAAACACACCTCCTGAACTACTGCAGGATATCTATGTCGCCGGCTATCCGTTCGGCATGGGCATCAGTTCCACCGTCAAGGTCACAAAGGGCATCGTCAGTTCGCTGACGGGGATTGGCAATAATTTCTCCGAAGTGCAGATTGATGCGGCGCTGCAGAGCGGGAACAGCGGCGGCCCCATCGTTGACGAGTCCGGCAATGTCGTTGGCGTTGCCGTCGCCAAACTGGATGTGCGCTATGCGCTGGATAATTTCGGCGCCATTCCCGAGAACACCAATTTCGGCATCAAGTCGAGCGTCGTCCGCAGTATTCTCGACAGCCAAACGGTGAATACGCCGGTTGCCAATGCATCTGCTGTTTCGAAAACTGACCTCGGGCGCAAGATTGCCCGCGGCACCTTCTACATCTCATGCTGGATGACCAGGGCACAGATCGAAGCCATGAAGACCCAGAAGGTGATGTTTGACGATCTGCGCTAGACAGATCTGCGCTGGAAATATCTGCGCTGTTCGGGCACCCGGTCTTGTCTGCGGTCCGGCAGACCCGCCTAGCCGGCGCCCGAATCATCGCTGCCCGTTCAGCGCGCGGATTGCCCTCGCCCTCTGACAAACATATGATGCCGCCAACGGGGAACAGCATCCGGATTGGGGGCCATCATGACCAACACGACAGAAGGACATTGCCTGTGCGGACGCGTGGCATTCAGCTTCAGCGGCCAGCCAAGCTGGGCCTGTTTTTGCCATTGCAATGATTGCCGGCGCAATTGCGCCGCGCCGGTTGTTGCTTTCATCGGCGTTGCCCTCGAAGGGTTTGAATGGCGGGTCGATGGCGTGGCAGGCACGCCGCCGCGCCATTATCTGTCATCCCCCGGGGTCAGACGCTTTTTCTGTGACCAATGCGGCACGCCCATGGCATTTCAGGCTGACCATTATGCGGGCGAGATTCATCTCTACCCGACCACCTTGCGCGATCCGGCGGATTTCACCCCAGAATTTCATGTATATTATGATCGCAAGCTGCCTTGGCTGCATCTTGCCGACGGTCTGCACCGATATCCCGCCAATGCGCCGGCCGACGCCAACACGCGGGTCTCAACACAGAAAAACTGACTATGCAGGCAGCGCCAGCACCGAATTGCCGCGTGTTTCGGCAATGGTGACATAACCGCATTCGGCCAGCAGCTGCAGCACATCCACGTCCCAGTCATCACGATTAACGGTCTCGATGATCAGCAACCGCGGGAACAGCGCGCTGTTTTCCGGCACAAGGAACGGGGCAAGGGCGCGGTCCTCCATCCCTTCAATATCAATCTTCATGGCGTCAACCGCCGTGACCCCATGCTCTGCCAGCAAGGCGGCAAGCGGGCGCACCGGCACATCAATCGCACCATCCGCGGCAACATTCCGCACGATTGAGCTGCCGCCGGTATCCCCCTGTTTCAGGTGAAGGCGCGCCATGTCATCGGCGGCCCCGATCGCCACCGGCAGGATCGTGATCTGCCGGTCATGACCATTCAGGACAATATTGGCGGCAAACCTGTCTACCAGTTCCGGGTTCGGTTCGGCCGCCAGCACCTGTGGTGCGCCGGCATGCGCCGCCATCAGGGCGTAATAGCCGACATTTGCGCCAATATCGACAAAACAGCCGCTGCCGGTCAGATGCTGGCGGATGAACGCAAGTTCCTCACCCTCGCGCAGGCGCGAGCTGAACAGGATTTTTGATTCAATCGTGTTGCCAACGGGCCGCAGCCGCAGCCGCAACCCATGATAGGCAATATCAACCGGCGCGTCGGGCGACGCTGCCTGCCAGGCGCGAGAAAAGACGCGTTTCAGCTTGCCGCGGCCAAACCCCATGCGCACAAGGAACAGGATTAGCCGGTTCAGGCCCGACGGTCTGTGAGCACCAAAATCATCCATCAGGGAGATGCCTTTTCAGGATAGCCATTCCCTTCTATAGACATGCCTGCGGCCTGCAGGCCAGCAAAAACCGTCGGTTAATGGCCGCAGACAGATTTATCTCTCATGACGGGCGCCTGTCGCCATGGAGATGGGCCACGAAAAAGGGCGGCCGCGGCCGCCCTGTGCTGATTTGGTTTCGGCGCAGCCCCTAATTGGACGGTGCCGGATCGGCATCTATGAAGGCATCGATTTCAGCCTCGCTGGCACCGCTATCGATAAGTGCCTGCAATGCATTCTCGACTGCCATATGGCTGGCAATTGCGGCCGCCTCCTGTGCAGCGAATTCAGCCGCCTGTTGGGTTGCCTCTGCCAGATCCTCAGGATTGATGTTGCCCCAGGCCTCACGGGTGGCCTCGGCTGCTTCCGCGGCGGCAACGCCGGCTACATCGGCAGCCTGAATTGACGCCAGCGCAGCGGCGATCTCCTCGTCGGATGCGGCCTCTTCCATCTCTTCAAGGAGACCCAGTTCTTCTTCCGTCAACTGACGCACCGGCGCACTGCCGGCCGCGCCTGCCGATGCTGCGGCATCGGTTGCGGCCAGGGCGGGTGCGCCCTCACTGGCGACGTCCGCCAGGCGGCTCATCACATCGCTCGTCACCCGCTCGACAACAAACGATTCGATCGCTTCCTCTGACTTGCCAGCAAGATCCGAAATCGGAATAAATGTCACGCCGTCATTTACAATCACGAAAAGATTGCCGCCAAACACACCAGCAGACTTGCCTTCTTCCTTGGCTACGGCAATCAGCTTTGAAATTTCAGCCGGGGATGCCCCATCATAGATTTGTCCGTCGCTGCCCAGCACCTGACCTTTCTTGAACGTCAGGGCATGCGCTACGAGTGGCATAGACATACAAAAAGCCATAACCGCCAACCGCAACATCACCGTCTTCATAAGATCCTCCCAATCGCTACCTTCAAACCCGGCGCACCATTAAATTTAATTGAAAGAAAAGTCTTTTATTTTGAAAACGCGCAGTCGCCGCGCCGGACCATCGCAACCATAGACAATGCGCTGTTTTGATACCGCCGCGCAGTCTGGATTTCCTGTCGTCAAATGGGCGATCAGCAAACCATTTATGGACCTGCAGGTGGTTTTGCCATTAACATCATTTATCTTGTTTAGGAGGTACTAATGAAAAAGATTGTTACAGCCGGTCTTCTGGCACTTGCGCTTTTTGGCGTTTCCGCCTGTTCCAGCTATCCAAGCTGGGTTCCGGACTGGGCACAACTCGGTGCTGAGGAAAAATCCTGACCTGGGCGTGATATCTGCGCCTATAAATCTAAATGACGATGCCCTGTGCGCGATAAGGCACAGGGCATTTTTCTGGCCGGTTGCGCAATCATACAGCCGCCGCAGCAGCACACATGACCTCCAGTTTGGTCTTGGCCAGATCGCGGCCAAGCAACCCCAGCCCGCAATCAGGTGCGACGATCAGCCTGTCCCGATCAATATGTCCGAGCGCATCACGCAGCCGCTGGACCACTTCCTCGACTGTTTCTATACGTGATCGCGCAACCGCAATCGCGCCGAAGACCAACGATTTACGGGTGAATTTTTCCAGCAGTGCCAGATCATTGGTACAATGCGCATCCTCGATCGATACCGCATCAAAATCCAGCTCATCCATAACCTCGGCCAGCTGGTGATAACTTGTGGGATCGGCTTTCTTGTAATCCGCATCATCAAGGTAATTCGGATAACCGCAGCAGATATGCACTGTCCGCGTCACGGCTGATGGCACCTTGTGGAAACAGCGCTCCAGCCCTTCCATCCCAAAGCCAAGGGCATCATCCAGCTGGCGGGCAAACAGCGGTTCATCCAGCTGTATATGCCGGCACCCGGCATCAACAAGCGCCCTGATTTCACGATTGACACTATCCCCCAGGTCAGCGGCAAGGCGCCGCCTGTCATGATAGAAACAGTCAGCTGTCGTATCCATGATGGTCAACGGCCCGGGAAGGGTAAATTTGATGGGCCGGGGGCTGACCGCCTGGCTGGCGGCAAAATCATGCGGGCTGTAGGGCGCATGTTCATGGCGAATCGCCTGACGAATGGCGGGCAGATCGGTCGCATAGGCCCCATCCCGCAGCACGCGATGTTCCAGATCGTCGAAATCAAATCCGCTGACATGGCGGCAATGGTAATGGATATAATTTTCGCGCCGCACCTCACCATCGGTTGGCACATCGATCCCGGCGGCAATCTGCAGGGCGATGATTTCCTCTGCGGCACGCACAAACAGCGCCTCATCGGCATTCGAGGCACGATAGGCGGAATAGCCGCGGGTGACCTCGGGCGAATTCATTCCCCCTGTGTCATGCGCGGCATTAAACCAGTCGCGGATAGGCAGATAATCCGGTTTTGGAAAGGATCCGATAACGGTGGTTGGCAGCCCTGTCTTCATTGCAATCTCGTCACGATATGATGTGGGTTTTCATGATACGCCGACCCGCCTGTCTCAGTCATGGCTGAACCGGGTGCCGACAATGTCGCAGATTTTGATGGTGGCCAGTTTGTCCTGCTGGTCACGGATCATGCCCAGCCAGTCGTCAAAATTCAACCGCGCCGCCATGCGGCCGGTGATCACCTGCAGATCGGTGTGGCACTCGCCCGTATCGCCCGGCTTCAGCGCCTTTTCATCGACCCGGCAATCCAGCTGGCTGTTGCCCACCAACACCTCCTCAGACGTTGTCGTCAGGACGGACACATGGGTGATATCGCGGCCGGTCCGGTTCTTGTATTGAAGACGCAGCCGGTAGATGGTGGCCGCACCGACCTCATCATCCTCGAATTTGACCATCACCTCGCAGGGCAGCGTTTCGGCCGCTATCGCCGGCGTGGCAAGCATCAGGCCCGGCACCAGCCATGCCATCGCGACCATCGCCGCAAACCGCAAAAACCGTGCCGTACCGCCCATTCTGCATTTTGGAACATCGCCTTGGGGTGGCGTGTCTTTGCGGCGTTTCATCATATCGCTGTTCCTTGAATAGTGCATGCGTCTTGCGGTTTCAGTCACGCGGGCGCGCCAGTTCGGCAACGATCTCGCAATCGGCAATCTGCAGGAAAATGCCGGGCGGCACTTTCAGCTTCGATGTCCGGTTACCGCCGCCAAGAATGATGTAATCCAGCGCCATGACGGATTCTTCTACCCAGACGCGCACCCCAGGCGGCAGGCCGATCGGGGTCACGCCGCCAATTTCCATTCCGGTAATCGCACGCGTTTCATCCGGAGTCGCAAAAGATGCCTTTTTTGCCCCCAGCCGCTTGCGCACCGCCTTGTTCACATCCAGGCGATGGGTGGCAGGCACCATGCACAGCGCATGATTATCGCCATCGGCCTTGTCGCGCACCAGAATGGCATTCACCGAATTTTCCGGTGGCACCTGATAATGCGCGCAAAAGGCCGCCGTATCGGCAAGGTCGTCATCGCAGGGCCAGACTTCGAATGCCAGCCCCGATGCCGCCAGTGCCGCCTGGATCGCAGGAAGCGTTTCCCCCGAACCGTTTTCACCCGAACCGATGTTTTCCGAACCGTTCTGCATAATCGCCCCGTTTCGCCGCGTTTCGTCCTGTTGCGGCTTTGTTGCCGTCCGATTGCCACTCTGCTGTGATGTTGCCAAAGCCCTGATTATCAGGCCACAGGAAAAAGCACTCTTTGCGGAATTTGGGCGATCTATATGCCGTCTGACCTGGCGCAGCCTTTAAACAGGTGCCATGACGCCCTATCTGCACCCCATGGAACAGAACTCGCGCACCATCGCCTCTATATCGCCGCGCAGCCATAAAGCTGCCGGCAAGCGCTTGGCTGGCGGGCTGGTTGCCGCCGGTCTGGCGCTGCTGACGGTCGGGGGGACTGCCCCGGCGGCGCAGGCCAATGACGATGCCATGATCTTTCCGATGACCGCGGACAGCGCACGCTATTGGCGTTTTCTCAGCGACCGGGTGATGGGCGGCGTGTCGGATGGCAATCTGGAATTTGTCACCATTGACGGCCGCGCTGCCGCCCGCATGACAGGTGATGTCAGCACCCGCAATAATGGCGGCTTTATCCAGTTTCGGGCCGGGGTGGATTTTTCCGCCCTTGCCGATAATGGCCGCGCGCTACGCGGCATGCGGATCCGGGCACGCGGCAATAACGAGACCTATTACATTCATCTGCGCACCCGCGATTCAAACCGCCCCTGGCATTATTACAGCGCTGCCTTCACCGTGGATGAAAGCTGGCAGCATTTCACCCTGCCCTTTGCCGACTTTGCCCACAGTGCCGGGCTGGCGCCGCAAACCCCATCCGCAGACCGGCTGGTCAGCATCGGCATCGTGGCCTATGGCCGTGATCATGCGGCCGATATCGCCGTTGCGGATATTTCCTTTTTCTGACGTGGTGTGGCGCCTTGAGCTTTATCCGCAATGACGCCGGCACGCTGATCCCGCCTTTCCGGAGCGAAGCCTTCCCCTGGATCGGCGGCGATGCCCAGACCATTCGTCATTTCCTGTGTCAGGACGCCCCGGCGCCGCCGCCTTCGCAGGAAATCTGTCTTGACCTTGCAGATGGTGACAAACTGCTGGCTGCCTTTCATCCGGCGCGCCCGGCGGCCACAGGCGGCACAAAGGGCCGGTCACGCGGCTGCATCATCGCCGTCCACGGGTTGAATGGCTGTATGGATGCAGCGCATATCCTGTGGCTGATCCGGCCGGTACTGGATGCAGGCTTTAGCCTGTTGCGGGTGAATATGCGCGGTGCGGGTCCGGGGCGTCCGCTGGCGCGCGGCACCTATAATGCCGGCGCCGGGGCTGATCTCATCCCCTTTGTTGACGCCGCCAGCGCGCTGGACCCGGGCGTGCCGCTGTTCATGATGGCGCATTCCCTTGGCGGCACCGCGGCGCTGAACATGATTCTGGATTTTGATGATGCGGCGCGGCGGCTGGCCGGTCTTGTCACCATCGGCACGCCGCTGGATATGGTGGCGACGGCCGCGCGCTTTCACGCGCCGCGTAACCGGCCCTATGTCCGCTATATGCTGTCAGGGCTGAAGCAGATCGCCGACACTGTGCCGGACCTGGACCCGGCGCTGCACCGCGCCGCCATGGCCGCAAAAAGCGTGCGCGATTTTGATGATCTGGTAACAGCCCGCCTGGCCGGCTATGCGGACAGTGCCGCCTATTATGCCGGCACCAGCGTGCATCACCGGCTGCAGGATGCACCCATTCCGGTGCTGCTGCTGCAGGGGTCGAATGATCCATGGGTGCCCAGCCAGCCGGCGCTGGACCAGCCCCGCCCCGCTAACCCGCCAGAACAGGTAAATCTTCAGGCAGATCCAAAGGCCGGGGTACAGGTGGTGGTCACGCGTGGTGGCGGGCATGTCGGCTTTCATGACCGCCAGCTGAACTGGCATATCCGCGCCACAATCGCCTGGTGCGGGGCGCTGGCAGACGCCGCCGCGCGGTAGACGCGGCCGCCCTATATCAGATCAGGCGGGCAGTTGGTCCCATCCAAAGGCATCGGCCGTCGGCCCGTCGCGGCGCAGCCTTTCGAGGCGGGCAGCCCCCTCTTCCAGCGTTGGCACTGTACCGGCGGCAATCCACTAGATGGCCAATGTTGGCACCTGTGATGGCGCAAACCAGCGGGCGCGGCGCTTCATAAAGGCACCATGCGCGGTATTATAGACGTAAAATCGAAAATCCGCCGCTGTTTCCCAGACAGACATATTAGCAATCTGGCGCGGATCATCATTCAGATATGTGCCGGTATTGGTGCCGGTTTCGTCCTGCATCCGCCAGACAAAACCCGCGCTTGCCTCGGCCAGCGCATTGACCTTGTCGAGCGCCCCCATGAACGGTTCCATCACAGGATCATCAAGATCCGCAATCGCAGTGGCGACGTTAATTTCAGCAAGATGATGGCCGTCAGCTTGCCAAAATGTCGATTGCGCAGATTCGGATGAGGACATGCTGTTGGCCTTTTTGCGGCATGAGCGAGTTGGTGGCATAACCGGTGGACACGATGTCTGGACACGATGTTCGAGCAAGATGTTCGGGCACGATGTCTGGACACAATATTCGGGCACGACATGCGGGCGCCTGCCGGTCCGGATACCCGGCCAGCCCATAGTCTGCATTGCATTAACGCTTTTGCAAAAATACGGCTCCGCTGCAAACAGGGCCCGCCGCAAACAGGCCCCGCTAAGGCCCGCTTTTCAATCAGACATCATCATCCGATTCAATGGCCGCCTTGACCCCGCGGATGGTCAGCCAGACTAGAAAGGCGATCACCGGCACGGCCGCCGCCTTGACCAGCGTCAGGTGCCAGCCCCACTGGTCGAGGGGAAGCACCTGTGCCAGATAGCCGACAAGCCCGACCCCGTAATAGGTCACGGCGGCAATCGACAGCCGTTCAACCGTCTGCTGCAGACGCAGCTGCTGGCGCGCCCGGCTGTTCATCGATCGCAGCAGATTGCGGTTTTGGCGCTGGATGATCATCTCGGTCTGCGTGCGCATCAGGTCGCCGGCGCGTGTGATCCGTTCAGACAGGCGCGCCAGCCGTTCGGAAAAGGCGCGGCAACTATCCATCGCCGGTGTCATCCGCCGGCCAAGAAACCCCCGAATGCCCTGAAACCCCTTGAGACGCGCCAGACGCAATCCGCCGATCCGGTCATTCATGATGGCTTCATAGGCCTTGCTGGCCGCCAGCCGATAGGATGTGCGCGAGTAGATTTCCTCAAGATCGGCCGCCTGTGTCGACAAGACCGTCAATAGCTGCTGCACCTGCCCGTCCGGCTGTTTGATCTGTGCCGCCAGATCGGTGGTCAACCCGGCGACGGTGGTTTCGATCCGCCCCAGGCTAGCCCCGTTTTCACGCAAAGCGGCAAAGCCGAGCATGGCCAGCAGACGATAGGTTTCCAGCTCGACAATACGCTGGATGGTCCGGCCCATACGGTTGGGCGCAATCCCGTCATTATAAAGGGCAATGCGCGAAAACCCGTTATCATCGATATCAAAGGCAAAATGGATCTGTGAGGCGCTGTCACCAAACAGGTTTGAGGCAACGCTGCGCGCCTGCATCACCTTTAGCATGCGTTCCGGTGTGTTGCTGCGCGGCGGACCGCCCCCGATTTCCAGCCAGATGGCATGGAACAGCGGTGCCGGCGCACCCCCCACCCAGGCCAGTGGCAGCGTCGAGCTGGCGGCATCAAAAGCATTGGGCAGCAGCCCGGTGCCCGCCTTATGGCCATGTTCGATAAAGCTGATCGACACGAATTCGGTATGTTTTTCAAGCCGCAGCGCAAAGGCACCAAGCTCGATACGCTGGAATTTCCACCCCGGATCAATCGGGGCCGCCCCGTTCGCAACAAGGTAGGCATTGACGTAATCCAGCACGCTGCCATCGGCATCATCAGTCAGAAACACAAAGCGTACAAACCGGCCAGCGCCCTCAAAATCATTAAAGGCGCGAGCATGCATTTCGTCCGAAAGGGTTTGCCGCAAGGCCGCGACATGGCCAGATGAATCAGCCGTCACATCTGTATTTTCCGTCATCAGAACCTCGATCACATATATTCAGATTCACGGATCCACAGTCAGGGCCGGCCTGACCGGGACTCACCGTAGCAGCTGCTCGATCGCCTTTTTTATTTTTGGCGATCCGGGCGGTGTTGTCGATGCAAACCAATCCACAAGGTTACCCTCGCCATCAATCAGATGCTTGTAGAAATTCCAGCGCGGCGTCTTGCGGCGGCCCTGCAGGGCCACCCACTGGTAATAGGGGTGCGCCGCGTCACCGCGAATGGTGACCGCCTCGGTCATGGGAAAATCGATGCCGTAATTGACCTCGCAGAAATTCTTGGTCTTGGCAGCACTGTCATATTCCTGATTGCCGAAATCACGACTTGGCACGCCCAGCACAACCAGCCCGCGATCGCGATATTGCTCCCACAGCGCCTGCAACGCTTCATATTGGGGTGTAAAACCGCATAGCGAGGCCGTATTCACCAGCAAGATGGGCCGGCCGGCGAACTCTGCCAGTGACAGCGTGCCGCCTTCGATATTTTCAAATGTAAAATCATGCGCCGTCACGGGCGCGCTGATGGCTGGTTGCATCCCAACTACTCCGGATAGCATGATGAAAAGGGCCGCAACCTTTCCAATGCGTAAGAAATCAAACATAGACCCGCTGTCTTTGACCTGTGACCGACGCCTCGTTAGATAGGCATCCTTCAGCCCCCTGCCAATAGGCGCGCGCGTCGCAGGCTGCCCATCGGGGGTTGGCTGGATGATGGTGGGCGTGATAGGGCTAGAACATTCTGATGGCCGGTGTATGGGACGAGGTGTGAGATGGATGACGCGCAACAGAACGGGGATGGCACAGCGCCAGACACCGGCAATGTGATGGATCGTGTTCTTGAAACCTTTGACGGGCTTGCCGACAATGCGACCGCGGCGATTGGCACCGGTGTGTCAAAGATCGGGGCTGCCGGGGCGGGTCTTGCGGACAAAGCCGGGACGCTGGCAGGCGACATTTCCGACAGTATTTCCGATGACAGCCAGTCGCTTGGCGAAACGGCCGGCGGCATTGCCGGGTCCATTGGCAACAGCGTTTCGCAGGGTGTCGACGCGGCTGTTACCTTCGCCCGCGGCCTGTTTGGCGGCTGATAGCAGCACGCCAATCATTTTGATTGCGAGCCGCTTGGGGCCTGCGGACAGATGACCCGAAATAACAGACAAATTGCCGCGTTGAGATCCGCGGGCGTGACAGACCGGACAGGGACGGCTAGGCTCGGATTATTGTTCAACAACGAAAAGGAGGTGATCTGATGTCTAGAATGATTGGTTTTGACGGTGCAAAAGCGACAGGTAGACTGAAGAGCAGCCTCGTCAGGAACATCTGACGCCGTTCTTGCAAACGTTATATCCATCAAACGGAAAGGGAGGCCGCCTGGCCTCCCTTTTTTTGTCTTTGCTATCTTGCCCGGATCAGTTTGCCTGTTTGTACAGATTGATCGCCTTCTTCAGCGTCTTTGCTTCGCTACAGTTAAACGAACAGATATCCTTCAGCCGCGCCAGCATTGTCTGTGCGCCTTCCAGATTGCCAAGTGTGAGATATAGTTCGCCCTTATATTCCAAGGCACCGGCATGTTTCGGGTTGATCGTCAGCGCCGTGTCATAGGCGGTTTCGGACCGGCCGTAATCCCCCAGCTTGCGGGCGGCAAAGCCAGTCAAGTTCCAGGCATCGGCATTCTTGGGATTGGCCGCCACCTCTGCTTCAAGATGAACCAGCGCCGCACGGTAATCCTCTGCATTGATCAGCGCTGTTGCCTTGCGCATCGCCTTGGTGGGGTTTGACACCGTATAGCTGGTCGTGCTGCTGCTGGTTGTTTCAGTACCGGCCGCCCATAATGTTGTCGTCGCGAACAGCATCAGGGCCAGCGCGGCAAGCGCCGCAAACATCAGGCGCCACATGCGGGCCTGAAGGGCATCCGCCGCGCGCACCGCGCTTGTGGCCTGCGGCCTTGCAGCCTGTCTTCTGTTGTTGGGTCCGTCCGACCATTCTGTCATTTGTCTGCGCATCACCTGCCTGCCTTTCGCATCCATATCATCTGCCCCCCGCCTCTTGCAGATGGGGCGCCGGCGGACCGGTTCAAGACATGTGCGACGTTTGGATGCGCTTCAGCCAAATTCCGGGGCGTTGATTGGGGGCGGGTCTTTCAGCTCTTTCGCCAGCAGGCTGATATGGTCAGGCGAAATACCGCAACAGCCACCAATGATATCAGCCCCGATCTCGGCCCAGTGTCGGGCAAAATGCAGATAGCTCTCGGGCGTGATATCGGCGCGCAGCTGATGGATGTTTGTATTCGCGCCGGCATATTCGTCATCCATCAGTGGAAAGGCATTGGCATAGACACCGATCATTGGCGGCGCAGCACCATGCTGGCGGGTAAAGGCGTCGAGCTCGGCACGCCCGGCCTTGATCGCATCGGCCATCACTTCCGGCTGGCTGCAATTGAACAGCAGCGCGTCAAAGCGCATCCCCTCTATCGACAGCAGAAGCTCGGATAAGGGTTCGCCAGACCGCAATTTTGGCGCGCCCTTTGTGTAATCCTCATCTGCCAGCGTCACTGACAGCCACAAATCGGCAGCGCAGTCCGTGAAGATGTCAAGAAAGGTTGTGGCTTCTTCGACGGACCCCAGCGTTTCACCAATGAAAATATCAGCCACCGGTGCGAGATGCCGGCGAAATTGCTGCATCATCCGGCACGCGCCCTGAACCTCGAAGGCATCCGGCTTGTAACTGCCGAACATCGGCGGCACCGATGCCGCCACATAGACCTTGTGCGTGACCGCATCCGCTGCATCGCGCGCCAGCTTTGCCGACAGGGCCAGCAGGTCGCCGGCATCGGCTTCAAACCTGTCCTCGCCGATATGGAACGGGACAATCGCATAGGAATTTGTTGTGATGACATCCACGCCTGCAGCGATGAACTGATCATGCACATCCCGCACGAATTGCGGCGCTTCCATCAATGACAGCGCCGACCATTCCGGCTGTTTGAAAGGCGCGCCAATCGCCTCAAGTTGCCGCCCGATACCGCCATCCAGAATAATCACATCACCGCCCTTTCAACACATCCCCATCGTAGAACGCGCATCAGGGCCATGGCAAGCAATCAGAAGCTGCTGGTGCCACAATAGGGGCATGCACCCAATCTCCATAGGGGCATGCGCCCTATCTAAGGAGAAAGGCTGCCCACATCAAAGCCGCACAGCGCCGCGACAGACCTGAAAAGATCCTGCCCGCGGGCCACAAAGGGCAGCGCGGCACAGGCAACCAGCATGATTCCGCCCCAGATCAGCCAGACCGACCGGTCCATCGACTCACCCGGTTGCGCGTCGGCCCGGTCTTCAGCCTCGCGGCTGTCATCCTGTGGCGAGGTGGTCATCCGCTAGCCGGTGCGCATGACGAATTCAAGACCGGATTGCGACCCGACATACAGCCCCGCCTTTTGCATGGACAGCGAGACAAGCAGGTTGCCGCCACCATCCAGCATCACATCAACACGGTTGCCATTGATCCGGACAATGGTGCCAGTCGCATCCTTGCCGGTATCGGTACAATGCAGCGTTACCTTTTTGTCGAGTGTCAGCATGGAGAGCCTGTCCTGTGCGCGCGGTGGCGGGATATGTTCAGCCGCAAGCCTAGCATCAACCGCTACATCAGGTCGATAGCATGTGCCTTCAGCGCATCAAGGCCGCAAACTGCCAGCGTCACCATGTTGGTTGCCTGCAGCCGCACCTTTGGCGCGTGACCGGCCTGACGCGCCTGTTCCCAGCGCCCGGCGCACAGGCACCACTGGTCGCCAGCCTTTAGCCCGGGAAATCCAAAATCGGGCATTGGTGTCGACAGGTCATTGCCCACCGATTTGCTATAGGCAAGAAAATCATCGGTCATCACGGCACAAACAGTATGCAACCCGCGATCCTGCGGGCCGGTATGGCAACAGCCATCGCGGAAAAACCCGGTTACCGGATCATGCGAACAGGGGTCCAGCCTGCCGCCAAGCACATTTTTCTGCCCCTCGGGGCGCCCGTGTGATCCGTCCATGCCATGTTCCTCAGCCGCCGCGTGATTGTCCCTTCAGATATGGGGCGTCAAGCACGGCCATTCTAGTCTCGATGGCGGATTCAAGCGCCGCCATAAAGCTTTTGCGGTCCATCCCAGGGGGGATTGCCGGCAGGAAATCGACATCAATCACACCCGGATTCTTGCGCCAGCTATTGCGGCCCCAGACATGCCCCGAATTCAACGCCACCGGCACGACGGGTAACCCGGTAGCCTCATAAACCGCGAAAATGCCAATCTCATATTTATGCTCGGCGCCAGGGGCAACGCGTGTCCCCTGCGGAAAAATCAGGATCGAACGCCCACCTGCCGCTGCCGTAGCCGCATCGGCGCGCAGCTGGCGCAGTGCCTTCATGCCGGCCGACCGGTCAACCGCAACGCAGCCCGCCTTGCGAAAATAGAACCCCAGCAATGGCAGGCGCAGCAATTCCTGTTTCAACACAATCACCGGGCAATGCAGCAGATAGGTCAATACGGTGGTTTCCCAAGCAGATTGATGCTTGGCGGCATAGATCACCTGACGGTCCAGCGCGATATCGCCGCCAATCCGGTGGCGGCCACCCGCCACGCGCAAAGTGACAACGGTAATCCAGCCCCACAGCCGTGCCAGCAGGCGGGTGATACCAGCAGGCAGCAGCAAAGCCGGCAGCAGCAACACGGCCAGTATCGCTGTCAGGCCATAAAACAAAATGTTGAAAAGCAGGGAACGCAGATACAGCATGGGGGGACCATAGGCGGATTTTACCGGCCCCGCAATTCCCCGAAACAGACCGCCGGCAGATGACAGGATTCCCGCGTGACCGAACACCCCCCCAACGACCACCCCCCCATCGACCCGCCAGACACCCCCGACAGCATGGCTGATGATGCCGGCTGGCAAATCCGTGCAGAGATGGCACTTGCCAGCACCGCCGCCAGCAACCGGCTGATCACCTATGCCGAACTGGCCGAAGCTGCCGGGCTGCAAGGAAAACACCGGATCAACAGTCTGACCCTGTGGCTGGAATCCACCATCGAGGTGGATGCCGCCGCAGGCACGACGCTGCGGGCGGCGCGCGTGATTTCGCGCGCGCGCGGCGGGCTGCCGGCCCCCGGTTTTTTTATGAAATGCAGCGGGCTGGGCCTTTATAACGGGCCGGTTGACGGTCCGCAGGCCTATGCGTTTCATCTGAATTGCCTGCGGTAAGACCCTCAGCTGCCCTGCAGGCTGTCGGCGCGCACGTCGATATGCAGGGTGAAGACACCGCCCTCGGCATCATTGCGCAGCAGCACCAGCCCGCTTACATCGCAAAAATGCTGGAAATCCAGGGGCGCGGCCGGATCATCCGCCAGCACGGCAATGACGCCGGTCTCGCCCTTATCGGCCATCGCCTTGACCGCGCGCCGCGCTTTCAGCACCGGCAGCGGACATTTCAGTCCGGTAAGGTCGAGTGTCGTCACAATGTTTTGGCTGTCCTGCATGGCACCGGACCCTAAACCGGCTTGCACCGGCATGCCAGTGACAAATCATCATCGCAGAACAAATAATGCGCAGGCCAAACCGGCTGTCGATCGCGCCCGGCCATTGCTTTGCGGCTTGCCTTCATCCCTTGTCGCCAGCTAGATAATGCGCATGAGCATATGGGGCATGATTATCGGAGGGGCCGCCGGCGCGGCAATCGGCGGTCCGATTGGCGGGTTGCTGGGCGCGGCTGCCGGCATCGCTGTCCAGCGCGGCTTTGTTGCCCCGGTGCGGCCGGCGGATGATGCCACAAAACGCGTTGCCTTTACCGTGGCGGTGATTGCGCTATCAGCCAAAATGGCAAAGGCCGATGGCAAGGTGACACGCGACGAGATTGCCGCCTTTCGCGAACGGGTGGATATCCCGGCCGCCGAGGTTGCGCAGGTCGGCCGGTTCTGGGACCTGGCACGCACCACACCCGACGGGTTTGAGGATTATGCCAGCCAGGTGGCGCGGATGTTCCCGCCGCGCGCCGCCGTGCTGGAACAGCTGCTGGATCTGCTGTTCCACATTGCCGGGTCGGATGGCCATATCAATGCCCCCGAAACTGATTATCTGGCCAGCGTTGCGCGTATCTTTGGCTTTTCGGAAGATGATTTCCAGCGGATGATCGCCTTTCATGGCAGTGACGGCCCGCCCCCGCATGAGGTGCTGGGCGTAGCCGCCGATATCGGGGATGATGATCTGCGCCGCCACTGGAAGGCGCTGGTGCGTGACAACCACCCTGACACGCTGATTGCCGAAGGGCTGCCCGAGGAATTTATCGCCGCTGCCACCGAAAGGCTGGCCCGCATCAATGCGGCCTATGATGTCATGGCACGGGCGCGCGGGCTTGCCGGCAGCTGATTGTGACGGGCGGCGTAATATGATTCTTTCCTGTGTAAGACCGGCTTTTGCAATCGCCGCGCAGGCGGCCTGACATGCCAACCCCGCTTCTGACCATTGCCGATTGCGGCGTCAATCTGGGTGATCGCTGGCTGATGCGCCATGCTGACCTGACGCTGCATGCCGGGGACAGGATGGCGCTTGTCGGGCGCAATGGTGCTGGCAAATCCAGCCTGATGAAGCTGATGGCCGGCCGCACCGACATGGATGAAGGCAGCCTGTGGATCGCGCCCGGCACCAGTGTCGCCTATCTGCCGCAGGCCCCCGATTTGCCGGGCGGGATGACATTGCGCAGCCTTGTCACCATGGGCCATGATGCCGACAGTCTGGGCCGCCCGGTTCCTGTCCACAAGGCCGAGGAATTCCTGCAACGGCTTGGCCTTGATCCCAACCGGATGAGCGACGGGCTGTCCGGCGGCGAGTCGCGCCGGGTGACATTGGCACGCGCGCTCTATACGGAACCCGACATCCTGCTGCTGGACGAGCCGACCAACCATATGGATATGCCGACCATTGAATGGATGGAAGAGATGCTGGGCCAGCATCGCGGCGCCCTGCTGGTGGTCAGCCATGACCGCGCCTTTCTGCGCAATCTTGGCACCGGCATCGTCTGGCTGCATCAGGGCAAGCTGCGCCGCCGCGACGGGGATTTCGGGCAGTTTGATGAATGGTCGGAAGGCATCATGGCGGATGAGGCTGTGGTGCTGCACAAGATGGACCGGAAAATCGCGGCCGAGACCAAATGGTCGCGCGAGGGCATTTCGGCACGGCGCAAACGCAACCAGGGGCGGCTGCGCGAATTGCAGGCCCTGCGCCTTGACCGCGCACAGGCCGGCGGCATTACCCAGCGGACCATGAAAATGGAAACCGGCCCTGCCGAAGGCGGCGGCCAGCTGGTTTTGGAAGCCATTGACCTGTCCGTGTCGGTGCCACTTCCAGGCACCATTGCAGAAAGCGACATGGCGAACAGCGACGCCGCGGCCCGTCGCCAGCTGCTGAACCATTTCAATCTGCTGGTAAGGCGCACCGACCGGATCGGCA
This sequence comes from Puniceispirillaceae bacterium (SeqCode), assembly GCA_049889795.1. Taxonomy (GTDB): domain Bacteria; phylum Pseudomonadota; class Alphaproteobacteria; order Puniceispirillales; family Puniceispirillaceae; genus UBA8309. The sequence goes on along the minus strand of JBMHCS010000002.1, from coordinate 1,988 downwards.
TTGTCGGGCCAAACGGGATTGGCAAATCCACCCTTGTCCGGGTGCTGCTGGGGCTGGCGGCACCGGATGGCGGGCGGGTCCGTCAGGGATTCGGGCTGAACCCGGCCTATTTCGACCAGCAGCGCAGCGCCCTTGACCGCCAGTCATCCCCCTGGACCATCCTGACAGATGGCGGCGCCGACATGATTGAGGTGGCCGGGGTTACCAAACATGTGACCGCCTATCTGCGCGACTTTCTGTTTGACGATCACAAGATGACACAAAAGGTGGCCACGCTGTCGGGCGGCGAACAGAACCGCCTGCTGCTGGCGAAACTGTTTGCCGAGACGCATAATTTCCTGGTGCTGGACGAGCCGACCAATGATCTGGATATGGAAACGCTGGATCTGCTGCAGGAGGTGATTGCCGATTATGACGGCACCATCCTGATTGTCAGCCATGACCGCGATTTTCTCGATCGCACGGTGACCGCCATCCTCGCCTTTGAAGGGGATGGCAAGGTCAGCGCCCATGCCGGCGGCTTTTCCGATTATCTGGACCGGCGCATGAAAGCCGCCACGCGCCGCGCCGCCCGCGCAGACTCGCAAAAAAGCGGCGGCAAGACTGGCGGTAAGACTGGCGGCAAGATTGGCGGCAAAAACGCGGGCAAGGATGCTGGTGGGGCCGCCTCAAAATCCGGTGCAAAACCGACCGGCAACCGCACGGCAAAGCTGAGCTTCAAGGACCAGCACGCGCTCGAAACCCTGCCCGGCGAGATTGAGGCGCTGGAGGCGGAAATCGCCACGCTGGAAGCGCGGCTGGCCGACCCCGCGCTGTTTGCACAGGACCCGCAGGCATTCAATGCTGCTGCTGACCGGCTGGCCGCCGCCCGCAGCGACAAGGATGACCGCGAACTACGCTGGCTGGAAGCCGCCGAAAAAGCCGAAGCGCTGGCAGCGGAAAAAGGCTGATTGTCTAGCCCCTGATGGTGATGTCGATATCTTCGATTGGCACGCCGAAATAGGTTGAAAGTCCGGCTTTGGCGTTCGCAATCGTCAACCCTTCCCCCCGTTTGGCATGTCTTTCAGGGTGTGGATCAGCCATAGATTTTGCCGAAGTTTCAGCACGCATTCTGATTGAAATAGGCTTGGCTTTCCTCAGCGGCCTGAAGGGCAATTGGGAAAGATCGGACATGTTTAACATGTCGCAGATTTCGTCTTCCGGCCTGTAAATGGTTGGCGTCATCCAGCCCTTTTGCCAAAAATCCGGAATAGTGATTTTGGCATACTCAGACATCTCGACAAGGGACCGGCCTTCCGTCTCAAACTTATTGCCCATAAAGAAAAGTGGATTGCCAACCTCCACTGGCGTGATTTTCGAAATTTTTCCAATCAAAAATGCGGTCCGCGGTTTCGCCTCGAGCTTGCCAACAGCGTGCGGCATGCTGCCGGCCCGCACGGCGCACATCACAAATCGACAACGGCCTGCCCTCTCAAGGTTGATCTTCCACTTGGCAGTTCCACCAAAAATCTCAAAATCCTCGAGCCCGTGAGCCGTGTGGACACAGAGTACTTCGTGACTATTAGATTTCGTCATCTTTCTTTCTCTTTCAGTCATTATCTTCATAGAAAATCATAGAAATTCTATTCGAATTGTATAATCACGTTGCCGTGAACACCCCCGCCTTGACCCCTTTGTGCCGCCGCGCCTATGATCCGGCCGCTGTCAGATGGCCGGATGGCTGCTGCCTGCACCCTTGTGGTGCGGGGAGAGGAAAGTCCGGGCTCCACAGGATCAGGATGCCGGGTAACGCCCGGCGGGGGCGACCCCAGGGAAAGTGCCACAGAAAACAAACCGCCAGTCACGATTGGTAAGGGTGAAAAGGTGCGGTAAGAGCGCACCGCCGGGCCGGCAACGGGCCGGGCATGGTAAACCCCATCCGGAGCAAGACCATGTAGGGACACATGTCGCCTTGCGCGACAGGCGCGGTCCTGCGCCGATGTCCGGGT
>JBMHCS010000001.1:0-83509 GCA_049889795.1 Puniceispirillaceae bacterium (SeqCode) | reverse complement strand
CGTCTATGTCATCATTGGTGATGGCGAGATGCAGGAAGGCCAGGTGTGGGAAGCCGCCATGCTGGCCGGCGCAGCCGGGCTGGACAACCTGTGTCTGATTGTTGATTACAATTTCGTGCAGTCGGAAGGCCCGATGGATCTTGTCATGTCTCTGGAGCCACTGATGGACAAGATGGCGAGCTTTGGCTTTGCCTGCCAGGAAGTGGATGGCAACGACATCGGCGCCCTGCTGACAGCCTATGACACCGCGCGCGCCACAAAGGGCAAACCAAGTTTCATCAAGGCCAACACCCTGATGGGCAAGGGCGTTGCCTCGCTGGAAGGCCTGATGTTCCACCAGCTTCGATTCCCCGAGGCGGTCGCCAATAGCGCCCGCGCCGAACTGGAGGCCCAGCTATGAGCCAGACCCTGACGCAACTTGAAGCCGCCGATTTCATCAACCGCTCCTTCACGCCCCTTCCCCGATCCTATGGCGACGCGTTGATGCAAGCAGCGAAAGCTGACGCGCGCATTGTAGCGCTGTGTGCCGACCTGGTTACGCCCACGGAAACCGACCGGTTTCGCGACGAACTGCCGGATCGGTTCCACAATGTCGGCATCGCCGAGGCCAATATGATTGGCATGGCCGGCGGCATGGCACGGTCGGGCGAAATTCCCTTCTGTCACAGCTTTTGCGCCTTTATCACAAAGCGTGTTCTGGACCAGATCACCATGCAGGCCGCCTACCCGAACCTGCCAGTCAAGATTGTCGGCTTCCTGCCGGGGGTTGCCACCATTCTCGGCGTCTCGCACCAGGCCATAGAGGATGTCGCCATCATGCGGGCCATTCCCAACATGGCGATTTTTGAACCCTCCGGCCCCGAATATCACGCCGCGATGGTGAAACTTGCGCTGGAATGGGACGGCCCCGCTTATCTGAGGATGAAACGCCCTGAAACCACACCAGACGCCTTCACGCCACAACCCCTTGAAATCGGCAAGGGGGTGCTGCGGCGTGACGGCGGGGATGTGACCATCATTTCAGCCGGACTCTGCGTGGCCGAAGCCCTGAAAGCCGCTGACACCCTCGCCGGTGATGGCATTGCTGCAAGCGTCGTCGATATGGCCTCGATCAAACCTGTTGACGAAGAGATGATTATCGAGCGCGCCACCACCACCGGCGCCATCGTCACCGCGGAGAACCATTCCATCATTGGCGGGCTTGGTTCGGCAGTCGCGGAAACGCTGATGGAAGCGGGCATCGGCTTGCCCTTTGAACGCGTTGGCATCAAGGACCGCTTCTGTGAGGGCGGCACAACCCCCTATCTGATGAACAAATTCGGTCTTGATCATATCGCTATCGCGGCCGCCGTGCAGCGCGTTATTGCAAAGAAGGGCTGACAGGCCGATGCCGGATATCAAGACGGCCAGATCATGGCTAGAGGCATTCTGCAGCGGTGCCGGTGACACCGCCACTCTGTTTGCTGACGACGCGCTATGGCGCGACTATCTGGCCTTTCATTGGGATCTGCGGACGCATGAAGGTAAGGCTGCCATTCAGGCGGCATTGCCAGAACATGCATGCGCCCTGACTGCCGAGATCGAGCAACTCTCTCCTCACGAATTCATCTTTTCATTCGACGGCAAGCACGGTGGTTGCAGAGGATTGCTGGAATTCCGGGATGGCCAATGCACCCGTCTTTTCACTTCGCTTCAGGATATGGGCGCAACCGGCCCCGTCAGCGAAGAAGCCGATCCACAGGTTCTTGTCATTGGCGGCGGGCAAAGCGGGTTGGCGCTTGGCGCGCGGCTGGTGGATCAGGGCGTTCCCTATCTGATTGTCGAGCAGAATGAACGTGTTGGTGACAATTGGCGGAACCGCTATGACTCCCTGGTGCTTCATGACCCGGCCTGGGTAAACCATCTCCCCTTCAAACCCTTCCCCGATGACTGGCCTGCCTACACGCCGAAGGACATGATGGGGGACTGGCTCGAAGGCTATGCGGACAGCCTTGGCCTGAACGTCGCTTGCGGCACAAGGGTGGGCAAGGCACAGTTTGACGAGACGAATGATCTTTGGACAGTGGAGCTGGCAATACCGCGCGGAAAAAAGATTATGCGCGTGCCGCATATCGTGTTCGCCGTCGGCACCTCGGGCTTTGCCCATACTCCCGATTTTCCCGGTACAGATATGTTTACCGGGCAGCAGATGCATTCAAGCGCCTATGCCAGCGGCGCCGAATTTACCGGCAAGAATATCGCCATTGTCGGCGCGACCAACAGCGCCCACGACATCGCCGTTGATCTGGTGAAACATGGTGCCAAACCGACTCTGATCCAGCGAAGCTCGACCCATGTCGTGCCGCATCAGGTCTATGTCGAGGATATTCTTGGCGCCCTCTATTCGCCGAAATCTGGCAACAGCCTGGCACGCTCCGACTTCCTCAGCCTTGCCATGCCAATGCGGCGTCTTGAAGAGCGAGCACGCGCCCTGTTCGGCAAGGTTCAGCAGGAATGGGCCGGTTTCTATGACGGGCTTCGCAGCAACGGCTTTACCGTCGATTTTGCCGAAGACGGAACCGGCATTGTCGGCAAATATCGGCGGTCGGCATCAGGTTATTATATCGATGTCGGCGGGTCGCAACGGGTGATGGATGGCGAGATCGCCATGCGCAGCGGGGTTGGCGTAGACAGGCTTGACGCAGGCGGGATCATTCTGAGTGATGGAAGTCGCCTGCCAAGCGACGCCGTAATCTACGCCACAGGCTTTGGGTCGATGGAAGAATGGGTGGCCCGGCTGATCGACACCAAAACGGCACAGAAAATAGGACGGTGCTGGGGCTATGGATCCGGTTTTCGCGGTGACCCCGGCCCGTGGGAGGGTGAACTCCGCAACATGTGGAAACCGACAGCCCAGCAAGGATTGTGGTTCATGGGTGGCAATCTGGCCCAAGTGCGGATGTATTCGCATTATCTGGCGCTGCAACTGCGAAAAAGCTGTTCTTAGGCGGCTGTTGAACGGTTTGACCAATGCGTCACCCAAATAAAACGATTGGCATTACCCTGAAAAGCGTTGACAGGCTGCATCCCGACATAGAGGGGTGGTATTCGCCGGACTGAACCGGCCGTTTCATGTCTCTATTATATCTGCACGCGGCAAAGATCGTGATGATGTGAGGTGAAATTGAAACGCACACGCATAGCGCTGGCCTGCGCCATATCCTGCTGTATTCATGCATTTTTCCGGAGAGTGAAATGGTGGGCGTGACAGGGATTGAACCTGTGACCCCTACGATGTCAACGTAGTGCTCTCCCGCTGAGCTACACGCCCCATTTCGATGGCGGACCGGTCATCAGAGCCGCCGCCAAGGCGTGTATTTCTGCACCAAGCGTCGTCATTCCGCAAGCCCTTTTTCCGTGCCTGCAGGCCCTTTCGGCCGATCCCTTTGCCGGTGCGCATCATGCCGCAGCAATGCCGGTTGGGCGCCACTGCCAAGCATGTTAGAGTTTTTGCATGGACACTCCGGCGCCCGATTCCGCTGACATTGCGCAGCCCCAGACAGACCCTGCCGGAACCGGGGCCAGCACTGCTGCGCGTGCCGATCCTGCAACCCACGCCGCCAGCCCCGCCATTGCCGATCTGGCGCATTCAGACCCGCTTCTGCCCCATGTGATTGTCAATAATCAGGTGCTTGACGATCCCGGCTATCAACCGATTGATTTCTATGGGCAGAGCGGCATAACGCCTGTTGTGGCCTCATGCCCGCATGCCGGCCGCACCTATCCTGCCGCGATGATGCGCCTGACAGGACAGCCCGTTGCCGGCCTGCGCGGGCTTGAGGATTTTGGTGTAGACTGCCTTCTTGGCGGATTGCCAGCCACCGGCATATGCCTGCTGGTTAACCGGCTTTCACGCGCTTACCTTGATGTGAATCGCAACAGCACCGCGCTCGACCCGAGCATGTTTGCCGACAATACGGCACCAATGAAGCCTGTTCCCGACAAGCGCGCGGGACAACATGATGGGGTGTCCAAAGCGCTGGCAGCGATCGCAGATGCCAGGCCGGATTCGCATGTTCGCGCCGGCTATGGCCTGCTGCCACGCCTGACAGCCACCCGCCAGCCCATCTATCGGGATCGGCTTCCCGCTGAAGAGGCACAGCACCGGATCAACGTCATCCACACACCCTATCATGCCGCCCTCGATGGTCTTCTGCAGACAGCGCATGGCCGGTTTGGTCAGGCATTGCTGGTCGATTTTCACTCAATGCCAGCCTATGACCGCCAGAACACCCGCCTGCCCGATATTGTGCTGGGTGACGGGGGCGGCACGACCATCAGCAAGGATACAGGGACAGCAATCGCAAAGCATCTATCCGCAACCGGCCTGACGGTTGGATGGAACCACCCTTATGCAGGCGGCCATATTACCCGCCATTACGGCGATGCGCGTGGCACCCGACAGGCGCTCCAGATCGAAATCAACCGTGATCTCTATATGGATGGACCCACCCGGCTCAATATCGACAAGAGCATCAAGCTTGCTGAAATTATCGGCAGTCTTGGCACATTCATGGTCGCGTTGCTGACGCCTGCGACGCGCTGAGCTGATCAGCGCCGGCGTGCCTTGTGCGCATAGGGGTTGTCGCCCTTGCGCATCACCATCCGTACCGGAATCCCCCACAGGCCAAAATCTGTCCGCAAACCCGTTGTCAGGTACCGCAGATAGCTTTCCGGCAGATCCGCGGGACGGCTGACAAAGAGCGCGAATGTGGGCGGCCGCGTCTTGATCTGCGTCATATAGCGGATGCGCAGCCGGCGTCCCTCAACCAGCGGTGGCGGGTGCGCCTCAAGCATGCCTTCAAGCCAGCGATTGAGCCGCCCTGTGGAAATACGGGTATTCCAAATCCCGTACATCTCGTTTGCAGCCTTCATCATCTTGTCAAAGCCGCGGCCATAAAGGCCAGACAGTGAGACCACAGGCACGCCGCGCAGCTGCGCCAGCGATGTTTCCAGCCGGTCATCAATCTGTTTGATTGCGGCCTGGCGGTCGCGCACCGCATCCCATTTATTGGCGCCAATGACAATGGCGCGGCCCTCCTCGGCAATCCAGCGCGCGATGGCCAGATCCTGCTTGTGCAGTTCTTCGGTGGAATCGATCAGCAGGACACATAGATGCGCATATTGGATGGCGCGCAAAGCGTCACCAACCATCAGCTGTTCAACCTTGTCGCTAATGCGCGCCCGACGGCGCATGCCGGCCGTATCTACCAGCTGGTAGGATTTACCCTTCCATTCAAAAGGCAGTTCAATGGCGTCGCGCGTGATGCCTGCCTCCGGCCCGGTCAACAGCCGGTCTTCGCCAAGCAATTTGTTGATCAGCGTCGATTTGCCCATATTCGGCCGCCCGACAATGGCAATGCGCATCGGCAGTGCCGTCATTTCATCCTGCCAGACATCGACCGGATTACCGTCTTCATCCAGCGGCGCCACCACCTCGTCATCGCCGGCACCATCATCTGCCGCCAGCGGACTGTCCAGCACATCGACCCCTATCGTCTCGGCGGCCGCCAGAATGGCATCATGCAGATCGACAAGCCCTTCCCCATGGATGGCCGAAATGGGCACGGGTTCACCAAGGCCAAGCCCCCAGGCTTCAGCAAGACCACTGGCACCGGCACGCCCCTCGCACTTATTGGCCAGCACGACGACATGCGCCCCGCCGCGGCGAATCTGGTCGGCAAAGAACTTGTCCGTCGGGGTGACGCCAACACGGGCATCAATCATAAGAAGGGTGATATCCGCCTCGGTGATGGCGCGTTCGGTCTGGCGGCGCATGCGGTCTTCCAGCGATCCGCTGGCAGCTTCTTCAAGGCCAGCCGTATCAATGACCCGAAAGCGCAGTTCAGCCAGGCTGGCATCCCCTTCCCGACGGTCACGCGTGACACCGGGCTGGTCATCGACAATCGCGTGCTGGCGCCCGACAAGCCGGTTGAACAGCGTCGATTTACCAACATTTGGCCGACCCACAATGGCAAGCGTTGCTTTCATCGCAAACACACCGCTTTCTGAAATAAAAATGGGGGCAGAGACAACAGATTGTCCGCCCCATACACGGTCACAAGGCTATTCAAAGGCTGTCAGCGTGCCATTGCTGCCTAGAATAAATATCTTTCCGGCGGCCACCTGCGGCGCAGTCGAAACCCGTCCACCGACCGACAGCGTTTCAAGCGCGTCTCCGGTATCCGCATCAAAGCCATGCAGGGTGCCGCCATCACTCAACAGATAGACGCGGCCACCCGCCACGACCGGCCCGAAATAGCGCGGCGCATCCTCCGATACCACTACACCAGGGGGAAGCGCCCCATCCAAAGCCGTCACCCAACGCACAGCACCGTCACTGCGCCGCAGCGCATAAAGACGGCCATCGATAGAAACCACAAACAGGCTCTTGCCGCTGACCCATGGCATTTCCAGACCACCAATGGCGCGCTCCCACACGGGCAGGCCGGTGCGTGTATTAAATGCAACAAGGCGTCCGGACTGGCTGATCACAAAGATCAGGCCGCCATCATGCACCGGATGCGCCCGTACATCGCCAATATTCTGGATCGGGGTGCGGGGTAAAAGCGCGGCCACAGAATCGGTCCATAACAGGTCGCCGGTCAACGCATCAAAATAGCTGACCTCGCCCCCATTGCCGGCAAGGATAATCTCGTCATTGGCATACGCCGGCGATGGCGCGCCAAACAACACCGTATCGACAGCGATACCATAATGCAGCCATAGCCGTTCACCAGTTTCGCTTGTGAAGATAACCATATTGCCGTCAAGGTCGGTAATGGCCAGCCTGTCATCACCAAGCGGGGTTGGCCCGCCGCGCAGCGGCACATCAAGGTCGACCGACCAGATCAATGCGCCGTCCTGCGGGTTAAGCATTGCCAGCCGGCGTCCGCCCGCATGCACAGCCAGCCCATCATCCATAAGGGCCATGCCGCCGCCGATTCCCGGCAACGCGTCACCGGAAATCGGTTCGACAACATAGCGCCAGAGGGATGCACCACTATCCATCGCAAAGGCGCTAACAGTGCCGTTCGGCGCAACCGTGAATACCCTGCCATCCCCGGCAACAGGTGTCGCAAGGTCGGTAATCCGGCTCGCCTCGCCGCCAATCTCCGCCGACCATATCTTTGTCAGCGGCACCTCCAGCCGCGGGTTGCCACCCGCATGCCCCGCATTCAACCCGACAACGGGCGCGCCAGTGATGTTAACGATAACACCCAGCCCGGCCCCCTCGGCAAAGGCACCGGCGTCCGCTGTCTCTATTACCTGTTCGGGCAGCACATCAATCCGCTCGCCCGCAAGACGCATTTCGGGCTCACTGCAGGCGGTCAGCAATAACGCTGTCGCCGCTGCGAAGATTGGCAGCAAACCTCGTGCCGACAGGCCATGCCCTTGCGAGAATGCGGCAGGGGATGATGTGATCTGTTCAGGCATGTCGTCACCGATTCTATGCAGCCCGCACCCGCTGTACGGGCCGCGCCTTTGGTCAGGAATTCAGCACCTGCACAAGACGCGATGCCCGCTGACGCAGCTCGTTGGGTGTCTCGGCAAGATTGATCAGGGTTTCAAGTTTGGTAATGGCAGCGGCATTGTCACCATTCTGCAGATCCAGTGCGGCGCTCAACTCCAGCGCCAATGGTTGCCAGGGGCCACCCTCGACAAGCGATGACAGGCTGTCCTGCAGCGCACCGACATCACTGCCGGCAGGCGCATTCATCACCGCCAGCAACTGTGCTGCCTGCTGATACAATTCCGGCACATCCTTGTCAGCCGCCAGCGCTGTGTAGGCCGATTCTGCGGATACAAGGTCATCAGCTGCCGCATGCGCCGCTGCCAGCTGGAACCGCGCCAACAGCGCGTAACCATCCGTCATATTGCCGGCTTGTGCCTGCAATTGCGTCAACGTGTCATCGGCGGCAAGCGCCTGATGGTAGAGATTTGCCGACGTCTCGGCCTGACTACGTGTCCAGGCATTAAAGCCCTGCGACGCGCCAACACCCAGCACCACGGCCGCAGCAGCTGCGATGACATATTTGCCATATTTGGTCCACAGCTCCTGCGTGCGATCACGCTTCAGCTCTTCATCAATTTCATCAAAAATATCAGCCATGTTCCGACGTCTCTGTTTGCTGTCATCACCCGTCAGCGGGATCTGCCACAACCGGCATAATGCCGATCCGACCCTGCCTGACAGGCTGTGAAGGGCGGCCGTCAGTTGACGACAATGAAAAATCGCCCCAACATAACCAAGAAGTCCCGAAACAGCCAACAGAAAAGCAGGCAAGTCCAAAACGTGTCGCGTGTTTCCAGTTCGAAAAAGCTGCGTCGCCAGCTTTATTTTTCACGAACCGAACTCAGTCATATTCTGGCTACCTACAGTGCGCGGGTCGCCTCGGGCGATTGGCGGGATTATGCGCTGGATCATATGGACGGTGTCGCGCTGTTTTCGATCTTCCGCCATACCCACGAAACGCCCCTGTTTGTTATCGAAAAAAAGCAGCGTCACCCCAAGGAAAAGCCACAATTTATCCTGCGTGACCGGAGTCGCATTCTGTGCCGGTCAAACAATGTGTCGGATGTCACCAGCCATTTCAGCAAGCTGCCGCGCCTGATCAGCGGCTGACGCAGCAAGCCCCCTGTGCCGCAACCGGGCACGGTTGCCCCCCCTTTTGCATCTGAATCGTCCGCGATGGCGGATTCACCGCTTGCTGTAATGCACTAAATAAATTACACCTGAATTAGAACAAAACATGAACAAATAGGCATAATGCAGCATATGGCAGCACCCATATGTGGCAATAGGAGAGATATGCGATGGGCGCATTCAAGCGGCGACAGACGGCGCGCCATGATCCGGTTGACCCGGCCACACTTGGCGATCTTGCAAATGAGGGGCTGCATGTCTTCTGCTGGTGCCACCGCTGCGGCCATAATGCTGAACTGGACACATCTACGCTGATTGCACGTCTTGGCCCGCTATTTCCTGTCCCGGAACTTGGTGGGCGCATGCGCTGCACCTCCTGCGAGGCGCGCGATGTTGCAACACGCCCGTCCTGGCCGAATCATGGGGGTGGCCAGATCACCCGTTACGGATAGCCCCCATCACGGATAGCCCCCATTCCGGATGGCTTCACCCAGAATAGGACGCCATGGACAGGACTGCCACCTTGGGATAAAAACAAGGCGAAAACTCATCAGCGGCCAAAGGAGGCCCCACATGAATGCCAGCGACGCAGCCCGTGTACAAAATTATCTGCGCCAGCGTTTCGGGAACAAACGGCTCTCCATTGCCCGTCGTGAAAACAAGACAGATTCAGCCGAACTGATGCTGGAAGATGAATTCATCGGCGTCGTATTCGCCGATGATGAGGATGGCGAGCTGTGTTATCACGTGCAGATCAGCATTCTGGATGAGGATCTTGAGGATAGCTGACCTCTGGCGGCAGCCTATTCAGCTATCAATTCAGGCACCAATCCACCCGCCTGCGCGCGCCATTCCAAATGCCAGCGCAAACATCACCAGCGCAATCACGCCATCCAGTATCCGCCAGGCATAGGGTTTCTGCATCTGCGGCGCGAGAAGTGTCGCGCCATAGCCTAGCGCAAAGAAAAACACCAGACTGGCCATGGCCGCGCCCGCGCCATATGCCAGCTTTGCCATACCGTCAAACTGCAGCGATACCGTGCCGACAAGCACCACCGTGTCGAGATAGACATGCGGATTGCCATACGTCAGGATGGCGGCAGTGCCAAGCACCGAAATCAGGCTGCCTGATGTGCCATCTTCCGGTGCGATGGCCTGCGCGGCCGCATAGGCGCTGCGCACCCGCATAACCCCATAGATCGCCAGCCAGATTGCCGCCAGCCCGAACATCAGCGGGGCATGGCGTTCCGCGAGATCGGCAATCAGCAGGGAAATACCGCCAACACCTGCCACAATCAGAATCATATCGGATAAGGCACAGAACAACACCACTGCAAACACATGCTGACGCAGCAGACCCTGGCGCAGCACAAAGGCATTCTGCGCGCCGATGGCGAGGATCAGAGAAAATCCGAGGGCAAACCCGGTCAGGAAGGACGACAGCAGCATGGCAGACAAATCAACCGCGAGTGAAAGGCAAAACAACGCCCGAACCCTGTCAGGCCGGGCACGCTAGCACAGCCACATCACAAAGCAAGCACGCTGCCATTCCGGCGTTCCGATTCTGCTGGCTATAGCTGATTGGCAATCTCGATGAGGTTGCCATCCGGATCGCGCAGGTAAATAGACATAAGCGGGCCCGTTGCCCCCGTGCGCGGGACCGGACCTGATTCAACCTCTATATTTCTGGCAGCAAGATGCACCAGCCAGTCCGCCAATGGCAGGGCGCTCAGAAAACAGAGATCACCGGCACCCGCAACGGGCTGGCGGGCATGCGGCGCATGGGGTGCAGCCGCTTCATGAAGATTGATTTTCTGCTGTCCAAATATCAGCGCCTTGCGCGAAGGCCCCCCTGCCGGCGGGGTAAAAAGCTGTAATTCCATACCCAGCCCGTCACAGTAAAAACGGATGGTGTTGTCGAGATCCGTGACGCTCAGAACAATATGGTCAATGGCCGTAATCATGGCGCCCCCTGGCAATGTAAGGATTTATATCAGCTTCCGACCCGCGCATGGCGTGCATAATGCGCGCCCGACCCTAGCAAATCAGGCAATGGTCGATCATCACCCGCCCGTCCCGAAAGACAAAATTGGCCTGATTGACAAATTCATCATCCGATTCTGTAAAAAATTGCCGCCAGACAACGGCAACCGAGGCATCGCGCCGGAACAGGCAGACAAATTCCCGCCGCCCGAAAACGCCCAGTTGCGGCTGGTAGCTGGCGCATTGCGCCTCGAGATTGTCACGCGTGACAATCGCGGCAAGCCGGTCGGTAAAGTCGCGGACATGTTGCGCATGGTCAATGGCGCTGGACCCGGCAAGGCAGTTATCCATCATCGGTTCAAAGATCGCCAGCAGCTCTGCATCCGATTTCCCATCGAATATTGGCGTCATGTCCCTGTCCTTTTCCTGATGTGCGGATTCATGGGGATGCGGCCCGATACCCATATGCTGACCTCCCTGCTGGGGCACCAGAATTACGCAGCCAGAATTACGCAGGCGGTATCGCCTGTAAAGCCTGCTGCGCCAGCGCATGACAGACGGTGTTAGAACGGGGTCGCGGCCGGCAACGCCGATACAGTGCGCGCCTTCATATAGGCAAAGCGTCCTGCCAGAAGGATGAGGAAGGCGATCGCGAACATCATCTCAAAGCGCAGGAAGGGCGCATCCGCCAGCTGGCCAACATCATCCACCTGTTTGATGACGCCATAGATGAACAGGGCGGCAAACCCCCAGTGAAACAGCAGTGCCAGAGGGCTGTATCGCCCCGCGGCAGCTTTGGTGCCCCCATTCAGCATTCTGGCTCGTAATCCGTTCTCGAAAATACCGGCTTGGCAAGAAACAGCTCTTCAAAAAAGGCGATGCGGTGCGGCATGATCTTCCTGACTTTCGCCTCAACCTTTTCAGGCAGGCGGCCGGGATGCATGATCAGCGTCCAGGCGAACAAACCCGATTCCGCAAGATCTTCGCCTTCCGGCTTCCGTTTGGCGTATTTCGTGACGAAATCCCCGTCGGCATTTTGTGCCGCCTGCCATTTTTTCGAATGTGCATATTTTTTGTCGAGGGTGGCGTGTACCGATTCATGGAACACCGTTTCCTCAAGATCGTGATTGCGGATACGCGTCTTGATATTTTGCGAATACAGGACGAAGAAATGTCCTTCATGCTCACCAAAGGCGGTTTCATTACCACGGTGGATCACCACATGATGCAGCGTTTTACGCATGAACGTCGGCAGCTTGCCAATCGCCTCGGCGGCGGGCATGACCGATTCAACTGCCTTTTCCTGTGACCCGAAATCCGGATGTGCCCATATCCCGACATTGGTGCGGTCACGATAGCGTGCGGTAAAGATGAAGGTATTTTTCGCCATCAACCGGTCCTTGCGCTTGTCCGGCATCTCGGCTGTGCGCCTGCCGTTAAATGTAATGCAGGCAAAGACGCTGGCATCCGACGTGGCGATGAATTCATGGTCGTTCGATACCACCGAATTGGGATAGAGCGGCGCGGTCATGGCCGGACCGGCGAGACACGCGATGATCAGAGATATTGGAGCCAGAGATATTGGAGCCAGTAATCTTTTGGCAAAGGATGCAACAACAAGACAAGGGCGCGCGGCAAATGTCGGCATCAGCATTTTCATATGTCGGTCTTCCGGTTGCTGTTCATGGGCGCCGGGCATGCTCACCCTACCCGGCCACACCGCCATGATAGGCCACAACCAGTTAACAGAACGTTAATCAGATTTTCTGAATTTACAGGGCAGGCACGCGAGTGACGGAGCCAAGTTAAAGAGGCGGCATGGGCGCCCGCATCATTCCCTCATTCCCACTCGATGGTGCCTGGCGGCTTTGATGTCACATCATAGACAACACGGTTAACGCCCTTCACCTCATTCACGATGCGCGTTGCCGCATGCGACAGGAACTCATGGCTGAAGGGATAGCTGTCTGCGGTCATGCCGTCGCTGGAGGTCACCGCCCGCAATGCGCAGACATATTCATAAGAGCGCGCATCCCCCATCACCCCGACGGTGCGCACCGGCAGCAGCACGGCAAAGGCCTGCCAGATTTCGTCATAAAGGCCGGCCTTGCGGATGGCGTCGAGATACACCGCATCGGCGGCGCGCAGGATATCCAGCTTCTCTACCGTGATCTCGCCTGGCACGCGGATGGCAAGGCCCGGCCCGGGGAACGGATGCCGCCCGACAAGGCTCTCGGGAAGGCCAAGCTCGCGCCCCAGATCGCGCACCTCATCCTTGAACAGCTCGCGCAGCGGTTCGACAAGCGCCAGCTTCATCTTTTCCGGCAGCCCGCCGACATTATGGTGCGATTTGATGGTCACGGCGTCCCCGCCGGCGGCCGAGATGCTCTCAATCACATCGGGATAGAGCGTGCCCTGCGCCAGAAAATTCGCCCCCTCGATCGCCTGCGCCTCTGCCTCAAACACCTCGATAAAGCTGGCCCCGATGATCTTGCGCTTTTCTTCCGGGTCGGACACACCATCCAGCCGCCCGAGGAACAGCTCTGATACATCCCGATGCACCAGCGGGATGTTGTAATGCCCGCCAAACAGCGCCACCACCTCTTCTGCCTCACCGGCGCGCAGCAACCCGTGATCGACAAAGACACAGGTCAGCTGATCGCCAATGGCCTCATGAATCAGCACCGCGGCAACCGAACTATCAACCCCGCCGGACAGGCCGCAAATGACCTTGCCGTCACCGACCTGCGCACGGATCGCCTCGATGGCGCGCGCCCGATAGGCGGTCATCGACCAGCTGCCGGAACAGCCGCAGACATCCAGCGCAAAGCGCGACAACAGCGCCGCACCATCTTCGGTATGCACCACCTCGGGATGAAACTGCACCCCGTAATAGCGCCGGTCATCATCTGCGACCGCGGCAAAGGGCGCACCGCCCGATGTGGCAACAACGCGAAAGCCCGGCGGCAGCGCGGCGACGTGATCACCATGGCTCATCCAGACGGTACGGGTCGCGCCAACCGGCCACAGCCCGTCAAACAGGGCACAATCCTCGGTGATATCCAGCGCGGCGCGGCCAAATTCACGGCTTGTGCCGGGCTCGACACGCCCGCCCAGCTGCTGGCACATGGTCTGCTGGCCATAGCAAATCCCCAGCACCGGCACCGCCAGATCAAATACCGCCTGCGGGGCGCGCGGCGTATCCGCCATTGCCACCGAATTCGGCCCGCCTGACAGGATGATGCCCCGCGGCGCGGCAGCCGTGATTTTCTGCGGGTCGGTGGTGCAGGGCAGGATTTCGGTATAAACACCGGCCTCGCGCAGGCGGCGCGCAATCAGCTGCGTCACCTGCGAGCCAAAATCAATGATCAGCACCGAATCCTTGCTATCCATAAGCCTTCCCGCCTCTTTCCTCATCATGCGGCGCTAGCGCCGTCGTGACTGCAGCACCGCCATGAAAAACCCGTCCGTCCCGTCACGTCCCGGCAACAGCCGCAACATCCCGTCCTGCGTTGACGGTGGCGGCGCGTCACCGGCAATCACATCCGCCCAGATTTCGGCAATATCGGCGACTTCCAGCTCGGGCGCCTCTTCCATTAGCCGCGCGATCTGCGCCTCGCCCTCGCTATGCAGCAGCGAGCATGTGATATACACCAGCCGCCCGCCAGCGGCCAGCATGGCGCGTCCCTTATCCAGCAATATGGCCTGCTGCGCGTGTAACCGCGCCAGCATCGCGTCATCGGTACGCCAGCGCACATCCACCTGCCGCCGCCATGTACCCGACCCGCTGCAGGGCGCATCGATCACCACACGGTCAAACTTGCCGCGATATTTTTTGATGCCCCAGTCGGCCGCAACTGCAGAGCGTTCGATATTATGAATGCCGGCGCGGCGGATGCGTGCGGCACCACGCTCCAGCCGCTCGGCATCGGTATCCAGCGCCACAATGCGCCCGCGATTCTGCATCATCGCAGCCATCACCAGCGATTTGCCGGCGGCCCCGGCACAGATATCGGCCACCTGCATGCCAGGCTGGGCATCGCACAGCATCGCGGCAAGCTGCGAGCCTTCATCCTGAATATCAAACAGGCCGGAACGGAATTCAGCCAGATCCTCGGTCCGCGTGCGTCTGACCAGGCGGATTCCCAACGGCGACAGGGGCGTCGGATGGCATTTAATACCGCGACCTGCCAGCTTGTCGCGCACCACACGCCGGTCCTTGACTTTCAGCGGGTTGATGCGCAGATCCGTTGCCGCCTCGCGGCGCATGGCTGCCAGTTCGGCATCGGCATCATCGCCCAGCGCGGCATCCACATCCGCCAGCAAACCGGCCGGCCATTCCAGCAGCACATCGCGCGGCATCGATGACACGTCCAGCGTCTGGCCCTCGAAAGCGGCAACAAGTGCCATTTCCTCTTCATCCAGCGCTTCGGCCGCATGCTTGTTGTCGCCGCCAAATAGCGCGGCAATATCACCGGCTGGCAGTTGGTCAACCAGCGCCAGCGCAGCCAGCACCAGCGCACGCGGTGTCGGGGCGTATCCCTGTTGCTGTAAATGCCAGCCAAGCCGCGCAAGAGACCGGTGCACCGTCCAGAACAGCGTGCTGATCGCGGCGCGGTCCCCCGATCCGGCATAGCGCCGTTTCTGCAGACCGCGACGCAGAATCTGGCCTGCAGGCACGTTTTCCGGGCCGTCTGACAGCAATTCGATAATAGCAGCGATACGGGCGGCTGGCGTCATGGGAAAATCCGCATCGTCAGATCAGACGCGCGGCCGGTAATTCGGCTCTTCGCGGGTAATGGTCACATCATGCACATGGCTTTCACTCAGCCCGGCACCGGTAATCCGCAGGAATCGCGCATTCGCCTGGAGGTCGGCGATGGTCGCATTGCCGGTATAGCCCATGGCCGCGCGCACCCCGCCCAGCAGCTGGTGCAGGACCGTATCCACGGCGCCCTTATAGGGCACCTGCCCTTCAATACCTTCTGGTACAAGCTTCAGCGGCTGCGTGACTTCTGACTGGAAATACCGGTCGGCCGACCCACGGGCCATCGCACCGGTGGACCCCATGCCGCGATAGGCCTTGTAGGACCGTCCCTGATGCAAATATACCTCGCCCGGCGTTTCATCCGTGCCGGCCAGCAGCGACCCGATCATCGCGCAATCCCCGCCAGCGGCAAGCGCCTTGGCAAGGTCACCCGAATATTTGATGCCGCCATCGGCAATAACCGGCACGCCCTGCGCGTGGCATACCTCGGCTGCATCCATGATTGCGGTCAATTGCGGGACACCAACACCGGCCACCATGCGAGTGGTGCAGATCGACCCCGGCCCGATGCCAACCTTGACCGCATCGGCGCCAGCATCAATCAGCGCACGCGCACCATCCGCGGTGGCCACATTGCCGCCGATCACCTGTACGTCATTCGCCATCTTGCGCACGGTTGTCACGGCGTTCAGCACCCCTTCGGAATGGCCATGCGCCGTATCGACCACCACCACATCCACCCCGGCATCAATCAGCGCGGCGGCGCGTTCCGCGCCTTCATCGCCGGCGCCGGTAGCGGCTGCCACCAGCAATCGGCCGGCGCCATCCTTGGCCGCCATCGGGTTGCTCTGTGCCTTTTCGATATCCTTGACCGTGATCAGGCCGATACAGCGATGAGCGTCATCGACAACCACCAGCTTTTCGATCCGATGCTCATGCAGCAGGCGCTTGGCATCTGCCTGCGTCGCGGCCTCGTCGACGGTAATGACATCGCGGGTCATCAGATCGACGACCTTTTGCGTCAAATCGCTGGCAAAACGCACATCGCGGTTGGTCAGGATACCAACCAGATGATGCGGCCCGTCACCAACGCCTTCAACCACCGGGATGCCGCTGATCGCATGCGTTGACATCAGTTCCAGCGCATCACCAAGCGATCGCTGCGGCGTAATGGTGACCGGATTCACCACCATGCCCGATTCGTACTTCTTGACGCGGGTCACCTCGGCGGCCTGCGCTTCGGCGGTCATGTTCTTGTGGATCACCCCGATCCCGCCGGCGCGTGCCATGGCAATCGCCAGGCGATGTTCGGTGACCGTATCCATCGCGGCGGAAATCAACGGGATATTGAGATTAAGGGTGCGGGTCAGGCGCGCCGAGGTATCGGTTTGCGCTGGCAATATGCGCGAGTGTGACGGCTCGAGCAGCACGTCATCAAAAGTCAAAGCTTCACGAATGTTCATGGAACGCCTTCCGTCCAACCGGTGGCGGCGCACTATATCTTAGGGGTCTGGACTTTCCTAGCCCCTAAATAGGCGAAAAACCGCCCGTTTCGGTATCTGGAACGCCACCTTCGTCATCGGTGTCCGGATTGGCGTCCGATTCCCATCCGCCACGCCCGTGAAAGCCGGTTGCCAGCACATAGCTTTCCACCGATTCCTGACGGCTGGCGGCGGGTTTCACATGGCGCACCGTGGTAAAATTCCGCTGCATAATGTTCAGCACGCTTTGCTCTGCCCCGCCGCGAAAACATTTCGACAGGAAAAACCCGTCCTGGACCAGCACTTCCATGGCGAAATCCAGCGCCGCCTCCAGCAGGGCTGTTGTCCGCAGATGGTCCGTTGGCCGGTGACCGGTTGTATCCGCCGCCATATCGCTCAGCACACCATGCGCGCTGCCGCCAACGGCCCCGCGCACCTTGTCCAGCATGACCGGATCTGTCATGTCACCGACAAAAATCTCGGCTGCGGCCAGAATATCCGTTTCCAGCAGGTCGATCCCGACCAGCTTTCCCGTGCCGCTGCCAATCCGGCACCGGTCGGCCACAACCTGAAGCCATCCGCCCGGCGCGCATCCAAGATCGACAATGGCCATCCCCGGACGCAGCAATTTATAGCGGTCATCAATCTGTGCAAGCTTCAGCGCGGCGCGGGACCGGTAACCCTTGGATTTCGCCTCGGCGACAAACGGGTCATTAAGCTGGCGCGTCAGCCAGCGCTGCGAGGATGGTTTACGACCCCGCATCTTTTTTGGCTGGCGTGTCAGCCCGGTATCATTGCGATAGCTGCGTCCCGAGGATCCGCGTGTTGGCGACCGGCCTTTCGGTTTTTTGTTCATTCTGGCCGTTCCCTGTTGCCTGATCATGGGGCAGATAATGCCGGCGGCGTGCGAAATCCACGGTGATTGCCAATGCACTGCAGCCCTTCCTTCTAGGCGGTTTGACGAAAAACGGCAAATATCTTGCTGCAAGTGGCATAGCACGATACCTATATAGCCATGTTTTTCTGCCTGCCTGCATTTCTGGGCCGTCCTCATTCCAAAGACCAGCTGATATGAATGCTGCACCTTTGGGATGGCGCGCGCATATTCTCCTGAATCTGCGCCTTGCGGCCCCTTTGATCATTGGCCAGTTGGCCACGATCGGCATCTGGACAAGCGATGTGGTGGCGATGGGCAACCTCGACACCACCAGCCTTGCCGCCGGATCGCTGGCGTCACGCTATTTTCAGCCGATGTTTTTTCTTGCCCTTGGTATTTCACTGGCTGTTGGGCCGCTGGTGGCACAGGGGCTTGGTGCGGGTGACCAGCGCCAGGTGCGGCGCGCTTTCCGGCAGGGGCTGGTCATCGCGGCCACGCTCGGCATGGCAACAATTCCACTTTTATTCATTGGTGAAGAGGTACTGATCCTGATCGGGCAAGACCCGGACCTTGCCCGGCTCGCCAAACCCTTTCTGCTCTGGTCGGGCTTTGGCATGCCCTTCATGTTTATTGCCTTTGTTCTGCGGCAGTTTCTGATTTCCTATGAACGGCCTGTGCCACAGGTGATCGCTGTCATCATTACCCTGATCATCAATATCGGGCTGAATGAGGTCTTTACCAAAGGGTTGGGGCCGGCCCCGGAAATGGGGCTTGCCGGGATCGCGCTGGCCACATCCATCAGCTATTTCCTGCTGGCAGCCGGGCTGGTGATCTATATAGGGACCACGTCACCCTTTTGTGATGGTGAACCCTTCCGGCGGATATGGGTCATGGACTGGGCCATTACCCTGCGCCTGTTGCGCATCGGTGTGCCAATTGGCCTGACGATCGTCGCCGAGGCGGGCATGTTCATTGCCGCCACGCTGATGATCGGACTTTTTGGCACAGCGTCCCTGTCTGCCGCCGCGATCGCCAACCAGATTTCAGCCATCGCCTTTATGATTCCGATTGCCATGGCAACCGCCAGCACCATCCGTATCGGCCATTATGCCGGGGCGGAGGATCGCGCCAATCTGTTCCGCAGCGCGGGATCCACAATGTTGATTGCCATTGCGGCAACGATGTTAACCACGGCCATTCTGCTGATCTGGCCGGAATTTCTTGTTGGCCTGTTTCTGGATCAGGATGACCCGTTATTTGCCGAGGTGATGTATGTTGCCGTGCCGCTGATGCTGCTGACCGCCCTCTATCAGGTGCCGGATGGTGTGCAGGCGATCGCCATATCTGTCCTGCGCGGCGTGAATGACACAAGGCTGCCAGGGCTGATCGCGATTGCAAGTTTCTGGATCCCGGGAATCGCGCTTGGCGCGGTGCTTGGCTTTACCTTTGAATGGGGTGCTGTCGGTGTCTGGGCGGGGCTTGCCATCGGGCTAAGCGTTGCCGCCATGCTTTTGACTTTGCGGATGATGTTAGCATTGCGCCGTATCCGTGCCGGCGGACATATTTTGTCTGCCTGACCCCGGCAGGTTATGCTGACACGATGAACAGCGACCAAACCCCACCTTCCGCCCCGTCAGGCGTGTCCCCCGTGGCTGCGGATACCAGCATCGGCCAATCACTGATTGCCGGGCCGCCGCGCCCACTGGCAGCGCATGCCGCCATTCTGCCGGACCTTGTCGCATGGGCCGAACAGATTGCGGGGCTGACACAGACCGGCCATACCGCTGATGCGCTGGCTGCCATGCTGATCCATTCGCGGCACCTGCAGACCATTGCACGCGCGCAGCAGGATGCCATTGTGCCGATCCTGTCCGGACAAGGTGATGATATCATTGTCGACGCCATTGCGGCGCTGCAGGCCGCCGCCGAGTGTGCAGATGATGATGACAGCATGATGGCTGCCATCCGTCGCCTGCGGCAGCGCAGCGCACTGGCGGTGGCGCTGTCGGATCTGGCGGATATGCATCCCGTCCCCATCCAGATGCGCTGGCTGAGTGACGCGGCTGATGCCGCCATCGCATCTACGGTGCGCTATCTGCTGCGTCAGGCAACCCTGCGCGGCCAGATAGATGCGACAGAGGAATCTGCCGACATGGCATGTGGCTGGACCATTCTTGCGCTTGGCAAGCTGGGTGCGCGTGAACTGAATTATTCATCCGATGTTGATCTGATCATTCTACATGATCCCGATAGCAGCATTCTGACCCGGCCAGAGACAAGTCAGGCCTTTTTTGTCGACATGACACGCCGTCTGGTGCGGTTGCTGTCAACTGCGACGCGTGACGGTATTGGCTGGCGCGTCGACCTGCGGCTTCGCCCCGACCCGGGCGCCACCGCCGTCAGTATCCAGCGCGATGCGGCCATCGGCTATTATGAATCCATCGCCCGAACCTGGGAACGCGCTGCTTTCATTCGGGCGCGGCCGGTAGCGGGCGATCTCGAGATGGGCAAAGCCTTTCTTGACGATCTGCAGCCCTTTATCTGGCGCAAGACGCTGGATTATACGGTGATCGATGACATGGCGACGATGTTGAGCCGCCCGCCATCGACACCCGGCTGGCCCGGCTTCAACCTGAAGACCGGACGCGGTGGCATTCGCAATATCGAATTCTTCACCCATGTATTGCAGCTGGTTGGTGGTGGCCGGTCACCGGCATTGCGTCAGCCATCAACGCCGGACGCCCTTGCCAGCCTTGCCACCGGCGACTGGATCAGCACCGAACAGCAAACCGCCCTTGCCGCCCATTACAATCACCTGCGCCGGATTGAACACCGGCTGCAGATGCTGGCCGATGCACAGACCCATGCATTGCCGCGCAGCCTTGATGATATTGCCGATTTTGCCGCCTTTCTGGGGCATGACAGCGCGGACATGTTTCTGCAGCAGCTTGCAACGATATGCGATGCGGTTGTGACCTATAGTGCGCACCCGCTTTTTGACGACGGCGATACCGCTGATACGGCGCCGCCGCTGGAAGATGAAGACCGCATGAAGGAATGGCTGGCCAACAAGGGCTTTTCCCGCCCGGAAGGGATCAGCCATACCCTGTCCGGCTGGATGGCGGGACGCATTGCCACGACACGCAGCGAACGTGCGCGTACCCTTCTCAGCCGGATGATGCCCGATATTCTGGACCAGCTGGCACAGGCCAGCGACCCGGATGACTGTTTTGCCGCCTTCGCCGGCTTTGTCGAAGGTCTGCCGGCAAGTGTGCAGATTTTCTCGCTGCTCGATCACAATCGCCAGCTGGGGCGGTTGCTGGGCGATATTCTGATTTTGTCACCGCGTCTGGCAGGTCAGCTGCGCCGCTATCCGATGATGTTTGATCTGGTGATCGCCAGTGATTTTTTCAGCCCGCTGGATGATGCGGATGGGTTTGAAAAACACATGCGTGCCGCCATTGCAAAGGCGCCGGTCGAAGAGGCGCTGGAAATTGTCACCCGCCTTACCCGCGAGCGCCGCTTTCGCGCTGAAGTTCAGGCATTGAGCGGGGTTGCGGACCTTGGCGCAATGGGGCGGGCGCTCGCCAATACCGCTGCCGCCGCCATCCGTGTGGTCGCCAGCCTCGCAACTGCCGATATGGAACGGCGCCACGGGAAAATCGATGGCGGGTTTGCGGTACTGGGCCTTGGCCGCATCGGCACAGGCAATATGACCGCCACATCGGATATCGATCTGGTGTTTGTCTGGGAGGGGCCGGATGATGCGCTATCTGACGGCACGCGGGCGCTGGCGGCGCGCTCCTATTTTACCCGTCTTGCCCAGACACTCGTCAGCTGGCTTGGCGGTGCCACCGCAGAAGGCAGCCTCTACAGCGTTGATGTAAGGCTGCGGCCAGATGGCGAAAAGGGCGCGCTTGCCCCGTCCTGTCAGCGTCTGTTCACCTATTACAGCGCCGAAGCCTGGACATGGGAATGGATGGCGCTGGCAAAGGCACGCTGTCTGACGCCGGGGCCCACAGGCAAAGCCGCCATGCAGGTAATTGACAAATTGATGACCACACCGCCTGATGCCGCGGCGATTGCCAACGCGGCCCATCAGATGGTGGCCCGCTTTCGCGACAGCTATGGCAACGCGCCCGCCTGGCAACTGCGCCGTCAGCCGGGCGGCATCCGTGAGATGGATCTGCTGCTGCAAGGTTTGCGTCTGCAGCATGCCAGCCTGTTTACCGGCGCCGACACCGCGCCCGACCGCATAATGACAACGCTTGAAACAGCCGGTCAGATATCGACAGACAGGGCCGCGGCGCTGCGCGAGGCGCAGCAGCTGTTTGAATCGCTGCATCAGGCAATGCGGCTTGTACGCGGCAGCAGCGATGATATCGGCACGGCACTGCCGGATGCTGCGATGCGGTTCATCCTTGCCGCCTGCGATTGCCCGGATACGGCAACGCTGGATGCACGTCTGGAAGGCTATCGCGGACAGGTGATGTCGGCGCTGGAAAGCCTGTTCCCGCCGCCACAGGACAGCTGATTGATAAAAAAATATCTTTGTCGCCAAAACGACTCATTTACGGGATTTTCTGAACAGACTTTGCGCTGATTTAGGCCCAATGAGAGCAAATACAGCGCAAGCTGAGGTTTATTCCTTAACATTTGAAATTCGGGGGAACGGCCCGCCGGTACATTACCGGCACCCGCCACCTTTAGGACCTGTAGATCTGATATGCTTAGATCCGCTGCTGCTTCATGGACTCTGTTTTTTGGCCTGTTGCTGATCATGGCCGGCAACGGGTTGCAGGTGGTATTGCTTGGCGTCGAGGCCAAGGATTCAGGCTTTTCGAATGTTGTTACCGGCTTTGTCATGGCCGGCTATTTCCTGGGTATGTTCTTTGGCTCGATCCTGGTGCCAAAGCTGCTGAACAATGTCGGGCATGTTCGCGTTTTCGGCGCCATGTCAGCACTGGCATCGGCAGCCGTGCTGGTGATTGCGCTTTTCGTCAATCCGATTGTCTGGGCGATGATGCGCATCCTCACCGGTTTCAGCTTTGCCGGAATGTATATTGTTTGTGAAAGCTGGCTGAACGACAAATCCACAAATGAAACACGCGGCCAGATGCTGTCGCTTTACATGATCGTGTCGATGGGTGGCATGGGCATCGGACAGATGCTTGTCGGCTTTGGCGGCGAGCAGAGTGTCACCCTGTTTCTGATTGCGTCTGTCATGGTATCGCTTGCCGTCGTGCCGATCCTGCTGACAGCGGGCAGCGCCCCCGGATTCGAAGCCCCTGAACGGATGAGTATGCGCCGCCTCGTGCAGGTCTCTCCCCTGGCGGTGATCGGGCTGGCGATCAATGGTGTCGCGGTTTCGATGATGTTCGGTATGGGCGCGGTCTATGGCCGGTCCATCGGCATGGATAATACCGAGGTTGGCTATTTCATGACAGCGCCGATGCTGGGAGCGCTGCTCTTGCAATATCCGGTCGGCCGGCTGTCGGACCGGTTCGACCGGCGCCTCGTGATCCTGTCCGTATCGGTCATGGGCGGTATCGCGGCCGGGCTTGCAACCCTGTTCGGACAACAGCAATTCGGGCTTCTTATCCTGTGTATGCTGCTATATGGCGGCGCGCTGTTTCCCAGCTATTCGCTGTGTATTGCCCATGCAAATGACTTTCTGACCCCCAGCCAGATGGTGGCGGCCGCATCCGGACTGGTCATGGTCAACGGGATCGGCGCTGTTATTGGATCACCAATGGCCGCGCTGGCGATCGAATATCTGGGGATTGGCAGCTTTTTCGTGATGATTGCCGGGGTACAGGTGCTGCTGGCCCTGTTTGTCCTTTTCCGGATGACCCGCCGTGCCGCTGTACCAAACGAGGCGCAGGGACCATTTGTTGCCATTCCGGAATCCGGAAGTGCGGTGGCCGCCACCCTGAACCCGGAAGCGCAATGGATTCCTTCGAGCGAGGAAGTCATCGAGGAAGAAGACCCCTTCCACGACAACCCCTATGTGAACTGATGGCCGGACATATCGCCGCCCTTCATAGAACGGCATGGCATCTGGCGGCGCGGTTGCCGGCAGCCTGATCGCCCCGGCAGCAGACATCCACAGACACAATACCCTTTTGGATGACCCTTCCGCAGGACGCGGCCAGGCAAGATTCCTGCTTTTCTCTATGGAGTCGGCCACATCATTAAATTAGTTTTATCTTATGAAAAACACCCATCCTCTATACGTATTTGGGCTGCTGCTTGGCGTCCTGCTGGTATCGCCTGCCCTGACCAAAGAGGCCCTTGCCGAGGGCAGCCTGTTCGAAATTGCCGGACCGGTGACAATCACACAGGTGACAGACGGGGATTCCCTGAAGAGCGGCAGGCTGCGGATTCGCCTGTTCGGCATTGATGCACCAGAAAAAAAACAAATGTGCAAACAGGCTGATGGCAGCATCTGGGCATGCGGCAAGGCAGCCAGCGCGGCGATGGGCGATATTGTGGCCGCGGCGGCACGCCTGCGCTGCACATTACTGGATACAGACCGCTATGGCCGCTTGGTCATGCGCTGCTTTGCGGGTGAAACGGACATTGCAAAGGCGCTTGTCGCACAGGGGCTGGCCGTGGCCTACAGGCGCTATTCAGAAGATTATGTCGATGCCGAGGCGCGGGCGGCGGCGGCAGGGCGCGGCATGTGGCAAGGACCGTTCGACATGCCGTGGGACTGGCGTCGCAAAAACTGACAGGCACCGGCCCGCCACCGCGTGCTAGAGAAGACCGAGTTCGCGCAATTCTGCCACCAATTCGGGTGGCATCGTATCACCGCCCTCATCCGTAACCGGGATATCGGCAGGCGCGTCCTTGACTTCAAGATAACGCCATCCCTGAAAAATCCGCACCCGCAACGGTTCAACCGCAACCAGTTCCGGAGCCAGCACAATGCCGCAAGCCGGTTTGCCATCGGCACGCTGCATGCTGCGCAATTCGATGATGGGCTGGCGGGCACACATCACACCCTTGATGACCCAGAAGATTGCCCCGCCATCCAGCACTTCTTCGGCGCGGCGCGGGGTGTTGCGCGTGACATGCATCAATTCCATGCCATTGCGCACCCGTTCGGCCTGCCAATGGCGCAACCCGGCCAGCGACTCCGAACCGACGGACAATTTTTTCAGATGGACGGTCATGCAAAACCCGGTCAAACACGCCTATGCGCCGGCGCCTGACAGACGGCGGCCACAATCAGCAAACAGTTACATCAGATAAAGGGCCGCAAGTCCCAGAAACACGAAGAAGCCGACAACATCGGTAATGGTGGTGATCAGCACACTGGATGCCACTGCGGGATCCACACCCGCGCGGACCAGACCCAGCGGCACAATTGTCCCGCTCAGACCAGCGACCACCAGATTGGCAAACATTGCCACCGCCATCACAGTGGCGATATCGGCGTCCTTAAACCACAGATAGGACATGCTTGCCGCCAGAAAGGCGAACACGCAGCCATTCAACACGGCAACCAGAAGTTCCCGCTGCACAAAGCCGGATGCGGCATCACGGTCAATCTGGCGCAAAGCAAGTGCCCGCACCGCCACCGTGACGGTCTGCGTTCCCGCATTGCCCCCCATGGACGCAACAATGGGCATCAGAACAGCCAGCGCAACCAGCCGTTCGATGGTGGCATCAAACAGCCCGATAACCGCCGAGGCGATGATGGCCGTTACCAGATTGACCAGCAGCCACCAGCTGCGGCCCTGCATGGTTTCCCAGAAGCTGGACCGCACATTGGCCTCGCCCACCCCAGCCAGCGCCATCAGATCCTCTTCAGCCTCTTCATCGATCACATCAATCACATCATCGATGGTGATCATGCCGATCAACCGCTCATGCTCATCGACAACGGGCGCGCTGACCATGCCATAGCGGCGAAACAGGATGGCCACTTCCTCCTGATCCATGACGGCCGGGATTTTGCGAAAATCCATATCCATGATTTCCGATACACGCCGCGCCCGCTCATTGCAGAGCAGTTTGCCAAGCCGCACCTCGCCAATCGGGTTGCGGGCCGGGTCGACCACAAAAAGCAGATAGAATTCAGCGTCCTGAAATCCAGAGCCGCGCAGATAGTCAATCGTCTGGCCCACCGTCCAGAAAGACGGCACGGTCACCAGCTCGCGTTGCATCATCCGGCCAGCGGAATCCTCAGGGTAGGACAGACCTTCTTCGACAAGAACACGGTCCTCGGCCGGCAGGGCAGCCAGAACATCATCAATGTCGCCCTGCTCAAGTTCTTCGATGATATTCACCGCATCATCGGTCGACAGATCGGGCAGTTGGCGCGCCAGCGCCGCCGTGCCGATCACCTCGACAACATCCTCGCGGGTGTTTTCATGCAGATAGGTCAGCATCTCGGCATCCAGCCCATCGCCCAATATCTGGACAAGGCGTGCCGCATGCTGACCGGACAGCCTTTCTATCAGATCTGCCTGGTCGGCCGGGTGCAGCGGTGCCACCAGCGCCTGCACACGCGATTCGGAATCCGTTTCGATGGCTGCGATAACAGCGCTTTCCACCTTTGGTGTCAGACCATAGAGCGCAGCAAGGCGGTCCCCTTCATCACGGCGATCGACCGGTTCTGCCGCCACCGGGATGTGCGCTGAAAACTCAGCCTTGTTTTTGTCAGCCTGCGCCATGCTGCAAAATCCGGATTATCAGGGAATACAATTGAACGAAGCCCGAACAATAGCAGATCACAGAGCGAAAACAACCGCATCCGGGCTGCGCAATTATATTCCAAAACGGTCATATTGAGCGCCGCCAGCAAGCCGCCTCTTGCCGCGCAACAAAATTTCGCAGGCCTGATCAGGTTTCGAGGTTATATAAACCCACCCGCCGGCTATTGCCGTCAAAGCGCACATCATGCCCGACAGGCGGGTGCGCACGCTGGGTACAATCCATGCGCTCGCACACGGCGCAACCAATCCCGATCGCATCATGCTGGCGGCGCTTTGCAGACTCGATCTCGTCCGCATAGACAAAATCACGCGCATGATGAATTTCACAGCCAAGCGCAACCGCGAATTCGGGCGCATCCTCGCCGGGCGGTGACCAGTTCTGTGGCACCGTTCTGGCAATGGTAAAGAACCGCTGACCATTTGGCAGCTCGGCAGCTTGCAGCAACAGCTTTTCAGGCGTGCGGAATGCTTTATGGACGTTCCAGCGGGGACAGGTGCCGCCATTTTTGGCAAACTGCATACCGCCGGCCGCCAACCGTTTGGAAATATTGCCGGCATCATCAACGCGCAGGAAGAAAAACGGAATGCCGCGCGCATGGGGGGCATTCAAACTCGTCAGGCGGTGGCAGACCTGCTCGAAGCTTGCCCCAAATCTGCGCCCCAGCAGGTCGAGGTCATGACGCAGTTCACGCGCTGCTGCCAAAAAGCCGTCATAGGGCATCATCACGGCACCGGCGAAATAGCCCGCAAGCGTTGACCGGAACAATGATCTTGCCGCGCCATCGTCAACCTCATGCGTTTCACACAGCCGGTCAAACAGGTCCGACTGGGTGATCAGCGCCAGCTGCACCAGCAGGTGGAAGGTCCGCTGGGACCGCCTTAATGCCTCGCTGATCAGCAATTCCCGCCGGTGATAATCATAGCGCCGCAGCTGGCCATTCATCACATCGGCAGGGATGATCCGCACGCGCACCCCGGGGTCGGTCGCGGCATGCCGGATGACGCTTTCCAGCAACCTGTCGGCTGTATCCCCGCCATCATCGCCAGCGACTGACTCACGCAGCGCCTGTGCAGCCTCTTCAACATCGGCAAAATAGTTATTCGCCTGCTGCAGCGTTTCGCGGACCTGCTCTACAGGCGAATTGACACCACCCGCCTGACGCCCGTCACCAGAGGAAAATTCGAGCTGGTCACGTACCTTGCGATAGGCCTGGAACAGATTCAGCATGCTGCGCGCGGCACTGGGGGCCGCTGTAATCAGATCCTGCAATTCACGCCGCGACACACGTTCGGACGACAGGATCGGATCGGCAAAAACCTCGCTCAATTCGGTCATCAATGCCGGGCTGTCATCCTCGGCAAAGGATTTCATATCAATGTCAAAGCTGTTTCCAAGGCGCAGCAGCAAAGGCACCGTCAGCGGACGCTGATTATGTTCCAAAAGATTCAGATAAGAAGGCGAAATATCCAGCGCCTCGGCCATCGCCGTCTGGGACAGGCCGGATGATTGCCGAAACCGGCGCAGCTTATGCCCGACAAGTATCTTTTCCTGCATCTTCAGGGTCCCTCACATGCGTCTCATGCTTCGTCCGGGGCCGGCACAGACGCACCATGCCAGGTGATAATGGGTCATAGAGTAAATTTGTAAATTGTAAAAGTAAAATATTTACTATTTCCGGATTTGCACTTTTTTCTTCGGCAAAGACCGGGCAGTCCGTTAGATTGCGATTATTGTGTTCCGTCTGTAGACACAGTTACGGTCCGGCAGCGGGCTTGGGGGAGTTGCGCACCAGATCAGTCGACCAGACAGCGTGGGCCGGGCGGTTTTTCCTTTGCTTTTCCGCCCGGCCCGTTTTGTTTCCAGCCGCTTTGATCTGCCCCTGTGATCCGCTTTATAAACAGCTTTTTTCTGCCAGAAGGGGCGCGGCAAGCGCCACAATCCGTTCATAGGCGATGTTGATATCATCGGCCGTTGTCGCCGTGGTCCCGATGCTGACGCGGATCACATAGCGCCCCTCATGCATGGTCTGGGTCAGATAAAGCGCGCCATCCTGATTGATCGCATCAACAAGCCGCGCATTCAGATCATCCAGCGCGGCACCGTCTGCCATATGGTCCGGGGCAAGCCGGAAACTGAACAGGCCAAGCTGTGGTGCGCTGGTAATTTCAAACCCGTCTGTATCTGCAATCCGGCGCGCCATCTCGCCGGCCCATCGCACATGGTCACGAATGATCGCCTGCAATCCGGACACACCATAGCACCGGATGACAAACCACAGCTTTAGCGCCCGAAAACGGCGACCAAGTTCCAGCGTCATCTGTGAAAAATCCGTCACATCATCCGCATCCTGCGTTACCAGATAGGCCGGCGTGATCGACATGGTTTTCTTAAAATCCTCAACGGATTTTATAAAATGGGCCGAACAGTCGAAATTGGTCATCAGCCATTTATGCGGGTTCATCACCACCGAATCCGCCTGCTCGATACCCGTTGCCAAGTCGCGCATTTCCGGGCAGATCAGCGCGGATCCTGCCCATGCCGCATCCACATGGGAAAACAGGCCTTCGGCACGCGCCACCGGCAGCACCTGATCCAGCCGGTCACTGACGCCGACACCCGTTGCCCCCAGAACGGCCACCAGCGCGCAGGGCAAATGGCCAGCCGCCCGATCCGCATCAATCGCCGCTTGCAGGGCATCCACGCGCATCGCGCCGTCATCATCGACAGCAATTTTCACCAGATTCTCGCGTCCGATCCCTGACAGGAAAACCGCCTTTTCGACTGATGAATGGGCGTGGCTGCTGACATAGACACGCAGCCGTTTTTGCCCGAACAGGCCGCTTTCCTTTGATTCCCAGTTCAACGCCTTGTCACGCGCCACCAGAATTGCCGACAGGGTAGCCAGTGTTGCCCCGCCCTGGATGATGCCGTGCCAGCCCGCACCAATGCCGGTCATCTGGCGCAGCCAGTCAAGCACATGGGTTTCAAGTTCGGTGCCGGCAGGCGATGTCTGCCACAACATGCATTGCGCCCCCAACGCCGCTGTCAGCCATTCGGCAAGCACCGAAGGCGGGCTGGCGTTGGACGGGAAATAGGCAAAGAACCGTGGATGCTGCCAGTTGGTAACATGCGGCACGATCAGGTTTTCAAAATCTGCGAATACGGCCTCTACGGGCTCTGCATCCTGGGGCGGTTCCGCCGGAAGGCGCGCCCGCACGTCACCGGGGCGCGTTGACGGGCGCACCGGGCGGTCTGCAAGCGTGGTCAGATAGTGGGCCGACCATGCGGCGGCACGACTGCCCCAGGCTTTCAGGTCATGATGTTTCATTCATTCCTCCCCGGCGGCCAAAAAGACCGCAATATCCCCGAGATTGGTGCCTGTCGGCATGGCCTTCAGCAATTGCCCACGGGCCGCCAGATAGGGGTATGAGTCATGGCGCGCCAACGCCGCTTCCGCGGCATCAGCATCAAACTGATCCGCCGAACCGATCATCGCCCCGGCCGCATCTGTTGGCCCGTCTCGCCCGTCTGTGCCACCAATAAGGGCCAGCCAGTGGCGCGGTGCGGCAGCGCCCATGCGATGCATTTCGCTGGCAAAGGCAAGCACCATTTCCTGTGCCCGTCCGCCCTTGCCGGAATCAGCGTCCAGCGTGACCACCGTTTCACCGCCCGTGACCCCCCAGCTTTGTCCCTTCTGGCCCTGCTGGGCCAGCATGGTCGCCAGTTGACGCGCCAGCCCGGCAGCATCTCCGGCGAGCGGCGGCAGATCAATCTGCTGCGCCGCCGGCAAGGCCGCCGCCAGCCGTGCCGACACCGCCGCCCGGCACAGATCATTACTGGCCAACAGACGGGTGTCCACCCGCGCCAGCGCAGGATCACCATCGCGCAGAGGCAAATCGGCCGTTCCGGCGCGAATACGCGCCACCATCGCCGCAACGAAATCAAGCCGGTCCAGCCGGTGATCGCCAATCAGCGCCAGCGCCTGCTCCAGCGCAACCGGATCGGCCACTGCCGGCCCGCTGGCGATAGATTCCAGCCGGTCCCCCGGCACATCAGACAGCAGGAATTGCGTAATCCGTGCCGGCGCCACCAGCCGTGCCAAGCGGCCCCCTTTCAGCCGCGAGAACAGACGGCGCACCGCATTCATTGCATGGATATCCATCCCGCTGGCCAGCAAGGCTGCGTTCAGCGCCTGCTTGTCTGCGAGTGTGACCCCCTCTGCCGGCGCCGGCACCAGTGCCGACCCGCCACCACTGATCAGCAACAAGAGATGATCGCCAGCCCCAAGGCCTGCCGCCATCCGGGCGATGGCAGCCGCCGCATCCATCCCGCGCGCATCAGGCACCGGATGGGCGCTGGCGAAACAGCGCAAGCCATCAATCTCGGCAAATCCCTCATCATGCGTGACAACAATGCCGGGCGCATGGCATCCGGCGTCGCGCACGGCCTGCGCCATGGCCGCGCCGGCCTTGCCGATAGCGATCACATGGCTTGGTGGCGCATCAAGTGCGGCCATGGCCGCCATGGTCACATCATGCGGATGCCCGGCTGCAAGGCCGGCTGCAAATGCCTCGCCCGCCAGATCAGGCCATGCCGGCGATCGGATCATCATGCCGTCTTGTCGGGCAGCGTCTGGCCAGCGGCAAAGGCAAGGGCGTTTTCCAGCACCTTCATGCCCATGGCGACGCGGGTTTCCTCGGTCGCCGAGCCCAGATGCGGCAACAGGACCGTATTCGGCGCAGACAGCAGATCCGGATTGATCGCCGGTTCCCCTTGAAAAACATCCAGACCGGCACCGCCAATGGCACCGCTGTGAAGCGCCCGCGCCAGCGCTGATTCATCAACCACATCGCCGCGCGCGGTATTGATCAGATAGCCAGCCGGCCGCATGGCGGCAATGGCGTCTGCATCCATGATATTGGCTGTTTGCGGGGTTGCCGCGCAATGCAGGCTGACAAAATCGCTTGCTGCACAGACCGCGGCCACATCCGCCAGTTGGCGCGCATTCACGCCAGCACCATCATCAATGGGCGACCGGTTCTGAAACACCACATCCATGCCAAATCCGAAATGCGCCCGTTGTGCGACGGCCCGGCCGATCCGGCCCATGCCGATAATGCCCAGTGTCTTGCCGGTCAGCGCCCGCCCGACAAGATGCGTCGGCCGCCAGCCAGTCCAGTCACCAGCGCGCAATTCGCGCTCGCCCTCGCCAGCACGCCGGCACAGCATCAACATCAGGGTCATCGCGATATCGGCAGTGGCATCGGTCAGCACGCCGGGCGTATTTGTGACCGGCATGCCGCTGGCGGACGCCGCTGCCAGATCGATATGGTTGACCCCCACACCGTAATTGGCAATCAGCCGGCAGCGCCCCGCCGCACCAGCCGCAATAATGCCAGCATCAATATTGTCAGACACAGTCGGCGCAGCAATATCATGACTGGCAAAGCCGTCCATCAGTACAGCGCGTGATAGCGGCGCATCATCCGCATTAAAGGTAACGTCAAAATGGTCTGCAAGCGCATCTTCGGCGGCCTGCGGCCACCGGCGCGTAACAAAGACAGATAATTTCTGATCGGAAGATGGCTTGGGGGACATGCACACTGTTTCCAGATAAATTTATGGTGAGTCAAATCTGCCTATCATGGATCAGCCGGCAATAAAAGAAGGGGCACCGCGATGGCGGTGCCCCCTTTCGTGTAACCACCTATGCGGACGCACAGGTGGAAATCAGGCAGAAATCAGCCAGGGATCTTGCCGTTCACACCCTCGACATAATAGGACATGTCGTTCCACAGGTTACCATCATTATAGGATTCACCGGTCTTGAGGATGACATTGCCCTCATTATCGCTGAACGGGCCGGTGAAGATGTTGTAACCACCAGAGACCTTGTCAGCCGCCGCCTTGGCAGCAGCAGCGACATCATCAGGCATGTTTTCGAACGGTGTCAGAACCAGATAGTCATCAGACAGACCCAGCCAGGTGTTGCCGGCCCAATGGTCAGGCCCCTCACCGGTTGTCCAGCTGCCATCCATCAGACTTTCAATCTGCGAGATGTAGTACGGACCCCAGTTATTGACGGCGCTGAACAGCTGTGCCTTCGGCGCAAATGCCTTCATGTCACTTGACTGACCAAAGCCGTGGATACCGGCCTTCTCGGCTGTCTGCAACATGGCCGGGCTATCGGTATGCTGGGCCAGAATGTCTGCGCCCTCTGCGATATGCACCTTGGCAGCATCGGCTTCTTTAACCGGATCATACCAGCTGTTGACCCAGATCACAGACACAGTCGCATCGGGGTTGACCGAACGCATGCCAAGCGCAAAGGCGTTAATACCCTGAATCACTTCTGGGATCGGGAAGGATGCCAGATAGCCGATTTTGTTCGACTTGGTCATCTTGCCGGCAACAACACCCTGGACATAGCGCCCTTCATAAAAGCGGATATTGCCTGTCGCCATATTGTTTGATCGCTTGTAGCCCGTCAGATGAACAAACTTCACATCGGGAAATTCCTGGGCGACTTTCAGCGTCGGGTCCATATAGCCGAATGATGTGGTGAAAATGATGTTATTGCCCTGCTGTGCAAGCTCACGAATAACACGTGTCGAATCTGGGCCTTCCGGCACATTTTCCACATAAGTTGTCTCGACCTTGTCGCCAAAATGCTTTTCCACATCCTGCCGGCCCACCTCATGGGCATAGGTCCAGCCATGGTCACCCGGATTGGTCAGATAGACAAACCCAACCTTGACCTTGCCATCGACAGCCGCAATCTCCTGCTGCTCTTCCTTGGGCATCAGGAACAGCGCCAGGGCAGCGACAATAAGGACCGCCCCCAGAATTAGCGGAAGTTTATTTCCCTTCATTTCTTTCTCCTTTTTCAGAACCTTTGTTTACAGCTTTATCCATATGGTGTTCGGCCTATTTGCCGACATGGAATACACGTCCCAAACAGGACGGAAAATTAGCGAGCGCGAAATCTCGATTACGCGAAATCAGCACCAGCACCACAATCGTCGCGATGTAAGGCAGCATAGACAGGAATTGCGACGGCACTGTCCAGCCCCGCGCCTGTCCGGCAAGCTGCATAATTGTGATGCCTCCAAAAATCACCGCGCCCACAAGGACCCGCCAGGGCAGCCATGACGCGAAAACAACAAGGGCCAAGGCAATCCAGCCGCGCCCTGCCGTCATGCCCTCGGCCCAGTGCGGGGTCAGCATCAGGGGCAGATAGGCGCCGCCCAATCCTGCCATCATGCCACCGAACAGCACTGCAAGCAAACGAACACGCAACACCGGATAGCCAAGCGCATGCGCGCTGTCATGATTGTCGCCCACGGCGCGCAGCACCAGCCCGCCGCGTGTCCGTTTGAGGAACCAGGCAACACCTGCCAACAGCGCGAAGGCTAGATAGGCCATAATATCCAGCGAGAACAGCAAGGGTCCGACCACTGGCAATTCAGACAGCACCGGAATAATCAGCTGCGGCAGACCGTCGATGGCGTGGCCCACCAGCGGGGCGCCGACAAGACCGGACAGGCCTGTTCCAAAAATGGTCAGCGCCAGTCCGGTGGCAACCTGATTTGTCGCAAAACCCAGCGCAAACAGGGCGAAAACAGCGCCTGTCATGGCGCCGGCAACCCCGCCCGCAATAATCGCCAGCCAGATGTTGCCAGTCCCAAGGGCGGTGGCAAATGCCGATACCGCGCCCATCAGCATCATGCCTTCAACGCCGAGATTCAGCACACCGCTGCGTTCGGCCACCAATTCACCGGTGGCGGCGAAGATCAGCGGAATCGAGGTCATCAAGACCGTCAGCAGCAACTGTTCAAGCATCACGCGCCTCCTCTCCGGCGCGGCGCGGCAGGGTGATGCGCACATCAAACCGGTTAAATGTCTCACCGGCCAACAGCATGAACAGCAGAATGCCTTTGAACACGCCGGTCACAACCTTTGGCATCGCCAGCGCGATCTGCGCTGAATCGCCACCAAGTTCGGCCAGGGCCACAATAAGGCCGGCGGCGATCACCGCTAGCGGATTCAACCGTGCCAGAAACGCGACAATGATGGCTGTAAAACCATACCCAAAAGAAATATCGGGCTGCAGCTGGCCAATATTCGCCGATACCTCGACCATGCCGGCAAGCCCGGCCGCCGCACCGGAAATGCCAAGCACCATGATGGTGACAAGTGACGGGCTGAAACCGGCAAACCGGCCCGCACGCGGCGCATCGCCCATCACCTTGACCTGAAATCCAGTAAGCGTGCGCGACAGCACAAACCACGCTACTCCGGCAATGGCCAACGCCCAGACCACGCCCCAATGCAACTGTCCGAGCCGGCCTATGCCCGGCAGCTCAATGCGGCCAATCAGCGCCGCGTCCCCGTACATCGGGGTCAATGGAAACCCAAAGGATTGCGGATCGCGCCATGGCCCGCGCACCGTCCAGTCGAGCAACAACACCGCCACATAGGTCAGCATCAGCGACACCAGAATTTCGTTGGTGTTGAAGCGTGTCTTCAGGATTGCCGGAATCATCGCCCATAACAGCCCGCCAGCCATACCCGCAATGATCATCGCCGGCATCATTAGCCAGCCGGACATATCGGGAAAGGTCAGCGCGACCCAGCCGCCAAACATCGCGCCCAATATCATTTGCCCTTCCGCGCCGATATTCCAGACATTGGCGCGATAACAGAACACCAGGCCGCTGGCGATAATGATAAGCGGGCAGGCCTTGACGAACAGATCACCAATCTGGTCGGGGCGCGATATCGGCGCGATGAAGAATTGATAGAGTGCCGCCCCCGGATGATAGCCAAGAAGGGCAAAGATGACCGCCCCGATAATCAATGTCAGTGCGATCGCAACAATTGGCGTCATCAGGGTCAGACTGAGCGGAATGTCCTTGCGGGGAGTCAGCACGATCATGCCTGCACCTCCAGGGCGACGTCGCTGCCGCCCATCAACAGGCCGACGGATTCGGCGGTGACATCCGTCGCCGCCATGGCGGCCGACAGCCCGCCATCATACAGCACGGCGATCCGGTGCGAGATGGCAAAGATTTCCTCGAGGTCCTGCGAGATCATGATCACCGCGGAACCGGCTGCCGCCAGTTCCAGCATGGCGCGGCGGATAAATAATGCCGCACCAACATCCACGCCCCAGGTGGGCTGCGAGACGATGAACACTTTAGGCTGCTTGATGATTTCGCGGCCTACCACGAATTTCTGCAAATTCCCGCCCGACAAGGCCGATGCAGGCGGGTTTTCACCCGGCAGACGCACATCATAGGCCGCTGCAATCTCGGCAGCCATCTGGACAGTCTGTGCGCCGTCAATCACCCCGCGGCGTACAAGATGCCCCTGCGAATGGCTTGTCAGCAGCGCATTATCCGCAAGCGTCATGCTGGTTACCGCCGCATGACCATTGCGTTCCTCCGGCACAAAGCCGATCCCAAGCTGACGACGACGGGCGGGGCCGGCCATGCCGATATCCTGTGAGTCGCCGCTATGCTGCGATGTGATGCGGATCGCACCCGCATCGCCGCCGGTCCATTCACCGGTCAAGGCCTCCATCAGCTCATCCTGTCCGTTTCCGGCAATGCCGGCGATCCCCAAAATCTCACCAGCACACGCGACCAGCGATATATCGTGAAGCGGCGTTGAAAACTGTGTGTCACGCGCACGCGACAGGCCCGATACCTCTAGCAGCACGGAAGGCGCGACGGCGCCCTGATCCTGCCTTTCAATATCGCCAACAACACTGCCAACCATCATCTCGGCCAGCTGCTTGCTGCTTTTCTTGCGGGAATCGACGGTGCCGACATTCCGCCCGCGCCGCAGGACGGTGGCGCGTTCGGTCAGGGCCCTGATTTCCTCCAGCTTATGGGAAATGAAAAGGATGGCGACACCCGAATCCGCAAAGCGGCGCAACACATCAAACAGCTGCTCGCTTTCCTGCGGGGTCAACACCGATGTCGGTTCATCCATGATCAAGAGCGACGGGTCCTGCAACAGGCAGCGCACAATTTCGACGCGCTGCTGTTCACCGACGGACAGGTTATGCACCCGCGCATCAGGATCAACGCCGATGCCATATTCCGAGGACATGGCGCGCACCCTGTCGGCAAGATCGTCAAGCGGTTCACCAGGCGGCATGGCAAGCGCGATATTTTCTGCAACCGTCAGGGCCTGGAACAGCGAGAAATGCTGGAACACCATGCCGATGCCAAGATCACGCGCATGCTGCGGGTTGCGAATCACCACCGGGGCACCCTGCCATTCAAACTGCCCCGAATCAGGCTGCAGAAGGCCGTATATCATCTTCACAAAAGTTGATTTTCCGGCACCGTTCTCGCCAAGCAACGCATGGATTTCGCCACGACCGATGCTGAATGACACATCGTCATTTGCTGTGAAGTCACCGAAATGCTTGAAGATTCCGGTCGCTGTTAGAAGTATGTCTCTGGATGATGTTGCGGTAGGCCGCGGCGATCCGGTCATCTTGTTCTCTGCGGTCTTTGGCCGGGTGACACCAGCCAGTTATGCGGCGCGAAGCATACGACTTTTAACAACACAATGTAAAGAAATCGGAAAACATGGCTGTGCTGTAACATGGCCGCCCTGAAAAAGGGGATACAGGGCGGCACATTCGGTTATCCGGGTGGCATGCGCCACCCTGTCACGCATCGGGTTGGTTAGCCCTGCCGCGAGAAATCGGGATAGGCTTCCATGCCGAGTTCAGCGGAATCGAGACCGACGAGTTCTTCTTCCTCGCTGACCCGGATACCGATGGTCGCCTTCAGGATCATCCAGACGATGCCGGACACGATGAAGGTGAAGGCACCGACCACCACAATACCGATGATCTGGGTTCCAATGCTGGCGTCAGGGTTTGTGATTGCCACGGCAAGCGTGCCCCAGATACCCGCGATCAGGTGAACCGGAATGGCACCAACCACATCATCAATCTTCAGCCGGTCCAGCAACGGCACCGAGAAGACGACAATCGCACCACCGATACCGCCGATGATTGTGGCTGCGCCAAGTGATGGTGTCAGCGGCTCTGCCGTGATCGATACAAGGCCGGCCAGCGCACCGTTCAGAACCATGGTCAGGTCAACCTTCTTGAACAGCAGCTGCGTCATGATCAGGGCGACAAGCGCACCGCCAGCTGCTGCCGCATTGGTGTTGGCAAAGATGCGCGATACATCGGCAACATCACTGACCGTGCCCATCGCAAGCTGCGATCCGCCATTAAAGCCGAACCAGCCAAGCCACAGGATGAATGTCCCAAGCGTTGCCAGCGGCAGGTTTGCACCCTGCATCGGCACCACGCGGCCATCCTTATATTTGCCGGTACGGGCACCAAGGATCAGCGCCCCG
This sequence comes from Puniceispirillaceae bacterium (SeqCode), assembly GCA_049889795.1. Lineage (GTDB taxonomy): Bacteria > Pseudomonadota > Alphaproteobacteria > Puniceispirillales > Puniceispirillaceae > UBA8309. The sequence goes on along the minus strand of JBMHCS010000001.1, from coordinate 45,593 downwards.
GCTAGTGCGGCCCAGCCACCAACCGAATGCACGACGGTCGAGCCGGCAAAATCGAGGAAGCCCATCTCGTCAAGGAAACCGCCACCCCATTTCCAGCTTGCCTGGAACGGGTAGATCAGCGCAGTCAGGATGAGCGTGAACAGCAGAAATGGCCACAGCTTGATGCGCTCGGCCAGCGTGCCTGACACGATCGATGCCGTCGCCGCACAGAACATCAGCTGAAAGAAATAGTCAGACGCTGTTGTGGCATAGCTAAGGTCATCCGCCGCATCAGGCGCAACCGCAACCGCTTCCATGGCGGCCGTGCCGATCACGCCGGACAGGATGCCGTCGACGGACCAGCTGCCCAGCGGGTACATGAGATTATAGCCAATGACGTAATAGCCAATGGCCGCGATCGAAAACAGCGCCACATTCTTGGTCAGCTGCATGGTTGTGTTCTTTGCCCGGACGAGGCCGGCTTCCAGCATGCAAAAGCCGCATGCCATGAACATGACCAGCACGCCGCCAAACAGGAACAGCAGGGAATTCATGATGAACACACCATGCTCTGGCATTTCCTGTGCCATGGCTGGTGTGGAGAAAAGCGCGCCGAATCCGGCAAGCGCTAGGAGTGAAAGGAATCTCGACATTAATAGTCTCCTGGTTTTCGAGGGGGTCACAGAGCGCTGGTGCCGGACTCGCCAGTGCGGATCCGGGTCGCTGATTCAAGGTCCAGAACAAAAATCTTGCCGTCTCCGATCTTGCCGGATTCAGCAGCAGACTTGATGGCATCGCAGACGCCTTCGACGAGCTTGTCGTCAACCGCGATCTCGATCTTCACCTTTGGCAGAAAATGCACAGTGTATTCGGCGCCGCGGTAGACTTCCGTCTTTCCCTTCTGCCGGCCATACCCCTGAACTTCGGATGTGGTTAGCCCTTCAACACCGATTGCCATCAGCGCCTCATGCACTGCCGCCAATCGGCCGGGCTGAATAATTGCCACGATATACTTCATTGTAAGTCCCTTCCTGATGCCTGCTGTCCGAAATGGAACAGGCCTTCACTGCATGTCGTGCGACATGGCTGTCACCGATCACCACTGATGTGGCGCAAGCTTCGTCGCGGACGACAGGTACCGCACCAACAGCAACTGACGTCCGCGTGCCCTTGTCTTACCCAGCCAGGGTGCATATTTATTCTGCTAAATTTGCAGTATCGCGATGTGTTTTTTGCATCGTCATGGTTTTTGAGAGGAGTCCTGCATGCGGTACATGACCAGTCTGCGTTTCATCGACGCCGTTGCCCGTGAGGGATCCATCCGCAAGGCAGCAGACAAGCTGGCCATTACCTCGACAGCGCTGAATCGCAGGATTCTGGCAATTGAGGACGAGCTGGGCCAACCCCTGTTCGAACGCTTGCCCGGCGGGGTACGGCTGAATACCGCTGGTGAGTTGTTCGTTCAGCATATTCGGTCTCAATTTGCGGAACTGGCGCGGGTGCAATCACAGATCGCCGATCTGTCCGGTATCCGGCGCGGCCATGTGCGCATCGCCTCTGGCGCAGATGCGCTGCGGCAATTCCTGCCCAAGGCGGTATCGCATTATCGCACCGAACATCCGGCCGTAACCTTTGATTTGCAGCGGTGCTATGGCGCGGATGCCGAGGCACGGCTCGAATCGCTGGATGCCGATATTGCGCTGATCTTTGCGCCCATCCGCATGGCGCATGTGCATGTGGCAGCAACCGTGCGCCAGACCCTGCATTGCGTGATGCCGGACAACCATCCGCTCAGCCAGCGCGAAAAGGTGCGGCTGCGCGATCTTGCCGGGCACCGGCTATGCCTGCCGAAATCCGATAGCGGTATTCGTCAATTGATGGATACGGGCCTTCTGCGCCGGGCCACGGATGTCGATATCGTTCTGGAATCCGACAGTTTCGAATTCATGCAAAATTATCTGCGGTTTGAGAATGCGCTGGGGTTCCAGATCCCGATTGCCCTGAACGATCTTGCATCCCAGGGTCTTGTGGCGCGGCCGCTTGACCCCGCAGATGTGCCCCCCGGCACCTTGCATCTGTGCCATCTGAAGGGACGTGTCCTGCCGGTTGCGGCCGCCAAGTTCCTTGACGATATCATTACCAGCCTGCGCGCCAGCTATGACGGTGATGTCGACCAGTAAGGCTGGCCAGTAAGGGTGGCCAGTAACGGTGACCAGTCATCGCGTTATGGATTTTGCTGGCCCGGCTTGCTATCAACCGCGCATGGCGGCGCTGTGCCGGCTGCCCTGTTAATTGCCATATCCGGACTGCAAAATGACGATCACTGAAACAGACCTTGCCAAAGCCCGCACCGCGTGGGGGGACGGCCTTATTGCGATTTCAACCGCCTTTGACGCGGGTGGCATCGATGCGGCCAAAGCCATTGCCGGCGGCCTGCTTGACAGCCTGTACGGGTTCGAATTCGGCCCCATTCTGTTCAAACCGACGCTGAGTGGCGGCGCGCAGACCTTTCGCACAGACAGGGACGGCACGCTGTCATACTTCATCGGCCATAATCCTGACTTTCCACAGGACACCGGCTTTGGCCTGAAATCCTGGCGCACGGTCAGCTCTGATACCGCTTCTGTCTTTATCGAGGGTGATCTGGCCTTATGGATGGGCTGGGTGCATTTCACCGACCGGCATGGCGATAGCGTCAAGGTCGATAAAAGCTTTGGCTACAGACGTGCAGCGGATGGCCGTCTGAAACTTGTCCTGCATCACTCGTCGCTTCCCTATTCCGCCTGACAGGCACGCGCCTGCCACGACGTTAACCCGATTGCCCCCTCCGGAAAATCATGCAAGGGTTGGGGTGCGACATTTTGGTACAGCCCGCATCATTCGGGCCGGCGACGGTTGAGGGGAGATCATCACGATGGATACGGTACTGGTAGGCGGATCGGTTTTTCTGGTGGCAGCTGGCGCCATTTTTCTGGGCATTGACCGCATTGGGAAATCGGACATGCCGGAACGGCGCAAGCGGTTACTGACCTATCTGCTGATGGGGGGGCTTGTGGCGCTGACCATCGGCATTTTCCACTGGCACCGCGCTGTCTATCTGGCGAATTACAATACCGGCTGACGCCCATCAATCATAAGACATGCCTTAATCATAGGGCGTGCCGTCCTTGTGCACAAAATGCCGGACACCGTGCCGCCTTTCAAAACGCAGATCGACATCGGGATAATGCACCGTTTCGTCTTGCGTGCGTGTGCCGATCTCAAACAGTACAGCCGCCGTGTCCGACCGGTTTTCGAAGGCGTGGCCATTGGCAACCCCGGCCTTAAAGCTGGCGCAGTCACCAGCGCGCAGCACGGTTTCGCCATCCTCTTCGCGCAGCACGACCTCACCTGACATCACAATCACGAATTCATCCTGAGTCTCGTGCCAGTGGCGCAGCGCCGTCCGCGATCGCGGCGGCAGCACGGCGCGGTTCACACCGAACTGGGTCAACCCGCCGGCATCGCCAACGCGCTGGCCTTCATAACCGGCTGTTTCGTCCAGAAAGCCGCCCGGATAGACCGCGCGCAGGAAGACAGGCACTGTGGACAGATCAAGTTTGGGCATGGGGCACTCTCGTTGCAAATACTGTTGAACAATGATCAGCGATCTAGCTTTCTGACTCTGATCAAATTTCTTTCACCTTATTTACCAAAATTTAAGCCTTGGTGAGTACATTTAGGCTCTTAAACGCAAAGCTATAAACGACCTAGTTTATTATTCTGTTCAGATCTTTGGGTCCAAGCAAATAGTTGGACTCAGTTATGAGAAAGGTGGATGAGATCAAATTTGCGCTGTTAATCTATGACGAGATGGCAAAGCATAAATCAGGAATGGCAGAAGGAACAATGCTCAGGGCTGCCTTGCGACTAGTACGGCTTTTTCGTGGCGAGAAAACAGCGTCGATGCTGGCCCCAAATGAGAACGAAAAAAACAGCATTGGGAATCCTGACGAGTATTTTAGTTGGCCTGTTGATAGCGCATTCACTAGCTATGGTTTTTCTGTCGTTTGTAATGAACGTCCGAACATCTGGAGGGAAGATTGTGAGGATGAATTAATCACAATCATTAAAGGACGTCGTTTTCAGAAACGAATTTAAACAATCTTCCCGTAGGACAAATATGACTAACACAAAGTACAGACCGGCTGACGCACTGAAAGAACACATGCTTTCTGGGAACAAAATCTCCCTTATTGAAGCCATGCTTCTTTTTGGTGTTCAAAATCCTAATGCGGATTTGGCACGTCTAAAAAAGCTTGGCTTCATCATTAATTCTGAGAGCGTTCCGATGATAAAAGTCATCACAAGGCTCAATCGCTACATGATCTGTGTTCCACCATCAAATTTGCCACAACGGGAAGTTAAAATGACGGAATATTGGATTAGTAGATGAAGAGATTTTTCTCATCGCGCCAACGAAAGATGATGAGGTTTCTCGCTGGCAACCGATGCGCGATTTGCAACTTGGTTTTGAGCGATGAGTTTCACGCAGACCACATAGTTCCCTTTTCTAAGTCCAGCAAGACCGTGGTTAGCAATGGACAAGCACTTTGCCCGAAGTGCAATTTGGAAAAGGGAGTGCGAGATGGGAGAAATTCATCTTAGGCCTTGGCAAAGGGAAGCCATTTTAAAGTGCTTGGACTGGTTTCAAGGAAGGGACCAAAGAATATTTCTTGTTAATGCCGCACCTGGAGCAGGTAAAACTGTATGTGCGTGCGTGATCGCCAAGGAACTGATCAATCGAGAATTAGTTGATCGAGTGGTTGTAATTGCACCACGGAGAGAAGTAGTCGACCAATGGTCAACTGATTTCAAAAACATCTGCAATCGACCTATGATTAAGGTTACAGCGTCCGATGAGAATATAGAAGGATATGGTCAGGACATTTGTGCGACTTGGTCGGCAGTACGGGGTTTGGCTGATGTTTTTCAGCAAATTTGTTTACAACAACAAACATTGGTTATTTGCGATGAACATCATCATGCAGCGGTTACTGCAGCTTGGGGTAGGAGCGCTATTGGTGCATTCACCGAAGCCGCTTTCTCGCTTGTTTTATCGGGAACACCGATCCGATCTGATGGCGAAGAACCGGTCTGGTTTGCTTATGATGACGAGGGAAAAATTGATCACCCACAGGAAGGAACGTACACTCTAGCCTATGGCAACGCGGTAAACCTGCATTATTGTCGTCCAATCACTTTTCACAGACATGAAGAAAATTTAGCGTTACTTTAGGCGATCAAAAAATTCATGTGTCTGGATCTTCAGTAGATATTCCAAAGGGCCTAAGACTGCCTGCTCTTCAAGCTGCGCTCGACTATTATAGATTGGCCTGTACACCGCAGTTTTTAGCGGATCAAAAGACGCCAAATCTCAATTCTTATCAGGGAACTATGCTGGAATACGGCAGCGAAAAACTCGAAGAAGCCAGAAATGAACTGCCAAACGCTGCGGGGCTTGTGATTGCCCCAAATATCTACACCGCCGAATATATGGCCGATATTCTCACTCAGATAGAAGGTGAGAGGCCAGTTATAGTTCATAGTCAGACAAACAATCCTGAAAACCGAATAAAGGGATTCAGAAACTCAAAACAAAAATGGATAGTATCAGTGGCTATGGTTTCGGAGGGTGTCGATATCAAAAGGCTGAGAGTGCTGGTCTATCTGCCTTATCCAAGGACAGAACTATCCTTTAGGCAGGCAATGGGTCGGGTTGTAAGAACGACTGGCCCTGATGATATGAGTAGCGCCTATGTGGTAATGCCAACGCTAAGAATATTCGAAGAGTATGCAAAGCGGGTGGAAGATGAACTAGTGCTTTACGGAAACAAGCCAATTGAGAAATCCTCAACTAAAGTATGCCCAACATGTTTTCATCAGAACCCGCGTGGCAACGCTAATTGCGAAAATTGTGACGAGGAGTTTCCCCAATCAGCACCGCGCATGAGGACCTGCCATGATTGTGGTGGATTAAATCCACTGAACCTTGAGCAATGTCAGGTTTGTGGCGTCAATTTCGATGAAGAATACATAATGACGCTTAATGAGGCGATGAGAGTCGGCGCAATCATTAGGGGTATGGAACTAACAGAAGAGCAAGTTACAGAGAGCGAAATACTCTACCCAGACATCAAGGAAATAATTCTTCAATCAGGAGATGAGGTTTTGATTAGTATGCTTAAAGAGTTTCCAAAAGAATCTATAAGCAGAATTGTTGAGATTGCTGAGCAAGTACGCAAAGCAACGTAATATTATCTCCTCTAAGCCGGTCACGCCGGAACGCCAAAAATCCAGCCTTCCTGCGCGGCGGGGGCCGGCACCTGCCAGCAATCCGCCCGGCTGGCAATCCGGCGCAGCGCAGCGGCCGCGATCATCGCATCCGCCTCATCGGCATCCGCACCGCGCGGGGCATAGCCAGGGCCCACACCATCACTATCCCAGGCTGCCAGCGCCGCACTCATGAAATGCGGGTCTGCCGCTGCATTCTTTGCCGGGTTCATGCCGACAGCATGAAAATACCAGCTGGGGAAAATTTCGACCAACACCAGCGCCGGCAGGCGGGATGGCACCACCGGATCAAACGGCCAGATGGCCACCTTTTGGCCCAGCGCCTGTTTCAGCGCGTGCAACAAACGCATCCCGGCCATGGACCCGGTTGCCACATTATCCGCACCAACAGCCTTGAAGGTAGGAGATGGCGACCGCGCGCCTGCCTTGGCGGCATGTTCGGTCTGGCGGCGACGGCTGCGATAGAGCGGGGCATCATAGCGGCCCGGTGACAGGTAATAGGCACCATAGGACGGGTCAGCAAACACCGCCCCGCCGTAAAAATGCGGGTCGGCAGCGCATATATTGTCTATGGCCTGCCAGAGTGTGGCCGGACGATCCGGTGCATTGGCCAGACCCGGATAATAGGCATTGCTATCGGCAAAAGGATGGGCAAAGGCAAAATCGATCCCGACAAGCATGGACCCCCCGGGCGCGGTATCAGCGGCTGGCGCGACCGCCTGCAACAGCCAGTCAAAGACCGTGTCGCGTCCCCAGGCCCGTCCATCTGGCGCATCCACCCGTTCCGGTGCGGCGCGTCCCGGGCGTGCCAAAGATAGCTGAATACCGCGCTGGCGCGGGCCTTTTGCCCCTGACCAGTCAATGCCGACAAAGCGGTCAAACATGATCATGCGCCTACTGGATCATGCGCTTACTGGCCGCGCAGGCGGCCAAGCAGGTCAACCGCGGTGGCGCTGAGCCCCTCTGGCGTCGCCCCTGTGTCGAGTGCGGCGGCGACCTGCTTTGCCATCACCTTGCCAAGCTCGACTCCCCATTGGTCAAAACTGTTCACGCCCCACAGAAACCCGCTTACAACCGTCACATGCTCATAAAGAGCCAACAGCCGGCCAACCGCATGGGGGGTGCTTTCATCCCAGCTGATCAGCGTGGACGGGCGGCCCCCTTCAAAATGCCGATGTGGCTCGGCAGCATTGGCAGCGCCGCAGGCCAGCGCCTCGGCCTGGGCAATGGCGTTTGCCACCAGAATGCGGTGGCTGTCATGCCAGTCGCCGTCGCGCGACAGCCCGGTCGGGGCCAGCGGCACCATGATATCCAACGGAATGATATCGCGGCCCTGATGCAACGCCTGAAAAAAGCTGTGCTGGCATCCGGTGCCGGCGGCCCCCCAGATAACAGGTGTTGTTGGATAATCGACAGCGCTGCCATCGGCGCGCACACTTTTGCCGTTTGATTCCATTTCCAGCTGCTGCAACCAGGCCGGCAACAAGGCCAGCCGCTGATCATAGGGCATGACGCCCAGCGTCGGATATTCCATGAAATTGCGGTTCCAGATACGCAGCAGGCCCAGGATTACCGGCAGGTTTTCATCATGCGGGGCGGTTTCAAAATGCCTGTCCATGGCGGCCGCCCCCAGCAGCAGCTGGACGAAACCGGCGCTGCCAATATCGATCATTACCGGCAGACCGACCGCTGACCACAGCGAATAGCGCCCCCCTACCCCTTCATCAAAATCAAAAATCCGGTCAGCGGCAATGCCGCGTCCCGCCGCCACATCCGGGGCTGCGGTTACCGCTGCCATACCGGCCGCGTTGCCCCCCTTGGCAAGCCATGATTCGGCCAGCGCGGCGTTACGCATCGTCTCGTCGGTGGTGAATGTCTTTGAGGTGACAATGACCAGCGTGGTGGCCGGATCGCAGCCGCGCAGCACATCATGCAGATGCGCCGGATCGACATTGGACACATAATGTACACGCGGACCGCTGGCCAGATGCGCCAGCGCGGTGCTGGCCATCGCCGGCCCAAGATCGGACCCGCCAATGCCGATATTGATGACATCGACCACATCGGACTGGCGCACTGATTCGGCAAAATCCGACAGGCGTGCAAATGCGGCACTATCGATCCGTTCCGCCGCCCGCTGCGCCATATGTACGACGGCACGCCCCTCGCTGACATTCACCGGCGCACCGGAAAACAGGGCGGCAATTTTGTCTGCAAGGGATTCGGCGCGTGCAAGCGCCTGCAGGTTGGCCATCACCCCGGGGGTGACAAACTGGCGTGACAGGTCAATCCGCAGATCTTCCATCTGCCAGACGAGCCCGCGCCCACGCGCCGCATCCGCCAGCAGGCCGGAAAGTGTTGTCTTGCGCATTTCCGCGGCATCAATGGCAAGTGCCGCGATCACGCTGGGGTCGGTCTTCATGATGTGGATCCCTGAAAAGATACTGCCGAATATAGGTCGTCATGTGGCATGACTGGTGAAAATCGCATCTAAGACCCATATCCTACTGCAACCAGACCGCCTGCCGCTAGACGGCAGCCTGCCAAAGGTGATGAAAAGTGACCGCTTCTGACAGAATTCTCGACATTGCCATCATCGGCAGCGGCATTGCCGGCCTTGCTGCGGCGCATGCGGCGCGTGACGCCGGCCTGACATGCATGATCCTCGACAAGGGGCGCCGTGTTGGCGGGCGCGTGTCAACCAAACGCACTGGCGGCTTTACCTTTAACCATGGGGCGCAGTTTCTGACCGCCAGGGCGCCGGCCTTTGTCAGCGCAGCGGAAAAGGCAATTGCACAGGCGGCGCTGGCCCGTTGGCATGTCGCCGGGCGCGATGCGCTTGCCGGTCAACCGACAATGCGCGATTTCCCGGATTTCCTGCAACAGGGCCTGACCGTCAGGCAGCAGACCGAAATAGCGATGATCCGCCACGACCAGGACAGCATCTGCCTTATCGATAAGGAAGGCGAGATGGTCAGCGCCCGTCAGGTGATCATCACCGCGCCGGCGCCACAGGCCGCACAATTGCTGCAGACCGCCGCCCCTGACCTTGCTGCCCTTGCTGCCACCGCCAGCTATTCCCCTTGCTGGACTGCCATCTATGGGTTTGATACCGCACCGCCGGCGCATGACCCTGCGCCCGTCGGTGATTCGGATGGTCCGGTGGGGTGGGCGCTTTGGGAAGCCGACAGGCCGGGCGGCGATCCGTCAAACCATGCGCTGACTGTGCAGGCTGCGCCGGGGTGGAGTATGGCACATCTGGAAGATGATGCGGCGGATGTGGCCAGGGCACTGCTGCTGGCCTGGCAGGATGCCAGCGGCCAGACGGTTGGCACACCGTTACTGGCAGCTGCGCATCGCTGGCGTTATGCCCGCGTGGTGACCCCCGCAGCCGCGGATGCGCCTGTCATTAGCCCCTGCGGGCGGCTGGCTGTTGCCGGTGACTGGCTTGGCGGTGCGCGCATTGAAAACGCCTTTCTGAGCGGGGCGCGCGCCACCGAAGCGCTTGCCGCTGCCCGGCATTCCCTGTAAGCCAGCCTTTTGCTGTCACTGACCGTTACCCGGCCCTGATGTCGACTGTTCTCGCCCTTTCCATACCATTCTTCGCGCTGATCTTTCTTGGCATGTTTGCGCGCAGCATCGGTTTCATCACCCAAGAGGGTGCGCTGACGCTGTCAAAATTTGCCTTCTTCATTGCCTTGCCGCCGATGATGTTCATCAATGTGGCTGCCGGCAATCCTGCGGATATTCTGAATTGGGGCTTTGTCTGGCGGTATGAGCTGGCCACCATTGTCATTTTCATCGCCGCCGCCTTGCTGGCGCGTCCCGGCTTTGGCCTGAACCGGGTGGAAAGCGGCATGTTCGGGCTGAATGTTGCCTATCCGAATTACGGCTATATGGGTGTGCCGCTTGCCATCATGGCTTTTGGCAATGCCGCTGCGCTGCCGCTGGCACTGATGCTGTTTGCTGATACCATCATCCTGCTGATGCTGACCGCCGGTTTCGTGGTCGGCAATGGCGGCGGGCTCATGACCGCGATGTGGCGCACCCTTGTCACCATGGCCAAGAACCCCCTGCTGATATCTGTATTGGCTGGCCTTGGATTTGCGGCATCCGGCCTCACCCTGCCAGCCGCGCTGGACACCATTCTCGGCATGCTGGCCGCATCCGCCGCGCCGGTGGCGCTGTTTGCTGTTGGTGCCACGGTGTATGGCCAGCCGCTGGCCCGGGCCATCCCAGAGGTTGGCAGCATCAGCATGGCCCGGCTGATTCTGCATCCGGCATTGGTTGCGGCTCTGTTTCTGCTGGTCCCCGGGCAGGATATCATCTGGATACAGACCGCCATTCTGGCATCCTGCCTGCCGGTGGCAGCCAATGTGTTTGTGCTGTCCAGCCATTATGGCAGCTATGCCGGACGGTCTGCATCGGCGATCCTGGTCAGCACTATCCTGGCCAGCTTTACAGTTCCGGTTGTTCTATATCTGCTGTTCCGCCTTGCTGCGACCGGCTAGGGCGCTGGCCTGAAAGGCCGGCCCTGAACCCGTTCAGTCACGAAGCGCCCGTTCAGTTACGAAGCGCCCGGTCAATCACGCGGCAGGGTATCGGCATAGCCCGGCACAGCAGCGGCAAACCCGTCCAGCCAGCCTTGCAGATGCGGGGCGTGGTCACGCCATTCCACCTGCTTTCGGAAATCGAGATAATCCAGCGTGCAGGCGATGCCGATCTCGGCCATATCCGGCATTGCGCCATTGGCATATTCGGTCATGCCAAGCCCCTGCAAGCCGCGAATGATCTTGTCCCGCTGATAGGTGACAAAGCTCTCGACCCGCATGTCGGCCGGCCGCATACGGCTTTCAAACACAACAAGAATGGCCGCATCCATAAGGCCATCTGCCAGCGCTGCCATCGTCAGCACGGCATAACGATCATCGCCACCAGTCGGCAGAATTTTCCCGCCACCGGCCTGTGCGTCCAGATATTCGAGGATCACACGGCTGTCAAAGATCACGGTGTCACCCGTATCCAGTGCGGGTATCTTGCCAAGCGGGTTGATCCCTCGGATGTCATCTTCCGGATCCATCGTGTTGACCACCTTGACGGTGACATCATCGCGCATACCAAGGCAGGACAGGGCAATCTTGATCTTGCGGCCAAAAGGGGATGGCGGGCTGGAATACAGGATCATGGCAGACTCCTTCATTGCGGTATCGGTTCGGGACAGATTGTCTAGAGCAGGCGCATCGCCTCGGCAAGGCTCGACACCTGATGCGCCGGCGGTTCGGGAAGATCATCCCATGGCTTGCCGGCGCGGTTGACCCAGATGGTACGGAACCCGAAACTGCCGGCCCCGGCCACATCCCAGTTATTCGAGGAATAGAAGGTGACGTCTGCCGCCGCGCAACCAAAGGCATCGGTGACAAGCCGGTAAACTGCCGGGTCGGGCTTATACAGGCGCAGGCTGTCAACACTCAGCACCTGATCAAGGCTGTCCGCAATACCGGCAGCGCCGAGCGCACTGTCCAGCATGGATGGTGACCCGTTTGACAGGACGCCTGTCCCCGCGCCGCGCGCCGCCAGATCACGCAGAATGGCTGGCACTTCGTCATAGGCCGATAATGTCGTGTAGAGTGACAGCAGGGTCTCGCGCATCGCTGCATCCTCGATTCCCATTTCCGCCATCGTGACATCCAGCGCGTTCTGGGTGATGGTCCAGAAATCCGTATAGCGCTGCATTGTCGTGCGCAGCCAGCTATAGCTGAGCTGACGCTGGCGCCAGGCAGCGGCCAGCTGTGGCCAGCTGCTGGCAAGTGCATCCATGCCGGGGGCGGCAGCCGCCTCGCGCGCGGCCGCGTCAACATCGAGCAGCGTTCCGTAAACATCGAACACATGGGGCATTATCGTCTCCCGGCAGGTTTTAAAATACTGGCCATCAGCCGCGCCTATCCTGCACTGCCAACGCGATGCTGGCAATTCGATTGCCCTTTCTGAATTCAGACTTCATGGGCCGCATATTTCGGGTTAGCCTCAATCCAGAACGACAAAGGAAACGCCACCATGCCGACACCCGTACCGCAAGGTTTGGTCCCGAAAACCGCTGACTTCGCGGACAGGATCAGGGCCAATTTCAAAACGCAGAGTGCAATGACCACCTTTGGCATCGAGATGCTGGATGTTACGGCCGGCCACACGCGCCTTGAGATGCTGGCGAATGACCGCGTTTTGCAGCAACAGGGATTTGTGCATGGTGGGGTCATCGCCGCCGCGATGGACAGCGCCTGTGGCTATGCCGCGCTCAGCCTTGCGGCGGCTGACCGCGAGGTGCTGACCATCGAATATAAGGTCAGTTTTATCGCCCCGGCTGTTGGTGAACGCTATGAATTCGAGGGACAGGTCATCAAGCCCGGCCGTACCATCAGCTTTACCGAGGGAACGGCATTTGCAATCCATGGCGGGGTGCGCAAACTGGTCGCTACGCTGAACGCATCGATGGCGATTGTGGCTGCGCCGGATGCGTGACGCCGAACAAATGGCGCAGGACGAGTGACGGGGTTTGCGCTTGCCAGCAGCCGGTGCCGGTGCCAGCATCGCTTGCAGACCAAAACATCAAAAAAGCCGCTATCCATCTGGTGGATTGCGGCAGGACTGTCATCAAGAGGTGAATGTAAGATGAGCAAGGGCTACTGGATCGCAACCTATATCGACATCAAGGACCCGGCTAAACTAGAGGCCTATGCGGCGATGGCCTTGCCTGCCATTACCGGCGCGGGCGGCACATTCCTGGCACGCGGCATGCCTGATACCGTTCACGAGGCCGCGCAGAACACCCGCACGGTTGTGATTGAATTCGCCTCACTTGCCGCAGCAAAAGCAGCTTATCAAAGCCCGGCCTATCAAGAGGCGCTTGCCGTTTTGGGTGACGGGGCGGTGCGCGATATCAGGCTGATTGACGGCACCTGACAATGCGGGCTGCCGGTTAACCGGCCTGCTCGGCCTGATGCGCGGCCACCATCTCGGCCATGCTGTTAAACCGGAAATCACATTTTGGCATGTCCCCGGGATCGCGCGTCGCGCCAAAGCCCTGCTTGTCATGACGGCGATAGATCCAGCAATTATGCAGGCCATGATGATTCGCCGGCGCATGGTCATGGAACATGCTTTCTGCAGTATGCAAAATATCGGTCTTGGCAATGCCCTGTGCAGCGAGACCATCAAGCATATAGTCAAAATTCCGGCCTGACGGCTTGTAGGACCCGACATCCTCGGCCGTGTAGATGGCATCGAAATCCACCCCGAGCCGCGCGTTGCTGAAGGCAAAGCTGGCATTATCGACATTTGACAGGATCACCAGCCTGAAATGATCCTTGAGATAGGCCAGCGCAGCGGCTGAATCCGGAAAGGCCGGCCAGAGCTGTACCGATGCCCCATAGGCAGCCGCCTCATCCAGCGTGACATGCACGCCCCATTCCTCGGCAAGCCGCCGATAGACGGTGGCCAGCAGGTCGCTATAACGCTGTGACGGGTTGTAGCGCTGCTGCGTTGATTCCAGCCGCGCATGCGCCTCAAGAATAAAATCGCGGTCGGGGGCGGTGCCATCGGGGCCGGCCATTTTGTCTGTCAGGGGCTTCAATCCTGCGATGATGCCTGATTCCCAGTCGATCAGGGTGCCATAACAATCAAAGGTCAGCGTCGTGAAGTCGGAAAGGCGCATGATTGATCTCTTTGTCGGGTTTTGGGTGTGGTGCTGGCCGCTGGCGGGGACCTGTTGCAAGCGCTGCGGGGGCGCGGTGGTCAGGCTAGGGCCTGTTTCGTATGCGCCGTGTCACGCTGCAGGGACTGCGCATCAGCACCGCGTTGTGGCACCGCACTGGCAAGATGCAGCAGGGCCGCAAAACGCGCCAGCCGGCGGCGCGCATGCGCCTCGACAAGCGGCGCGGTGATCCGTCCCACGTCATCCTCGGTCTTGTCCGGCAAATCGACCACAAGCGTAAGGCAGGCATCGGCAAACAGGCCCGTCATATACATGCCACTACCGCGCTGGTTGGCCAGCGGGTCGATCAGGGAGCGATGCAACGCCATCAGGCCGTCGGCAAATTCCCGGGTCAGCAGGCTGCGCGCCTGCTCCATATCCTCGGCGAGAACGCCAAACACCACATCAAATTCGTCATGATCCACATGGAAACGCCCAAAGCGGCCATCAGAAGACCGCTGCATGGCTGACAGGCGCGGAATATTGCTGTCGATCATGATCATGGATGTGGCAACCGCCGGCATGCTGACACGCATGACCATAAGGCGCCGCTTTACCGCCCCCGCCGATGACGGTTTGGCGGCGGCCAGATCCAGATCGACCTGCAACATATGCAACCGGTTCTGACTGCCACTGCCGGCATAATGGCTGATGATATCGGCCGGGGCCGCGGAAAGGATCGCAGAATCAGCCAGCTCGGCGACAAGCAACGCGGCAAAGCCGCTATTGTCCGACGGTTCCATTACCCCGGCGAGATGGGCGCACACCGCTGTTTCCAGCGGTTCATCATATCTGTCTTTGCGGGTGATCAGCGGCACCCAGCTGCCAATGATCGAAAGCGCCGCCAATGCGGCGATGAGCGCAGCAAAGACTGGCTGTTCCAACAGGGCAAATCGCGGCCCGAATGATGCGGCACTCAACCATATTACCGCCCCGGCCCAGACCACCGCGACCCCGATGACAGTGACCAACCCGCCAAAGGCAAGCTGTTGGCGATGCCGGCTGCGCGCAGCAGCAATCACCGGCGCGAGATGGCTGTCCCATTGCGCTGCAAAACCCGCCTCGAAATTCGTTCTCTCGACAAAAACTGACATCTATTTCTGATAGCGCAGGACAGGGTTTCCAAACAAGCCTGTCCGTCCACGAAAAGCCCGGCTGCAACCGCGCCAGATCAAAATTAATTATTGCTAATAAAAGTAAATGCCGAGAAAACTCGCCAAGTTTGATGTGCCAGTTGATGGCAAGCCCATTGGTAGTGTGAACAAGGTCATGATGACACGGGTCCGGACATTCCTGAAACCGCTGCAGGCCAGCCTGTATGCTGCCCTCATGATGGCGTCGGTGGCGCATGCCGACATGCCGGCGGATGATGTTTTTTTACAGTGTGACGGCGAAATCCGCACACGCCAGCTGGCCTTTCAGTTTGGTGAGCTGGAAACCAAGAATCGTGCTGCCGCCACCCGCGGCCTGCAGATTGAAATCCGCAATGCACGGCGCGCGCGTATTATGGATCACCCGTCAGGCGAGGTGTTATTCACGCCCGGCCAATGCAAGCTGTCCGACATGAAAATTGCCTGCGAAGATGACAAGGATGGCGGTATCCGCCAGCTTTTTATTTCGCGTACCAGCGGCGACGCCATCTTTGAGGGCTATAGCGAGGATGGCGACAAGCAATCCAATCTTGTTGTCGAACATTATGTCTGCGTCAAACAAGCCCGCGAGGCCCTGTTTTAACGGGCGTGCGGCATTCAAGGCGACATGGGCAGGGCAAGGCTGGTGGTCAGCAGGCTTGTAACCAGCATAATGGCCAGTGCAGCCAGCATTTCCAAACGCACTGACACACCGAGACGCGCCGCCGCTTTGCGCTCTCCCCTGTCTACAGCCGGCACCAGCCGAAACCGGTTCAAGGCGGCAAGGCCCATCATACCGGACACGAGAAGCACCTTTCCCGACAGCGCCAGCCCGTAACCGGTTGTCACCATCGCTGTCACCGACCCTGTCAGAAATGCCGCCAACGCACCGCCACTGGCCAGCAGCAGCGCTACCGCGATACTGCCCACCTGCGCAAACTGCCTGCCTGTCTGCGCCAGTTCCCGCAGCGCCGCCGGATTGTCAGCTGCCAACCGGCACAGCCGCAGCAGCGGTAAAAAGGCACCAAGCCACACCGCCACACAGGCAAGATGCACAATCAGCAACAGGCTGGTGACCAGCCCGCCCGTCGCAGCATGGCCATGGACGGCAAAGGCACTGGCGATCAACAGGCAAATCAGGCCGCCTGCAGGGCGGTGATATGTCTTATCCAGACCAGGGCGCCAGACCGCGATGATGAAACCGGCAGCCGCCAGCAGGCTGGACCAGCCAAGTGTTGTCTCTAACATCAGGCGCAGATAGAGCGGGTCGAAGGCACTGGCGACATCCCCGCCAAGATAGCCGGCAGATACGGGAAGCTGCACCGCAACCGCGGCAAGCCCGATCAACGCTCCCGCCCTGACCAGACCGGATAAATGGGCCTGTGACCCGGCTGTCATCTGATTGCCCAACAGCAGGCCATAAAGGATGCTGCCATTGACCAGCATCATGCCGATATAGAGGCTGACGCGCACAAGCGGCAGGATCAGGACCCAGATATCCACATTCTAATTCCCGACAGTGAAGGCAAATATGCCCTTTATGACATGCCCGTCAGCGCTGAGCGCCCGCCACCGCACCTGATAGCGGCCATCAGCCAAAGCCGGCAGGGGCACGTCATGCTGCGCTGCCTTTTGCATCAGGTGATCCTTGCCAAGCGGGATATCGGCGCCGTCGCGCGCCAATGACAGGCGCGCCAGGCGTGCCGCGCCCTTAAACGTCAACTGCAGCCTGTCCGGCGCCACCGTCAGCACCGCACCATCCGCCGGCATCGTGGCGACCAGCGGGGAATGTGCATTTGCCGCCGGTGCGATCACCAGCAACGCCAGAAGTAACAAAATGCGAAGGATCATCTCTGTCACGCTCTCTCATCCAATGCCCGCGCCGGTGGTGCAACGATATGGTTCACGCGCTGTGCGTCAATGGCAGGCTTTACCCAATGCCTTCAACCGCCAGTAATTATAGGGAAGCGGTGCAAGGAACCCGGCCGCCAGCATCACGGGCACCACCCACCAGGTCAGGATGGCGCCACCGGTCAGGGCCACATCGGTAATATTCATCGCGGCTTCCATGGCGATCATCGAGATCAGCGACATGCCGGCCGCCGTCTTCAGCGCCAGGCGCAGCTTCATCTGCCGTGCCAGGATCACAGTCTCAAGTGCAATCGAGGTCAGCAATCCATTGAAGATGGCAAGCGCCATGATCGCCATCACCGGCCAGGGAATACCCGTGATCTGAAAGAACAGGATGGTCCCAAGATCACCAATGGCACAGCCAAGAAGACACCAGGCGGTATTGACGCGCGCGCGCGCCCATGTATGCCGGCATCGCCAGTCTATCTGCAGGTTTTGCACAATTGTTTCGGCCATGGCTGCCCTTCACCCCTCTTCATGTGCTAAAGATAAGCCCTCCCCCAAGGGGAAGGTAAAGCCCGCATCAACCAATCGCTGAGGAGACAAGAATGCAGATCGGTGAAGCCGCCCGCCAGGCGGGACTGACAGTGAAAACGGTTCGCTATTACGCCAATATCGGGCTGGTCACCCCGCAACAGCACGAAGCGACCGGCTATCGCCTTTATGATGCGGCGGATGTGGCCAAGCTGCAATTTGTCGGCAAGGCACGGCGTTTTGACTTTTCCGTTGAGGAATGCCGCGAATTGCTGGGGCTGTATGAAGATCGCAACCGCCCCAGCCGCGAGGTCAAAACGCTGACGATCAAAAAGGTCGCGGAGATTGATTCCCGGTTGGCCGAACTGCAGTCATTGCGGGACGAATTATCCAGCCTTGCTGCCTCATGCGATGGTGACCACCGCCCCGACTGCCCGATCCTGAACGCCCTCAGCGGGGGGTAGATGCAGCCACCGTACAGCATCACACAAACCGATATGACATATGATTATCCTATTGTTTTAACTGTTTTTTAATATGTTTTAACACAATTGAAGCTATGGCCGGTCGGCGTTAACGGCCGGATACTATGCGCCCCATTTCACAGATATGTGAGGCGCTTTCATGTCCCCTCCCCTTGAAACACTGAAAACAGGCCTACGTGCCGCATGGATGCCCTTCTTGGCTTTGATTTTGGTGATCGGCATTCACCAGGGAAGTAACATCCTTGCCGGCGACGCGATGCTTGATGGCGTTGCTTCCGATCCAGGCACTGTGCCAGGCCTGTTCTGGGCACATTTTCTTCTAGGCATACTGATCTGGCTGGTATCTTTTTTCATCTGGTGCTGGTTCCTGACACGCTGGATAGAGGCAGAATTCGATCTCGTATCCACAATGCCAAGAATGGCTTTTCTCAAGCATGTGTGCTGGCAGCAGTTTCTGGCCCTGCTGATTGCAGGCATGCTGTTTACCCTCTTCGGATTGTTCACGATGTCATTATACGCCTTTACCATCTTGCCGGCCCTGGTCCCGATCCTGTCGCCCAACCCAGCAGATAGCAGCGGCATGATACAGCTTGCTATGGGCACTTATGTGTCGATGGTCATCGTCACGACACCCGTATTCCTTATGGCCGGCTATGCCTATGTCCGCTATTCGGCGGCACTAGGGCTGGTTGCCCGCACTGGCCGCACCATCAGCATCGGCAAGGCCTTTACCCTGTGCGGACAGCACGCCCCGCCGCGCAGCGTCCTGCGAACGATAGGGTTTCCATATCTGTATCTGTTGCTGGTCCCCGCCATTATGGTGGTTGTCAGCATGTTGCTGGCCCGTGACTGGCTGGCGGCGATGATCCCGGTGCCAGGCAATCCGGTTGTGGGTCCGGCTGCCGAAACGACATTTATGCTGACATCCTTTGGCCTGCTGCTCGGCCTTGTCTGGACGCTGGCGATCCCGCTGGTTATGGGGTTTTTCCTAATCCGCTTTCTGCAACGAATCGACAGTGCCGTGCCA
The DNA here is from genome assembly GCA_049889795.1 of Puniceispirillaceae bacterium (SeqCode). Taxonomy (GTDB): domain Bacteria; phylum Pseudomonadota; class Alphaproteobacteria; order Puniceispirillales; family Puniceispirillaceae; genus UBA8309. Next base: position 26,507 of record JBMHCS010000001.1, on the reverse strand, counting down.
GCAACGTCTGAAATAATTGCCGATTAACAAAAATGTGCTGGCAGCCGCGCCCCTGCAGATGATGGCGTTGCTGCCAGCCTTCCTTGGCAATGGCTTATAACCTGGCCTGCGCAATGCCATGCCTTTAGGAATTTGCAAATTATACGGTCGAATTTCTTTATAAATTGAAACAAGATGGCTGCACACATGGCAAAATGCTTTCATTCATCGCAAATACATAAAAGTGTTTGCCAGATTTGATACAGATTCCCGGCAGGTTTTTGTCTAGTGTGAATGTGTGGGCCAATGCCCCCCCTTAGACTATAATTGGAGGACTCCCCATGGATCGCAGATCCTTTATTTCCAAAGCAGGCGCTGGTGCGGCGCTTGCTGGCACGACTGCCCTTGCGGCACCGGCCATTGCTCAGGGCAAGCGTACCCTGACCATGGTTACCTCTGTGCCGCATGGCTTTGCTGTCTTTGACAGCGCCGCTGTGTATTTCGCCAATGCCGTCACCGAGATGACTGACGGTCAGATCACCATCGAAAAGAAAGCTGCTGGCGAACTCGTCGGTGCCTTCGAGGTGTTTGACGCCGTTTCGGCCGGCCAGGCAGACCTTTACCATTCCGCCGACTATTATTTCGGTGGCCAGCATCCGGGCCTGTATTATTACTCGTCAGTGCCTTTCGGTGCCACGACCGAAGAATTCATGGCGTGGTATCTGCATGGCGGTGGACATGATCTTCATGACCAGCTGGGCCAGATCTTTAACCTGAAAACATTCCCGGCCGGCAACACCAACATGCAGCCGGGCGGCTGGTTCAACAAAGAGATCAAGTCGGCCGACGACTTTAATGGTCTGAAGTTCCGCATGCCGGGTATCGGTGGCAAGGCTCTCGAGCTGACCGGCGCATCCGTGCAGTCGGTTCCGGGCGGCGAAATCTATCAGGCGCTGGCGTCTGGTGCGATTGACGGCGCCGAGTGGATTGGCCCCTATGCCGATGAAAAGCTGGGCTTCCAGGAAATCTGTAAGTTCTATTATACCGGTGGCTTCCACGAGCCGGGCTCGGCACTGTGTGCCGGCTTCAACCGGGACGTCTATGACAGCCTGACACCGACGCAGCAGAACATCATGTTCAATGCCGGTCTGGCAACCACCATGTTTGAGGGCACATTTGCAATCGCAAACAATGCGGCTGCCCTTGAGCGTCTGATCGCCCAGGGTGTGAAGCCGATGGAATTCCCGGATGATGTGTGGGATCTGTTCGGTGAAGCATCGAAAAAGGCCATGGACGCCTATATGGATGATGATCTCTACAAAGAGATCCGTACCAGCTTTAATGACAGCGTTCGCAAGAGCGCCTCATGGCTGAATATTGCAGACCGGAAATATGTCCAGCAGCGCGCACGCGTAATGGATATGTAATCGGGTCGCATATCTTTTTGGCAGAAGTGTTCACAAGAACGCTTCTGCCTCATTTCTTTTAGATTTGGACAGGTCCGGGAATAATCATGGAAAGTGAAGGCGGGCTCGCGCCCCTATCTGGCGTTCTCTGGTTATTCCAGAACCTTTTTGCTTCGGTCGGCAATTTGTTTACGGCGGTCTCAAACCCGCATCTGTGGCTTGACTGGTCCGACAAACAGGCGCTGATGCGCTTTATCTATTACGGCGCCTCGACCGAACTCTTCTTCGTCTTTCTGCTGTCTTTTTTCATCATTATTGCTGTCGGCTTGTACAGCCCGCGCTTCATGTGGGGCTTTGTGCGCATGTCCGAGGGATTGTCAAACTCTGTTGGACGGCTCGTCGCCTGGGGCGGGTTGATCATGGTAATCCAGCAGGTTGTGATTGTCTTTTTGCAGCGGATCTTTGCACGGCCAGACATCGTTATCGGCTTTGGGATCCCGTTCGAATATGGCGTTAGCTGGTTTGCCGAAGAACTGAAACTTTATAACGCTGCCATTATCTGTCTGTGCATTTCCTATACTTTCGTGCAACAGGGCCATGTGCGGGTTGATCTGTTCTACGCGCCAGCCTCCTTCCGGAAAAAGAAGATCATAGACATGTGCGGGTCGCTGTTCTTCATGATTCCGATGGCGGTTCTGATGTGGCTCTATAGCTGGTTCTTCATGTGGCGCCACCTGATCACGCCAAAGGTTTCGGCATCGGACAAGATCGAACTGATGCTGCGCAAGGCAAAGGTCGTGAAGTGGAATGTCGAGACAATCGGCTTTTCTGCAAATGGCTTTTCCGCCTATTTCCTTTTCAAGATCCTGATGGTGGCGATGGTCGGCTTTATTCTGTTGCAGGCCGTATCCTTTTTCTGCCGGTCGTTGGCGGAATATCGTGAAGGCGAAAAGAGCCAGGGCAAACATCTTGATCTGGATGGCGTAGAGACCGCACCGGCGGCCGATAGTGCCGCTGAACAAACCCCATCGAAGCAAACAAAGTGAGGCGCTAGATCATGTTTGGCATAGACGGCGTCCTGCTGGCGCTCATCATCACGTTCATCATCCTGTTCGGCGCAATCCTGTCAGGCTTTCCGGTGGCCTTTGCCATCGGCGGTGCGGGCGTTCTGTCCTTTGCGGTTGTCGCCCTTCTCGATGCATCGGGTCTATTGACCCATACGATTGTTGATGTGACCTCGCCCGAATATAAGGCGCTGTTGCTGGATGGCATATCACGCCTTGAAATATCGAAATTCAGTTATCCGGACTTGCCGCGGATTACCGAGCCGGTATTCCCCGGTGGATGGGAAAAAGCGGTTAACAGGACATTGTCCTTCGTGGTCAACCGGGTGAATGAACGGGTGATCGCCGGCCAGTCGATTGAGACACTTCTTGCCATTCTGATGTTTGTCCTGATGGGCATCACGCTGGAAAAATCAAATATCGCGAATGACCTGCTGACATCCATGGCACGGGTCTTTGGCGGCCTGCCGGGTGGTCTTGCCGTGTCGGTTGTTGTCGTCGGCGCCTTTCTTGCCGCCTCTACAGGTATTGTCGGGGCAACGGTTGTCACGATGGGACTGCTGTCATTGCCAACCATGCTGCGAAACAACTATTCGCCGCAATTGGCGACCGGCGTCATTTCGGCATCCGGCACGCTGGGGCAGATTATCCCACCGTCAATTGTGATCATTATCCTTGGCACGTTGGCTGGTGAAATCTATTCGACAGCACAAGAAGAACGCGCCCGCTCGGTTGGCTGTAGTGATGCGCTTACCTATCTTGGCGAACCAGCCGTAATTTCGGTTGGCACTTTGTTCCAGGCGGCGCTGTTGCCGGGGATCATGCTGGCGCTGCTCTATGCACTCTATGCCTTTGGCTATGCCTTGTTCCGGCCCGAAAGCGCCCCTGCGGTACCGATGGGCGACAATGGTGTCAGCCGCACCAACAAGCGCAATATCCTGATCTTTGTCGGCGGCGTACCAGCGGTGCTGGCAGCCGCCTTTCTGACGATGCAGCAGACGAATCTGGTCGGATCACAAGATGTCACCGTCGACAGCTATACCGATATTGGCATCACCGCCTCATTGCGCACCAATGTCAGCGAGGAATGTCAGGCGTCGATGATTGCGCTTCACGGGCAGGACGCCTGGGACCAGGCAATCTCGGAGGCTGAGGCCATCGCCGCCAAGGGCGGTGTTGAAGCCAGCAAAAAGCTGACCGAAGATGAAATGGCCGCCGCGCTTGATGAAAAGCTGGCCGCCGCCGCCCCGATCGGCTTTGGCATCGCCACTATCGCCTTTGTCGTCGCGGTTCTGATTTCCTTTGGCCGCGGATCCGACATCGGCCTCAGCCAGCGCCATATGGCGGTCGGATTCACCGGCGCTTTGCTCTCGCTTGTCTTTGACACCCTTTTCGTCACACCGCTGACGACACCGGGCATGACCATTATCTACATGCTGATACCGTGGGCGCTGGTCTATTGGGGCATAAAACCTGCCATTGTCGCCCTGACGCGGATTGAACTTCTGCGCGTGGTCTTTCCACCGCTCGTCCTGATCGTTGCGGTGCTGGGATCGATTCTCGGCGGCATCACCAACCCAACGCCTGCTGCCGGGCTTGGCGCATCGGGCGCGCTGATGCTGGCTGCCTTTCGCAAGCTGAATGAAGAACAGAAATCGACAAAACTCATTCTGCAGGCCGCCTATGCGGTGGTGATCTGCATCCTGATGGGGGTCAATTTTGACCTGCGGATCAATGTTGATGGCGTCGATGCAGAACGCTGGATCGCCTTCCTGTTTGCCTATGGCGCCTATCTCTACGCCCTCTTCGGACTGCTCTATGCCTGCTATATTCTGGTGACGGGCGATGTGCTGGCGCCGGTTGTACGCGAGACAGCCAAAGTCACCTCGATGGTGTTCACCATCCTGATCGGATCGCAGGTGCTGAACCTTGTCGTCATCTCTTATGGTGGGGAACATTACATCCAGCAATATCTGCGCAGCTTCGACAATGAGGTCACCATCTTCCTAATTGTGATGCTGCTGTTATTCTTGCTGGGATTTGTTCTGGACTTCCTCGAGATCATCTACATCGTTGTGCCGATTGTCGGGCCGGTCATTTATGGCGGCACCTTTGATCCGGCCTGGGTGACGATCATGATCGCGATCAACCTGCAGACATCCTTCCTGACACCACCCTTCGGCTTTGCACTGTTCTATTTGCGCGGGGTGGCGCCGCGGAGCGTTCTGACAACGGATATCTATCGCGGTGTTATCCCGTTCGTGGCCATCCAGATCGTCGGGCTGCTGATCCTGTGGTTCTTCCCTGGCATTGTGACCATCGTGCCGCAGCTGCTTGGTGGATAGCCCCGCACTGGAAGAACCGAATTGAAAACGGCCGCCAGCAAGGCGGCCGTTTCTTTTTGTCAGGAAGGAACCATTGTCAGACTGATCCTCCGTCGGGCTGATCCCCCGTCAGGCTGATCCCCTGTCAGGCTGGCGCGTTCTGTCCGCGAATGCCCTCAAGGGCGGTTTCCAGATGCGCCACTGTACGGTCAATCTCGGTCAGCTTATCCATCCCGAACAGCCCGATACGGAAAGAGGCATAATCCTCGCGCTCGCCACATTCCAGCGGCACGCCGGCAGCAATCTGCAACCCTTGCGCGGCAAAGGCCTTTCCAGTCTTCATCTCGGCATTTGGCGCGAAACAGACAACCACACTTGGTGCTTCAAACCCTGCGGCGGCAACCGATTTATAGCTGTAGCGTCCCATCAGCGCGCGCACCTCCTGCCCCAGCCGGATTTGCGCCGCCTTCAGCGCTTCGAGGCCGAACCCTTCGGCCTCAACCAGCGCATCCCGGAAATGGCGCAGCGCGTCAGTCGGCATCGTAGCGTGATAGGCATGCGCCCCGCCTTCATAGGTTTCCATGATCTGCGTCCATTTCTTCAGATCATTGGCAAAGCTGGAACTTGTGGTCTCGTCGAGGCGCGCACGGGCATGCGGCGACATCATCACGAGCGCCGCACAGGGCGACGCGCTCCACCCTTTTTGCGGGGCGGTCAGCAACACATCAACCCCGGTATCCTGCAAATTCACAAACACCGTTCCGCTGGCAACACAATCCAGCACAAACAGCCCGCCATATTCATGGACGGCTGCGGTAACAGCACTGATAAAGCTGTCCGGCACCATCATCCCCGCCGATGTTTCCACATGGGGACAACAGACCACATCCGGTTTCTGCTCGCGGATGGTGGCCAGAATTTCATCCAGCGGCACCGGCGCGAAAGGGGCGTCGGATGTGTCTTCCAGCTGTCGCGCCGCCAACACGGTTGTGGATGTTGCAAGCCGGCCGGCCTCTATGATCTGCGACCAGCGAAAGCTGAACCAGCCATTCCGGATAACCATCACCCGTGCATCCGTGGTGAACTGGCGGGCAATCGCTTCCATGCCATATGTGCCACCACCGGGGACCACCGCAACGGATGCCGCCCCATAGGCCGTTTTCATGATCCGCGAAATATCGCGCATCACCTCGCCAAAGGCAGCAGACATCGAATTCAACGAACGGTCTGAAAAGACCACTGAATATTCAAGAAGACCATCCGGGTCGATGTCGTCACGAAGCGCTGGCATGGGGGATACCTCCTATAGCTAAAATGCCGATGGTCCAAAGATGGGGTATGCAGGGCGTGAGGTCCAGCCCGTTTGAAATAATGAAATCCCGAAAATGTGTCACACCCCTTTATGACGCCCCGTCTTCCAGAGGGGTTTCACGAAGAGAAAATGCTGTCAGCAGGCCTATTACCAGCGAGGCCAGCACCAGCAGGAACGCCATGCGGTAATCGGCGGCGGCATAATGGCGCGCCCCATCCAGAACGGTTCCGTCCCATAACAGGTCAAGCGCCAGCCCGACCAGCGGCTGTAATAGCGCGCCCGACGCCACCGTCATCGAATTCACGATGCCTGTTGTCGCCCCGACCAGCGGCGCTGGCATCACATCGCGCACCAGCGCAAAGCTGGCCGGCATCACCCCGCCTGACAGGCCGATCATCACAAGGCAGATGACGGTCACGGCAAAGGGCAGCTGCGGCACCAGAATAATAATGGCCACCATGACAGACATCAGTCCGCTGCCCCAGATCAATATCAGCTTGCGCTGGCCGATCCGGTCGGACAGCCAGCCGCTGGTTGGTGAACTGATCGCCCACCCCAGCAGCAACAGCGACATATACAGCGCCGCCTCGGTGCGCGTCAGATAATAGGCGACCATCAGATAGGGCGTCCCCCACAACCCGCCCAGCGCCAGCATCGGGCCGGCCATGGTTGCCGCGACAATCGCCATCTTCCAGACATCTGCGCTGACCATTGCCAGCCGCAGGCTTGCAAACAGATCAGACCATCTTGCGGATGCCGGTTGTGACGCTGTATCCGAGACGACATCTGGCGGGGCGGCAGATGCTGCCGGCGCGTTGCGCACAAACAGAAAGACAAGGGCCGCCAGCGCAAATCCGAAAATGCCAAGCGCCAGAAGGCTGCTGCGCCAGCCATAGAGATCAATGAAAAAGGCAAGTGGCGCCTGCGCTGCCATGCCGCTGGCCATGGCGATAAACATGGCCAGCCCGGCCAGAAACGCAAACCGGTTTGCCGGGAACCATTTTGACGCCAGCGCCAGCGACCCCAGAAACCCGACACTGGACCCGATGCCAATCAGGATGCGACCCAGATAGGCGACTTCCAGACTGTGCGCGGTAGCAAACAGGAACGACCCGACACCGGCCAGCAGCAGCGCCGCCGAAAGCAGCCTGCGGGTACCAAACACCTCGAGCATACCGCCAAGCGGCACCTGCAGCAGAACATAGGGGTAGAAATACAGCGCTGACAGGGTACCAAGCATGGCGCCGCCAATGGCGAATTCGGTCATCAGGTCCGACACCATGACCGATGGCGTCACCCGATGGAAAAAGGCATAGCCAAAGGCAATCGCCGCGAGGCTCCAGACGAGCCAGGCGTAAGGGCCGCCAAGTCGCGGGGCAGACACATATTCGCTGGTGCCATCAGACATTGACAAAAAACCGTTCAAAAAGAGTGGCTAGTTGACCAGACCAGCCATGGTGATGCCAGCGATTTATGGCCCAAACCCGATCCAGAAATCCGGGCCAGAAATCCGGGCCAGAAACCCGATCCAAAAATCCGGGCCAGAAATCCGGTATCCGACCCCGATACCTGGCGCCGACAAAAGACGGGCCGGCAATTTCCCATTTGTCTTTCACCATCATCGGATGTGTAATTGCGGGCAGCTTTTCCTTTTGATGTCACAGGCGGGTCATGAATATCGAAGATGCCATCCGGTCACGATCATCGATCCGGGCCTTTACCGGCAAGCCGGTATCCCGCGCGACAGTCACCCGCATCCTCGATATGGCGCAGCGCGCGCCAAGCGGCACCAACACCCAGCCATGGCATGTCCATGTGGCCGCCGGGCCAGTGCGTGATGCCATCACCGCCGAAGCCTATGCGATGTTCCAGCGCGGCGAGACCGACAGCTATGCCGAACATGCATATTATCCCGAAATCTGGAACGACACGCATCGTGACCGCCGACGTGCGGTGGGATGGGGCCTGTACGGTCTGCTGGGGATCGAAAAGGGCGACCGCGACGCAGCCATGCAGCAGGCCGCACGCAACTATCTGCTGTTTGATGCTCCGGTTGGCATTTTTGTGACGATTGAGCGCTATCTTGCCAAAGGCAGCTGGTTTGACGTGGGTCTTTATGTGCAAACCATCATGCTGGCGGCACGTGCCGAGGGGTTGCATACCTGCCCGCAGGCAAGCTGGATCGTGACCCCGGGGCCGGTCTACCGGCATCTGGACATCCCAGATGACCAGATGCTGGTGGTTGGTATCGCCCTTGGGCATGCCGATGAGACAGCCATCGAGAATTCTCTTGTCAGTGCGCGCGAACCGGTCGAGGCCATTGCCCGTTTCCACGGTTTCTAGGCGCACCAGACAGGATGTGCGGCGATGTATGATCCGCAGTCAGGGACTGTGGGCCGGGTCACAAGCCGCGCCGAATACAGCTGCCATGGAAAGGATATGCTGATGTTGAATAGCCTAAAGCCGCTAGGGCCCTGGATGCTGTTATTGGCCATGGGTCTGGGCTGGGGGCTGGCCTTTTCGCTGGCAAAGATGGCGATCCTCGCCGGCGGCATGCCATTCGGCATCGCCTTCTGGCAGATGGTCGTCGCCTGTGTGATGTGCTTTGTCATCTGCCAGATCCAGCGCAAGCCGATCCCGATGACCCGCGAGGCGATTGCCAATTATCTGCTGGTGTCCGTGCTTGCCTCATCGGTACCCAGCAGCTGCCTTATGTTTGCAGCCGGGCGGGTGCCGGCCGGGGTTGTCGCCATTACCATCGCCATTGTGCCGATGCTGACCTATGCGTTGGCAACCAGCATGGGACGTGAAAGCCAGTCGCCAGTGCGTCTGGCCGGCCTTATCTGCGGCATCATCGCCATCCTGTTGCTGGTGGTGCCATCTACCAGCCTTCCCGACAGGTCTGCCGTGCCGTGGATCCTGGTGGCCGCCATCGCGCCAACCTTTCATGCCTTTAACAACATCAATTTGACGCGGCCGGTCATGGCCGGCATGCATCCGCTGCACATCATCTTCGGCGCCAACCTGTTTGGGGCCATGACAGTGCTGCCCTTGTCGCTGGCAAGCGGCCATATGTTTCCGCTAGCCTTTCCCTTCGGGGTACTGGAATGGGCGATCTTTGGGAATGCGGCCATCAACATTCTGGCCTTTATCTGTTTCATCACCACCATCAATCTTGCCGGGCCAGTCTTTGCCAGCCAGACAGGCTATATCGTCACAGTTTCCGGGGTGGTCTGGGGCATGGTGCTGTTTGGTGAATCCCATTCGGGCTGGGTCTGGATGTCGCTGCTGGTGATGATCATCGGCCTGTCACTGGTATCGCCCCGCAACAAGCTCAAAACAGCGCCGTAATGCGGGTCTTTGGGGACCGCTAGCCAACAGCAAAACAGCCAAGCGAGATCAGGGCCGCTGTCAGGGCGGCGCGCATATCCGGCGGCGTATGACAGCTGGTCACATAGGGCAGGCCAAGCCGCAACGCAGTCCACCCCGATGTCACCAGCCGTGCGGCAGCGGGTTCATGGCGGCAGGCCAGCATCCATGACCGGCAATCAATGGCCGCCACGTCAATGGTGCCGTCTGCAACGGCCCGCACCGATGCCCGGTGGCTTCCTGTCTCTACAGACATCTTTATCAGCGCGGCAGGAAATATGCCGAGATCACGCGCCGGCGCAATCAGCCCGGACAGCGAGGTCGGATTGTTGAATCCAAATCGCCGTCCCTGAAGGACATCCTGCAGGGCGCTTGCCCCCTGCCCTGACGGCACGGGTGTCACCGGACCATTACGCGTCACCAGCACCGACCGGTATAAAGGTCCGTCGCCCCCCGCAAACGCGCTGTAATCCGGCTGCGCCAGCGGGCGCAATTCGGTTAACAACCCGGCCTTCAGCGGGCCCCAGCAGCTTTGGGACAAGACCGGTCTTTGCGCGCGCCAATGCGCCGCCGGATCACCGTCAACAGATGTCAGATGTTCGGGAAGGATGATGTTTGGTGCCTGCAGCTTCACCCTGTCACGGATCTGCTGCCAAAAGCCGGCGATGGCGCTGCGTTCTTCGGGCCAGTCATACATGGGCAAAGACGCATGCCCGCAGCCGGGCTGGTGCGGGATGGCTGTCATTCTGATGGGGGGCGGTGCAAGGCTGGATGCACCACCGGCTCTTTCGGCCGAAAGACCCATGCCCGCCACAGCGCCCCGTAACCGGTAAACACATATCCTGCGCTGCGTTTTTGCCATACCGCTTTTTGACATGCATAAAGTCGCGGCAAATCATACCAGGGCACCTGCGGATGGGCATGATGTACAAGATGCAAATTGTTATTCAGAAACAGCCATGACAGCGGGCTCTTCTCGATAATGATGCAGCGACCATCTTCCGTGTCATGCCAACGATGTTCGGCAAAAGAGCGAAGCGCAATCAGGGACAAGGCCGGCCAGCATACGCCAATGATATAGACCCAGACCGGAATACCCATCGCCCAAAGCAGCAGGAAAATCGGGACGCATCCGGCGACATGATGCGCCCATGCACGCCGCACACCGGACTCGCCGCGCAGGATCGCACTGCCTTCGCGCGCGAAAAAGCCGGCGACAGACAGCCAGGGGCCACATATCAGTCGGCCAAGAAGCGCATTGTTGACACGCAACAGCCAGCGCAACGGACGCGGCAGCCTGTCGAATTGCCAGCTTGCCCTGTAATAGCTTTCAGGATCTTCAAACGGGTCGGTCAGGTGCGCATTTTCATGATGTTTCAAATGCAGCGAACGGTATCGGCGATAGGGATAGGCCAGTGTCAACGGCAGATAGGCCAGCGCCTCGTTCAGATGCGGGTTGCGGAAGGGATGGCCATGCAGACATTCATGGGCAAGCGAAGACTGAAGCGCGCCCGTCACGATCATCACCAACATGGCGGCGGTTGGCGCTACCGGCCATAATAAAACAGCGGCACCAACAAACAACCCATAACAGAGGAACGCCAGGAACAGCGTGGGATATTCAATACGCATAAATTAGACTTTTATTCAGACTTGCCCGCGCAGAATATGAGACCTGCAGCCCTTTGCCAAGATAGCAAAATACAGTCACACACCCTGGCTTGCAGGCGTTCCGGCGACGGTCACAATATGGGCAGGCTATGCCGTGCCAAATACAGGTTAATTGTAAAAGCAATGGCGATTGTCTAGGCTTGGGCGCATGAACGCGTTGCAAGTGATGTCCAGACTGCTTATCGGGCTATTGGCCTTGTGGAGCGTTTATGCGTCGGTTACGGCGTTTTTCGGCATATCCGTCTATTTTCCGCTGCGACTCGCAGACGCCGAGCCGATCCCCTATCACCGCTGGCAGACCGCCCGCATTTCGATATTCCTGACCTTTGCCTATTTTGCGGTTATCCATCTGCTGAATGGCAGCCGGGAAATGTATCCGGTCAAATTTCTTGAAGTCTATCTGACGGTCCTGACATGTGTTGGCACCATCATCTTCATACAGCAGGATGTCGAGCCGAGTGAGTATCTGGTGGTATTCTTCTTCGGGGTCTGCGCCTTCATTCTTCACATGGCATCACGCCCAACCTTTCGGCGCTATTTTTCACGCAAATAACCCGGCCAAAACCATGGCGATCTCTGGGCCACGATCTGGTGGGCCGCGGCGATGGCGGGCGGTTTGAGAGGGGCGATTGTCGAGGGGCAAATGAAAAACCCCCGACAGCCAAGGGAATCAAAGCTGCCGGGGGTTAGAATATTCGCAATTCGGGTGCCATCGAATTTGCGAACTGAAGGAAGGAAAGACACCCATGGGGGAGGTATGGATGCCATTTCCTGAAACCAGAGTGTCGCACGCGCCCGCAAAGACCAAGATCAAAGCGCTGAAATGACTGTGCTGAAATTAGCAAGAATGTATGTACCTTGCCGCATCGGCAGCTGGCGCAGCGGCGCCATGCGACCGACAGTGCCGCATAACCTATTTAGAAACCAAATTTCAGTTTACTAAATTTTTGTGATTCATTACAGGAAATTAGATCTGATAAAAATTACAGATTAGCTGTGTTTATGCGGTTGGTACCAACACGCATTGCGCGCCGGATCATCACGCCTCTGATGGGTGCAATCGGTAACCTGCAGACTGTCTGGCAGCGTGGAAACAGCTAGCGGCTGCGGCCTTGCACGATCCTGTCGAGCATCATGGCGCAGAACAGAATGGCAAAACCGGCCAGAATCCCCTGCCCTACATTCGCGTATTGCAGGGCTTCCAGCACATCTTCGCCAAGGCCTTTGGCCCCAATCAGCGACGCCACAACCACCATGGCAAGGCTGAGCATGATGGTCTGGTTCACCCCGGCCCGAATGGACGGGGCCGCCAATGGCAGATCAACCTTGGTCAGGAGATACCATTTGCTGGCGCCAAACGAGATCGCCGCCTCACGCACATTTTCCGGCACGCCGCGTAAACCAAGAACCGTCAGCCTGACGACAGGTGTGCCCCCGAAAATCATTGTCGTCACAACCGCTGCCGGCTTGCCGGTGCCGAAAAAGGCAATCACCGGGATCATGAAAACAAAGGCGGGCATTGTCTGCATGAAATCCATGATCGGACGAATAAACCGGTAAAAGCGGTCACGCCGCGCACAATACATGCCAAGCGGAATGCCGATCACAATCGACAGGCATGCCGCCGTGCCAAGCAGCGCCAGCGTTGTCATCGCCTTTTCCCAAAAGCCCAGCAACCCGATATAGGCAAGGAAGGAGGCTGAGAAGATGGCCGTGCGGACACCCGCCGACAGGCCGGTGAGCAACACAATAAAGCTGATGATGACAAACCAAGGGGTCGCCACAAAGACCACTTCGAGGAAGTCCAGCACAAGCCGGATGCCAAATGTGATGGCATCAAACAGCGCCTCACCATTGGTGACAGCGCCGGTAAACAGCCACTCAACCCAATTGATTGATGTCATGCGGATGGCTTGGCGTGTGGGGAAATCGGTAAACAGCTCGGAAATGCCGGGAAAACTGTAATGCATCACCGTGGCGCCGATAATCAGCAGGCTGAACCCCGTCGCCAGCACCATATGCCGAAGCGCCATGCCGGCAGACAGGGTGCGATCCGACAGCCAGGCGGAAAACCGCCGCTCCAAAATCATATTGGCCATCGCCGCTTGAATCGTTTTGACGACCAGCAGCGACACGACCCCGATCGCAAAAATCCAGATACCAGCCTCTTCGGCGCGCACAGCCTCCATCCGGATGTCGCCGATATTCGCCTCTAGCGACTCAACCGTCCGCCGATAGACATCAACTTTCTCCGACCCCTTTTCCAGCGCCGCCTCGAGCTGTTTCTTGCGAAAGGCAAGTGTTCCCTCGATTTGTGCGATCCGTTCACGGGCGGCTGCCGCCAGATCGCCAAAGGCGCCCCGCACCAGCTGCACCCAGCCAAAGGTTTCGAGAATGAGAAAGGCAAGCCCCCAATTCCAGATGGAGCGCGCACCAAACCAGACGGGGCCCAGCAGAAACGCCCACAGATTAAAGCTGAAGACATAGCGCGCACTGTCACCAATCTCGAAGAACCGTGTCTGATAATAGGCCGGATTCGACTTCACAAACTGCGCAATCTCGTTGGCGCGTTCCTGTTCCCGATTCTGGCGAGCATCGGCATCGGGCACGGTCTGGGTTGGCGTTTCGTCAGTCGGCTTCATGATGTTTCGGTGCCTTCGATCACGGTACGGAAGACGTTGCGCGGCGTGATGACCCCGCTGGTGCGCCCATCCTGCTGCACAAAGATCGGGCGCTCCACCTCGATCATAAGACGAATGATGCGCGTCAGATTTTCATCCTCATCGATCTTTGGCAGATCATCCGACAGCGGACCATATTGTGACTCGGCCTCGGCAAGTGGCTGCATGAGGGTTTTGGCACGCACGACCTTCAGGCGCGAAATGCCGGCAACGAAATCGGTTACATAATCATCGGCCGGCGCGGTGATGATTTCCTCTGGTGTCCCCACCTGCACAATCTTGCCATCGCGCATGATGGCAATGCGCTCGCCGACCCGCACAGCTTCGTCCAGATCATGCGTGATGAAAACCGTCGTTTTCTTCATCACCTGGGACAGGGTGATAAATTCATCCTGCAACTGGCGGCGGATCAGCGGATCGAGCGCACTGAAAGGTTCGTCCATCAACAGCACATCCGGATCGGCGGCAAGGGCACGCGCCAGACCAACCCGCTGTTGCATGCCGCCTGAAAGTTCATGTGCAAATTTATTGCCCCAGCCGTCCAGCTCGACCATTTCAAGCACTTGCTGCGCTTTTGCGAGGCGCAGATTCTTGTTCACCGAACGGATTTCCAGCGGCATCGCGATATTGTCGAGAACAGACCGGTGCGGCAGCAGCGCAAAATTCTGAAACACCATCGAGATGTTGCGGTTGCGATAGGCGCGCAGATCCTGGGGCGACAGGGCAAGAACATCGCGGCCATCGACCGTGATCGCGCCAGAGGTAGGCTCCAGCAGCCGGTTGATATGGCGCACCAATGTGGATTTGCCGCTGCCCGAAAGACCCATGACACAGAAAATCTCGCCAGGCCGGATCGACAGCGAAACGTCGGCCACCCCCACAACAGCATTAAAACGTTCCAGCACTTGCTGCTTTGACAGGCCGTCGCGCTGAATGGCAGCCATGGCCTCATCCGCGCGTGACCCAAAAATTTTCCAGACATTGCGAATATCGATGGCGATTTCGCCATGATCCGTTCCGCCTGCCTGTCCCGTCCGGTTTGCCATTATGCGCGTCGCCAAAGCCACCTTAGCCCGTGGCCAGAATGAGAGGAAAAAGTAAAAAAAGAAAGGGCCCGCCCCGTGTAAAACAGGACGGGCAAGGATTTGTCAGTGGATTACATGCCGAGCCAACCGTCGACACGATCCGAATTGTTTGCAACCCATTCCTTGGCAACCTCTGCCGGATCGCGGCCAAGACCGGCGATGTTATAGGCAAAGAGGCTGACGTCAGATGCGTCCAGCGCCATATTTGCAAGGAAGTCGGCAATGGCCGGGGACCGCCCTGCAAGCGAGTTGGAAAATGCCACCTGCACCTGCTTCAGCGCATCCTTGGAAGCAACATAGGAATCATCATACCAGTTGGCTGAATCTGAAGGCTGGATCATCTTGTATTTTGCCGGGTCATTTGCCGGCTCGGTCAGCATCACGACATCAAACATCGACCAGATGGCATGTGGCTCATAGCAATAGAAGGCATAGCCCTCATTCTTGGCGATGGCATCCTTGATGCGCGCTGTCTTGACGCTTTCCTCGGCACGGATCGGCTCGATGAAGTTCAGCAGGCTGTAATCGCGGACCTTGACCTCATTCACATTGGCCGATGCCCAGCCAGGGGCACCAATCCACATCTCGCCCTTGCCATTGCCGTCGGAATCCATCTTTGCGGCAACATCAGGCCGGCCAAGATCGGCAATATCGGTAATGTTGTTTTCTTCGGCAAAGCTGCGGGTCACACAGAAACCCTGATTGCCAATATAATGGTTTTCGCTGAGCGACACGGTGCCGGCGCCCGCAACATATTTGTTGGTGAAGGATTCCTGATTGGGAAGCCACACATCCGGATGGACGTCGATATCGCCCTTGCCCTGGTCCATTGCCTGGAAGATTGTCGCATTGTTACCGGGCACAAGCTCTACTTCGCCACCGATACGCTCGCTGACGACCGTTGCGATCAGATGGGCGATCGCCTGCGCACCCGTCCAAGACGGCACGCCAATCGCCACCCGCTCAGCGGCCAATGCGGCGGTGCTGGCAGTGGATAGCAGCGCAGCCAATGCTGCGTTCATAATCAGTTTTTTCATTTTTTGTGTCTCCCTGTTTTGTGTTTTCACGTCTGATGCTGCTATTCAGCAGCGGTTGAGGATCCAAACTGATCCTCATAGGCAAAGAGTGAGACCGCACCGCCGGTATGCAGGAAGATAACATCACCATCCTTTGCAATATCTCCGGTCTCGATACGGCCGATAAGCCCCGCCATTCCCTTGCCGGAATAGACAGGATCGAGAAGAATACCTTCATGGCGCGCCAGCATGTTGGTGGCGGCGATGGTGCCCTCGGTTGTAATGCCATAGCCGGGACCGACATAACCGTCATCCACAAGCACGCGCGACCGTGGCAAGGGGCGGTCGGTCAGCAATGCAGCGGTCTTGACCGCGAGCCGGTAGACATTTTCAACCTGCACATCATGCGGCTGCCTGACGCTGATGCCCATGATCGGGATATCGCAATCATGCGCGTGGAATCCGGCCACCAACCCGGCCTGCGTGCCGGCACTGCCGGTGGCAACGACAATCCATTTCGGGTCGAGATTCTGTGCTGCAATCTGCTGCAGGATTTCCTGCGCGCTGGAAACATAACCAAGCGCCCCGATCTCGTTCGATCCGCCGCCGGGGATGAAATAGGGCATGTTGCCGGCGGCGCGCAAAGAATCGGTTACGGCCTGTGCCTCGGCATTCATGTCGAGGCCTGACGGCCGGAATTCGATGGTGGCGCCAAACATATGGTCAAACAGCACATTGCCCGTCATTTCATAGCTCGAGGCCACATCTGGCACGCGCCTTTCCAGCACGGCATGGCATTTCATACCAAGCTTGGCAGCGGCAGCGGCCGTCTGGCGGACATGGTTGGACTGCACCGCCCCTTGTGTCACGACCATGTCGGCACCGGCATCCTGCGCCGCTGCCATCAGGAATTCCAGCTTGCGTGTTTTGTTGCCACCCGTGGCAAGTCCGGTGCAATCATCGCGCTTGATCCACAGGCGCGGCCCACCCAGCGCAGCGGTCAAGCGCGGCATCTCCTCAAGCGGTGTTGGCTGGTGGCAGAGATGAATTCGTCTGAAATCCGACAACAGATCTTGCACGTGCATTCCCCTAATTTGTTGCTGAAAGCTTGACAACGGCATAGCTTCACAGCAAATGCTTATTTTGCATAAGCATTATGCAGAATTTGCATAAACAAGGCGTAAGCGGGGTTTGGATTGAATTTACACTGGTTCAGAGACCTTCAGGCCATTGAACAGCTGGGCAGTTTTTCGCGGGCATCAGAGGCACGCAACCTCAGCCAGCCGGCCCTGACACGCCGAATCAAGGCACTGGAAAGCTGGGCCGAGCAGCAGCTTGTCGTGCGGGACCGGCGGCCGGTCACACTGACCCATGCTGGCCAGACCCTGCTTGATACATGCACGGAATTCCTTGATACGCTGGAAACACAGCGCCGCGACATGCTCAGCCAGACAGAAGCCCATCGGCAAAGCGTGATCCGCTTTGCGGCGCAACATTCCATTGCCTGGCATTTCTTTCCCAACTGGCTGCGCAATCTGGAACTGACCATCGGCCCTATATCAACGCGCATGCGCGCCGAGGATCTGTCAGAATGTGTCGAGGGCTTTTTGAACAAGGAAGTCAATTTCCTGCTGGCCTACAACATCCTCGCCGAGGATTTTCCGGCCATCATGAAAGGTGCGGTCGACCATATCGTGATTGGCGACGACAAGCTGGTACCTGTCTGCGCACCAAATGCCGATGGCACTGCGGCATTTGACCTGAGCCGCGTTTCCGACCCGCTGCCGCTTGTCAGCTATGGTCTGGAATCGCCACTTGGCAGGCTGGTTGAACATACAATCGCGCCAAAACTGTCAGGCCATAAAACGCAGGTGATCTATCAGAATTCGATGTCGGGCACCTTGTTGAACTGGACCCTGCGCGGGGCTGGCGTGTGCTGGCTTCCAAGGCGTCTTGTTGAAGCTGACATCGATCAGGGCCGGCTTGTGCTGGCGGCCAGTGCGGAATGGTTCGTTGATCTGAAGATCGCCATTTTCAGCCTGCCATCAACGCGCATTGGCCTGGCCAGCGACATCTGGCAGCATCTGGCAGCTTCTGCGGACGACAGCACCACCCTGCCCTGACAGCAGGGTGCGACAGGGCTTAAATACAGCGCCCGCCATCCACCTCCATACCGATGCCGGTGATCATCGCCGCGTCGTCCGAACACAGAAACAGCGCGGCATTGCCAAGGTCCTGCGGCGTCGAAAACCGCCCCAGCGGGATGGTGGACAGAAACTTCGCCCGCATTTCCGGCGTATCCTCACCAAGAAAACTCTTTAGCAGCGGCGTTTCACCCGCCACCGGGTTCAGCGCGTTCACACGAATACCAAAGGGCGCCAGTTCCACCGCCATTGATTTTGTTGCGGTGATCATCCACCCCTTGGTGGCATTGTACCAGCTGAGATTCGGGCGCGGCGACACGCCCGCCGTTGAGGCGATATTCAGAATGACGCCGGATCCCTGGCGCTTCATCACCGGAACGACATGCCGTGCTGACAGATAGACCGACTTCGTATTGACCATCAGCACGCGGTCGAATTCTTCTTCTTCAATCTCATCCATGGGTGTTGGCAGATGCGTAATGCCGGCATTATTCACAAAGATGTCAATCCGGCCATACCGCGCCATCACGGCGGCGGCCAGCGCCGCCATATCATCATTGCGGCTGACATCCGCCTGCACCGGCATACCGTTCAACCGGCTGGCAGTATCCTGCGCCGCATCCATATTGATATCGGCAATCACCAGCGCCGCGCCCTCTTCCGCAAACCGCGCGGCGATGCCGGTCCCGAAGCCTGATCCACCGCCAGTGACAACGGCTATCCTGTTTTCAAGTCGCATGGCAAAACCCTTTTGTTGGCACTATGGCTGATCCGGATCCGCAAGCAGCGCGATCAGCGCATGTGCCATCACCTTGGCACTGTCCAGCATGTCGTTGATGCCGATCCACTCATCAGGTTGATGGGCCAGTTCCAGAATGCCCGGCCCATAGGCGATGCAATTCTGTAAGCGGCCAATACGGTCAATATGTTTCTGGTCATAAGTGCCGGGGGATACCACAAATTCCGGCCGGTCGCCCAACACAGCTTCAATCGCTGTGGCGACCGTGGCAGCAATCGGTGACTCGGCGCTTGTCATGATCGGATGCACCTCAAACAGATCGCGGATTTCATATTCAAACCCGTCCCGTTGCTGCTGGACGCGCCGCATCAGCGCATCGATCTCTGCCTTTACATCGGCCGGGGTCTCCTCGATCAGATAGCGCCGGTCAATGGTGATCACGCAGCGGTCAGGCACCAGCGCCGACGGAAAGCCGGTATAGCCGTCCTCGGGCGCTGCAAGCCCGCCATGAATGGCATTGATATTCAGCGTCGACTGACGGGCCGGTGGCGGTACCACCGGCATGGCTGTCTGCCGCATGCCGAGGGCGGGAAACAGTTTTTCTTCCATCTCGGCAAGCACGGCCCCCATATGGCGCACCGCACAATCGCCCAGAAACGGCATCGAGCCATGCGCGATATGCCCCTTTGTTTCAATCTCGGCCCACCAGACGCCGCGATGCCCAAGGCAGATCCTGTCCTTATTCAGCGGTTCGGGGATGATCACATGGTCTACCCTGTCGGGGCTGAAATACCCCTTCTCGGCCAACCAGGCGACGCCGCCAAACCCGCCTGTCTCTTCATCTGCGGTGCCCGAAATTTCGATCGCACCGGCAAAATCGGGACAGATCTCGATAAAGGCTTCGGCGGCGATGATCGCGGCGGCCAGACCGCCTTTCATGTCGCAGGACCCGCGCCCATAGATGCGGTCACCTTCAATATCGGCGCCAAAAGGATCTTTCGTCCAACCGTCACCAAGCGCGACAATATCGGTATGACCATTGAAATGGACGCACGGGCCGGGGCGTGCGCCTTCACGCCGTGCGATGATGTTCCAGCGGGGGTTTGCATCACTATCGCCGGGCGCATCCTTGGCACGCAGCTTGATACAGTCGAAACCGGCGGGGCGCAGACGCGATTCAAGATGGTCGCAGATTTCCAGATAATGATCGCCGGGCGGATTGAATGTCGGGATTTTCAGCAGGCCGACTGTTGTGTCGACCAGCGCATCGCGCCGCGCCTCTATGGCATTGAACAACGCGTCAATCCGGCCCCGCGGATGATCGCCACCTTTGCCGCCTGCCTTCGTCGCTGTCTGCGACGTGTCATCGCCTGCTGCCGGCATCACGCACCCTCCTGTCACACCCTGAAAAAAGCTTAGGTGTTTCGCTGACAAGGTCAACATATCCCGCCATCACCACGCCGGCAGCCGTTTCTGCAAGACCCCCAAGCGTGCAGTTGATTTCACCGCGCCCGCAAGGCACCATCTTGGCACAACTATGAAGGGATCGCCTTTCAGACACTATTTGCGTGCGGGGCAGGAATGGCCGTCAAGAATATCCTTTTCATAATGTGTGACCAACTGCGCTGGGATTATCTTTCCTGCTATGGCCACCCGCATCTGCACACACCGAACATCGACGCGCTGGCAGCGCGCGGCGTGCGCTTTGACCAGGCCTTCGTCCAGTCCCCCGTCTGTGGCCCCAGCCGGATGAGCGCCTATACCGGGCGCTATGTTCACGCGCATGGTGCCAGCTGGAATTTTGTGCCGCTGAAGGCAGGCGAGATGACGATCGGGGACCATCTGCGGCCGCTCGGGGTCCAATCGGTGCTGCTCGGCAAAACCCATATGCGGGCCGATATGGCCGGCATGGCCCGCCTTGGAATCGATCCGGACAGCCAGATTGGGCGCCGTATTTCGGAATGTGGGTTTGATGCATTCGAACGCGATGACGGCATACATCCCTGGTCAGGGCATGACCCGGACCCGGCCTATAATGCGTGGCTGCATCAGCACGGCTTTACCGGCGAAAACCCGTGGGAAGAATGGGCCAATATGGCCGAGGATGATGACGGCACCCTGCTGTCAGGCTGGTTCCTGAAATATTCAAACAGGCCGGCGCGTATTCCGGATGCATTTTCCGAAACACCCTATTTGACTGGCCGCGCCATGGATTTCATCGATCAGGCCGCCGCAAATCCCGACCGCCAGCCTTTTCTCGCCCATGTCAGCTATATCAAACCGCACTGGCCCTATATCGTGCCGGAACCCTATGCCAGCATGTATGGGCCGGAACATGTGCTGCCGGTCAAACGCCATGAAAGCGAATGTCGGGACCCGCATCCTGTCTATGCCGCAATGCAACAGCACCGCGTGTCACGCAGCTTTGCCCGCGACGAGGTCAGGCAGGCGGTGATTCCTGCCTATATGGGGCTGATCAAGCAGATCGATGACCAGATGGGGCGGCTGTTCCAACATCTCGAAGATAGAGGCCTTGCCGATGAAACGATGATTATCTTCACGTCGGATCACGGCGATTATCTGGGCGATCACTGGATGGGCGAAAAAGAACATTTCCATGATGCCGCAACGCGTGTGCCGCTGATCATCTTTGATCCCGACAGCCGCGCCGATGCGACGCGTGGCACCGTCTGTAACGAGATTGTGCAGATGATCGATCTGCTGCCCACATTTCTCGATGTTTATGGCGGCACGCCGGTCCCGCATATTCTGGACGGGCTGTCACTGCGCCCCATCCTGTTTGGCGAGACAAACAGGCCGGACCGGCCCTATGCCATATGCGAATATGACTATTCCTTCCAGGATGCACGGCGTACCCTCGACACGCCGGCGCGCAAAGCCTGGCTGCGGATGATCTATGACGGCCGTTTCAAATATATTCTGTCGGAAGGATATCGCCCGATGCTGTTTGACCTGCAGGAAGACAGCGACGAATTTCACGATCTCGGCGATGACCCGGCTTATGCCGACGTGCGCGCCAGGCTGCATGAACAGCTGTTTGAATGGGCCCGCCAGCCGCGTCAGCGCGCCACCATCCCTGATGGCACCATCGAGGCAACGGCCGTTCAGGAACGTATCGCTGAATCCGGCATCCTGATCGGCTATTGGGATGAGGCGGAACTGGAAACGGCCATCAACGAAGAATGGGCGCCCAGATTCGCCGCCAGCAACCCGCTGACCGGCAAAATCATGGACAAGCTGTTGCGCCGGCGCAAAGCGGATAATGGCGCGCCACCAGACGGCCCACATGATGACAAAGCGCACGATGGCAAAGAGGGAAGATAATGACAATCAACAGCATGGCAGCCAAAGCCGGGATCACCCGCCACAAGGCCGGCATGGATGGGGTTCACTGGAATATCCTTGGACAGGTCTATACGCCGAAACAGATTACTGAAGACTGCTTTTCTTGGCATGCCATACTGCCGGTTGAAAGCTTCATTCCCCCGCATATTCACCCGACACAGGATGAATATATCCTGCTGCTGGACGGCAAGCTGGATTTCTGGCTGGGGGACGAGATGCTGAGCGCCGAAACCGGCGACCTCATCACGCTCCCGCGCGGGATCCCGCACGGCATCTACAATAATTCCGGTGCCGATGTGCAATGCTTTTTCTGGGTCACCCCGACAGGCCGGCTGGTCGATCTGTTCCGCAAGCTGCACAATATGTCACGGCCTGATGAAGTGGCACGCATATCCGCAGATTTTGAGGTAGAATTTCTGCCGCCGGTCCGCGCCGCCGATCAGGGCTGACGATCATTTATCCGCGGTATCTGGTTATCGGCGGCATCTGTGTCGAATTTATTTTTGAAGGATTATCCAATGCAAACAGGTACAGGACTGATTCACAGCATGATTGCCAGCCTGATACTGATCGTTGGCCTAATAGCCAGCCCCGCCTTCGCAGAACTGCGCACAACAACCGCGCCCGATGCGCGATGCAGCAATGGCGAACAGGCGACCTATGCCTATTTCGACGACGGCAACAGCAATGACTGGCTGGTCTATATCCATGGCGGCGGCGTTGCCGCCAATGCCGACCAGTATCGCGGCCGCCCCGAAGGTATGAAAAGCCCGGCGCAAAACGATCATATTGGTGTGCGGATGACCACCGATTTTCGGGACCAAGGCTTCAACGTGATTATCATTGGTTACTGTACCAGTGATCTTTACCAAGGGTTCCATACGCATAATATCGACGGCAAGACGGTCTATTTCCACGGCCGCAAGATCGTTGAAAACGTCATCGCCCTTCACAAGGACCAGCTGGCAGGCGCCGACAGGCTTGTCTTTGCCGGCTACAGCGCCGGGTCCCTCGGGCTTGGCTTCAATGCCGATCTGATTGCCCAATTCGACGACCCTTATGTGATCGCCGACAGTTTCTGGCTTGATGCGGAATCGCTGCGCATGCGCCTCAGCTGGACCAAAGGGCCCTGGGTCAACATCACGAAATTTCTCTATGGCAACCTGCCCGACCACTGCAAGGGCGCGCATTGGGGTCATTGCTTCCCCTCACGCCCGCAATTCACACGGCACGGCATCGACAAGGTGTTTCCCATCTGGAACATCGGCGACCGCTATGCCCGCTTTGGTGACCAGGCAAGGGTCAAAGCCGGCATCATCAGCGATATCGAACATTACGGCGCCGGCTATTCCATCGACGCCGAGGCCAAACAGATCATGGGCTTTGAGGAATGGGGCCATGTGATGACGGCAAATGATCTCTATACGCAGGAGATTGACGGGGTGGTGCTGCGCAGGTTGATCTGGAACTGGATCGACGGCAAGGGACAAACCAGCCATATCGGTCACTGAGGGGGCAAATCGACCAGCAGGGGATGTCTAGAGCATGCACCGCTGGCGCGCGGCACCTGCGCTGCCCTGGTCAATCATCTGCGCCCACATAGGACCCGTCAGGTGCCATGACCCAGCTGCTGCCGCCAACATAGGTGCCATCTGGCGCCTGCGTCCATTCATCGCCGCCGACATAGGTGCCATCCGGGGCCCGCGTCCATGTGCTGCCGCCAACATAGGTGCCGTCGGGGGCCTGCGTCCATGTGCTGCCGCCGACATAGGTGCCATCTGGGGCTTGCGTCCATAGGCTCATATCAGCATGCCTCTTGGCGGGCCGGCATCCATGCCGGGGGAAAAGCGACAAAACCACCAGCTGACTGGTGGCCCGGTGTCATCTGTCAAACACTGCAACTCATATCTGACCCGCAGCATAGCGGCGACTTGATCTTGCCCTCACAGTCCGGGCATTGCGCAATCTGCACCGATGACCCGTCATCAAGCTGCAATGACGCATCGACAAGTGGCGTGTTGCATTTTGCACAGCTTGTATTCACCGCCATGCCACATTTGGCACATTCATATCTGGCCATAATCGCCTCCTCAAAATGATGGCTGCCTGACCATTATGGTGATTCCAAACAGCCGCAATATGACGGTACAGGATAGATTGCACATTAACCATCTGTAATAGAATAACAAATAATCCTGCAGATGATACGCAAGGCACAAGACATGGCCCAACACATGGCATGAGGCTTGGCGCGACATGCGGCATATTCAGCCCGTCGCGGTGCGCCTTACCCAACGATGCGGATTTATGTTACGCTGTTTTGGTCAGACCAGTTTTTGCCACCGACCCATTCAAGTGGCCGTTTTTTGAGTGATTTCCTGATGGGAGCATTCCCTTGTCATTAAGGCGCGCGATCAAGGCTTATGGGATAAAGGACTTCATGCAGATGGGGTTGGCGATTGCCACCTCGCGCAAGATTGATCCGCCCGCACCACCGGATAATGAAGATCAACGGCGTGTGAAAGTCGCCCAGACCGGCATCGTGGGGCAGGATCTGGCAAGCCAGTTTGAAATCTTTGGTGATGTTGTCCGGCTGATCACCAGCGCTGACCAGGTCATGATCAATATTCTGGATGGTGAGAATATGTTCACCATTGGCGGGTGCGGGGTGCCTGTTGACCCGCTGATGGGTCTGCCGCAGGACATGTCGATGTGCCAGTTTGCACTGACGTCGCCAGAACCGTTCCTGGTGCCGGATATGTCCAAGGATGACCGGTTTGCAGGAACGCCCTTTACTAAACCGCCGATGAATGCGGCGTCTTATGTCGGGTTTCCGTTATGTACCGCCGAAGGCGTTGTACTGGGCACATTATGCGCCATGCATACCGAACCTCTACATCTGTCGGACGAACAGGTCAGGTTGATGCGCCAGCTGGCAAAGGCGGTAACGGATCAGATCGAATATCGCGCGGAACAGGCCAATCTGACGGCATCAAGAATTGGTGCCATGCTGGGCCGCTTTGTGCGGTTTGCGCCGGACGGCACCCTTACCGAACTGATGGGCTTCCTCGATTTCTGCGCGCAGGGCACATCGACGCCCGAAATTCTGGCAATGCTCGCGCGTGAAGGCGTGATCGCACAGCGCGGTGACAGCTGGATGCTGACGCAGGACGGGATTGATCTGAAAGCGGAACTCGGGCTGGCATCTGAAGGCTATCTTGGCAGCCAGGCCAGACAAACGGCAGTTGGCGGCGGGCTTGACGACCTGCTGGCTCAGGTGGAGTGACCGGCCATGTTTTCCACGCAACTGCAATTGAAATTTGCATCCATTGCCGAGGCAAAAATAGCCGCACAAAGCCTGTGTGACCTGCTGAAATCGCGGATCTCTGTCTTTGATTTTCAGGGGCTGCAGGTCACGGTTGGCAAGGATGGTGACCTCGCGGTGAATGTACGGTTCAAGGACGCGGCCGCCATGACCGGTTTTGAAAAGGACCTTCCGGTCATCCTCGAAGACATAAAACAGGCCTTTGTTTTCAAATCGTCGCGTTTTTCGGGGGTGTGCGTGCTGTCATTTGAACGCGAGGCCATGTCGACCTCCATCCCGGTCGAGGCCGCAGAATAAAAGCCAGCAGACCACCGCGCACATGGTGGATTGGCGGGGATGACGGGGATCGGCTTGACCAGAGGCTTTGCAGACAACATCACCAAGATATTGTGAGAGCTGCAAGCCGCGGTTATCGCCGTGCGGTCGCCTAAGCTGAGGTGTCTTCAACAACCACGCCGCGGTTGGCGACGATCTTCATCGGCTGGCGCGCCGTTCCCAACCGTTCGATTTCGGCCCAGATATCCTTGCAGGCGGCATAGGCCTCTGGATCGCGATATTCATACCAGAATCCCAGCCGGTAGATGCCCTGCCGGTTCCAGATTTTCAGAACGGTAAAGCGCAGCATGCCGCGCGACGTCAATTCGGGAAGATAGCGCTCGCGATTGTCGGTCCAGCGCACCAGCGCCAGCTCCATGTCGGCTTCCGACATGTAATCAACCGTTACGAAATTCATCAAGGTTCCATCAGCCATAGATCAAAACCTACTGTGGCGGCCCGGACGCATTAAGCGCCGTTTTGCAATGCGGGCACGCCTATTGTCCTGGCAGGCTGGCTGGGCCGCGTAAACTGGATGAATAAGAAAAATGGTGCGGCCGAGAAGCCGAAGTTCCTATGCCCTGCGTCAACTCAAGTCACCCTTGAGCAATATCAGTAGCTTAGGTTTGGCCGGTCTCAAGTCAACAGGCACATTTGTTATACAGGGCGTTACACACAGGTGAATGACCTGCGCCCCCCTGGTTCTGGTTC